>JANQEU010000023.1 GCA_028278225.1 Cyclobacteriaceae bacterium
GCGAGGGTGCGGGGGCCGATGCTCCGGAGCATGAATCCGATTTCATCCTCATCGACCTGCACAGCGGCGGCGCCGGCGACGGCCGTCAATTTGTTGCCGAGTTCGTTTTCGAGGCTTCGACGAACGGTCCAATGGAGCGTCCATCCGCTGATGATGAGGATGACGATCACGAGGAGCACGAAGGAAAAGATGATGCGATGCTGTATTCGGTGGAGGGTCATGCATCATTCCGAAAGGCAGTGGTTGATCATCCAATATACTTCATTGCGTTTTTATAGTCAAGACTTTGGGTAAAGGAAGGAAAGAGGTTTTTTCTTGTAAATAGAACTGTTGGTGGACTATGTTCAGGTTAATGCAGAGTGAATATGTTTCAAGTCAACTTTGTCGTTTGGAACGTATTTGGGCATCAGAATTAGGTACTGACAATCTGGGCTTTTACTTATCATCTCGTGTGGTTCGCCAGGTTCAACTATTAGAAGATCACCTTTATTGAGTTTAATGGTTTTTTCTTTCACGCTAATGCTGATTTGTCCTTTTAGTATAACAAAGTACTCGTGCATTGACTTGTGGAGGTGGGGTTCCCCCCCATAGGAATTACCAACTTTTACACCAAGCTGGATCGGAACATCGTAACCTGTGAGGTACCATCCTTCAGATTTCAAGACTGATTTGAGGAGTTTCAATTTATTACTCCTATGATTAATTGTTTCGATTCTACTCAGGCTTATTGTGATTGCAGTACAAAATTTGGAAAATCTTCAAAGATCCAGTCATTCTTTAATGTTTGATAGATGATACCCAAAAGCTTCCTTGATGTCGCAATGATCGCTTTTCCACTGCCTTTTTTCGATTTCAATCGAAGATAAAAGCGTCTCAAATAGGGAGAATAACGAATCGCAATCAATGTGCACTGAACGAGCGTTGTTCGACCTAACTTACTACCTTGTTTGGTGATACGACCATGATGTATTGTATTGTTAGAGTTCCGAACCCGAGGAACGATTCCAAAATAGGAATCCAGGGCTTTCTGCGATTCGAATCGATCTATATCACCGATCACACTCAACAGAATAGTGCCACTCTTCGGACCGATCCCTTTAATGCTCGTGATGTTCTTATACCCTTTCAGAGCTTTCCCCTTGGACTCGATCTCTTGATCCAGCTTTTTGATCCCTTCATTCAGGTGTCTTATCTGAGCTACGATCACATCCAGTTCAACTTCGGCCACTTCACTTAACGCGTATGACTGGGCTTTTTTTAAGCCTTTCTCACTACTGAAATCTTCACGCTTGCTGATGATCCCATGAGAAAGTAAGATGTTGTGTATCTTGTTTTTCAGCGTCGTCCGTAACTTCACCAGCTTGTCTCTGGTACTGCAAAGACTCTTGATCTGACTCGAATACTCATCCTTCATCACTACCTCGGGAAGCATCCCTTTCGAAAGATAAAACGCCAACAACTCTGCGTCTTTTTTATCTGTCTTCTTCGAAGACTGAACAATGACTTTGAACTGCGTCGGATTGACAAGCACAACCTCTTTTACAAAATCTTCTACCTGCTTGATGAACCAACGGCTGTTCCCCGTCGACTCCACAGCAATCCGATCACTTGAACGTAAATCCTTTTTGAATACCTCCAACTCAGACAGTGAAAATTTCCTGAATTCTGTTTGATCTCCTCTTAAATAACAACATTGAAAATTTGTCTTGTGAAGATCCACTCCAATTTCTCGCATGGCTGCCTCCCGTGATTCTGTGAGTCGCATCGGAGTAGAATCGTTCTCGGCTTGCCCCAATCTCCTATTCAAGGTTCCCGATCTGGCGGGACCTTATGAGGTCGTTTCGGTTACAGGCTTGACCAGTCTCCTTTACAGGGTCTGTTTGCCCTATGTAAAAATTCAGCCTATAACCTATCTACTCCGTAGGTGAAATATACTCCCATCTACGAAGCAGGCAAACCTCTCAATTAATCATAACGTCTCC
>JANQEU010000030.1 GCA_028278225.1 Cyclobacteriaceae bacterium
CCATGATCGACCACACATGAGCATCGGCTTACTGACCCCTGCATTGGTTCATGCCTTTAATATTCAAACAAAAAAAGTATGGAAGAATTATTGCTCAAAGAATGTATCATTACCAACAGTAAATCAATAGGAGGATTATCCTCGAACCTGTAAACTTATTTTAGGACGATACAGGATCAAGGAATAGGCTCTAATGATATCTAGCGCCCAGCTATCATCCGCAAGCTGGACTTTTTAAATTTCTATAAAAATCGGATAGCACTAGCCTTGCAAACAGCTCAGTTAGCTTATGGATGATAGTGCTTGTTAGCAGGAGCTATTGTGGGAGAATGTCAATGGAAAATGACATAGTATCTGAGTTTTTATAGTCAGAATCAGGTGTGAAAGCTTGAAACAACAATAATGAGTTACCAATCAATTCATTTGTGATTTGGAGATGGATTCGGTTCGAATCTTGTACTATTTTTAGCTTGTCAAGATTCTTGACAGAGTATGAAATTTTTCTATCCTTTGGATCGTTTGCCTCAATTATTAGCTCGTAATCATCTCCCACTCTTAAAACTGGATCATTCTTGGGCTTGTTTTTCTTATCCCAAACATTCCCTAAACTATCAGAGATCCGTATTAACTGAATGAAGTAATCTTCTTTGGTTTCATTCTTGTTGTGATAAATAGTAATCAAATTCTTGAGGTCTGCAACTATTCCTGAGAGTAGAGAAATCTGACTAGATGTTAAATTTCTTCCATGCGATATAGTGTTTCTGAATTTTTCAACCTCATCGAAAAAAACTTCAAATCTTTTTTTATTTGCTAGTATTGGTAGGAACAATTCCCAATTTTTGAAAATAATTGTTTTCAAATCATAGAAATCTGAATAGTAAAGAAGCCTGTTTTCGGCCTGAATACCTTTATGCTTTTTCAGTTCAATTTCTCGTTTTTCTTTCCATTTAGCAACACGATCTTCAGATATTCCATAGGCAGCGGAATCTTCATCACCAATTAACTGAATAATTAATTGCCTTAATACATTTTCATATTCTTCAGTCATTTGTCATTTTAACATTCTATTCCTGCTAACCTTTAGTTTTGTTTTGAATCTAACTAGTCGATAAGCGCAACCGCCTACCCGGTTATAAGTGAAGATAGTCTAAAATGACGCCAGGACCAAAACAGGATGATCCTGAATGAAACCAGGACAGAAATAACCATTTTGTTAAATGCTTAAAAGTATTTAATAGCACTTAGTAAAACTCCTGACTTCAAAATCAATGGCAATCCGGCATGATCCTCGTCCTACCGGGATGACTGCAATATCTCCTCCCCGATAAACGCCTCACTCCTCTCCTCCATCCAGCTGTGTGGTCCGTTGCGTTTCGAGAATCCTACATGACCGCCCTTCCCGGGGCTTTCCAGGAAAACAAAATCCGATTCCCTTGCAATTTCTATGGGAAAACATTTCTCACCCAGGATAGGGTCATTTTTGGCATTTACAATGAGACTGGGCACTTCGATCCTGTCCAAATACTGATCACAGGTCGCCCGACTGTAAAAATCATCCAAAGATGAAAACCCATGTAATGGGATCGTATAATGTTCATGGAACGTATTAAAATCGCTGATCTCTGAAAGAGGGTCGGCAGAAATGACATCCGGATGCTGCCTGGCCTTGAGCCTGATCTTTTCGCTCAGCTTCTTCAAAAACCGCCTCTCATAAAACCTGTTCGATCTCAAAGCCAGCTGGTCCCCGCTGTCCTTCAGATTGCACGGGACAGAAAATACAACACATCCCTTTATGGTGGGATCAGTCTTTCGTTCCCCCAGGTATTTCAGGCTCATACTGCCCCCCATGGAGTATCCCATCAGAACGATCTCATCATAGCGCCCTTCACGGATCGCATGGTCTATCACCATAGAAAGATCCCCTGTTTCACCATGGTGATAAAACCGCGGAAGCCGGTTCATTTCTCCGCTGCAGCTACGGCAGTTCCAGGCCAGGATGTCCCATCCCCGTTCATAAAAATATTTAGCGGATCTTTTGATGTAGTAACGATGACTGCTCCCCTCCAGTCCGTGTGACAACACCAGCAGCCGGGAGTTTTCATTCTTTTTCCAATCCAGATCCAGGAAATCGCCGTCCTCCAGTTCCAGCCGCTCACGACTGAACTCAAAATGATCCGCATTATTGAAAATCGACGGGATCACCGTCTCAAAATGACCATTCAGTAAAAACCAGGGTCTTTTGGCATATGAGGACCGCTCAAGTACCGGCATTCCCAAATATGTAACTCATTCCTGTAAAAAGTAAAAAAATTGTTACTTCGCGGCAGAGTTTTTGCATGTGAAAAGCCAAAACTACTTGAAGATGACCGGTAGATCTTGTTGGATCCTTCTTTTATTCATCCTGCAGCTTTCGGCCTCGGGACAATCCCTGAGGATCATCGACACGGAATCTAAAAAGCCGGTTTCCGATGTATACGTGTACAATGAAGCCCAGACCACAACCCGCTTCTCCGGAGCAGACGGTACGATAGATCTCAACGGGTTCACCGCCGGAGAGATCCTTTTCTTTCAGCATCCGGCCTATGAAAACAAAAGGATCAATTACGATAAACTGGAATCAAATGGTTTTAAGGTCCAGTTAACGCAAAAGATCATAACATTTACGGAAGTAGTAGTAGCAGCCAACAAATGGGAACAGGACGCCGAGAAGGTATCGCAGGATATACTTTTCATAGATTCAAAATCCATTGAGTTCGGCAATCCTCAAACCTCCGCGGACCTGCTGCAGAATACGGGGGAAATATTTGTGCAAAAAAGTCAGTACGGAGGAGGCAGTCCTTCCCTGCGGGGATTTGCCGCGAATAAGGTTCTGCTTGTTGTGGATGGCATCCGCCTGAACAACGCAATTTACCGTAGCGGAAACCTCCAGAATGTGATCAACATAGATCCGAATGCCATTGATCAGGCCGAGGTAGTGTTCGGCCCCGGTTCCGTCATTTACGGAAGTGACGCACTTGGCGGGGTGATGGATTTTCATACCAAGTCACCTGCCTTCTCCATTGATGACAGTCCGCTCTACCAGGGAACGGCCCTGATGCGACTGGGGTCCGCCGCCAAGGAAAAAACTGCACACGTTGATTTTGGTGTTGGCTGGAGGAAGATCGCCTACTGGGGGTCATTCTCAAATTCTTATTTCGACGACCTGGAAGCCGGAAGCAATCGCTCCGATGACTATGCAGGATATTTTTCCCGTGATGTCTTTGCTGAAACAGTCGACGGGCAGGACGTCTTACTGGTCAACCAGGATCCGGATGTACAGAAGTTTTCGGGATATGATCTGACAAATACAATCCACAAACTTTCCTTCCGTTTCGACAACAACTCCAATCTCACTTACGGTTTCTACTTCAGTACAACCTCCGATATACCGAGGTACGATCGCCTGGTATTGCCCGTAGATGACGCCAGCGACAGCCTGGAATATGCCGAATGGTTTTACGGACCTCAGAAATGGACCATGCATTCCCTGAGTTATGGGAACTTCAATGCCACATCGTTCTACGACCAGATGAAGATCACAACTTCATTCCAGAACTATGAAGAAAGCAGGAACGACCGGGCGTTTGGTTCCAATGAAAGAAGGACACGGACGGAAAAAGTGAAGATATTCACAGGGTCCCTCGACTTTGAGAAGCTGATAAACGAGAAAGCAACGCTTTTCTACGGAGTGGATGGTTTTTACAATGACGTCCGCTCAACCGGTATTGTGCGGGATCTGCAAAGCGGTCAGGTCTCACCGACAAGTCCGAGATATCCTGATGGCGGGAGTCAGTTTTCCTCACTGGCAGCATATTCCAGCTTGCAGTACGCTGTCAGCGAGAAATTGAATCTGAACCTGGGAGCCCGTTACAATACGGTATGGCTGGCTGCCAAAACTTCCAACGTCGATGCTACAAACCTTACATTTGATGATGTCAATGTCACCAATCAGGCGGTAACAGGCAGTATAGGGACAATATATATCCCAGGTGAATCCTCCAAACTGAGCCTGCTTGTATCGTCAGGATTCCGGGCCCCAAATGTGGATGATGTCGGGAAATTGTTCGAGCTGGATGATGAGATCATTGTGGTACCCAACCCGGAGCTGAAGCCTGAATACGTATATTCACAGGAAATCAGCTACCAACAAAAGTTAAATCCTGTCACGCAGGTGGATTTCGTTGTTTATAACAGCTATCTGACCAATGCGATCATAAGAGGCGCGTATGACATCAATGACGAAGCTACGCTGAATGTAGATGGGGTTGATCTTGAGATCCGGTCCCAGGTCAACAGTGACAAAGCACATATCTACGGAGGAAGCATCCGGTTTAAGAGTAAGCTGCTTAACCATCTGGCCCTCACTTCATCGATCAGTATGAATGAGGGTAAAGACCTTGACACGAAGGAACCTCTCAGGCATTCCACACCGGTTTTCGGTCAGACACAATTGAAGTTTAACAAGGACAACTTTCGCCTCACACTCATTGGCGACTACAACTTCAAACGGAACCGGGAAGATATCCCGGCCACGGAAATTGAAGACAAACCCCATCTCTACACCGACGAAGGGAGTCCGGGGTGGTATACCCTTGATATTCGCAGCAGCTATTACTTCAGAAGCGGCCTTGAATTTGAAGGAGGTATCGAGAACATCATGGACAGGCACTATCGGCCCTATTCATCCGGGATCAGCGGACCGGGACGAAATTTCTATTTAACCGGGAAGTATAAGTTCTAGCCTTTCGCCGCAACATTGAATACCCTGGAGATGTTGAAACCAAAGTGAACTCCTTTGTCGAAAAAGTCTCCCTGGGTTTCTCCCAGAAAACCCCTTTCATTGATCTGTTGAGCATTTGTCAAATGAAGCTGAAAAACATGACCCCCTGTTTCGATATCCACTCCTATGGCAATGGCATCGAAATACGCATTGCTGTCCTGGTTTAGCGCAGGATAGTATTCCCCGTTGATCGTGACACGGTTTGTGATCTTAAACCTACCCCCCACTCCCACAGCGATCAGATCGTTGGGCTCGGCCGAGGTAGCAACGTAATTTCTGTGTACCATAGACGGCATCAGCTGCAATGAAAGCCTGCTTCCCATTTTTCTGGCCAGCAGGAGCTGATAAGTATAGGCAAAGCGATGTTTGGTGGTATAGCCGGGTCCGACCTCCTGATCGAAAAAATCATCCGTTCTTTTGGCAATGCTTGCAAAAGCAGTAACAGTTACGGGAAACCGGGATGTCTGCCCCGCAATTTTATATTTACCGAAAGCATCAAAAACCTGGTCGAAAGATGACCTGCCGACTCCCGCGTTTAACCGGTCGGAAATACCATATTCCAGTCCCAGTCTTATGTTGGCTCCATCCAGACCCCAGAAGTTTTCAACTCCCGTATTCAACGGTCTGAACCGGTGACTGATCACAAATTCCAAAACTCCCCTGGTCCTTGTTTCAATGGAGTGACCATTGATCAGCCTGGTGCTCTTAAATGTTGATGTGACCACGTCATCCGGCGGCTCACTGTTCTCATTTAAGATATCCATCAGTTCATCCTGCGCAATGGCCGCAGCGGACATAAGAACAATGAGGAGAGACAGACTAATTTTTCTCATACGGAACCAGTTCAAAGTAGGCGGTAACTTCCACAACCTCGGCTATGTTATAAAAAACGGCTTTCGGGATCCTGATCTTGTAATCTGCAACGGCAATAGGAAATACGGCTTTCACCACTACTTTTTTGTCCGAAACATCAATATCTCCTTCAGTACCGAATGGATTGGTTTTCCCATGTATCGTCATATCTCCCGACACCGAAACGGTCCTTTTACCGGGCACATTGCTCCAATTCCCGATCTTTCCTCTGAATGTGGCTTTCGGATATTTATCGGATTCGAGGTAGTTTTCGTTGAAATGTTCTTTCATCAGGGATTTTTCAAACTCAAAAGATTTGACCGGAATGGAAAAAGCCACCTGTCCGTTGGAAAGATCGATCACGGCAGTTCCCTCGATGTTTACCGCTTCTATATTCTCAAGTGGCGCTTCACTGAAGAAACGGACGTAACTGGAGTCATTTATGAAACGCTGAGCAGATACCAGGAATGGCACGGTACATATGATGATCAGAGAGATCTTCTTCATAAGGTCGGATTAATTGTCGGGGGCTCCGCAATCTACCCAATCGGCAATGAGTTTTACCTGGTCCGGTGGCAGTGGCCCACTTGGCGGCATGGTTCCGGCACTTGTCCGGGTCTTGATTTTGTCTGCTGCGGCAATGACATCAGACTTTGACTGGTAAAGCGGATCCTGTACATTTAAGTGACAACCTGACAGCGCACAATTTGCCTCAATAATCGGAAAAATGTCATCTGTCAGACTTACACCAATTTTTATTTCAGATTGGGAAGCCGTACAACCACTGCCGTCTGTTACTGTCACGGTATAGGTGCCGAATTGCAGACCTGAGAAAGTGCTTTCGGTGCCAAAATTGCCATTGTCCAGTTGATATTGAAAATTGCCATCACCACCGCTGGCTACCGCTGTTATTTCTCCTTCACCGTCATCGCATCCGGAAGACTGAATCTCCAGTGTAAGGGCTTCATCACCTGAGAGTGAAAACCGGACGGTTGCTATGCAATCATTTCCATCGCGAACAGTGGCGGTGTAATTTCCTGCTGCCTGGTCCTCGTACGTAGTGGCAGCTGTGAAATTGATATTATCCATTGAATACTCGTAGTTTCCATCACCTCCTGTCGCAACCAGTGTAAAACTTCCGGGCGCTGTGCATGAAGGGTCAACCTTATTTTCCACGGAAATACTTAATCCGGACAGACTACAATCCGGCTCTAGCTCCTCGCCGGAATCAGAAGTACAGGCGTATGTCAGCAATGCAACGGATGACAGGTAAAGCAGTTTTTTCATTTTTGTAGTTTAAACCTTATATCAATTACCAATGAATGGATATCGTAAACCCACGGTAATTGATTTCCATTATAAGCTTGATTGGGTCAAAAAGGTTCAGATAGAGTACGGAAAGAAAGCTTATTCGTTATCAGGTATAGAAGTTTTTATCGGCTGCTCTCACAATCTCCCATGTATGATCGGACATCAGTTTTACCTCCGCTATAAAAGACTCATAGGGAAAGCTTTTACCCCACTCATCCGGACTTATCATGGACAGCACATCGGTACCACCGGCACGCCTGTACAGGAAATACACTTTATTCATTACCGGTGAAAACCCGATCTCCGCGTGATAGATCCTTTCACTTATCTCTACCCTTTTCTTCAGGTATTCGGCCTGTTGTACCAACGTCTGCATCTGCTCAAATAACTGGCGGAACTGCCTGTCTGTCTGATCATGCATTGCCGCTACTGCATTGCCCTTGATCCTTCCCTTGTCTTCTGGTTTTACCAGGGCGCTTCCAATACTGTGCGCATAGCGAATAAGACCGGGATAATCCGCAATTTTTTCCTTTTCCTTTTCCAGGTCGATTTGAGAGATATTGATTTTACCCACTTTTAATCTTTAATTCTTTCCTGCAAATTTTTCCTGGCACCGGGCCAGGTCGTTCTGCGACTGATGTCAACTCCAATGATCATCATGATCACAAAAAATATTACGGCCAATATCAAAAATATCCTTTTGGATCTTTTCATATATGAAAACTCAACCTCAAATTTGAACAAATAGTTTAAATAATATCAGTAATGAACATAAAAGGGAAATTGATTGAAAAGTTTGACACACAGGATGTAAGTGAAAATTTCAGGAAAAGAGAGTTTGTTGTCGAATATGCGGAAAATCCTCAATATCCCGAACAACTGAAGTTTGAACTCATCCAGTCCAATTGCGAACAGCTGGACCAGGTGGAGATAGGAGACGACATCAATGTCACCTTCAACCTGAAAGGGAGAAAGTGGACGGATCCCCAGGGAAATGTGAAATATTTCAATAGCCTTCAGGCCTGGAGACTGGAGAAAGCATCACAGGAGGCTGCCGAACCTTCTAATCCCGAATGGATGAACGAGAGTTTTTCAGAGGATGACGACTTACCTTTTTAGTACTCTTTTCTTCCTGAAGGTAATTGGGATATAATCATCCGTCGGGAGCCCGATATGCGCCAGGTCCCAGTCACTATCATAATCGCGAACGAGGTTTTTTATGCATTCGACCCGGTCTTCAGTGGGATAAGGACACTCTTCCCAATAAAAAATCTCAACCCGATAATGATACTGTTTTTTAATTCCATTTACTCTTACCTCAACCTCTATCTCCTGATCTTCGTTTAGTTGAGGGATTTCTATACCAATGATGCTCATACTAAATTGATCGATTTAGTTTTTACATTTATAGATCAAAAAATATACCCTTTATTGTAATATATTGATTTTCAACCAGTTAATAACAAACAGTAAATTAGCCAGTGATCGGATTAAATACAATTTTGTGTACGAAAGGATTACACTTTACCAAGCAGCTTCTTCTTTTTGTCGTTTTTCTGACAGTCTTATCCTGCATTGAGGATAAGTCTAAGAGACCCTCGCCCCTGGCCATCGACAGTCTTCGTGTGGACGGCAAACTGATATCCATAGAATATAGCAGCCCGGCCGTACGGAACCGTGAAATATGGGGTGTTCTTGACCCTTATGACAAGGTCTGGAGGATAGGTGCGAACGAGGCGACGATCTTCTATACGGAGCATACCCTGATATTTGCCGACTCTTTGATTTTACCCGGCGGCAAGTACTCATTATTTGCAATTCCCAGAAAAGGTGACTGGACCATAATATTCAACAAGGAATGGGACCAATGGGGATCTTACAATTACAACGAAGCTGAAGACCAGTTGCGCTTTGATATCACACCTGTTTTCGTATCCGAGTTGCAGGAGCGTTTAAATTTTGACATTTCGGAGGAATCGCTAAATTTTCATTGGGAATATCTGCAGTTTAAAATTCCCTATGTGATACGCTAACGCTCCCTTAGCGCTTCATTGACCACCCTGACAACAAGGGCAGTCATTTTCGACAGCGTCTCATTACATCCGTCGATCAAAAATCTTCTTCGCATCAGTTGGGGATCAATGTACCCGATATAGACGTCTTCATGTTCTTCCCAAACCATTATTTTCAAAGGAAGATCGAGCGCCGCAGTTTGTTCACACATGATCAGTTGCGTCGTCAGGTCGGGGTCCTCGAACAAAATGATCTCTGTTGGCGCTATTTTGATGCCACGATCCTCCGCAATCAGCTCATGGGAAACAGTTTCGAAGAAGATGAGATCTTTTGACTCGATGATAGAAACAATTTTCTTTACGGTTTCGGGCACGGAAGCTTTCGCCTTATAAACTGTCAGGTTTTGAGCCAGGGCGGGACTAAATGATAAAAGGCCAAGTAGCGCGATAGTGGCGGTGACTCGCATAAATATTACTATTCAATATCAGAATTTCACAAAAACTGACCATGAAAGTACATTGATTACGGATTCAATCAAAATTTATCTCTTCAAAAGTCAGGAAGGTAATTGGAAATAACTTTAAGTACTATTTTTAAGGAAAATCCAGCAGTTGTATAATGAATATCTATTCCAAACTAACATTGTTGTGTTTATTTCTTGTCGTCACCAGTGGTACGATACTCTTGTTCTTTGTCAACAGAAAGTTTGAAGATACGCTTCGGGGTGATCTATTGACTTCACTGGGAACCCAGGCTAGCGAATCGGTTGCAAATCTTGACCGGTTTATCTACGATCGCCTGAACGACACCCGGGTCCTGGCCAAAAACAATACCTTTCAGCAAGACATTACGCCCGAACAGATGACAGTGTTCCTCCAGGAGCAAGCCGCATTGAACGAATTGTACTACGGATTTTCATATTTCGACATGAATCGTATCAGGGTCGCTGATTCCAGGAATCTCAGGATAAACCAGCAGCATCCCAATACGCTTTACTGGACCCGTATTTCTACTGAAAACCCTGATGTAATGGATATCACCAATTCCAGTTCCATCGGACAGCCCGTAGTGCACTTTGCATCTATCGTTGAAGACAAGGGAACCGGCGAGCCCAAAGGGGTGCTCGTAAGCACTATGCTTATTCACGAGCTTTATTCATTTCTCAGAAATATTTCCGTTGGTGATACGGAAACCAGGGAGCTGGATGTCACTTTGATAAATGCAAACGGGTTGATCCTTTATTCAAACCTTAATCCTTACGCTGTGTTGGCGGATATTCATCCCCAGATTGATCTGATAAAGTATTCCGGTTCGCAGCAGACTGATTACCTGGAACAAGATGATATTTTATACTTTACAGCTTCACAAACAGGGTTCAAGAATTATAGTGGGAATAATTGGACACTTGTGATCAGCATTTCCAGGGATGACGTTTTTTCGCCTCTGAAAGCCATACGCAGAAGCCTTCTCTGGATCGTGGCGCCGGTATTGCTGGGATCTATTTTGCTTGCGCTGATCGTGGCTTATTTATTTGTCACACCTATCATCAGGTTGAGCAATGCCGCAGACCAAATTGCCAGAGGTAATTTCGAAGTAGATCTAAGCCTGAAAAGGAAGGATGAAATAGGCAAGCTGGCGAGACAATTGGACAGAACCTCCCAGATCCTGATCAAGCGGATTTCGGAGCAAAAGGAAATGAATCAAAAACTTGAGGATCAGAAAGGAGAAATTGCCCGGCAAAAGGAGGAGATCGAAGGTGTCAACATGCAATTGACCGACTCGATATCGTATGCGCGTCGCATCCAAAGAGCGCTCCTTCCGGATATCAAAGTGATAAGGAAGGTCGTCAAAGATGCCATGATCTATTATCAGCCCAGGGACATTATAAGTGGTGATTTTTATTGGTTCGAAAGGGTCAGAAAAGGCAGAAGCGATTATCTCGTTGCCGCTTGCGCCGACTGCACGGGCCACGGGGTACCGGGAGCGATCATGTCCATGATGGGAAGCAACCAGTTAACCAATATTGTCTATTACCAAAACTACCTGGATCCCGCAAAGATCCTGGCAAGACTTGACAAGGCCATCAAGTTTGAATTGTACAGTCGTGACGAGGAGGGCAGCTCCAAAAAAGATGGCATGGAAATCGGTGTTTGCGTAGTGAACCTGGAAGATTATACACTTGAATTTACCGGAGCCGGAATCCCCCTGTACATGGTTAGAAAAAACGAACTGGAGCAATTCCGTTCGATCAAGGAAATGGTGGGTGGAATGGAAGGCGAAGAAAGGGAGGTGGAAGCCAGGCTTGTCAAACATACCATTGAGATCAACAAAGGGGACCGGTTCTATATGGCAACGGACGGGTTCCAGGATCAATTTGGCGGCCCGGACGATAGGAAACTTATGACAAAAAAATTTAAAAGCCTCCTGACCGATTACGCCGGAACGGCACTCAGTGAACAAAAAGGGAAATTCGAAACCGAACTGAATGACTGGAAAGGTAAAGGCCAGCAGACGGACGACGTTCTTGTATTGGGGCTGGAACTTTAGAGATACTAATACAGGTTCAGGAGTTCTTCCTCCACTTTTGTTTCATAAAGTTCCTCCAGCGCCTTATTCAATGCGGCGACGATATTGGGGCTTAAACTGAGATTGATTTCGGGGTTTTCCAGTTCTTTCAGTGTCAGGCCTTCTGACCGGATCACATCCAGCGATCTCAGAACAATTCTTGTCCAGCTTTGGGGGCTAATGTTGTCAACACACCAGTTCTTGTAGCTCTCTGCTTTTATCGCCATGTCATACGTCTATTCTAAATCCTATAATTGAAATGTCGTCGTTCATCCCTGACTCACCTATCCAGTCCTCTACCGTCTGATTGATGAAAACCCCCTGATCCTCCATTGGTTTATCCTGGACTGATTTCAGCATTTCCTCGAACTTTTCCCGACTGAATTTCACGCCGTCCGAATTCATCTGGTTCATGAATCCATTGCTAAACATATACATACTGGTATCGGAGGATATCTCGAACCTGTCGGCATTGAGTCTGTCAATATTACTTTCGGGCTCACCTTCAAGCACAATCATTCTACCTCCTTCAAAAAGGACCAGGTCATGATTCAGACCACTGAATTGGAGTGTCCCTTCATTGTTATCAAAAATGGCGACCGACACTTTAAGGTCGCAGTACAATTCATTGGTTCCCGCCGCGTCCAGTTCTTCTTTCAGATACTTTATGATATCACCGGAATGGAATATTTTTCTATCCTGAACGATTTCAGTAAGAATAGAATCCGCTATCAGTGTTTTCAGGGAGCCAACAATTCCTTTACCCTCAAATGCCAGCACACAAAGCACCGTATAATCTTCCGTCCGGAAATTCAGACTTGTGGTCCAAATAAACTCCTCGCTGAAAAAATACCTGGTCTTGTAAATGATGAAATGTTCAGCAAAAATTCGATCCAGATAGCGCTCACTGGGCAGCATCGAAAGTTGCAACTGACCTGCATACCTGATGGAAGAAATGAGCCGCTCATTTATGTCATTCAGTTCTTTGGTCCTCTCCGCCACTTTTCGTTCAAGCTCTACATTTGTCTCCTCCAGGTCCTTTACATGCTCTGTGCTATCAATCGCAGCCTGATAGGTTTCAAGTGCCCTCTCAAGTACCGCTTTCATCTCATCAAAATTCCAGGGCTTGGTAATATACTTGTATATACCACACCTGTTAATACCATCTTTTATTGCCTCAATGTCCGTAAAGCCGGTAAGAATAATTTTTATAACATCAGGGAAATCAGGCAGGATCTTCTCAAGGAATTCAGTTCCGGACATGTCCGGCATCCGCTGGTCAGTAATTATGACCTGAATTTCATTTTCTTTCAGAAGATCAATGGCCTCGAAAGGGGTTGTTGCCGTGTGGATTTTGTAAAACCTTCTGAAGTTAGATTTGAAGACCCTCAGGTTGGTTTCTTCGTCATCCACGTAAAGAATGGCATATTTCTTCTCTTTTTTGATTGTTTCCTCAGAAACCTTATCTACAATTTCTTCCATTGCTTTCCGGGGTGGTTCTATATTTGGTTAGGTACTTAAGCTACTTTTTCTTTTTTCTTTTCTTCGACAATTTGTAGTTTTTTAGGAATGGAAATTACAAATTCCGTCCCCTTTCCAACCTCTGAATGTAATTCTATTTTACCATTGTGTTTTTCAACTATCCCAAAAGTAATTGACATCCCCAAACCCGTACCAACACCGACAGCTTTTGTTGTGAAAAACGGTTCCCATATCCTGTTCTTGACATCATCAGGGATCCCTATGCCATTGTCTTTCAATCTGATGGTCACCTTATCCCTCTCTTCTTCCGTGTAGATGATGATCTCTCCGTCTTTACGTTCTTCCGGGATGGCCTGAATGGCATTGTTCAGGATATTCATAAATACCTGATTAAGCTGACCGGGGTAACACTCGATCTCACCCATTTTATCATCATAGTACCTGGATATCTTTATTCGGTTCTTTGTTTTGTTTTTCAGAAGTGTGAGTGTGGCATCAATATTTTCATTGACATTGGCGGGCTTGGCTTCTTCTTCATCGAGCCTGGAGAAAATCCTTAATCCTTTCACAATCTCAATGGTCCGCGATACCCCGTAATTAATATCCTTGATCAGGTCATCCAGTTCATCCATCAACTCCTCGTACTCGTGATCTTCTTTCAATTCCTTTATTTCTTCAATAAGTGCTTTTGGGTCTTCACCTTCTTCCAACCTGCTGTAGGCATCCAGTATTTCCACTATGGAATCAATTGACATCTTCATGGAATTCATACCGCTCGATATGAAATTGATGGGATTATTGATCTCATGAGCTATACCGGCCGTCAGCTGACCAAGAGAAGCCATCTTCTCGGAATGAACCAGCTGTGATTGTGCTCCTTTCAAAGTCTCCATCGCCTCTCTCAGTTCATTTTTACTTTTCTGCTCTTCCTTCAATAACTCCTTCATTTTCTTCTCCGCAAGGAAAAGCTTCTCGTTATCAATTAACTGCTTATCTGCCAGTTCCCTGATTTCTTCCTCTGATTCCTGCAATTTCTGATAAGCCACTTTTAATTCGTCTTGTGCTTTCAGAAGTTTTTCGTTTATGGAAATTTGTTCTTTTGTACTCTTCAGGAGCTTCGCTTCGGACTCTTTTAGCTTCAGGTTCTTACTCTCCAGCTCCCGCCTGGAAAGGACCAATTGTTTGTTAATATGCTTTTGCTTGGCAAAGCTTATTTTCAATTGGTGCTCGGACTTTTTCACTTTCACATATGCCTTGTTAGCTGAAAGGAAGTTTTCCCCCGCCAGTTTTACCATTGGCCGGAAGATGAAAAACCCTTGCAGAAGCAAGATCCCAATGAAGATCCCGAGAACTATTTTCTCTACCAGGCTGAAGCCGGACTTGGTCAACTGTGCCTGATCTATGAAATAGTCCGTTATTTTTCCGGAGGCTACCTGATATTTTCTCACTGTATTTAATAAGGTGGAGATCGAACCTCTGAGCGACAGGTAATTGACGTCATTTAATTCCGTAGAGAATTCTATTCCCAACAAATTATCAGCGTTGATTTTCATTTCGTTGTAAAAGAATTCCAGATCTTCCTGCAGTTGACGGTATTCGGAGGTGGGCTCAGGAGCATTTATACCAAGCTCCTCATTTCCTCTAATCAGAGTTTCATGGATACTGACCCACTCCGGAACTATCCTCGACAATTCGCTTTGGAATATCAGAAAATTCCGTTCGTTTTCAGAATAACCCATGCCAACCGCAGCTTTGGTGATCTGCTGTCCCAAAGCCTCCTGACGGGCTGATAAGGCGACCAGTTGGGGATCCTGGTTTACACTCTCAAAAATACTTTTCTGAATAAAAAAGATGTAATAGGCAATTGAGCCTCCAATAATAATGGCTGTCAGGATGTAGCCAATAGCGTACAAGTCTTTCTTCATGATCTTGGTCTCTTAATGATCTCAGTTTTCAAAACTATACCAATTTCAAAACTACAATAAACTTGAGTCATAGATTTTTTGTGACACCACGTTTGAGTTTTCTAAGTGTATGTTCGGGAATTATTTAGGTGTGAGCCGGACGGTTTGTAGTTCTTTTTTAAACAATTTTGTGTGATTATTGCAACCAAGTTATTAATACATTAATAACCAGTAGTTATCTTAGGGGCTGATCTAATGTATTACTTATATAATTAACATATAACCCTTTGATTCTGACCAAAATAATAGGCAGTTGGGAATTTGTCTGGCTACTTACTTTTTAAAATATTGATCTCGTAATGGATTATCTACGGAGTTATAAAAATATTTATGATCAAAATATCATTTTGATGTACAAAGGAGAATTGACTTTTGACCTTGTCACGTCAATGATATCAACTTTGGAAGAGCGGTTGGAAGAACTGGAGCAAAACCGAAAAGTCAAAAAGAAATTTTACAACGTGGCAACAGAATGTATCCAGAACCTTTACTACCACCTTGACGAGGTAAATGCGGATGAAATCAAGATCAGTACCTATGACGCTAACTCAGCCCTCATTCTGATCGCCGCAAGAAAACGGTTTTATAGCCTTCAGACGGGCAATTACATCCCATCCAATAAGGTGGATCTGGTTCAGAGACGCCTGGATGATATCAACAGTGTAGCTCCGGAAGAGTTGAGAGCATTGTATAAAAAGGTATTGAACGAACAAGAATTTAGTGATAAGGGAACCGGTGGTTTAGGGTTTATTGATATCGCAAGGAAAACCGGCGGACAAAAACTTAGATATAAATTTCAGGAAGTGAGTGACGATGTTTCGTATTTTACTTTTCAGGTTAGATTACCAAGGGACATTGAATAATTATTACTTTCTAATTGTTATTGTATAATAATTTATGGAGCGTATATTCTTAGAACCAACAAGAGTAACCCCACTTATCAATTTCGATCCTGATGAGGGCATTTTGGAAATGAAAGGCAGATCAAGTCCTGAAAATGCTATCCAGTTTTACCAGGGACTGATCGACAATCTTGATGAATACATAGCAAGCGATTCTGAACATTTCATAGCAAATTTCGCATTTGAGTATTTCAACACAAGCTCTTCAAAGTGTTTGTTTGATGTTTTCAAAAGATTATTTAGAATGTCGGAGTCCGATATCGATCTTACCATAAACTGGTATTACGAAGAAGACGATGAAGATATGATGGAAGCCGGCGAAGACTACAGTGACCTGCTTGATCTTGATTTCAATTTCATTGAAATTGAAGACTAACAGGAGTTTGTGTGATGGATAAACAACGAGAGTTATATCATGAGGAGATCACCAACCTTGAAAATTTCAAGTCCAAAATAGACACCCACACCATATACAAAGAGGATTTAGACCATTTTTCCAATCAGTATGAAGAACTTGTGGCCCAGGCCAAGGTAATCACCCGTGTCAGTGACAGGCTACAGAAAAAGCTTGATACCGCTAACGTACAGATCCGTGAACAAAACGAGGAGATCAAGGACAAGAACCTACAACTGGAAGACACTATTGATCAGCTTGCAAAGGCAAAAGTAGGGCGGCGTGCCGCCACCATAATGTTAACTGTAGCCCTCCTGTTGTTTATAATCGAACAAGTCGTACTTCAACCTAAAATTGACAGTTACCTGTCTCGTTTTGTGGATGATCAATACATGATATTCGGATCTCTGCCGGTTCTTCTGATCCTGTTTTTCCTTGTAAAATTCTTTGAGAAAACACTGGAGACTTATTTTCTGAATAAAGAAAAGAGAAAGATCATCGCCCAGGAAAACAAAGAGTCCAATTCCCTGGAGACCTCTTTTGCAAATTAATCTTGCATGCTGCTAATCTTAGGACAAATTTCGCTTGGGAAAAAAGGTGATTATTGTTTAACATTCCGCTTCTAACCTGAAAATGCCATTTTTAAAGAATATGCCGGGCCATAAACGCCCGCCAAAACCTGACAATCCCGATACTTGAAACCGGAATTCGTCAGACTGGAAATGTATATGTTATTTCGACAAATAGTTTTGGGTCTAATCACAACTTGACTTATGGAATTTACTACCATTGACATTTTTGTTTTTGTCGCCTACTGTATTCTCATCGTCAGCATTGGTCTTTACGTATCACGTGACAAAAAAGGACATCAAAAAAACGCTGAAGATTATTTCCTTGCCAGTAAATCCCTGCCGTGGTGGGCGATCGGTGCCTCACTGATTGCCGCCAATATTTCTGCAGAGCAGTTCATCGGAATGTCAGGATCGGGATTCGCTATCGGCCTGGCCATAGCCTCATACGAATGGATGGCGGCCATAACACTTCTTCTTGTAGGGAAATTTTTTCTCCCTATTTTCATCGAAAAGAAATTATATACCATTCCTCAATTCGTCGAAGAACGTTACAGTACCAATCTGAAGACAATTCTTGCAGTGTTCTGGATCGGTTTGTTTGTATTCGTCAACCTCACATCCGTATTATTTCTCGGAGCGAAAGCCCTTGATACTATCATCGGTGCAGGTGATGGCAGTACGATGATCTATGCTATAATCGGACTGGCATTTATTGCAGCCGCCTATTCGTTGTACGGTGGACTTTCAGCAGTGGCATGGACTGATGTCATTCAGGTGATCCTTTTGGTTGTGGGAGGGTTGATTACAACCATTGCAGCATTAAATGCCGTAACCCCAGAGGGTGGTGTATTAAATGGTCTTTCTCATATTTATGATGTGGCAGATGAAAAGTTCCATATGATTCTTAGTAAGGATAATCCGGAGTTTATGAATCTTCCCGGTATTGCCGTGCTTATTGGAGGCATGTGGGTGGCAAACCTCTACTATTGGGGATTTAACCAATATATAATCCAGAGAACACTCGCGGCCAAATCTCTTCAGGAGGCACAGAAAGGTATTGCTTTTGCAGCATTTCTAAAGTTGATCATTCCTCTTATAGTAGTGATTCCGGGCATTATTGCTTTTGTAATGTATACGCAGCCAGAGGGTACTGCAGCCATACCGGGTGCTATTGATGCATTCACCAAAACCGACGGGTCTGTTAACTATGATAAAGCATATCCATGGCTCATAGGTGTCTTTGTCTCTCCCGGATTCAAAGGACTGGTTGTTGCTGCATTGGCAGCTGCTATCGTTTCTTCCCTGGCTTCGATGCTGAATTCAACAGCCACTATTTTTACGATGGATATTTATCGGCCATACTTCAATCCGAACGCAAGTGATAAAAGCACAGTAAATATGGGCAGAATAGCTGCCGGTCTTGCATTGATCATAGCCTGTTTTGTGGCTCCGCTTTTAGGTAATATCCCTCAGGCATTCCAGTACATTCAGGAATACACCGGTCTGGTAAGCCCTGGAATCCTGGCTGTATTTTTACTTGGACTATTCTGGAGAAAGGCTACAAATAAGGGTGCGATTGCCGGGGTATTGTCATCCATTGTTATCGCATTGATCCTAAAGAATCCAGCACTTGACATGCCTTTTATTGACCAGATGTTCTATACGCTTTTGATCACAATGGTCATTATCGCAGGAGTTAGTTTAACGACTTCCAAGTCTGATCTCGATCCAAAAGGCATTGAGGTAACGAATAAAACTTTCAAAACAGATCAGATCTTCAATGTCAGTGCCTATGCCATATTAATAGTTTGTGCAGTCCTGTACGCAATATTCTGGTGATGCCTGTGATCCTTACGGACAGGCAAAAAAAACTGGCAAGACGCCTTACAGGCTGGAAATTTAAGCTGTACCTGCTCTCCCGGCTACCAATGGGTGGGCTGGCGGGCATAAGGATCATGGAATTGAACGAAGATCGTTGTATCGCCTCTGTACCTTTTAAATGGTGGAATAAAAATCCATTTCAGTCAATGTATTTTGCAGTAATGAGTATGGCAGCCGAGCTCTCCACTGCCGCTACCTGTTTACTGGCAGTTGAGGGGCAAAAACCCTCGATCGCTTTTATAATTGTCGGAAACAAGGCAGAATACACGAAGAAAGCCACAAGTAAGATCTATTTCACCTGTACCAACGGTTCAAAGGCTTTTGACGCCGTCGAAAAAAGTAAGAGCACAGGCGAACCCGAGGTGATAACCATTTCCACCACAGGCCGCAACAGGGAAGGTGAAGAAGTGGCCAGGTTTGAGTTCACCTGGTCCTTTAAGCAACGAAGGTCAAAGGTCGGCCAGTAATTTATTGGCAGGAGACTTTCTTATTTCATCATCGATTTCCAGCAGCAGCTCCTCTATCTCCTGGTAGACATCATCTTCATTGGTTTTCAGTTCATCAAATCCCTTGTACTCCAACTTCCTGAGCACGGTATGAACGTCAATTCGATGTATATCCATGGCAGGCTGATATTTCTCGTTTTCCTCATCCATGACCCGGTTTAGCACGCCCACTTCATCCAATTCTCTGCAGATATCCCGGATAAACCTTAAAGGGATCTGGATGATCCCGGAAAGCTCACTGAGGTTCATGGGCTTGTTACCCATCTCAAAATTTTTAATAATGTGCCTCATAATGAGCAAGGTCACTTTCTTGCGATGGTTAAGGCTCATTTTCATCCCGGCATGCTTGTATTCCCAGGTATTTGCATTTTGTATGGCAAATGCCGTTTCAGCACCTAGCAAAACGATCAGCCAACTAAGCTGCAGGTAGATCATAAACAAGGGAAGAATTGCAAAGGCACCATAAATAGCGTTGTATCTTGACAAATATACCTGGCCGTTTATCCAGCCCCACTGGGTGAGCTGGAATACCGTACCGGCAAGGATACCTGCTATGAGCGCCGGAATGAACTTGACCCTTGTATTGGGAAAAATGAGATACAGTACAGTGAGCAACAACCATATGATCATGTAAGGCACAAACTGAAGGCCGAAGAAAATGGCCGGTCTTATGTAATCCAGAATTTCAAACTGTGCTGTCAGGTTTTGGATCTGCGAGGTGACCAATGCCGTTGCACTTCCGGAAAGAATGATAAAAATAGGGCCGAGTAGAATAATTGAAAGATAATCCGATATTTTCCGCTGCCAGTTGCGGCTCCTGGTATCCCATATTTCGTTGAAAGCAATTTCGATGTTATTCAGCAATCGAATAACCGCATAGATCAATATCAGAAATGAAATTCCCGAAATGATCCCTGCATCGGCCGATTGAAGCATCGTGGAGGACCATTCCAATACTTTATTCAGGACTTCTTCCTGGCCTGTGAAATATCTTTCCAGTTCGGCCTTCAGATAATTCTCCAGACCGAATCCCTTCGCTATCCCAAATCCCATGGCAATTACCGGAACAAAGGACAACAGGGAAAAATATGTTAAAGCGGAAGCCTTCTCCGTGATCCGGTCCTTCTTGAACTCGGAAATTGAAATGATCCAGACCCGTATTGATCGATATAAGAAAGCTCTTGATTTGGGAAGGCTTGACAATTTAACCTTCCAGATACCAATCTGTGTAAAATGCCGAAACGCCCTCAAATAATGTCTTAGTGCCGTCATTTAACCCTTTGTAAGCGGGCTCAAATTAGTATGAATAGGCTTATAAACAAAAAGGGATGCAGCTACACCCCTTTTCTAATCACCTAATTTTAAAAACACTACCCCACGAACCAAGGGGGTATAGAATGTCATATCGACATAAGGAAGACAGTTGTAGAACCGATCACCCTTAAACCCTAATTATGCGATAGATTTCATCATGAGATTCAAACGAATAAAAAAATCAGCGAGTTATGGATGTAAGGCACAGCGCTGCTATGGTTAAAGACATAGCTCGAACGAAGTGGCTGATTTGAAGTTGTTTTGGATCGGAATAGAAAGTTCTATTGCATATTTCGGGTTAAAATCAGAAGGATAACTTCATACGAGTGAAAATAAGCGTAACCGAAGTTGGTTCTCCCTGTACGAAGAATTGTCCGATAAGATCAAAGTCGAGATTTGGCTTCATGCTATATGTGACAAACGGATTCAGGAAAACCCCCTCCTGTCCTGGAAAGTATAACGTCGATATCCCGCCACTCACAAGGGGATGAAACAGGTACGACGATTGGAAAAAAGTGGACCACTTGTATGGAGACAGGGATCTGATGTCCAGGTTTGCAGTACTTTGAAGGAATAGCGCACTGGGATCATCCGAACCTGTGGAGTTATAGAGAATAGACCCGTTTAAATAAAGGGAATTGGCAAATGAATGGTCAACTGAAATTGAGGAAAGCAATTCAGCCGGTGCGTTGCTTTCCAGAGATTGAAGGATGGTGAACTCACCTTTAAATCCCGATATGTCGATATTACCTGCCCAGCCACCTCCAAATACCAGGTGATCTTTCATAATTCCGGTCATCAACTGAAAATCGTAATTGGCCTTGTTCCATTTGTACAGACCTGCTGCAGTGATCGCTTCCAGGCTATCAGCCATTTTGACTGCGATCTCATATCCACCGGCATACCCTATAAATTTCTGAAATCTTATTGCGTCACTTCCCGGACGTTCTTCGTAATCGAAATCAAAGAATGAATAGGCATTGAAAATATCATTGGGATTCCAGACCAGGTTCACCCCCCAGTTTATTCTTTGGCGGCCTATTCGTAGCTGCCAGTCGCTTTCTGTCCATTCCACATAGGCCCTGTCCAGCATGGTATGAATCACTATCTTGTCTTCGTTTACAGGCATGGCAGAGAGATCGAAATAATCGTTGTTTACATCTATCAAAGCGCCATAGTCAGGAAAAGCATTTACAACATCACCCGTGAAAATCCTGGTCCTGAGATCCAGCCTTGTCGTGAATTTCGCAGTAGGAGACCAGCTGAAATTTAACCGGTTATGTACCAAATTGTCTATGAGAACAGAATCTTCCTCTTCCGGAACATTTATTGTGACAAGATCTTTGACATAGCCATTTAGCGACCAGCTCCTGTCATCCTGGCCTAATGATTTGATGGAACCCGCAAGAAATATCAGGAATATGAATTTACCGATTCTCATCGCTAATTATACGGCCATCCTCGAGTGTAATTACCCGTTTGGCTTTGTCAATTACACGCTGATCGTGTGTAGAAAAAATGAAAGTTGCTTTCTCCTCTTTATTCATTTGAGCCATTATGTCGAGAAGAGATTCGGTGGCTTTTGTATCCAAGTTTGCCGTCGGCTCATCCGCGAGGATAAATTTGGGACTTGAAGCCAACGCCCGGGCCACAGCCACTCTTTGCTGCTGGCCACCGGATAGCTGAGCCGGTCTTCTGTTCATTTGGTCCCTGATCCCCATTTTTTCAAGTATATCGAGCGTCCTTTTATCACGGTACGCTTTATCACATTTTTGAAGAAGCATTATGAATTCCACATTTTCACGCGCTGTTAGAACAGGTATCAGATTGTAGCTTTGGAAAACAAATCCGATATTGTTCAACCTGAAATCAGTCAATTGAGACTGGCTCATCCTGCCAATTTCTTCTCCGCCGACGGATACCGTTCCTCCGGTAGGCTGATCAAGACCCCCGATCATGTTGAGCAGGGTTGTCTTTCCACATCCCGATGGTCCTACTACAGCTGTAAATTCTCCTTCCTCAACTGCAAGATCAACGTCATCAACAGCTACCACCGGAATGGTTTCCGGATTATATACTTTTTTTAAATTTTTAGTTTGTATTACTGTCATGGTTATATTTTTCTAATTGCTTCCAAAGGATTCAAACTGATCGCTTTTATAGCCGGATAAATTGCACCGATAAAGGCCGTAAGAATTACAATAATCATAAGAGAAGGATAGGTCACGACATCCATTTCCGGATAGAAAATAGCATCGTAGCCGTACTCCTTCAAAGCATCCGCATACATCGACAGATCCATTCCGCGGTCGCTCAGCCAGCTAATAGTTAGAAAACCCAGTAAGAGACCTAATGGGCCGGCCATTAAACCCATCAGGCAGGTTTCCATCACGACCATGGAGAATACGCTTCTTTTTTTCATGCCGACCGACCTCAACATTCCGATTTCCTTGGTCCTTTCCAGCACGGCCATCAGCATAGTGTTCACAATCCCGAAAAGCAGGGCGAGCATAATGATAACGGTCAGAATACGCTTGGTCATTACAGAAGATTCCTCCATCAGGTTGAACTCCGGAGCAATTTCCTTATAGGTCCTCACGGTGTTATCAGTAATTGAGCTAACAAAAACTTTCATTTCATCGATTTCAGCACCCTCATTCAACAGTATTGCCAATTCATGAATGCCCTTATCATTGACCAGCCGGTTTAAATCGCTCTGTCTTACGTAAATAACCCCCTCATTGATCTTTGGTGATTTCGAATCGAAAATTCCCTCAACCCGAAATGATGCCGATGTGATGTTAGCTTCAATGTCCTGAAAGGTCAGCACTACTTTTGACCTTATCTTCACTTTTAGTTTATCAGCCAGTTTCCGGCTGATCAAAATGGGATTTCTGCGGATCTTACTGAAATAAGTGCCTTCTACCAGTTGATCTTCCAGACCTGTTGTAATTGACTCGGCCTGCTCATTCACACCGTAGATCTGAACACCTGCACTGGTCTTTGTGCTGGCAATCATACCATTGATCTTTTGACGGGCAGATATGGATTTGATGGATGACAGGCTGTCCAGCGCCACCTTCATGACATCCACATCCTTCAACTGATATTTCAAATCGGGCTCCGTGATATAATCGGAGTTGTGAACCTGAATGTGAGAATGTTCGTGGTTGATCGCATTTCTGGTGAAAGCGGCACCGAAGCTATTGTAAAAAGCTATGATGAAGATAAGCGACCAGACTCCGAGCACTATTGCCCCGATTACCACGAAGCTTCTGCGCTTGGACCTCCAAATGTTCTTCCAGGATAATGTAAAAATCATTCCTTTAAGGCTTTTGTAATGTTTAACTGTTTTATTGCAATCATAGGGTAAATACCGAGGAACAAAGAGATGATCAACACCACGATGCCCTGATTATAGAATACCACCGGGTCCATTGAAAATGGCATAATGGGCTCATATCCAAAATTCTCAAAAGCTGCTGCAGCTTCCCCTGAAAACCTTATCGGATTGAAATAGAAGTAAAGAATAATAGGGAAGCTTGCTATTAGCCCCAATCCCACTCCAAAAAATGTGAGCATCAGAATCTCGAATGCCACCATCACCTGTATCTTTGGTTTCTTCATTCCGATGGAAGTGAGGATCCCAAATTCATAGGTACGCTCTTTTGTCATCATCAGGAAGGTGCCCAGGATACCAAACCCTATGATCCCGTAGAGGATATAAATCATGATCAACCCGCCATAGTAATCCAGTTCGATCCCCTGCAGTAGCTCCGGCATCATCTCCTGCCAGTTCATTATGGTCATCTCGCTGGACGCCAGCGACGTGGAAATCTCGGACTGAGCCACAAAAAGCTCCTCCTGGTCATGTAGCAACATGGAAAAAGAAGTAACGAGGCCTTCTGCTCCAAAAAAGGACTGTGCCTGACCCAATGAAAGGTACGCAGCCGCTTGATTCAGATCAGGTACCGGGAATTTCAGTATTCCGACGACAGGGTACTTACCTGCAGCATTTACGCCATGATAACCCTGACTGATGAAAACAACAGTATCCCCAACATCGGCCTTGAGATAGTCAGAAAGTCCCTCTCCAATCATGACACCCCAATCCCTAATATATTCTCCTCTCACAATCTTATCATCAAGGAATGTGAGGTCCGCTTCTTTTTCCGGATCAATACCAGTGACGATGACTCCCTTGGTTTTTTCCCCATATGAAGCCAGTGCGAATGAGGTCAACCGGGGGACGGAAACTTCTACCCTGCCATTGGTTATGTCAAGGTCCTGCAGACCTGAAAGACTGAAGCTATTGTCAAGTATCTTTTCATCCCAATATTCTTTCTCATGAATGGCCAGGTGACCGGTGTAGAATCGTACGGAATTCTCGATCATCCGGTCGTATGATCCCAACTGCATCGATTGCATAACGCATGCAAAGAATACGGCAAATCCGATGGATGATGCAGTGATCCAGGTACGCTTTCTGTTGCGCCAGATATTGCGCCATCCAAGTTTCATGTACAAGGTTAAAGACATCGGTTCTCTGTTAATTGTTCTTTATTAATTGTCATGATCATCTGATCTGCTTCAGGTTCTGGATGGAGAAAAAATCTTTCTTCAAGGCTACATTAAACTCCATTTCTTCGTAGATCACCACCGTTTTCTGATCCGGATTGTCAGCAGGGATCATTTCCAATCTGGTGGGTATGGTCCGGTCTCCCATATTTTTGATCTCTGACAAAACCATCGTATTGACCAGAAATTCGTCTTCATCATAATACTTAAACAACAGTTGATAATAGTCATTTTTTGAAATATAAGCCTCTATTCTGCCCCATACGACAGCCGCTTCCTCTTTGGGTATAAGGATCACTTTCCACGCTTCATATGCTCCGATCACTGTATCTTTTTCCAACGCATGTTCGTAGTCCTCAACGATCGATGATTCCTTTACAAGATCATCATTGGTAAAATCAGATCCCATCCAGCTCTGCATCATCATGGAGGGTGGAAGTTTGATTACCCGGTCAATGGTCGGTTGCCAGTTCCATAATTCCTTATCACGCTTGAGAAACCCGGTCCCTTTATCACGTGCGGGAGCAGTGATCATGACCAGGCTATATTCTGTCCCCCTCGCCCAGCTCTTCATGGAAATTTCACGGCTCCATTTTGGCCGGATGATCTGCATGGTCATGATTCCCCTATTGGATTCTCCCTGCATGAGATCATTTGCCCTGTCAATGATTTCAAGGGCCGTTGGATTCTGCGCAAGAGATAAGAGCGGTAATGCCATAAGGTTAATTAGAAGTAGTGTTCGCATTTTCATTTTCCACAATATTTGGTGATAAGATACTTTTCGAACTCATCCAACGGATATTCTTCTTTCAACACCAGGTACTGGTACCCGATACCATCAAAAATGGCTCCCAGTAACTTCGCCTCCACGGAAGGGTTTTCAAAGCCCAACTGGGTCAATAAATTTTCAACAAGTGTCATGTAATGTCCGTATTTTTCTTTGGTGAGATCCCTGACAAAGTCAAATTTCTCAACCTGCATGGAGAGACTGGCAATGAAAGACCATTGCTCGAAGTTGTCTCGCATTGTCTGAAAGAAGACCCTGATCATATTTTCCATTGTAGTAGCCGGATCATCGGTGAAAACATCTTTCATCGTGGAGGCTTCCTCCTCATTCAACAGGTCAAGCAGGGCTCTGAGCAGATCCTCTTTGCTACTATAATAATGATACATGAGTCCTTTTGAGACTCCGGCCTTTTCTACTATATCAGCTATCGAAGTAGAAAGAAATCCCTTCGTGCCAAAAAGCTCCAATGAAGCCTGCAGGATCTTGTCCTTGGCGGCTTCACGTATCACTTCAAATTGTTCTTTTGTTCTGGGACTCATATATTGACTGAACGGTTGGTCAATCATAAAAGTTGCATCTCTTCCTGATAATTTTGACATGATTTAGATCAGGTCTTTTCTAACTAATGAGAATTCGATATAACAATTCCAGTGGAATTTCTTAAAAACAGCATAAACCCTGTTTCAGAGGCTTCCAGGGATAGGAATGAGCGGAAGAAAGCCGTGGAATCTTTTCAATGGAAAACTCCACGGACCATCCATCCCGCTAATCACTACGAATGACCCTCTGAGAGAGGATGAGGCCGGTTTTGCTGTTTTTTATATCGAACTGACGTTAACTAAATATTCTATTGGGCAAAACTTATTTTGAAAATTTGGCCGAAAGTAATTTTGTAGGATCCAAGGTCGCATTTTCGCTCGTGATGTCTCCATACACATAGTAGATTTCCGTGCCTGAAGTTATCAATGCAACAGGTTCCATCCCATCTGAAAAAATTCCTGATACGGCTTTCCATGAAGTCCCGTTCCATATTGACAATGCCGGGTAATGTACTGTCTGCGATTCAAGTTTATCGGAGGCAATTATGACGTTACCTTCAGAATCAACCGTTATTGCCATCGGCGTGTAGAACCAGTCATCTTCTTTATCTGCAAGTGTTTCTACCGTAGTAGGCGACGTGACTTCATATATGCCTCCCCCATAATTGGCAAAAGATTGCGTGGAACTCATAAAATACAACTTCCCGTTTCCTCTGGCAATATGGATGTCATCTATATAATCAGCGGTCCACGTCAGGTCTGAGTCCCAGGTGGAGGTGTTCAGATGTCTTATGTGTAGGGTATGGTTAAAATCGGCGTTCTTAACAGTGTAATACAAATAAAGTGTGCCATCCAGATTGGATAACCCGACATTGAACAAATCCCCGGTTTCTATCCATCCATTCGCATCACCACCCACAGTCGCCCAATCGGATCCTGTCCACTTAAGCACCTTCAGGTCATAATCAGGATAAGCTTCTACAGCCACATATAGTTCATCTCCCATCACTTCTATATCTATGCCAGCGGGGCTATCGGCATCACCAAAATTATTTTGTGCCAGGTTCGTGGACCAATTGGTGCCGTTAGATTCATAGATAAAGACATCATTACTTGACAAACCGGCAATATACATGTTAGTATTCCCTGTAGCTATTGCCATCCCGGACAATGAACCATTGGAAATATCACCCGGCAATGTTCCGCCTGCTTCCTCCCATATTGTTCCGTTCAATTTATACATGGCTGCGCTACCATTAGCCACAAAATCCTTGAGGACTCCGAGGTATGGCACGCCATTAGAAATCTTCAATTCAAGAAACGGTATTCCCCCGTTCAGGGAATTGACATTTCCCAACGGTGTCTTTGTATAGCTAATGGTCTCAAGTTGGGTACCTCCTCCGCCTTCACCCTTGACCATGTCTCCCGCTTCGAAATCGTAAATTATTTCACTGCCACTGACCATGCAGTAGTACCGGACAGCTATCTTGTAGTAGAAGATTTCTTCAGGCTCTACCCACCTATCAGTATAAAATTGTTCCTCCGTTTCATCCAATATGTTGAAATTGCCAAGATCAAGTTCTGATGCACGGTAGATGATATATTTGGTTCTTGTATGATTGACAAGAAGTGATTCATTATTTGGATCATTCCAGACAAGAAAATTATCTCCATCCTGATCTGAGATTTCCGTGATTTCAACCTTATCTGCATCAAAAGCGTATCCTGTTTCTATATCACCATATTCGCTGAAGCCAGGGCCATTTTTATGTGCCCGGCACTTGTATTCATAAATCTGCCCGGGTACGATCTGATTTGAAGGCAACATCCAACCCTGATCCCAATATGGTGGTGGTCCCCAAAGCCCCACATCAACCCATTCTCCTGTCAATGGATCTCTCCGTACTATTTGATACGTTCCTACTCCGGGTAAAAGATCCCAGGTAATAAAGATGGTTCCGATATACGTACCATCGGAGGCATTTATACCTTCGGGAACAGCTAGTATCTCATCGTCATCATTGCATCCGATAAAGGCCAACGACAAAACAAACAGGATTGACAATATAATTGCTTTCATTTTTTTAAAGACTTTTTCCGTAAATGACAGACCGCTCCAGGTCTTCATAGCATGATGTACTATATACCAAGTACAATAACCTCATACCAGGTGGTGAGTGAGTGTTCACGCCAGATTATCTGGTTATATTTATCTACTCCCTGGTGGATTGGGATGGTTCTTCGATACGATATTAAAGAAGCCAGGGGTTACAGGCAATGACGATAGTCATAACGGCAGGTATATGTGGGAATAATCTGTTTTTCCTGCACTTTCAATTTATCACCAAAACCAATAAGGCCTGCATGGCAGACTTACCTCATGTTAGTACGGTGCATACCCCCAATTCTGTCTACGGAAGGTATACCCCCTTAATAAGATGTATTTGAAACGGTATCACGTGTAAGGATTCAAGAACCCAGCAGCAAAGGGTTCCCGGAAAAATGGAACCGGCAAACAGGATTTGTTTTAAGCTCTCTTCAATTCCAGTACGGTGATCTCAGGGAGTATCCCTATCCGGCCAGGGTATCCAATATACCCAAATCCACGATTCACGTACAAATATTGATCCCCCTCCCGGTAAAGATCCGCCCATTGTTTGTACATGTATTTTGAGGGGCTCCATCGAAAATCTCCGATCTCGATACCAAACTGCATGCCATGAGTGTGACCTGCAAGCGTCAGATCTATGTCAGGAAACTCCGGCCGGATCTGAGCATCCCAGTGACTGGGATCATGAGACATCAGTATTTTGTAAGGGATTTCCTCTATTCCCTGGTATGTTTTCGGCAGATCCCCATATTTTGAAAATCTGCCTGCTCCCCAATTTTCGAGACCCAATAATGCAACCGCTTCGCCATCAACCTCAATGATCTTGTTTTCATTCAGCATAATGTTCCAACCCATATACCGATGCATATCATGTAGATTTTCAATGTCCTTCTGCTTTGCATCCAGGCTGGACCATCCGCGATAATCACCATAATCGTGATTACCCATTGTTGAATGCACTCCCAGAGGCGCTTTTATCTTTTTGAAAATGTCCAGGTACGGTTTGGCTTCCTCGCTCTCATTATTCACAAGGTCACCCGTGAAAAGCACGATATCCCCCTTTTGCGCATTGATAAGATCCACTCCTCCGCTGACAGCTGTTTTATTATAGAAACTGCCGGTATGTATGTCGGATATCTGGACCAGCCTGATACCATCAAATGTCTTAGGTAAATTGGCAGACTGGATTATACGTTTCTTTACCCTGTAATCATGGGCCCCTGAAATGATACCGAATGTAAACCCCGTCAGGGGAACCGCCCCGGCTATCAATGCGGCCTTGCCCATAAACTCTGACCTGCCGGGTATTGTTGGCGTCTCCGACGAGGTAAAGAATTGACTTATGTAAACGATTCCGCGCCTGATATCCTCTCCGAAGATTACCAGCGAAGAAAATATCTTCGCAACCAGATTGATAAAGAAAAACGTGGTGATAAACAACCTGAGGCCTCTAAAGGTATGTGGGTCCAGTTGATTGTAAAGCAATATTCCTCCCAGAGCCACAGCAGAAAATATCCAATAGGCAATGAAGGCTGATCTCCTCCAGAATATGGCACTGTCGCTCACAAGAGACCTTACTACTGAAAAGACATATATGTCAATCAGCAGGTAAAAAAACAAGAAGAATATCAAAAAGTAAATTCTACTCATATAAGGTAGAATCAAAAAGACCCCTGATTGTTACAGGGCCTCTTTGATCCTTCAAAATTTTGTTTAACTGATACCAAGTTTCCTGTTGACTCTTGCAAAGAAGAGATACATAACAGGCACGATGACCAACGTCAGGAAAGTGGCAAACGTTAGTCCGAAAATTATCGTCCAGGACATAGGTCCCCAGAAGATCACGTTGTCCCCTCCCATGTAGAAATCCGAGTTGTATTCCGTGAAAAACCTGATAAAGTCAAAGTTGATCCCAACCGCAAGAGGTATTAGCCCCAGAATAGTGGTGATTGCGGTAAGCAACACAGGGCGTAACCTTGTCTTTCCGGCTTCTACAATGGCAGCTATCACTTCGTCAAACGGGAGCTTGTCAACACCGAGTTTCTTTCTTCGGCGTGTTCTGCTCAATTCAATAAAGTCGATCAATACAATCGAGTTATTCACCACGATCCCGGCCAGGGATATGATTCCAATCATTGTCATGATCACCACAAAATCCATCTGGAAGGTGATTAATCCCATAAACACGCCAATTGTGCTGAACACTACTGAAGTCATGATAATAAATGGCGTTGTGAGTTTGTTGAACTGGGACACTATGATCAGGAATATCAGGAACACTGCAAGTAAAAGCGCGCCACTGAGAAAAGACATTTCCTCTGCCTGCTCTTCCTGTTCGCCTCCAAATTTAAACTCATAACCCAATGGCATCTCAAAATCTGCCAGAAGGACTTTGATCTCGTCGTTTATTTCAGTTGGATTATATCCTCCCAGCACATTGGAAGAAATGGTCACCATTCGGTCAAGATCCTTTCTCTTAACTGAGCCATAGGTAGAGCTCAATTCCGCTTTTGCCACAGCTGAAATGGGCACTTGATGAAATTTACCGGTAGCATTGTCCCTGAAGGTAATGCTCTTATTCATAAGCGCATCCAGATCGTACCTGTACTCGTCCGCAAGTCGGAGTTGAATTTCATAATCGTCCTCACCCAGTTTGAATTTGGATATTTCCTTTCCAAATAGAGAAGTTCTGACCTCATTTGCCACACTATTGGTCGAAAGTCCAAACCTTCGGGCTTTTTCACGATCAATATCAACAATGAGCTCGGGCTTGCCTGTTTCCAGATCGGATTTCAGTTTCTCAATTCCCGGAATCCCTTCTTCATTGATGCTATTGATCATCCTTTCCGTAATGTCTACCAGCGTGGCGTACTCCGGTCCGGAAATTTCAATCGTAATTGGTTTCCCTACAGGCGGCCCGGCGGCGTCCTTATCAACGAATATGGATACACCGGGATAATCGGTTATGCCCGTTCTGATCTCCTCCATGATATCGCTCGTGTATAGAAAGTCACTTTCGCCCGGGGGTTTGCGGTATTTGAACTCCATAAAGTTGACAGTGATCCTGGCCTTATTCGGATTACTGTTCTGCCCCATGGCACTGGGGTCATTGGGATCGGCCGTGTCTTCGCCGACTTTCGTAACCACGGATTCAATCATAAAATCATAGGGTTCCACCAGGTCAAGCACTTCCCTTTCGATTTTCAGTGCGAACTCATTGGTTCTTTCAATGTCCGTACCAATTGGCAGCTCAATAAATACGTTGACATACTTGGGCTGATTGATAGGGAAGAAGATCACCTTGGGAGGTACAATGCTCATAAGCGTGAACGACAGAAACAGGAGGAACACTGTCCCTCCAAAGAACGCGTAAGGTCCCCAGCTCTTCAATGCCAGATTGAGCGTTTTGGAATAAGTTCGCTCGAAGAAAGGTAAAACAACAGCCTGAAAACCCCTTGAAAGCGGATCCAGCACAAAGACATTTAGTACAAACAGGATTGCTAGCAATAAAAACAGATTACCCAGGGCTGTTACCCCCACCAACAAAAACAGGGCGCCAATGACGGTCAGTATTGCAACATTTCTCCAGAACTTCTTCTTATCGACCACGGCCTTATCACCCTGAACTTTCATAAAGGAATAGATCAGCACAGGGTTGATGACCAACGCAACAAAGAGAGAGGAGGTCAGCGTAATTATCAGTCCTATCGGTAAATACCTCATGAATTGCCCCATCAAGCCGGGCCAGAGGACCAGTGGAAGAAAGGCTGCCAAAGTGGTAGCCGTGGAAGATATAATGGGAAAAGCCACCTCTCCGACTCCTTTTCTTGTTGCGGCCATCGGACTATATCCCTGCTCCATCAGCCTGTACACATTCTCGACAACCACGATCCCATTATCAACAAGCATACCTAACGCCATGATCAGAGAAAACAATACCATCATGTTGATAGTAATGTCAAATGCCCCCAGGATATTGAATGCGATAAACATGGAAAGGGGTATGGCGATACCTACAAAAAGTGCATTTCTGGTGCCCAGGAAAAATAAGAGAACAAGCACTACGAGGATAACCCCGGAGATAATATTGTTTTCCAGGCTGCTAACCATCTCTCTGACAAAACTGGATTGGTCATTGGTCCTGGTGATCTCGAGATCTTCCGGAAAATAAGGCGTCATCTCTTCCATCACTGTATTGATCTTGGCGGTAGCATTGAGCATATTCTCACCACTCCTTTTGATCACGTCAACCGATACGACAGGATTGCTGTTTAACCGGGCGTAACTTTCCGTTTCCTTATAATCAAAATCAATGGAGGCTACATCGCGGAGGTAGACGATATTGCCTTCTTCATGCTTGACCACTATATCCAGCATTTGAGAGGGGTCGGTAAACTCGCCTAATACACGAATGGACCGGCGAACACCATCATCCAGTATATTACCTCCCGAAAGTGTAATATTCTCGGCCATCACCGCATTTTCTATGTCAGAAAAATTCAATTTTCTGGCCTCCAATTCGTAAGGATTTATCTTGATCTGAACTTCTTTTTCCTCAACACCTCTAATTTCTACCTTAGATATTTCGCTGATCTTCTCAATCTCATCTTCGAGCATTTCGGCATATCTCTCGAGTTCGTCAATCGGATAATCTCCTGACAAATTGATATTCATTATGGGGAACTCGGACAAGTCCAGTTCAAAGACATTCGGGTCTTGGGGAAGGTCGAGTGACGCCAATTCCGGCTTGGCCCGGTCCACTGCATCCTTTGCCTTTTGCAGGGCATCCTCTATATCGGTTTCGGGCTGGAATTCAGCAATTATTGTAGAATAATCCTGGACGGATGTACTCTTGATATTATCGACTTCCGAAATGGTGTTTAATTCCTTCTCGATAGGACGCGTAACCAGGTTCTCCACATCGATCGGCGAATATCCCGGACTGGGTGTCCCAATATAAACAATGGGCTGCTCGATCTCCGGATAGCTGTCCTTAGGCAGCGTCCTGTAGGTAGTTATTCCCATCACCACTATCAGGAAGGTCAGGAAATAAACCGTATTCTTATTCCTCAGGGAAAAAGATGTGAGCTTAAATTCCTTGTCGACAACTTCCTCAACCTGCTGTTGTGGTTCTTTTTTGATCTTCTCCATCAGATTAAAGATTTATTTAGAGATTAGCTGTTAACAGTTTGACTTCCGAACCGTTGCTCACATCCCGGAAACCTTCATCAATTACTTTTTCATTACCGCTCAATCCCTCAAGGATCTCGGTCTTGCTATTGAAGGATAAGCCGGTAACGATCCTGGCTTTTCTGGCCACATTTTTTGATCCGTCTTTGTCAACAACATACACGTATTTTCCATCACCATCCGTCTGGATCAGCCTCGTGGGAACGGAAATTGCCTTCTCGTTAACGTAATCTGTCATATTTAAGATCACTACCTGGTTAGGCTGATATACGAAATCCGAAGCCGGCGGAAGCGCTACTTCAACCACAAACGTCCTGTTCTCAACATTGATTACCTTGCTGACCGAGGAGATTGAGGACTTAAATCTGAGGTCCTGGATGGGAAAGAAAACCTCCACACGGTCATCGGCCTTGAATCTGCCTAAATAAGCCTCCGATACATCTCCCTTGATGTACATATCCTGGTGATTCAAAACCCTGATCAGCGGGAATCCCGGTTGAGCCATCTCACCAACCCTGGCAGGAATATCATCGATGGTCCCGCTGAAGGGCGCTGTGACAATATATTGACTGAGTTGACTTTTGAGGGTTGCCAACCTCCGCTCAAGCGTTTCCTTATTATTCTTGGCCTGTAAATATTGGATTTCTGTCCCAATATTCTGATCCCAGAGATTTTTCTGCCGCTCAAAAACTATTGCCGCCAGCTCAATGGAAGTTTCGACTTCTGCGATACTGTTGCGGAGCATATCTGCGTCAAGTTCGATCAGCACCTGACCTTTTTTGACAAACTCCCCTTCATCAACGTTGATCTTTTCTATCCGGCCCATTGTTTCCGCGGAAATCATGACATTTCTTCTGGATTCAACGGCTCCACGTACTTCTATCTGATGATAGAAAAGTGAAGGAGTGGCATCTATTGAAGTCACTAACACTTCCTGTCCAATTTCCTGGGAATCAGGATTGGCGGCTGAAATTTCCTCCTCCAGCGTCCTGATTTTGTCCTGGAGTTCAGCCAGCTCAGCTTTATATTTATCTAATTCAGCCTGCTTGGATTCCTTTGAATCGGCCGTGCCACACTCAAACAGGATCATTCCTGCAAGTAAGGCAATAAACAATGTTTTAATGTGAGTCATTTCTTTATGATTTATGAAGTCTACCTAATGCTTTTAATAGTTCAATTTTTGCAATCACAGCATCATACAGTGCTGCGTAATAATTCGTTTGAGCTTCTTTGAGGGAAGCATCCGCCTCGATCACCTCAAGATTGGATCCGATTCCCTCCTGGAATTTGATCTTCGTGATATCGAAAACCTCTTGTGCAAGGTCCATATTTTCTTTCTGAACATCCAGCGTTTCGAGGTTACTGCCAAGGTTAATGTTAGCTTGTGTTATCTCCAGGTCGATTGACTTTTGAAGTGATTTCTTCTGATACTCCAACTGCTGGATCTGCAGCTGGTTTTGCTGGATCTTGTAGGACCTTTGCAGTCCATCGAAAATGGAGAAGGACAAACTAACCCCTAGCGTTCCATAGTTTAGCCAGCGATCTGTCTGGAACCACTCGCGGGTAGTGCTTGCAGCTGTATTGTAACCGTAGCTGAACGAACCATACAGTTTCGGCAGTCTCTGAACTTTGTTGTTTTTCATGTCCAGGGTTGCCAGCTCCTGATTTGTGGTTAATGTCGAAAACTCAATACGATCGTTGTAGGCAAAATCCGAAGGCAATGACGGAGCTTCCAGGTCAACCTCCTCCAAATATTCCGTGAGATTGATCTTTGCATTCAATGGTAACCCCATCTGGAACTTAAGAAGCTGATAACTTATGTCGGTAAGTTTTCTCAATCGATCCCTTTCCACCTTGGTATTGTTCAGGTTGACCCTGATACGATCGACATCAATTTTCTCCGCAAACCCATTTTCGTACATGGCCCGGGTCTCACGAAGCAGGGTATCAATCCTGGAATAGTTCTTATCCAGAAGCTCCAGCCGTTCCTGATTAATAAGAACGGTATAATATGCCTTGGAAACACTTTCTATGACATCAATTTCAGTTTTAATATGTTCCTTGGTTGATAATTCGCGAAATGTACGGGCTGCCTGCAGCGCGACAAAATAGGAGCCATCAAATATCAATTGATCAACGCCAAAAGTCAGATTACCATCATAGGCCTGACCAAAAGCGATTTCCTCCTCTGAGCCTTCAGGGAGAGTAGGATCAAAATTGCTGAAGTCAATGATGCTTTTCTGGATCTCATAATTGTAATTCAATCCACCGTTCACGTTGACCTGTGGCAATCCTATTCCCCTTGTTTCTCCGATTACAGCATTCGAGTTTTGCTTCTCCAATTCTGTGATTTTCAACAACTCACTGTTTTTTAATGCATAGTCAATGCATTCCGTGAGTGTAAAATCTGTTTTCTCCTGTCCCATGGCGAAAACAGAACTAAATAATAAACTAAATAGTGCGAGTACTCTCATGTGAGTAGTGATTTGGCTTCTTCTTTTTGAAAATTTTGATATAATTCTTTACCACTTTCGGTTAAAAGTCCGTGAACAAAATGATCAAACAATTGCAACTGAACATCCGCAAAACTGAATTGATCCGGAGGAAAAATTTTCTGATCAAAGATCATCTGGACCTGCTCGACCCTGAACCTTGCCAGAATGGCCTCATCCAGGTCTTCCCTGAAGTAGCCCTCCTGTTTCCCTCTCTTAATGTTTTTCTCAACATTCCCTCTGATGAAGGAATTCTTAAACGATAAATAATGATTCCACGCAGTGCTATGGTACTTCTGAATATCATAAAGTGTTGACGGATTCATTTTCGAAATGTGATCCCTCAGGCATTTGGCAATCCGATGTAATTCGTCAATTGCATTCTCCGCGTGTTCTGCTATCAGACAAAACTCCTCTTTTTCCATCCTAAGGTGTCTCTCAGCCACTGCGGTTACCAGGTTGTCCTTATTGTCAAAGTACAGATACAACGTCTTTTTGGACATTGCCAACTCCCCGGCCACATCATCCATAGTTACGCTTCTTATCCCGAGACGCATAAATAAATCGTCCGCAGCTGCTGTTATTTTCTCTTTTACTTCTTGTTCCATTTATCAGAAATCCGGCGCGAAATTACACAGGAAACTTTAAGCTCAGCAATAGTTTCCTTCGTTTTCACAACGGTCAAGGTCGAATAAGGTTTGATTATTTTTAGAAAAAAAATTGAAATAACAGATGCAAACGATTGAATTGCCGGACAATGTAAAGCATCAAAATTCAATTCTCCATTACCGGAAAGCAGGAAATAGTAGTCGTCACCTATTGTTATTTCATGGCTTTGGGCAGGATCATTCGCTGTTCGAAAAATGGATCCCGCTTTTCATCGAAGACTATACGATATACATATTTGATATCTTCTTTCATGGCAAAAGTACCCGGCCGGACACAGAATTAACCAGGTTGGAATGGAATGAAATAATGGATCAATTTCTGAGAAAAGAGCGGATTGACCGGTTTGATATGATCGGTTTCAGCCTCGGCGGGAGATTCGTGATCAGCACTGCCGTCAGTCATCCCGGTAAAATTGATAATATTGTATTAATCGCTCCCGATGGTGTATTTGAATCAGCGTGGTACAGGCTGGCAACAGCGCCGTTTGGCAAACGGATCTTCAGGTACCTGATGGAACACCCGGAAAAATTCGATTACTGGCTGGTGCTGGCAGAGAAAACACAACTGGCGCAATCAGCACTTGTCCGGTTCGCAAAGCGAGAACTTTGCACACCGGAGAACAGGTCGAAAGTTTACCGAACCTGGATCTTTTTCAAACCTCTGAAATACAGAAATCAAAGTGTAGTAGCCCATATGAATGATTCCAAAATCAAAGTTAATGTCATTCTTGGGTCGAAAGACAGCATTATTCCTCCACACCGTATTAAACCGCTTTTCCGGCAAATAGACAATTCCAAAATTGAAATTCTTGACCTCAAACATCATGAGTTGGTTGAAGTACAACACCTCAAAAACGTATTAACCAGGGTGTTGAATTTGAAGTCCGCGAAACCAATGAGTAGCTAATATTTCTTCCTATTTTTGCGGTTTAATTCCAATCCTCTTTTCATGATCAAATTCTTTCAAAAATCGTCCGATTCCGTGATTGCCGTTGGTTCGAATGCCCGGCTGAATGAACAAGATATCGGAAAACTTGTCTGGCTTTTTTCAGGAGCCAGGGACACAGGTTCAGATAATGTTGATGGCCAGTTTTTTGGCCCAAGAAGGGAAATGATCACGCCATGGAGCACCAATGCCGTGGAGATAGCGCAGAATTGCGGCATTGAGGGAATTTCCCGAATTGAGGAGTTTACCAGGGCTGATGCGAGGGTCGAATTCGATCCGATGCTTCAACAGAGATACAACGGACTGGATCAGGACATTTTTACCTTAAACATTGAGCCGGCACCTATCCGGGAAATAGAGAACCTGGATGCATTTAACAAAGAAGAAGGACTGGCCTTAAGTGACGATGAAATCAAATTTCTGCGGCAGGTTTCCAAAGAAATTCACAGGCCCCTAACCGATTCCGAGGTATTTGGTTTTTCACAAATCAATTCCGAACACTGCCGGCATAAGATATTTAATGGCTCGTTCGTTATTGACGGTAAGGTTCAGGAGATGTCCCTGTTCCAGTGGATCAAGAAAACGTCCGGGGACAATCCAAATTTTATTGTTTCCGCTTACAAGGACAATGTGGCGTTTATCCAGGGCCCGAAAGTCGAACAATTTGCACCCGGGAAGCAAGACAAGCCGGATTATTTTAAAACGCAGGACTTTGAATCGGTAATTTCATTAAAGGCTGAAACTCACAATTTTCCTACAACGGTCGAGCCTTTCAATGGCGCCGCTACAGGCTCGGGAGGAGAGATCAGGGATCGTCTGGCCGGTGGTCAGGGAAGTTTCCCCCTTGCCGGCACGGCTGTATATATGACCTCTTATCCCAGACCTGAAAAAGGCCGACCATGGGAGAAAAATATCGAGGCCAGGAATTGGTTGTACCAGACCCCTGAGGATATTCTGATAAAGGCATCAAATGGCGCCAGCGATTTTGGCAACAAATATGGACAGCCTCTGATCTGTGGAAGCCTGCTGACATTCGAACACATAGAGGATGACAAAATCTATGGTTTTGATAAAGTAATAATGCTGGCCGGAGGGATCGGTTTTGCAAAGCTGAGTGCAGCCAAAAAACATAGAGTTGAAAAGGATGAACAAATCGTGGTATTGGGCGGTGACAACTACAGGATCGGTATGGGCGGAGGTGCAGTGTCTTCCGTTGCAACGGGTGAATTCAAAAACGCGATCGAGTTAAATGCCGTCCAGCGATCAAACCCAGAGATGCAGAAACGGGTGGCAAACGCCATACGGGCAATGGCCGAAGCTGATAAAAATCCGATTGTTTCAATTCACGATCATGGAGCGGGAGGTCATCTAAACTGCCTTTCTGAGCTGGTAGAGGAATCAGGCGGGTCGTTTGATTTGCAGAAATTCCCAATAGGCGACCCTACCCTCTCTGATATGGAAGTTTTGAGTAACGAGTCACAGGAAAGGATGGGGCTCGTCATCAGTAATGAAGACAAGCGTTACCTCAAAGATGTTTCAGAGCGAGAGAGAGCGCCGTACTACGAGGTAGGCGAAACTACAGACGACAATCGCCTGGTATTTAAGAATAATGGCCAGACCTCATTTGACCTGCAATTGAAGCATTTGTTTGGCTCCTCGCCCAGGACCATTTTGAAGGACAAAAGTGTATCTCCGGCTTTCATGGAAAAAGAACCAGATCCGGCAAGGATCGTGGAAGATCTAAAAGCCGTCTTACAACTGGAGGCAGTAGCCTCGAAGGACTGGCTGATTAACAAAGTGGATCGATCCGTGACCGGAAAAGTAGCTACACAACAAACCCTGGGCGAAATCCAGCTTCCATTAAACAATGTCTCAGTAATGGCCCTGGATTACAAAAGCCACCTGGGGGTAGCAACATCAATAGGCCATTCACCCGTTGCCGCGTTGATTGACGCAGGCGCCGGATCACGTTTATCCGTTACGGAGGCGCTCACGAATATGGTTTTTGCATCATTGACTCACGGACTTAAGGGCGTATCACTTTCCGCCAACTGGATGTGGCCGGCCAGAAATGAAGGTGAAAACAGCAGGCTCTATCAGGCAGTGAAAGAATTAAGTGAATTCTGCACCTCATTAGGAATAAATATCCCGACAGGTAAGGATTCTCTTTCCATGACCCAGAAATATCCTAACGGATCAAAAGTATTCTCACCGGGTACTGTAATTATCAGTACTGTCGGTGAAGTAGAGGACATACGAAAAACGATATTACCCGGCCTGAATTACAAGGATGATCGATCCGAGATCCTGTATGTTGACTTTTCAGGTCAGGCGTTCCATTTGGGTGGAAGCTCATACGCGCAGGCCAATAATATGATCGGGAGGTCGGTTCCGGATACTGATCCGGAGATCGTCAAAAGTGCATTTAGTGGGATACAACAACTTGTCAAAACAGGTAAAATCCTTTCCGGGCATGACGTTTCGGCAGGAGGACTGATCACAACATTGCTTGAAATGAATTTCCCAAACACGCAGGGAGGTTTGAATATTGACCTTTCCGAATTCAATGATATTAATCCCGTGAATTTGTTGTTCTCGGAACGTCCGGCCCTGGTCATTCAAATATCTGATCCTTCAGCAAGAGAAATATTGGATGAACACGGAGTTAACTATACCTCAATAGGAAATATATCTCAAAAACGGGAACTGAACATTTCCCACAACAATCTGAGCTTTCGGTTGGACATTGACGAGATGCGACAATACTGGATGCGAAGTTCGTACCTCCTTGATAAAAAACAGACCAGATCTCATTTGGCAGATAAGAGATTCGAAAACTACGCCACTCAGCCACTGAGATATCAATTTCCACCGACGTTCACCGGATCATTTTCATCATACGGAATTGATCTGGATAGAAGATCCGGCTCGGGAGTAAGGGCAGCTATTATCCGGGAAAAGGGAGTAAACGGAGACCGGGAAATGGCATATTCGCTCTGGATGGCCGGATTTGATGTAAAAGATGTCCACATGACTGATCTTGCTTCGGGCAGGGAAGATCTGAAAGACGTCAATATGATCGTTTTTGTCGGTGGTTTCTCCAACTCCGATGTACTGGGTTCCGCCAAAGGCTGGGCCGGCTCATTCATTTTCAATGAGAGAGCCAAAAGGGCCCTGGACTCGTTTTATGACAGGGATGATACCCTGAGTCTTGGCGTCTGCAACGGATGTCAATTAATGATGGAACTGGAGAAGGTATACCCTTCAATGGCAGACCACCCGAAAATGGAATTCAATGCTTCAGGAAAATTCGAATCGGCGTTTGTGAATGTTGATATCCTTCCTAACAATTCCGTGCTCTTCAGTACCATGGTGGGTTCAAGATTAGGGATCTGGCTGGCCCATGGTGAGGGGCGATTTGTATTACCCGGGGATGAATCAGATTATCTGATCCCCGTAAAATACTCTTATTCGGAATTCCCCGGAAACCCTAATGGAAGTGATTTTGGTGCTGCAGCCGTATGTTCGGAAAACGGAAGACATGTAGCCATTATGCCTCACCTCGAAAGATCGATTTTCCCATGGAACTGGGCACATTATGAGGATAAAATGTCACATGAGGTAAGCCCCTGGATAGAGCCATTTGTAAATGCGCGAAACTGGGTGAAAGAAAAGACAAAAGTCTGATTTGGAATTCGACTGATCCTAATTTTTACAGCAACATCGGGGAGATCAGCTTTTTTGAAGTGACAACATTAACTTTTTAATTCAATTATTCTATTTTTGCCCTCCAATTTGGCCTGTGGTGTAAGCTACCATAGGCAGCAGTTTGTTTTCCGACTGTCGACAGGAATTGTTTTTTTGGCCTATGGTGTAACTGGCAACACGCCTGCCTGCCGGCAGGCAGGTCTGATTCAAAATCAGACAAATCCGGCAGCAGTCTGTTTTCCGACTGTCGACAGGAATTGTTTTTTGGCCTATGGTGTAACTGGCAACACGTCTGATTTTGGTTCAGAAGAGTCTAGGTTCGAGCCCTAGTAGGCCAACGATGAATCTGATGCGCCTCTTGGGATTAGGGCGAGAAGCCTGTCCCGACTTCATGTCGGGAAGCCCTAGTAGGCCAACGATGAATCTAATGCGCCTATTGGGATTAGGGCGAGAAGCCTGTCCCGACTTCATGTCGGGAAGCCCTAGTAGGCCAACGATGAATCTGATGCGCCTATTGGGATTAGGGCGAGAAGCCTGTCCCGACTTTATGTCGGGGAGCCCTAGTAGGCCAACGATGAAAATAAAAAGTCCATTAGGGATGAGGGCGAGTAGCCTGTCCGGACGTAAGTCGGGAAGCCCTGATAGACCAATAATGTCCGTGTTAAGTCCACGTGCGATTAATGCAATCAACTTAACCGGACAACAAATTCAATCCCGGCTCCAGTGGGCCGGGATTAATAATTTAACTTAGATGGCGACTGTCAAAATCTTTTCAGGAAAAGGCTCTAGTGAACTGGCAGAAAGAATTGCCCGGTCCTATGATTCGCCGCTTGGAAAGGTTTCTTCTCAAAAATTCAGTGATGGTGAACTGCATGTCAGTTTTAATGAATCTGTCAGGGGATGTGATGTCTTCCTCATACAATCTACAATGCCACCATCTGACAACATCATTGAGTTGCTGATGATGATCGATGCTGCCAAAAGGGCGAGCGCCCAGTACATTACGGTGGTCATCCCCTACTATGGATATGCACGTCAGGACAGAAAAGATAAGCCTCGGGTGTCAATTGCCGCCAAGCTCATGGCCAACGTCTACTCCGCTGTCGGCGCAAACAGACTCATGACCATGGATTTACATGCGGGACAGATCCAGGGGTTCTTTGATATTCCGGTTGATCACCTGGATGGTACGGCCATTTTTGTTCCATATTTAAAAAAAATGAATTTACCGGATCTTGTTTTTGCCTCGCCGGATGTTGGGGGAAGTACCCGGGCCATCACTTACGCAAAATTTTTTGAGGCGGAGGTTGTGATTTGTGATAAGCACAGAAAGCGGGCAAATGAAATTGCCAGCATGCAACTCATTGGAGACGTGCGTGGAAAGGATGTGGTACTGGTTGACGATATGATAGACACGGCCGGAACCATTTGCAAAGCTGCAGGCATCATCAAGGAGAAAGGTGCCAATTCCGTGAGAGCCATATGCACGCACGGAGTTTTATCTGGCAAAGCGTATGAAAATATTGAAGGTTCAGAGTTGGAGGAAGTGATGATTACGGATACAATTCCCATTAAATCACAAAGCTCCAAGATCAATGTATTGTCCGTGGCTGACCTTTTTGCAAAAGGTATCAGAAGAATTCACAGTCATGAATCCATTAGTGAACTCTTCATCAGGTAATGAATTAATAACTATTAAATTATAATTAACTTATGAAAACTGTTGAGGTTATAGGGTATAAAAGAGCAAATCTCGGCAAAGCTGAATCGAAACAGCTTCGGGAAGAAGGCAGTGTACCCTGTGTTTTGTATGGTGGGAAAGATCAGATACACTTTCATGCACCAATGATTTTATTCAGGGATATTGTTTATACTCCTGAAGCGCGATTTGTTGATTTGAATATCGAAGGCGAAAAGAGAAGAGCAATTTTGCAGGATATTCAATTTCATCCGGTCAGTGAGGTAATTCTTCACGCGGATTTCCTTGAAATATTTTCGGACAAGAAAATTAAGATGTCCATTCCGGTCAAACCCATTGGATCTCCCCCGGGGGTTCAGCAGGGTGGTAAGCTGATGTTGAAAAACAGGCACCTTCATGTAAAAGCGTTGCCTGACGATATGCCGGAATACGTGGAAATAGACGTTAGCAATCTCAATTTAGGGAGCACTTTCAGGGTCTACGAGGTGGAAGCTGAAGATTTTGAAATTCTGAATAATCCCAGGGTGACCATCGCGATGGTTAACATACCCAGAGGGGCCCGTGATTTCGATTCCCTTGACGAGGAAGAAGAAGAAATGCTGGTTGAAGGAGCTGAGGAGCTTGCTGAAGGTGCGGAAGCGCCCGCAGAAGGCGGTGAGGCACCTGCTGAAGGAGGAGACACCGGAGGGGATGATTCTTCAGAATCCTAAAAGCAATGAATCTGTGAATGAATCCCAGCCCAATCGGTTGGGATTTTTTATTTATTAAATTCCAACTCATGAAGTACCTAATAGCCGGCCTGGGTAATATTGGACCTGAATATGAATTAACCAGGCACAACATAGGATTTCTTGTATTAGATCGTATGGCAGAGCAATTTGGAAGTGACAAATTTGAACAAGATCGTCACGTCTTCTCTTCGTTGGTAAAGTATAAAGGCAGAAATGTTTACCTGATCAAGCCTACCACCTACATGAATCTGAGTGGAAAAGCAATTAATTACTGGTTGCAGGAATTAAAGATTCCTAAAACAAACCTGCTTGTTATCACTGATGATATTGCCATTCCTTTCGGGAGCATTCGCTTAAGAAAAAAAGGTTCCGCAGGTGGTCACAACGGGCTTCAAAACATTGAAAACATGATTGGAGGGCAGGATTATCCACGCCTGAGAATCGGAGTTGGAGATGATTTTCACAAGGGTAAGCAAGTGGATTACGTTCTTTCCCCATTTTCAGATCAGGAAGTCAAAGAATTGGTTCCCGTCCTGGATAAAGCCGTGGATGCGGCACTTGCATTTTGTACTATCGGACCGGACCGGGCAATGAATCAATACAATGGCTGATTACATTTTCACATCGGAACGGCTGGGATTCCGGAGATGGAGGCATGACGATATAGAAATCGCTATCTCTATGAACAGCAACAAGCGGGTCATGGAACATTTCCCGGACCTGATGACGCCTGAACAAACCATAGAGATGGTGGAAAGATATAAGAAGCACTTCGCGGAAAAGGGATTTTGCTTCTATGCCGTGGATGAATTGAAATCCGGAAGGTTCATTGGACTTATAGGATTACAAACAGTACGATTTGAGGCAGATTTTACCCCGGCCGTAGAAGTGGGATACCGCCTTCATTCAGACTATTGGGGAAAAGGCTATGCAACTGAGGGTGCAAAGAGATGTCTTGACTACGCATTTGAAGATCTGAAACTTGACAGGATTGTTGCTTTCACATCGCCTGGCAATCAGTCGTCAATAAACGTGATGCAAAAATTGGGAATGAAAAAAACCGGGGAATTTGATCATCCACTGATCCCGGAATCGCATGATATGAGGAGATGTGTTTTGTATGAAATTCATGCAGGTTGATTAACTTAATCTCATGACCTGGATATGTCCGACATGTGGCAGGACCTTCAGAAACAAACATCAGGATCACAGTTGCGCTGTCACTCCGATCGAGACGCATTTAAATAACAAGCCTGCCCATATCGTTCGGCTTTTCGAAATACTTTCAAACTACATTCTTGGGATAGACAGATCCATCAGGAGAATTTCAGTTAAAAATGCCATTCTGTTTGCGACAGTTGGTAACTTCATAGCGCTTAAGCCACGGACCAGGTGGCTTGAAATTGAATTTAATCTTGAACGGGAAATGGATGTATTCCCGATCCATAAAACCCTGAAGATCACCAAATACAAATACTGTCATTTCCTCAGGATTGACGATGAGGAAGACATCAATCAGCAATTATACGACTGGCTCAGGGAAGCATATGAAGTTTCGATCAAATGAAATCAACACTTAAGAAATTTTACAGCGCCTTTCAGAAGCGGGATGCCGCTACTATGATCTCCTGCTATCATAAGGATGTAAAGTTTACGGATCCCGCCTTCGGAACATTAAAAGGAACAGAAGCAAAAGCCATGTGGCAGATGCTTTGTGAAAATGGGAAAGACTTAAAAATTGACTTTGAAGTTGTCGATGATACTTCAGTAAAATGGCATGCCAGATACACATTTAGCAGAACCGGAAGGCCGGTAACCAATAATATCCTGGCAAAGTTTGAGTTTGAGAACGGAAAAATAATCAGACATTCGGATCACTTCAATTTACATAAATGGGCAGGACACGCCTTTGGCTGGAAAGGGAAATTAATTGGCGGTACGGGTTATTTTAGAAGAAAGCTTCAGCAGCAAACCGATCGGATTCTTAAGAAATACATGGACAAAAATGAGACCATATGACAAATGAAATTATAACGTTATTGGAACAAAACAGGGAAGTATTCCAACACCTGCTCTCCAACAAACCTGAGGATCATTACCAATGGAAACAGGGTGAGGGTAAATGGTCGCTTCGGGAGATTGTCTGTCACCTGCACGATGAGGAAGTGGAAGATTTCAGGGAAAGAGTAAAATGTACGATCGAAACACCGGGCCAACTCCCTCCCGCCATTGATCCCGTCGGTTGGGTGACCAAAAGAAAATACGCCGAGCAGGATTATGAGCAAAAAGTCAAAGATTTCCTACACGAGCGTACAAAGTCAGTTGAATATCTTAAATCGCTTGACAATCCCGATTGGAACAGCGGGTATGACCATCCTGAACTGGGATTTCAAAATGCCATGAAGTACTTTGTTAACTGGCTGGCGCACGATTTCCATCATATTCGGCAAATAAATGTGCTGAATTATGATTACCTGAAGGCTAAGTCCGGTGAGGACCTGTCTTATGCGGGCAGGTGGTAGTACTCAGCTAGACTTCAGAAGTTTCCTAAACTTCTGAAGTCTAGCTAATAACCGCACCATTCTCCCCATCCTCAGCCGGGGTGACGGCCTTCAAACTTCCGTCTGCGTTTTCAGCAAAGAGCAACATGCCCTGTGATTCCACTCCCATGATCTTCCGGGGAGCCAGGTTCATCAGGACGGTAACTTTTTTACCTATCATTTCCTCCGGTTTGAAGTACTTCGCAATGCCGCTCACTATGGTTCTTTTATCAACGCCGGTGTCCACCGTAAACTTTAAAAGCTTGCTGGATTTTGGTACCGCTTCAGCAGTCAGAATTTCACCGACCCTTAAATCCATTTTCATAAAGTCATCATAGGAAACCAATTCTTTTTGAGGAGAAGTTTCAGCATCCCCGGAAGTCTCCGCATTTTCTTTTTTCGTATCCATAAGCTTTTGGATTTGGGCTTCGATGGTCTTATCCTCGATCTTTTCAAAAAGCAATTCAGGTTCGTTCAACTGATGACCGTCGGCAAGGTTTGAAGGTGAACCTGCGTTGTCCCAACTGAGATCTTTATAGTTGAGGATCCGCTTTATTTTGGCATTTGTAAATGGTAAAAACGGATCAGATACGATCCCCAAAGTCGTTGCGATCTGCAAACTGATATTCAGGATGGTACCGACACGTTCGGTATCTGTTTTTATCAATTTCCATGGCTCCGTATCTGCCAGGTATTTATTGCCTAACCTTGCCAGGTCCATCAACTTCGTGGTAGCTTCCCTGAACTTAAAGGATCCAATGGAGTTCCCGATTTTCGAAGGAAACTGTGCCAGTGACTCCAGGGTATCTTCGTCTATTTTCTCAAGTCGGCCTCTCCCCGGGATCCGGCCTTCGAAATATTTATGGGTGAGGACGACCGCGCGGTTGACAAAATTTCCAAATATTGCTACCAGTTCGTTGTTGTTCCTGGCTTGAAAATCTTTCCAGGTGAAGTCATTATCTTTAGTTTCGGGGGCATTGGCTGTCAGGACGTATCGCAGGATGTCCTGCTTGCCCGGGAATTCCTCCAGATATTCGTGCAGCCAAACCGCCCAGTTCCTCGAGGTGGAAATTTTATCACCTTCAAGGTTCATGAATTCATTCGCAGGGACGTTATCCGGAACAACGTATCCTCCATGTTCCATCAGCATAATGGGGAAAATAATGCAATGAAAAACGATATTATCTTTGCCAATAAAGTGAATCAGCCTGGTATCTTCATCCTTCCAGTATTTCTCCCAGCTATCACCCAACAATTCCTGTGTGGCTGTGATATATCCTATTGGCGCATCAAACCAGACGTAGAGCACCTTTCCATCAGCGTCTTTCAAAGGTACCTTGATACCCCAGTCCAGATCACGTGTCATGGCACGTGAGTGAAGACCCTGGTTTAACCAGGATTTACATTGACCATAAACATTGGCTTTCCAATCCTTATGCTGATCAATGTATTTTTCAATTTTTGGCTGCAGCTTGTCAAGGGGTAGGTACCAGTTTTTCGTTTTCTTCATTACAGGTTTTTCACCTGACAATGTGGATCGCGGATCTTTCAGTTCGGTAGGGCTGAGAGAAGTGCCACAACGCTCACACTGATCGCCATAGGCATTCTCATTTCCACAATTCGGGCACGTCCCTACAATGTAACGATCTGCCAGAAATTGTTTAGCGGACTCATCGTAGTATTGTTCAGACTCAATTTCATCAAAAACACCTTTCTCATAGAGGTTAATGAAAAAATCTGATGATGTTTTGTGATGCGTCTGATTGCTTGTACGCGAGTAGATATCAAAGCTGATTCCAAAGTCCTCAAAAGACTTTTTGATCATTGCATAATACCTGTCTACAATTTCCATCGGCGTTACGCCTTCATTTCGGGCTTTGAGTGTGATAGGCACGCCGTGTTCATCAGTACCACTCACGAAGACCACATCTTCACCTTTTGCTCTTAAATACCTGACATAAATATCCGCCGGGATATAACATCCTGCCAAATGGCCTATATGAATTGGTCCATTTGCATAGATCAACGCGGCGGTTACCATGTGCCTTTGAAAGTCCTTTGCCATAATCAGGCGCAAATATAGATATAAAGCCCACCCCCTCCTTTCCCGGAAGTAATCATTTTCCTGTTAACAGATCACATACTTAAATAAGTACATCTTAAACCCTTTTTTATAAGGTTCCTACCTGATTTGATGTCCGTTGCCGTAGTTTTGCGGCTGATTTTGACAACATGCAGGAAATAAGAAATATTGCGATTATTGCACACGTTGATCACGGCAAGACAACATTGGTCGATAAGATCATTTATGCATCTAAAATTTTCAGGGAGAACGAGGAAAAAGGTGAATTGATCCTGGATAGTAATGACCTGGAGCGGGAACGTGGTATAACCATACTTTCCAAAAATGTTTCCGTGACTTACAAGGATGTCAAGATCAACATCATTGATACCCCGGGTCACGCTGACTTTGGGGGTGAAGTGGAGCGGGTGCTGAAGATGGCTGATGGTGTCATTCTGTTGGTGGACGCATTTGAAGGTCCAATGCCACAAACACGATTCGTTTTGGGAAAGGCACTGAGTCTTGGATTGAAACCCATTGTGGTCATCAATAAGGTTGACAAAGAAAATTGTCGCCCCGATGAGGTCCATGAGCAGGTTTTCGACCTGATGTTCTCGCTGGATGCGACCGAGGATCAGCTGGATTTTGAGACGTTGTATGGATCTTCGAAACAAGGCTGGATGAGTGATGACTGGAAAAACCCGACAAATGATATTACACCCCTTCTTGACAAGATCGTAGAAATCATACCTCCGGCACCCTACAAGGAAGGAGTCCCGGTTATGCAGATCACTTCCCTGGACTATTCAAGCTACACAGGCAGAATAGCTATAGGAAGGGTATTTCAGGGCGTATTGGAGGAAGGTATGGCCATCGGGGTTTCCAAGCAGGATGGTTCAATCCAAAAATCAAAGATCAAAGAGTTACATGTTTTCGAAGGCCTGGAAAGGCGCAAGGTTCCGCGGGTCAGGGCCGGTGACATCTGTGCAATCACCGGTATAGAAGGATTCGAAATCGGGGATACGATTACCGATATCGAAAACCCCGAAATATTGCCAAGGATCGCTATCGACGAGCCCACCATGAGTATGTTGTTCACCATCAACGACTCGCCCTTTTTTGGGAAAGAAGGAAAGTTTGTGACCTCCCGCCATTTGCGTGAGCGTCTTTTTAAAGAGACTGAAAAGAACCTGGCATTGAGAGTCGAGGAAACTGATTCGGAGGACAAATTCATGGTTTACGGAAGAGGCGTTCTGCATCTTTCCATTTTGATTGAAACAATGCGACGGGAAGGTTACGAACTTCAGGTGGGACAACCACAGGTACTTTTCAAAGAGATCGATGGAAAAAGAAACGAGCCCGTTGAACATCTGGTCATTGATGTTCCGGATGAGCTTTCAGGGAAGGTGATTGAAATGGTGACACAGCGCAAAGGTGAACTCACAACCATGGAACCCAAAGGAAATATTCAACACCTGGAATTTGATATCCCTTCCAGGGGGTTGATCGGGTTAAGGAATAACATGCTTACCGCCACGTCAGGAGAAGCGGTTATGACACACCGGTTCAAAGCGTATCAGCCATACAAAGGTGAAATAGCCGGGCGCATTAATGGTTCGCTCATCAGCATGGACAAAGGGATAGGTACACCATATTCAATTGATAAGCTGCAGGACAGGGGAAAATTTTTCATTGACCCGGGTGTGGAAGTCTACATGGGACAGGTGATCGGGGAAAATTCGCGTGGAAATGATCTGGTAGTCAATATTCTGAAAGGTAAGAAACTTTCCAACGTACGGGCGGCGGGGTCCGATACAAATGTGAAAATTGCCCCCGCTATCCGGTTCTCCCTTGAAGAAGCGCTGGAGTACATTCAAAAAGATGAATACGTGGAGGTGACTCCCAAATCCATGCGAATGCGTAAGATCTACCTTGATGAGAATGAAAGGAAACGTTATTCACAGTCCTAAAGTGATATGAAAGTGAACTGATATCAATTTTTGTTAAAAGTGTTGAGACTGCTTAAATGAATAAAAGCGATAAAATGCACAAGTCTTAAATCGTTGTTTTTCATTTTTTCAGCCGTTGTTAGTGTTCCTCACCAACAACAATTTAGGGTGGCAGGCGTCTTATTCTGAGCGCTATGAGATTGCGGAAATTTTTATCCCTGTGCCTCAAAATATTGAGCTAAAAATTCCGTAGTGACGCTCTTGCAGGATTCTTTTCACTGTACTTATTAGGATCCAGGTTTGAATGTCTATGCTTCGAGAGCCTCAGCATGACATTCAGTTCGTTCCTGTCACCTTTCAGCCGTTGTTGGTGTTCCTCACCAACAACAATTTAGGGTGGCAGGCATCTCATTCCGAGCGCTATGAGATTGTGGAAATTTTTATCCCACCGTCATAAATATTGGGCTGAAAATTCCGCAATGACGCTCTTGTTGATCCTTTGACTGTTCTTATCCCGGATTCAGGTTAATTAATGTTAAAACTGATACCATTCAACTCCGGTCTTCTCCATTTGAATAAATTGCAATCAGGATAAGTGGCGTTCAACGTAACTTTTCACTATCAAAAACTCTAATAAATGAAAAAATTACTCATACCTTTTTTATTATTTTCCACACTGTCCCTCTTTGCTCAGCCTGAAAAGTATTCCGTTCTTGTCAATCTGAACGATGTGCAGGATGATAAGATCAGAGTTACGATCACCGTACCATCTGTAGATCAGAATGAGATAGAATATCATATGCCAAAAGTTGTTCCGGGTACTTACTCCATATCTGACTTTGGAAGATTTATTACCGAATTTGAAGCGAAAGATGCCGAAGGAAACAACCTGGAAGTTGAAAAATTAACGACTAACCGGTGGAAGATAAAAGAGGCAACCAGATTGGCTACAATCACCTATCTCGCTGACGATTCGTTCGATAAGACAGAGGGTTATAAAAGCAATTACATTTTCGAGCCCGGTGGAACGAATATTGAGGCAAGAAGAGATGTCTTCGTTCTGAACACATTCGGAATTATCGGTTATCTGCAAGGTAAGATATTCCATCCTTTTGAGGTTACGATCAGCCATCCCTCCCATATCTACGGGGCAACTTCTTTGAAAAGGGTGTCTTCCACAGATGAATCTGATACGTTTACCGCTGACAATTATAATTTTCTGGCTGACGCCCCTATCATGTATTCTGTGCCTGATACGGTTACCAAAAACATTGCCGGGGCTGAAATTATTGTATCGGTTTTTTCACCGAATGGTAAATTATCCGCACGAGAGGTTATGGACAACATTGATGACCTCATGGAGGCGCAATCAAAATATCTTGGAGGAAAGCTTCCCGTAGATCGATATGCTTATCTCATTTATCTTATGGATTATAACAGTCTGTCCGGTGCGATGGGTGCTTTGGAGCATTCGTATTCATCCCTTTACACTCTACCTGAAATTGATGCCAAGAGTATCTCCAAGTCTGTAAGAGATGTTGCGGCCCATGAATTCCTTCATATTGTCACACCGCTTAACATACATTCCGAAGAAATACACAACTTCAACTATATCGAACCTGAGATGTCCCGTCACCTCTGGCTGTATGAGGGTGTAACGGAATACAGCGCCATGCATGTTCAGGTACGCAACAGTTTATATGACGTAAATACCTTTTTAGATGAAGTGCGTCAGAAAATGCAGGTCGCGGATCAGTTTCCGGAGGTTTCTTTCACGGAGATGAGTGAAAAGATACTGGAGCCAAATTTTGAGCCTATGTTTACCAATGTTTACTACAAAGGAGCGTTAATAGGTATGTGTCTCGACCTGCATTTGATAAAATATTCTAACGGAGATATGGATCTTCGCAAACTGATGAGCACCTTGTCTGAAAAATATGGCCCTGCCAAAGCATTTAAGGATGAAGAGCTTTTTGATGAAATTACTGCAATTACGAGCCCGGAGGTCGGAAATTTCTTTAGTGAATACGTGGACGGAGACAAACCACTACCCCTTGAAAAGTGCCTGAGCTGGGCCGGGATAAACTATCAGGCTGAGGAGAAAGTTTCCGTGACTACGATGGGCAATATCGGATTGACTTTAGGCGAAGATCAAAGTATCATGGTATCCGGCATTCAAAATATGAATGAATTCGGTAAGGAAATGGGATATCAGGAGGGAGATATTATTCAGGAGATAAACGGGGTGCCTGTGAGCCTGGAGAATTTTCAGGTAGTTTTTGAGGATATTAAATACAACTTGCAAGAAGGTAAAAAGCTGAAAATGACCGTTTTAAGAGACCTTGATGGTGAAAAGAAGTCTGTGAAACTTAAAGCCAAAGCACAAAAGATCAGTAGTGTGGATCGGCACAAATTAAGCATTGAGGAGAACCCAACGGAAGATCAGCTCAGAATCCGGGAATTGTGGTTATCTGATGGTTGATTTGGTAACCTTACTTTTATTATAGAGTAATTATAAATGAGAACCTAAACAACTGACCATGAAAAGGAACCGAATTATTTCAATAAGTGTTGCGGTCGTCGTCATCATTTCATTATTCATCGTTTTTAGGGGGGGCTCCTCGGGAAAGGAGAATGACATAATCGTCGAAGTGAAGAATGGCCCGTTTGAAGTCGAGATCATCACCACCGGCGAGTTGGAGGCCAAAAACTCGGTAAAGATCCTGGGGCCGTCCGGGTTACGGAACTATCATATCTGGCAGGTTTCTATTTTGGACATCATCGATGAAGGCACGTATGTCAAAAAGGGGCAATTTGTTGCCAGTCTGGACAAATCCGAGCTTACGAACAAACTAAACGAAGCTCAAATCGAACTGGATAAAAAGCAATCACAGTATACACAGACGCAACTGGACACAACACTTCAAATGAGGGAAGCCCGGGATGAACTTATCAATCTGGAGTACACTGTTGTCGAAAAACAACTTGTGGTAGATCAGTCACAATTCGAGCCTCCGGCTACTATCCAGAAGGCTGAAATCGAACTGGAGAAGTCAAAACGAGCTCTGGAACAGGCAAAAGAAAACTATAAGATCAAAAAGCAACAGAACATTGCCAAAATGGAGGAGGTTTCCGCATCGCTCAGGAAAGAACGATTACGGGTAAAGGGAATGCAGGATCTTGCCCAGAATTTTAACATTCTTGCCCCGGAAGACGGGATGCTTATCTACCATAAGAACTGGGATGGAAGACCTATTAAAGCAGGTTCGCAGATCCATGCCTGGAATCCAATCGTTGCAACGCTCCCCGATTTGTCCGTGATGGTGAGTCAGACTTACGTAAATGAAGTGGATATAAGAAAGATCAAATCAGGCCAGCCTGTGAAAATTGGTTTAGACGCCTTTCCGGACAAGAAACTAACAGGGGAAGTAGTAAAAGTGGCAAATGTTGGTGAGCAAAGACCGAATTCAGATGCCAAGGTCTTTCAGGTTAGTGTCCAATTGGATGAAACTGATGGTTCCATTCGACCAGCCATGACTACCTCCAATTCCATTATTACCAAATCCATCACTGAGGCATTGTACATCCCCCTGGAGTGTTTACATAACCAATATGACTCAATTACCTACGTCTACAAGAAAGATGGATTAAACACTTACAAGCAAGAGGTAATGATAGGTGACGCCAACAGCAATGAGATAGTTATTCTTGCCGGACTATCCGAAGGTGACAGGATCTACCTTTCAAATGTGCAAGGTATGGAGGATGACAACATCTCGCTAATCCCCGAAATGGACGGTAAAAGAAATCTTCCGCAGGAGGAAGAGGAGGAAAAGCTAATTGACGGTCCGGATTTTGCCGGGACACCCCGAAAAGGTTAATCTGGGCTAATGAAATTTAATCTCAGCTCGAACCGGGAGCGAATACTGGCCAACCTGAACATTGCTATTGAGGCTGTATTTGCGAATCAAATCCGTTCCATATTGACAGGACTTGGAATAATTTTTGGCGTTGCCGCGGTGATCGCAATGCTGGCAATTGGAAATGGGGCGCAGCAGGAAATCCTTGATCAGATCAAGTTGGTCGGGTTAAATAACATTGTTATTAAACCTATCATAGAGCAAACCGAGGAGAAAATTGGTGAGGATGAAGCATTTCAAAAGAAAGAGAAGAAATTCTCTCCGGGATTAGGTTTGAAGGACATGAGATCCATTGCGGCAATCGTACCGGGGCTTCAGGCAGTAAGTCCGGAAATTCTCATTGAGACTCATATTATCACCAATGGTATCCGACGTTCAGCCAAACTGGTGGGCGTGGAACCTGCTTACTTTGAGATCTTCAGTTTTCAACTGGAGCAGGGTAAAATGTTCAGTGCGGACCACCTGGAAAAAGGCGCTGCTGTCTGCATCATTGGTAAGGGGATTCAAACCAGGTTCTTTCCAACTGAAAATCCGATTGGAAAATCCATTAAATGCGGCAATAAATGGCTTGAAGTCATCGGTGTGCTGGAAGCCCGCTTAATTTCCGAGACAAGCATCTCCAACCTCGGGATCAGGGATTACAATATGGATGTATACACACCTTTAAACACTGTTTTGATAAGGTATAATGATCGTGACAGAATTACACAGGAGATGATCAGGAAAGCCAATGCCAGATCCGGAAGGAACAATGATGAGGATGAACCCGAAAATCCCAATTATCACCAGATTGATCGCCTGGTGGTACAGGTGGCGGAAACTGAAAGACTTACTCCTACCGCTGAGATCATAGCCCGTATGCTGGAAAGGAAGCATTATGAAGTGGTGGACTATGAAATAGAAATACCTGAATTGTTATTGAAGCAACAGCAACGGACAAAAGATATTTTTAACTACGTACTGGGGGCTATTGCCGGAATATCACTAATCGTAGGAGGTATCGGCATCATGAATATCATGCTTGCCTCCGTACTTGAACGTATCAAAGAAATTGGATTGAGGCTTTCCATCGGTGCAAAAAAAGCTGACATCATTAACCAGTTTATGTTTGAAGCCATTATGATCAGCGTAACCGGCGGCATTATTGGGATCGTACTTGGTATGTTGATGGCTTTTGCCGTGAGTCAGTTTGCAGATATCCCTACGATCATAACTTTCAGTTCAATTCTGATCTCTTTTGGTGTCGCTGCTTCCGTCGGACTCATTTTCGGTATTGCTCCGGCAAGGAAAGCCGCCAGCCAGGATCCTATAACCTCACTTCGATATGAGTAGACCTTTGTTATTAATCCTCTTTCTGGGGATTGCTGCTACCACTAATGCACAATTGGTATATACCCTAAGTGACATCATTCTGCGGGCAAAAAGTCAATCACCATCCGCAAAGCAGGCGGAAACGAGAAAGGAAAACAGGTATTGGCAATATCGTTCGTACAGGGCCAACTACAACCCACAGCTTTCACTGTTCGGTACATTGCCAAATTATCGTAAGGATTTCATCCAAAATACACTGGATGACGGAACCATTGTTTTTCAAAACCGGGAACAAACGAATTCCATTCTCAACCTGGGATTGCAACAACCCATATCTTTTACCGGAGGAAACATTTCCATCAATTCACGGGTACGCCAATTTGATGATATCTCCGGGGAAGCATTGACACAGTGGAATGCCACGGTTGTGAATGTTGCTGTCGAACAGCCGCTATTCGGATTCAACGAACTCAAATGGGACAAGCGAACCGAACCGCTAAGGTTTGAAGAATCCAAGCGGTCTTACGTCGAGGAAATGGAATTTGTATCCAGGGAAGCGGTAGAAAGATTCTTCAACTACCTGGATGCCCAGGTGAATCTGCAGATCGCTGAATTCAACCTCGCGAATAATGACACGATTTATAACATTGAGCAGGGCCGGTATAATATTGGAACGACCTCTGAAGACAAGCTGCTGCAGGTAGAACTGCAATTGTTGCGATCGAGGCAGGATGTCGCCCAGGCCCGCCTCGATCTTGAAACGAGTCAACTGGATCTAAGAACCTTTATTGGAAACAATGACGACACACCCTTTGAATTGGTTCTACCTGAAAATATTCCCGATTTTTTTGTGGACCCAACTGCTGCGCTGACCCATGCCAAAACAAATCGAGCTGACTTCATCGCGTTCGAGAGAAGAAGGCTGGAGGCTGAAAGACAGGTGGAAGAGGCAAGGCGATCAAGATTTCAGACAACTCTGGCAGCTTCTCTGGGTTATAATAATTCCGGAAATGCCTTTGATGAATCCTTTAATCTTGATCCCAACAAAAACCAGCAGATCTTCAATGTGTCATTATTTGTGCCTATTGTGGATTGGGGCAGGACGAAAGCGCAAACACGGACTGCCATGGCCAACAAGCAGCTCAACGACTATGTAATCGACCAGGAGGAGCAAAATTTCGAACAGGAGATCATTACACTTGTCCGTCAGCTGGATGTTTTAAGGACACAGATCGAAATTTCACAAAAATCAGATGAAGTGGCACAAAAGCGTTATGATGTTGCCCAGAATCGATATCTCATTGGTAAGATTGACATCACCAACCTCAATATTGCATTGACGGAAAAAGACAATGCCAAAAGGAGTTATCTGGCAGCATTACGTGGCTTCTGGACGGCCTATTATGACCTGCGCAGACTGACGCTATTTGACTTCTCATCAAATCAGCTGTTATATGTTCCGGGATAAGGAACTCCTCACTATCGTTCGGTAATGTTAAATTTGATTGTTAGGGAAGGAATAATTTCAGTTGTTGAAATTTATGTCCTTCAATCCTCACCTGCTTTCCGGCAGTTTCACAATGAAAAGTCGTGGAATCATATTGATTTTAACTTTCGCCTGCATTGAACCGTACGAATTCGAGTCCATTAGCGACACCAGAGCGATTGTTGTGGAAGCCTCACTTACCAATGAAGTAAAGCCTCACTATGCCAAAATTTCCTACACTTTTCCCCTGGATCAGTCAGAAAGTACCCCTTTGAATGGAGCCACAGTCTGGATTGAAGATGACGAATCCATCCGCACCGATCTGTCGGAAATATACCCGGGATACTATGTCACAGATTCGTCATTCTCGGGAACTGCAGGGAAATCATACATACTTAACATCACAACTTCCGATGGTATAAAACTTATTTCCTCAAGAGAAAGATTAATCCCCCCTACTCCAATTGATAGTATCTATGGAAGGTATTTGGAGTTGCCGTCCCGCGAAAAAGGTGTATTTCAACATGGGATTCAGTTTTTTATCGATGCCCACAATGATTCTGATCCATTTTCAAACTACAGATATGAATACGAAGAAAGTTATGAAATAAAAGTACCTCTTCCTTCAGCATATGAGTGGTCCTACGACGATAATAAACATCATTTAAGAGATACTTCACTGGAAACGTGCTACAGCACAAAGCGGTCCACAACATTTATTGTGGGAACCACACAGGGTTTGTCAAATAACAGAATGTCCGAATTTCCAATCAGATATATTGATGAAACAGGACCGGAGCTTGTAAGCAGGTATTTCTTGTCAGTCTGGCAATATTCCATTTCTTCATCAGCCTATGAATATTATAAGGATCTGAATGAAAGCAACTTATCATCCGGTAGTTTTTTTGATTCACAAAAGGGAACGGTGGTTGGAAACATACAGGCCACGGGTAGTGAAAATGTACGAATTCAGGGATTGTTTGAAGTGGCAGGAGTGGCGGAAAGCCGGCGGTTTTTCGAACCGGCGGAATTATTTGAGGAAGAACATGGATACCCCGAAGGAATTTCCTGCAGGACTGATAGCGAAGGAAGACCTGAAAAATTCATAGTACTGTTAGAAGACGTTGGATGGATCCTTTTACTACCTGCAGTACCTGGTGCTGCCTTCCGTGGTGTGGACTGGCGACTGGTCAATGTAATAGATTACGGAGTAGTGGAACCTGGTCCTTATCCGCCATATGCAGTTGTCTGGAGGGGCGGTGTGGGCCAAAGAGCAATAATTGCGCATAAGACGTGTAGTGATTGTACAGAACATGGAGAGCTGAAGAAACCGGATAATTGGGATTAGGGTGATCTGTAGTCCTCTGCTCAGTCCAGGCCGAAATGCTGAACTTTGGACTCGGTGATCAGGGTCATTTGATTATTGAAGGTGGTGATTTCGAAGATCTCCGCACCCAGGCATAGTTCTTCAACGTGCTTCCTGGTGTCTCCTAATATTATCACTGGTTTGTTATGTGAATCGGCATTTTCTACTATGGCCTTTGTCCCGACCTTATTGACAAAAGCATAACTTGTATATTGATCACACCCGAAGAGGCAAAAATCAATTCCTTTCATAACCTGAATGGCTTTTTCGTCGGGAATAAGTTCAACATGTATTCCCAATAGCTCAAATTGTTCCGCCTGCAGTACTCCCTCCCCACCAGGATTAGACTCAGTCTGTACAATCGTAAATTCCTCGCTCTTCAGCATTCTGAGTACCCGCTGAATCGCACCACTGCGGCTATGCGTCAGGATCCTTTTCCTGGTAAGATCAAAGGTCTTGATAAAATGATCAGATAGCCGGTTTTCCACATTGCTCCATATCTGGAAATATTTCCGAAAGTGAGTGTAGAAATCTTCCTCCAGAAACGGCTTAAGGTGGCTGATGAAATGATGAATAGCAGCCATTGACCGATCCATACTTTCCAATTCTCCGAATGCCCATTTCAACTCCTTTACAGTCATTTTATTCCGGTGATCCAGAAGAGTAGAAATTGCCTGATTCAATAATTCCGAAGATCCGTGGATCTTGTCCCTGGCGATACGGCGGATTTGATCTTGAAATGATGGTAACAAAACACTACGAGCTTGCTACCTTAAGATACTGTTTTATTGGTTAAAAATCCAGTTCGATATCTTCTGTCAGAAGATTTTGGGAATCGCCTCCAACCATAATTTTGAATACTCCGGGCTCAGCATAAAAGGAATAACCAGCGTGATAAAAACCCAAATCCTCCGTGGAAAGTGTAAAGGTAACCGTCTCGGATTGCCCAGCAGAAATAGCAATCTTTCGAAAATCAACCAATTGTTTGGCCGGGCGGGTCTCAGACGCATGAATATCCCGTATATACACCTGCGCGGTCTCAACGCCATCAACCTCGGAGGTATTTGTAACCTTTACGCTAACGTTCACCCCTTTTTCCACAGCGGTCAACTGAAGATCCGAATACTCAAATGAGGAATAGCTAAGCCCGTATCCAAATGGGAAAAGTGCCTTCTTCGGAGAATCTGTATAATGTGCCCAAAACACCATTCCGGCATCAAATTCATTAGGAACGGGTCTCCCGGTATTCTTTACATAGTAGTACAGGGGTTCCTGACCTACATGATACGGAAACGATACAGGAAGCTTACCTGTTGGATTATAATCTCCAAACAGAACATCGGCAACCGCATTACCCATCTCAGATCCCAGGTACCATGTTTCCACTATGGCAGGAACATTTTCAGCGACATAAGGAATTGCCAGCGGCCGCCCATTCATCAGTACGGCAATCACATTTTTGTTCACTTTCAGGATTTCCTTCAACAGGTCCTCCTGGTTTCCTTTTAGTGCAATATCTACCTGGCTCCTCCCCTCACCGGTCTGGAAGCAATCCTCTCCCATTACCAAGATCACCACATCAGATCTTCCGGCTACCTGAACGGCTTCGGAAAATCCCGACCTGTCTCCCTCAACAATATCCAGCTCAAAACGGAAAGTACGATCACCCTTTGTCAGTGTGTACCCCCGGGCATAACTCACCGAAGTTGATCTTTCCACTGCACCCTGTATACCTTCCAGAATAGATATACCTGAATTGGGAATAGCCTGTGCTCTCCAACTTCCAAGTACCACATCTTTACTGGAAGCCAGCTGCCCGATAACCGCAATTTTTTGTCCGGCCTTTTTAAGCGGCAATATGCTCCTATCATTTTTTAGCAATACGATGGATTTCCTTCCGGTTTCACGTGCCTTAGCCAGGTGTTCGGATGTCAGGATAGTGGTTCTTTCCCTTTCCATATCTGAATACTTGTACGGATCATCAAAAAGTCCCAGTTGAAATTTTAATTTCAGAATTCTCCGAACAGCGTCATCCAGCAAAGCTTCATCCAACCCTCCTGAAGAAATCACTCCCTCCAGATGTCTTTCATAAATCCTGGACTCCATGTCCATATCGCATCCCGCCAAAAGCGCGGACTTCGCCGCACTGGCTGAGTCTTTTGAATATCCATGCGTTACCATTTCATTGATTGAAGCCCAATCTGAAAGCATTATTCCATCAAATCCCCAGGCTCCCTTCAAAATATCCCGCTGAAGATGCCTATGGCCTGTTGCCGGAATACCGCCTATTTCGTTGAACGCGTTCATAACCGTAGCAACGCCGGCATCCACAGCGGCTTTGAACGGGGGTAATGCCACATTGTACAGTGTGTGATTGCTGATGTCCACTGTACTGTAATCCAAACCAGCCTCCGCAAAACCATAGGCTGCAAAGTGTTTTGCACAAGCCGCAACAGTTTCTTCACTGGTCAGGTCATCACCCTGAAGTCCTTCTACCCACGCCCGGGCAAATACTGAAGTCAGATACGGGTCCTCACCTGCACCTTCCATAATTCTTCCCCATCGGGCATCCCGTGCGATATCCATTACGGGACCAAATGCCCAATGCAGCCCCGAAGCGGCCATTTCCTTAGCCGAAATCGCGGAGGATTCTCTTCCTACGGAAGGATCCCAACTTGCAGCCTGGGCAAGGGGAATAGGGAACATTGTTTTATACCCATGGATCACGTCGTAGCCAAAAATGAGGGGAATACCCAGCCGGCTTTCTTCAACAGCCAGTTTCTGAGCTTCCCTGGTTCCTTCAGCCGTCAATACATTCAGCATTCCGCCAACCAAACCCTTTTTGATGTTTTCTGCTTTTTCCTGACTATTTTCATCTGACGGAACAGGGCCTGTAAACTCCCATGTGCCATTGTACATATTGAGCTGTCCGATCTTTTCCTGAAGTGTCATAATTGACACCAGACTGTCAACCTTTGTTTCCATTGCGTTTTGGGAGGTATCTTTTGACTCAGGGCTACATGCACAAAAGAACAGAACCGGAATTAAGATGTGAATACTTCTCATAATGGTGGGATTTCATAGTTTTTAAACCTGATCGACAATTTAATAAATACCCATTATGCAATCATTTCACAATCAGGATCTTTTGTTGTTTTCCTACGGTCCCCGCCTTAATCATTCGCAGTATGTACAGTCCTGGATTCAGTTCTCGTAAGTCTAAAGTTCCATTCTTCGGAATCGAACCTCGATATATGATCGATCCATGCAATGACAGAATATCGAATTGATCGAATTCAATGTTTGGAACATGGATCTCACCCGAGGTCGGATTCGGGTAAAATGCCCCGGAGAAGTCCGGATCTATACCCAGGACCACTTCTTCTATTTCAACCCAGTTAATATTGAAGCCGGAAGACAGAACTTTCATTCTCAGTGTGTGGAATCCCCCAGGCAGGAAAACATTTGCTGATTTTGTTTCCCATCTCTGCCAACCGAAAGTAATCGGTGTGTCCATGGTGAATAATTCAACTTCATCACCATCCTCCAGTAAATAAAATCCTACTTTCCCAACTTTGGATTGGCCTGCCAACCGCAGGTTAAAGGTGTAGTTTCCATCCTGTTCCACATTTATCAGGTAATCCGCATAATCTCCCGGATCCGTATAGCCAATATTCAGTCCTCCCCCGGTATCTGAAGTCGGTTCAGTCTGAAGCCCAACCATATCCTGAAAATCCTCAACCTGAAGCCTTCCGGGTATGGTATGCCTTTTGTTCAGATTATTTCTAATACTCAGATCCGTAAATGCTTCCAGAGTCTTGTTTGATTTAGAGCGGATCTTGTCTCCTGAGTAGCTTATTACAATCTCGTCAGTTGATAATAATGTCCCACTGAGTGTAATGATCAAAGTCCTTTCATTCGGATTCATGATCCTTATTTCCTCTATGGTGTGTTCCACATTATTTACCATGAGGGAGAAATTATCAATTACATCAACCAATGATTCAATTGCAACCGGATGGCTTACCATAACTTCAATCGATCTTTCATCAGCGCCCGTATAACCACTCAGTGCACCGAATGGTACCATATCTATCGAACCTGATCTTGCAAATTCAATGCTGCTAATGTTGAATTCGTCTTCATTGTCGATATGAAATGTAATGACATGTTTGCCGGCTTCCAGCGGCACACTGGAAACATTCATTGTTTCAAATTTCTGCCAGTCACCGGTTGAATTGACTGTCTGTGAAGTCGTAATATCTTCACCATCCAATGACAAATGAAACTTACCGCCGGTTTTGATCGCGGCCACACGAACATCCAATGTATATGAGCCCGATTCTGCAATATCGACTGTATAATTCATCCATTCACCTTTTTTTACAAAAGCCACATGAAAGCCATTGCTGTTCACAATATCATTGTTAGCCTCTATGTCCACACCGTCATTACGATAAACCCATCCGGAGTTCCAGGCCTGGAATTGTCCTGTTGATAAAGCATAATTTGCCACATCCACATCGTAATAGGCCATATTATTTTTGCCAAGATCAAAGTCAGACATATGCAAAACACCAGGTATGGAGTGCAGTTTGTAAGGTATTATTTCATTGGTTTTGACCTGCCTGATCATGGCATCATGTACGTCTTTCCGATATAAATTATGCTTGCTGTTGGTGCCTTTGGCAAGCTCCATCATAGCTTCAAAAGCTTCATCCGCAGTTGGTCTGGGACCCTGGCTTCCCCAATAGGCAAGTATGGATCTGTAGCCATCACTGAATATAATAGAAAACGGACTGACTATGGTTTCAATTCTTTTCATTGGCCACCATGACCATCCAATATTATTATCTTCAAAAAGCTTAATGGCGTCATGGAACCAGGTATTTGAGTTTTCACCGCCCTCACCCATCCACAATGGAACATTATGATCTTCCCTGATATCAAGCACCCACTGAATAGACCCAGGATCGTTATGACTCCAATATTTATGAAAACTGTAAACCATGTTATCATCCCATGGAGGGGTCAGACCTGTAAAATCATTTGCCCACCAATTTCCCTCTATAAATAAAATATGATTGTCTCCAACCGCCCGGATACTATCTGTAATTTCTTTGTACAATGCCCTTAGCAAGGTACCCCCCGGCAGATCCCAGTTTGGTTCATTGATCAAATCGTATCCTCCAATCCATTCCTCATCTTTATATCGTTCAGCCAGTTTTTTCCACAGTGCTACAGTTTTATCCCTGTTGGCTTTACTCTCCCAAAGGGATGGTTTATCAGGATCGTAATCAGAGATCGCTGCATTCGCACCTTGCCCACCGGGAGCAGCATGGAGATCCAGTACGAGATACATGTTATTTGCCTGGCACCACCCCAAAAGGCTATCAACTAAATCAAATCCCGTACTTAGCCATGTATGTTCTCCTTCAACAGGTTCCTCTTCAACCGGAAGCGTAAAAAGATTATAATGCATCGGAAGTCGCACACTATTGAATCCCCAGCTAGCCAGTGAATCAATATCTGCCCTGGTGACATGATTGGCCAGCCATGCATCAAAAAACTCATCCGTTTTTTCCTGACCCATCAATGCTACGAGCCTTTCCTCAAACTCATGTTGTGTATCGGCCACATCCGAGGATTGCATCATGTACCCCTCCATTAGCATCCAACCACCCAATCCCATTCCACGCAACAATACTTCTTCACCATCAGGGTCAACAATTGATTTTCCTTCGGTCCTTAAGAAACCCTGCCCTACAGTAACCAGAGAAAGATGAAAAATAAGGAGGAACAGTATCGGGCTTTTCATGATTTCAATCAAAAGGTTGATATACCCTAATTTGTGCCAACTGCCCGGACCTTCTGAATATCTCCCCTGATAGTTCTTTCCCAAGCGTCACCCCAACCAATTCCTCCGTTCTGCCATCACTAAACTGAATGGTTATCGAAACAGAAGCTGATTTTTTATAGATCACCGGTACCTGGCAATAGGTAAAAGCCAATTCATTTGACCCAACCTCAATACTTCGCTTTAAACCGCCGACATCAAAGTAACCGAAACTTGATGGCTCTTTTAAAAATTCCATTTCACTCAAAAAAAATGGCTCAAATGAAATGCAGGAGTTATGTACCCTAACCCCCAATTCCGCCCATCGATTTAAGATATCTTCCTTTACTTGCCCTGTCATACCTGGTTGCTGAGCACCTTTATTTCCAGGTGTATGGGAATAAGGGTCCGTAGGAAACGATCCGTATAATTCGGGTGATTTATTAATTCCGATACCAGCACGGATCTCATAATAGTGGTCAATCATCCTGCCCATGATCTCGGTACCCACATACTCATCTTTCGCCCAATAGATGTTTTCCTGGGTGGCCAGCAATAGCTTCGAAACCATGTGCCAATAGATACTTCCCAGGCCTTCGTATCCGAAAAACGTTCCCGACCTCCCGGTAAATGCTTTATGGTTAAACATCTCTTCAAAAACATGGAGGTAACTTTCATATTCGGCTTTGACATGATCCAAGTATGAGTCATCAAGCGCATTTAACGCTTTGCTTAAACTCCCGGCATTGTTGAAAGTTCCATTGAAATGGTAACCTCCTTCAGCATCCTCAAGTATTATGGAAGTATCATTGTTATCAAGAAGAGTTCTGGCCAGTTTGGATCCTTCAATGAAGGATTTCGGGATCCGATTCTTATCCAAAAATCGCGGAAGATCCCTGTCCGGATAAAGCATGTAGCTGTATTGGTCTTCACGAAAAATTTTGCTGTTTTTTAATGCGTCAAGCACTTCCAGAGCTTCCTCAAAATTCAATAATCCCGCGGATAGCACAGCCACCTGTCCCTCAAGCATCTCATACAGATGGTCGATCGTTGCGCTTTCACGATCAAAATGAATAAGGTTGTATGCGTGATACAATCCATCCGCTCGCCTGTTGGCCTGTATGGAATGATCCAGGAAATGAAGCGTGACCCTGAGAAAATCGAGTATTTTATCCACTGTGATTTCCGTAGCGTCATTACTAAATCCCCGATAAGCTTTGCTTCGGTAGATCTCACCCAGTCTCCCCAGATCATCAATAATCAGTTTTCGGTTTTCGCTTGAAATGGCAGCATTTAGCAGCGAACTATTTGACTCAAGGACATCATGGATCCCCTCAAACAATTCAGATACCGGGCGGTTGATTTGATATACCCGATCAGGATCTTTTGAATAAAGTTCGAGGCAAAACGAAACGAATCGACGCAAATAATATAGCGTAACCATCGATACGCCATTGCCAACCAGGGCGTTGTTAGCATCATTCCACTCAGGTCTTTGGGTATTCATCCAGATTCCCCCTTCGGGTATGAAATTGTATAGCTTGGCCAGCAGTGCAACCAATAGTTTCTCAGTCAGGTTAGCCCTTATCAAATTTTCATCGGCGGCATGAAGTAACTTTCCGTCGGCTCCTTTTTCGGATACCCTCTCTTCAATGGTCAATGCCTCCTTATCATCAAAATCTATTGTATTCTGAGGATCTTTGAGAATATCCTCGTAGGGTTTGATCCGATATGGAACGTTGGTGTAGACAAAATTTTGAGCGGACAAAAGCCTTGAAAATGCTTCTTCATGATGGTCAACTGCCGATTCCATCAGCTTTAGCAGGTAAATGATCTGATGATCCCCCCAATAGCCAATATAAGACCATGGATCATCCGGCTCGATGACTTCCCAATCAATACCTTCCCTGGTAATTCGATAGGGATTATAGCCATCTACAGTGGAAGCGTTTACAAATTTGGTGATCATTGAAATGAGGTAGCCCGGAAAAGATATTCCCAGTGCTTCCCAATTTTGAAAAATATCCCTCCAGTTACCCTGATAGTACAGGTTCGCGGAGCCATCTTCTTTTTTAGTTTCTATAGAAAACTTGTTCCACGGACGGCTTGGATCACCATGTCTTCTACTGAAGCTTAAGGGCAGATACTCGTAACAAATTCGAATAAGATCGGGATCCCCTGTCTTCTCAGCCAATTCAATGAGGTCCTGATAATGGAGATCTTCAGCCAGCGAATCAAAGAATTGACTTTTGTCTACCTGCAGATTACGGTTTATCATTGAGATGTAGTCAATCAGGTCCTTTTTTTCCACGTGATATTGGTCTGCAAAAACTCCACCTCTCATGATATTGAACAATACATTGGAATAATGTCTGCCCACACCCGGCTGATCTCCCGTCAATTGCAGTCCATCCGCAATTCCAACCAGATTTCTCAATGATTGGGTACCGGCTTCAATGTCCGCTGTCAGATCGTTTATTAAATGTTCTTTTCTTTCTTTAAGTGCGTAATTAAGGTTGACAACATTGGAATGGTCCTGGTTAACTTCAGCCACCAAAAACCAATTTCGATCATCTGCTTTTCCAAGATCAACCGTCATATTGACAAAATATGATCCCGGCTCAGCCCTGATATCAGTTTCAGTCAATATCTTTTTTCCCTCGCGGAATTGGTCCAACTGCAGACTGGAAAGAAGTATATCATCCATCTTCAAACCACCATTCCAGACTGTTGTAGCTTTAAGGGCTTCACTCGGTTCAGCCTTATCCACTATCATAGAACTCAATACAAAAATCCCGAGACCCGTATCCCGATCAAGTTCATTTTTCTTGTATGCATTTGCCAGGTTGCTTGTCCTGTTTTGGAAATCCGAGCTGATTCCATAGGGAAGAATATTCCGGACGCCATCCAGTATTTCCATTTTCTGCGCCCTGTCATCCATGTTTCGTATACCGGATTGTTTCACGAAACCATATTTTTCAGAAAGCTGCCACGAGTACCAAAAGGCCAGGCCCAGATCCCGGTTGATCTCTTCGAAAACGATCTTATTCCCTGTCAGGTTTTTAAACAGGTTTCTACTTATCGAGTAAGAACTTTCTGTCCTGATGGAAAAAGGCTCCCAAAGGTAGATGCGATTTTCCCTGTAAACTTTTACCAGCGTCTTACTGCCGGTGGTTTCCGAAGACTCCGAGATCTTGTCATCGGTATAATATGGAAACAGGGGTGAATCTTCATTCTTTCTGCCGGCAGACAGTCCACCGGTACTGGAAATGAAAAGCCAGTGGTCGGAATGTCCTACAATACTCATAAAGAAAGGCCTCATTCTATGGTAATCAGAAATTTTGTAGAATAACTCCCCATCCAATTCTACATAGCCTCCATTCACCGATTTATCGGAGGTCTTATATGGTGTTTTACCCAGATAAACTTTTTGTTCAGGCATAGTCAATAAACAGGTTTAACATTTCAATCAAGCTGGAATTACAATGGTTTGCAGGGCCTGCGGGCTTACAATAATTGCTGTACTATTATCTTCTAATTTCAATTCCACAGATTTGGCGTTCTCAGTCATGTTGAGCAGGATCACAATGACAGATCCATCCGCATTTTGGGCGGCAGTTACCATCAGCTCTTCATCTTCCACCTCGAAACCGATCCTTACCGCCCCGGGCCTTATGAATTTGCTGAAATGTGACATGATGTAATATATCGGGGTGAAATAAACCTCATCATTCTCGGGATCAACGATCACCGGGGCGACACACCAGTTGTTCGCCCAGTTTGGTCCTCCCTGGGTATCAAGTACCATATTCCAATCTACCCATCCTTCTACCCAGCTATTGAGACTACCGACAATGTCCCTGGCATACCGGTAGACAGGCACATATTTTGGATGGTCCGGTTTGTCTTCCTCCGGGGCCCAGTCATATCCCCAATCGGTAGCCTCTTTTCTCCAGTACCATTCATCTTCCTTCCAATGAGGCACTTCGGCATCTACACATGCTTCCGTGTGAATAATGTGTTTTTCAGGCGCCAGCTCATGTGTGTAATTCAGGGATTCCGGAAACCAATCGACCGTTCCGGTGTACCAGTGGACCGCCGTACCGTACAGATAATCAACTACTTCTTTGTCACCGAGCATGACTTCAACCCACTCTGTCAGTTCTCTTCCCTTGTTTTGGTCATAGCCCAAAATATTGACCTGATGGCCGTCTTTCCGTAGTTTGGGACCGAGATGGTTTTTTATGAAAACATTCATTTCCTCCGGAGTATAATGCATACTTTCCCAGTTCTCTCCGTTTCCATGTGGTTCGTTCTCAACAGTGATAGCCCATATATCGATCCCTTCTTCCTTATAGGCATTCAGATATTTTGAAAAGAACAATGCCCAGGTATCATAGTATTCGGGTAGTAGCTTTCCTCCTTTCCAGGCATTATTATCTTTCATCCAGGGTGGTGCCGTCCATGGGGAAGCAATAATTTTAAATCCCTCGGATGAGATTGCCATAGCAGCTTTGATCATAGGAATGATATCTTCCCTGTCTTCGTCGATTGAGAAATTTTCCAGCTCAGTATCTCCTTCGATGGGAGCATATGAATAATTAGTCAGCGAGAAATCACAACTATTGATATGGGTCCGTGTTAAACTGTACCTGGCGCCTTCATTACCAAAATAGGCATCCAGGATCTGATTCCTGTTTTCCGGACTCAACTGATTTAACAGATATGCTGAAGATTCGGTAAATGCCCCTCCAAAACCCGTAATGGTCTGGAAAGTTTCCTCCGGTCGAATAACTATGCTTACCGGATCTGTTGCATTTTCGATGGTCCGGATCTTTGTCAGCTTGTTCCCGTTTGCAGATGTCTCATACGCATCAACAGCAAGTTGATTTTGATTCGTTGTGCAGCCCAGTAAGATCATTCCCAAAAGAATGGAAGAAGTGTATCGAATACTTTTCATATCATTAACATTTCAACTGTAAAATCATATAACTATTAGATGATGCGATCATCAAAATCAGTCATTTAGAAATCTCATTTTACTACTCAACATAAAATGGAATATTAGCGTGGGCAGCATTATTATTTCCGTCATAAGCATACACGAAAAGCCGGTACGCACCTTCCTTATTTGGAGCTTGAAGACTGATTTCAGATACCTTTGAATCAACGATTAAACCTTCAATAGTTTCCGGGGCCTCTTCATAATCGCCACCCTCCTTCAGATCCGTGCTTTCCGGCCTGATTTCCCACATATAGGTCAATGTGTCCCCTTCATAGTCAAACATATGGACGATCGCTGTATATTCGCGATCCGCTTTTAAATAGATATTCATCCCCGCCTCTTTTCCATCCAGTTTCACAGAATCTATCCTGGGAGATCGGTTTTCAGGCCAGTCGCCATTCCAGATGTAATGCATCACATCCACCGATTCGGTTTTTTCGCCACTATCCAAGAACAATCCATACCAGGTGGGTGTACGTTCCTGCTTTTGCCCCCATAGGAACACATAGTTTCCAATGCACTGGTCGCTATACGGTTGAATGGCTACTTCATAGCTGTTCAGGTAGTTGCCGGCTTTCATTGTGCTTGTTTGTTCGACCGGAGCTCCCCAGGCGGTTGTTCCGACTTCCCAATGTCCTGTGGCTCCCCACTCAGTTACCATGTAGGGTCCCTCCCATTCCGCTTCTTTTAGATAACCCGGTAGATTGACTATTGCTCCATATAGCTGAATACTTAATAAATCAAGATCTGGAGCTCTGGATCGGATGTCCTCAGCCAGTTTCTTATCGATAGATGCGACAGTGGTGGTTGTTGGGTGATTGGGATCCAATTCGTGGATCATTTTAGAGATTTCATTTACAGCATCATATACTTTGGGATTAGTGTAACCGAGGTTTAGTTCATTCCCTATTACCCACATCAGCAGGGCCGGATGATCCCTGTACTTTAACACCTCTTTCTTCACCCTTTGAAATTGAGCCTCAACCTCACCCCGATCGTCATAATCCATACCATGACGCTCCGGTTGAATGTAAAAACAAAGGGCTACCGTCATGCCATGAATCAATGCTTTGTCCAAGACCTCCTGCCCTGTTTCCTTCTCGTTATCAATACTCCAGGTCCGGAAGGAATTGCCTCCGTGAGCTTTAAGACTTTTGATATCGCCGCTTAAACCAGCTCCCTTAATTTTGTAGGGTTCTCCCCAGCGAAACAGTACGTATTTTCCACTTTCTTGTCGTACTTCCACCTTGATCGGGCCAGCGGACAAATTCTCACTTTGATCCCGGGAAACCGGACCACACGCAGCCAGAATTAACAGTAACAGGATCTTCAGACCATTGATTAATACTTTTTTCATATTCGAATTATTTCACCAAAGTTGCTTCCAGTTCTTCCAGAGATTTACCCTTGGTTTCAGGTACTTTGATCAAAACAAATACCAAACCTACAGCGGCAAATGCACCATAGATCAAAAAAGTCATTGAACTCCCGAAATTGGCCAGTTCCCAGGGAAATACCAGCTGGACAGAAAAACTCACACCCGAATTTATCAGTCCGACAAACGATATGGCCACGCCCCGGATACGGTTGGGAAACAGCTCTGAAAATAAAACCCACATAACTGGTCCTATGGAAACTGCAAACGAAGCTACAAACCCGAGGATCCCCAAAAGGATAAGACCTGAATTCATGGTGACTGCAGCTTTGATCAGGTCCGACTCAAATTGTTTGGCTACATCTTCTTTCAGAACCTCACGGAGCGCCTCTTTGTAAATTACATCGTTGCCGTAGGACCGGCCAATAAGTGGAGCCAATTGCTCCCTGTTAATTTCGGCAGGAAGTTCAGAAACGGATTTTTCTGTCAGGGTGTATTCGGCTGCGTTAAACCCTGCAGCCAGTATGAACATACAAACCGCTATTCCTGCCACACCGGCTGACAGTAGCGGCTTCCTCCCCAGCTTATCTATCATCAATATTGCAGCTATAGTAAAAACGAGATTGGTGATTCCGACCAGTATGGCCTGTACGAAGGAAGCATCCGTACCGATTCCCGATTGTTCGAAGATCATAGGCGCATAGAAGAAAACCGAGTTGATACCTGTGATCTGTTGCAACACAGCTACTACAATCCCGATGGTGAGGACCAGTCGCATGGCCGGTTTAAAGAGCTCTCTAACGGCCACTTTTTCCTTTTTACCTTCTCCAAGACTATTATGGACAGCCTGCAATTGTGCTTTGGCTTCCTCCTGCGAAAACACTTTCCCCATGATTTCCAGGGCTTCCTCTTCTCTTTTTTTCATGGCCAGCCACCGGGGGCTTTCAGGAACCAGGAATAAGCCTGTATAATAAAGTATTGCAGGAAGGGTCTCCACACCCAGCATCCATCGCCAATTCCAGGCTTCAAACTTTAATGATTGCGTCCAGGCTGCATCTGATTGTCCCAGCCTGAGAATGATGTAGTTGGTAAAGAAGGCAACGGATATCCCAATCACAATATTGAGTTGATTGAAAGACACCATTTGGCCTCTTATTTTCGGAGGGGATATTTCAGCGATGTACATGGGAGCCAGAATCAAAGCAGCACCCACGCCAAGACCGCCAATCATACGGGCAACTACCAATGAAACAAAATCAGGGGCCATCGCCGAACCAATGGCGGAGACAGCAAATAAGATAGCTGCCAGCTTCAATAGCTTCTTACGCCCGAAAACATCACTTAACGGACCTGAAAACATCATGGCCAAAGTAGCGGTGAGCGTTAAAGAGCTTACCGACCATCCCAGCTCCAACTTGGTCAGTTGAAACTCCGGTTCAATGAACTTGACCACTCCTGATATCACCGAAGCATCAAATCCCATTAAAAAACCACCAAGGGCAACGATCAGAGCAATCTTGATAGTAAAGCGTTTTTCTTTGGTCATGTTTTACAATTTTGAAGCATGGACTTCAAATTAATTTTAGATTTTATTCTCTCTCTGCATGAGGAGGAATAAGCATATCAGCCATTAAGGCGTCTAAATCACCCCCATACGTTTTGGATATTGACACCCCATTTCTTGTCAATCCATCGAAAACACCATCATCCACCATTTCCCATAAAGCATACTTTGCCTGACCATCCAGATTGATCAATCCAAAGTGGTTTTCGGAACCCAGGGGATTACCCTGATCCTTCCACTGCTCGTCAAAAGCTTCAAAATAGAAGCAAGACATCCCCGTGTTATTGGTCCACTCCCTCATATGGTTGTAGTAGAGCTTTTCTTTGTATTCGTCAGCTGCCCTCGAACCGGAGGATCCATATAATGCATTCGACCTTGTCGCCCATCCTGTTTCTCCTATATGTATAGGTTTCTCAATACCCCTGCCAGCGACGTAATCAGCCACAGCCTGGTATTGAGAGATGGCATAGTCTCTTGCCCTTAGCATCGCCCAGTCTGTGATTTCAATATTTGAAAGGCCTCTTTGACCCTCAGGAACATCCCAGAATTCAGGATTGTAATGTGAATCATGGAAGGGATAGGTATGGACGGAAATAAAATCGACAGCTTCCATCAAAGCAACCAGGTCATCCGTATGATAGCTACTATCACCCCCGCCCCACGATGCAAAGTTGTCCGAACTCGTGATCCAGAGATCTTTAGGCAAGGCTCCTTCCTCCCTTAACTTTCTCAGGTGATTGACCCACTTGAGGATTACATCAGGATACACATAGTATGAAGTCGCCCAATGCACCATTGCTTCGTTTCCTACGGCAATGATCTTCACAATATCCTGGTACTTGTTGGCCAGTCTGACAGCAGCATTGATTTCAGCGCTATTGTTTTCTTCATCACCGGCCGTGTGGTCCGGTTCTGCAGTCCACGCTCCTTTGCAATCAATCCAGGCGCCGAGCATGACATACATTTCAAAACCGGCATCTTCCCTTTTCAGCTGTCTGATTGCTTCCAAAAGATTGGCGGCCTGCTCAAACTGCTGGGTATTGTAAGTCCGCAATACCCTGATACCCATGGCCGATAATATTCTCATATCATCTTTCAACTCATCCACAGTGGGAACGACATCCCTCGTTTTCTCCCTGTATCCTCCATAGGAGATGGCTAAATAGTCGGGATTTCCCAATATATCCGCAGCAGTTAATTCAGGTATACTTTTGTTAGATTGGGAGCAACTATATCCAAGGATTGCCACAAATAGCGCTAGGAATATCTTTACACTTTTTCTCATATCCGTTTTATGTCAAACACCTCTAAATACCTCAACTTTCATGGCTCACTTTCCCGCGACGGGCTATTAGTGCTTCCCTGATTTCGTGGGCTTTTTCTTCGGTCACCTGATAATTCCAAATGATGATGATTGCCGTTATACCGGTTACTATTGGAATGATAATATCAGCCAGACGAAGATTTGTGAGGGTCTCTACTGTTTGTACAGTGGCATCTTTGTCAAAACCAACAAGGTTTAGTACCGCTCCACTGGTAAGCAATGCAAATGCAGTCCCCAACTTGACCATCCACCAATAAACCGCTCCAAAAGTACCTTCGCGACGAGTTCCATTATTCAGCTCATCCAAATCACACACATCTGCTGTCATTGACATCATTAAAGTAAACAAGCCCCCAATGCCAAATGAGATCAGCGGAACAGGCAAAAACATAAGAAAAGGATTAGCCGGACTAAATCCCCACCACTTCAAGCCATATCCTACCAATGAAATAGAGGTGGATACTATAAATGCTCTTCTTTTCCCAATTTTTGTTGAAATAAAGGTAATAATAGGTATGACAAGGAAAGCTGTTGCCATTGCGCTGACTGTGCCAAACCATGCCGGCCAATGTCCTGCAGCCACGGTATCGCCATTGAACAGGTAAAAGATTATGATAAAAAATGCGAACTGGGCAATGGTCTGGAATCCATTGAAAACAAGAAAGGTAGCACCGCATAACCTCAGAAATGGCTTGCAAGTAATGGTTTGCTTTATCCCCACAATGAATTCCTTCGTGTTTGCAGCGAGTTCTTTCCTCGATAATCTGGATGGGCCTTTCAGTTCCGGTAAAACAAGCTCCTTACAAAAAATCGCGGGCATTATTCCCAGTACCATGCAAAGACCGCCCACCCAAACTGACAGATTCCTTGCGCCCTCCGGAGCTGTATCGTAAAGAGATTGGTCGTAAATGATCACCCAGAACCACGGCGCAATCATCCAGGCAATCTGGCCCATCCATTGTGAAACTGCCATCAGGCGGGTTCGCTCATGATAATCAGGACTCATTTCATAACCCAATCCGATCAGCGGAGTGGCGAAAATTGTATAGCCAATGTAAAAGATGACAGATAGGCTCAGGAAGAAGAAGAAATTATACCACATGGAGTTCTCCGGGTATAGTTGCCACATGGCCATAAAAGTCACACCTGTTATCACTGCACCAAGGAAGATATAGGGCTTCCGCCTTCCCCACTTTGATCTCGTATTGTCAGAGATATAGCCCATTATTGGATCAGTGAGGGCATCCAAAAGCCGGGGAATAGCGGCCAGCAGTCCCGCCAGAAACGGATCCATTTTTAGTGCCAGGACCAGGATGATCATAAACACACCCAAGGCCGCAGGAAACAATTGGTTAGCCAGATGACCCGATCCAAAAGCTACTTTTTGACCAAAAGGAACTACATCTTCGGGAGCTGTTTTGTAATGTGTCATATCATTTGCTGCAAGGCCGGTGCTGTTATGGAGTTTTTCATATTAGTTTATTGCTTTGGGGAAGAGTTCCTTTATTATTTTTTTCGGCTTCCTGTCAACTGTAAACAACCCCCAGTGTTTTTCCGCTCCCATCATATTGTCGGGATTTCCCTTCCAGTCTTCATCAAAAGCCTCGAAGAAGAATGTTGTAATATTCATTTCCTCAGCCCATGCCATTAGATCGGAATAATATTGAAGTTGTTTTTCTTCGCTCGCCCGTTCTCCAAATTCCGAAGCAACCGAAGCCCATCCCGCCTCACTAATGACAATCCTGCTATCCGGTAGTGAATCTCTGACCTGCTGCACATTTTGGATGGTATATGACATTCCCTCATCAATATCCTTTCCTTCCCAGACAGGATAAACATGTATGGCAATAAAATCCAATTCACGGGCCAGTTTCATCCCATTTTTGGCCCACCATTCATAGTTGTCAGCAACAGTTACGGGCTGCTCAATGGCCTCCTTTACTTTTCGAACATAGGAAATTATCGTATCAGCACCAACTTTATGATCGTTCCATTCCACAAGTGCTTCGTTGCCTACATTTACGGCGGCAATGATTTGAGGGTATTCATTAGCTAATCGTATTCCTCTTTCAATTTCAGCTTTGTTTCTTTTCACATTTTCATCCAGGATCTCCTGAGGAATAGGTTCGGTCAGCCAGGGACAGGACTCATGATTGCTGATTTCAGCTCTTAGCCAAATGCCGAGCATAACTTTCAGATCCAAATCATTCCCGGCAATCACCTTTAATACATCCTGTGAATTTTCACCGCAATCGTAAAGACGTATCAACCTGAAATTACATTTAGCCATGGTATTTAGATCTTCCAGGATCTCTTCGTAAGTAGGATTGACGGCACCATCTCCTCGATCCGGATGCTGTCCGGACCTGAAACCCGAATAGCAAACCGCAGCCGAAACTCCTTCCAGAAGATCCTCTTTCGCTTGTTGAAGCGACCTGAATGATCGACCTGAAACCGTCGATGTGTCTACTTTGGTTTCTGATCGGAAGTTGCATCCAAAAATGAATACGAAAAGCAGCAGGAATAGAAATAATTTTTCCATGTTTTTGTGATCACAAGTGTAAGGACCAAATGATTTCATTATCAATTAGGTTGGAAAACACGTATGTAGTCGATGATCATTCGCTGTGGGAATACCGTGGAGTTGTCCGGATTACCAGGCCAGTTTCCACCTACCGCGATATTGAATATAAAAAAGTATGACTGGTGAAATTCACTTAGATTCTGATTCGTAATATCAGCTGTAAAATATTTATTGTCATCGACATACCATTCAATTTTGGAGTCATCCCAGACAATGGAAAAGACATGGTATTCGTCATTGAAAGTACCTGTAGGTAACGTATAGGGTCCGCCATGTTCCGCGTGAAAATTGTTATTGGGGTTCCCATTGGGATCCTGCCAATGGATGGTACCATGGACAGTATTTTCCCTGTTTGATCCACCAATCATTTCCATGATATCGATCTCGCCACTGGCCGGCCATCCATGATCCACGCCCAACATCCATAATGCAGGCCATATTCCCTGACCAAATGGTAAAGTAGCCCGGATATCCACCCTTCCATATTGGAATTCATATTTCCCTTTTGTAATCCATCGTGAGGAAGTATAAGCATGGCCTAGATGACTTTCTTTTCTTGCTTCTATTATCATATTCCCATCTTTGAGGTAAGTATTGTCAGGAAGGGTGTATTGAAGTTCATTGTTGAACCAGTCGCCCCTGGTTTCATGGGTCCAGAAATTATCATTCATTGAAGTGCCATTGAATTCATCCTGCCATGTCAGTGTCATACCATCATAGGTTTCCGGGGTAGAGTACCCGGTTTCCGGGATCTTCAATGAAGTGTCTATATCATCGTTTTCAATTGTTATGATAGCTGTGGGTTCGACTAATTCAGCTCCGACCGGATCATGTAGTTTTAGTATGAAGACTTCATCCTCTTCGAAGACCTCATCACCAAAAATGGTAATTTGGATACTCTCGCGTAAGTCCGCAGGCTCAAAAACAACCGGTACGACATCCAGGTTTTTGAAATCTTCACCGCTGAGTGCCGTGCTATCCACACTACTCAGAAAAACGATTACTTCTTCGGCAGATGGTGACGAAAGTCTGATGTCAATAACAATGATATTGTCCTTATTACCCTCCAGTACTGATAGATCATTGATCGTTACACCGGGGAGTTCAAGGTCATCTCCCGGATCGTTGCTACATCCGATCGTAACTAAACTGACAATAATAAAAAGCGACAATAACAGCATTGGTAACACTTTCCTGATTACTGAAAATGGATTCATGGTAATTGATGTTTATTTTCCGGATTAAATAAGTTAGCTACGCTCAGTCAAACAGGAACATTTCGTTCGGATGACTGATCGATGAAATCGAAAGGTCGGTCAAAAAATTCCCCACCGGTAGTACCGGCGGGGAAATATTGCTATGAAGAAAAACTGTTATTGTATGACATATTCCATAGTCATAGTCCACCATGCTGTTCCGTCCTGAGCACCGGATATATCGACCGCTACATCCATACGCTCAACGGCGCCATCATTTATATATGTAAGTACTTCGTAGGTCACTGATCCTTTTAATTCAGTGTCAGAGCCATTGTACTCACCTCCGTTATAACCTTTGTTAAATCCGATATATGCTCCCGCACCAGTTACGGTAATTTTAGCATTTTCCGTATCGGTGGCAGCAGTGAAAGTAAAGGTATAATCAGTAGAAGAACCTAAGCCGGCGTATACGCCTGGAAGGTCACCATCATCGGTACATGCCGCAGGATCTACTCCTACATGCCCTTCTTGCCATGAAGAACCCTTTGTATCAACGCTATAACTTCCATCGGTAAAGAAGATAAACTCATCATCCATCTGGCAAGATCTGTCACCCTCAAGATCCGCTAATGGAACTCCCCACCAGTCAGAACCTCCTGCAAAGGATCCAACCTTGTAAGCTTGATCAACAAGGGCTAATTTCCATACCTTGCCATTGGCAGAAGATAACGCTTCCATTGTCAGAGCTGCCGAGCTAACAGTTATTTCGGCTGTTGTCTCATCTGAATTACCGGCATCATCTGAAGCCGTCAATTTAACGGTGTAATTGCCATCGGCAGCATAAGTATGAACAGGGTTTTCCTCCGTAGAAGTATTGCCATCGCCAAAATCCCACGCATAAGTAGTTGCATTTTGAGAAGTATTGGTGAAAGTGACTGTTAAATCACTCACTTCAGAGGTAAAGGATGCGGAAGGTTCTGCCACAGGAATTGCAGGAATATCGCCGGCATTATGATAGCTTACGAAAAGATATGTCCAAACGCCGTTCACCAATAGATGCAAAGAGTCAGCAACGCTACCTTCAACTAATTTCAGAACCGTAAAAGTTGTGGTTCCGGGTAATGTAGAATTTGGTCCCAGGTCGCCGTCAACAATTGTCTTGGCAAGCCCCATATAGGCACCTTGTCCTTCGATTGTGATGGTTGCCGGATCGGCATTTGTATCAAAAGTATAGGTGTAAGAACCTCCGTCTGCAAGCGCGCTGTAATCACCTCCTGAGGACGTGGTAAATGCGTTGGCCGTCGTTTCATCCACGCAGCCTTCGCCGATATCGGCATCATTCCATCCACCAAATTGTTCCTGATCCATAAAGAATGTGCCGTTTGTATTTTTCAGGAATCCTCCTGCTCTTTCAAAAGTGTAAACATCATCCAGGATACAAGGCCGGTCTCCAAGAGGTGTGGCACCACCAAAAGACCACCATTCGGCGTTGTATGCTGATGGACCGAGGAAAATGGCAATTTCCTCTCTTTGCATGATCCACTCTTTGCTAACAGTGCCAGCCAGAAGCGTCAACTGGGCATCAGGATCTGTAATGGTTATTGATTCTTCCTTGGTGGCATCACCGGCTTCATTTGAAGCGGTCAGAATAACCGTATAATTGCCGGCTTCAGCATAAGTGTGCACAGGATTCTCCTCGGTGGACGTATTACCATCACCGAAATCCCAGGAATAACTCGTCGCATTTTGCGAGAAGTTCTCAAAAGTGACCTCCAAAAAATTGGTTTCACTTACCGTAAACTGGAAGCTGGCTATAGGAGCTTCCACCTTCGGGTCATCATCATCAGAACAAGCGATGAATAAACCCAGGGACAACACCATGAGCATCATCCATCCTTTTTTAATTAAGCTAAAAATTTGCTTCATCATCATTTAATTTAATTTATTCTTCTGGTTATAATCTTTAATCAAACAGACTGGGATCCGGGTAATCGGTCAGTCCCTTTGCCACGCTGGTTTCCTCCAGTGAAATAGGTATCCATAACCTTGTATCGGAATAGTTCCCTTCCCGGATGGGATCACCTGCAAACAGGTTCGAACCGGCCCGTCCGGATCGAACGAGATCAAACCACCTGTGACCTTCCATAGACAGTTCAGCTCTTCGCTCATACCAGATCAGATCCAGAAGGCTCCAACTCTGCTGGGTCATGATATCCTGGGCGGTATTGAAATTACCAGTATTGTCACCGGGTCCCGCTGCTCTTTCTCTTACCTCGTCCATATATGTCATCGCTTCAGCATCAGTGCCGGAACCACGATGTAATGCTTCAGCTAGCATCAGCAATACATCAGCATACCGGATGGCGTGCACATTGGCGTCTTTGGTAAGATTCGGATCACCACCGTTAATATTATTTCCATCGTAAGATTTGAAGTTTGAATATTTTTGTTGCCAGTAACCTGTATAATCCTGTGGATTGCTTTGAGTTACATCAACAACCACATTACAGGAAGTAATTCCTGAATCCAGTAATGTCTGAGCCAACTCGGCTTCTGAAATGATAGTGGCATCTCTCCTGTACAGATCATCCGCTAAATACGAGTCATACAGACTTTGTGTGGGAAGCATAAATCCCCAACCATCTTTGTAAAACGGATGATCGGAACACAATCCCCTAATACCGCAAAGTTGTATGATGCCGTTCCCCTCTATCCCTTCGAACCAACCCCAATCACTTGGCCATAAATTGGACTTCTGGATCTCAAAAACGGATTCGGAAGTATTTTTACTACCGAAAGCAAAAAGTTCATTGTAGTCGTCTACAAGGGAATACTGCCCGGAAGACACCACATCACCAAGGTATTGCGCAGCCATGTCGAATTTGCTGCCATCGTCATTGTCCAGATCAGCCCAGTAGAGATAAGCTTTTCCCAGCAAAGCCTGTGCCGCACCCCTGGATGCTCTTCCGATTTCGTTCGAAGATAAGGTACCCGGGAGTATGTCAATAGCGTCCTCCAGGTCCGATACAATTGCATCAAATACTTCTGACATTGTATTTCTCTGAAGAGATACATCATCAGGAGACAAAATGGATGTAATTACCGGGACAGGTCCGAAATGCTTGAATAGTTGGAAATGATAATATGCCCTTAAAAATTTTGCTTCTGCCTGATATCTTTCGATTACAGGGGATGTGATTTCAGGACTGTAGATTACCAGGTTCGACCTGAAAATTCCGATATAATACTTTCGGTAGATGGGTTGTAAAACTGTATTATTCGTTGTTTCCCTGAAATCATCTAATTCCTGCCATCCCGGCTGGTCATTATCAGAAGGATCCCCTCCTGCATGGGCATTGTCTGATCTGATTTCACCATACATGACCTCAGCAATCCATTGTCCGAAAGCCATTGTCCAGCCAATAGGATCGTAAGCTGCCACAAGCGCCTCATAAACCTGTTCCTCGGTTTGAAAGAAATTTGAAGATAAATACCTGTTTACAGGCTCTACCTCAAGTCTGTCCTCATTACATGATGTAACCGAAATGAGGATAACTATGATCGATGTTATAGAAAGTTTATAAAGTTTCATATTCCAGATGGTTAAGAATTCTTACATTTTGATGTTTATGCCTGCTCCGAAAGTCCTGCTTGCCGGATAATAACCCTTATCTATGCCGGTATCCAGGATCCAGCCATTTGTGCCGATCTCGGGATCAAATCCGTTATAGTTCGTAAGTGTTAGTAAATTATTTGCAGATACATAGATCCTCAGCGCTTTCAACTTTGCATATTCCAGTACACTGACAGGCACATTATAGCCTATCTGTAAATTTCTCAGCCTGAGAAATGATCCGTCCTCAACGTAGAAGTCGGAAGGTCTTTGATTTACATTGGGATCATTGGATACCAGCCGGGGATACTCATTACTTGGATTACTCTCTGTCCACCGGTTTTTCCAGAATTTCTGGTAATTGGTAAATGTGATATCCGACCTTTCATATGTTCTGTATATGTCGTGTCCAATTTGAGTGGAGAATAGTATTTTAAGATCTATGCCCTTATACTCAGCACCCAGTTGCAATCCGATAATATGGTCCGGCCAGGGTGAACCGATATCGGTGAGGTCATCGTTATTGATAATTCCATCTGGCTGTCCGGTGAGATTACCATCAGCGTCCCGGCCATTTACATCTGCAAATATCAGATCACCAGGGCTTGCATTGGGTTGCAACGGATCTCCATCACTGTTGATGTGTGAAAACACATCTGCCTGGGACTGAAAGATCCCCAATGTTTTATATCCTACAAAATGACCCACAGGCTTACCCTCGGTCATCCTGGTGATCGCGGTATTACGAACCGGCCAGCCCCATCCGTTGATGAATTCAGACGATCCCGGAACTTCAATTACCTCGTTCTTGAATGTTGAATAATTCAGGTTTGCCCTTAAATCCAGGTCTCCAATTGAAATCCTGTATGAAACCGCTGCTTCTATACCGGTATTTCTTATCTCTCCAAGGTTTGAAAGCGGCTGGTCCGTAACTCCCAGATATCCCGGGATAACCTCCCTTCCCAACAGATCCTTTGTGGATTTTCGGTAAAAGTCAATTTCAGCCGTAAACATATCGTCCCACAGATTTACCTCTACCCCAATATCGGTCTGAACACTCTCTTCCCATTTCAGGTTAGGGTTAGGTAATGTTGGCAGGGTGCTTCCTGTATTCAATACAGGGTTCTGACCGAGCGGGTATGTAAATGCACTAACCACTGTTGAAGCAAACCCAAGCGACCCAATTCTGTCACTACCATTTACACCCCAACTCGCTCTTAGTTTCAGGAAACTAATGGGTCCGCCATTAAAAAAGCTTTCATCGGAAATCACCCATCCGAAAGATGCGGAAGGGAAGAGACCAAATCTCTTGTTCTGTCCAAACTGGGTTGAACCATCCCTTCTCAGTGTTGCAGAAAACAGGTACTTATCCTGATAATCATATATTATCCTTCCGTAATAGCTGATCAATGCACTCAGTTCAGCCGCACCGCCGAACGCCAGATCGCTGGTATCCTGCCCTGCATCTATATATTGAAAGTTTTCATTGAACTTGGCCGCATCCGGAATATTTAAAGTAGATCCACCGGATTGCTCAAACTCCCTTTCGATATAGGTAGTTCCAACTACGAAATCAAATGAATGATCTCCAAATGACTTTTCGTACTTCGCATAATTCTCAAATTGGATATTTTGTCCAAATCCTGCTCCCTGAGAAACACCGTTGTTAACATTAAAGAATGAACTGTGATAAAAATAGTCAGGGGTAAAGTTTCGAAACTTGAACCACCAATAGTCAACACCCAGGTCACTTCTTACCGTTAGCCCTTCTATTGGCTCGACTTCAACATAAACATTTCCAAGGACTGCATCACCATGACCGCTTCCATTTGACAGAAATAACCTGCTAAGCGGATTTATATACTCCTTTTGCACCCATTGAGATTGCTCAAAACCATATTCCTTATCGGGGTTATATATTTCAGTCAGTGGATCATAAGCAAAAGCATCTGCAACCATGGTACCGAATGCATTATTGGTACCAATATTTTGATTATCTACCCTATTGACATACACATTCTGACCCACTGTCACCCACTCGTTCAATTTCTTTGATGAATTGAATCTGGTAGAGTATCTTTTATAATTCGACTTGTTTCCTCCAAGCACACCATTCTGATCCCAGTATTCAAGAGACAGATAGGAATTTCCCAGTGTAGCTGATATCCTGTGATTCTTAATCGTGGAATTATCGAAAATTACATTCATCCAATCCGTATCGGGTGTTGGATCCCCGACATTTGGAAATCCCAAAGCATCCAGGGATGCCGTTTGGTTGCCATTAGCAAATTTCTCTCTTGTGATTTCTATGTATTCCCGGGCATTCAACATCTCCGGAACTTTCCAGGGAGTGGAAATCGAGGTGAAACCTTCGTAGTTCAATTCGGTGGCTCCCTCTGATCCTTTCTTCGTTGTGATAATGATCACACCATTGGCGGCCCTGGAACCGTATATTGCTGTCGAGGCCGCATCCTTCAAAACGTCAATTGACTCAATGTCATTAGGACTGATGTTATCAATTGATCCCACAGTCAATCCATCTACCACATAAAGGGGGGTATTGTCACCATTGGTGCTTATCCCTCTAATGAGAATTGCTTTTCCGGATCCGGGTTGGCCTGAAGATTCACTGACGAGTACACCGGATACCTGACCGTCCAAAGCCGAGGTAACATCGGAAACTTTGTATCCCTCTATATTCTTTGTTGTTACTTTTGAGATGGACCCCGTGGATAATTTCTTCTTCTGTGATCCGTACCCGATCACAACAACCTCGGAAAGTGTCTCAACATCAACAGACAAGCTGACGTCAATCACACTTTGATCCCCAATCTGTATTTCCTGTGTTGTATATCCGACAAACGAAAAAACAAGAACAGCCTCACTGCCGGAAGCGCTTAGTACGTAATTTCCATCAATATCCGTTACTGTTCCATTTGTTGTTCCTTTTTCTACCACATTCACCCCCGGAATACCAAAATCGTCATCCATGGAGATAACTTTACCACTTACGGTGACCTGGGAATACAGGTAGGTGAAGCACCCGATCATGGAAATGGTTAATAGTACTTTCTTCATCATGATTCTACATTAGTTAGATATGTTAGACTATGCGATTTTATGCTTGCAACCTATCTCAAATATGTATGGGGATGAAAATACGTACTACATCAACACTACATCACACCGTCAAATCTCCCTTCACATCATTACATCAAAATTTTGTAAAAACAGCCTATATGATCAATTGTAAACGTTTTCAATAGGTATCATCCAACACTCATATCTTTGCAGTCAGTTGATCTTTATTTAAATTGACCACAACAATTCGTATGAAATACTATCTCATATATATTCTCACGACTGTAATTCACTTGTCCTTCCCGGAAGTTCATGCCCAAGGTTCAAACAGATTCCTGGGAATGCCGATTATAGAATATTTCGGTACTGAAGATTATAATGGAGGTATTCAGAATTATGCCATAACCCAGGATCACCGGGGGATAATCTATGTTGCCAATAACCTTGGACTGCTGGAGTACGATGGCAGTAACTGGCGGAGCTATGGAGTAGATAAAGGCACTAAGGTAAGATCACTATTCGCCGATGCTTCCGGGAAGATATATGTTGGGGCACAGAATGAGTTCGGTTATTTCTTTCCACGGGCTAATGGCGAATATGCTTATCACTCATTGAACTCGCTGATCCCGGTGGAAAATAGAAATTTTGATGATGTATGGGATATCTATCCTGTGGAAGATGGATTTATTTTCACCAATGTAAAGGAGCTTTTCCGTTATGCAAATGACAGTATCCGGATAATACCCTTGCCGAAATGGAATGATTTTACCTTTCAATTTAAAGGTAAGCTATACAATCAGGTCTGGGATGAGGGTTTGATGTATTATGATGACGGTGGTTGGCAACTTCACAGTCAGGGCAGGTTTTTTGCCGACAAAGGTGTTTCGGCAATTGTATCTTATTCCAATGAATATGATATGATCAGTACTTATGAAACAGGCATATACCTCATAAACAGGCACCAGGTAATTCCATGGGCCGAATCCTTTGTTGATGTCTTCCGGGAACACAAAATCAACACTGTTGTCAGGTTGAAAAATGGATCATACGCCGTAGGCACCAATACTGATGGATTATATATTCTGGATGAGAATGGGGATCTTACCTACCATTTCACAAAAGACAAAGGTCTTAAAAACCGAACGATACTTGCGGTATTTGAAGATTCGAACGGGAACATTTGGCTGGGCTTAAACAATGGTATTGCAAAAATTGAATGGAACTCCCCATTTAGTTTTATCAATGAAGAATTGAATCTGCCGGGTACTGGATATGTGGCCTACGGATCCTCAGCATTCCTCTACTTCGGTACAAATAATGGTCTCTTTTATGCTCCGAATAATAAGTTTCCTTTGTCAGGAGACATGGACAGGGTTGAAGGAATAGATGGTCAGGTCTATAATATTCAGCGTATCAATGGAGATGTATTGGTTAGCTGTCATTTTGGGGCATACCAACTCGACGGGAACCGGGCTATTGAGATATCCAACAAAATCGGATGGTGGACCTTTATTGAGACAGATCTGGACAATTTAATAATCGCCGGAGGATATGACGGGCTTTATTTGCTTGAGAAATCCGGGAGTCTGTGGAGAATTGCCAAAAAGTACCCGGATTTCACAGAATCGTCAAGAGTGATGGAATTTGATGAAAACGGAATATTGTGGATGACCCACGGCTACAAAGGAGTTTATTCATTCGCATTTTCAGATGATTACGGTGAAATAGTTGAAACAAAGTATTATGATACAAGTAAAGGATTTCCCTCTAACCTGTTAATAAATGTCTTCAGGCTAAATGGAGAAAATGTCTTTGCCGCCGAAAGTGGTATTTTCACTTTCGATCCCAACCGGGATTATTTTATTCCGCATCAGGTTTTTGACAAAATCATTGGGCGTCAAACCCGCATCCAAAGTGCTATTGAAGATAGTTTTGGAAATATCTATTTTATCGGTACTGATTTGTCAGGTGTACTCAAGAAAAGCGCATGGGACAAATACGATATTGAATCCACTCTATTCAATATGATCCATCCTTATCTGAATGATGATCTGGAAAAGATATCCATTCTCGATCATGAAAATATAATCTTCTCTGCGAAAGATGGATTTATACACTATAATAACTCGGGAAACATTTACACATCTGCGGAATTCAGGGTACTCTTCAGAAGCATTCAACTTTCCAAGTCAGATTCTACATTATTTGGCGGTGGATTTGTAGAAAACGGGCGAGTAACCAATTCTCAACCACAGGATATAATTCCACAACTTCCTCATCAAAACAACTCCATTTCATTTTCATATTCCGCAATTGATTTCAATCAGGCTCCTACCCGCTATCGATATAAGTTGGATGGTTTTGAAAATGAATGGTCGAACTGGTCAGAAAAAACTGACAAGGAATATACGAATCTGTATGAAGGCAATTATTCCTTCCAGGTAGAAGCCAAGAACATATTCGATGTTGTTTCCCCAATGGAATCGTTTGATTTTGTAATACTACCTCCGTGGTACAGAACCAGGTATGCATTCATCTTCTATTTCTTCATCTCGTTAGGAAGCATTTTCACCATCCTTTATTATAACCGGCGAAAGCTTGACAAGGAAAAAAGACATTTGATCATCAAGCAGGAAAAAGAACTTGTGCAGCGTGATAATCAATTGAGGGAAGTTTCAAGAAAGTCACGGGAGGAAATTGAGCGATTAAAAAATGAAAAGCTTAAATCCGAGATACGGCATAAAAAAAGGGAACTCGCGACGTCAACAATGCATCTGATCGATAAAAATGGCTTCATATCCAGCATAAAAAGTCATATCGGAGATATGCTAAAAAATGATAATCAGCGAGAAATCAGGCATGAATTGAAAAGAATAGTCAAAGAGATAGACAAGAACATCCACGAAGATGATGACTGGGGACAATTTGAGGTTCACTTCGATGAAGTCCATGAAGGGTTCATTAAAAAGTTGAGAAACGACTATCCTGGCATTACGCCCCAGGAAATCAAATTGAGCGCTTACTTAAGGATGAATATGAGTACAAAAGAGATTGCTAATCTATTGAGAATATCCGTTCGTGGAGTGGAAATTGCACGGTATCGATTAAGGAAAAAACTCAGATTGGGCAAGGAAGAAAATCTGGTGGATTTCATGATGAGTTTTGGAACGGACGACACCGTAACAGAATCTGCCTCAGCTTGAAGCCCCGTCGCGGTTCAGAACTGTCAAAAGAATCGTTTCTTAAGGAATAAGGGCTATTTTCTCCGCATGACGATCATTTATTATCCTAAACTCAAGCCATTCAGCATTATTTCAATATTTTTGAATTTATTTTTTCACTATATTTGTTTCAATATTCATGAAATATATTATATAATAATATTGATACAATGAATGTGAAAAATCCCTTTGTTTCTATCGGGTACAGAGGCCCGGAATATTTCTGCGACAGGGAAAATGAAACAAAGACCATTCTTAATGCCCTGGAAAATGGGAATAATATGAATCTGTTTTCCATTCGCAGAATCGGTAAAACTGCTTTGATCCATCATGTTTTTCACAACCTGGATAGTGAGAAGTACATTCCGGTATTTATTGACATAGAGCGTACGGAGTCATTAGCTGATCTTTCCAAACTGATCATTGAAAAGCTTGCCACTGTGATAGACCGGTATAATAAAAAACTGTTCCGGGATATAGTAAAATGGGCATCCGGATTCGGTGCAACCATCGGGCTGGATGAACTAACCGGATTTCCGAAAATTGATGTAACACATGTTCATGCTCCTAACGAAAGAACACTACATGACACTTTCAAGATTGTCAGTCTGGTCAAAACGAAAGTCATCGTCCTTGCCTTCGACGAGTTCCAACAAATTCTGAAATATCCTGAAAAAAATACCGAAGCCATGCTCCGGACAATCATGCAGGAATTGCCCAACGTGCGATTCCTGTACAGTGGGAGTTCCAATCATCTGATGTCAGCTATTTTCAATGATCCGTCCAGACCGTTTTATCAAAGTACACAGAATCTGTCTCTGGACTATATCAATAGGGATGTATACCATCAATTCATTAAATCATTCATTCCGGAAATGGCAGATGATTCAATCAAAAACCTCATTGACTGGTGTCGGGGGCATACATATTACATACAAAGCGTTTTCAACAAAGTTTTTGAGTTAACTGTAGATGGAGAGATACCTGATTTGCTCCGGGTAAAAACCGAGATCCTTAAAGGGCATGAGTTTTACTTTTACAGCATCAGAAAGCTGCTGACTTCGGACCAATGGAAAGTCCTGAAAACGATCGCTCTACATGAACCGGTGAAAAAGCCAACTTCCAAAGAAATGGTTGCTGTTACCGGATTAGCCCCCAGCAGCCTGAAATTTCAGGTCGAACAACTTCTGGAGAAGGAACTACTACTAAGGGAAACCGATGGAATTAAAATCTATAACGTGTTTTTGGGAAAACTTCTCAAACTATCAAAATGAGAATTGCGCAGTACGTCTACTTCTTTTTTATCTTTCTCAGCCCATTCAGGTACAGCCATAACATCTTCAGCTTTGACCCGGTTTTCTTACGTGACATTTCCATAGCATCCCAAAGCTCATCCGGCACCTGGTCGAGCATGTTGAATTCACCGGCTCCTTTCAGCCATTCGCCACCATCAATGGTAATGACCTCACCATTGATATAAGCTGAGAAATCTGAAACCAGGTAGGCTGCCAGGTTAGCCAGTTCCTGGTGCTCCCCCACCCGGCCCACAGGTACTTTTATCGCCGGATCAAATTTTTTCTTAAGGTTTCCCGGCAATAACCTGCTCCATGCGCCTTCGGTAGGAAATGGTCCCGGCGCTATGGCATTGGAACGGATCCCGTATTTCGCCCACTCCACGGCCAATGATCGTGTCATTGCGAGAACTCCGGCTTTCGAGGCGGCGGAGGGAACAACATATCCCGACCCTGTCCACGAGTAAGTTGTAATGATATTCAGAATATTACCACTTTGCTTATTGGCAATCCAGTCTTTACCCACCGCCAGTGTGAAGTTATAGGTACCTCTTAATACTATATCAATAACGGTATCAAAAGCCCGGTGGGAAAGTCGCTCGGTAGGACTGATAAAATTTCCTGCCGCATTGTTGAGTAGTACATGAACTGCTCCAAAGTGTTCTTTGGATCTGGAAATGACTTCCTCCACCTGCCCGTATTCACGAACGTCGCAGGAAATGGGCAATACATCATTCCCGGAATTTTCGGAAATCTCCGCCGCCGTTTCTTCAAGCACCTCCATTTTACGGCTGCAGATGACGATTTTAGCTCCCAGTTCTGAGAAATAAGAAGCCATTGATTTTCCAAGCCCGGTACCTCCCCCGGTGACTATGATCACTTTGTCCTTAAGTGCATCATCTTTGAGCATGCCTGAAGTATAATCCATGGTCGAGTATTTCGGAGCAAGATAGGTAAATGGGAAGGAAAAGAATACTTGTCCCCACAACGTCACTCTGAGCGTAGCGAAGAGTCTTAGCTTAAGAAGAAAAATCGACCCTATCTAAAATTCTTCCTTTCTGTGGTTGTCAGGATGAGGTGTTAAATCATCAGGGCTTAAACATCGATAAAAAAAGCCACAAACCTCTACGTCACTCTGAGCGTAGCGAAGTGTCTTAGCATAAAATGAAAAATCGACCCTATCTAAAATTCTTCCTTTCTATGGTTGTCAGGATGATGTATTAAATCATCAGGGCTTAAACATCGATAAAAAAAGCCACAAACCTCTGCGTCACTCTGAGCGTAGCGAAGAGTCTTAGCATAAAATGAAAAATCGACCCTATCTAAAATTCTTCCTTTCTGTGGTTGTCAGGATAAGGTGTTAAATCATCAGGGCTTAAACGTCGATGGAAAAAAACCCCACAAACCTCTACGTCACTCTGAGCGTAGCGAAGAGTCTTAGCTTAAGAAGAAAAATCGACCTTATCTGAAATTCTTCCTACCCCTGCGGCAGCTTGTGCGATATCATTCCGTGAACCAACGCCCCTAACACGGCCGATGCAAGAACCACGGTGAACACCATGAAGCCATTCCCTATCAGAATATAAATCGGCCCGGGGCATGCCCCCGTTAAAGCCCAACCAAGGCCGAAGATGGTTCCGCCTATAATTGGTCTGATTTTAGTATCAGGCTTAGGCGCAATGTTGATAGGTTTACCATCGACACTCTTCATCCCGGTTTTCTTGATGATCCTTGTGATGATGACTCCCAGAACAACTGCAGAACCAATCACGCCATACATATGAAAAGACTCAAACCTGAACATTTCATAGATCCGGTACCATGAAATCACCTCGGCTTTGGTTAATACAATCCCGAAGAATATTCCAACAAGAAAAAATCTTAAGTATTTCATAAGATATAGGGTAAGATCAGATGTGTAACTAACAATCCGCCAATAAAGAATCCGATGACCGCGATAAGAGAAGGCAGTTGCAGATCACTTAAACCGCTGATGGCATGCCCCGAGGTACAACCTCCGGCATACCTTGTGCCGAACCCAACCAGGAAACCTCCCAGGACCATAAAAATCAATCCCTGACCGGTAAGCAGGTTCTCCCAGGTGAAAATATCCGGAAGGTAATTCACACCGGGATTCAATATCCCTTTCGATATTAATGAAGCTTTGGTAGTGTCATTCAGATCAATGGCCACATCACTCATCATATACTGAGAGGCGATAATGCCCCCTACAAGAGCGCCAAGCACGAATACCAAATTCCACGCCTTGGAGCGCCAGTCAACTTTGAAATAATCTGTCAGCTTGTCAGCGCCACCCATGCTGCAAATGGTCTCCATTGTACTGGACACACCAAAACGTGTTCCAAAATAAAACATAAGAAACATTACCAGCGAAATCAATGGTCCGGCCACATACCACGGCCATGGTTCAGTCATCCAATCCATAAATTATTCATTTACCTTTTTAAATAATTTGTAAATATATACATGAATATATTAAGATATGTTCAAATGTTGTATTCCATCTTTCTTCGGATCACCTATATTTATCCGTATGAAAATAATTATCATATCCGTGTTGGTTGCCGGGTTCTTTCAACTAAGGGGGCAGGAAATAACAAGTAAAGGGATTCTTGATAAATCTGTTGAATATCATGATCCCAATGAAGTATGGCCCAATTTCAACTACCGGCTTACATTTTCAGAGACCCGCCCCAGTGGTCCAGACAGAAACACGGAAGTCCAAATTGATAATACTAGAGGGTATTTTGAAGTGAACCGAAACGATGAGGAAATTCACGGCATGATGATGGATTCATGTTTTATCAAGAAAGGTGATGTGTCGTGTGATCGAGCCAACATGCTTAGGAATTACTATTTATATCTATGGGGATTGCCAATGAAACTACTGGACAAAGGAACTCCCCTGGAAGATAGCTTCGAAGAAGAAGTTTACAATGGTGTGACCTGTTATGTATTGAATGTTCCTTACGACAAGGACAATTGGTTTTTCTATTTGGACAAGAAGACCTTCAGGATGATCGCCTATATGTTTTTCCAGGAGGAGAACAAAGGAGAATATATCTTACTGGAAGATGAGCTAAATGTGGATGGTATGAAAATCCCTCAAAAGCGAAGCTGGTATACATTGCCGGACAGTGTTTACCTGGGCACAGATATCCTGGTCTCTTTTGAGAGATCATTTTGACCCCGTTTGCCACACATTACAAAAGAGCGCCAGCCTGCGAGCTAAAGAAAAGAAGCCGCTTGTAGCATAATAAATATCCATGATTTCAATTGAACTGATATTACACTATATCCCTGTACACGAATAGCTTTGTTATGAAAAATATTACTTTCAGCGCGGATGAAGGAATAATCCAAAAGGCAAGAGCTAAAGCCAAAAAAAGTCGTACAACACTGAATAAAGAATTCCGAAAATGGCTAAAGGAATACAGCCAGGATAGGAGTAAGTCAATGGAATACCGGCAATTAATGAAAGAACTCAAGGATATAAAATTAAGTGGTCCCGTTTCCAGGGATGAAATGAATGAACGATAGTTTCTTTCTTGATACAAACTTGTTCGTCTATACATTTTCAGACAATTCCGAAAAGGGCGAGATCTCCCAAAGATTGATTGACAAGGCATTAAGTGACTTGAATGGAAAAATAAGTGTTCAAGTTGTTCAAGAGTTTCTGAATGTTGTACGAAAGCAAACTCCGGACTCTGATAAGTTAACTGGTATCAAATGATATTTGGACAAGGTACTGATGCCCCTGTGCAAAGTCTACCCGTCTGAGGAATTGTAGGCGAATGCAATTGAAATTTCTTATTTATCAAATTATTCATTTTGTGATTCTCTGATCATAGCGGCAGCTTCTGAGGCCAATGTTGGAATATTGTATTCAGAAGGTTTGCATCATGGTCACAAACTGGAAGACTTGACCATAATCAATCCATTTTCCTGACGTGGTAGATTATTCAAACAGGGCTTTGATCTCAGGAGTATAATCAGGCACAGCGCCATTGCATGAGGCCACAAATCCGCCCACCTTATTGGCGACAAAAGCAGCTCTTTCAGGATTATTTGTTGTCAGATACGTATGTACAAACGCCGCGCTAAAAGAATCCCCGGCACCCACCGTGTCTTTCACTTTTACTTTTTCACTCTCAGCCCTAAACTTTTCCACCCCTTTGTAGATAATGCATCCCTTTGCTCCTTCCGTCACAATCACTAATTCAATTTTTGGATGATCAGATGTTATCCGCTGAATGAATTGATCCGTAGACAAATTCGATTGGTAAAACATCTCCGAAAGTGTAATTACCTCCTCATCGTTCAGTTTCAGGATGGTACACATCTTCAACGAAGGTTCGATCACTTCTTTCAAATAATGCCCCTCCCGAAGATTGACATCATAAAAGATCTGATCAAACTTGTTCTTTTTCAAAATGTGCTGAAGGCTATTCTGGCTGATCGTATTCCTTTGAGCGAGCGAACCAAAATAGAAGGCATCATACGCTTCCTCCAGGATGTCAGCCGGGCCAATGAAATCATATGCCACATCCCGCTCAATGGTATATGTTGGAAACCCATCCTGCAACTTTACGTTGACCACTCCGGTCATGTGATCGTCATCAAACTGTACATACCTGGTGTCAATACCTACACTATTGACCTGTTCAATGGCTTCCGTCCCATTTTGGTCCTTTCCTACGCGGGAAATAATGGCGGATCGACCACCACATTTGACAAAATGTGCAGCAAAATTCAGTGGTGCTCCCCCGATGTGTTTTTGATCCTCAATAACATCCCACAGGATCTCTCCGAAAGCCAATATTTTCATGATTGGAAAATTAATTTGATACCAGGTGATTCAACACAAGATTAAAGTAAAATAGTGAGGAATATTAACACTGAATGGAGTTAGGAAAATGATTTTCTTCAGGTTCCAATCTCAATTATTTCGATTTTAGAACCGATGGGTATAAACTGCCTTCAACGCCACGCCCTGGGTCAATGTATAGGCTGATCTTTCTGACGAATTCTGCCAGTTATGATTGTACACCAGGAAAACATCTGTTCCCGGAGTGATGATCCACCGCATTCTTGAATTTGTGCCGATGATATCACTGACATCATCAAACTGGATATTCGAAGAAAACGAAAGATCAGGTGTAAGATCAAACCCAAGGTCAACCTGGACAAGGTTTGTCTCAAATCCACTATGACCCGCTGTGACTTTATTATGAGTATATTCACCACTAAGGTTTATACCCGGAATAGGTCGTAAGGTCAGACGCAATTGTGTTTCTTTGATATTACCCGTCCAAAAACCACCTGCTTCGTAACTTAACCAGGCAGAGACTTTACGAAAGGATGCGGTAGAAGCTGAAACTTCATATTGCCAATTCACATAATTTCCGGGAGAAACAATAACTGACTCATCTCGCAGAATATCGAAATCCTCATCCAGAAATTCAAAATTTCGGGAGACCTCAAACTCAAATCGTTCTCCGGATTCAAATCTTATTTCTGCCAACTTCAACCTCAGATTTTGCGTGAGAAGCTTGTTTTCTAAAGACATCAAATGCTCAAAATAAATACTCCACTCTATTTCCCTGATAACATTGCTTTTTTCGAACAAAGGAGCATAGGAAATACCCGGCTGGAGTCTTCTGAAATTATTTCTCCGGTTGAATCCCACAGCAGGATCATAGTAATCCCCAAACTCACGATAAGAAACCCAGCCTCCCCATGGTTTATTTGGGAAATTGAGTCTTATTCCACGTGTAGACCGATCCAGTATACTTGTGCTGTCTTCATTTAGATAAGCGGGATTATGCGTTATAAAAAATGCTGAAAACTGTGCAACATTGCTCCCAAGAAATTGCGAAGTATTCAATGACAAGTCTACACCCATTGTGTGTCGATCTTGAATGGGATCTGCCAATGACTCTCCTTCCTCGGTAGAACGTCTTGTATAAACAAATCCGACTGAGCTTTCTTTACCAAAATTCCTTCTGTAACGCGCAACCGTGAAGTCTTCTGCATTGATGGAATCCTGCTTTGATGTTCTGACATGGATCACTGCAATATTGTTGTCACCAACATTTCCCAATACCCTGCCGCCGTAACTTATTGGTATCGGAACTCCACCCACCAGTCCTATGCGCCTGCTGAAATACGGATCCACACCACTACTTGGGGCAAATTGGAGGATGCTTGATCCCTCAAGAAAAAAATCACGTTTCTCCGGAAATCTTAAAGGAAATCTTGTGAGGTTAATTCTCCGGTCATCCACCTCTGTTTGGGCAAAATCGGTGTTGTAGGTAAAGGAGGCTCGTAAGCTTGGGGTGATATTGTAATTGATGTCGAAACCTCCATCCACCGTATGGTCTTTCTCATAAATGTCATTATCCTCATCGTATGATCTGGAGGCATCGCCTATGGCATAGGGAATTACCTCAAGCCCAATTCCCTGAGACAAGTCCTTTAGTCCCGTCAGATTTCCGGCATTCTGCGGTCTGAAGATACCCTGATTACGCTTGTGTCCTGTCCAAAGCAATTCTTCATTCTTCCTGCGGACTGTTCGCTGAAAATTGATGCCCCACGTATCGGTCTCCGGATCAAAGTTTAAAGTCTGAAACGGGATACGGATCTCCGCTGACCAGCCGAAATCCCCAATATGCGTCCAGGCATTCCAGATCCCATCCCAATCCTTGTTTAAACCCCACCGGCCTCCGCCTCCACCCTGTCCGGTCGCCAATAGTCCATCTCCTCGCAACGCCCTTGGATTTATTTCAAAAAAATAAGCGCGTCTGCGATCCAGAAATGTATCCATGATCCACATAAATCGATCATCAGTACGAAGAGAAGCGTCACGTCTACGCTGAAAAGCCTTTATTCCCGATGGCTCACTATCATAAAGTATAGCACTGATATAAATGTTCTTCTCATCATAGGCAATACGGATTTCTGTTTTTTCTGTCGCCGTACCGCCTTCAATGGGTTCCTGCATACGAAACCCTCCAGACGCCGGCATATTCAACCAAAAGCCCTCATCAACCTTGCCATCGAGTGACAGTTTCTCACCATTCAGCGGAATTGCTGCCAGTTCTTTCAGATCTTGACCGTACAATCCTGCATGTAAAATCAGAGATAAACAAACTTGAAATCCTATTATTAATTTGGTGCTATTCATCGGACTTCTACACGTCTGTCCTGGTAACAATAAAAAGGTTTTACCTATCTCAACTTCTCATTGAAAAAATCAATAGTCCGTTTCCACGCCAATTCTGCCGACGCTTTGTCATACCGCCCCGTGGAGTCGTTATGAAAACCATGATTGGCATTGGGATAAAAATGGGCAGTGTACTCTTTATCGTTTGCTTTCAACGCCTCTTCATAGGCAGGCCAGCCCTCGTTTACCCTTTTATCCAATTCACCAAAATGCAGCAGTAATGGTGCATTTATATTAGGTACCAGATCCACGGGTGCCTGACCACCATAAAACGGTACCGAAGCTGCAAGATCCGGAACTTTCACTGCCATCATATTGCATATCCAGCCACCAAAACAAAATCCCACAACTCCAACCTTACCTGTACATTCCGGATGAGTTTTTAAAAACTCAAATGCCGCGATGAAATCTTCCAGCATTTCATTGCGATCCCGCTGGCGCTGCATGGTTCTGCCATCGTCATCATTGCCGGGATATCCACCCAACGGAGAAAGCGCATCCGGTGATATGGAGATAAAACCTGCTAATGCTGCCCTCCGCCCTACATCGGCGATATGTGGATTCAACCCCCGGTTTTCATGGACAACCACAATTCCGGGAAGTTTACCCGTATTATCAACAGGTCTTGAAAGTTGGCCTCTGATTTCACCACCACCTTTTGGAGAAGGATAATTGATAAAGTCCGTTTTCAATCGAGGATCATCTGGCTGTGTCTGCAGTGTATCCTGATAGTTGGGCATGATGAAACTAAGGAGGGCCGGTAACGTAAGACCTCCAACAGCATAAGTCGAAAGTCGATCCATAAATCTTCTGCGATCGATCCGGTTATGCGCATAATCGTCATAAAGGTCAAATACTTCCTGGCTAATATCTTCTTTTTTGATAGGTTTCATAGTGGTCTGCTTCAATCGTTTAATAAATGACTTAATCTGTAATATGCAAAATGATTCTGAAGGAAAATTGAAATTATATTCAGTAATCTCAATTAAATGATCGGAATCGAAATGAATGACAGGAATGGGCCATGTCTAAAAAACGCATTGCCCAAACCTAAGTTTACGTACAATAAATTGTACAAGTATATTAGACATCCTATCTTTGATGCATGGAAGTAACTACCTATTCCAATTTCAGGCAAAACCTCAGATCATTCCTCGAAAAAGTGATTACCTCAAGAGCACCATTATTTGTAACCAGGAAAGGTGGTGAGGAGGTCGTTGTATTGAGCAAATCTGACTATGAAGGAATACAGGAGACATTACATCTGTTAAGTAGTCCCAAGAATGCTCAACGTTTAAAAGAAGCTATCGAGGAATATGAAACCGGAGGGGGCCAGGTGCGTAAGTTGATGGATTAATGGAGGTAGTTTTTCTAACAAACGCCTGGGAGGATTACCTCTATTGGCAAACACATAACAAAAAAATATTGAAAAAGGTCAACGAACTTATCAAGCAGTGTACAAGAACACCTTATGAAGGTATTGGTAAGCCTGAAGCTTTGAAAGAAGACCTCTCAGGGTGGTGGTCAAGAAGAATTACGCTGGAACACAGACTTGTCTATAGAGTTGACACAAATCGATTAATTATAGCTCAATGTAGGAAGCATTATTAGGTTTCATATACCAAATTTAGTCTGATTCAACAAAGATTTTACTTATGCCATCAGGACATTTCCTCGAGCACATAAAGAACGGCATGAATAAAAACTAATCTCCTATAATGTAGCCTCGTTCCCAGTCTCCGATTTCAATTACCCACTAACCTGTATTTCTCATGGCCCCGGCCAGCGCATTAATGGTGAGCATCAGTTCTGTATGGATTTCATTATCAGATTGGTCTTTTTCTCTTCTATTGCGCCATTTCTTTAGTAGCGAGATTTGACGCTCATGTAAAACTTCCATCACTGAGGCTCTGAGCTTATTGGAAAAATGATGATTGATCCTTCTACTTTCAATACCCCTGCCCAGTAACTCCAGCATGTGTGCCTGGGTCTTGTCCAATTCTCTCAGGAAAAGATTGATGAATTTTTCCCTCAATTTCTCATCACCTACCAATTCAGCATAGGCTTTCATAATATCGCGATCCGTTGCGGCCAGACTCGTATCCACATTGGTCAGAACATACCTGATAAACGCATCCTTCTGAATGGCTTCTTTGAATTCCCGATAGCTGTCAGGCTCTTCAAGCTTTAGCTGCTCCAGAGCGGTTCCAATCCCATACCAGCTTGTCATGTGGAATCTTGCCTGGCTCCATGAAAAAACCCATGGAATCGCACGCAGATCTTCCAATGTATCAGCACCTGTTCGTTTAGCCGGCCTGGAACCGATTTTACTCGTTTCTATAGCATCAATGGGGGTACACTCTCGGAAGAAATGAATGAATCCATCTTCCTTTACAAGGTTCTCGTAGTGCTTTTTTGAATACCTGGAAAGTTTTTCGAGGATAGTTGCCTGAGGATGATATCGCCTATTGGTGTGCTTATTTCTGGTCGATTTGAATAACGTGTTTGCGGCTAAAAGTTCAAGGTTATAGGCCGCATTTACTTTATTCTCATATTTCTGAGCGATTGTCTCGCCTTGCTCGGTTAACCTGATATCACCACAAAGCGTGCTATGAGGCATGGCTTTAATAAAATAATGTGTAGGCCCGGAACCACGGCTTATTGAACCACCTTTTCCATGAAAAAACCGAATCCTGACACCCAATTCCCTTCCAACTTCACTAAGTGTATACTGAGCCTTGTACAAACTCCATTGACTGGCTACGATACCTCCGTCCTTATTACTATCGCTATACCCCACCATCACTTGCTGAACTTTCTCTGACGCCAGATGGGTATCCTGTAGATATTTCAGCGTACGCTGAGTGAACGGGTGCTCAAGAAACTGCTTTATGATGTCCGGTCCGTTTTCCAGGTCTTCGATCGTTTCGAGTAGTGGCACAACCGGTATTTTACTAACTGGGCCTTTATCGGTCATCTCTATAAGGCCGGCCTCACGTGCCAGCACATAAACTACCAAAAGATCGGAAAGTGATCTGGTCATACTGACAATAAAAGAACCAATACAGTTCGTGCCATACACTGAGGTATGTGATTCGATAGCACGGTAACACTCCAGCACTGTACTGGCGTGAGAACCTAGTGGCGTATTAAGGTTGGTAAATGGCCTGGCCGATTCAAGTTCTTTATTCAGGAAGTCGATCCGTTTTTCTTCATCCCACTGACTAAATGATGTATCTGACATCAAGGCTGCTTCCAGCAGTTGTTCTACTGCTTTGTCATGAAAATCCGAATTCTGACGGATGTCAAGAGAAGCCAAATGAAATCCAAAGGTTTGGACAATCCTGATTACCTCTACTACATCATGAAGTGCGATATCGAGAGCTCCATATCTTTTCAGTTCCTGCTGAAGTAATTTCAGATCGTCAACCAATTGTGTTGAGTGGACATAACTACCGGGAATTTCGGCCAGTGATGTAGCATGGCCTCTTTGAGTCTCAATGGGCAATTTGGTGATCATCAAATGTATGAACTGTCTGAAAGCCTCGCCCTTGTTGCGATCAAGTGAAATTTTACCTCTTTCACCCAGTTCACCGGTCATTTCCAAAATGCGTTCTTTCACCTCAAGGGAGACGTCATCCAGGTTATGGCTGAAGCTGAGTCGTCGCACAAGTTCGGAAAGCTTCCTCTTGATCACTACGAACGCATTGAGTCGCAATTGTAAAAGTGTATGTTGTGTAACCTCTGCCGTCACCAAAGGGTGTCCGTCACGGTCCCCTCCCACCCAATTACCGAAGGTTATTTTGGGAAATGCAAAACGTTCCTGGACTACATTTTTCTCAAATCCAAGTGCTTCACAGGCATGAACCATACGTCTATCCACAACGGGAATAACCTCAGGAAAAACATTTACCAGGTAATGCAGCACATTGCGCAATTCAGAAGCTACATCCGGCTTATCGAGGTATATCTCGCCCGTTTTCCAAAGCCTGTACAATGACAGCTTGATATTTCGATGATTGATCTCCCGCTCGTGTTGGTTATACATTGAGTTTTCACGCTGAACCAGCAGGAGATACAACTCCCTGTGGTGTTCCAGAACCGTAGCTCGTTTCGCCTCGGTAGGGTGAGCAGTTAGTACCGGTTCGAGATATACTTCATTGAGGCCGTTAAGGATCTCTTCATTTGAAATCCCCAATTCCTGGAGTTGGCTAATATTGCTGGCCCAAAGCCCGTTGACAGCGGTGATCGATTCCTCTTCCACCTTTCGCCTGTTTTGGACAGCTCCGTTAACTTCAACCATATTTACCAACTGAAATACGACAGAATAGAGCTGGAGCACCTTCGGGGTGATCTTCAGATCTTTTTGATCACTCACCCATGGAATGCACCGGGCGATCTGAGCTTCTCCATTTTCGATCAGTACTTCTTTCAGTGCCTCAAGCAAAAACTCCAGATCGCGGTATGGCTTGCCCAGTTTTCCTTTTACTTCGATAAATGTATCTCTCATAAACCTGATGTTGTTGATTCAACATTTTTCGGGCCATGAAGTTCCTTCCGTCGAACAGGGGTGAGGAATGCGACCGCAATTATAGTCAAACAAAATATGAGTGTCTTAAAGTAAGGATGTCAGAGGTGTCCAGGACTTTCTAAACATACCGGCATCATTCTTTATTTTACCGGATCCTTCTCCATCTTAACCAAAAATCACCAATTTGCAATCCTGATGACATCACGGCACACTTTGGTTAATGCGTTCTAAGAATCGTAATATTGAAATATGACACTTTCAGATCTGGGATACCGGGAAGAATACGATAGCTACCGAAAGGAGCTAAATCTGGAAAGTTTTGGCATCGGACGGATCATTTCCGAACACAAAGAGCGATACATGGTGAAGACAACGGAAAAGGATTATGAGGCCGAGATCGTGGGCAATCTGCGTTTCACAGCTCAGGCCAGGTCCGATTTCCCGGCCGTTGGTGATTGGGTGGCGATTTCCGAATATGATGACGATAAGGTATTGATACATGCCATCTTCCCGAGAAAGACGATTATTGAAAGAAAAGCAGTCGGCAGGTTTGGCGATAAACAGATCATTGCAACAAATATTGACTTTGCACTAATCGTTCAATCGGTGGACCGGGACTTCAATATCAACCGGATTGAGCGGTACCTGGCGATCTGTCACAATGCTGGTGTCAGCCCCATTATCATACTGAATAAGATTGACCTTATAACCAAATCACAACTTTCATCGATGATGGCATCAATCCATGAAAGGATATCTAGTATACCGATACTTGCGATCAGTAACGAAACCATGGAAGGGATTGACCTGGTCCGGAGCCAGTTGGAGAAAGGCAGAACGTATTGCCTTCTGGGCTCGTCCGGTGTAGGAAAATCCACTTTGCTCAATCACCTCATGCAGAGGTCCCAAATGAAAACCGGGTCGATCAGTGAAAGTACGCACAAAGGCCGGCATGTCACGAGCCACAGGGAACTCGTTATCCTTGAAAACGGAAGCATCCTGATCGACAATCCCGGTATGAGAGAAGTAGGTATCGGGGATGCTGAAAGCGGACTCGAAATCACATTCGACGAGATCACAAAACTCTCCTCAAAGTGTAAATACAAAAATTGCACCCATACAAGTGAGACCGGTTGCGCAGTGCTTGAAGCTTTGGCCAGGGAAGAAATCGACCAGGACTTATACAATAACTACCTGAAGATGAGGAGAGAAGAGGAATATTTCGAATCCACTGCCCTGGAGAAAAAAAAGAAGGACAAAGCCCTTGGTAAAATGATCAAGGATGTGAAAAAAATCAGGAAACGGAATAAGTACTAGCGTCCACACGCTGTCTTAAGTTTGAAACTTAAGACAGCGTGGAGACAGCTTGCAGCTTGCGGGTACCCCGGGCATTAATTTCTGAATATTATTCTGCATTCAATTCCTTAAGCAATCGATCAGCATTATAGATATACTTTACGGCTGCTGCTATTCCTCCCGCATGCACAGATACAGTCCTGTTGTAGGTATCATCAAAAATGAAATACCCCGGCAGGCTTTCTATATTGCCATCGAAGACCAATCCTACCACTTCTTTATTTTGATTGATGACCGGACTGCCGGAGTTGCCCCCGATAATATCCGCCGTACACACAAAGTTTATAGGTGCCTTAAGCATATCCATTGGCGGATTTTGCCAACGCTCAGGCAGGTTCCACGGGAACTCTCCGTCATTACTGTAGTATCTGTCGTAAAGTCCGAAGAACGTTGTTTTGACCGGAGCTTCCGTTCCGTTATAGCTATATCCCTTTACCCTTCCGTCGGCAATCCGGAGTGAGAACGTTGCATCCGGAGGGCTGCTGACACCACTTAGCTGGAACTGCAGATTCATGATCTGCTCTTCCAATCCACTATTCTCTCTATTGACCATTCCGTACTTACCTGAGGATTCCCGATATTTTGCCGGGAAAGTATTGGCAAACTGCATCAGGGGTTCTTTGTCCAGTTTACCGGATTTTAGTTTGAAAAACTTGTCCGGGTTTTCGAGCAGGATACTTTCACTCATCACTTCAGTTGCCCGGTCATATCCGGATTTTCCATTCATCAACTCGCCGATGTACCAGGATGTGGAAAACTGAGTAATCTCATCCAATTGAATGGCAAAAAGTGCTCTTTCCAGATTGTAATCGAATCCGTCCAAAAGGTCCTGTATTTCGGATTTCGTTTTTTCAACAGCCTCCTCATCCTCACTTTCCAGTGCTTGCTGGTAGGCTAAAAGCTTATGATTGACCTGATTCACCTTTCCTTTTATGGCATTTGGCGAAAGCAGAAGCACATCCGGGTAAACCGCCCTGGCAACCTGCATATTTTCTTCTACACCCTTCCAGGGGTCGTCTGTCTCCAACTGCAGGTTTGATCTTACCTGTTGCTCTTTTTTCTCCTTTTTGGTCATCAGATACGGATCATTCAATCCTTTCAGACGCCCGGAATATGCTTTATGTGAGTTACTCAAACTGAAGGCAATATTGGTGACACTGTCTTTGACATAGATGTCTTCGATGTCTTCGGCTGCCTTCATCAAGATATCAAACCGGTTCTTGAGGTAACTGACGATCAATGGTGCACTTATGTCTCGCTGAAAATATAATTGTGACATGGTCTTGTATCTCCCGGTACTTCCCGGATTGCCAATAATAAAGACCGGCTCATCCTCTGCAGCTCCCTGGGGATTGAAAGGATAATAATAAGGGGGCTTTAAGGGATTTCCGGATTCGTCATATGCTCTGAAGAAGGTGAAGTCCAGATTGTACCTGGGGTAGGTGAAATTATCGGGGTCCCCGCCAAAAAATCCGATGGCCAATTCAGGATACAATACAAGTCGTATGTCGGTGTATCGTTTGAATCCATAGAGTGAATATTTCCCCCCACTGTAGAAAGCCCGTGTCTCCAAAACGAGATCCTTCCACTCTGGTTGGTCCGAATACCTTGCTTTTACCACCTGGATGGCGGAATCACCACTGATATCAGTAAGCGCTTTGACCTCATCTGTGATATCGGCCACCAGGAAAAGCTGATCCACATACAGATCCGGCACCCGGCGCTCATCTTCAAGGGTCGGCGCATAAAAACCATTTTCATCGAAATTTTCATCCGGTTTCATCACTGAAGCCGTGACACTCCTTGAACAGTGATGGTTAGTCATGATCAGGCCATTTTCAGAAACAAAAGAAGCGCTACACCAGCTCGAAAACCTAAGTGCGGATCTGCGCACATCGTCCATCCATTCCTGCGAAGGACGAAAACCATATGCTTCTTCAAAATAATCAATGGGTGGATTTTCGAACGTCCACATTTTGCCCTGGTCAAAACGGCCGGGCTGGATATCCTCCAGGCTCACAGTGTTTTGAGCAAATACTAAAAGGGTTATAACAGATAGCGGTACAACTAGTAATAATTTTTTCATGCCTGTATAGTCAATTTGCGCCAAAGCTATACTGATGACCTTCAATTCCAAAACAGTTTATGTCATGTAGCAACTTGATTTTAACAAGGGCTCAAAAAGATTTCAAATGGTAAAACTGATGGATTCAGCTGTCAGGAACAAAGTACAGCCCCCTAGTTAATATTAATGACCATATCATCCGCTGCGATCAATATGATCCATGCAATCAATTGCGCAATTGCAAAAATCGTATGGTAAGTATGCTTTCTTATGTTCCCTATGATAAAGGTCAAAAAGACAACCACGTACAATATCTGAAGAATGCTGTCAATCAGTGGTAGTTGAGAAAAATGTATGTTGTGCCAGATGCTCACCAGGACATAGGATATGCCGATTCCATATAACCATTTCCACTGATCATCCCAGTAAAGTACCATGTCCGTTTCATTACTCCTGGAACCGGTAGGAAATAGCATCCGGGCCTGAATAAACAATAGAATCGGAAATATGAGGACGATAAGCACATCGAACAACGTCCAGGTCCTCGGGATCATAGAATACTCATAATTGATCCACCAATCCTGGATATGTATAATGAATACAACAACAGCATATATCATTTGAGCTGCACTAAACCGCACTTGTTTCCAATGCGCTACAACATCCGCAATCCCCCTCAGGATTTGTGCAATACCGAGACCGAGGATAAGGGAGGTCAGGACAACTATATATTCAAACGGATCCATCTACCATCGTTCAAAATTCAAATATATAGTGAAGGATGGAATCTCAGGGTTCTGAAACAAATTCCCCACGCGGGTCATTGGAATGGTAATTCATGGCGGAAATGCCATAAATGTATCGCTTTGATTTGCTGCTAAAGGGATACTTCATCCCTCGAATTATGGAGATGCGATTCCGCTTTGGGTGAAAAATCTGACTTTTCCAAATCACTTTCAATACCTTCGCTGCATTCAATGCCCTTTCGGAGCAGTTTTCTGAACCGTTCAATGAATCTTGCCGTGGGGGCTCCATCCAGGGTATCATGATCTATGGAAATTGTGACACAAACCATCTCTTTTTCTATTAATTCACCATTTTCAATACCCGGCAATTTTCTAATCCCCCCTACCATGGCACTGATTACATGGGGCGTTATAGGTAAGATCCACCCCGCATTATTGTAACTGAACATTCCCATTGATGAGAAACCAATCGTACCATTGATCTTTTTCTTGAGAAAAGGATCTTTTGACATTCTTTTCAGAAACCATCGACGTAAAAATCCGGTCTTCCTGACTACGCTATAGAGAAATTTCTTTCTACGCATTTCCTCACTTTCGATCAAACCGGAAGATTCAGCTTTCTTGGCATTTACGATCTCCTCTGAAATCTCATAAACTGACTTGGTATTAGCTTTTCTAACTATATAACTAATAGGGACCGGTACTCCGTCAACACTCCGCTCGACCATTGTTGAAACGTCCACGTCATCAAATATTACGAGCTTGTTACCTTTTCTGCTGGCCTGGATTCTTTTATCCTCCGCAACTGCCCGGACATAACAGCTGAGCAAATAACCTGTGAGAGAAACAGGCCTTTTGTACTTCCTGCCAGCTCGCCGTAATTCATCCCGAATACCGGTAATATCCAATTCCAGAAACACATAGGCCGTGTGTTTCTTTTTCCCAATCTTAAGAAAATCCACTATTTGCTTTCGCTCAAGCGAAAACGGCAAGGTTTTATATTGCGGTTTTGTCATCATGCACCATAATCATTAAGTCAATAAATCTTACTTTTCACTTTCCGTTATGGTTGCTGATTTGTGACTATAATCTATTAAAGTTTGACCTTAATCGCTTAATTATTAAAGAGTTATTTCCGTACTAATGATTAAAATCAGTTCCCGGGCGAGATGAGACCAGCGGTATTGAAAATAACATAGTCAGGCAGTGCACCCGGTACCTCCATCGCAGGGTAACCAGGGAATTGTAAATATACAAATAGGAATTATAAATTTAATATCCTACATTTAGGAAAAATTAATTTTATGAAGGGAACAAACCTGGGTGAGTTTGAAGAACTCGTTCTGCTAACTGTCGGAATTCTTGGGCAGGATGCGTATGGTATCTCCATCAAAGATGATATCAAAAAGCGTACCGGCAGAAGACCGAGCATCGGCGCTCTGCATAGCGCGCTGACCCGCCTGGAAAATAAGGGACACCTCGAATCTAAAATGGAAGGTGCCACTGAAGATCGCCGGGGTAGAAGGAAACGCTTTTATCAATTAACCGCAAAAGGTATCCAGGTGATCAAACAGGTTTATGAGCAGCGAACCGAGATGATCAGGTTAATACCAAACGTGATCACGGAATGACTCGGCGGGATCCCCCAAAATTGGTCCTCAAATTCTTTCAATGGTTCTGTCGTGATGATCACCTCGAAGGTTTGGAAGGCGATCTCTATGAGCAGTATGACAGGCACATCGAAGAATATGGCCGTAAGCTGGCCTGGCTGATGTATTCCCTCGATGTACTCTCCCTCCTGAGACCATCAGTAAGTCGTAATTTTTTCAAAAACTCAAAATCAAATCATATGGGATTCTTCGGCAATTACTTTAAAACAGCTGTCCGGCTGGGATGGAAGAGGAAGACTTTTTCAGCAATTAACCTGATCGGATTGACGCTTGGTATCAGCAGTGTGATGTTCATCACGCTCTACGTTCATGATGAGATGCGTTATGACGAACACATCAGTAAGGGTTCATCGAAATACAGGATATACAATCAGGTACACAAAAATGACGGTATTGTCAACTTCCTGCCTATCGTCCCCCCTATGTACGCGACGGGTATTGCGGAAACTTTTCCACAGGTAGAAAAGATCGGGAGAATATATAATGATTACGGAGGTACCGTTTTCAATGCGGGTGACAAAGTATTCTCAGAAAAGAACGGTGTTTTTGCCGAACTGAATGCACTGGAGATACTGGATCTCAAAATGACGAAAGGCAACGTAAATGACCTTTCCGCCCCGCGGAAAATGCTCCTGTCCGAGTCCATGTTCAAAAAGTTTTTCGGCGAAGAGGACTTTTTGAATCAAACGGTCAAACTCACGCGCAGTACCGTCGAAATTGTAGGGATATATCAGGATTTCCCGGAAAGATCCCATCTAAAGCCGGATTATATATTTTCATTCGACTGGCTCCTGGAGTTCATTCCCGATCACCGGATGAAGGTCTGGACCTGGCAACAGTTTTACACCTATGTCCAGCTCAAACCGGAAGTTGACCTGATCACTTTTCAAGCCAGCCTGGAGGAATTCATCGAAGAGAAGACAGGTGAAGCCACGGCAGAGTACGGCTTCAGCTTTACACCCAGGCTGCAGAACATCCGGGATATACACCTGCACTCTTCAAATTTTCAATGGGATATCGCCGATGTTGGCAATTACCAATCCATCCTCTTTCTCTCTTTTGCAGCTTCTATCATTTTACTTATCGCCTGTCTCAATTTCGTCAACCTGACAACTGCCCAGGCCATAAGGAGGGCAAAAGAGGTATCCATCAGAAAATTTGTCGGTGCCCACCGTACTCATTTACTGGTCCAGTATTCATTTGAGTCCGTTTTGTATTGTTTTACCGCAGGTACGCTCAGTATTGTCCTATTGATCTCAGGACTGGAATTCTTCAACAATTTTAGTGATAAATCCTTTACACTTTCCGAGGTGTTTGGTCCGCAATACCTGATGATCTTTGTTACCGGATTGATCTTACTCGGCATTATTTCGGCATGGTATCCCGCGCTGTTGATCACTCGCCATCAACCAATTGCAACCTTGAGGGGTTCGGATCATTTTGAGATCAGCAAAAAGTACGGACTGAAAATGGATTCGAAGCAGTTCCTGGTTGGGGCACAATATGTATTGTCCATTGCCCTGATCATTATTTCACTGATCATTCAACGTCAGTATAACTTTTTGCAACAAACAGACATGGGATTCGACAAGGAAAATCTGTTGTACATTCCGTTGACAAATAGCCTGAGCAAGGATCTCATAGCTACGAGAGAAGCATTTTCCAGCCATAGCAATATTGAAAATATTACTTTCTGCTATGGCATTCCCGGAGGAATTATTGCAGGTGATGGTATTACTTTGCCCCGAATCCAGGACAATGAAACATCTCTGAGTATGTTCATTGTAGACGCCAATTACCTGAAAACCATGGAAATGGAGATTGTTGCCGGGAGGGGGTTTTCGACCGATATGGCTTCGGACGTATCAGAAGCCTTCATCCTCAATGAAACTGCTGTTGCCAACTTTGGTCTTGGCACTCCTGAAGAGGCAATCGGTGAGCCGGTCACCTGGAAAATGTGGACATCAAATGACAGCATGAAAAGGGGACGGGTTATAGGTGTAGTCGCCGATTTTAACTATAAAAGCCTACACCATCAGATCGAAAGTGCCGTCCTTCACATCAGTCCGCACAATTTCGAATATATGCTGATCCGGTTTGGACAGGGCAACCTGATCGACGCCATGTCATTTGTTGAATCACAGTATAAAAGCTTTGAACCCAACCGGCCTTTCAACTACGAATTTGTCGACAGGTCCTTTGACAAGTTTTACAGCCGCGAGGCTAAAACAAGTGACCTGTTTGCATTTTTCACTTTGTTAGCCATTCTCACTGCGGCCATAGGATTATATGGATTAGTTAGTTACAATGTCATGAGTAAAAGCAGAGAGATCAGCATCCGGAAAGTACTGGGCGCGGAGGCGTCGACCATTTTCTATATGTTGGTAAAAAGATATTTCGTAATGGTCACAATCAGTCTGTTCATTGCCATCCCCATAGCTTATTATGTTGCCGAAGAGTGGCTGGTAAATTTTGCGTACCGGATAGGGATAGATATATTCATTTTTATTGAAGTTACCGGAATCACCCTCATATTGACATTGATTACTGTGGGATTTCAGGCAATTAGGGGTGCTTTATCCAACCCGGCTGATAATCTGAGAACGGAGTAGGCTTACGAAGTGAGTAGATTTCCGAAGTTTCGAAAACTTCGGGAATCTACTCATATCGCAAAGTCACAGATGGATTGATCTTAGTAGTTTGCAATACTTTTATCCCAACAGTTGCCACAATCAAAACGAGTGTGACTACCAAAGTAATGATAAATGATGGCGCTCCCGGGCTTATCCGGTAGCTGAAGTTTTCGAGCCAGCGACTGATGATAAGCCATACTGATGGAATTGCAATAACATTCGCAATGATCAGTAGTTTCACATAATTTGCTGAAAACAGCATCAGGATACCGTTCAGGTTGATCCCTAGGATCCTTCGAATGGCAATTTCCTTGGTTCTTTCCTTCAGGGCAAAAGTGAGCAGCCCGTACAACCCCAATAGTGCCAGGATAATGGCCACTCCGGTAAGTATACCAATCAGCTTCCCGGTCTGGTTTTCAACCTTGTAGAGATTCTCAAATTGCTGATCCGCAAAGGAATACTCGAACTGGGTATTTGGCATGGTTGTTTCGAACCGCCGCTCGACTTCATCCATCAGACCCAGGAAATCACTGGTTGCAAACTTCACGGAGATCTGGTTCATTAGCCGATTGGGTCTGAGTACAAGGGCACATGGTTCAATTCCGGTATGCAAAGATTTGTAGTTGAAATCCCGGACCACACCGGAAATAGGCTTCATTTTTTTTCTTCCAAAGGCTGAAAAATGCCTCCCATAGGCATAATCCCATCCCGCATCTTTCAAAGCAGCTTCGTTGAGGATGTATTTGGTTTCATCCGGAGAGCTTATGTTTTTGATCTCATCCAGACTCCCTTCGATCAATTGGAGATCATATGTTTCAATGAAATGCTCATCTACCTCGATCAGATTCCAACTAAATGATTCCTCCTGATCTTCCCAAACCACAGTCTGATGCCAATTGGCCTTCCCCGGAATAAATCTGGATGCGGATGTATTCATCACTCCCGACAATCCGGACAATTCCGCCTTCAGTAACGGTGCTTTTTCCTGGGCTTCCCTGTTGAACAGATGAATATTAAGTATACCATTTTGATCCAGGCCTATATCCTGGGTCTTTAGAAAGTTCAGTTGTTGATTAATAAAAACCGTTGACAGGATTAAAATGCTGGATAAGGTGAACTGGACACCCAGCAATATGTTTTTGAAGTTATTTCCCTTGTTTCCAATATTGATCGTTCCCTTTATGGCATTCACGGGTTGAAAAGAAATGATAAACAGGGATATATAGGAACCGGACAGAAATGCGATCAACAGGACCATGCCCACCAGCCCAAGAATCAGCGAAGTATCATTGAATACCAATTCGATACTCGAATTGATCAGGCTGTTGATATTCGGAAGCAGTAGGTATTTTGACAACAAAAGAGCACAGATCATAGCAAAGGTAGATACGATAAGCCCTTCCATGACAAATTGAAAGATCAACTGCCGTCGTGATGCTCCGACAACCTTTCTGATACCGACTTCTTTTATCCGCTTCGTCGACCCGGCGATGCTCAGGTTGACAAAATTGATGAAGGATATGAACAGAATGGCGATGGCCACCGCAGAATACAGGTAAAGATATTTAGAATTGTATGCAGGCTTTTCGTTCCCCCGGTTGGCCTGAAAGTGGATATCCTTTAGCGCCTGCAACCCAAGATTTTCAAACTTTCTTGGTTCCCGGTCATCACCGAGATCCACCGTAATGGCCCTGATCTTTGACTCCACCACGTAAGGATCGGCAAGTGGATTTAACAGAACATAGGCAAAGTAATTGAACTGTCCCCAGTTTCCGGTGAGGCTTGTGCCGGGAATTATCCTTTCGAGGTTTTCAAATGATATCAGCAGATCCAGGTCAAAATGACTGTTGAACGGCAGATCCTGAAAAACACCTGATACCTGAAAATTGAATTTGCCATCCACCTCCAGTATTTTGCCGATCGGATTATCCTGCCCGAAAAATTTTTCTGCTGTGGATTGAGAAATAATGACTGAATTGATGTCGGATAATGCATCCGTGGCATCCCCTCTTATCATTTTGATATCGAAAAGTTTGCTGAATGAGGGATCGATCATAAAGAAATTTTCCTCATTGAAAACGATCTGCTCGTATGCCACGGAAACTTTCGGATTGTAATTGAACCTAGTAAGCCTCATGAATTCGTCTATCTCGGGGATCTCCTCTTTTAGTTTCGGTGGTATAGGTGCGGCTACCTTCACCCAGCCTTTCCCTGACGCAACATCTCCGGTAATTATCCGGTAAATGTCGGCTTCATTACGATGGAACCTGTCATAACTCAATTCATACTTAATATGAAGATAACTCACAAGGCACGCGCCCACCCCAAGGGATAGTCCCATGAGGTTAAGGATCAGGTTGGTCTTTGTTCTTAGCAATGCTCGCAGGGATGATAAGAAGTAATTTTTCAGCATGGGTAAGTAGTTTTTAATATTAAGAGACCGGAGATGGTGCCTTTAGGTTGCATCAGCCGGATGCAAGCTTCATAAACCAATAGCGACCCGGAGATATTTGTCCGGATATTACCTTCAGGATCTATCCACAAGTAGAGGACAGGTTAAACCGATGTTATTCACCTTCTCCTGAAGGTAGCATTCCGGTATTAACCGGTTTGTATTTCACTCATTTTTTAACGAATGAACGGGGTTCGACAGAGCCACTTTCATGGACTGAAAAATAATCGTCAGCGCCGCCACAAGAATGGCAAGACCTCCTGCAATCACAAAAACTTCAAACCCGATGTTAACGCGGTATTCGAAACTATCCAGCCATCTGGTCATGGTGAAATAACCAACCGGAATGGCTACAACAAAAGCTGTAAGAATCAAAAATAAAGTACTCCTTGACAACAGGAGCAGTATATCATTTGTTGAAGCTCCAAGGACTTTTCTTATGCTGATTTCCATAATTCTTTGTTCTGCCATGAAGGAAGACATACCATACAGTCCAAGGCACGCAATGAGTATCGCCAGTAGCGTGAAGAAGGTAAGCAGATTACTCAGCTTTTCCTCGGCCTGAAACTGTTTATCATATGAGGCATCAAGAAAATAGTAATCCAGGGATCTGTTTGGATCAATGCTTCTCCACTTCCCAATGATGGCATCGATCGTTTGTGAGACCTTTAACGGGCTGATTTTTACCAACAATGCCCGGTACGGTCTCGGCCCCATACTGATGTGCATACTTCTTATCTTCTGGTGTGGAGATTTGAAAAAGAAATCATTTACCACACCGATCACTGTCTTCCCTTCCTCCTGACCGGGGATCTCGATCTTTTTGCCCAGTGGCTGTTCCCAGCCTATTTCCTTTACCGCCGTTTCATTTATAAGTATGGATTTCTCAAAATCTGCAGGGAATTCCCTCGAAAAATTTCTTCCGGCTAATACTTCGATGCCCATATTATCAAGGTAGTCTTCATCGATTGACATCCCATCCATCATAATTGTGTGCCCGGCTTCATAACCTTCCGGCTGATATGATCCGCCGCTTGCTCTTTGTCCCGGAACGTGCGAAGAAGCCGAAACCCTCACAACCCCCGGAAGCGTGGTGAGCTGATGTTTTATCGACCCGACGGACCTCCTGATCTCTTCATTGAGGATCGGAATGACAATGGTCTGATCCTTGTCAAATCCAAGATTTTTATCTTTTAAGAACAGGAGTTGGTCAAATACCACCTGAGTACTGATTATAAGGAATATCGAGATGGTGAACTGAATGATTACAAGAGTTTTACGAAAGCGTTTACCCTGCCCCACTGATTCATGATCGGGCCTGAGGATCTTTTGAGGTCGAAAAGACGACAGGAACAGCGCCGGATAGATTCCGCAAATCAGGCCGATCACAAATGTGAACAAAACAATGAGTGGCATTAGCAACGGGATCTCAAAAATACTCAGACTCAGGTCCCTTTCCGCAATGGTGCTAAAAACCGGTAGGAGTAACATTACAAGGAACAGTGCAATCAGTAGAGAAATGAAACTGAACAATAACGATTCAGACATAAACCTGACAATCAAATCTCTTTTACTACTTCCCAGGATCTTGCGGATGCCGACTTCTCCCGCTTTTAAGGAGGATCGCGCAGTAGCCAGATTGACAAAATTCAGGCATGCGATGATAAGTACGATAATGGCAACTGATCCAAAAATGTAAACATTTCTGATGTCCCCATGCGTGCCAATTTCGTGGCGAAGATTGGAATAAAGGTGTATATCCAGCAAGGGCTGAAGGAATAATCGCAACGAAACGCCAGCATTCTTCCATGATTGATTAATGTTTTTATCTATCATGCCGGGAAACTCTTTCTCAAGTTGCGAAGCATCCTGATCTGATTCCAGTAATACATATGAATAATAAATAAATGGGGTTGACCAGGATTCTATTTTCTCTCTACCACCGGCTGGCCCATAAAGTGATTCGAATGAAAGCAGAAAATCAAAATTAAAATGGGAGTTCTCAGGTACTTTGTCCAACACACCGGTTATGGTGTAATCAGTCTGATCATTCAACCGCAATGTCTCCCCAATAGGATTATTCTCACCAAAATATTTCATCGCCACTTTGCTGGTGATCACCACGGTTTGAGGCCTGTTAAGTGCTGTTTCCGGATTTCCCCGGAGCATTGGATAAGAAAATATCCTGAAAAATGAAGGTTCGGTGTAGAAAATATTGTCCTCATAAAATTCCTTTTCACCATTTACGTACCTTACAGGTATCCTGGGCATAGGCCGGAGACGAACTGCGTCAACGACCCCGGGGTAGTCCTCCATCATGGTAATGGCAGCAAGTGAATTGGTAGAGGCGATCATATTTGGGGATTTTCCCAATGTAAGTTCCGAGATCACCCTGTAGATATTGCGATTATTGAGGTGATACTTATCAAAACTCAATTCGATGTATATGAAGCTTGCTATCAGCAGGCAACAGGCCATTCCGCATGCCAGGCCGATGATATTAATGGAGGTGTACATTTTCTGCCTCAATGCCGATCTAATGATCAGGGAGATGTTGATGCTGGACATACCTTGATTTCTGAGAAATAATTATTACAAAATAAGATAAATAGGGCATGTTCGGGAATAATTATAAATTATTATTTTGAAGATATATTATTTCGCCACCTGTCTTTCCAAAATAAAATACCTCAAAATAAGGGCCCATTGGCGAAACAAGTTAGCCACTCATGTAAGGGATATTGTTTGTTTTTGCAATATTTTATTTATATGCAGATAAAATAGATCAAAAATGAAAAAGATATTATTTGTACTTGTATTTGTACTTATTTTCTCACATCCTTCATGGACGGCAAAGCCGGGAAAGTACATCTATACGGTTGATTTGGTGAATGTTGTGGAAGACAAGATACTCGTGGAACTTACCGTTCCGCCAATCAGGCAGCAGGAGATACTGTTCTACCTGCCAAAAATAATCCCAGGGACATATTCAATTGCAGATTATGGAAGGTTTGTAAATGATTTCAGGGCTTATGATAAAAGAGGTAATGAACTCATCGTAGACCATCCGGACGAAAATACATGGAAGATCTCCAACGCCAACAAACTTAGAAGGATCAGCTATTGGGTCAACGATTCGTTTGATTTTGAAGGAGGAGAGCCTTACATATTCGAACCGGCCGGCACCAACATCGAAAATGGCCAAAATTATTTACTGAATGCAGCCGGCATTTTCGGATATTTTGATGGTTTGAAAAAAACAGACTTTGAATTCAACATTATCCGTGACAAAGAATTTTACGGGGGAACAGGATTGAAAGCCGAAAGAATTGAGGACCAGTATCCCAAAAAGATTGACATGGAATTGAGTGAAGCCGTTCAGGAGGATGTGCGGGTTGACACCTACGTTACCGGCAGTTATGACGATCTGGTGGATTCACCCCTTATGTATTGCAAACCTGATACTACCATTATTCGCGTTGCCAATACGGAGGTTTTGATATCCTCCTATTCTCCAAATAATATCATCTCCTCCGGAGAAATCAGTGAGAGTATCAAAGAGATCTTAATGGCGCAAAAGGAATATCTGGGAGGACATCTGCCTGTCGACAAATACGCTTTCCTTTTTTATTTCGTAGAAACCCCGGGCAAATTCACCGGTGCTCTTGAACATTCGTACTCTTCCGTTTACTACCTCAAGGAAGAGCCGATCGATCAGTTAAGACAAATGCTACGGGATGTTTCGGCACATGAATTTTTTCATATCATCACACCACTGAACATTCATTCTGAAGAAATACACACATTTGACTTCAATGATCCCAAAATGTCGAAACACCTGTGGTTATACGAAGGAGTGACCGAGTATTTTGCAGGTAATATGCAGGTAAAAAGCAGCATTATCACCGTAAACCAATATTTGACTATGATCAGGAATCAGATGGTCAATAACACCTTATACTACAAAAATGAGCTGCCGTTCACGGAATTCAGTGAAAACATTCTGGAACATCAATCCGAGTTCGGGAATGTGTATCAAAAAGGCGCTTTAATTGGCATGTGTTTGGATATCAAGTTGAGATATCTCTCGAACGGAAAGTACGGAATGCAAAACCTGATGCGTGATCTGGCCGGGAAATTCGGCAAAGATCAACCCTTTAAAGACGATGAATTGTTTGATCATATTACAGAGATCACTTACCCGGAAGTAGGAGAATTTCTCGAAACACACGTTGGTCAAAACAATCCTCTGCCATTCCGGGAAATTTTTCAGCTTGTCGGTATCGAATACGTATCCCAGGAGTCAAAACAGGAATACTCAATAGGAATTAATAACCAAAGTGTGGGTTACGATCAGGAAACAGGCAGGTTTTACATTTCAAAAGAGGAAACGCTGGATGACTTTGGTAAAGCGCTGGGTTTGAAAAAGGGAGATATCATCCTCGAAATCAACGGAATGTCTGTTCCTCAGCTTTCCGAAATCAGGGAATTTCTTGGCGGTATACGATCTGAAATGAAAGAGGGAGATGATTACAGCATAAAAGTCCTGCGAGGTGACGATACCAACCCAAAAGAGGAGAAAATACTCCGTACACCGATTTTCAAAACCGAGAAGCACACCCATCATCTAATCCGGTTGATGGATAATCCCTCGGAGGATCAACTCAAAATCAGAAAAGCGTGGCTGAAGGACATGACGTGAGGACGAGTACCTGTCAATTTATTCCAGGATCGTGAAAATGACTGGAAGATCTATTCTAAAATGCCGTATGAGTTCCTCATTTCAATCGTCAGCATTCCGGGTTAATTGTTCTTAGCAGCTTTGATTTCATCGATCCTGGCTCTGGCATACGGATTTTGTGGTTGGACTTTGAGGAATTTTTCATAGTAGTGCACAGCGGTATCATATTTATTTTCCTTTATAGCAACTGTCCCGAGCCGGTCAAACGCCATAAGACTTTGTGGATACAGTTCTTCCATTTTCAGAAAGATCTCTTTTGCCTGCTCCAATTTATCCTGTCGCATGAATTTGTCTCCCTCCTTAACCAATCCGTGCTCAGGAATTTTAATGGCAAAACCCAGGGATAAAGACAGTTCTTCATAGTATCGCTCAATAAACTCCAAATTTTTCGGATCTTCAGTTCCCGGAAATTCATAATCACGAAACAACGTTTTCATTCCCTTTTTAAAATCAAGCGGAGCAACAAAGTCGGTGTAAGGTTCAATGGGATTCAAAACATACTCAAATAATGGGTTGCCGCCCAACAGCATTGATAAACTATCAAGGTATTTCATTTCATCCTCACCCAAATAATCCTGGTAGGAGATCATGACAAATTTGTTACGGTATTGATTTGTCTCCAGTCCCTGCCTGATACTGCTGAGTAGCGTTTCTCTTGCTTTCTTTATCCAGAATGGACTGGTCAAAATAAAGGCATTGAACAGGTCCGGCCGCCGGGCCAGGCAATGGATACCAAAAGCGGCTCCGGCCTGTGGCCCGGATAAAATCGTATAGCCATTGGTCCTATAGTTATCATCGATGAATGGAATCAGTTCCGACTCAAAAAACTCCAGAAAATTGTCGGTTTCACTTTTAGCACTGTGATGATCCACCGGCAACAGGTCGCGATAACGAAACTCCTGATTCTTTATCCCGACTACAATAATACCGGGAGCCTGTCCCAACTGCTGCATCAGGGAGGTAGTCCGAATAGCCGGCAGGTAGTAATTCTCCTTGAAATGGGAATATAATTGATAGACAACAGGATACACCTCAGTTGATTTATCATAATCCCGCGGCAGATGTACATATAATAGTCTTTCCTGATCGAGTATTTCACTGTCAACAATTCTGTGTTTTCCAAACACAATATCTTCCATGTCTTCCTGGGCATTGGCCCTGATCAGAACAAGACACAGACATTGTACAAAAAGATATGATCGCAAATTCCACGGGAAAGTGATCATCATTATATAAGTATTTGTTAATCTTTTATCCATATGTAAAAATAATCTGAATTTAAGCCAGTTAAACTGCGCTCCTACTCCTCAAATATAACCGTTGAAATAATATTATATCATTATGTAGATTTAAGTGATAAATTTAAGTATTGAATTAGGTCAATGTTTGCCGAATTGAATGATCCCACTTAATGAAGACTGTTAGGTGAGATTGTGCTTCAAAGTAGACAATAGCCGGAAGCTTGATTAAGCATTTGGCTATTTGATTAAGTGTCGTGACCATTTTTTGTTAAGAAAATGCAATTTCATGATGGTACTTATCTTAGAAAAGATGGGAGCGGCACTTGCATCAATTCTTGTCATAAATCGGTGTTTCCGACGGGCTCCGGTTATGAAAAGTTGATGTATATTAGGTGAGCATATCAGTAATTGAAGGTCTGCGATCAGGTATTGAAAAAAGGTCAAAAATGAAAACAGTCCCTCGAAATTCTATTATCATATCATGTCTGATAGTAATTGCTTCGAGCCTGTGTGTCGATTCCACAGCGCAGGTCGATCGGCATAACGATAATTATCCGAAAATCGTGCGGCTACACGCAGGACAAAATGTGCCGGGTATGAAGCCGGAGGTCTTTTCTCCCGGATTTATCTCCACCCCTGACAGATATGAATTGAATTCCATCTTTTCCAATGACGGTAAGGAATTTTATTTTGTGATCTCAGCCAGCACTCCTGAGGAAAAAGAAGAGGGCATCTACTTCTATATCCCGATGGTCACCAGATGGACTGAGGGAACCTGGACGATCCCGGAGAAAGCAACGTTCCCGAACAATGATTTAGCTGTTGACATTGCATTTTCCCCGGATGGCACCAGGCTCTACTATTGCTCGGATAAGTCTATATTTCCAAATGCCGAAGGACTGGACATATGGTATGTGGAAAGAAAAGATAAAACATGGTCACAACCCGTGAACATGGGCAGCCCTATAAATTCACCAAAAGGTGAAACCCAGCCATCATTCACAAATGAAGGTAAAATCTATTTTCCTTCGGCGAGACCCGGCTCCGAAGGAGTGGACATCTATACATCACAATTGGTCAACGGAGCTTACACACCGCCTGAAAAGCTAGGCTCTGCCATCAACACCGCCTACAATGAAGGGAATTCTTTTGTAGCCCCGGATGAATCCTACATTTTGTTTGCACGGTGGGGAATGCCGGAATCCACTCACGGTGGTAAAGGTTTATATATCAGTTTCCGGGATGAACGGGGTGTTTGGTCCCAGGCTAAATATGTAGAGCGCTCAACAGGCATGTGCGGTAGTTTGGCGGCACTTTCTCCGGACGGCAAATATTTGTTTTATTCCTGCGGGGGAGACATTTATTGGGTTGATTCCGGGATAATAGAAAAACTAAAAACCGATTTAAGGTGAACCTGTTTATTTATCGGGAAGTCCGGCCCCACCGGTGTTTGCACTGTAATTTGGATTAATTTTTAAAGTGTATCGGTATAGGACGGGAGCGGAATTGTAAAAAAGCAGATTACAATAACATTATTCATGAGTTAAATTGAAATCAATTTTCCAGGAGTATGTCTTTTTTAATTATTTACATAATAATATTTATTGCACTCACCATTCTTCTGTTTCCCCGGATCAGAAATGTCCGGTCAATCCCGATATTAAACGGCTTGAGGAAGCTCCGAAACAGAAAAACAGGGTTGACCCCTCTCAATGGCAAAAAGAAGGACAATAAAAAACAGGAATCAGCCGAGTTGTTTGCAGTCATCGAAAAGAAGATAATTGATGAAAAAATATACCTGGATCCTTCTGTAAAACTTGGAAGAATAGCCCGGTCACTACATGTTCCGGAAAAGAAGGTTTCCAAAGCAATAAATGAAATCGGCGGAGACAATTTCAATTCATTTATAAACAGGTTCAGAGTAGAAGAAGCCAAACAGCTTATGCTTGATCCACGAAACCGCAATTATACCATAGATGCCATGGCTGAACTTGCAGGGTTTTCAAACAAAGTCTCTTTCTACAAGTCCTTTAGAAAAATTACCAAAAAGTCTCCACGCGAATTCAGGAAAGAAAGTATATCCGGATAATGAATTTCGGGAAGCACGTTTTCCGGACTGTTTATCTGGTTGAGAATGCAATTCGAGTGGACATAAACCGATCTTATCTTTTTTATTTAACATTCTACTTTTGTAAAAAATACTGCTGAATGGCCAGGAAACCGCCATCTGTTTTCGAAAAACTTGCCGACTGGTTATGCGGCGAAGGAATGTTTTGTGACATTCCGGGAGACATGAGAGAAGAGTTCGATAAAAACTCCGGACTCAGCGGTTGGTTTATAGCCTCGGTGAAATATGCTTATACAGCGCTCACATTGATCAGGCCTTTTATTCTCAGGGACAAGTTTAGCCGTCTCCACCTATCTGTGTGGACCACGCTATATATCGAAAATATAAGGGTCTACTACAGAAGCCTTAGAAAATCGCCTCTGATTTCAATCCTGAATGTGGGTGGAATTACACTTGGCTATGCGGTTTGCTGGATGGTTTTCTGTTATGTGCATCATGAGTTGACCTTTGAATCACATTTAGAGGATAGGTCCAGACTTTTCAGGGTTGAACTGACCGCGAATATGCCCAAAAGGTTCTTCGAATCAGTGAAGACCTCCGAACCACTGATTGATATCCTCCGGACAAAATACCCGGAAATTGAAACGGCCGGAAGATTAAGAGAACCGGTTGATGTTACTTTTGAATATCAAGGTATTTACCGGAAAGTTTCAAAGTGTTATTTCGTAGAGCCTGAAATTCTTGACATTTTCTCTGTCCAAATGGTTGAAGGGAACATTGATTCCTTTGGAAATCCTGATCACGTATTTATTACCCGGGATTTTTCAAATGATTATTTTGATGGTGATAGAGCGCTGGACCGGGAAATTATGATCAATGGCTCAAACCTTAAAGTGGCGGGGATAGTGGAAACTCCTCCCTCCAATACCCATTTCAAATACAATATTCTCCGCCCAATCCCCAACACATTTAGAGAAAGGGTCCGGAAAGATCCCACTGAAAATTGGCTCACTAACAACACCCTCGGATATATAAAACTCAAACAGGGTATCGATCCGGGATCATTTGAATCAAAAATCGAAAAGATCGCGGATCAATATTACAGGGAAGAACTCGAGTCCCTGGACTACACATTAACCCACTTCCTCAGACCAGTCCGGGATATACATTTGAAAGCGCACAACATTCATGAGCTGGAGCTACCGGGAAATGTAACCACCATCTACATCGCGGCATTCACCGGCTTTATAATTCTGTGCATTGTTATCATGAACTTTATCAATCATCTTTCGGTAATCTATCTTAGAAGGTCGAATGAGTTTGCGATCCGCAGCATTTTAGGCGGAGGAAGTTTTCATCAACTTAAACAGTCGTTTGCAGAATCAATATTGGCATTGTCTGTTATCCTGATACTGTCTTACGGTATTGCATTCATTGGACTTATATATGTCAATCAACTCCTGGATCTGCAGTTGCGTTTACCGTCCCTGCTCACATGGAATTTGATTGTAATCATTCTGGTGATTGTTATCGTGACCGGCATTGTTACTTCCATTCTCTCCTCACGACATATCATATCGAACCGGATTCCAGGTAACAGGTCCTGTAAGGCAATCACCCCGCTTTACAAGGGCCTTTCCATTTTCATGCCCTTTGCCATATCACTCGTGTTGATCATTATTTCTATCACGGTATTTCTGCAGGTGAACTTTATGATGATCAAAGACATGGGATTCAACAAAAGCAACAAAATTGTAGTGGACGCACAACTCGGGTCAACGAATGAAAAAGAACATTACAAGCGGGTTAAGGATGCTTTTGACCACCCTTATGTCATTGATGTAACGGCAAGCTGGAGCACCCCTGGAGACCGGTACACCGCTTTCTTTACAAGTTCGGAAAATGTTACCGATCGGCTCTTGAACTACCTGTTCGTTGATGAAGACTTTATTGACACTTACAAAATATCTGTTATTCACGGCGAAGGAATTTCTGACAAAGACTCACTCAATAACCTGGTCCTGAGTGGCAGTTCACTTTCGAAATTCGGGTGGGGAAGTCCGGCTGAAGCCGTGGGGAAAATCGTAGAGGTAGGTACTTCAGTCGGCATCATTCAGGCTCGTGTCACCGGGATCATGAAAGAAATCAATTATCGGGGGCTCCAACATGAACTGGAACCCATCGGGCTTTTATACATGCCGGAATACTTTAAGAAATTGACCTTCACAGTTGATGAAAATCATTTTACAGAGGCAGTTGCTGCAATTGAGAAAAGCTGGAAAGCATTGGAATTGGGTGAATACTTTGACTACCGTTTACTATCGAGACAGATCCATGCCCATTACCGGACGGAAGCAAACCTTAACGTATTAACGCTTCTCCTTTCCATAATATCCCTTATTTTATCGTGTATCGGCCTGATCAATTTCATATCCCTTAACAATTCTGAAAAGCTCAAAGAAATTGGGATCAGAAAGGTCTTCGGCGCTTCGAAAAAGGACATTTACGGGCTTATCTCCAGGGACTACCTGTTAAACACTCTCCTGGCCATTACGCTGGCATGTCCGCTGGCCTATATTCTGATGGAAATATGGCTTGACAGTTTTGCTTTCCGGATCAACCTGTCCTTGACACCATTTGCCGTTGCCATAGCCCTTGTGATCTTTATCCTTATAGCCACCTCATCCTACCAAACAATAAAAATAATCCACTCAAGTCCGGTTGATGCCATTAAAAATGAATAGGAATTGATCCGTTAATTTGATAAGTGGTCATACAAATCTCTATTATTATTTATTATTTTGTAAATATAAATATCCGGATTAAGAGATGATAAAATATTTGGCATCCGCACTTTTTGTCTTTTCCATATTTTCCGTATCAGGACAACCGGTCAATGTGGTTTTTGATACACTTAAGTGGGAGATTATTTCAGGGGAGTTTGTCGAATTTGAAGGTAGATCCGCTTTCAGGGGCATCGCTGAAGTAAAGGACGTTACTTTATTAAATGGCAGTATCATGTTTGATATGTATGTGGATGGTCAACGGTCGTATCCCGGCATTTTTTTCCGAAATCAGGGGGATGGTAACTACGAGCGGATCTATTTCAGGCCGCACCGGGCAGGATTGTATCCTGATGCGTTGCAGTACACACCGGCATTCAATTCTGTCGCGGGTTGGCAACTCTACAGCGGACCCGGTTTTACCAATCACATACAGCTACCGGACAACACCTGGTTGCCGGTTAAGATAGACATTCAGGGCCAAACAGCTAAAGTATTTGTCAACAACAACCAGGAGCCTTCCCTTGAGGTGAATGATTTGAAACATCCCCGGATCCCGGGTGGTTTTGGGCTATTCGGTCCGGCCAATGGCACGGCATATTTTTCAAACTTCCGGTATGAGACTTCCGAGCACGTTGCAAATCAACCATCCGTGACGAAAGACTCAGTCCGTGAAGGGGTCATTACCAGTTGGGAACTATCAAAGGCGTTGGACAAGGATATATTCCTGACGCCGGGTTACAGGAATTACCCAAGGTTTTACGGCATTTATTTCGCCGGTTGGGAAAAGATAACTGCAGACAGTGACGGTCTGCTCGATATTTCGAAGTACCGCAAGCGTAATGCGGCGAAACCTCAATTCGTAATGGCCCGGACCTTTGTCCATTCCAAAGTTAAGAAGACGGTCAAGCTCTCTTTCGGTTATTCGGATGAAATATCTCTTTTTTTGAACGGCAAGCCGCTCTTCCATGGCAACAGTGCTTACCGGTCCCGTGATCCATCATTCGTGGGAGTAGTAGGTTACCATGATGCTGTTTTTTTGGAATTACAGCCCGGGATCAACGAAATATTTTTAATGATCAAGGAAACATTCGGAGGATGGGGGCTAATGGCCAGGCTTGATCAGGCGGTTGTGGAACCAGTGAAAGATCACGGATTGCTAAGCAGGATCTGGGAGTCCGATACGTTGTTACTGACCCCTGAATCCGCACTCTATGATAAGGAACGGGATATCATATTTGTTTCAAATTTTGACTTGAGATATGATCCCGGGGCACATGAGAAGGATTACACCGGATTCATCTCAAAGATGGACACTGATGGTAAAATTATTCATCATAAGTGGATAGAGGGTCTCCATGCTCCAACGGGTATGGCCCTATGGAAAAAGAGGCTATATACCCTGGAAAGAGGACGGCTTGTGGAAATTGACATTAGCAAGGGAGAGATACTGGAAAGGTACGATGTTCCGGGCTCGGACTTCCTGAATGATCTTGTTATTAGCCCGCGAGGAGAACTCTTCATGACGGATACTTCACCTTCGGATCATGCCAAAAGCCGGATCTATCGTTTTTTCAAGGGCCAGGTGGAATTGTGGCTGGAAAGTGAAGAGATCAATCGTGCCAATGGATTGCTTTTCGACAATAACAGATTGCTTGTTGGAAATTCCGGTGACGGCTCGGTGAAAATTGTAGATATTGAAACTAAAAATATTTCCAGGCTATGCACATTAGGGGCAGGTGTGATTGATGGAATTAAACCTGATGGAAGTGGTAATTACCTTATTTCACACTGGTCCGGGAGGATTTTCAGGGTTTCGCCCGACGGAGATGTGATGGAGATATCTGACAAAGTCGGTAGCGAGAACAGTGCAGATTTTGAGTTCATCACTGACAAGGGCTTGCTGATAGTACCGACGTTTATGGGGAATACCGTGTCTGCCTATAAATATACAAGTCAGAGCCGGGACTGATTATGAAGATTTTATTGCAGAAAGAGAAATTTCATCCCACAAACTGTTCCGTACCCGTTTGGCCTCCACTATTGCAGCCATACCTTCCGCCGTGAGTTCAAAATACTTTTTCCGCTTCCCCCCTCTTCTTTTGGTAGCCTCTCCAAACCTGCTTTTCAGGTAACCTTTCCTCTCAAGCCTGTACAGGCATGAATGAATAGCGCTTAGATTGGCATACCTGCCAACTCTTTTCTCCACATCTTCTTTCACCGAAAAACCATAAGCTTCAGGGGATAACGCAGCTACCGTGAGCAATAGGATCTCCTCGAATTCACCAATATTGGTACCCTTCATCGTTGCATATTTTATTCAAATGTAAAGAAAAGAAGATATTTCCGCTTCATTTAGGTTTCAATACAGATTCATAAGTAACAAAAAGTTGGGAATCAGACAATTCCGTTTGATTCACGATGACGGGGGAGATCCAAAATGTGGTATCCCAATCCCGCAGGATGTGATCGGAATATAAGCTGCAAGCAATTTTGATAGCGCCTGATCTTACCATTCGCAGAAATGTTAAGGATAAATAAGATATTATTTTTTATTTTGTAGAATATATATAATTCCAGTTGCTGACAAAAACTCTTCAGATAATCCTTATTGTTTACCTCACGGTTTTGCAGTTAAACACCACCGCCCAGAGCGGCTTTCAACTGGTGTCATCAGGAAATGTTGACGGTCTGGAAAAATTATTGCAGGACCAACCGGACTGGAAAAACATTACCAGTCCTACCGGCTGGACCCTGCTGCACTATACCGCCATGTGGGTGGATAAAAACAGGGAAGAGATAGCCAGGACCCTGATCACTCACGAGTTTGATTTAAATGCGACAACCAAAGATGAGGGGCAAACTCCTCTGCAACTGGCCCTGAAGGATCGCCAGGCCGTATTGTCGCAAATGTTAATTGAGGCCGGTGCAGATCTAAACATGAAAGATCTCAAAGGGAAAACCACCCTGGAGTACGCCCTTGAATTCGGAAATTTTGAAGTGCTGGATATGATCACGAGCCTGGAAATATCGATTGCGTATGAAACACATGAGGATGAAATTATCCTGCACAAGGCTACAGCAATTGGTTACTCAACTCTGGTTGAATCGTTGATCTCAAACGGTACAGAAACCGGTTACATAACACCCACGGGACAATCACTGGTTCATAGTGCTGCCATCGGCGGTATGCCAGCATTGGCCGGTGATATGATTAGGTCGGGAATGGACCCCAACCTGCGGGATATATACGGTCAGACAGCACTGCATCTGGCCACTAAAAACGGTCACAACGAAGTAGTAAGCGCCCTGATATCAGGAAAATGCGATCAGAACATCGAAAATCCGCTTGGCCAGAAGGCATTCCATATTGCCCTGGAAACCGGAAATGATGAATTGATCCGGCTTCTGGATGAAACTTCCGAATGGAAATTTCCCAACCTTGACGGCCTCTATCCCGATGATGATTTACCGGGAGCTGATCCGAAAATTTTTGCCCCGGGTGTCATTTCCACACAGGAGAGTTTTGATTTTTCGATCTCCATTTCGCCGGATGGCAAGAAAATACTTTATTCCACCAGAACCGATGGCAGCATCCCAAATCATATTAGGTATATGGAAAAAGTGAACGGACGCTGGACCCCTCCGGCCGCTGCTCCTTTCGCATCAGAATATTTTGAAGCCGAGGCTAATTTTATTTCCGGAAGCAGGAAAATAATTTTTACCTCCGACAGGCCATTGCCGGGCACAGCCGTACCGCGCCGGAATACCTGGATCGTAGACTATGGTACTGATATTACAACTGCCATTCCCTTTGATTCCGGTTTCTCCAATCAGTTCATAATGTATGTGACGGGAACCAAACACAGGCTGTTTTATACTGATCGAGGGGGGATTCACTATACGAATTATGAAAACGACAAATACCAACCGGCTATTTTGATGTCCAAAGAGATTAACGGACAGGTCAGAGGAGCCCATCCTTTTATTGCACCTGATGAAAGTTACCTGATATTTGATTCTCAGGGTCGCATTGATGCCATTGGTGGCAGTGACTTTTACATAAGTTACAGGCAGGACGACAGTTCCTGGACGCAAGGTGAAAATCTTGGTCCTGGCATAAATTCACCTTCAAATGAGATCTGTCCCTGGGTATCACCGGATGGAAAGTACTTTTTTTTCGGAAGTCATCGATTTGACCAGGCTGATATTTTTTGGGTCCGGGCCAGTTTTATCCGGGATACTGAAAGGTAGCAAGAGGAATCTTTCCGTCACTATGGGTCAATCTGAAATCTCAAGTGCAAGAGAAGAGCATTTAAAGCCATTGCAATTGCTTTCTTCAACGGAACATGCAGCAACCACAACGATCATATCTGTCAACGCCTTCAATACAATATGATCGCCGGGTGAGGACTGAGGCTCTTTTATACTGATGGTGCCATCCGGATGAATCACCGTATTCATGAAAATGTTGAACGGAGCCGGCATGTTCAGGGTAGAAATATTTCTTGTGATCAGCGCCTCTTTTATATTTTGATAACATGATCGATGAGGACTGACAATACCATATTGAAAGGCATACATGGCAGGGCGACACATAGGATGTATGAGGTCGTGCTTTCTTACTGTGTCTTCTACTATTTCCATTACCGGGTTATAGCTATTAGAATATAGGATCGAATCCTTCGTCACATTCAGAGATTGATTGGCATCAATCGTGCACGCCGTTGAGAGATATTCCTTTGGATCATCCTTCCTGAATGCTACTAGGTCAGCAACCTGCTTACCTTCCACATCGATAATTTTGATGAGTTTGCCCTGTGCGATTTCCACTGACACGGCAGATTTTGGCTCTATCTGAAAATGCATGACTATGATCTGTTGATTTTTAAGTAAAACACGCCGCCTGATACAATGAGTTTACAGGTGCTGCCAGAATATCAGTGGTAACCCATTTTCTCAGGTTATGCTCCTGTCCTACCCGATCCCGGGATTCGCATGAACCCAGCCTTCTGTCATGGAGAATCTGATCAGGACAGGAGGTTACTGACACTTATTCATATTTTAGCGAGTCCACAGGATTGGCTATGGAGGCTTTAACAATTTGATAACCGACCGAACCAATCGCAATGGCAACGATCACAATGAAAGAGGTAAGAAATGGCCAGATCGTCATTTCCGTACGGAAGGCGAAACCATTTAGCCATTCAGTAAAAACGTATAAACACAACGGCCAGGAGACCAGACTGGCGACCACGATCAGCCAGAAAATTTCTTTTCCCAACAGGATGGAAATGTTGGCAATTGAGGAACCCAGCACTTTTCTGATCCCAACTTCCTTTGTGCGCTGCTGGATGCTGTAGGTTGATAGTCCAATCAGTCCCAGGACTCCAACCACTATGGCCAATCCTGAAAATATGGAAAACAGACGTCCAAATGCTAATTCCGATTTGTATTGTGCGTCAAACCCGTCCCTCAAAAAATAATAATTGAAGGGATTGCCGGGAAAGTACTCCAGCCATTGCTCTTTTATGAAATCCAGCGTACTGCTGATTCCTGAAATGTTCCGGGCAGAAAGTTGAATCGAATAAAATTTCGACGCATTTTCATTGCGGAACATGATCACGGGACTGAAGTCATTTTTCAGTGATTGCTGATTAAAGTTGTCCACAACACCAACAATTCTCCATTTATTGGACTCAGGGTTATTTGGATCACCTGCAGTGACTGATTTGCCCAAAGCGTCTTCCGGGTCATCGAATTCAAATAACTCAACCATGGCCCTGTTAACCAGAATGGATCTTTCATCCGTCTCAGAAAAGTTCCTCCCGGCTATGAATTGAAATTCAAATTTCCTGGCAAATTCGGTATCAAACACATTGATATAGCAAAACTTACTGTCGGCTTCAGGATTATCTACCCGCGTAAACCATGTAGCGCTGTTGAATTCTTTCCCCGGTATGCTTTGTGAGGCCGATACACTCTCAACCAGAGGCATTTGGAGCAAAGCATTTTTGAAAGCCGTGTACTTGGAATTGTAAGTAGAGTCGGCCATTCCAGGTCCCTTGAGCACCAATTTGTCATCAATATTCATACCCAGCTTTTGTGCCCGCATAAATGTGATCTGATTGTAAATAATGATGGTACCAATGATCAGACTGATTGAACATATGAATTGGAAAACAACCAGTCCTTTACGGAAAAACGCGCTTTTCGTATTGGTTGTTAACTTTCCTTTGAGCACTGTAACGGGATGATAACCGGATAGGATCAAAGCCGGATAAAACCCGGATAATAGTGAAGCAACGATCCAGAGGCCACCAATCGTCATCCAAAACCATCCCTGATAAAAGACCGCTGAATCCTGCAGCTTGACAGCTCCAAGGCCGGACAGTGAAGGTTGTGCAAGGAAAACGAGCAATACCGCTGCCGCGATTGCAAGGAGATTGATGACGAAGGATTCTACAAAGAACTGCATCATCAGACTCGATCTACCGGCACCATTTACCTTCCGGATCCCGATTTCTTTCGATCGCTCCATCGCCCTGGCCGTAGACAGGTTCACATAATTGATGATGGCAATGAACAGGATAAGAAGACCGATTATCGTCATATAGTTTACAATGTCCTTGTCACCATTGATTTCCGCTTCGTGCTGAATATGAGAGCTGAGATGAATATCGGTCAAAGACATGATCCCAAGTTTCAGGACCACATTTTGATTGGCCAGTTCCCTGCCATTAACAAAGTCCAGTACGAAATCAGGAAATTTCTCCTCTAATAAATCGGGGTTTGTTCCCTTCTCGGCTAGCAGGTACAGGTGCCCGTGGAATACTGACAGATTATCCTCTGTCCATTGCTCATACATGATTGCCGATAAGGTGGAATGTGACAGTAGCAGGTTAACATTAAAATGGGAATTTGCAGGTGTATCACGCATTATCCCGGTGATCAGATAGTTCTCATCTCTTCCCTTTCTGATGGTTTTTCCGATCGGGTCAGCATCACCAAAGTACTTTTTTGCCATACTTTCCGTGATAATGGCTGTAAACTGATCCTTAAGTGCATTATCCACATCACCTTCTATTAATTCGAATGAAAAGATCTTAAAAAAAGAAGGGTCTGTGAAGTAAACATCCTCCTCTTCGTAAATATCCTCTCCATATCTGATCAATGCCGTCGAAGTGATGACACTGGCGGGTCTAAGCCTTACAAAATCCTTTACCTCCGGGAATTGCTCCTTCATCAGTTTGCCCACTCCGGAATACGTTAGCACGGTATTGAAAGATTCTACATCATTCTTTTCCTTAGAATAGCTGATCCGGTATATCTCATCCTTATTTTCATGAAAGTCATTATAGCTCCTTTCAAAGCTCACATATTGGATAATTAGCAACGATCCCGCCATTCCGATGGCAAGACCCAGAATGTTCAGGCCCGAATGCAGCTTTCGCTTCAGGATACTTCTGAAAGAACTGATTACATAGTTTCTTAGCATGAAAAACTTCAGTTTATTTCCATATAACAATTACGGGGCCGGATACCACTGTTTTATTAAATATATGCTAAACCTAACATATTATCTACATATAAATAATATATGCTGACATTAAAATTCCGTATGTGGCAGGTAAGCCTCCGGTAAATTGAAGATATATTTATATTATTTTGTAAAAAATTTACAACCTTTCATCCTCTCTCCCATCTCTTAATAAAAGATTAAGTCATGATCAAAAGCAATTTCATTCAACTGATAAGAAGTCTTCGGAAAGAAAAGACTTTCGCAATCTTCAATATTGGCGGACTTGGTCTTGGAATGGCGTGTTGCATATTGATCGTCTTATACGTTTCCAACATTCTTCGCTATGAGAAACATCATGTAAATGCTGACAGATTATACCTCTATGGGGTGAACATGACGATTGGAGGTATTTCGAGTACCCAGTCCTCCTGCAACCCTTCGGTAGGTCCGTTACTGCAAAACTACATGCCTGGGATAGAGTCTTTTGTCAGGACGCAGTATCTGACCCAGGCAGATATTGAAATTGGCAATAAGTCCTATTTGGCAGATGAAGAAATGATATGGGCGGATGAAACTATATTCAGCGTATTTACTCATGAGTTTGTGCATGGTTCAGCCAAAAACAGTACTAATAACCCAAACGCCATCGTACTGTCAGAGTCCATGGCCAGGAAATATTTTAATGATGAGAACCCCATTGGCCAACTGATCAGATTTAAGGATTATGATACTTACGAAGTAACCGGTGTCATTAAAGATCCTCCAAAGACCTCTCATCTTAGTTATAGCGCCATTCTTCCTTTAAGTTCTCTGCTGAGGCTTAGAAATCAGGATTACGCCCCTTCCCCTGACAGGATGGGAGGAGGAATGAGTTTCGAAACATATTTCCTTTTTCATGAAGGATTTGGCCCCGTGGACTTTTACAGTTATTTCAAGTCGTTTTATGAAGATCACCTTAAGGCCAGCGATAATATCAACTACAAAGCCGTAATAGATCCCATTGCGGACATTTACCTGAATTCCAAAATATGGAATCGATATTCTCAGGGTAATAAACGGGTTTTTTATGGATTTATATCCATTGCCGTATTCATGTTAATACTGGCCTCCATCAATTACATCAATCTGTCAACCGCCAGGGCTGAAAGCCGGGCTCGGGAAGTTGGAGTGAAAAAAGTACTAGGGGCAGGCAAAACTTCTTTAATTGTGCAATTCATGAATGAGGCATGGTTCTATTCCATTGCGTCAATGTTTACGGGAATACTTATAGCCCATCTTATTCTGCTATATACTCCATTCAACGAACTGATTGGTCAGGATTTGAGCATTCGTACACTATACTCCCCCAGATCGGGCACTTTGCTTGTGGGGATAACGCTCCTGATAGGATTCCTATCAGGAATTTATCCTGCGTTTTTCTTGTCCGGGATCCTCCCGCTCAAAGCCCTAAGTGGCCGGTTCCGTGTTAGCTACGGCAGGTTTACCTTCAGAAATGTACTGGTAACCACTCAATTTGTGGTGTCCATATCCGCGATAGTCCTGAGTATGCTGATGAATAACCAGCTGAAATTTATGTTCAACAAGGATCTTGGATTTGAAGACGAGAACATTTTGGTATTGAACATCAAAAATGAATCAGCTAAAAACAAGGTTGTTGCCTTCAGGAACACGCTGCTCTCAAACCCCTCCATTGAAAGCGCTTCTTTTTCAAATTTCACTCCCGGGTTTCCAAACTGGGGAATGGCTTACCGTTGGGAACAGGAAGACGGGACCATGGGAATAATGGCAGCAGTTCCCTTTGAGGTAGATGTGGATTACTTTCGGACATTAGGTCTCGAAATTGTGGATGGGCAAGGATTTAAAGAAAAACGGATGCCAGGTGATTCGCTCCAGGACATCATCGTAAATGAACAATTTGTAAACAAAATGGGGTGGACAGAACCTGTCGGAAAACGAAGCTCTTTCGGAAAAGTGATTGGTGTTGTGAAAGATTTCAACTTCAGCTCCCTGCGGACTGAGATCCGTCCCTCTTACCTGATCCAATATGATCCGGAACGGGTTCCGGACCTGTTGAACCTGAAAGTTTCAGGACATGACCTCTCCGAAACCCTTAAATTCATTGAAACGAGCTGGAATCGGGAATTCAGCGATATAATGTTTGATCTTGAATTCATGGATCAAAAACTTCATAGTCTGTATGAAGAAAATCAGAATCAAATAGCACTTAATAATGCTTTTTCCTTAATCAGCATCCTCATCTCCTGTATAGGCCTTGTCGGACTGATAACCTTTATAACCGGGAAAAGGATAAGAGAGATTGCCTTACGCAAAGTCTTTGGCGCCAGGGATCTGCAGCTCTTCAGACAACTGTTTGCAGGTATTTTTTATCAGATCCTGATCGCTTCTTTCATTGCCTTTTATTTTGGATTGCAGGTTTATAACAACTGGATTGAAGGGTTTGTTTACCGGGTACCAATGCGGTACAGTGTATTTCTGGTGTCCCTGGTAGTGGTTTTGACCGGATCAATCATTATTTCATTTTACTACGCGCAAAAAGTGATAAGCCGCAATCCGGCGGATACATTGAAATATGAGTGATTTAGAGTATTTGCTTTAATCGTATAAGTCTTTGGCCTGGAGATGTCGGTTTTTTCAATCAGTTTCATCGAAATAGTGACCAAGGCTTGTGCTTATTACCTCCTCAAATAATACATAATCAGGGCTATTCCCAAATAGACATATGTAGAAGCCCTTTTCCTTGATACGACCTGCATACGCGAATATTCCTCGAAAACCACCATTGTTCGACGGTAAGTCAAATCCACCATAACTGTCTATTATATACCCGTAACCATAAAATGCACCATTATTCATGTCTGAATGAGGTGATAGCATGGTTAATAACGTCTCTTGACTTATAATCGGCAGAGTATTAAGACTGTTATCCCAGATGAGCATGTCATCAACTGTAGAGATCATGCCACCATCTCCCTTTGTCCTTATATTGTAGTCTAATAACTCACCAGTTAGGGTGTGCCCAACAGCCATATCATCAGGAACTTGACCATTTTCATCAACAAAGTATGTATCTCTCATTCCAAGAGGTGAAAAGATTTCCTCCTCGCAAAAATCCCGAAACGGCATTCCACTTACTTTTTCAACGAGTTCTGCCAATATGATATAACCTGTATTTGAGTATGCAAACATTGTCCCCGGCTCGAAGTTCATATATCCATTCTCAAATATGTAATCAAGAGCATCACTATTAGTCATTCCCTCAAATGTATAGCCATGGTCATTAAGGTAGTCGGATATTCCGGATTGGTGTGTCAGCAAGTGATGTATGGTTACATCTTTCCATAATTCGGGATATTCCGGAAAGTATTCCTTAATATGCTGCTGCACAGTTATCATCTCTCTTTCAACAAGGATCATAATTGCTGTTGCAGTAAACTGTTTTGATACCGATCCCAGGAAACATGGTGTTTCAGGCTCGAATTTGCTACCTTTTAGAACGTTCGCTAATCCATAGGCCTTTCGAAAATTTGTTTCGCCTTCGCTTTGAATTAGTACAGTAAGGCCGGGGTCTTTGCTTACGTCTATATTGTTTTCAATAATCTGATCAATTTTCGATTCGATCCCGACATCAATTTTTTCTGCATCTTTCTTGCATCCAAACAATGCGAAAATTAAAAGAATTAAGGTTGATAGGGATAAGAGCTTCTTTGGCACCATCTTCCAAACTCGGGTGGGTGTATAGCTGAGTTTCATATGTTTCTGCATTAATATGAAACAATATCGTTGCATTATACAACTATATTTTTATGTGGTTTGTTCATGTTTTTACATAAACGGCAAACCGCCCGAACTCCCTGCTTTCTTGCCCGCCGAAGCAAAGCGGAGGCGAGGAAGGCCTTCATTCAATAGGTCATTTCGACCGCAGGGAGGTGCCCGACCAGGGAATCTTTTCATGTAATTAGGTATACCGTATTTTTTGAATGGATTTCTCTCTCCGTTACACTCTGTTCGAAATGACACCTGAAAATTGTATTGGGAGGAATAATCAATTTCAGGAGTTGGATCCGGGAAATGAAAAAAGCCGGAGGAAAACCCGGCTTTTGTACGCCCGCAGGCCTGCATGTCGCAGACAGGGACTCGAACCCCGAACTCCCTGCTTTCTTGCCCGCCGAAGCAAAGCGGTGGCGGGGAAGGCCTTTATTTAATAGTCATTTCGACCGCAGGGAGATACCCGACCAGGGAATCTTTTCATGTAATTAGGTATACTGCATTTTTTGAATGGATTTCTCTCTCCGCCATGCTCCGTTCGAAATGACACCTGAAAATTGTATTGGGAGGAATAATCAATTTCAGGAGTTGGATCTGGAAAATGAAAAAAGCCGGAGGAAAACCCGGCTTTCGTACGCCCGCAGGGACTCGAACCCCGAACCCCCTGCTTAGAAGGCAGGTGCTCTATCCAGTTGAGCTACGAGCGCAATAAAAAATCTGCCGTAATATGCAGATTTGGTTTTGCGGAGAGAGGGGGATTAATTTCATTGATCCCTGATGGGAACCAATAAAACAAAATCCGATACTTCGTATCAGTTGACCTCCCAATCTCAATTTCAAGCAAGCTTGAATTGAGCTTCCTCCGGTCAATCTGCTATCGCAGATTTGGTTTTGCGGAGAGAGGGGGATTCGAACCCCCGGTACCCAAGTAGGGTACGACAGTTTAGCAAACTGCTGGTTTAAGCCACTCACCCACCTCTCCGGGATTTACTTAATTGTTAACACACAATCTATTTGACTGTCGGCTTCTCCGACAGTTTATCCGCCAATCGGCGGATGGTTTAAGCCCTGCCAGCCGGCAGGCAGGCCCTCACCCACCTCTCCGGGATATGCTTAAATTGTTAGCGTAACAACCACTCATCCACCTCCTGTGGATGTTCCTGAAAAAGGACTGCAAATATAGTCTTTAAGCCAAAAAACTAACCTCATCAAATAATAAAATAATTGGATCTGCAATTCCTTAAAAATCGTTAAATCCTAAACCCTTCATTGGGCATCCATCAGGAGTTCTCTATTTTTGGCGACTTATGGTTTGGGCAAACAGCATTGGGACATTTGAGATCATAGTAATTATTCTTTTCCTGACCTTCTACGCCCTGTATGCCGGAAGGGTGATCACCATAACCAATCGACTGAAAATTCCATTCCAAAGTGTTTTCTGGAAGCTTTTCCTCCGATTCGCCTACTTTACATTATTCATTGCGGCACTGCTTGGCCCGTCTTTCGGCGAAACTACAAAAGAGATCAAATCCGTGGGCAAGGACATTTTTATTTGTGTGGATCTGTCGCAATCGATGAATGCATTCGATATTCAGCCTACACGGCTGGAAAAAGTCAAATTTGAATTAAAAAACATCGTTGAAGCCTTTAATAGTGATCGCAAGGGACTGATCATGTTTAGCAACGAAGCATTCATGCAATGCCCGCTTACCTACGACAACAATGCCCTCAACCTTTTTATTCAAACACTTAACACGACGCTCGTCCCAAATACAGGAACGGATTTTGGTCCGCCGTTAAAAATGGCTCTGAAAAAACTTGAATCCGAAGAGAGTTCCCAAACACGCCAGAAATCAAAGATCATTGTACTGATCAGCGATGGAGAGGATTTTGGGGATGAAACCGATGAGATTGCCGAAGAAGTCGAGAGGAGCGGGATCAAGCTATTTACACTGGGTGTTGGTACGGAAAGAGGGAGTAAGATACAAACCAACCGGGGGTTCAAGCGGGACCGCCAGGGATCTGAGGTTGTGACGAAGCTCAACCCCGCTTCCCTCAAAAAACTGGCGGCTGACACCGGTGGAAAATATTTTGAAATAAATGAATCAAAAAACGATGTAAATCGATTAATAAATACAATCAATTTGATAGAAGGTGAGCTCAGGGATTCGAAGCAGGTTGACGCCAAATCGAACAAATACTTTTATTTCCTTGCGCTGGCATTGTTCTTCATATTGATCGACATTATGGTAAGTGTAAGAGTGGTAAGAATATGATCAGGCACCTTTTAATTATCGCGATACTATTCTCAAACAATCCAAAGGAGATAGCCCGGGTCAATAATCTCAAAAAAGAAGCGGAAAAGGCATTTGCTTCGGGGGAATTTCAGAGCGCGATCAATAACTACCGATACCTGATTGACAGCATGGATATCGATGAAGATGAGATCTATCTCAACCTGGCGCATGCTTACTACCAGGCTGATGACACCGCAAATGCAAGGACCTATTACTCACAGGCTTCAATGTCAGACAACAGGGAGTTAAAATCGATTGCCTATCAGCAGTTGGGAGTGATGTCCAAGGGCCCCCAGACCCTGCAACAATCACTTCAGTATTTGAAAGCATCCCTGAAGACTGATCCATTAAATGACGATGCGCGATATGACTATGAACTCGTCAAAAAACTGATCAAAGAGCAGCAACAGCAGAACCAGGATCAGCAAAATCAAGATCAGCAAAACGAAGAAAATCAGGACCAGGAAAACCAGCAGAATCAGGAAAATCAACAAGACCAGCAGGGAGAAGAGAATCAGGACCAGGATCAGCAGGAACAGGAAGGCCAGGAACAGGAGGGTGACGAACAAAAAGAGGGAGAACAACAAGAACAGCAGCAACAGGAAGGTGAGGAACAACAGCAGGATCAAAACCAGGAGATGAGCACAAAGGAAAAGCTCGAACAAATGAACATCAGTGAGGAAAAAGCCCGCATGATCCTTGAAGCTATGCGTAACGGAGAGATCCAGTACCTTCAACAGCAAAAGCGAAAGGCCACGGAACGTCCAAAGAGCGGAAAACCGGATTGGTAATTCGGTTGCGAGTTACATGTTACCGGTTTTAATGAGAACGGGCACCTGAAACCCGGAACTCATAACTGGTATTTGAACGGCCGCTCCTGTACCTTTGTTACTCAAATAAACACTCTCAAATCATCTTAATTCTATACTATAAATAATGGAAGAAGTATTTATCGTCTCAGCAGTTCGCACCCCAATCGGAAGCTTTGGTGGAGCGTTATCCGGTTTCTCTGCTACCCAACTCGGAACATTTGCACTAAAAGGGGCCCTGGAAAAATCCGGGGTAGATACATCCGAAATAAACGAAGTATTCTTTGGAAACGTGGTAAGCGCCGGGTTAGGACAGGCACCGGCCCGTCAGGCGGCGCTGGGTGCCGGGATCGGACAGAACGTACCCTGCACCACCGTCAACAAAGTATGTGCATCCGGAATGAAATCCGTCATGCTGGGGGCTCAAACGATCATGCTGGGAATCAATGAGGTCGTGATGACTGGCGGGATGGAAAGCATGTCAAATATCCCGTTTTACCTTCCCAAAGCCAGGTTCGGATACAAATACGGTCATGGTCAAATGCTTGACGGGCTGATGCATGACGGGCTCTGGGAGGCATACAATCAATTTCCTATGGGCAGTTGCGCGGACAACACGGCGAAAGAAATGAATATATCAAGGGAAGAACAGGATGCGTTTGCCATCACTTCCTACAAAAGAGTTGCCGCCAGTACTGCAGCTGGTAAATTCAAAGATGAGATCATTCCTGTGGAGATCCCTCAGCGGAAAGGCGATCCTGTTGTGATGAGTGAAGATGAAGAATATAAAAATGTGAATTTTGACAAAATACCTTCACTTAGACCTGTATTCAACAAAGATGGAACGGTGACGGCCGCAAATGCCTCAACAATAAATGACGGCGCCTCAGCCATTCTCCTTGTCGGTAAAAAGAAGATGGAGGAACTGGGACTAAGTCCGGTGGCCAAAATAAGAGGATTTGGTGATGCTGCGCAGGACCCGCTTTGGTTTACAACCGCACCTTCTCTGGCTATCCCAAAAGCCATGAAGCACGCCGGAGTTGAGATGTCGGATATCGACTACTTTGAGATCAATGAGGCTTTTTCAGCGGTAGCTATTGCCAATAACAAAAAACTTGACCTGGATCCTGAAAAAGTAAATGTTTTTGGAGGAGCTGTCGCTCTCGGCCATCCGCTTGGCGCTTCCGGGGCGCGGATCATTACCACGCTAAATTCCGTACTCCATGATAACGGAGGTACCATTGGCGTGGCTGGAATATGCAATGGAGGCGGTGGAGCTTCGGCTATTGTGATCGAAAAAGTTTAGCCGTTGCAATTTATAAATGCGGACTGTCGTTAATCGCAAAAGATTATCTTGCGTTATGCGTAGCAGCCTGTTGGTTCTGTTATTTCTATTAAGTATTAGCGGCAATGGTCAGGAGAAGGTCGTCACCTATTACGCAAATGATCCGGATGCAATCGACGAGGAATATTTCGTCATTTTTGAGGACACAGCTATTCTTCACGGTCCATACAATAAATACTACATAAGCGGCCAGGTTTCAATCGAGGGGAATTACGATAAAGGAAAACGCTCAGGCCTCTTCACCAATTACTATGAAAATGGAACCATACAACGCACTACAACTTATGAAAACGGACTTAGACAGGGGATTACGCAGATATTCAATCCGGATGGTACAGTGCTGCAGGAAGCGGTGTTCGAAGACGACACCATTACCGGTGAGATCAAACTATATCATGAAAGCGGGGAAATAAAAGGATCCACTGAATTCAAATCCGGGAAACCTGACGGATTGGTTGTTACCTATTATCCAAATGGTAACAAACAGGAGGAAATAACTTATATAGACGGCAGACCAAACGGGCTTTCCAGGCAGTTCTACGAAACGGGTGTAGTAAAAATTGAAGCTGAATATACCAATGGAAAGCTCAATGGTTACTATAAAACATTTTATCCGAGCGGCATTCTGGAAATGGAAGTTTTAAACCTTCAGGGCATTAGGTCTGGTTATGTAAAGAGATATTACGAAAACGAGCAAGTGGCCTCAGTTGGAAACTACAGAAACGGCCTGTTGCAAGGTGACTACACCAACTATTACCAAACAGGCCAGGTCAAATCAGAATTAACTTACGTGAACGGGAAACTGTCCGGAGAGAACTACGAATACCATGAAAATGGAAAAACAAAGAAATTGTCGAACTATTCCAAAGATGGTCTGGATGCTGTCATTGAAGAGTTCAATGGAAGTGGAAAACTTGTTGCCGAAAAGAAACTGGAGAATGAGTTACCTTCAGGAAAATGGAATTACTACGATGACCGTGGCAGACTGATCACGGAAGAGAACTATCAGAATGGCAGGCTCCATGGTCCACGAATCACTTATCATCGTAAGAACATTCTCACAAGCGAGTCCTATCTTCTGGGCAGAAAAGACGGCGAGTGGAAGATCTATAGTGAAAAAGGGAAACTGGTGGAGGTGGCAAATTACAAACGGGATCTTCTTCATGGATGGTTTATCAAATATCAGCCAAACGGCAAGAAGGAGTACGAGGGCAACTATATCAACAACAAGCGAAACGGAGAATGGATCTACTATTCCCCCAGGGAGGAACCCATTTTAAAGGAGAGATATCAGAGTGGTGTGATCCTTGAGCGGATTGAAATCAACCCCAATTAAACCTGTGTCAGGAATCGGCGAAACTGCTATCTTTGCTGCCGATGAACACAGGCATCAAATACACTGAATTTTCGCTACCCGGACAAACCGGAAAATACACCGGTAAGGTGCGGGATGTATATTCACTCGACAATGTCCTGGTCATGATCGCAAGCGACCGTATTTCGGCCTTTGATGTGGTTCTGCCCAGGCCGATCCCCTACAAAGGCCAGGTACTTAATCAGGTCGCCGCCAAATTCCTTAAAGCCACAGAAGATATCGTTCCAAACTGGGTGGTGGATGTACCGGATCCTAATGTTACAATTGGGAGAAGGTGTGAACCTTTTCAGGTTGAAATGGTTATTCGCGGATATGTTGCCGGACATGCCTGGCGCGTTTACAATTCAGGAGAAAGAACGCTCTGTGGAAACCCTCTTCCCGAGGGATTGAAAGAGAATGACCGGCTGCCGGAGCCAATCATTACGCCAGCAACCAAAGCGCATGAAGGCCATGATGAAGATATCTCCAAAGAAGAGATTCTTGCACAGGGAATTGTTTCAGCAGAGGATTACGAACAATTGGAAGCCTACACTTACAGGTTGTTTGAAAGAGGGACTGAAATGGCAAGAGAAAAAGGGCTGATACTGGTAGACACCAAATATGAATTTGGAAAGGCCGATGGTAAAATTTACCTGATAGATGAGATCCATACCCCGGATTCATCGAGGTATTTTTATGTTGACACTTACCAGGAACTCCAGGACAGGAACGAACCTCAGCGACAACTATCCAAGGAGTTTGTCAGAAAATGGTTGATGGAAAATGGATTTCAGGGAAAGGAAGGACAAGTCGTCCCTGAAATGGATGACGATTTCGTAGAGCTCGTTTCCAGTCGTTACATTGAACTATACGAAAAGATCACCGGTTCCGGGTTTCACAAGTCGGATCAGGAAAATATCATGGACCGTATGGAGAAAAACATAATTGAATCCCTAAAAGACTGTAAATACAAAATAACAATCAAATGAAATACACTGCTGATAAACAGGAGAATTACGTGATCATTCAGCTGAATGAAGAGAAGTTGGATACCTCTATTGCTCCTGAGTTGAAATCTGAGTTTGTCACCTTGCAGGCAGAGGGTTTCAAGCATGTGATCATGAATTTAAAGGATGTGAAATACTCGGATTCTTCCGGTTTGAGCGCTTTACTCGTAGGAAATCGCCTTTTCGGAGAAACCGGATCTTTTATACTAAGCAATATTCAGGAACATGTCATGAAGTTGATCAACATTAGTCAACTTGACAAAGTAATGGACATTCTTCCGACTGAAAAGGAAGCTGTTAATGCTGTTTTCATGAGTGACATCGAAAGTAACCTGAAGGCCGAAGGTGGAGACGAGGAATAGTCCAATTGTCGTTATCAGTCAAAATACTCGGATCTAATTCCGCTTCCTTCGCGCACAATCGTCATCATACCTCTCAGATCGTACAGGTACAGAATGAATTGTTTATGGTCGATTGTGGGGAAGGGACCCAACTTCAGTGTAAAAAATTTGGTGTAAGGCTTTCAAAAATTGACAATATTCTGATCAGCCACCTTCATGGCGATCACTATTATGGACTATTAGGCCTTCTTTCCACGATGCACCTTTACGGGAGGACAAAAGAGGTGAAGCTGATCGGTCCGCCCGGATTAATTGAAATAATCACACTTCAACTCAGGTACTCCGAAACCACGTTCAATTTTAATGTCAATATGATTGAATGGGTGCCTGATAGGGTTGAGTGTGTATTTGAAGATTCAAAACTAACTGTCCATACCATTCCACTGGACCACAGGGTCCCTTGTAGCGGATATCTTTTTAGAGAGAAGAAAAAAAGAAGAAGAATAAATAAGGAAGCTATTGAAGAAAAGCTCACTCCCAATGTGGTCAACAAACTTAAGAATGGAGAAGACGTTTATTTTGAGGATGGATCTCTGCGCTTCGAAAATAAGGCAGTAACCCTTCCTCCGTTAAAAGAATTCAGCTATGCTTATTGTTCGGATACCCGGATTATTCCCGGTTTGAGGGCGCAAATTGAAAATGTAGACATTATGTATCATGAAGCGACTTTCATGGAAGATATGAAAGAAAGAGCATACAATACCTATCACACGACAGCTGCAGAAGCGGCTCAGCTTGCCAGGGATTCCAATATCGATATGCTATTGATCGGACACTTCTCCACAAGATATAAAGATCTTCAGCCCGTACTGGCTGAAGCCCGGAGTATATTCAAAAATACGAACCTGGCAACAGAAGGTCAGGTTTTTACACCAAACTTCTGAGCAGGTGACGGATCAGCAGAAGAGAAACAACTTGTTTATAATTCTTACCGGCATTTTTCTGACAAATGCCATACTTGCAGAGGTCATAGGTGTAAAGATATTTTCCGGCGAAAAGTCAATTGGATTACCTCCTGCCAATATCAGGCTTTTTCAGGACATTGTTTTGGATTTCAATCTGACTGCCGGCGTTATCATCTGGCCTGTAGTTTTTCTATCCACAGACATTATTAACGAATATTTTGGAAAAAAAGGCGTACGGAAAATAAGCTTCATTGCTGCAGGTTTTATCGCCTATTCTTTCCTGGTTATCTATGTCATCACGCTCCTGCCCCCTGCGGGTTTCTGGCTGGATGTCAATTCAACTGATCCCGATGGTAATGCCTTCAATATAAATTTCGCGTTCAACAAAATCTTCACCCAGGGACTTGGGATCATTGTGGGCTCGCTAACGGCGTTTCTGATCGCCCAGCTGTTGGATGTCTTTGTATTTCAAAAGTTGAGAAAGATCACCGGGTCGAAAATGATTTGGTTGAGAGCTACAGGTTCTACACTGGTCTCCCAGTTCATCGACAGTTTCGTGGTTCTTGGCATTGCTTTTTATCTCCTGGCTCCTGAGGAAAGCCGTTGGAGCATTGCTATGGTGATCTCCGTTGGAATCATGAATTACATCTATAAGTTCGTTGTGGCAATTGTACTCACACCTCTGATCTACCTCGGACATTACCTGATTGACCGTTACCTTGGAAAAGAACTGGCCGCTGAAATGACTGAAAAGGCAGCAAAAGAAAGCAAAGGGTTTATTTAGGTTGCGGGTTGCAGGTTGCGGGTTACTGCGGAAATGGCGCAACTAGCAACCAGCAACCGGCAACCCGCAACAGAAGCCAGCACCTAGCTAACAATCCTTCCGTCTTCCAGATGAATGATCCGCTGGCCATAACCGGCAAACTTCTCATTGTGCGTAACCTGGATGATGGTCATACCATCCTTGTGGAGTTGTTTTAGAATATCCATCACTTCCTCCCCCTGACTTGAGTGAAGATTACCGGTTGGCTCATCCGCCAGTAAGAGTTTTGGCTTGCCGATGATTGCCCGGGCCACACCTACCAGCTGCTGCTGCCCCCCTGATAATTGTTCGGGGAAAAGATCTTTTTTTGCCACCATCTGAAAACGGTCCAGCATTTCTGCCACCATGCTTGATCGCTCTTTTCGCTTAACGCCACGGTATAACAGAGGTGTTTCAATATTTTCGTAAACGGTGAGCTCATCGATCAGGTGATAAGCCTGAAAAATAAACCCAATGTGCTCCTTATGTATTTTGGATGTCCTTCTTTCATTGAACTTGTGAACCGGCTCATCCAGAAAATAGTATTCCCCGGCTGACTGCTTGTCAAGCATCCCGATAATATTCAGAAGCGTGGACTTTCCCGAGCCCGAAGGACCCATGATACTTACAAAATCTCCGCTGTTGATCTCAAGGCCAATTCCTTTTAGTATGAAAATACGTTGATATTTGGATTCAACATATTTATCAACATCAATAAGTTTTATCATTCAGATGTGATTGTTAATGATTAATTCAGGTCAATAATAAGCAGAAAATACCAAAGGCTGTACCATAAATATAAATTCTTGATTCTGTGACATTTACACACATGAGTGCAAAATGTCTGTGTACGGAAACGATACAACCATGATCGAAAATCAGACACTAAATCGTCAGCAGAAGATCAGGTATTAACTCGTGTTCCCCATCAAACTCCGTCTTTTCAATCTCTATGCCAGTGAGCCTTTTAATTACTTCATGCTGATCCGGAATCTTCACTTCCTTCAGAAATGGATCCTTTGTTCCGGTGAAGTACCTGATCACCAAATCATCGGACCAATGTGCCACATCTTCCCTTGCAATGTCTTCCGGGAACTTGCCGGACCATATGATCAATTTTGAAAAGTCAATCCCGGAGAAAGCGGCAAACCGGCTGGCCGTAGCAGCACCCTGGGAAAAACCCAGAATGATCAGTTCCTCAAAATTGTTTGTGATAATTTCCCGGTCAATAATCGCACGGAGATATCGTTGCTGATTTTCAATCTCCGTCAACCGGTCTTCTTTTGTCATCCAACTGGATCCAACACGACCTGTGAAGCCTTCCAGGTAAAACCTGGAAAGTCCCTGAGGCGCTATAACAAAGTTGTACCTCTTGTCAAGTATACGAAACTTGTTTATGAAGTATCGCGAAAGCATGCCATAGCCATGAAATACTAGCCAGATCTTCTTTGTTGTACTCCTGAGCCTGTTTAGGGTACAGTATGGGGCGCTTATCTCAAAATCCAGATGTTTCTCAATCATAGAACAGCGGATTTGAACAGCAGGTCAGTCAGGATCAAAACAAGAGCAATAAAAAATAAGATGTAAAGCGTGAGGGTCCGCTTAGCCCTCCAGGCAATCAAAGCCAAAACAGCACCTGATATTCTCAACATATTCTGGGAAAATTCCACATCAAAATTGCCGAAGTAAACGGATATAAATAAGCTCGAAATCAAAAGTAGCCCGAATATGGGAAAGACAAATTGCTTCTGCTTTCTAAAATACTGACGATAGTCAATCACAGCCTCACGGGTAGTTGGAAACATGAACAATGAGATGAGATAGAGAAAAAAGGGAGTGATCATTACCACAAGGAAATTGAGTAAATGATCCGTGAAATGAACCTGAATATCCCATGATCCCCACCAGATGTCAATAAGAAGGAAGAATACCAATAGCGTCCACAATAAATGGATTAGGGAAAACCGGATTTCTCCCCACTTCCGGACGATACGTGCCCAACCTATGAAAAACCTTGCTACCACGTAACCATACAAAAAAGACAGAAAAATTGTCAGGTGCTCAACTTTGGAATAACCGGTCAACTCCATGTCATTCCGTCCCACCAATCCCCAGAAAAAGTCAACACCCACATAGGTGAAAACACAGAGCACGCCAACTATCAATATTAATAAATGAACGATCTGACTTCCTGATATGATGCCAACAACCGAAAGTACGAGACCTGCGTACTGAAATGTTGTCAGACCGCTTACCGAAACCACGAGATCGTACAGAAAATAAAATCCCAGAAGTGCGTACAGTTTCGTACTGTTTTTAAAATATGTGAACAACAGGTTGCCTGATCTCGTGTTGCTATCTCCGAATAGCAGGATTGTGATCAAATAAAAGATCAGCGTGTATGGGAAAATTTGAAGATAATCCCCTATTGATAGTGTAATATCCTCGCTCCTGTTCCATGTGTTCCACCAGAAAATCAAAAGGATCGCCAGCGACAGGAAAGCAAAAAGCAAAAAGTGCAGAGGTCTGGTATAATGCTTGTACCGTTTCAGGTAATGCCCGATCCCCTCGAAGTATTCCGACACTATAAATCCCATGATGATGGATTGTAATGTCATGAGATATTCCGCTTTGGAAAACCCTTTGATCTCTTCCATGGTGTAGAACAGGTTGTACCAGTATCCCCAAATTAATATTTATTGAGCAAAAGGATCAGCCTACCCGGCTGATATATTGGAGTCTTTCCAAATCCAGAATGTGGAGGTGGTTCCCATTGATTTCAGTGATTTTCTCATCGTTAAATTCTTTGATCAACCTTGAAATGGACTCCTGTGAGGTGGATATCAACTCAGCCATGTCCTTTCGGGAAATTGTCATTTTCATTTTGGAACTCTTGTAGATATTCTCTTTCAGATGCAATACAAGTTCGGCAAACCGGCCTCTTATCTGTTTCTGTGTCAGACCAAACATCTGCTTATGGCCTTTTATCACTTCCTCGCTCAACATCCTGATGATCTGCTGGGCAAATCCATGATTCTCAGAAATGAATTCTTTGAATAGTTCAATATTGACCTGACAGATATCCGTTTCTGTCACTGCTGTGGCAGTGTAGTGGTAAACCGGATGGCCTTCACCAAAAATCAAAGGCAACCCAATGAAATGTCCGTCCCCTTCCAGTGAAATAATGGTTGGGTGATCATTGTTCTCCATGTACAGCTTTACCAGTCCATCCTTCACAAACATCATGTTGGACATAAATGAACCCTGTTTACACAATGTTTCTCCTTTTTTGTAATGGATCTCCCTCCTATGGAGATCAACCCTCATCAGTTGTTCATTGGTCAGCATCCTGAATGCACCGGACATACAGGTGCAATTGATGCAGGGTATTAGTATTCTGGGGTCAGTACTCATTTTTTATCGTGCCTGTAACGGTTTGATTCAGGTCAATTATTTCATTGACGAATTTAGATGTAAAGGTTGAGGACTCCCATAACATATGTCATGTCCTTCATATGATATTTATCTAACTTGCCTTCGCATTTCAGGGCCTTGTATGCATTTGAAAATGGACCGGTCACCCATTAAACTGAAGGCGCATATGAGGACACAAAGGAAAATCTGGAGCATTGAACCCGCAAATTTGATTCTTGCAGGCAATCCTGCATCTTCTGAATCCTGTCTCAAAAAATTCGATGATAGGCCGTGTCCTAATGAAGGAGCAAACTCTGGAATAAACTTGATACGCTCTAAAGAAACCACAAATCGTGGCTCATGATAGTAATGACAAAAAGTATTTTGTCAATAGGTCTTTTCGCTCTTATGTAACCGGCTAGGACAGAAAGATAACGACCTATATGATTTTGAACCTTAACCCTTATATTCTAATGAAAAATTTCGCAAAAACCTCATTCTGGCTAGCGCTAGTACCCTTCCTAATGGTGGTTAGCTGTAAAGACGACGATGTCGAAGCATCGGAACCTTTTGATATTATGACGGAGTACATGATTGCTCAAAACCTTGATGTTTCCAGTGTGCTGAGTGATTGGATAGTTGCTGCTCCGGCAGAAGCAGATCTAAGCTCTTTTACAGGTAATTATACCATTTTTGATATCAGAAGTGCGGATGACTTTAATGACGGACGTATCGACGGCGCAATAAACACAACGCTTCCCAACGTACTGGAGGCTGCGCAAAATGCCACAAAACCGATCCTTGTGGCATGCTACACAGGACAATCCGCCGGCCATGCTGTGATGGCGCTCCGGTTAAGCGGATATGCCGATGCCAAGGTCTTAAAATTTGGAATGTCCGGATGGCATACGGATCTTAAAGATCCCTGGGACGGAAACACCGGTGACATAGGTGTAGGACACACCAATTGGTCTACAGACGCCGTGCAATCAAACACAACCTTTGAGAATCCTTCGTTCACCTCTTCAGAAACGACAGGAGAAGCAATTCTTGCGGAAAGAGTCCGGCATATGCTGGATAAAGGATTCCAGGGAGTGGCAGGAAGTGACGTTCTTGAAAATCCATCGAATTTCTTCATAAACAATTTCTGGGATCAGACTGATGTGGATCACTATGGACACATAGATGAGGCTTACAGGATTAAGCCCCTGACACTTGCAAATGAGGAATTCCAATATATTGATCCTTCGCAAACGATCGTCAGCTATTGCTGGACAGGACAAACTTCATCCATGTTGACTGCCTATCTTACTGTACTAGGATATGATGCTAAAAGTTTGAAATTCGGCGTCAATGGGATGATCTATTCCGAGCTTGAAAGTCACAAGTATGCTCCGCCTTCAGTGGACTTACCTGTTGTGACCAACTAAGCTTGAGCTAGTGGAGCCCGGGCATTTCGCCCGGCTCTTCTCTGATCTTGAGTTAATCTTTTAACCTGAAACCCATCATGATCATGAAAAAGATCTTGACGCTTACAATTGTTCTGACATCTTTTCTGTCCGGAACCAAAATCCATGCACAAGGCTGTGCGGAGCCAACTTCGGATGAAGGCGTGACCATCTGGGGATATCTGCAACCGGAGTTTGTAACCTATTTTGAAGAGGATACGAGGGCCAACTTTCAGTTTCGAAGGATGCGAATAGGTGCTATGGGAAATATTCCCTACGACTTCAGCTACTATGTATTAGTAGAAACAAGCAATTTCATGAACCCCGAGGGGAATGGCGCTTATCTTTTAGATGCATTTGTTTCCTACAACCGACTGGATTTTGCTAAAGTTGCCATTGGTTCGTTTAAGTATCCGTTTGGTCTGGAGCTGAGTACGGCCTGTCATGGTCTTTATACCATTCGACGATCAAGGATTGTAAACGAAATGACTATTAACTATGATGGGACTTCAAATCGTGACATAGGTATAATGGTATTGGGCGGCAGCAAAACATCGCTGCTGGCTTACCAGGTAGCCTTAACAAACGGCTATGGTATTTTCAGTACCAATAACAATCTCTTTGACAGTTATTCACTGACCGGCAGGGCTACCGTACAACCGATCGAAGGGTTGAAAATTGGAGGAAGCATGAGGTATGGCACGCTACCACCTGAATCTGACGATCCTTCAATTACCGAAGACGATAGTAAAATGCGATTTGGATTTGATATTTCCTACATGAAAGGGAAGTATATGATTCAGGCAGAATATATCGATGGTGAGGACAAAGGTTCTTACACTACCGGCGGAGGATGCGACGGTGGTCCGGCTACCACATCCGTAGGCACAAAATACACGGAAGGTTTATATGTGATTGGCGCTTACAGGTTTGCCAATAACCTGGAACCTGTCTACAAAATTGAAACATTCTCCTCTACGGAGAAATCAACGGAATCCGCAAACTCCGGCGATGAATTATCCAGTGTCTGCCAGACATTTGGTCTAAACTATTATCCAAATGACTGGACAAGGCTTCAACTCAATTACACCTATGCAGCTGAAGATCCGAAAGAAGTCAAGAATGATGCGTTGCTCTTACAGCTTCAAGTAAAATTTTAAACTGACAAAACAATGAAAAAATCAATCTCAATTTCAATAATTCTAAGTTTCGCTTTACTGCTTACGAGTTTCGTTGCGACATCTCAGATTGATGTCATCAGCGCAAAAGAAGCCGGCAAACTTCTGAACGCCGACAACACTGTTTTTGTCTCCATGAGAACCCCGTCAGATTATCAGAAAGTCCACATCACAGGCGCCGTAAACATCAATCACAAGGATCTGTATGGAGATCTAAGTATGTTAAAGCCATCCGGCGAGGTAGCAAAAACCCTTGGAGACAAAGGCATAGGTAATGACATGAATATTATTCTTTACGATGATGGAACCGGTAGATATTCCGGAAGAATGTACTGGATACTTGACCATCTGGGTGCCGGGAATGTCCGGATCATAGATGGCGGCATGAAAGGCTGGAGGATGGCAAGGAAACCGGTTACCAAGAATCCTACGAATGTTAAACCTGCCACCTTCAACGTCAATGTGAACAAGTCAATCCTTGCCACAATGGATGACATAAAGAAAGCCATTGGGAATGATGCCGTTGTGATCGTTGATGTCCGATCCATTCAGGAGTATGACGGCAAGGCGGAAACGAAATTAAGAAAAGGACATATTCCTTCCGCCATCAGTTTCAACTTTCAAAATGTCCTGGAGGACAGCGGAATGATGAAGAACGCCGACGCAATCGCTGGTTTGCTCGATAAAAACGGGATAACCAGGGACAAAGAGATAATTCTCTATTGCGAATCCAGCGTCCGGGCCGGTATAGTCTACACCGTGCTGAAAGGACTTGATTACCCAAAGGTCAAAGTATACGATGGAGCTTACCTTGAATGGCAAGCCACCACGTCAAATAAAGTGGCGATGTAGTAGTTGGTAATAAGGTGAACAAATGATGGGTGGGTGTTGGGTCCCGCCCATCGTTGTCACCTAAAGCAATTCAGGATGAAAAGGATAAAAACAATTTTGATTTCGCTCCTGGTGGTCCTGATCCTCCCGGGGTACGTTGTTTACATAATCTTCAACTTTTACGGATCCAGGATAGCCACGAGGCTCCCCGTCGAAACGGAGTTTTCAGCGGATCACATTTCTTCAACCGATCACTCGGAATTTGAAGTGCTGCAAGGTGATTTCGGGACTCCGAATGAGGTGACGGAAGCATGTCTCTCCTGCCACACAAAAAGAGATGAGGAGATAATGGCCACAGCCCACTGGACATGGGAAAGGGAAACCGCCATTCCCGGCCGGGGGGCTATAACAATAGGAAAGAAAAACCTGCTTAACAATTTTTGTACAGGAGCAACCGGAAACAACTCATCCTGCATGAGGTGCCATATCGGGTATGGATGGAAAGATAAATCGTTTGATTTTGAAGATCCCAAAAACATTGATTGCCTGGTTTGTCATGATCAAACCGACACCTACTTCAAAAAGAAAGGAGAGGCAGGTTACCCTGCAACAGCCGAAAATGCGACCGCAGTTTACCCCGCTCCCGATTACAATTACGTATCTCAGAATGTAGGTTTACCCAGAAAAGAAAACTGCGGTATTTGCCACTTCTATGGCGGAGGAGGTAACAATGTCAAACATGGGGATCTTGAGGAAGCACTATTGGATTGTTCCTTCGAGGTGGACGTACACATGTCGTCCGACAGTCTGGACATGTCGTGTATAGATTGTCATAAAACGGAAAAGCACCTCATCAGCGGCAAGAGTTATTCAGTTTCCTCCGCTAATGTCAACAGGGTTACCTGCGAGCAATGTCACTCCGGTAGCCCGCATCAGGACAGGATCCTCGATGAGCACTATTTGCGGGTCGCCTGTCAAACCTGCCACATTCCGGCTTATGCGAAGGTAAATTCAACAAAAGTGTGGTGGGATTGGTCATCCGGTGGCAAACTGGATGACGAAGGCAAACCTTATTATGAACCGGATGCCGACGGAAACCACAACTATCTTTCTGCAAAAGGAAATTTTGTCTGGGATGATAATATTGAACCCGAATATTACTGGTTTAATGGAACAGCCGATCACTACCTGAATTCGGATACCATCAGTGAGATACCGGTAAAAATCAATACACTGTTTGGTAATTATCAGGACTCGACAGCAAAAATATGGCCTGTCAAGGTCCACCGTGGCAGGCAGATGTATGATACTATTAACAATACAATTGTTCACCTGAAATTAGCCGGCAAGAGAAAAGGAGAAGGAGCGTTTTGGATGGACTTTGACTGGGACACTGCGGCCTATCTCGGGATGAAATACAACGAGAGGCCATATAGCGGTGAGTACGGATTTGTCGAGACGGAGGTATATTGGCCGATCAATCATATGGTTTCACCTAAAAGTGAAGCCCTGGATTGCTCTGACTGTCACTCAAGAGATGGTAAATTGAGTTCATTGAATGGTTTTTATCTCCCGGGAAGAGATCGTTCGCAAGCCATTGAGATTATCGGCATTGGGCTAATCATTCTTTCGCTCGCTGCAGTAGTGGCGCATGGATTTATGAGAGCCGTCGCAGCTTCAAAAAAGAATTATGCAAAAGGTTAATAGCATGAAAAAAGTATTATTATATAGCAAATTTGAGCGTTTTTGGCACTGGACCCAAAGTATGTTGATCATTCTTTTGGGCCTGACCGGTTTCGAAATCCATGACACATTCAGGTTATTTGGGTATGAAACTTCAGTGAGGTTACATTCTGCTGCGGCATGGGCCTTTCTCATTCTGATCGCACTCGCTGTTTTCTGGCTTTTTGTAACAGAACAATGGAAGAACTTTGTTCCAACCACCAAAAACATCAAGGCACAGGTTGCTTATTACATTTCCGGGATCTTCAGGGATGCTGCCCACCCTACCAAGAAAACGAAACTGAGTAAGCTGAATCCACTGCAAAGGATCGTTTACCTGGTTTTGATAATTCTTGTATTCCCTGTCCAGCTTTTGTCTGGCTTTCTCTACATGTACTATCATTATCCGGCAAATCCGATACAGTTGAAAAGCCTGGAATGGGTGGCGATAATACATGTAGCCGGAGCATATCTCCTGGTGGTATTCCTGATCATACATGTGTACCTGATAAGCACGGGAAGGACCATCTTTTCCAACCTGAAAGCGATGATTACCGGATATGATTTAGTGGAGGAAGAAAAAGCGAAGTGATTTTAAAAACTTTAGAGATAAGATTTATGAAAAAGTACTTGTTATTTTCAATGGTTTTGACATTTCTGATCTCAGGGTGTGGGAGCGAGACCTACTATGAGAATCCGGATGAAATGGTATCGGAAGCTCTCGAAGTTGTAGATATGATTGGTGTGGAGGAACTGCACAAATTGATGATAGGTGAAGAGTATTACACCTTAATCGACGTAAGGCAGAAGAGTGAACATTACCATGGATACATTCCGGGCTCACTGGTCATCCCCAGAGGCAGTCTGGAATTCGTAATTGGCAACGAAGCTTTCTGGGAAGAAGAAGGTTTATACATGCCTCTGAAAGATGAAAAAATAGTAGTGTACTGCAGGAAAGGAAGCCGGGGCATCCTTGCCGCCCAAACCTTGAAGCAGCTTGGTTACAAAGATGTATATGCCCTGGATGGAGGTTGGAAAAAATGGGAAGTAACCTATCCGGATATTTTCGAAAAGAATCTTGAAATGCTTCAGGGCGGTACAGAAGAACACAAAGAAGATATTGGAGGTTGCTGACAAACTAATCTCCCTGATAGATTAGATCAAACGTAATTACAGGTTATTCCAAAGGCCTTGTTAGTGGGCTGACTCATAAGTCAGAAATTGACGATTTCTTCCCCCTAATTTATCGGGGGAAGAATTTTATATGGCAGTTCCAAATCATTAAGATCCTGATCAGGATCGAGTAAGCTGTTCTTTGAGCCAGGAAACAGCTTTTTACTCCAAATGTTATCCGTAAATCACAGCTTTTATGGCGTTGCCCACTGCATCATGAGTCCGCACATATAGGCCCCATATGTACCTAAAACATAGCCGCAAACAGCCAGCAATACACCAACCGGGGCCAGTGATGGGTGAAAGTAAGATGCGACTACCGGTGCTGAAGCGGCGCCACCCACGTTGGCCTGGCTGCCCACGGCAACAAAAAAGTATGGCGCTTTAATAATCTTAGCCACGATGAAAAGCATCCCACCATGAATAGAAATCCAGACCAGACCGACGAGGAATAACTCCGGATCATCAAATATGGCCATAATGTCCATCTTCATACCGATAGTAGCCACGAGAATGAAGATAAAGACTCCTCCGATCTTGGAAGCTCCCGCCCCCTCCAGTTCTTTAAGTTTAGTGAAAGACAGAATAACGCCGATCGTTGTAGCAATTACAATAAGCCAGAAGAAGTCCGAAGTAAGGCTATATTTATCTAACTGGGGAAAATTGGTTTGAATGTAGGGCGTTATTGCATCAGCCCCGAAATGTGCAACACCCATGCAAATGAAACCCACCGCCAGCACCTTTATAAAGTCCGGAAGAGATGGGATTTTTTCAATACTCAGTTGAAAATCGCTCATCTTTTTTTTGAGGGTCTCTATCGCCGTATCATCGGCTTTCAACTTTTGGTTGAGCCAGGCATTTCTGCCTATACCCACCATCAGGAATGCCAGCCAGATGTTTGCAACAATAATATCTACAGCCACCATTTTGGAAAATAAAGGCCCCGACACTTCGAAAACTTCCATCATTGCTGCCTGATTGGCTCCGCCACCGATCCACGATCCGGCAACAGTAGTCAGCCCTCGCCAAACCTCTCCCGGAGGAGGCGCACTGATCACCTGGGGCGCCACAGCCGAAAACAGCAAAATGGCAATTGGCCCGCCAAACATGATGCCAAAGGTCCCGGTAAAAAACATGATCAGAGCTTTGGGACCTAACTTGGTCAACTCTTTGAGATCAACACTAATGGTCAAAAGAACCAAGCATGCCGGCAGCAAATACCGGGAGGCTACAAAATATAGTCTTGACTCTTCAGGGTCAACCAAACCAAAAGTGCTTAGCAGCGAAGGAAGGAAATAACAAACCAGCAGGGTAGGTACCACACCATAGAATTTTTTCCAGAATCTTGATTGGCTGGAAGAGGTCGTAAAAACAAATCCCAGCATCAGCATCAGGATTCCAAAGATGATGGCGTCATTGGTGATCAAAGGTTCGTTCATAATTCTTCTAGTATTGTGACCAGTTCACTAAGCATCATGGCAGTCGCTCCCCAGATAAATTGTGATTTTACATCAAAATAAGGTGCTATGATTGAGTAACCCCTAACCTCAATTTCCTTTTCTTTTCTGTTACTTTCATTGAGGAAATCATCAATCGGTACCTCAATCACCTCCGCCACTTCCATCCCATCCGGAAAAAAAGTGGGAACATAGTCGATTTTACCCACTACCGGCAGCACCTGGTAGTTACTTGCACCGACAAAAAAAGAAGAGAGGCTTCCCAGCACTTCAACATCTTCCAGGATGATCCCGATTTCTTCGTGCGCCTCCCGCAAGGCAGTAAAATCGAGACCCTTGTCGGATTTTTCTACCTTCCCGCCCGGAAGGCCAATTTGGCCCCCGTGAACACCATCATATTCAGAACGCCGGATGATGGGAAAATGCCATCTGGTTTTTTTCTTGTATAGCAGGATCAGCACTGCGCCTCTTTTCGGATCTTTCGGTGGGGGGAATATGATTGGCGCTCCATTAGATCTCCTGGCCTTCATTTTCTGGTGGGCGTCATCGCCCGGTAGTGGCTCCAGCAGGCGTCTTCTCAGGTTATCTATAAATGAAGGATCCGTCATCGGAGCCAAAAATATTTTATTTCACCTAAAAAAACCTCGCGTATCACTAGATATAGAGAGATGTTTAAAAATTTGGACCAATAAGAGACTGGGATCCAACGCCGGCCTCCCATCACCTGAATTCGTCTATTATCTCAAAGACAATGTATTTTCTAACTTCATTTAAGGTTTAATTTCTGTCAAAGGTGTAAATTGTGCAGTCCGACTTTCAAATATTAATGGAAAATATCCCCTCCTATGTAGGACTCACTTTTATCGCCGTTGTACTGGCCACCCTGGGCTTTATATTCTACGCACTGAATTTAGCGGCCCCCGGGAAGCGAAATTTCACACCAACTATAGTTGTTACGTTTATATTGGTTTGGTTATTCTTACTTTCCATCGCTACGTTCTATGACTTTTTTCAGGATTTCAGTGCCCGGCCGCCAAGATTAATACTGATCGGAGGACCTCCATTACTTACCATCATCTATTTATTCATTAATAAGAACACCAGGTCATTTCTGTTAAAAATGCCACTCACCACTTTGACTTATATTCACATTGTCCGTGTGCCGGTTGAAATTGTCTTATGGTGGCTGACCAAAGAACAGGTATTTCCGGATACGCTGACTTTTGAAGGTGTTAATTATGATATCCTTTCCGGTATTTCCGCACCCTTTGCCGGAGTATTTCTGGTTGGGATGCGCAGTAAAAGCCGGATAGGTGCAATCATATGGAATGCATTAGCTTTTGTACTGGTGATCAATATCGTAGCGAGAGCAATTTCAGCAACACCGTATTTCTTCAATCCGGAAGTTTACAACGTTCCAAATCTTGCAGTCTTTTATTTTCCTTTCGTATTGCTGCCAGGGTTTGTCGTACCCGCCGTGATCTTCAGTCATGGTGTTTCATTCCTGAAGTTGTTCAGCTTACCGGAAGAAGAAAAGTTTTAAGGACAAAAGCGGGCATGCCGTTCCTTACTTTTTTGTTCGTTCCTGGCGATCCCCTTTAACCATTGTGTACAGGCTATTTCCAACTGGTTTGACAACCTGTAGGCCTCTCCCAGATAAAAGTAAATATCACCCACAAAAATCCCGGAGGACTCCGCCTCTTCAAGGTACCGTATAGCCTGTGCCACATCCTGTGTCTTCAAAAAATAAATACCCTTGTTCCTGAAAGCCCACATATTTTCCGGGTCATTCACGATGCTCCTGTTTATATCCGTAATTCCCAGGTCCAGAGAATCCATCAGTAAATAAGTCAAGCCCCTGTTATTCAGGAAGTAGGGCTCTTCCGGGGATCGGTCCAGTGCTTTGTTTATTGCATTTAAGGCAACCGGATAGTTCCCCAGTTCGATATGGATCTGGTTTAACGTATTATATGCCCTGGCGTCATCAGATATTTTTAGTGCGCTATCGATCCGTGCAATTCCCTTTTCATAATCACCCTGGTAGTAATCCAAAATTGCAAGATTGATCAGCGCTTCGTGATCTTCCGGATCCAATTCCAATACCCGCTCAAAAGATCGTGCTGCTTTGGAATATTCCGTCAATTTCGTAAGGATCAACCCCTGACCAAAATAACCTAACGCCGAATCAGGGAATTGGCGGGACAGCAATTGATAGTCGTCCAGGCTCTTCCTGTATCTCCCGACGAGATCATTGGCCTGTGCACGATTGTGAATACACTCCCAGTAACCAGGGTTGATCAGTATGGCCTGGTTGTAATCCATTATGGCTTCATAAGGGTGCCCGTTTTCCATGTACGCCACTCCCCTGTTATTGTAAGCCAGATCGAAATCCGGATCTTCTTCCAAAGCTTTATTGTAGTACAGGATGGCAGATTCAAAATCATCTTTCTCCAGGAACTTATTCCCATCCAGAAAGTACCGATCTCTCCTGGTTTGTTCGCTCTGGCAGGAAATGATCACCAATGCTACTAATAATAAGTGAACTCTATACATATGAAAAAAGCCTGCACAAATCTATGCAGGCTTTATCAATAGATATTTTTATGTTATCAGGATCTTCTCACCTTTCCGCCACTACTGGAGTCAGCATAAACTTTTTCCGGGTTGCCTCTGTAGGAAACTGATCCGCCGCTCCTGGCATCAGCGTCCAGACTTTCGGTAACAAATATTCTGGCATCTCCTGCACTGCTGGCATCCACTTCGGCCTCTTTACTTTCGAGATCATAGGCATCATAATCTCCGCTGCTGGCTACCCTGACATACTGTCTTGTGGCAAAGCCTGAAACTTCCAGGTCCCCCGCACTGGATACGCGTACCTCAAGTTCTTCAACATCTACTTCAATCTCTACGTCCCCGGCACTACTCACCTCCACTTCAAGATCCTTCGCTTCGATTACACCAACAGAGACAAGGTCCGCTGCCGAAGAAACATCTATTTCGTCAATATATTTATAAGTGACCTTTACATATACATCCGTGCGGCTGAAATTTCGCCCGTCTCTCATGTGGATCTTCAACCTGTCACCGGACACATCCGTTCGGACATCGTCCAGATCCGCACCACGAACTTCGACAATGGCTTCTTCCCGATCACCGCTTTTTATTTCTACGTTGATCGCCTCTCCCACTGAAATCTCCGAGAATGAGGAAAGTGACCGTGTTTCAGTTTGCTGGGCGTAAGCGCTGAACACAATCAACATTCCAACTAAATAGGTGTATGCTGCTCTTTTCATTGCTTTAATTTTCTTAAAGAGAAATAAATATTTGGAAGGTTGCATTCCGGCAATTATTCCATACAAAATTACCGTATTTGGATCTTTTGAGAGCAATGTTATGTTGTCCGGCTACTTCAAACCACTATCTGGCCGAGGGACATTTATCTGGCTAGTTTAAAGACAACATATCTCCCTGCCGATGATACAGCTTCATTAAAGGAAAGCCTGAATGAAAAACGTGGGATTATAAACTACTCTTATACTCCCTCTGGAACTCCATCCAGGGTGTATCCTTGTATTTCTCCTCACCAATATACCGTGATATGACGTCAAAGGTCTTGGCGTCAAGATATCCGGCCTGGTTTACAAGGATCTCCATTTTTTCGTTCATGAAGACAGTAGTTGGGTAGCTTAGTTGATTTTTGGTAAGTGCGGCCGCCAGTTCGTGATAACCCCGCCTGCCGGAAGGAACAAACTTGAAAGTGTGTCCGTTGAAAACAACTTTCTCCTTTTGTTCTCCATTGAATTTTACTGCATAGAATCTTGAATTGACGTAATCGATGATCTCCTGCCTGGCGTAGGTATCTCTGTCCATTTTCTTACACCATCCGCACCAGTCTGTATAAAGATCTATCAGAATTTTCTTCGGAACATCTTTATTCAACGCCACCGCTTCCTCAAAAGAGATCCAATTGATCTCTGAAGCCACGGACTCCCTCTCAGGAGCCTTTGCCGCAACAAACAGGATCAAAGCCATGAATGTTCCAAATATCTTCATTAGGTTCATAATTGCAAATTTATACAATAAAATACATCGAAATGATCAAAGAAGTTTCATTTGAAGGTCAAAATGACTTGCAGATTACCTTTAATAAATGATCAGTAGAAGCTAAATTGGCGAATCGACCTGACGAGAATATGCTTTCAATTCAGAAAAAACTCACAAATACTTTTTTTGCCATTCTAAGTCTTCCCGCTACAGCAATGGGATTTGCACTGTCTGTGCAGATATCAGCCTTGAGCTGGATTCTGAGCAACAAATACGGCCTTGACATACATGATGTCGGGCTTGTATGGGCCGCGGGACCAATTGCCGGAATCCTGGGACAGGTGATCATTGGTGTGATCAGTGATAACGTCTGGTTCTGGGGAGGCAGAAGGAAACCATTCATACTGATAGGCGGTGTGCTGGCATCCCTGATGCTGCTGGCTCTCCCTAATATTGACGTGATCTCATCTTCGATGGGCATAGAAGGGATCCTGGGAATTGCCATCGCTGTGGCCCTGATGCTGGATCTGGCAATTAATGTGAGTTTCAATCCCACAAGATCGATCATTGCGGATGTCACACCTGAAGGCGTAAACCGGACAAAGGGCTATACCTGGATGCAGTCGGTTTCCGGTACGTTGAGTGTCGGAGCTTATGCCATAGGCGTGATATGGGATAATTACGTACTTATCTACTCAGGCGCGATCATTGTTTTTCTCTGTTCTTTTATCCCCCCCTTCTTTATCGAAGAAAAAAAAGAGCTGATTGTTGAGAAGGATTTGAATACCGACAAACCTGCGACCTCCTTTATGGAAATCCTGATGGCTGTCAGACCTCTTTGGGGGTTTCTGGTATATGATGTCTATGCTATTACCATGAGATTGATCCACATCGAGCAGACCAATTATTACATGGAATTTATTTGTCTGGGATTGACGGTCTTGCTGATCGGCCAGGTGTTGATCCAGTCTGAAAAAGACAAGTCCAGGGAAGAACGGAATGCAATCGGATTCAAAAAAGTAATGGCGGCCCACGCATTTTCATGGGTTGGGGTTCATACCATGTTCGTATACATGTTCTTTTACATCCAGGACAAGTACCCGTTGATGTCAAGCATTGATCAGGGCCGGGTGGTCTCCCTAAGTTTTCTGATCCTGAATGCTGTCGGTGCCATAATTCCCGTATTGGTGCTGCAGCCGCTTGCAAAACGCATCGGCAGGGTAAATACGCATGCGCTTTCTCTGGGTATCATGACAATTGGATATTTCGGCTTGCTGGCATTTGGCAGCACCAATATCTACATTATTTATATTCTTATGGCAGTATGCGGCGTTGGATGGGCGGCTATCATTTCATTGCCTTTTGCAATTATGTCGCAGAAGGTAGACCAGGCTAAAATGGGGTTGTACATGGGGCTGTTCAATCTTTCCGTTGTATTGCCGCAATTAGTAGTAAGCCTGGGGGTTGGTTTTGCTGTGAATCAGGCTGAAAATAAAGTCCTGATTTTTATTATTTCTACAATAACACTGGCCTTGTCTACGGTGGCCTGGTTAATGGTCAAAGAGGATGATGATAGCAACATTCAAAATCAAGTAGGCTCTACTCATTAATCTTTATGAAAAAAATAATCTTCCTGCTCGCTCTTACAGTGTCCGTCACCTTTTGTTTCGGACAGAAATTCGACGCTGAAGCACTCGACCGGATTGCAGATGAATATGCTAAAAAATCCTGGCAGCAACTCGCTGAGCTTTTGAGCATACCAAATGATGCGCACTTTCCCGGGGATATTGAAAAAAATGTAAAATGGTGTGAGAGCGCTTTTGGTGCCAGGGGTTTTACCACCAAAAGACTCGAAACGGAAAGACTGCCGCTTCTTTTGGCGGAAAAACCTGCAAAAAAAGCGAAGAAAACGGTACTAATCTACCTTCAGATTGACGGACAGCCAGTCGATCCGTCGGCATGGCTGCAGGATGATCCTTTCGTACCGGTACTGAAAGAACAAAATTCATCCGGCGATTGGGAGATCATCGACTGGGACAATATCAGTTCCAATTACAACCCGGAATTTAGGATTTTTGCCAGGTCAACTTCTGACTCGAAAGGGGCAGTATCTGCATTTCTTGCGGCACTTGACGCCTCCGAAGTAAACAAGATCCGGCCAAACTACAACATGAAGATCATTATGGATTTTGAGGAGGAACTGGGATCTCCCCCCCTTCCAAAAGCTGTTGAAACCTACAAGGAAGATCTGGCGGCGGACATGTTGATCATATTTGACGGACCAAGACACGTAAGCAACAAGCCAACACTCACTTTCGGAGCACGTGGGATCTCGACCATAACCCTGACGGTACATGGACCGAGAAAACCTCAGCATAGCGGGCATTATGGAAATTATGCACCAAATCCGGCATGGAGACTGGCACACTTGCTGGCTTCTATGAAAAATGAGGATGGTCTCGTAACTATACCGGGTTATTATGATGGCATTGAGCTTACTGACGAAGCCCGGGCGATCTTGTCCCAGGTACCGGACGATGAAGCCGAGATCATGAAAAGTGTGGGCATAGCCGCTACGGATAAGGTTGGAAGTAATTACCAGGAGTCCATCCAGTATCCTTCTCTCAATGTCCGTGGAATGGCTTCGGCATGGATTGGTGACGAGGTAAGGACCATTGTGCCTTCAACTGCTACCGCGGAAATAGATGTACGGCTGGTATTGGAAAGTGACCCAGATCGTTTGCTGGGTCTTATAAAAAGTCATATCAGGGATCAGGGGTATCACATTATCGATGACAGGGATCCGACAGAGGAAGAAAGGATGACCCATGATAAGATCATAACCTGGTCATCAAGGATATCATACCTGGCCTACCGCACTCCGTTTGATTCGGAAGTGGGCATATGGTTGGACAAAGCGCTTACAAGAGCGTTCGGATCCTCTCCGATCAAAATTCGTAACAGCGGGGGGTCCATTCCCATTTCTCCTTTTGTGAATACTTTAGGAATACCTGCAGTCACGGTGCCCATAGTCAATCGGGACAATAACCAGCACAGCCCCAATGAGAATCTGAGATTAGGGAACTATGTTGACGGTGTAAGGACTTATCTCGCGATCCTGAGCGAGGAATTGTAACTAAGTGCCCCGCTATGTGAACCATCAATTCTTCAAAATCATGAAAACATTTAACCCAAAAATCCCTGCTGTCCTGGTTTTTGCGATTTTATTGCTCCATGGTCTCTCATATGCTCAATCGAGGCTCAAGATCCGGAGTGACGGATCGGATATTATACTGACGATCTGGGAAGGAAAACCCAATTCACCGGCGACCCTGCTGCTAATACCGGGATGGGGAGGCGGACCCACTGAAGTACTGGGACTTGGCAAGTTCCTGTCCCAAGGAGGCATCCCGGTAGTGATCCTGACTCCCAGAGGCTGGCATGAGAGTGAGGGTATCTCCACATTCGCGAATGCTTTGAAGGATATTGAAACAGCCTGGAACTGGATCCGAAAATCAGACAGATCCGCTGAACTAAATCTCAACTCTACTAAAACAATACTCGGTGGATATAGTTGGGGTGGCGGCATGTCACTCGCTTATGCCGCGCGTGATACATCCGTGTCAAAGGTATTTTCAATAGCAGGTACTGATCACGGGCAGTTCATTCGGCAGTATTCTACAGACCAGGATTTTGCGGCCATGGTCGACAAGATACTGACATCAACTGCGGCTCCTGAAGGACCCATTCGGACTGACATCCAATTCGGTTTGAATGAAATGCGAGAGAATCAGCACATTTACGGTCTGATCGAAAACACCGGAAAACTTTATGACAGAACTGTCCTTCTGGTGGGGGGATGGGAAGATGGCAATGTCACAGTCGACAATACATTGTTGCCTTTGTACCGGGGGTTGCGCAAGTCAGGAGCGGAAGATGTTACGTTTCTAACATATCATTCCGACCATTCTTTTCGAACGGTACGGGACCGGTTGCATAAAGATCTCTTATCCTGGATTTCCAATTGAATGTCTACATCCAGCTCCTGTCAAGACAGGTCGTAGTGTCGCATACCGCACTTCAAAACTTGCTGCTGGCCGCGAAGATCTTGTCATATTGTTTCTCATCCAGCCACAGTTCGTCCTTATTCTCGGATGACGAAATGATCCAGCCGTCAGGTCTCCGGTAGGCTGAGATCTGTATTTCCGGCTGGTTACTGAATCCGAAAGTCACATTGAGATCAGGGGTTCCCAACGTTGCATCATCGACAAAACTCTTACTTGTTACATAGCTTAAACCATTGATGTAACTGACCGTTGTTGCGGAATCTGCCGGATTAGTTCCATTGTACCATGTGTCATCATTCTTAGCCAAAACAACAGCACTATCCGGATAATTGAATGATATCACATTCAGCGAGTCTTTTTTCAGTCTAAGGATGTTGCTGTTTCGGAAATCTTCAGGCTTTGTGCTGATGCTCATTTTCATAAAGTTATTGGCCACATAGGTATCCTTATCTTCGGACAGCCTCACATAAGTGTAAAATGATCGCTGACCCTCTACTCCGAAACGTCCCAAAACAATGTCTCCTGTTAACTTGCTTCCCTCATAAACTTTAACTCTTATACCGGCGGAATCAACGGAAAAATCCTTCCATTTATCTTCGGTTCTGGATGCCAACCTGGAGGGTTCCACACTGTTGAGTGTGGAAAGCATACTTCTGACAGTATTGTTTACGGCTTTTTTCGAACCCGTTTCAACGTCAACCATCCACTGACCTTCATTTTTTGTTAAAACGGTAATTCCCTCCGGGCTTTCGATCTCCACTTTAGTGACCTTCGCAGTATCTACCGATACCAACTCAGTTCTGAAGGATTTACTTCTCCCTTTGTTACCGGTGAATTTTACTACCAGAAATACTCCTATCAATATGGCAAGTATGATCAGTAGCCTGGGTGTTGTTAATTTTAGCATTGTAAACGAAAATAGATTTTCTTTTTAACTATAATTCTCCTGGGCCCATTTTTGACGTTTACGGGCATTATTGGACCTTCTCACCAGCGCGTAAACTAAAATCAGAAAGATCGGCGCAAACACATTTCCGTATTTGATGATATTCTTTGTGCCGTCTTCTACCGGATCCAGTGGCCGGCTCGTCACACCTTTGGTTCTCAGGTCGATCAGGCCCGTATCATCCGACAGCCAGTCAACCGCATTAGAAGCGAAATTGACATTGTCAGGACTCAGTTGCTGAACTTGTTGACCTTCTCCATTGACAATAAACTGACCATTTGAAATAATGATCATTTTTCCGCCGGCATCTCCGATACCCTCTATTGATGCGGCAATTATCTGCTCAGGCTGCACAAAATCGCGTTCCGCCCACTTGCGCTGAATATCCACATATATCGGGGGCATCTGGAGTCCGGATACTTCCGAACTAAATATCAGGGGGTTAATGGAAATCGTTGTGTCCTGTCCCGTAATGTTCAGGGCATTGACAAAAGGCAGCACAATCGCTTCCAGACCGGACGTTGTAGGGTGATCCGCAAAATTGTTCACCTGGGGGAAATATGGAAACTCCACCTGGCTATTGATGGTGAAAAAACCGGAACGCTGCTGAACGGTCACAGATGCACACTGCGCATCTATGATAAATTGATCACCGGGAGTGACACCTTTCTGCGCAATCCAGCCCGCCAGTCCAATATTATCAGCCCGGGAAAGTAGTGACGTTTGCAGGTCACCTTTTACATTCGAATAGGCTAAGAAGATATTTCCTCCCTGGTTCAGGTAATTGTCAAGCTTGACAAAATCATAAGGCGCTATAGTGTCCGCAGGGCTCACCCAAATCAAACTTCTGTAAAATGATGGTACTATGGTTGTATCACGGATATTGAAAGGCTCAACATCATATAATACAGACAACTGCTGAAGAAGCTGCGGAAATGCCTGAAACGAAGGTTCACCGTAACCTTGTATCATCCCGACCTTCGGTTTATCGGCGATGGCCAATTTCTTGATGGAAGTTGTCAGATCATATTCCATCGCTGCACCGGGCTGGATCAATGGGATTACTTCAGTCCGCTCTCCTGACTTGAAAACTACTCCCATGAATGCCTGCAACTGCTGTCGCTGATCGTTTTCTACCACGTTGATGGAAACAGGCGCAATACCATTTTGAAACGCTTCCTGCTTAAGCTCTTCACTCTCATTCGGATTAATGAACTCAAATACAATGTTTCCGTTTGACCGATCCTCATATTCGATCAACTGATCCTGCAGATCTTTTCTCACGTATGCCAATTGCGGCGGGAGGTCTTTTGTAAAGTATGCCTGCACCGTTATTACGTCCTCCAGGTCTTCCAGAATATTTTTTGTGGCATCGCTGAGTGTGTAGCGCCGGTCTTCAGTGAAGTCCAACCTGAAATACAGCGCATCCGAGATCAAATTCAGAATGACGACTATCGCTACTACGATCCCAATTTGTGTAAATATTTTTGACTTTTTCATTTTACTACAGCTTGATTCAGGAATGCCAGTTACGTTTCGACAACATCACCTGGGACATCAATAATCCCAACACAATAATTGATAGAAAGAAGACCAAATCGCGGCTGTCTATCACTCCCCTGCTCAGGGATTCAAAATGAGCCCGGCTACTCAGATAACTGAATATCCCTCCTATCGTGCCTGTCATGGTGCTGCCGATCACATCGAACAGTAAGTGAAAGAATACCGATATAAAAAGGGCAACCAGGAATGCAACGATCTGGTTGGTGGTAAGACTGCTTGCAAACAAACCGATGGCAATGTATGCCCCTGAAAGAAGTATAAGACCAAAATACCCCCCGATCACTCCACCATCATCGATATTTCCCAGGCGACTTATGGTGACATAATATGGTAGGGTACATAGTAGTGCGATAATGACCAGTAAAAGACAGGCTAAAAATTTGCCCAATACAATTTGACTATCGGTAACTGCTTTGGTGATCAGCAATTCGATCGTTCCGGCCCGGTTTTCTTCCGCTATCATTTTCATGGTCAATGCCGGGATAAAAAAGAACAATGACCAAAATGCAATACCGAAGAATACTTCCATGCTGGCCTGATTGATAAGAAATACATTAGATCCCACCAACCAGGTGAACAACCCACTAAGTCCCAGAAACAAAATAATCATTACATAGGCCGTCAGCGAATCAAAAAATGAAGCCAGTTCACGTCTTGTGATAATCCAGATCTTATTCATGCTACTAGTTTGTGAGTTCCCTAAATACGTCTTCCAATCTTGTTTCTATCCCGGTCATCTCCGTGAGATACCATTTCTTTTTGACACACAGGTCGAAAACACTTTTTCGCGAGCTGCTTTCCGGTTTGGACTGGATCCTAAACCAGTTATCTTTTCCATCAACTGCATTGACGGTCTCCACTGACGCCAAGGCCAGAAGTGCCTTACCAATATCACCGGAACCCTCGATTCCCACCGTCAATAATTCCTGTCCCTGTGCCTGTTGCCGCAATGTATCCGATGATCCGTCAGCAACGATCCTGCCTTTGTTTATGATAAGTATCCTGTCACAGGTGGCCTCCACCTCCGAAAGAATGTGTGAGCTGAGGATCACGGTCTTCTGTTTACCCAATTCCTTGATAAGCTTCCTGATCTCTACGATCTGGTTGGGATCCAGACCCGAGGTCGGCTCATCAAGCACCAGTACTTCCGGATCATGGATCATTGCCTGGGCGAGACCTACACGCTGGCGGTATCCTTTGGAGAGTTCGTTGATGTTCTTATGCTTCTCCCGGTCAAGCCCGCAAATATCAATCATGTCCCCAATTTTCCCTGGGATATCTTTTTTCTCCACTCCCTGTATCTCAGCAGTAAATCGCAGGTAATCCACAATCGACATGTCCATGTAAAGTGGATTATTCTCGGGCAAGTACCCGATTTTTCTTTTTATTGATTCGGGATCGTGGTTGACTGATATATCATCAAGTTTGACATCCCCTTGTGTAGGGGCCATAAAACAGGTGATCACCTTCATGGTGGTACTTTTACCGGCTCCGTTTGGACCCAGAAATCCGACCACCTCTCCTGTTTTTACCTCAAATGATATGTCGTTAACAGCCTTTTGCTCACCGAATTTTTTAGTGAGATTTTCTACTATTATCGCCATGTTGAATGCAATTGAACTTTTCCTGTATCATGACGTCATGCCATGAAAATTTGACTGGGCGCAATATTAGCCTTACTGCGTTTTTTTGTCAAGTTTTTCCGGGTGTTAAAAAAAGTTAAACCCGAATCCTCCCTAGGACTTTTGATCTCATTGCGAACTCCTGACTAAGTGATTTCAGCAAAATCAGAATAAGGGAGTTTAAACGCTGGTTTGTTAAAATTCCAAATGATCACCATGACTCGCCGATATCGCTTTTTCTGGTTATGCCTGGGTATCTCCGTTGCCATGCTGATCGTTTTGGCCGCTATGATGGACCTAACACCTTTCGTCAGTATATCAATAGATTTTATCCAAAAAGTTTTCAGGGCATAATCAATCAAATCCTTGCCGGTTCTTGCTAGTTTCGCGTCTATGTCCAGGCCGAATTTCGATGATATTTTTATGGAGCTTGCCGTCAACCTAGCGCAGCGGTCACACTGCATTAAGCGCCACGTGGGGGCGGTTCTGACCAAGGATACACGTATCATCTCAATAGGCTACAACGGACCACCGGCCGGAACTCACAACTGCGATGAAAAATGGCCTGAGGAAGGCTGCCCACGGGACTCTAAAGGAGGCTGCTCCCTGGCAATCCACGCCGAGCAGAATGCACTCCTTTATGCTGTTAAAAACAAAGCTTCCGTGGACGGAGCAACGCTTTATGTAACGCTCTCACCGTGCCTGGCCTGCGCCCGGATCATCTACACAATGGGAGTGAAAAAAGTGATCTACCTGAATTCTTACGCCGAACACAAAGGAATACCTGAGGACGAAGGTGTTGATTTCCTTGAACAGTTCGGTGTGGAAACGGAGAAATATACCGGATCATTGGATAATGTGACCCATATGATTTAGCAGGGGCCGTATTGCGGTGCGAAAATTTATCCTGGCCGGTTTAGCCAAAAGCTGAAATAATAATGCATTGGATAACTACCTTTGAAAGGCTGATGATGCCTGTTGGCAGTATTTACCAGCATCAGTTCATATGGTCATAAAAAACTCAAAATACAATGAAAACACTCTTAATTTTCTTCTGCTTAGCACTGGCATCTTACTCAATGGCCATTGGAACCGAACAAAATGCAGCCTTTTTGCAATTGACAGTCTGTCAATCCGATAGCATTATTGAAAAAGATCTGATCAAAAAAACGGTTGAACAATATTATATCAAAGGATTGCAAACGAGGGATTTTAACCTGATAAGATCCGTATGCATTGAAGAAGCAAAACTGTACGGAGTGAGAAGCGACGGCAGCCTGAACAAGACCTCACTTGATCAGTGGTCTAAAAAATTTGATCCTGATAATCCTCCATTCAAAACGCTGGAATATAAAATCAGGAAAATTGACTATGAAGGAACAGCAGCCCAGGTGAAGATCCAGTTCATCATTAACAATGACCTGGAAATTCATGACTACCTCAACCTGTTAAAAATTAAAGGCAACTGGAGAATTGTAAATATTATCGATTTCTAGGGAGACCGGTATCCGAATAATTACCCACTGAAGTTCATTTCACCTTCATCGAACTCCCCATCTTCTCCGCCTCTCCTGTTTCTTTGGCGTTGCTTTTTCTGGTTCAGGCGATATGTGAATGACAGTTGTGTGGTCCTGCTTCTCCATTGAAATTCGCTTTCTTCATAAAACCCCGGATTGAATGTTTCCCCCCGGTATTTCCTTGAATTCAAAAGATCCCTGACATTAAACGATATTGTTCCATTTCCTTTCAGTACATCCCGTGCCAGTCCAATGTCAATGGAAGCCATGGAAAGCCTCTTGCCCTGTACTGTTTTCTGGGGAGCACGATACATGACATTTACCTGACCCGTTATGGCACCTCCAAGTTTGAAATTGTTGCTCATTCGACCACTGAAAGTGGTGGTGCTAACCTCGTCAAAGTCCGTCACGACCTCATTGAAGGTGATAGAACCGGCCTGAGTGGTTGAATTGAAAAAATTCAGGTTTGTGTTCACACGGTACCACTTAGTAAACTCGTGTGCGATGTTAAATTCCAGGCCAAAATCATCTCTTTCGGTAATATTATAAGGTTGGGTATAGGTAATGCCGTCAATGGTAATCCGGATCCGCTGAAATACACCATCCGAATGACGATAATACATACCTCCGTAAAACGTGGATCTGCGCGCATTGAACAGATAACCCAATTCATATGAGTCCGTGAAGACCGGTTGCAGTTTGGGATTGCCTGAAAAGAAATTCCGGTTATCCGAAATGGAGAAGAATGGATTCAGGAACCTGCCTCGCGGTCTCCTGATCCGGCGGCTGTAGCTGGCCTGAATCGCATGCTCCTCCGTAAGCTGGTAAGTGAGGAATGTGCTTGGGAAAAAATTATTGTAATGCTGTTCATTTCTATCATTGGTAGTTTTCAGCTCCGTGATTAAGTCCGTGATCTCATACCTAAGCCCAAGCTGCCAGGAAATTTTACCGAATTCATTATTTACTATGGCGTATGCTGCCGTTACTTTCTCTTCATATTCAAAATCGTTGGAAAAATTCAGGTCGATTTGATAGTCCCCGTTTTCATCCTGCTCCTCAACTGTGTAATCATTTCTAACCAGGCGGTCTGTATACCTGAATCCCGCTTCAATCATTCCCTTTTCATTAAATGGATGGTTGTAGTCCCCCTGCAGCATTACGCGCTTCTCCCCTTCGTCATTTTCCGATCTTTGATATAAGTAAGGAACAACCATCTCGGGTGAGGCTCCTGTCGCTTCCACAAGATCCGATCCCTCTACTTCATTGTTATCCTGATATTGAAAGTCGAACGTAAGTTTTTGATCCTTTTTATTGAAAGTCTTCGTGTAGTTAATAGCGTACTCGAGGTTATGGTCGTCTTCTATTTCATCCCCGATACGGGTGGTGACAGAATCGGATTGAGCAGCTACATAGTAATCAAAATACTTAAGTTTGGACGAATTGTCTTCATCAGAAAATCGATACAAAAATGAGAGCGTGATACTATTTTGAGGATTTAGGTAAAAGTCCGCACCGAACCGTGTATTATAGTTCAAGCCTCCCCTTTCATGCCGTCTGATTCGATCGGTGGTACGGCTGACGGGGTCTCCAAACTCCTGGTAAGATTCTCCTCTACCCGGATTCTTGCGGTAGCCTATGCCAAAATTTGTAAAGAAATTCACCCAGTCCTTTCTGAAATTAAGGTTTATTGATGTCCGATGGTTATGGGGAACCCCGGTATTGAACTGAAAACTCCCATTGACACCCTTAGCTTTTTCCTTTTTTAAAACAATATTAATAATACCGGCCTCACCTTCAGCGTCATACCGGGCGGAAGGATTTGTGATGATCTCCACCCTTTCAATGAGATTGCTGTTTAATTGTCTTAAGGCATCATTACTGGATAATCCAACCAAACCCGAGGGTTTACCATCAATCAGTATCCTTACGTTATCGCTGCCTCTGAGCGTAACGTTTCCTTCCACATCGACCTGGACCGAAGGTAAATTGTCCAGTATATCTGTGGCACTCCCTCCCAGGTTGCTAAGATCTTTACCGATATTGAAGACTTTTTTATCCAGTCTCAGTTCCATTTGGGTCCTTTCGGCCTGCACTGTGATTTCTTCCAGTTGTTGGGAAGAAAGATCCATTCCAACTTTTCCCAGCCGGACCGGCTCTCCGCGTCCAACGGAAATGCCTGAAACTATTTTATCCTCATATGACAAAAATTCAATTTTAGCGTAGTAAGCTCCGGGACGAACACGCAATTCAAATTTTCCATTGGTATCGGTAATAGTTCCAGTCACCAATGAAGAATCAGTCGCATTGAAGATACTTACCGTTGCAAACTCAATGATCTCACTGCTTTTGGCATCTACCACCTGGCCGGTAAAGTTCGGAGGCATTTGGTCCTGGTTAAATTGACCCCCTCCCGGAGTTCCCCTTTGTCCTCCACGAGGATTCTGGGCCAAAACGGCAAACGACAGTCCGAGAGATATCAGGAATAATTTAAGTCTCATTCATTTACTATTTTTCAACCTTCGTCATACAAGATTACGAATGCACTTTGAATTGAATTTGTAAAGAATCTGAAGACATTCTGAAGTCTGGTCTTTTATTGCTGCCCTCCATTGAAAACTAAAGAAAGGGTATGTTGTTCGGATTTGTTTGAATACTTAATCTTAAATCCATACAGGTCACATATCTTTTTCACTATTGCAAGGCCTAAGCCAAGTGAAGTATCACTTTGATTTGATTTTCTGAACCGTTCAAATAATTCATTTGGGTCCGTTTCAAGGGCTTTTCCGGTATTAGAAATAGTGGCGCTTTTTCGGTCAATTTTTATGTGGATCGACCCTTTCTCCAGGTTATGCTTGATAGCATTGTTGAGGAGATTTGTGATCATGATCTGGATCAGTACGGGATCCACTTCAATTGTCGGAGAGCTTACATTCTCAACGGTATAATGAATACCTTTCAAAGACAACAATTCACTGAATTCGTCAAGCACCTGGTAGACTACGGTGGTAAAATCAATCTTCTCCTTCTTTGAAAATTCATGGTTCTCAATTTTAGTAAGCAGGGATAGCGAACTGCTGAGACTACTGAGCCTCCTGGCGGTCAGTTGAGCTGATTCGATCAGCTTAAGTTGTTTTTCATTCAGTCCTTCCTCCTGGATCAGTACATCCAGTTTACTTTGGATAATGGCCAGTGGAGTCTGAAGCTCATGGGAAGCGTTTTCGGAAAACTCCTTAAGAGCATGATAATCTTTCTGCACTTTCATTGTCATTTCATCCAGAAAAGCATTCAATTTTCTGAATTCTCTAATGGATGTTTTTGGAAAAACCGGCGGATCTTTCCCGGAAATGGTGAAGGACCTTATGATCTGAAGCGTCTGTCTGAACGGACGTAGCTGGTAAAATGAAACCACTAATCCTAAACCTGCAAATGCTACCAGTAATATCAGGAATGTTTTTACCAAGGACTCTATTACCACATCGTTGATATCATCAGTCTCCACGATCACGTCATAAATGGTGATGGCATAACTTCTATTGTTTATCGTTCGGATCACGTCAAGTTTTAAATGAGGTTCCAGACGCTCCAGCGTGTTATGCATGACCAGCGTATCTGAAAACGCTACTTCCGATTCCTCCGAAATTCTATCAAGGATCCTGATCTGAAATTTTTCCCGGATCATGTCATCTTTGATATCTCTGCGATCGATCATATGCACTATCCGGTTCAGTCTTTCCAGGAGGAAACGCTGCTGCTCAGCGTCGATCTCCCGCTTCATAACCTGAAACGTGATAACACCACCCACTAAAAACACCATCAGTGAAACAAGAATGAATAATATGGTAAATCTTGTGACTAAATTCATGCCTTTAGCTTATAACCTGTTCCATAGACTGTATGAATGACATCCATTCCTCCCGCATTTACGATCTTGCGCCTGAGGTTTTTAATGTGTTGGTAGACAAAATCAAAGGAATCGGCCGAATCCATGAAATCTCCCCACAGGTGTTCGGCTATTGCCTGTTTCGTCAATAATCTGTTTTTATTGACAATAAAGTAATGCAGCAGGTCAAATTCCTTCCTGGTCAATTCAATGGTCTCATCGTTCACACGGACCTCATAAGTGTCCATATTCATGCTGATATTTTCAAAACTGATCAGGTCCTCTCCCATTTGCTGTTTGCGACGATATATAGCCTTCAGGCGGGCATTCAACTCGGCCAGATGAAATGGCTTTGCCAGGTAGTCATCCGCTCCCATGTTCAAACCGGCGATTTTGTCATCCAGGGCATTTTTCGCTGAGATGATCAGTATCCCCAATTCCGGCCAATTGGATTTGATCGTTTGAAGGAGATCCAATCCGTCCCCATCCGGCAACATCAAATCCAGCAAGATGAGATCATAAGAGTATCCGTATAGCTTTTCCGATGCTTTGGATATTGAGGCCACAACTTCACAGATGTACCCCTCATTTTCAAGATAAACCTGAATATTATCTGATAATTCCTTTTGATCTTCAATTACCAGGAGTTTCATTTCATTGCAAACTTAGAACAGCAATCTGAAGGAAATTTGAAATTCCGGGCTAGGGCAGAGTCTTGGCTATCGCCATATTTTTTTATCCCCCCAGCCCAACGATAATTCTTGTTTCAAGATGACTTTCATCATTCTTTTCCTCCTGATTTTTAGTGATTTTCAGCCCAAATTATCAAACACGAAATTGTGGTCAAAAAGAAGTCAAAAACTTTGATAGACGGCTCAAAGATTATCGTCGAAGGGCTGGTTCGCGCCGGGGCAGATATCTTTATAGGATACCCCATCACGCCATCAAATCTTTTCTATCGATATGCGCAAAACAGATTTCCAACCTTCCATGCTGCACCAGACGAAATATCAGTTTTACAATGGATGTCCGGGGCGGCCACAACAGGGAGACTACCCGTAACGGCCACGGCATTCCCGGGATTGGCCCTGATGGTGGAATCCCTGAACATGGCATTTGCAATGGAGTTGCCAATGGTGATAGTTGTCACCCAGAGACTTGGTCCAAGTACAGGGTCAGCCACCACCGGCGCCCAGGGAGATCTGGGGCTCATCACCGGTATTGTGCCTGGATTTGATGTGCCTGTATTTTGCCCTTCAAGTTTTGAAGACTGCTGGGAACTCCCCGCAAGAGCGCTGCAAACGGCGGTAGAACTCCGAACGCCTGTCATCCTGCTGACGTCAAAAGAGATGGTGATGACTTCCAGAAGTTTTGATTTGTCCGCCCTGCCGCGGATCGACCCAGTCATCCCTGAAATCAAAGGTTTACATATTCCATACCAATCATACCGGGCAGGTGAAGATTTGATAGCTCCCCTTCTATCGGTAGTCAACGAACAACATCAGGTAAGGATCAATTCATCAACTCATGATCTGGACGGTCTGATTGCCAAAAACGAAGAATCCCTAAACGTAACCAGGCGACTAAAAACCAAAATCAACAGCAGGAGTGAAAAACTATGTTATTATGAGTTTGACGGCGCAAAGACAGGAAAAAAGCTAATTGTGACCTACGGAGTGTCCTCCTTCGCTGCCAGAGATGCCCTGAAGGAATTGAGAGAGAGGGGTGAGGATGCATCGTTACTTGTAATGAAGACCCTGATCCCGATATCAGCGGAGTTAATTGAAATTATTGAAAGCTTCAGGCAGGTTTTGTTTGTAGAAGAAAACATTAACGGCCAGCTTGCTGAGCTGATATACGGAAAATTGAAGAAGGAGAACAGAAGGCAGCTGAACAAGCTGGGAGAACAGATATCACCGACGGAAATCGTAAATGAACTAGTGTAATGGACAACAAGATTCTTACAGATTCCAAATTTCCATTCTGTCCCGGATGCGGACTTGGGCCAATTGTACGGAGTATGTCAAAAGCTTTGTCGGAAAGTGGATATGACCCTCTTGATGTAGTCCTGGTAAGTGATATTGGTTGCTGCGGTATAGTTGATCCGCTTTTCGCCACTCACACCATCCATGGCCTGCATGGCAGGTCCGTTGCATTGAGTTCGGGAGTAGTTCTTGGACTGAAAGATGTTGAGAAAAAAGTTATAGCGATACAAGGGGATGGCGGAGCCACAATCGGCCTGCAGCACATACTTGAAGCCGCCAGGAGAAATATCAATATGACGTTGATCCTGGTGAACAACATGGTGTACGGGATGACCGGCGGTCAGGTCAGCGGGCTCTCATCATGTGATTTCAAAAAGGAACGGGGCATTCCTGACAGTAGTCCACCGTACGATATCTGCGAATTGACATTTACGGCTGGAGCTGCATATGTCACCAGGGTAAATTCACATAAGGTCTTAACACAACGGCTCAGAGAAGCTGTCACCACGCAGGGATTCTCCCTGGTAGAAGTATCCAGCCTCTGCCAGGCTTACGGCGTATCAAAAACCACTGATCTGAAGAACTGGACAGAAAAAGAGGTGGAATTGAGAAATGAAAATCCCGGGAAACAAAAGAGCAGTCGTGAGCTTGTACCACTCATCGATATGGATTCGGGTATGGGATCGCAGTTCCGGTCTGATTTGACCGGAGAAAGGATAGGTTTTGTCATAGCAGGCTCAGCAGGCGGAGGCGTGCAATCTGCCGCAAAAGTTTTTGCAAAAGCCGGTATTCTTTCAGGACTTTCTGTTTCGATGAAAGGAGAGTATCCGATTACGGTAGGAACAGGGTTCTCGGTAGCTGAAGTTATTCTTTCGAAACAAGAAATAAATTATACCGGGCTGGAGAAACCGGACGTCTTCATCATCCTGACTAATGACGGGTATGAAAAGGTCCGGAACAGGATCCACGAAAATGCAATGATAATCGCAGATTCGGGAGTCGAAGATCTTGTCCATCCGAACAGCCAAAGGGTTAACTTCAAGCAAATTGGTGGAAAAAGAGGGGCTGTCATATGCGCTTTGGCACATTTTGTGGTAGAATCGGGAATCATGGAAATGGAGGCATTGACAACCGCCATCAGTTATGGCAGACACGCAGCATCCTTGTTGAAGGCTATTAGCAATCTGACCGGTATTCACGCGGTACAATAATTCTTACGATCAGATCACATTGACCTCCCGGTGCAGGTCAATGCCGAATTTGTTTTGAACGGATTTTTGGATCATCTCCGAAAGTTTCAGAATCTCCTTCCCACGGCCCCCTCCGTGATTTACCAGCACCAATGCCTGCTTGTCATGGACACCTATATCCCCTCGCCTTTTGCCTTTCCAGCCACATTGGTCAATTAACCAGGCAGCGGGCACCTTTACCCATTTTTCCGAAATAGGGAACTGTGGAATTCCCGGGAAAACCGCTTCCAGTGCTTCGAAATGTGGTCTTTCGATAACCGGATTTTTAAAAAAACTGCCTGCATTTCCTATGACGACCGGATCGGGAAGTTTTGACTGCCTGATCTGAATGACCGCTTCACTGATTGCCCTGACGGACAGCTCATCAGCTCCAAGCTGATCCAATGAATGTTTCAACGGCTCATATTCAATATTGAATTTTGGTTTTTTGGATAATCTGAAAGTGACGGATGTGATCACAAATTTATCCTTGAGCTCGCCCTTGAAAATACTGTATCTGTAACCGAATTTGCATTCATCCTTGTCAAACACTCTGCGATCTCCGGTCTTCACATCATAAGCCTCGAGAGAATGAAATATTTCTTTCAGTTCAACTCCGTAAGCACCAATATTTTGCATAGGAGCCGCTCCAACCGTCCCGGGTATTAATGAAAGATTCTCGGTACCGCCCAGGTTATTTTCTACGCACCATAACACAAACTGATGCCATATTTCCCCCGCGCCAACTTTAACGTAGAGATAATGCTCAGTTTCTTTAGCGACCTCTATCCCGTCTATCCCTATTTTTACTATCACTTTTCGTTGGTTCCCGGTAAACAAAACATTTGAACCCCCTCCCAAAATTAATTTTGGCATGGAACGAAACTGATCACTTTGGAAAATATCGTCCAACTCCGTGGGATCACTGATTTCTACCAGGACCTGAGCATTCACATCGATTTTAAATGTATTGTATGGAAGAAGAGATATATTTCGATGTACTACCATTCAGGTCACCACTGATTCATTTGGCCGTTAGAAAAACTGTTTGTACAACAAGAGCTCCCGGTTCTATTGTCTATTGTAAAGAACTTCCCCGCCCACTATGGTCATATTAACGTTAATATCCAGAATTTCATTTTCCGGAATTACCATAAAATCCCTGTCTAAAACAGTGAAATCCGCAAGTTTTCCTACTTCAATCGAGCCTTTTATATCCTCTTCAAAAGCAGCGTAAGCGGCATCAATGGTATAACTCCTCAAGGCTTGTTCCCTTGTCATTTTTTGCTCGGGTTCGTATCCGCTTGCAGGAGTCCCCTTGAGTGTCTTTCTGGAAACCGATGCATATAAGCTGGGAATCGGATTAATGGGCTCCACCGGAGCGTCTGTTCCATTTACAATTCTCGAACCCTGTTGCAGAAGTGTCTGCCATACGTAAGCTCCTTCAACAATACGTTCGCGGCCCAGTCGATCAATTGCCCAGGGCCGGTCGGAAGCCATGTGGATAGCCTGCATAGATGGTATAACATTCAAGGACGCAAAACGAGGAATGTCCTCAACGTTGATGTGTTGGGCATGTTCTACACGGAACCTGTGATCCCTGGTTTGCTCCGGGTAGGCGTTAATGGCCTTCTCGAAAAGGTCAAGTACCACCCTGTTCCCCCTATCCCCGATCGCATGGATACATACCTGAAATCCCGCTTCCGCAGCGCGCATTGTGACTTCATCCATAATTTCCACAGGTGTTACATTATGCCCAAACTTGCCTGGCGCATCACTGTATTCCTCAAGCAGCCAGGCCCCACGGGATCCAAGTGCCCCATCGGCAGCTTGTTTCACTGCCCGGATTGTGAGCCGGTTCTCGGGATCGATGATCGGCCCCTGGGCAAAACGCTCATACAGGAATGAAGTATCACCTCTCAACATGACGTACATCCGGATCTTCAATTCATCATTTGCCGCAAGTTCCTCAAGGATTTTAATGGTTCCCGAACCTGATCCAGCGTCCTGGAAGCCGGTCAATCCATTGGCAAGACAGGATTCAATCGCAAGCTTTGCGGCCTGAACGGCCCGTTCTTCCGTTTCCTGCGGGATTGATCCCCGTACCAGCCTTTGAGCCGTTTCGTTAAAGATGCCCGTAGGCTTACCATCCAACCCCAAAAAAACTTCCCCGCCTTCCGGCTGATCCGTTGATTCGGTAATACCTGCAATCTCCATGGCCTTGGCATTTGCAAGGCCGGCATGACCACTGGCATGACCCAGCCATACAGGGTGGTTGGGCACTGCTTCACTCAAAAGATCATGAGTGGGAAATCCCCTGAACATTCCCTCGGGAGTGCTCACCCATTTGTCCTGGTGCCAGCCCCTGCCCAGCACCCATTCACCTTCGGGTATGTCCGCCGCTCTTTCCGCCACCGCTTCCACGATCTCCTCATAGCTTTCCATCGGCATCAGATCAAGATTCAGAAGATTGTATCCAACACCCATAAAATGTGCATGGCCCTCAATGAATCCGGGATACATCGCCCCCTCTCCCAGGTCTATGACTTCAGTATCACTTCCAATAAGTTTCGAAATATCCGCGGTTTTTCCAGTCGCCATTATTCTTTCTCCTTTGACCGCTACTGCTTCAACGATGCTGTTCCCGGAGTCTACAGTGTATATTTTTCCGCTTTTGATGACAAGGTCAGCATTTTCAACGGGTGTACATGCCACAAACGATAAGGTCAGGATGGCAAAAAAGAAAACCCGGTTTTTGATATTCATTTCCATAAATCTTGAGTGGTTAGCAATTTTACGGGCAAGTTATTGATAAACTCGGTAAGTCCGCCAAAGAGATAAAACTATTGATATTCGATGTGATTTACCAAAGATATCTATCTTTGCGCCTCCATTCAGGTGAATGGTTGCCTGACCATATTTTCACGGGCAAATTGTTTAACCAGATTCGCGGTCTGTTGATCCGAAGGCTGCGATGTAAATAAGGATCAAACATAATCATGTCAGAAGAAAAAAAAGAGGAGGTTCAGGAAGAGGTTGTTGACTCACAATCCGAAGAAAAATCAACTGAAGAAGCGCCTCAGGAAGACACCACTCAAAAGGAAGTTGAAAAGCAGGAAGAGTCCGATTCCGTGGTAGAAGCCAGTGAGAAGGCTGATGATACAGGGGAAGAAACAAAAGAAGAAGAAGAGGCTGAAAAGGAAGGCGCAAAAGATGAGGCTCCTGAGGAGCCTGTAACAGCAGAAGCTCAAGCGGAAGAAGCGGAGGAAGAGAAAGTAGAGGAAGAAAAAGCGGAAGAACAGAAAAAAGCCGCACCAAAAGCATCCGGAGAATCAAAGAAAGAGGCAGAAACTTTGGAAGACGATGATCTGGACTTTGAGGATGATGGTGGTTTCGGAGACGAGTACTCCGACGAGGATCGAAAGAAAATGGAAGCCATGTACGAGGCTACCCTGACGGAGATCAATGAAAAAGAAGTCATTAAGGGACGGGTTGTTGGTATAACAGACAGGGATGTAATCGTTAACATCGGTTTCAAATCGGATGGATTAGTGGCCTTATCAGAATTTCGTGATGTCGCTGACCTGAAAGCCGGGGATGAGGTGGAAGTATATATAGAGGAGCAGGAGAATGCAAGCGGGCAACTGATCCTGTCAAGAAGGAAGGCAAAGATTGTAAAGGCCTGGGAGCAAATACAGGAGGCATTTGATAAAGACCTTGTGATTGACGGAATGGTCAAAAGAAGGACCAAAGGAGGACTGATAGTAGATATTTACGGAGTAGAAGCTTTCCTTCCGGGGTCCCAGATAGATGTCAAGCCTATTCGGGATTTCGATGTGTTTGTGGATAAGAAGATGGAAGTGAAGGTTGTGAAGATCAACTACACAAATGACAACGTGGTAGTTTCCCACAAAGTCCTAATCGAAAAAGACCTTGAGAAGCAGAAGGCCGAGATTTTGAATAACCTTGAAAAAGGCCAGGTACTGGAAGGTGTAATCAAGAACATGACCAATTTCGGTGTATTCATTGATCTTGGAGGTGTAGACGGCCTGCTTCATATTACCGATATTTCCTGGGGACGGATCAATCACCCTGAAGAAGTCCTGAAATTAGATGAGTCTGTAAACGTTGTTGTGCTTGATTTTGACGATGACAAGAACAGGATCTCACTGGGCATGAAGCAGCTTACGGCTCATCCATGGGATTCCCTAGATGAGAAAATCGAGATCGGCTCAAAAGTCAAAGGCAAGATTGTAAATGTTGCTGACTATGGCGCATTCCTCGAGATCATCCCGGGTGTGGAAGGGCTGATCCATGTAAGTGAGATGTCCTGGTCACAACACCTTAGAAATCCACAGGATTTCATGGGTGTAGGTGATGAAATGGAAGCCGTTGTGCTTACAATTGATCGTGAAGAGCGCAAAATGTCCCTGGGCATCAAACAACTCACGGAAGATCCCTGGACCGGTCAGGACCTGCTGACCAAATATGCCGTGGGAACGAAGCATAAAGGTGTGGTCCGAAACCTTACTAACTTCGGTCTCTTCATCGAGCTGGAAGAAGGTATAGACGGACTGGTTCACGTTTCCGACCTGAGCTGGACAAAGAAGATCAAGCACCCTTCCGAGTTTGTGAAGGTTGGTGACGAGTTGGAGGTAGTGGTAATGGAGCTTGATACTGAAAATCACAGACTGGCACTTAGCCACAAGCACCTCGAAGAAAATCCATGGGATACTTTTGAAACCGTATTTACACGGGGGTCGGTACATAAATGTACAGTCATCACCAAAACGGATAAGTCAGCGATCCTGGAATTACCTTACGGCCTTGAAGGACAATGTGCCGTGAGAAATCTGGCAAAGGAAGACGGATCGATGGCAAACGAAGGTGACACCCTTGAGTTCAAGGTGATTGAATTTTCGAAAGATGAAAAGAGGATCATCCTTACGCATACGGGAACATGGAAGGAAGTCGAAGAAGTCACCAGGAAGAAAAAGCCTCCCAAAGGCAATACACTTTCAAAGATCAACCAGGAAGTTGAAAAGTCTACGCTAGGCGACCTGGCTGCATTGACAGCGCTGAAGGAACAAATGGAGGGTGATAAGGAACCGGCAGCTAAGGCCGCTAAGCCCAAAGCTGAAGCAAAGACGGAAGCCGAGAAGCCTAAAGCTGAAAAAGCTCCGGCTAAGAAGGCCGCGGCAAAAAAGGAAGAGGCCGCAGAAGATAAAGCTGTTGAGAAGGAAGTAGCAGAAGAGAAGCCTGCTAAAAAAGCAGCTGCCAAAACCAAGAAAGCTGCGGATGCGGAAGAGGAGAAAAAGCCGGCACCCAAGAAGACCGCCAAAGCTGAGAAAGAGACGGAAGAGAAAAAGGCGCCAAAGGCTGCTGCCAAAAAGACAACTGCTACGGCGAAGAAGAAAGCTGAAAAAAAGGAAGACACTCCTGACAAAGAGGAGAAGTCTAAATGATAAAAGTTTTGATTGAAAGTGGGGGAACTTCCTCCGCTTTTAATTGTTAAGTTTGAAAAGACTGTTCGGTCCGGACCGAACGTCGGTGCAGCCGGACGAAAACAGGAAAATTTGGTTCCGTGGCCGAGTGGCTAGGCAGAGGTCTGCAAAACCTTTTACGGCGGTTCGAGTCCGCCCGGAACCTCCCCAAGGATTGCCTTTGCGCAATCCTTTTTTGTTGAATAGTATGGATTCGAACCCTGGGCAGGGCGGTTCGAATCCGACGCAGGAGGATCATGAGAGGCAGAGCGCATGGAAAGGCGTATGAATAATCCGCCTGGAACCTCTAAATACAGGAAGAGCCCGGAATATTTTTGGGCTCTTTTTTATTGTTAAAGGGCAATTTTAATAGGCGGATCATAAGGGCTTAAAGCGCAGGTTGGGCGCATGAATAATCCGCCCGGAACCTCCATGAATCAAATCGTGAGAGCAATCCGCAATAAGAAAATGAAGCTTGCTTCAATTTTCGAAATGAAGGATTGCCGCAGACCGCCAAGGATGCTGCCATTTGATTTTGACTTTAGGTGAGGATGGATCACCGAAGGTAATCCGCATCAATTTCCAGAACTAGTAAAGACAACTGACAATTCAACTCCGTGGTCTGTGGCGCCACAGACCACGGAGAAGGAGAAGGGCAAGGAGGACCACGGAGAAGAAAAAAATAATTCCTTACATTTCAGACAGAGATTAACTCAACCCAAATTACACCTCAATGGAAAAGCAATACAACTACGTAACGAAACTTGACATCAAATACGATCACCTTCAACTTGTTGATATTCCGAAACTAGTGGCGGAATGCACCGACAAGTGGTTTAACCAAACATTGACGAAAGTGAACGATAGTGTCGTAAGACTCGGGATCGTTGAAGGAGAGTATCACTGGCACAAACATGATAATGACGATGAATTCTTCTTTGTGCTTGACGGTCAATTACAAATCGATCTCGAAGATCAGACCATTGAATTGAACCCCGATCAGGGAGTCACCATACCGAAAGGCGTTCTCCATCGGCCTAGGGCACCAAAGAAAACAATAATGTTGATGGTGGAGACAGCGGCTATCCAACCCACGGGAGACTAACTCCACATTTCTTCAAGACCGTCTGAAACTAAACTTGCAACTCATTTTTTCTACGTTCGGAATGGTTATAATTATTTTCTGCAACATCTATTAACTTTTCAGTTGCGTTGAACGAAAACCCGTAATTCCGTGTCCTTTAAACTCAAATACCATAACCGGACCAATGAGGACCTTATACTTACTTATAATCGTCATCCTCAGCACCAATTGTACTCACAGGGTTGTTCGCATGGGATACCAGAAAAGTGAACCAGTCCCCCGGGACTGCGAGGCAGTGATTAGCAGGCAGGATCCAATTACTGAATTTTCAGGCGACAAAGTTGGCCAGGTGAAACTTGGCCTGGGTGTATTTACCTGGTCATGCAACGAGAAGGATGCGTTGGAAACATTGAGGGAAGAGGCTTGTGCCCAAAATGCAGGCCTGATCCAAATTACCTACGAAAAGAGACCCAGTATGTGGAATGCCTGTTACAAGTGTAAGGCAGAATTATACCGCAATTCCTCTGTGGCTTTTTCACCCGATGGGGCCTATTATTCTCCGGGTGCAATTCAAACCCGGGTAAAGGAAGACTCGAAGAAATTAAGAGCCAACACAACTGTTGGAATTGTCACCGGTGCTTTTCTGGGAGGTATCGTCGGATTTTTAAGTACTTTTTAGAACCGACTCCCTGGTCCGTGGTGCGGAGGTCAAACTCAATGGTGAGGACCACCGTCCATTGAGAGAATAGTGCGGCGCATTGAGATATTTAACTTCTCCCCCACTATATTTATATTGATATGAAGCCATTATGTTGCACAAGTGCAATGTGATGGTTTGTTGGCAGTAACAGAAAAATTATGACAACAAAAGAAATTCTAACGGAGCTTCAGGAATATGGAGATGAACCAACCAGGAACACTCTAATAAAACACGGAGCAAAAGAGCCACTTTTTGGAGTTAAGGTTCAGGACTTAAAGAAAATCCTGAAAAGAACAAAGAAGAACCACGAACTGTCTTTAGAACTGTATGCTACTGGAAATTCTGATGCAATGTACTTGGCAGGATTGATGGCAGATGAAAAACAAATAACAAAAGAGCAATTAACAGATTGGGTGGAGAAAGCATATTGGTCCTATTTAAGTGAATACACGGTTCCCTGGGTTGCTGCTGAAACTGAATTTGGCTTTGAACTGGGATTAACCTGGATTAATTCCAAAGCAGAGGGAATTGCTTCTGCCGGATGGTCAACATTAGCGTATTATGCAGCAGTGAACGAGGATGACCACCTTGATATTGGGATGTATAAAAAATTGCTAGATAGGGTCGCCATAGATATTCATAGGGCAAAAAACAGGGTGAAATACACGATGAATGGTTTTGTAATATCAGTTGGGACTTACGTCAAAAATTTAACTGAAAAAGCGACGGAAGTAGCGGAGAAAATAGGAGTTGTGGAAGTGGATATGAACGGCACGGCATGTAAGGTCCCGTTTGCCAGGGATTATATTCAAAAGGTAATAGATAAACAACGAGTAGGGAAGAAAAGGAAAACGGCCAGGTGTTAAAAAAACCACACCTCACCAAAGGTGTCCAAAAAGTTAAAATCGACGGATTCCTTCCTCCGATAAATATTGTGTGGGGATCCAAACTCCAAGATCCGTGGCACCACAGATCACGGAGAAGGGATTTCATTTCTGCATCGCGTTCTTGAAATGGTTGAGCACGTATAATGCAAAAAAAGTCACCCATTTGCTGGGCTTACCTTTTTCCTCCACATCCGCGAGCATTTTACCATTCAGTGAATTCTCCAGTATCCACCTCCCATCATCTGTGCCTTTCTTTGCAATAATATCCAGGGGTTTTTCAAGGGAATCTGACATACCGGCATTTACACGGGCCAGTGCATACATGGACTCAAGGATGTCTGAATTATAATGCAACGGAAATCCGAATTTCATCCAGCCTGGTTTCGGCTTTCGATCCCCCAATCCTTCCGTGAACAAAAAATCCTCTTTCCTTTCGCTGATCCAACCTTTCACGGTCTGGCCTTTAGGTAGTTCGGTCCGTTTTGGAGCCTGTTTCAGTATTTTTTGCCACTGCCGGTTATTACCCGGCACATAGTTGTGAACTTCCCAGGATACCAATTCTTTTGAAAGCATGTCCATCGCTTCCTGCATGACGGAAGATTGCTTTGGAATGAGTCCGAAGCATAGCAACTGCTTTGGTATACTCATGTGACAACGTGACAGCAGGCTATACTCCATGACCTCACAATCCACGCCCCGATCCTTCACAATGCGTTCCGCAAGATTCTCCGTTTCCCGTTTTACCACGGGATGATCCCCAAAACCCAGCCGGATAAAAGCTGCCAGCATATTTGCCGTAAGACATTGGCCACCTCGTTTATGTATCCATTTCCGTTCTTCGATCGTTTCGAGTGTTCCATCACGAATCCGGGGATCATTCCCATTTGCCAGGAACTGTCCCAGGAAAATGATCTGCCAGTACTTGCCTGTGTACTTCCAGTAGGCTTTTTCTCCTCCATTCCAGAACTCATCACTCTTTTCCAGTATCGCCTTCGTAACTTCATAGTCCATCAGATCCTGCTTTGCCAATCTGACTTCCTCAGAATTTTCGGCCTCTCCAAGCAGCTCAGTCATCGTCAGGTATCGAACAGGAGGGTTGTCCTTTTCCAGAAGCCAGTCCACGGTCTTTTGTTCAATGACCATATCAGTAAGGATTTAATCCTGGAGTTAATCAATTGATCCCAGAAAAACTATGACAGGAGTCAGTAGATAGACCAAATCGCAAGGTTTTAATTATGATGTCAAATGAATCGACACTTTAAGCGTTTTAGATCCGGACAATCCTGATGTTTTCGATGGGATCCGTCAGCTTAGAATGTAAACTTGCTGCTACCTTTGGTAAACTCAGTTAAATTTGAGACTGTGAGAAAGATATTATGCTTAGTATTTCTGTTCTTCATCTCAACTTCGCTGGTTGAAGCCCAAAACTTCTTATCGTGGCGATACGCTGACCGGTATTTTTCTCTTGCCATCGGTACAGGCAAGGCTGCCTACTTTGGAGAGTTGAACAAACCAAACCGAATACAAACGAATCTTGCAAATTACACGCTTGAACTCGAAGCACGATTGCTGACAAGATGGTCAGCAAAAATCGCCACCGGAATGTACAAGATAAATGGCGCAGACTTCCTGGCTCCTGACAGCAGCTTCAACAGGCAAAGAAATCTCTCATTCGAATCGTGGAACTTCGAATCCTCACTCCAGGGGGTTTACTACTTCAAGGATTATGGCGGAGATTTTTTCAGAAGGTGGAAAACTGACCCTTATATTTCAGCCGGGATTGGATTCACAACTTACAATCCTAAAGCAGAATTAAACGGCAAGGAGTACAAATTACGTGATTTCCGGACGGAGGGCACATCATATGGGAAGGTGGCCCTTGTTATTCCGGCAGCCGCAGGATTGAAGCTTAGGATCAATGAATTTATCAACTTCAATGTCGAAGTTGCTTTCAGGTATACTTTCACCGATTACCTGGATGATGTCTCTACCGTGTATCCCCAGGGCACTGCAGACAACCTGGCTTCGGCGCTATCGAATCGAAAAGATGAGATCCCGGTAATAAACACCGAGGCATATGATCAACTGGTGGCAGGTGGACCCAGGGGAAATCCGGATAACAATGACCACTACGGTTTCATTAATTTCAAACTTGAGATATTCCTCCCCAACAATAAGGGCCCGCTCCTTCAAAAGCCCTCAGCCTACTGATCGTATCCTTCAAATTTCTCAAATGATTCATAATGATCAGAGGCTTGTTTGAAGACAATCCCTATTGTTCTTAACAGGATTTTGAGATCTGAAAGAAAAGATAGGTTCTTTACATATTCCCTGTCTAAATCGAATCTTTCGACCCAGGGCAGACGCTCTCCGCCCGAAACCTGGGCCAGGCCCGTTATCCCCGGTTTTACGGTAAACCGGATGCTGTGCTCATCACTCAGTAATGTGTTGTATTCCGGAAGCAGGGGTCTGGGTCCGACAAATGACATGCCACCGTTTATCACATTGAACAGCTGAGGAAGTTCGTCCAGCGAAGTTTTTCTGAGCATACGGCCTATGGGTGTAATCCTGTCCCGGCCGGTTTCATCCATACCTTTCGGGTCACGCATTGTGCGGAATTTGTAAACAATAAAAGGTCTCTTGTGCAATCCCGACCGTTTCTGAAAAAATAATACCTTTCCCTTGTTAACCGTGAGCAGGACAAGCCCGATCAAAACGAAAACCGGAGCCAATATGATCACCAGCAGTAAGGCCGATATTTTGTCAAAAAGTGATTTAAGTAAGGGGTAATTCATCAAGAAACCGGATTGTAATGATAAGTACTCATGCAATATTCTCAATAAATACTATTTTGGCGTAATGAAAATTTTTCGGTTCGTTTTTTTCTTCACTGTCACTATGGCGCTTTTTATCCTTTTGGATAATCCCTACAAAGGCATACCTCCTTTGGGTAAACTGCTAAGCCCTCATCAGGGATACCTGCAAAATGCCGAAAAAGATTCATTGACACTGCCGGAGCAAATTACCCTGGAAGGAATACAATCAGAAGTCACCATTCAATTTGATGAGCTTCTCATACCTCATATCTCAGCCCAAAATGAGGAAGACCTGTATTTTGCCCAGGGCTATGTAACGGCCTATCACAGGCTTTGGCAAATGGAAATGCAGCTGTATAAAACAGCAGGAAGGATATCGGAGCTCCTTGGGGCGGATTTTCTGGATTTTGACAAACAACAAAGGAGAAAAGGGCTTTTATACGGTGCCTACAATACACTGGAAGAGTTGCAGAAAGTCCCGCAATTATATGGATACCTTGAGGCATATACGAGGGGTGTCAATTCGTATATCAGTTCACTTGATCCGGGAAATTACCCAATTGAATATAAACTTCTGAATTACGCTCCTGAACCCTGGACAACTTTTAAATGCGCATTGTTGCTAACTGAGATGGCAGATCAATTATCAAGAGGTGAAGCCGATCTTGAAAATACCAACGCACTAAAGTTATGGGGTGAAGATACTTTCAATCTGCTCTATCCGGAGGATTATCCTGATGTTGATCCGGTGATACCAGCGGGCACAAGCTTTGATTTCAAACCTGTTGAGCTGAAAGATCCAGGCATTTTATTTCCGCTCGATTTTACAAAACCTGTTATCGACAAACCGCACCCTGGAAATGGCAGTAACAGTTTCATTGTAAACGGAAATAAAACCAGGGATGGTTCTGTTTACCTGGCAAATGAGCCGGACCTGGGACTTAATCTCCCAAGTATCTGGTACCTTGTCCACCTGATCACTCCGGATCAGAATGTAATGGGTGCCACACTACCGGGTACGCCTTTCGTAGTCATCGGATTCAATGACAGCATAGCATGGGGGATGACCAATGCAAAAAGAGACCTTGTTGACTGGTATAATATAGAATTCAAAAATGACAAAAGAGAGGAGTACAGATACGATAATAAATGGCTCAAAACCCAAAAAATAGTCGAACGATTCAAGGTGAAGGATGGTGACCCTCAGTTTGATACTATTGTATATACTCACTACGGGCCGGTCACTTATGATCGCAACTTCCCGCTAAGCGATGAAAAGGAGTTGAATCTGGCAATGCGTTGGACTGCTCATGACCCTTCTATTGAGCATTTGGCACTTTACAAGCTCAACAAGGCTAAGAATTTTCATGATTTTCTGGAGGCCGGATCATATTTTACAGGGCCACCACAAAACATCTCTTTTGCTTCAGTGGCCGGAAATATTGGCATTCAGATCACGGGTAAATTTCCTGTGAAATGGGAAAGACAGGGAAAGTTTCTCATGGATGGTAGTGATTCAAGGCAGGAATGGAAGACCATGATGCCCTACGAACACATCTATCGCACATTTAACCCGGCACAGAATTTCGCCAGTTCGGCGAATCAACACCCGGGAGACAGCCTTTACCCGTACTATGATTACGACTACAATTTCGAATACTACAGAAACCGGCGAATCAACGACAGGCTGAAAGTACTGAACAACATAGATGAAAAAGATATGATGAAGCTGCAACATGATAACTTCAATTATATCGCCTTCGAAAGTCTGCCAATGATGCTTGATAGTCTGGACTCGGCCTCCCTGACCCCCCTGGAAGCAGGCTATTACGAATCATTGAAAGAATGGGATTACTTCAATGATCCGGATCGGGTGGAACCCTCAATGTTTGAAACGTGGTGGGATATCCTTTACGAACTTACCTGGGATGAAATCGACAGTATTGAAGTGTCCCTGCTTAAACCAAACACTTACAACACGATCCATCTCTACAAAAACCATCCTGATCTTTCTTTTTTTGACATCATTTCAACCCCGCAGGTTGAGAACAGTACCGGCCTGTTCAGGAAGAGCTTTACCCAGGCCGTGGAAACTCTTGAAAAATGGAAAGATGATAACGGAGGTGATCTCGCATGGTATAAGTTCAAAAATACTACGATCGACCATTTGCTCAGAATTGAACCGTTTTCCGTATCAAAGATCCGGATAGGGGGAAACCACAGCATCGTAAATGCGGCAACTGAAGATCACGGCCCATCATGGCGGATGGTCGTAAAACTTACAAAAGAAGGAATTCAGGCGTGGGGAGTATACCCGGGAAGTCAAAGTGGCAATCCAGGTAATCCGACATATGCCCACATGATCGAGAATTGGGCAAACGGGAATTATCATCAATTGAAATTCTCAAGAAACCTGGATCAGGAAGACATCAAATATGAAATCACTTTAAACCGGCAGTCAAAATGAAATTTGTCATTCGAGTCATACTCATTGCGGTCCTCGGTTATTATCTGCCATTTTATTTACCGTGGTGGTCCATTATGCTCATCGCGTTTGCCGTGGGATACATCTTACCCGGAAATACATTTAACGTATTTAATGCCGGATTTCTGGCAGGAGGATCCGTTTGGTTGGGCCTGTCCTTTAGAATTGACTCGGCTACCGGCAATATACTATCAGAAAAAATCGTCCAATTATTCCCGTTTGAGGACGCCACCCTTCTGTTGATTGCATCGGGACTGGTCGGGGCAGTGGCCGGGGGTTTTGCTGCGGCCACAGGTTGTAGCTTCAGAAATATTTTCATGAAAAAAGCTCAAAAAAGCGTTTATTCATAAAATATTTACATTTGTGGGGGTAATTCCATAACTCACCAACTTCCAAACAACAAGTCTTCCACATATTTTGATGTGAGCCGGTAAGGCACACCATGTCTGCATTGCGCATGGTGTGCGCGGATTGAATTGTATTTTTTAAAGGTTGCGATTCATGAAAGGGGGTTTCTATGCCCTGGTCAGAATAAAATATTACATATGGCTCACAGTATAATCCAAAAAAATCAAGAAAAATACAAACTGTGTGGATAAAAATGTTGATAACTACATTTTGATGTTCATAACTATCTGAATAACAGACATTTAATGTGGGGAAAATGTGGATATTTTTAATGTGGATATGTGCATAATTGCGATTATACGGCTAATTTAGCAGAAAGTTTTACAAAAAGAATATAATGATATGAAAAAGTTTAAAGCACTTACACTAGCATTCACATTACTATTTGCAATTGGATTTTCCGCATGTACGGAAGATGAAACCATGGGTGAACTGATGGACAACACGGAATTGGCTAAGCCAACTTCAAATGATAACGATGGCGGCGGAACTGCACCAGGTGGTGGTGGTAGTACTGGTGGTAATAATTGAGATTTCTAGTTGTTATGCCACAATAAACAAAAATTACCAACTAGTTATAAGCGAGATTAAAGTTAATCTCGCTTTTTTTTTATATTTTGCGTCCGAACTAGCTATATAGAGGTGAAGGGCATATTATATATTCTCGTTGGTATACTCCTTTTAAATGTCTTTAAGGTTAGCGGAGAGGATCATGTTAAGGTCCTTTATGATAACTCCATTCGTACTTTAAATTCCGATCCGGATTCCTCTTTCTATTATGCTGAGCAACTTTTGAGTTATTCTACAAAAGAAAAGAGTGTTTATGGTCAGGTCAATGCTAATTTTATACTGGGGTGGTTGGTTGATAAAAAACGTAATAATCCTGGAAGGGCTATGATCTACTACTTCGAAGGAATACGAGCTTCTAAAAACTCGGAGGATCCTGAAATCCTTAAACTGCGAGTGTATCTCATGGGAAATATGGGGACCATTTTTACTGAGTTCAATGATCCGGAAAGAGCTATTAAATATTATCAGGATGCATTTGATCTTGCCTTTCGGATTGGATTTACAATAGAGCAAATTAAAAATCTAACATGGATTGGCAAAGTGTATCACAACATGAAGGAATATGACAACGCCATTGAATTTTACAATCAGGCGAATGAGATAAATTTGTCATATGGAAATAAAAAATGGGAATTGTCCATTCGCAATTCAAAGGGCTGGACGTTGCTTGAGGCTGGTAGGTATGAGGAAGCACTACATGCATATGAAACTAACCTAAAGCAAGTTGAGCGGTACGGTGATGACTTTTATATTTATAAATTTTATGCCATAAACAATATCGGGGAGGTTTATCATTTCAAAGGGGAGTACGATATGGCAATTCAAAAGTATAAAGAGGTTATCCAACTTAAGGAGGAGAAAAAGGGCTTCAAGGAAAAAAATCAAGAATCATACTTCAATAGTATTTATGAATTGGCAGGAGTTTATCGGGACAAGGGCGATACAGACATGGCGATAGAAGCTTATCAACGGGCGGAAGAATTTTCAGAAACACTATACAACCAGACCCAAACCAAATTTTTTGAACCTCTGATTAATCTTGCTAATCTGTACGAAGAGAAAGAAGAATACGTTCTGGCCAATTTTTATCGGAAAAAATACTCGGAAAAATTGGATGCTCACCTGGCAAGGATGCGGGAAATTGAGCAGGTTGACAAAAAGTATAATCTTGAACTTATCCTGGCTCGCTATAACACCCTCGTAGCGCAACAAGAGCGTAACGAAAAGATCGAATACTACGGCGCGGTGACTGCCATCGGGTTTATAATTCTCATCGTATTGATACTCCTTTACAACGCATACCAGCGTTACAGGCTACGACGTGAACTGGAAAGGTCCATAAATGCCATAGAAGAAAAAAGTCACCAAACCGTCTAGTGTTTTCTCAAAATTTGCGAAAGAAGTATCGGGGGAATTGTCTCAGATATCCAGGCCAAGTTTCTCACGCAGCACGTCCATCAGTTTCTCGTTCTTTTCATAAAGACGCAGGATCTTGCTTTTGTGATAGTTATTCTCCTCCATCAGGAGCTTTATCAGATCTGACAACTCGTGCAATAGCGGGTCGCCAACATGAGTCACTGCCAGATCTTCCAGTAGTGCAGTTATACGTACCTCAACATCAAGTATCGGCGGGATATCTTTAACATCCTCTACTTCCTCGATCCAGATGTTTCCCTCCCCCTTCAGTAACCAGGTAGTGTTGATCTTGGAATAAGCACTGATGATCTTCAGCAGCAGGTCATACGAAGGCTTCGTCCTCCTTCCCTTGATGATGTTATATACAACAGGCCCCTTTACTCCGATGGCATCTGCAAAAGAATTAGGATTCATCCGCAGCTCCGTAATGAGGTTCGCTATTCTATCGTTTATAACTTTCATTAATCTTACTGAATCGGGTAGTGCCTACAATTCCGAGACAAGATAAAAAAGAAGGGTTACAATCGCAACCCTTCCTCATTAAGAACCAGCTATGGAAAATAGATACTCACTATTTATGAGTCAAAGATATTATCATTTGATATAAAAGCAAAAGATTTTATTATCAAATGATAATATTTCATAAAAGGCCTTCAAACACTGGGAAAACAGGCACTAAAAAAGAGGCTGCAGGTTATTACAGCCTCTTCCAAAACAACTAAATCATCCACAGCTGGATTTTAAATGTGGGTCTTCAAATGTATTTGCAATTATTACATTTTACAAATAAAATTTTTGATTTTTTTTCTTTTATCTGTCAATATTATCATTTGATATGAAAAACACCTGAATTCCTTTCAAATGATATTAAAATTTTACTACTACTTTACCCACGCTTTGTCTGGATTCGATCCAGTCGTGAGCCGCACCCATTTCATCAAAGGAAAAAGTTCTCCCGACAACCGGTTTAATATTGTGTTGGGCCAGAAATTTTATCATATGATCACTTTCCTCAGTGGCTATTTCTTCATTGGATGTAAGATAACCGATATGTGTGGCCATGATCCCGTATGATCCGATAGCCATATTCATGACATTCACCTTTGGTGCATCTTTCCAGGTTTTCCACCAGGTATATGGGTTCCATTTGTTAAATGAAATGCTTGCAAAGCCTGCCACCACAAGTCTGCCAAAAGGGTTGAGCAATTCCACGCTTTTCCGATAGACTTCTCCGCCAACAACCTCCAGCGCCAGATCGATACCTCCCCCGTTTTCCCGTATGTAGGCTGCAAAATCCTGTTTGGCATAATTAATAGCATGATCCGCTCCCAGGTCGGATATGAGCTGTATTTTGTGATCTTTACTTGCAGTAGCAAAAACTTCAGCTCCAATTGCTTTCGCAATCTGAATGGCGGCAGTTCCAACACCTCCGGCACCGGCATGGATCAGCACTTTGTCTTCAGAAGATATCTTTCCAAGTTTTACCAAAGCCACCCAAGCCGTCATGTAATTCACAAGTAACGCCGCATTTTCTTCTGCACTGAGTGAAGAAATCGCTCCAAATGCCATGTACTCGGGCACACAAATATATTCGGCATAAGAACCGGTCTGAGATCCGGTAATGACTAAATCTCCAAGGCGGTGTTTGGTAACCCCCTCTCCCACTTCGACAATTTCTCCATATGCTTCCATACCAGGAACATAAGGTCGCTTTGGCGCCCAGTTGTATTGACCCTTTCTGGATAAGATCTCTGCATAATTCAGCCCAATGCATTTAACCCTGATTTTCACCTGACCAGGCCTCAATTCCGGTTCTTCAACATCGCTGATCTTTAACACGGAAGGACTCCCGGTTTTTTTTAGTAAGTACGCCTTCATCAATGAGAATTAGTGAATCATCCTTTAAAATCAATCTTCTTATGGCTTCCGTCACAAAAGGGTTTATTTCCCGAAGCTCCACACCTGCAAAGGGCTGTACTTCCTGACCTGGACTGGGAGGATCCATCGGGCAATCTGATTTCGATATCCCCTTTTACTAAAAGTGGTCCGTTTCCCGATACCACGACTTCAAGAACAGCGTTCGTGTCCTTAGCATCTTCACTATCCTCCAGACGAAAACTGAGAGCACCTGACGGACACTTTTTAATTTGATCCACGATTGTGTTGGAATCGGCTCCCTTTGCATCTATCCAGGGTCTCTTGTTGGGATCAAATACCCGCGGAAGGCCATGAAAACAGTTTTCAGAATGGATACATAAGTCCGGCTTCCAGACTATTGTTACTTCACCATTGGTATATTCTTTTACCACTGCCATATTATTTTATTTTTGGTCCTCTTGTTACAAGATATCGATAATCCCAATACCGGTTGAGAAAACAGCCACAAACGGACATGGCAGAACTATTCCCATACCTTTGTCCATATTGTAGCCAAGTGTCATCTTTGTGATTTCAGCTCCTATCCATACTTCCAATTGCCAAGGTACTTTCACACGAGCCGGGAACACATATTTTTCCTGTTTAACACGAATTCAACAAATGCCAAATGGCCGTTTATTTCCAACTCAAATCCCTTTTTTTCCTGATCAACTTTAAAGTTTTGATTTGTAAAATCCATTGAACAATTTGCACTAATTGAATTAATGTTTTAATTCTTGAAAAAAAACCAGTAACAATCGGTTACCTGAAAGGCGATAACACGATACAAAAACTAGTTACCTGACCATAGCTACTGACAAATATCATGAATACTTCCGTTTGAAATATTCATCTTATGAAATTAACTTATTGAAGCTTATACTCAATTATAAAAAACCACAGTCATGTCACTAGTCAGGTTCATACTAATTCTTGTAGCCTTTTCCAGTTATAGACTCACTTTTGCTCAGACCACATCTACCCAAAGCGGAGACTGGGATGATCCTGCTACCTGGGTTGGTGGAACTGTACCGACAAGTGGTGCCGTAATCATTGCCAATGGTCATACTGTGACTTATAATGCAGATCATAACAATACCACGAATTCTTTGACCATCACAACGCTGGACGTTCAGGGCAGCGGTGTCTTACAGTGGCCATTTTCAGATGACACAAAATATGATGCCAATTTCACGTTGACCTGTACCGGGGCCGTTACCATCGCAAGTGGTGCCGCCATCAATAACCTGGAAGGTGATGGGGGAACAACACTGGACGGCAATCCTGCTGACAGAACACATCAATTCAATTTTCAGGGTGATCTGACCAATGGCGATAATACATTCGACCTTACAGGAACTACAACAGCCCGCATTATCAATGCTGATTTTGATACAAATACAATCAACGTAACCAGCGGAACCGGTGACTTCAGTTTTTACAATATTGACTTTGATGCTTCAACAGTCACATTCGATGACATTACGGTTGTTGTCGACAATACGGTAGATATGAATGCAAGTTCCAAGCTCACCGTACAGGGAGCCAGTGCTGATATCACGGTTGGCGCTGATGTTGCAAATGGGTTTGAGCTCGCCGGAGCTAATAGTGAATTGGAAATTCTGGGAGGTGTTGTCAATCTTGGGACCGGTACAATAGGTGATAATCAAAACGCATTTTGGGTGGATGCGGATAATACTACACTTGATGTTCAGGGTGGAACACTGAATATTGGTAATACTACCACAACAGGAGATGGCAGATTCCGGATTGATAATAATGCGGCAACTGCTTTCACATTCACCCTTTCCGGCGGAGGGGTTGTAAATATTGGAGAATACATTAACACACAAAGCACAACGGCTATCTTCAATCTGACCATTACCAATGGTACTTTGAATGTTGGGACCGCAGGACTGGGGGGCGAACGAAATACCACCATTCAGTCCACTTCAACCATTGATGTGGACGGAGCATCAGCTGTTTTGAATTTTGGGGAAACAGTCGTTTTCAATGTCGTTCCCACCATCGACAATGGTGCCACACTTTCCATTGGTACCAATGCCTCCGAAGCTGCTAATTTTAATTTAACAGGTGCATGGACACTGGATAATGGTTCGACAATAAGTGCGGATGCAGGCCTGACAATTGCCGCCAGCCAATCCCTGACCATCCAGGGTAGTTCGGTTTTGAATGTGGAAAGCAACAATACCTCTATCAGCGGAACTGAACTGTCCGTTGGAGGTACGTTAACCTTAAACACAGGAACGATCAATGTTGCCGGAAGCGTTGTAGATGCCGGGACCATTACATCCGACATTGTGCAGATAACCGAAGGAGGTACTTTTGATATCCAGGATGGCACGGTCAACATCGCCAACAATGCCGGGTTAACTGACGGATCCATATATGGGAGTCAGGCATTGCAGTTGACCGGAGGAACAAACGGGAATTTAAATATTGGAAACGGTGTGGGAAGTGCCGGAACGGCCATTTTGAATATTTCAACCAATATCGCTTCCCAACCCGTACCCACAAATGAAAACCTGCTTATAAACAGCACTGATGACGGTCAAATACTTGTGGATTCAGATGGAGATCTGAATCTTGGAGGTGGCAACGTAGGTTCACTATTATTAGATGATGACGATGGATCAACTGATGTTGATTTTCATATGGTTGTCCAGGGTGGCACCGTGGATATCGCGGGTGATCTGCGAATTGACGAAGGTTCAGGATTCCAACTGACCAGTGGTACCGTAAATGTAGGTACCGCTGCAAGTAGTGGACTGAACACCCTGGTTTTTGGCCAGGCCGATCCTACTTCTCCGACCATTTTTGAAATGACAGGGGGGACATTCACTGTCGGTGATGGATCTGCGGGTATCATTGTTGGGAATGATGACGGCACCCCGGCTTTCGGATCCACCACAGCATACCATGAAGTTGAAGTTTCGGGTGGTACAATGAATATTAATGGCCGGTTAAGATTCAGGGATCAAAATGCAAGACTAATTCTGGGAGGAAGTGGCACGATCAACTTTAACCCTCAGGATGTAAATAATTTGCATGAAGATTCCGATGTACTTTGGCTGGAGAATGGAATAATCGATATCCAGGGAGCTATAAGTATTAATATTCTCAACCCGCATGCAGCCACTGGTATAGGAACGGTCATCGACATTGAAGAGGAGGGTACGGGAAATGATGCCATCACAAGTAGCAGCGCAGGCAGTGCGCCTGTCGATTTCTCAAATGTCACATGGGGCTTTGGGGACGGCTCAGAATCTGAAAGCGGTGTTGATGGTTTTGATATCGACTTTGCCACTGGACACACCTCTTATGGAAACTTTGTAATCAATAATCCTTCGGGAACCGGACGGGAGGTTGTTTTCTCCACCAGCGCTAATTCATATTTAACCGAAGATATCACAATAACAGCCGGAGTGTTTGATGTCAGTGACAACATCCTGGACGACGATGGTGCAGGTTCTACGTTTCTCATCGATGCTAACGGAACCCTCCGATTGGACACTGATTTCCCGGGAACCTCAACCACAAATTATGGTACTTATACTTTAAATGCAGGAAGTACGGTTGACTATAATGGAACCTCCACAATCGCAAATGCACAGGTACCCGATGGTACTGCATTTTCCAACCTTACCGTATCAGGAACAGGAACCAAAACACTAAATGGTACAGCCTCGGCAAACGGTACCGTTACTTTAACTGATGGTGTCCTAGCTGCAGGAACAAATTTGACATTGGGAGCCGGTAGTAAAGTTTCGAGATCAGCCGGATCGATCACAGGAACGATCCAGGGTTCCAACGCTTATACCGTAGAATACACCGGTACTTCCAAAAGCATCGACATTACATCCGATCCAGAATGGTCAGGAGGAGGTACTAAAAGTCTGATCATCAATCTTGATGCCAGTGAGACGCTGACTTTCACAGGCAGTCAAATTTCAATTACCGACCTGACGATCACACAGGGATCGATGTCGGATGATAATGCGGGCTTCACACATAGTGTTTCCGGAAATTTGACAGCGGATGATTCTTTCACCGGATTGGGAACTATTAGCATCACAGGCGGCTCGGCTACACATACCCTGTCCAGCAGTGGAACAGCTACTTTTTCAAATCTCACTATGAACGATGGTACCTATGATGCTTCCGGAGACCTTGACATTACCATTACCGGAACGCTTACCCTTACCAATGGTGACATTCAGGTAGGGGGTGGTACGGTTACCATCAGTTCCGGCGGCTCCATTTCAGGTGGGGGCTCGTCCTCCTATGTTGCTTTTGATGGGACTAATAGTGCCGGCGGTGTGAAACAGACTTTTGGTTCCGCAACGGATTCAAAGACATACCCAATCGGAACTACTACTGAATACACCCCGGGAACCGTGACTTTGACTGCAGCTTCGGGGTTCGGAGAGTTAACTGTAGTCCCGGTAGCATCCGGTTCTCCTTTCACCCTTGATGCCAGCAATATATTGGATGTGGATTACCACTGGATACTGACTACCGATGGTAGCTTTTCTGGCATAACTGTAAATCATTCATTTACCTATGATGAATCTGATGTGCGCGGTGTAGAAGGAAGTTATGTTTCGGCCAGATATAATGTATCCGCACCTGAATGGACGGATTCCGATGAAACAGCTGACGGAGGTGATGGTGTAAATTCCTCGACTAATGTTATCACTCTAACGGGAGTAGATTTTATTGATGGGCATATTACAGCTGGTGAATTGGATGAATTCTCAGGGGTAATTACAACTTTTTACCTCCGATCAGATCTTTCAGAACCTCTCGATTGGGATGATGGAACTAACTGGACCAACACAGATGGGGGCACTACTCCCATCAATCGATCACCGGGAACAAACTCTCCCGTTGTCATTAAACGCGAAGTGAACGTAGATGCAGATAGTCAAAACGCCGGATCGATAACCATTGATGCGGCGGGTACCATGATCATTGGTGAAAATGGTTCCAGCAGCCCTTCCTCTGGGCACACTTTTGGGACTGTTTCCGGAACAGGTGTTTTGCGTTTGATCTCGGATGACACCGACAATCCGATCTTCCCAGATGAAAATGGTGGGAACTGGTCTGCATTCCTTGGAGCATCCGGAGGATCAGTGGAGTATTCTGGTGATGGAAGTTATAGTCTTCCAGACGATGTTTCTTCATACTATAATCTGACTTTGACAAGTACCAATTCCAGCTGTAGCTGCACTAAAACATTAGGGGATGTTGACCTGACCATTCATAACGATTTCTCAATATCAGGTGGCAACACTGTCGATGTTGCCATTAGTGATGCCACCAACGGGAACCTGAGCATCGGTGGAAATGTCACCATTCCGGCTACCAACTCCCTTCAGTTTGGTGGTACGAATGCCCGTACAGTAACGATAACCGGTGATGTGACAAATTCAGGAACATTTGATGTTGTTAATTCCGGTTCGGCAGCACACAGCATGTCCATTGGAGGTACACTTACCAGCGCCGGGACATTCGACATGAATACAGGCGGAAGCACCGTGGATGTAACTTTTACGGGATCGGACAATGAAATGATCACCGGCGCGGGATCCACTGATTTCAACCGACTGATTGTAAACAAGGGAACATCGCAGACCCCTACCTTAGAGGCCGATATCAGTACACTGACCATTACAGATACTGGTGCCAGCTCCTCATCCACTTCTATCGAGATGCAAAATGGTACCTTGATACTATCGACGGGCGGAACATTTACCGTAAGTACTGATGGTAATTTTTCTATCCCGTCCACGGCTAAACTGGATCTGAACAGCGGAACCCCGACGGTGCAAATGACAGGGGCTTCTGCCGGTACCTTCTTCCTGGATGGCAGTTTACAAATATCCAGTGGTACCGTCACGATCGGAGATCAAACGGATCTGGCCACGGACAACAGTATCCGGTATGACGGTTCTTCCGCCGAGCTGATCGTGGATGGTGGAACATTGAACATTGGAGGTGCGATCAGGCCAAATGTTACGGATGGATCTGCCGCTCTGGATTTCACCCTGAGCAGTGGAATAGTGTCACTCGCAAGGAACACTACGACCAACAACATCAGTGCAACGAATACAACCAACAGAAGCGAATCAGATTTCTGCCTGGACAATGCGTCGTCTTCCTTCACTATGACAGGCGGAACTTTTGAAGTAGTGAGGGCGGAATCCAACGATGGAAAAGCCTTTTGCATTTCAAGTAGTGTAACTGACTACACTGTCACGGGAGGCACGGTAAACATTTTGAGAGACGCGCACGATGCTTTCAGTTCCAACAGTACAACACAGCAAAATGATGTAGGGATTTATTCAAGCGTACCATTGTGGAACCTGCAAATCGGAGACGGAGATTTCCCGGGAGATGTTGGAAATGCCAATACTTCAGGTGCCACCAATCTTGACCTTACTATCCAGAATGATCTTACCATCAATATCGATAATACCAATGCCGGTGAAGGAAATTTTGATATGTTCAGGGTGGATCGGGGAACAGGTGGCAATGAGGATGGTTTGGATATTATCGTTGGAGGTAGTTTTACCATTACCGACGGGACATTTGAGGTGAATGATGACGGCTCCGGCGGAACCATCACATTTAATGGCTCAGGACTGGCAGGACAAACAAGTCCTCAAGTCATCAATTCAAATGGTGAAACGCTTGGGGATATTGTAATTAACAATACCAGCGGTTCAGTGGATCTGGGTGCTGCCTTGACCATTTCAGGGGACTGGACCTACACTGCCGGAACATTCAACCAGTCTTCAAACCTGGTGACAATGACCAACGCCAGCGGTGTTGCCTCTACCATCACAGGAAATGCCGTATTTGACGACATTACCCTAAGCAATACAAACGGTATTACCCTCTCGGGGGGAGATATGACGATCAATTCAGGAGGAACACTCACGATCAGTGACGATGTGATCTTTGATGTCGGTTCAAATGGTCTAACGATAAATGAGACCTCCGCCGGAGGAATCACTTTCAGTGCAACTCCTGATGCTACTAACATGATCCGTGTAGCCGGCCTGAGTACGGACGCAGGGGTCACTAGGGCATATCCCGATGCAACTACTTCCGGGTTCCTTTTTCCAATAGGGGCGAATGTGAGTGCCACGGACTATTACACACCTGCACAAATTGACTTAACGACTGCCGGGGGTGCGGGAGGTACGCTTACAGTTGTAGCTGTGGCTTCACAACATCCACTGGCGGAAGCATCTTCCACGGCGTTGGATTATTACTGGAAAGTTACCGATAATGGTGGGTTCAATGGATCTCAAAGGGCAACCCATACCTACACATACGGATCAGATGCGCTCGTGGAGGGTGGTGACGATACAGGCTTTGAGGGCTCTTATAATGTCGGTTCACCAACATTCAACTGGGATACAACCAACCCGAACGATGTTGTGGATACAGGCAATAACGACGTAACATTTACGTCACCAGGTGCATCCGGTGATGTGATATCCGGTGATTTTACCGTGGGGCTCAATGCCGCCTTTCCAGTCATTACCGTATTCTATACAGTCCGGGACGGGGATTGGGACAATACAACTTCAGGAAATACACCATGGACCAACGATGCCTGTGGTGGCTCGCAAACTGAGGTAACGGGTGTTCAACCTTCCTCAACAGATCCTGTGGTGATCTGCTCCACGGAAACAGTTACCATCACCACAACAACGGGCTTAAATGCATCTGCCATCGAAATCAATGGAACTCTTACATCTCAGGTAGCGGATCTTTCAACGATCGGCGATATCGATGGAACCGGTACCCTGGATTTCGATCACACAACAGCCACTACACCTTCTTCTGGAACGCTCTCCAGTGCTTTCATTGCCAGTGGCGGAGGAACCGTCGATTACGGCGGAACGATGGATTATACGCTTCCGGCGGTCACGGAATACGGGGATCTTATAATCTCAAATACCGGGACAATCACTGTTCCCAATGACATAACAGTAAATGGAGATGCTACCTTTACAAACGGAGGTACCATTGATCAGGCAGGATTTACGGTTACAGACGGAGACGGAGGCGGAACCTTTACACTGGGCGCAAGTACCACCCTGGAAGTAGATGCTGCAAATAACTTCCCTGCCAATTTCAATACCTATACTTTGGACGCCACCAGTACCACCGATTACATATTTAATACTGCATCTACACAGACCATTAAAGGAGGAATTACTTACGGAAATCTTGATTTGACCAGAACCGGTGGAAATCCAGCCTTTAAGCAACTCGATGGTAATATCACAATCATGGGAGATCTGGATATTGGATATCGATCTGCCCTGCAGGCCAGTACCTACAATATTACCATCCACGGCAACTGGACAATGGATACGCGAAATAATGCAGATTTTGACCCGGGAACCGGAACTGTCATTTTTGCAGGGAGCGGGAATCAAACTTTCAACTTTGTGACCGGCGGAGGTGAGGCCGAGACATTCTATAATCTGCAAATCAATCAGAGTGGAACCGGGACCAACGTCAGCTTCAACGCTAATGTGACATCCGTCACAGTTACAAATGATCTTACCGTTACCGATGAGGAATTGGCGATGAGCACAACTCCCCTCGTAGTCAATGGGAATTTCTCTTCAGCAGCTAATGGAATTTTTACCAATTCAGTGGACCTGGATTTGAATGGAAACCTTACCAATGCAGGGACTTTCACCGTACCTGCCAATGTAAATCTGAATGGTGATTTCAATAATACGGGCACATACACCACTGCAAGTAACACACTGGTATTTGACAACGCTTCCAATGGTCAGACAGTAAGTGGCAATGCTACAACTTTCAACAACATCACACTTGCGAAAGCTACCGGAGTCGATCTGACCATCAATGCTAATACCACAATAAATGGTACGATAGCCCTTCAAAATGAGGGAAATGTAGTACTTGGGACAGGAAATTTGACAATTGGTTCAAGTGGTACCATCACCGGAAACGGAGGCGGATTTACGGCTGCCGATTTTTCCAGTACCAGAATGGTAAGAACATCCGGGGCGGACACTGATCCCAGAATGATTAAAGCCGCAGGGTCTACCAGCGATGATTGGGACTTCGTCTTCCCGATAGGCGCAGATGACGGGGGAAATGTTTATACACCAGTGACTGTCGCAGCGACTGGCGGAACAGTGAGTTCAGGAGAACTAAGGGTCCGTTCGATCAATGGTACGAGCACGGATGAAAGCATCAGTGGTTCTGCAACTACCCTGGACCGGTTCTTCCATGTGGAAACTACAGGGATCACGGCGGATGTAACCTTCGACATTCTTTTCAACTACGATGATAGCGATGTTCAGGGAACGGAGGCTGATTATAACGCCGCTTATAGCGAACTCTCCACAGGTGACGGTTGGAACCGACCCGTAGCCAGTGTGGATAACGTGGATCCTGCAACCAATGTTTTCGGAGCTTCAGCATCACTTGATGGTACCATAGATCTAGGTAACATTTCCACCGAGTGGATCGCAGGTGACAATGACTTATTGTTCCCTAGATATTATCCCATTGAAGATGGAGGTGGAACGGATTGTGGGGCAATTACATGTGACTGGAACGATCCAAGCCATTGGACCTTGACATCAGGAGGAACCACACCGGCAGGAACAACCCCTGGTGTCAACAATGCCGTCACAATCTCCTCTGGTACGACAATGGCCATGGATAACAACAGTAATGACATTCAATCGATTGTCGTCGACGGAACTTTGGATATTGCCGCTACTTCCGGCCATGACCTTGGAGAGGTGACTGGTACCGGTACGTTGCAAATTGATGCGAGCGGCCTGGGTTCCTACGTAGACACTGGATCAGGATCCACTTTCTTCGGATCAGGCGGAGGGACAGTTGAATATGGTGGCGTTTCATCGTACACACTTCCATCCGGAATATCAACTTATAATAATCTCACGATTCTGGATGGTACGCAGGATACTGATGATAAGGAGCTTGGAACAAACACTACTGTATATAGTGACCTAACTGTCAATACTGTAGATCTTGAAAATGCAGGAAATTATTCCCTGGAATTACGCGGAACTTTCAATTCAGTGAGTAGTGGGAGATTCCAGGTAAACAACGGCAACTTCATCTGGGCCAATACAGCCACCGCAACACTTTCTTCTAACATCATATTCGGTTCCTCCAGTACGCTTACCCTGGACAATTTCGGAGAAAAGGACATATCCAGTGTTCTCAGTATCAATAACCTGAGTATCAACTCCTCTTCGGGAGATTTTGATGCAAATTCCAATAATATCAACATTACCGGAAACTGGGACAATCAGGCTAGCAGCAATAAACTCACGAATCCGGCTACAGTAACGTTTAACGGCGGAGGTGCTCAGCAGATAGATGGGGATAACACTTTTGCAACTACCAATATTTCAACTGCATCCACGGCAGTAACGGTAAATAGTGGCACACAAACCTTCACCGGAGCGGTAACACTGGCCGGATCCACATCTCTGGATATCGGTTCAAATACATTACGTGTTGGAAATACACTGGATGTAGATGCCGGGACGTTTACCGGATCGTCCGGTACCGTGGTATATACCAGTACGTCTGACCCCGAAACTCAGGTGGATGCGATAACTATTGGAACACTGGAAATCGATAAGGGTGCATCTACAAATACTTTTGATAATGATCCGGCCACAGTATCGTTTACCAACCTGGTGATCACGGAAGGGGAATATGATGGTCCCGACCTCAACATAACAGGTAATTTGATCATTGGAGCAAATGGTACGATAGATTTCACCAGCATAACCACAATGGATATCAACGGTGATTTTAGCAATGCCGCGACGCTGGATTTAGCTTCTGCAGGGATCACCCAATTGAACATAGAAGGTGACTTTACGAATACGGGTACCTTTACCCCACCGGCCACAGTTGTCCTTGATGGTTCAGCAGCGCAACAATTGAATAATTCACTTACCGTTACCAATTTCACAAAATCCGGTGGAGGAGACCTGACACTCAATGATGATCTTACCGTAAGCTCAGGTTTGACATTGACAAGCGGGGACATCATTTCAACAACTACCAATCTGCTTTCGCTCGGATCCGGGGCATCGATAAGTGGTGGTAGTGCATCCAGCCATATCGTAGGCGCCCTGCTACATACTACAACAGCGAGTACGGGGCCATTTACCAAAGTTTTTCCGTTAGGTGATGGTACTAACTACAGACCGATAGCTTTTGACCTGACACAAACTGACGCTACATCAAGGACTTATACGGCAGTCCTCACGGCAGGAGCACCCACGGCAAGGACGAAACCCATGGGCATCCATCATATTTCGAGTATCAGATACTACAATGTAACCCAGAGTCCGGCTGATGGATTAACCAACGGCACAGTCAGGATAACTTTTGGAACTGATGATGAAGTCACAAATACAGATAACATTGTGATCGCAAAAGACGATGGTGCCGGAAACTGGGTAGACCTGGATGGGAACCTTCTCTCAGGTGACGAAAATGGGGGAGAAATGGAATCCGTCAACAATTTTACATCGTTCAGTGACTTTGTTTTGGGTTCTTCCCAGGACGATTCATCTCTTCCAGTTGATCTGATATCCTTTGGGGGGGAATGGAACAACAATAATGTTGTATTGTCCTGGTCCACGGCAACTGAGATCAATAATAGTCATTTTGTTTTGGAGAAATCAAATGACGGAGAAAGTTTCGTGGAACTGGGCATTATTTCAGGTAATGGCACCACCTACGAAAGGCTCGATTATGAGTTTGTGGATTACAATCCCTCATCTCTTACAAACTACTATCGTCTGATCCAGGTGGACTTTGACGGGGCGCAAACAGATCACGGAGCGATCGCAGTGTTTGGTAATGAGGTTATTAACAGTGTTGAAATTGGGCCAAATCCCGGTCAGGATTTCCTCGTTATCAGGAATCAGCAGTTAAAAGGAAAGTATACGATCTACAATTTGAATGGTCAAACGGTCCGCACTTCCCTACTCGATCCGATGACAACAAGGGTTGATCTGACACAATTCAAACCAGCCGTGTATCAATTGGTAATCGAAACCGAGCTCGGTGAGTCTAAGATCAAGTTTGTGAAGGAGTAAAAGATTTTGGTCAGAGTTACAACATTGGTTCAAAAATTCCGATAAATTTGCGACCGTTTTTACGGGGTATAGCATCCGCCTGCGCTATGCTTCGTCGGATAGGCAGTCCAGTCTGACAGGACTGAAAGGTAGGCGAAAGTTCGGGGTGTAGCACCTGCCTTCGCTACGCTTCGGCAGGCAGGCAGTCCGGCAACCGGACAAAAAGAAGGCAGAAAAATATTTCGGGGTGTAGCACAGTCCGGTTAGTGTACCCCGATGAATCGGGAGGGTCGCAGGTTCGAATCCTCCCTTAACCGGAAAAGTATTGTTCGAGGTGTAGCATCCGCCTGCGCTGCGGACGGACAGGCAGTCCGGTTTAACCGGACATTGCAATGGCGGAATAGTTCGGGGTGTAGCACCTGCCTTCGCTACACTCCGGCAGGCAGGCAGTCCGGCAACCGGACAAAAAGAAGGTAGAAAAATATTTCGGGGTGTAGCACAGTCCGGTTAGTGTACCTGCTTTGGGAGCAGGGGGTCGCAGGTTCGAATCCTGCCACCCCGACGAACGTTAAGTCAAAATGTTCAAAACCCTCTAAATTTGATATTTAGGGGGTTTTTTGTTTCCTACCCTATCCAATTTATTCATATTTTACCAATACTCCAGTGAACAATCCGGTGAACAGGGTAAGATATTTCATTGTAACAGTTGATAATTAAGGAAATGCAGGTTTAGGAACGAGAGAATTTAATTAGGTTTTCAAATGAGCCATCATCAGCTTCTTTCAAAGCCTTTAGATACAACTCTCTGGTGTTGCTCTTCTTGCTCAAATCTCCCGCGCCCCATGAAAATATCGGAAGGTAAAAAAGCTTCTCAACAATGATATCAGCAATCAACCGGCTATGCCTTCCATTCCCATTTGAAAAGCAATGAATACTTACAATTCTGTGCTTGAACCGGATGGCTAATTCATCAGGTGGAAAAACCTTATCTTTAAACCAAAGTATTGCGTCACCTAATAGCATGCTCAATTCCTGAGGGATCATCCAATGGTCAACTCCGATGTTCTTTTGGGATTGGCGAAAAGAACCCGCCCACCTCCAGACTTTATCAAACATTCGCCTATGCACTTCACAGATGAAGTTTTCAGTAAATACCTTCTCTTGTCTGAAGGATTTTCCATATATCCACTGAATTGCCCCCTCTACATTCTGCTGTTCAAATTCATTCAGTTCTTCACGGGTGGCTATAGTTGGAATCAATAATCCCTCTTTCTCTTCTTCGTCAAGAGGGGTCTGGCCATTAATGTAGTCAGGATCTAATCCCATAAGATCTTGGGCATTTCACGCTGGAGTAGTTCGGTTCTTTCTTCAATGGCCTTCTTGATCCGCTCCGGAGAATTTTCCTGGTTTTCAAGTTTCATGGTATTTGAAGTTCTGGCGACAATTTTCTTCGCGAGTTCGCGCGCCTTTCTTTCAATGAGAGCATCCAAGGACCCATCATTAGCAACGAAACCATAAACCAGGGTCATATCAAGTGCTCCAGCAGATTCCCTCAGTGACTTGATTGTTATCGAACCGTCTTTTTCTCTCTGTTCGATTTCCGATGCACTTTGCCTTGATATGGAAAGTCTGTTTGCAAATTGCTGTAACGACATACCCAAGGCTGACCGAATTGCTTTTATCCAACCCGCTGAAGGTGAAGCCACATTAGTTGCTAGCTTCAAAACCTTCATTTTAGACTCTAATTGGGTAATTTGTAGTTTGCTCGTCTTCATAGTGTAAGGGTATAGCCTGACAAATATAACAAAAATGTAAGGATATAACCTGACAAAAACTACTTATATGTAAGGATATAACCTGACAAACTCAAACAAACATAATAAAACGGCAAGTGACCAATCCGGTGAACAGATCGAAAAATTGTTGTAAATTATTGATTCATTTTAATAGAGCTTGAAGTCCATTCATGACTTTTAAAACAAAATTGTCCTGAAAACAGTTGGAAACGGGAACGTACTTCCGTCGATAACGGTAAACGTCAAACCACCTCCCCAATAATCATTAGAATCCTTGTCAAATAACCTTATTCCCGGAGCAATGACAGCAATTTTGGCGTCAGGAATGATCCAAACTTCAGTCAAAAATTGAGCAGACCTGTTGTTTGAAGATATGGGGAGAATGAATCCGGAATTAAAAACTAATCCTTCAATATCACCATAGGTATATCCGGCTCCAAATGATATGTTTCTTGTCGGGCTGCCCGCAGTATAGATCAGGTAAGGAAGTGCAAAACTATAACCAAGAAATTCACCAATGGTTTGTCCTCCCAGTACAGCACCAATGGCGATATTACTTTTTTCATTCTCACTTCCAATTGAAATTTTCGGGGTTAAATACATAAAAAACGGAACAACTGGTCCACCAAGTCCAATTGAAAAATTATCTGACACCCCGTACTGAATATCATACAAGAGATAATATGCTGTATTTAAATATACGTTTCCTTTGTTTAATCCGAACCCCGTAGGAGCAAATTGGTATCTGGAGGCATGATCTGCGAACACACTGTCTGCCGACTTATTCTCATCCTGCGCAGCCAATGAAAGTGATAACATTAGTAATATAATAATCAGGCTGGTTTTCATCTTAACAGGCTAGTTTTTAGGAGATTACCGAGAATAATTTATGGATCTGGCAGTCATTTTACAACTAATACGGCCGATATCTCTTAAAAATACCCTGTTTAAGGTACTCAAAAGCTCAATTATCTACCGTATACCTCACTAACACCTCATTATCCAAGATCACATTGGTGCTCCAGATAAAAGCAGCGTCGGTGTTGCTGTCATCAAAAATATCCGTAAAGTTGGTATAGGATGGCTTGTTGTCCACGCCAATTTGAGTATTCGTGTAAGTGGTGGCATTGGGCCATGAGCTGTCATCAAAGTTTTGGAGATTCCAATCTGCAGGGATTGCCCAATGCAAGCCATAGAAATTACTACCGTCGTTACTGCCACCGGTATCACAATTGCCGGAATTTCTTTCAGCCCCATTTTCTGATACACAGCCCAGATCTTTTACAGGAGCAGTGTAATATGTTTGTGCTTTCCAGTTCCCATCTGTGACAGCTACTACGTTTTCATCCTCATCCTTAATAACTGCTACCAATCCTCCATCCCCGGCGTGAAAGTCAGATCCCTGATTATTCTCTGTTCCGAGTCCCAAACTTTCCTCCCAGTCCACCAGCAACATGGCTATTGTAAAGGGTTTTGAAACCTTAAATTTCACAATGTGGGAGTTGAATGGAGTAAAAGGGATGGCATCTTTCCCAACGGGAATCCCATTTATGTACAGTTCAAAATAGTTATCTGCAAAAATGAAGCCGGTCATCACATCACCTGAAGCATCTATTTCTACAATGTCAGAAGGATCAAAAGCCGATAAGGCATCGGATGATGTAGCGTACATTACACCATCCGGATTGTACAGATCAGGCGCGAAAGGAAATGAATCATCGGAATAATTCACTTCGGCAGGAACTACCCATGTAGAATTATCGATCGCCGTAATACTTCCCAAACCGGCAACTCTTTGGCCGCTCGGATAAAGATTTGCCATGGTGGTGGTTGCTAAACCTTGTGTTACAGAGGCAGTCCCCGAATACTCATTCGTTGACTGGTCTTCCTTTGGGTCCCTATCTTTTTGACAACTGGTGCAACTTGAAGCCAGGAGTGTGATAATGGTCAAACCTAAAACCTTTATTTCCATTTCTATTTTGATTCTGGTTACGTGTGTAACAATATAGACCCTTAATCTCTACAATCCTAAATGATTGTAAACCAGCTGTTCTCTTGATTGAACATGCGACATTAACTCTTCAACAGCCCTGTCAAAATCACTATCACCGGAAAGAAAAGAATACCCTGATTCTTCAGCGTAAGCATAGTTTTTCAAAAGATTGTAATAACTTTCATACAATGGTACCATTTGATCGGATGGGAATACTGTAGTGACAAATGATTCCAGGTTTTTCTCATACTTTTGTTTGTACTCCGGCACATCCAGGAGGTATCTTATCAATGGCCAGTTTTGGTTTACCTCATTCAGGGACAAACTCAACGCTCCACCCATTTTTCCATCCTGGAGGCTTTCATTATTGTCCCATGGGATCCAGGTAAGCAGATTGTTTTCCGGATTATTATACAAATAATAATTGTGCGTCATCAGGCCATAGGTATCCCAATTTTGCATCGCCGTATTTGCAGCTAACCATTTAAGGAAAACATCTACATCAAATATGCTTTCCAGCTGCTGACGCCATTGTTCCTCATCCGAATTTCGGATTGAGCTATTAATAACATCGTACAGCGCCTGCACATCCGAATAATCAGCCTCTTCCTCATTATTCTTCTTTTCCATTTCACTTTCGTCAAAGGTGCCTCCGGCAAAGCTTGCTGCATCTCCATCAGGTTTGTACAGATTGCCGGAATCACTGCCCAACTGACTATCGAGTACCGTGTCATCCACCTCTTCTACCAGGGTATATACTCCGAAATATTGAGACCCCTCACCGAAATCAACATATAGTTCACAAAATGACGCTTGTGAGGAAACCAGTCGGAAGCTTCTGAAAAGATCGGAGCCTACTTTTTCCCGCATCATGGAAGCATCCTCAAAATTATTTTTAAGGTTCAGTTGCTTAAATCCATAGAAACGTTGATTGTTTATGATGGGATACTCATCCTCAAACTGGTCAAAATCCAGTTTAAAAGACAACTTATATATACCGGAACGATAGGTGGAATGAAGGCTGGAATTACCCTTGAACCGAATACCCACTTTGTACCATTCCAGCCCTTCGAAAAATACTGAGGATGTCACCCAAACCGGATCGAAATCCGAAAAGCCTGCCGGCCCTCCTCCAGGCCCACCGTTCCCGGTGCTGCTCAAATTGGACTGCAGATCATCCAACATTGTCATCCAATTGTCCGGGTCGATCTTAATGTCAATCCTGAGTACTTCATTCTGCCTAAAAACATTCGTGTAATTGGGGTCGACATCGTTACTATGAGTTGCCTGACTCCAATCCGGAATGTCTTCAAGTTCAAGCACTCCGGTTTGATTTTCTGAATCCGGTCCCTCATCACGGCAAGAGATCAAAGCAATCAGAAAAATTGTGATTATGTAAAAAACTGTCCTGGTCATTGCAGCATCAATTAAAAGGTTATCGGACCCAATCAAAAACACCTGTAATCAATCAGCATTCCGTACTAACCGTACATAATTATAGACTCTCCTGACATCCCCCTGAGGTCCAAAACCATAGGTAGGCTCTCCTGCTTTTAGATCGGTTCTTTGTCCTCCGGCTCCATGTACATCGAGGAATTCGCCATTGAAGTAACCCAATGATCTTCCGAATTGGAAGATGATGGCATCCGTTCCCGGCTCAAAGGTTGTAGATGACCAGTAGAAGGGGTAATCGTTATTTCCGGCTTCATTAACGATCTCCGTAGCATTGAAAACCGAATTAATAGCCGGTGAGCCGGTTACATCCGGCGCTCGTGTGTAATCCACAATGGAATGCAGTTCTTTGGCATTGGGCAGACGCCAGTCACCGTATCCGGCATATTCCAGATTCTCTGCAAATTGCAGGGCCTCCTCCCAGTTCATAGAACCATCATCATTTGAGTATTCGGATAAAGAGTTGGCAAACAGATCACTTCCGCTGTCATTCTGCATCCACATCAGGCCAGTGGCTCCGTCGGTGATTGTACCGTCCCCATTATCCAAAAAATCGTTTTGACCGTATACTGTATTCCCTCTGACCAATCTGAGATACCATCTTCCTTCATCCGTGGGAAAATCTCCACCATCCTGGGGATATCCCTTTATTCTTCCGTCAGCAAGGTTGACCCCAAAAAATGCTTCTTCCCCGTTCATTACGGTTCCCACATATTCTGTTGAAGTTAAATACTGTGCATCGATATACCTTCCTACAGTCGGATACTCAAATTCGAAATAATCAGTATCGATGAAAGGTGCGGCATCACCCGGAGGTGTCGTAGCTTCCGGGTTTCCGGATCCCTGATTTCCTGTGAAATCAATCAGCGAATACAGTTCTTTATTCGTTGGCACACGCCAATCGGTATATCCTCCGGTGGTAGCAGCCATCGCGTACCCAGAAGCTTCATCAAAATCCGATCGTCTGAATCCGACCTCCCACATCAGGCCTGTAACATTATCAGTAATCGTCCTGTCCCCATTGTCCGTATAAGATGGCTGATTGCCACTGTATTGCGAGTCCTGCCCATAAAATTTTTCTCCCGGTCCGGGCTCCGGAATCACCTGCTCGTTATTGAAATAGCTGTCCTGATTGGTATCCACAATCGGATAGGTGAGTGTGAGTGTTCCGTCATTGCCTGTGTTCATAGATATGATATCGGAAGGGTCGTCTGAACATGAGATCCATAAGACCGCAAAAACAAGTGCAGATATGCTTTTGACGGTCCGGTTTATAAACTTGCAATGCGTATACATGATTTTTTCCCTTGAATTTATTTTCCCGGTTTTATTTACTTAGACGGCAGGGAATGAAAAAACTTGTGGTGTGCATGCATTTTTTTTGAAAATTCCAATCCGGGATCCTGTAATGTTACCACCAAAGTGAATGACTATTGATCCGAAAAAGCCAATACTGACGGCTCTCGTCCTGCATGTAGCGGGAAAGCATGGAACGCACCAAAAAATACAAAAGGTCAGGGAGAACGTTAATTCAATTTCCTGTACAAATAGCCTGAAGTCTTGATCTTCGAATTGAAAAACCGGCCTTTGGATTCTGCATCCAGGAAAGCTTCAAACTGACTCCGGGGGAAATTAAAAAAGTGATAAATCCCGCCATTATTGAACTCTACTTCGAGAATTTTACGGTTGTCATCATAACCTACGGACTTAATACTGGAGGATTCTACCGGAATTCTTTCCATTTGATTCAGGGACTGCACAAAGATATAAGGATGAAATATTGTTTAAACCTGAACAATATTTAATATTAGGAACATTTCCAGCCTGTTCTTCAATTTTTTATTTTTATATCGGTTTGAAATTGCCTTAGCCCATGAAATTTGGAAGTGTAGATAATCCCGCATTAGTCGACCTCACCTTGCCTCCGGATCATCCTGACACTGTTATCAGCCTCGCAAAGGGGAATGGATTGAAACAGGTTTTTGTTGGGTGCGCCAAGTGGAACCGACAGGATCTCAAAAATTTTTACCCAAGAGGTACAAAAGACGAGTTGACATATTATTCCACACAGTTTAATTCCATCGAACTAAATGCAACCTTTTACAACAGCTACCCGCCGGAGCAGATTGTAAAGTGGAGGGACCGAACACCTGAAGATTTCAAGTTTTTCCCAAAGGTTCATCGGTTTGTAAGTCATGTAAAACGGCTAAACAATGTGGAAATGGAAGTTGAAACATTCACAATTGCGGCGAGGGCATTTGAGAACAAATTGGGTATGGCATTTTTGCAGCTTCACGATAATTTCAAGCCGACTAATATGAACCGGTTGGTAAAATTTGTAGAAAAGTGGCCTGTGGATATTCCACTTGGAATTGAACTCAGGAACACTGAGTGGTTCAATGAGAAAGCAGTGGCTGAGGAGGTGTACAAATTGTTTGAGGATTATGGCATCACCAACATCATTACAGATACAGCTGGAAGAAGGGATCTTCTGCACATGCGTCAGACTACACCAACTGCTTTTATTCGATATGTAGGTTCTAACCACGAAAGTGATTACGCGAGGCTGGACGATTGGCTGGGTCGACTCAAGGTCTGGATCAAATCCGGGCTTGAAAACCTCTATTTCTTTGTTCACCAGAATCTGGAAAAAGAGTCTCCTCACCTATCAAAGTATTTTATAGAAAAGTTCAATAAACAATTCGGCATGGATGTAAGAGGCCCGGTAAATCTTGGGCCGGCCGAAATTTCCCTATTTGGAAAAGTGAGTGAGGATTATCGAAACAAAAAACTGTCAGGGTAAGATAATGCTACAAGAGAGCTCCTGCTTACGTTCGATTTGAGTTCTGTTTTGATCCCTTTGGTATTTTGCAAGCAAATGCTATCCGGCAAACTTCTTTTATTTTCTAAAGTAGATGATTTAGTCTTGAATAGGGAAAAGCGGGTGTAGCTCAGTTGGTAGAGCGTTAGCTTCCCAAGCTAAAGGTCGCCGGCGGTTCGTCGTTACGATCGAGACCGGTTGCCCGCCGCGTACCTAAAATCCAAAAGATTTCAGGATTATAAAGGCAGACAATACTGCGGTCTGGCACACTATCAAATATTTCTGCAATCCCTGTTAGATGCCAAATTAATTGCCTTCCAAAGTAGCCATTTTAGCACTAAATTTGAGGAAAAGCGGGTGT
>JANQEU010000043.1 GCA_028278225.1 Cyclobacteriaceae bacterium
AAACTGGTCCAGATACGCAACACGAACCTGGTCGATTCGCTTCCGGTGTTCATCCAGAAATTGAACTTGTGTATTCAGGGACTTTCTATCGTTATAAGCTATTTCAACAGTCTGGCGAAGTTCTCGACCGGCCTGGTCCCTGAGGGACATAGCCTCATAGAGCTTCTGTTTGTATTGCTTTACCGCCGCCAGATCCGAACCGCCGTTCAGGATATTGTATGTCATCACCAGTTCGACAGCAGCTTCCCTCTGATAGCCGTCGATGCCGTCCTTGTCCCAGCTCCAGTCATGATAGGCATGAAAATCGAAACGGGGATAAAACTTCGACTTCTGCACTCCAACGGCGTGATGCGAGGATTCAATTTCCATCAGTGTTGCGAGAAAACCCGGATTTTTCTGGTACGCATCGTATAAAGCCTTTTCCACATAGGTTGGAATGGTATTTACAGGGACCTCGAATTCCGTCAGCTCTTCCGGCGGCAGCTTTCCGATAATGCGCTGATACCGTGCCGTCACATCGTGCAGGTTTGCCCTTTCGGTAATCAGGTTCGAATTTGCGAGCGCCAGACGACCTTCGATCTGTTCCTGATCCACGCCGGTGCTTACGCCCTGCCTGACCCGGCTCGAGATCTGCTCGTAAATTTCCTGATGATATTCATAATTCTGTTCCGCGAGTCTTACAAGAGTACGGTAACGAAGCACATCGGCATAAGCCCGAAGGGCCTCGAGGCCGACCTTTTCCATCGAATCAAGAAACTCGAAGTAGAGAGACTTTCCATGACACTTCAGACGACAAACCTGATGGTGCGTATAAAAACCGTCGAAAAGCATCTGTGTCAGCTCAACCCGCACTCCTTTTCTAAAGTAATCATCCTTGAGAGGGGTTTTTTCCTGATAAATCCATTCCTTACCGATCCCCGCCGAAACATCGATCTTCGGGAAATAACCGCCGGCGGCAACCCGCTCTTCATAGTAGACAGACCGGAAATCATGAAATTTCGCCTGCACTTCGGGATTGGTGTTGATCGCATGCTCCACCACCGATTTGACTGTCGCCGACTCGGCAAATGCCTTCTGCGGAAAAACCAGAGCTGCCATAACAGCGCCGGCAGCAAAGAGCCGCAGCGTTATCCTTCCGTATCTCTTGCGTTTCATATCAGTCGGGAATTTTGTATTGCCATGTATTAGTAAAGTACGTTAAAATGGCACAATGGCAACACATTTTATACGGATCAGGAAAAACATTATTTGCACCCACAACCATACTACTTCAGCATTTTTTAGGTTCTTTTTTTCTTTTATACAACATCAGGATACTGATAACCGTCCTGAATGTATACAGTGGAAGTGATCCCTCCTCCTGATGTTCCGGTATAAGCATCCATGATATACATCTGACCATTTAACATTACTTCCACATCCTGATTCGCTGAATCCTCAGAAAAACCACTTGTTAAATCAACATTATCTGCAATTCCGCGAAGGATGTACAATGTATTCGAACTATCTGTGATATTCTGAACATCCCATGGACTGAGGTCGTCAATTATATTATCATCAAGGAGGTAGTCAGGATGACTCGATCCATAGTTGCCACCTGCAGTAGCCATATCAATAATCTCCAGATCACTCATTTTGTTTGCAAGAGTTGATCCACTAAAATCAAGAACATCACCAGCTTCAAGCCTTAGGGTATCAACGCCTGTACCGCCATTAATCGAGTCATCAGCAGAATCATACAGTAAAACATCATTTCCGGCGCCGCCGTTCAATACATCATTTCCGGCACCGCCATCAAGAAGATCATCACCGCCTTTTCCATTGAGAGTATCATTGCCGCCATTTCCTATCAACCAGTCATCATCACCACCAAGGTTAATGGAACTTTCAACGATATTCCCCGATCCATCATCTATCGTAAGAAGATAAACGCCTTCCTGTACCTTCACTGTAGAAGCACCGTCCTCATAAACATTGAACCCAAGCTCTTCTCGAGGATCTCCCGGGCTTACAGGAGCCCAGCTTCCAGTCAGTTCAACGCCATTCGTGTTATCCCCAAGAATCTTGATTACCTTGTCAGTCGCATTGAGAGTTGCAACATCACTTGTATCAAGATTAAGTATTTGAGCTCCCGTATCGAGCTTTATAAGCTCGATATTGGCAATTGAAGAAGATACTGTATCGAAATCGATTGACTCATCAGTTTTGATAAACAATGTATCATCATCATCGCCTCCATCAATACTATCATCTGTATCATAAACAAGAACATCATCACCCGATCCGCCAAAGAGGCTATCCGTTCCGTCACCGCCAATGAGGACATCGTCACCAGCTTGACCATCAAGAGAATCATTCCCGTCGAGACCCATGATATAGTCGTTATAAGAAGTACCAGTCAATGCGCCGTCATCCCCATCAGTACCTCTAATTGGTGGAAGAACTTCAATCGTGCCCGTCAACTGATCTGTATCATTATCATAATCTGAAACCACATAGGTGAATGTTTCAGTATATAAAGATGTAATTTGTGTTGACGGTGAGAAATAGACATACTCTCCAGACAACACATTGATGCTGAATGTCCCTCCGAAATGAGTAGAGATCTCCAGTACATGCGTTACTTGATTATATACAGGAGTCCCCGAAGAAGCGGTTACAGTGTTAGTCTGATAATTGTAGGTATACGTAACAGGAGTAACACCGCTTATTGCCTCGTCGACGGTAAATGATTTCACGTATCCCTGTTCATCAGCGCCATATCCCTGAACCAGTGAACCGCTTATAGAGTCAGGCTCGACAGTACCGACTAAAACTGATGAAAGATCATTCGGGTCTGTCACAATAACCGGAGAACGATCTGTCTCGTTAATACCATCATACCCTATTGGTGACAGATCTGTCGTACCAACACCTGTGCCGATCCCCAATGCAAATGCATTGATGTTATTCTCACTTAAAAATGCATGCCATTGAGACTCCTCATCTTGCTGAATACCATCTTCGTTTTCGGTGTCCCAACCAGTACCGCCACCATGCTGTGGATAGGCATCTTCGTCATCATAATAATCATACGAAGGAAACGTAGGTATTCCATCCGACATGAAATAAACGAGATTCTGGGATTGGGGGGAAGACAATTTTCCACTCTCACCGTACGAATCCATCAGTACCTGCAAAGAACCATCATAGTTCGTTCCTCCATCTGCAACCAATCCATCTATAATAAAATCCGTCGTTGATGTTCCCGGATCCATCCATACAGCACCGCTGCTGTCTTTAACTTCTGAATCACTTGCAAACGTAACTATCTGTACTTTCACATCACCCAAGTCATCATAAGCATCAATGAGATTCTTCATCGCTTGTTT
>JANQEU010000054.1 GCA_028278225.1 Cyclobacteriaceae bacterium
TAGGCAGGGAGCAGTAGGCAGTGTGGTCAGTAGGCAGGGATCAGTAGGCAGGGATCAGTAGGCAGGGAGCAGTAGGCAGGTTTCAGTAGGCAGGTTTCAGTAGGCAGGGAGCAGTAGGCAGGTTTCAGTAGGCAGGTTTCAGTAGGCAGGGAGCAGTAGGCAGTGGACAAGGTAAAAATATTCGATTGCTTTCGAGTCTCGGAACATTGGTTTAAATTCAATTAAACAAAACCCTGAAAAATGAAAAAGTTAGTCTCTGCTATCATCTCTATGTCACTTGTTGTTTTCGTGGTTGCGCAGCGCACACAAAAGCCGGTATTACATGGTAAACACTGGATGGCTATAACCGGCAAACCACTAGGGGCCACAGCAGGGGCAATGATCTTCTCACAGGGCGGAAATGCAGTAGATGCCTCATGTGCCATGCTGGCAGCAACCTGCACCATGTGGGATGTCCTGAGCTGGGGAGGAGAAACCCAGGCTTTGATCTACAACCCTAAAACAGGGAAAGTGATCGGGATAAACGCATTGGGTGTAGCTCCAACGGGTGCAACAGCCGAATATTATAAGGAACAAGGTTATAAATACCCACCACAGTATGGTCCTCTGGCTGCAGTAACGCCCGGAACACCCGGAGGGCTTATGACCATGTTGGCAGAATACGGATCAATGAGTCTGGCAGAGGTATTGGCTCCTGCTATGGAAATGGCAGAAGGATATCCGATTGAAGGCCAGACAGCCAATAGGATCGAGGGCTCCAAAGAGCATATAAAGAAATGGCCATATTCCCGGGATTTGTTCCTTACTCATCCCGGAGAAGATCGCGAGGCGCCAAATGCGGGTGAAATTTTCAGGCAACCCGATCTGCTGAAAACACTTCAAAAGCTGGTGGATGCGGAAGCTGAGGCGATTGAAAAGGGCAAATCCCGAAAAGATGCCATCTACGCAGCATATGACAGGTTTTACAAAGGAGATATCGCATCGGACTTTGTCAAAGGAGTAAAGGAACAAGGTGGTTTGATCACCAAAAAGGATCTGGCGAACTGGCAGGTTTATATCGAGGAGCCTCTAAAGACCAATTACAAGGGAATAGAGGTTTACAAACTAACCTCATGGGTACAGAGTCCGGTCATGCTTCAATCGCTTAACATGATGGAGAACCTGGACGTAAAGGCTATGGGCTTCAATTCGGTCAAATACATCCACTCCCTGTACCAGGTGATGAACATGACTTTTGCTGATCGTGATTTCTATTATGGTGATCCTTATTTTCCACCCGAAGAACCCCTGGAAGGACTGCTTTCGAAAGATTATGCCAAAGCCCGGCTGCAGGAGATCAACTGGGAGAAAAATGATCCCGATGTAAAACCGGGAAATCCATATGAGTATCAGGACGGCAACAACCCCTATTTGAAATACATAGAAGAATGGTCCAATACCAATGATGAATCGATGGGGAAACTGTATATGGACACGCAATCCGAATTTCCCGAAAGTCCGGTTTATACCGGCACCACGTCAATCCAGGCGGCCGATGAAGAAGGCTGGGTAGTTTCCATAACGCCAAGCGGCGGCTGGGTGCCGGCGGTAATCGCGGGAAATACGGGTGTAGGGCTTAGTCAGCGCGCACAAAGTTTCGTGCTGGATGAAAGCGAAAATCCATACAATGTAATTGAGCCGGGAAAAAGACCCCGGGCCACCCTCACCCCAACATTGGCCCTGAAAGATGGGAAGCCGTTTTTGTCATTTGCCGTACAGGGCGGAGATTCACAAGACCAGAATTTGCTGCAATTCTTTCTCAATATGGTCGAGTTCGGTATGAATGTTCAGGAAGCTGCTGAAGCGCCAAATATCAACAGCTTCCAGATGCGCGGATCCTTCCGCGACCATCCTATTTCACCGGGAAAATTGCTGATCAACGAGGATACACCTGATTACGTACGGAAAAAGTTACGGGACATGGGGTACAAACTCGATGTTTCGGAGCGCACCTCCGGTCCCATCAATGCGATCTTCTTTGACTGGGAAAACGGTAGTTTCTGGGGTGGCAGCAGCAACCATGGTGAGGATTACGGGATTGGGTGGTGATGACTTACGGGTTGCGAGTTGCGGGTTGCGGGTTGCGAGTTGATCCACAACCGGCAACAGGCAACCCGCAACAGGCAACCCGCAACAGGCAACCCGCAACAGGCAACCGGCAACTCACTCCGGAATCTCTATCTCTTCATCCCAGATATATTTCCCAAACCACTGCCAGTTGTGCCAGATGGCCGCAAGGCGTTCTTTTGGCTTTGAAATACCGTGCCCAAAACCTTTATAAATGATTAGTTTCGTTTCCGCCCCAACATCCTGGAGGCCCTGCCACAGTTCATAAGCATTCGGAGTTGGAACTCTTCTGTCAAATTCACCGTGCTGGATGAGCGTTGGTGTTTTCGCATTGTTGATATTGGTCATCGGTGAGGTTTTTTCATATATCTCTTTGTCTGACCAGGGTGTAGCTTTCAAATATTGACGGGTGAAGGGATGGATATCAGTATTAACGTAATAGGTCATCCAGTTGGAGATCCCCGCTCCAACCGAGATTGCTTTGAACTTATCCGAATTTGTTGTCAGGAACGCGGAAATATAGCCTCCCTGACTCCAGCCCATAGCTCCTACTTTATCACCGTCTATGATCCCCTGATCCTCAAGATATTTAACTCCGGAAAGTACATCCCAGGCATCCCCCACACCTAGGTTCTCAACATTTAATGATCTGAAAGCCTCCCCAAAGCCAGCTGAACCACGGTAATTGGGCCTCAATATCAGCGCTCCCTTGTTCAGCCACTGTACCTGCGGATAAACATAAGCAGGGACCGGTTGTGGTGTGGAGATGCCGGTAGGCCCCCCGTGAATCACGATCAATAACGGATATTTCTTACTGGGGTCGTAATCTGCCGGCTTGTGTAAAACCCCATCGATCGTGGCGCCGTCCTCACTTGGCCAGGAGATTATCTCACTTTTGGCAACCTTCCAATCGGATATTTGATCTGAGCTGCTTGTTATCCGGGTAAGACCGGAAACAGGATAGGATACACTATAAAGCTCTGTCAGGCCATCATACATTGCGCCTGTCAGTGCCATCTTTGATCCATCGTCCGAAAAGCTGTAGGACCAGATCTTATCAGGGCTTGTAGCAACAATTGCATACTCGCCGTTTTTGGGATCAATGGACAATAACTGGCGCCTGGTTTTCTGCCAGGCCAATCCGAAGATCCCGTTCTCATTCCACTCCACTCCGCCTATGTTTTCGTCGAAATCCGCTGCAAGCTGTTTGTTATTTTTACCATTAATATCTATCCTGAATATCTTCGCATTTTTATAGAAATTGGAAGTGGTATCATCAAGATCAGTGACATACAAAATGGACTTGCTGTCAGGTGACCAGTCCAGTAGTCCATCGGAGCTGGCATTATCAACCAACAGCCTATATTCTTCCTTTTCGATATCATAAACGGATATATCCCTTTTCATAAAAGAGATCAGGATCGGATCAGGCTGATGTTCGAAGGCTATCATTTTCCCGTCAGGGCTCCATTCAAACCCGTTGATCGAAAATGGGACGCTGTCCATGAGCAACCGTGGTTTGACGCTTTCCTTTAAAACTGAATCTTCTTTCTCCTGCGGCAGCCAATCTCTGCCTAAATTTTCAGGAATGAAATCAACGATCCAAAGCTGGTTTAAACTATATTCCTCGTCCTCAATGGCAAACTCGCCGTATTTATCTTTTCTGGCATCGTTCTCGTCTTTCTTATCTTCCGATTGTCTGAAAGCGATCTGTTTTCCATCCGGAGACCACCTGAAGCTGGAAATGCTCCCATCCGCATTTGTCAGTTGAAAAGGTTCTCCTCCCTCCGATCTCGTTACCTGGATCTGTTGTTTATCCCCCCTGTCCGACAAAAAAGCGATCCATTTGCCATCGGGAGACCAAAGCATACCTGCACTGCTTTTCCCGGGGTTATTTGTCAACTGAAAAGGTTCACCTCCGTCCCTGGACATCCAGATTTCCGTATCAAACCTGTTATTCTCCCAGTCAGTGGAATGTCCATGAAATAAGATGTGCCTGCCATCAGGTGAGATCTGAGGATTGCTCAGCCCTTTGAGAGAGATGACTTCTTCGAATGAAGGATCTTTCGTCCCCTGGGAAAATGTACAAAATGAGGCAGTCAGAAATAGCAAAGAGTATACACTAGATAATTTCACAATGAGATCTGTATTGGTTTGAACGTAAGATAATCCAAATCGCGATTTGGGTATCTAGAAAATCACTTATTACTTCCGGAGTTCCAGGTGCAGGCTATGAAGCCTTCGGCAAACTGAAAGAAAAGGTAGAACCCTTGCCCGGCTCACTTTCAGCCCATATTTCACCACCTAGCTTATGTACAAAATCGTGACAAAGAATCAATCCTAATCCACTTCCACGTTCACCGAACGTGCCGAGGGAATTAACCATCTCATGCGTAAACAATTTAGATAGCTGCTCCTCATCCATGCCAACACCCTGATCCTTAATTGAAATGCCGATTTGATCGTCTTTGTCATGAGAGGATACCACTATTTGAGATTGTTCATTGGAGAACTTTATAGCGTTGATAATAAGATTGCGAATCACTATGCTTAACAGCCTTCTATCCGAATTTATCACTGCATCCGGCGCCAGATGATCAACAATCTGGATCCCCTTCTCACTGTATAAGTGACGAGAACTCTCCAAAACTTCGTTCAGTACTTCATTGACCTTGAAATCGCTTTTCATAATGGTCTCGCCATCCATGCTTGACCGTGCCCACTGGAGCAGGTTTTCCACCAGGCTTTTCATGTTGTGCATTTTGCTTTTGATGTCGGGCAGCAGCGCTTTTATTTCAGCTTCTGTAATCAGGTCCCGGCTGATCAGATCAACGACACCAAAGAGAGATTGCATGGGTGATCTCATGTCATGGGAAACTATGGCAAAAACCTTGTTCTTGAAGTCATTCAACTGTTGAAGTTGTTCACTTTGTTTCTCGATCATGAGATTTTTGTCCACCAATACTTTGTTCGCCCTGATTTTCTGACGCCTTCCCAGGTACACAACATAAATCAGAACAAGGAACAATATCATCGCAATGATCAGTGCTATAATGATGTCTTGCTGATTCCTGGCTCTCTCCTGGGTCAGCTCATTCTTCTGCGTCAGCAACTCAACTTCCACCTGATGTTTCTTCAGGTTGTGGATAGCAAGTTGACTTTTAATTACAGCGCTTTGAAGACTGTCTTCATACGACAAAGCGACCTGCAGAAATTTATAGGCATTCTCGGTGTCGCTGACAGCAAAATAGACGTTCGACAGCGTTTTGGCGCTCTTAAATATGAATTTGAATGCATCAACATCAACGCTGAGATCATAGGCGGTCTTTGCCAGCTTCAATGCTTCTTCCTGATTTCCTCTTATCAATTCAATTTCCGCCAGACGCCTGAAAGCCAAAGCCAAAGTTCTGGAATCATCCACCTCATGGCACGCTTCCATGCAAGTCTGCGCCAGAGAATATGAGGCCTCATAATCGTTCAATTTGAAGGCGAGCTCACTTAAGTTATCAAGCAATACCGGCTTTAAATGTACAATCTCATCATCCATCTTCTGAGTGGCGATTCCAAGATACTTTCCGGCCGAATCTAATTCCTCACCGTCAAGATATACCCGTCCTATGTTGTTGTACATAGCAAAAGTTCTATCGACGTCAAGTTGCTCTTCGAAAAATGTAAGCGCCCTCAAATAATAATCTACCGCATGGATAAAGTCGCCGGCCATCCAGTACACGTTACCCAGATCACCCAGGTTATGTGCCATTAATTTCCTGTCACCGATGGATTCCGCAACCTGAAGGGATTCCGTGATGTATAATAAAGATTTAAGCAGATCACCCTTTAATCCGTACGCTTTCCCTAACCTGTGTTGGGAAATTGCAATCAGTGTGGGATTTTCCAATTCATTTGAAATACTCAACGCCTGATTAGCCAGGTCAATCGCCCGATTAGGATCATCGTAAACAGACTGATCGGACATAACCAGCAAGGTCCCTATTCTGGAAACATCGGAAGTCACCGTGTCCAGCATTGCAGACAAACTATCCGAATTTACCGGATAGGCCAATCCCTTTAAGACCAGGGACCAGCAGATCACGCATACAATTCTTTTCAGCATTATCACCAAACTGGTGCAAGGATACATCAGTACCGGGAGTGATCGAGGACTTAGTCAGTGAAAGGGAATAATATACGGATGATCATCGAATTAACATGATCAAAAAATCTGACAGATCACAAGCTTAACTACGGCGCTGCAAGCTCATTACTCATAAGAAACCTCCTCATTTTTAAATAGAATTGAAAACACTACCAACACTATCAGGGCAAATACACCCGGATAATACCAGATCATTTTCCAATTGTGCTCGTCACCGGTAACATAGGCTGTTGATATCTGTCCGGCAATCCAGAAACCGATCAGCATCCCTAATCCGTAAGTAGCCAGGGTAATTAATCCCTGGGCTGAACTTTTAAATTTTTCTCCGGCTTTGGAATCTGTGAAGATCTGTCCGGAAACAAAGAAAAAATCATAGCAAATACCATGTAGCCCGATTCCGATCAGTAACATAAACACCAATTCATCTGCATTTCCATAGGCAAATAAGACATATCTCAATGCCCAGGCTACCATTCCTATAAGTAAGGTGATTTTGATGCCAAATCGTTTGAGAAAGACTGGTAACAACAGCATGAAAAGTACTTCAGACATCTGTCCGATCGTCATTTTACCCGTTGGATTTGAGACACCTATTTCAGACAGGAACGGATTTGTATTTTGATAGTAAAATGCGAGGGGAATACAGATCAGCACCGATGAAACGAAGAATATGAGAAAGTTCCGGTCTTTTAACAGGTTTAATGCATCCAGGCCCAAAATATCCCCAATAGATGATCTTTTATCCCTTGAAACCACCGGAGGAGTACTGGGTAAGGTAAAGCTGAACAATCCTAAAGCGGCTGAAGCAACAGCGACCATCAGAAATGTATTTTTCAGCATTCCCTCCTTTATTGATACCGGGGAATCCCAACTGAAAACGAAGCTGATCACCAGCCCTGCAACAATCCATCCGATAGTTCCCCATACCCTGATCTTCGAAAAATCCCTGGACGGATCATCCATCTGACGAAAAGCGACACTGTTGACAAGCGCGAGCGTTGGCATATAGAGGATCATGTAAATCAATGCATAAGGGTAAAAAGACTGGAAAACATCAGCTTTTGCCATCTGAAACATCAGTATGGCTCCAATAATGTGAATAATCCCCAGTATTCGCTCAGCATTGAAGTAACGATCCGCAATCAATCCCACGATGAAGGGCGCGATGATCGCCCCCCAGGATTGGGTGGAGAAAGCCATACCGATCTGACCATCATTGGCCCCTAGGTTATTTCCCAAAAAAGTACCCAATGTAACATACCAGCCACCCCAAATGAAAAACTGGACAAACATCATAATACTTAGCCGGGTGTATGTTATTCTATTCATGGTAGTTTCAAAATAATGCAGGTAATTACTTTCTCAGGATTATAAAGAACTTATCTCCGACCGATCATGAGGCTGGGATAAATTGTCTTAAATAGTTGTAGCTGGTCCGTAGTGCATCAATCCTTTTTTCGGTGGTACCTTCATAAGCACGATCTTCTACTTCTACACATACGGCACCTTCGTATCCCACAGCAGTAAGCGTGAAAAAAAAGTCTTCCCAATCAACATCACCCAATCCCGGTAACTTAGGTGTATGGTAGTCGTTTGGATATCCCATGATACCTACCCCATCCAGTTTATGCTTTTCCATTAGTACATCCTTGGCATGAACATGATAAAACTTATATCCAAAATCCCGAATAGCCTTTATGTAATCCATCTGCTGCCAAATGAAATGCGATGGATCGAAATTCAGACCAAAATGATCACCGGGAATATCCTTAAATCCTTTTCCCCAAATGTAAGGAGTAGTAAAAAGGTTTTTGCCACCCGGCCATTCATTTGCCGTAAAAAGCATCGGACAGTTCTCAATACCTATCTTGATGTTATGATCCTCAGCGAATGAAACAATAGGTTCCCACGTTTCGATGAACATTGGCCAGTTGTCTTCCACAGACTTTTTCCAGTCCCGGCCTGTAAAAGAATTGACGACCCCCACCCCAAGTTTTTCAGCCGCTCTGATCACATTCCTGATCTGTTCCAGGGCAATTTTTCTTTCCGATGGATCAGGGGTTAGTGGATTGGGATAGTATCCCAGTGCGCTAATGCTGACCCGGTATTTATTTACAAGGTTTTGGATTTCGGTTACCAGCTCATCTGTTAAATTATTCACATCGATGTGAGTGACCCCGGCGTACCTCCTTTCTGCTTTCCCGACCGGCCAACACATTACTTCTACACAATCGTAACCGATTTCTGATGCCGTCTGCAATACTTCCTCAAAAGTAAAGTCAGGCAAAATGGCTGTAACAAATCCTAACTTCATGGTTTAAAATGTCATGGAGATAAAGTTAGGAATAGTCTTTTAATCAGCTAATACAATTCCTGATCCACTTGTCACATTAATTCCAACAGCCTGCTTTTTTATTATAAATTAGGGTAATTAAAATCACTTTGCACAGACCTATGAAAGCTTTCAAATCTTCAAAATTGCTCTTTATCTTTTTTTGCAGTCTTTTGATACTTACTCAGGCTATTCAAGCCCAGGAGTTGTCCAAAGAGCAAACCGAACAATTAAAGTTCAGACATATTGGCCCCATTGGTAACCGGTTGATATCGGCGGTCGGAATTCCGGGAGATGTTCTGACATATTATGTCGGTGCCGCGAGTGGTGGTATTTGGAAAACTACGGATGGTGGTTTGAACTGGAAGCCGGTATTCGATGATAAACCGGTTCATGCTATCGGGGCCCTGGCCCTCGCTCCTTCAAATCCTGAGATTGTGTATGCCGGGACAGGTGAAAGTTTTATTCGCTCCAATGTATCCATTGGGAATGGCATATGGAAATCAACGGACGGCGGTGATTCATGGAATCAAATGGGCCTTGAGAACTCCGGACGTATAGGTCGAATTGTTGTCCACCCGACCAACCCTGACATCGTTTATGTGGCTGCGCTCGGTCATGCCTACGCACCTCAGAAAGACCGGGGGATCTTCAAATCAACAGATGGCGGACGCACCTGGCGGCATGTTTTGGCAGTGGATGAAAATACCGGAGCGTCTGAAATTGTGATGGACCCGTCAAATCCATTGATACTATTTGCAGGAACCTGGCAGCTATCATTGCGGACGTGGAACAGAACAAGTGGTGGCCCGGGTAGCGGCATCCACATTTCTAAAGATGGAGGAGAAACATGGAAAAAGCTTGAGGGTAATGGTTTACCAAAAGGTCCTGTCGGCAAAATCGCGATGGCCATGACCCCTGCGGACCCAAACCGCATCTATGCGTTGATCGAAACCGGTGATGGTGTGGAAGCAATCGAAGGTAAACCGGAAACCGGTGAATTGTGGCGATCAAATGATAAAGGCAAGAACTGGAAGCTGGTCAACTACAACCGGGATCTCGGAGGCCGGCAGGCTTACTACACACGCTGCGAAGCTTCGCCCGACAATCCGAATGAGCTTTACTTCATGACCTCAGGGTTTTACTCAAGCATTGATGGCGGTCAGACCCTGGAACAAAGACCTATTTTCTCACAGCCCAACTGGGATCATCATCACATGTGGATCGATCCCACCAATGGTGACAGGATGATCGTGGTCGGTGACGGTGGATTATCCATTTCTCAAAACCGTGGGAAATCCTGGTTAAGGGTTCAGCTTCCCGTTGCACAACTTTATCATGTCACCACGGATAATAATGTTCCATACTATGTTTTAACCAACAGGCAGGACGGACCTGCCATGAGAGGACCCAGTCGATCGGGTACCGGGGGATTTTTCGGCGCCGGGACCATACCCACAGGTATGTGGCATGATGTCGGTGGTGGCGAAAGCGGTTTTGCAACGGCAGATCCCGAAAATCCTGATATCGTTTGGTCCAGTGCATCCGGATTTGGCGCTTTAGGAGGGGTTGTTACGCGTTTTAGCGCAAAAACACGGCAATTCAGACAGGTTGAGATCTGGCCTGAATTCACAGCCGGACACCCTGCGAATGAAGTGAAATACAGATTTCAATGGACCTTCCCCCTGCTGATTTCCCCACATGACAACAATACGGTTTATGTTACCAGTCAATACGTTCACAGAACTACCAACGGCGGGCAGAGTTGGGAGGTGATAAGCCCTGATCTCACAAGGAATGATAAGACGAAGCAGCAAAAATCAGGAGGTCTTACGCCTGACAATATCGGTGTGGAATACGCTAATGTGATCTACACGTTTGATGAATCCCCGGTTAAGGAAGGTGTATTCTGGGCCGGCACAAATGACGGCCTGATCCATGTGAGTCAGGATGGAGGACAATCCTGGACCGAAGTTGGTCAGAACATCAAGAACCTTCCGAAGCTGGGTACTGTCAGGAATATTGACGCCTCAAAGTGGATGGAAGGAAAAGCTTACCTAACCATCGAATTCCATGAGGTGGGCAATTTTGATCCGCATGTTTATAAAACCGAAAACTTTGGAAAATCATGGGTAAAAATCACTAACGGAATAGACGCGGGAAATCTTAGTTACACGAGAAATATCAGGGAAGACCCGGTGCGACAAGGCTTGTTGTATTTGGGAACCGAGAACAAATTGTACATCTCTTTTGATGATGGAGAAAGCTGGCAGACATTTATGAATAACCTGCCGCATAGTCCGATGTACTGGATAGATATCCAGGAGCACTTCAATGACCTTGTTATCGGCACCTACGGGAGGGGCATATGGATACTGGATGACATTACGCCTCTCCAGCAATTGCCTGAAGATGCATCCGAACAAAGTGCTATTCTATTTAAGCCAAAAGATGCGTACCGATTCCAGCCTATTACATCTACCATGCAGTTCTTTCCCGAACCAAGCTGGGGGCAGGATCCGCCATTCGGAGCACCTCTTAACTATTGGCTTTCTGATAAGAATGATAGTGTCAAATTGCATATCACCAATGAATCCGGTGATACCGTAAGAACGCTGGAACACAAAGGTAAAGCAGGGATCAACCGTATCTGGTGGGATTTCAACGGAGATGAAATCAATGAAATCAAAATGCGTACAAAACCTGAAGGGGCTGATTGGTTACCACTGGGCAAGGACCGGACACGTAATTCACCGTCATTGCTTGGTTTCAATTCACATTGGGTGATTCCCGGAAAGTACGATGTAACCCTGGTTGCGGGAGACCAGACAATGACTGAGAGCCTGACTATCCTGAAAGATCCCAATTCCGAAGGGACCATGGACGATATCATTGCTCAGACTGAACTGCTGGACAAACTTCATGAGGACATGAACGCTGTTGTGGATCTTGTCAATGAATTGGAAATTATTCGAAGGCAACTCTATGACCTTAGGGCAATAGTCAAGGTTCAAAACGAAAACGAGGAAGTCCTGGAAGCGTTGGAATCACTGGACTCGGCACTCATCACGCTGGAAGGAAAAGTGGTTCAGCTCAAAATCACCGGTACCGGGCAGGATCAGATCAGGTGGCCTGCAATGCTGTTTGGTAAAATGCAATATTTAGGAGCAACAATTGCCGTAGCGGATTTCAGACCTGCCGATCAATATGTGGAAGTTTACAACGTCCTGAAGGAAAGATTGATTTCATATCAGGATGAAATGGACAACCTGAAAGAAGGTCAGATCTCCGAGTTTCTGGACTTGCTTTCGGAAAATGATATTGAACCGCTGGTACTGAAAAAACAGCAGGAATAAATAAATGGGAAGATGGCGGATATTGGCAATCTGCCATCTTTTTATGAATGATTATTATCAGCTATAATTAACACTCAAATTCCACCATTTATCAATAAATTCAGGTCCATTTTAATTCTTAAAGACCTGTCTCTTAAATTGTTAATAACCCATTAAACCAATATGAAAAAATCACTAATTCTACTGTTATCGATAGCACTGCTGTTTAGTGCGGAAGCCCAAAGAAAGAAATCAACTTCCACGGAAGATCCGAAAACGCCTTTCGAGGAGACATCATTATCAGGCTTGAAATTCAGAAGCGTGGGCCCTGCCCTTACTTCCGGTCGCATATCTGACTTTGCCATGAACCCTGATAACCCCAAGGAATACTACGTCGCTGTATCTTCAGGTGGCGTGTGGAAAACCGTGAATTCAGGAACGACTTACGAACCTGTCTTTGACAGTGAAGGAAGTTATTCGATCGGGTGCGTTACCATGGACCCTTACAATTCAAATGTAATCTGGATCGGAACCGGAGAAAACAACAACCAAAGAAGCGTAGCATATGGAGACGGAATCTATAAGTCCATCGACGGAGGTAAGAAATGGAAGAATATGGGCCTGAAGAACTCCGAGCATATCGGTAAAATAATAGTTGATCCCGGAAATTCCGATGTTGTGTATGTTGCAGCCATAGGCCCGCTCTGGAGCAAAGGAGGAGACCGCGGTGTATACAAGACAACAGACGGTGGCAATAACTGGGACCTGGTGCTGTCAATTGATGAGCACACGGGCGTCAATGACATTGTTATGGATCCCAGGAATCCTGATGTTATCTACGCTGCAGCTTTGCAACGCCGGCGGCACGTGTTTACATACATTGGGGGTGGTCCCGGATCCGGTATGTACAAGACTACCGATGGCGGAGCGAACTGGGAGAAGATCAATAATGGTCTCCCGAAAACCGACATGGGAAGGATCGGACTGGCCATTGCGCCCAGCAACCCGGAAATCATTTATGCCATTGTAGAAGCAGCCCAGGGAAAAAGTGGTTTTTTCAGGACTACCAATCGCGGTGCCTCGTGGGAGAAGAGGGGAAGCTACTCTTCCAGCGGAAATTATTACCAGGAAATTGTTGTTGATCCTGTTGACCCAAACACGATCTACGGCATGAATACCTGGGCCCAGATCTCTATGGATGGTGGGAAATCTTTCAAGGTCCTGGGAGAAGTGACCAAACACGTAGACAATCACTGCATGTGGATCGACCCCGATGATACCGATCACTTCCTGATGGGCTGTGACGGAGGGATCTATGAGACATGGGACAAAGCAAAAACATGGCAATTCAAAGCCAATTTGCCTATTATCCAGTTTTACAAGGTTTCAATAGATTATGATGAGCCATTTTATAACATTTATGGCGGAACGCAGGACAATTTCAGTATGGCAGGGCCATCAAGGTCGGTAAGCGGTAATGGAATCTCCAACGAACAATGGGTTATAACACACGGTGGAGATGGCTTTGAAACACAAGTAGACCCGACCAATGCGAATATCATTTATGCACAGTCCCAATATGGCGTTTTAGTAAGATACGACAAAGCCAGTGGCGAAGAGCTGGGCATTCAGCCGCAACCACGCAAGGACGAGGACAGATACCGATGGAATTGGGACGCTCCGCTCGTGATCAGCAATCACGATAACAAGCGGTTATATTTTGCGGCAAACAAGGTTTTCCGTACCGATGATCAGGGAAATAGCTGGCAGGTGATCAGCGATGATCTCACAAGACAAATTGATCGCAACACATTAAAAGTAATGGATCGGGTGTGGGGCATTGATGCGGTAATGAAAAACGCCTCCACTTCACAATACGGGACTGTTGTCGCCATGGATGAATCATCTCTTAATGAGAACCTTTTGTACGTTGGTACTGATGATGGTTTGATCCGGATTACTGAAAATGGTGGAGAATCCTGGAGCAGGGTGGATAATTTTCCAGGCGTACCTGCCCGCACTTACGTGAATATGGTATTGGCTTCACAACATGACGAAAATGTCGTCTACGCCTGCTTCAATCACCATAAATATGGGGATTTCAAACCCTATGTTTATAAAAGTACGGACAAGGGACGGACCTGGACTTCAATCACAAACAATCTCCCGGAAAGAGGATCGAGTTATGCCATTGCCGAGGATCATGTGGATCGAAATCTCTTATTTGTCGGAACGGAGTTCGGTGTTTTCGTGAGTAACAATGGGGGAGCAAACTGGAAGCAGCTGAAATCCGGGGTGCCGACCATTGCTGTCAGAGATCTTGCCATTCAGAAAAGGGAAAGCGACCTCGTACTTGGTACTTTCGGCCGCGGGTTCTATGTTTTGGATGATTACTCATCTCTTCGAAACATGGATAATAACACGCTGGCTGGTGAAGCTGCTCTATTCAGTGTAAGGGATCCGTGGTTGTACGAGGCAAGCTATCCGCTTGGACTTCCGGGTAAATCATTCCAGGGTGACAGCTATTACCAGGGCGATAATCTTGCCCCGGTCGCGATCTTCACCTACTATCTGAAGGATGAGATAAAATCCCTGGAAGATCAAAGGCGGGAAAGGGAAAAAGAAGCGAAAAAAGATGGACGGGACAATGCATATCCCACCTACGATCAATTGAAGGCGGAACGAGTAGAGGCTGAGCCTCAGTTACTGTTCACAGTAAAGGATGCAGATGGCAACATTGCCAGAAAAATCACAACAAAACCTAAAAAAGGAGTCAACAGGATCCAATGGGATCTGAGATACACAGATACCGATCCCATCAATCTGAGAAAACCCACCTTCTACAATCCCTGGGGAGGCAGCGACAAGGGAATACTGGTTTCTCCCGGCGAATACTCAGTTACAATGGCCAAAATTGTCCAGGGTGATATCACGGATCTGGCTGATCCGGTTACATTTACAATAAAAGGTTTGAACAATGCCACGCTGCAAGCCTCAGACAGGGTCGCTCTTGATGAGTTTAACAGGAAGGTGCTTGCGCTCTCGGGAACTATTGGGGCTACCCGGCAAACATTGCGTGAAGTTGAAAATCAGTTGAAGCATATTAAAGATGCGATCAAACGGGCAGAAACAGAGCACGCTGAATTGTTTACTATGACCATGGAAGTTGAAAAACAGCTGAACGACCTCAAGGTTGAGCTCAACTCCGATCCGGTGGCAAGAACGCTGGACATTGATGGGCCGCCTACCGTTGGAAACAGGATCGGTTCACTGGTCTATTCATTGTTTGCTTCCACCAGTGCTCCAACCAAGACCAATATGGATGGTTATGACATAGTTTCGGAGGAATTTCCGCCCATACTGGAAAAAGTAAAGAAATTGGTAAATGAAGACTTAAAGGGCTTACAGGACCGGCTGCTGGAACTGGGTGCACCATATACACCATATGCTCTGCCCGGAATACCGGAATTCAGGAATTAATTAAATTGGCGCTTTCCGGATCAACAAACTTTATTATGTGTGTCAGATCAAGCAAGCGCAGAAACATAGAGATTTTTATATGGCTGAAGAGCTTCACCTATTGATATCTTGCTATATTGAAAATTGTCAACAAAAAGATTTAACCATGATCAAATTAAGAATTGCAGTTCTCATTCTTGCAGTACTCCTTTTAATTGGAGGATTGTTGACGTCTTGCTCTCCCGGAACAAAATCGGAAGAAGGCACAGAAGCCGACCCCATGGCAGAAACAAGTGACTGGATAGTTCTTTTCGATGGAAGCAGTACTGAAGGATGGAGAGGTTTTAATATGGATTCTCTCCCCCCCAACTGGATCATCGAAGATGGAACGCTCAAATCACTGGGAACCGGTGGTGACATTGGTGGTGATATTGTTTACGGAGCAAAGGAATTCACCAACTTTCACCTGGAGCTGGAATGGAAAATCAGTGAAGGAGGAAATAGCGGCATCTTTTATCACGTACTGGAGGGCGATCAGTACAAGGCTCCATATGAAAATGCTCCGGAATATCAGTTAATTGATAATCTGGGATTCCCCGGTCGACTGGAAGACTGGCAGATGGTGGGCGCAGATTATGCCATGTATCCTGCCGATTCCACCAAGGATGTGGTGAAACCGGCCAACGAATGGAATTCAACCAGGATCATCTTCACTGAAGAAAAGGTGGAATATTGGCTGAATGGAGAAAAAATGGTTGAATTTGTCCCATGGTCAGAAGAATGGATGGAAAGGAGGAACAGTGGTAAGTGGGACGATTACCCTGATTATGGAAAGGCCAGAACAGGATTGATCGGTGTTCAGGATCATGGCAGCTTCATATGGTTTAGGAATATTCGAATAAAAGAACTTTGAAATGACATATAGGTTTACGAGTATTATTTGCTGCATCTTAGTTTCATACTTGTGTGCAGCACAATCCGAATCTTTATTTAATGGCAAGGACCTTTCCGGCTGGACCGTTTACGGAACTGAAAAATGGTATGTTGAAGATGGACTGCTGATATGTGAAAGTGGCCCGGACAAGGCGTATGGTTACCTGGCTACGGATAAAGCCTATAAGAATTTTGAGCTGACCCTGGAGTTTAAACAGGGAGCCGATGGTAACAGTGGCGTCTTTTTCAGATCATCCATAGAAGGCACGAAAATTACAGGGTGGCAGGCGGAAGTTGCTCCTCCCGGATCAAATACCGGGGGTATATATGAGTCTTACGGCCGGGGCTGGCTGATCAAACCGGGCCCTGAAAAGGATAAATATTTGAAATTTGGGGAATGGAACACCATGAAAATAATGGTGAAGGATGATCAGGTCACAACCTGGCTAAACGGTGAAGAAATGATAACATTGAAAGACGAGAAGATAGGAAAAGCAACAGGAAGTATTGCTTTACAAATACATGACGGTGGAGGTATCAAAGTGCTCTGGAGAAATATTATGATCACCACAATGCAGTAAAAAATGGAGAAAGTCACCGTAAAACCAGGACCTAAGATCTCGGACTACAAGTCTTACAGCGTTCTTCAGAATGTCATTTCCAATTTTCTGAGCAAGGCCAAAGAGCATATTCCAGTTATCGGCGAAAGAACTATCTGGAATATTAACTCCACAGCGCAAGGCGGCGGTGTTGCTGAAATGCTTCCAAGTCAGATGCGCATTATGCGTGAAATGGGAATGAATGTGGAGTGGCTGGTGATGCAGACCGAGGACCAACGTTTCTTCGACCTGACAAAACGGATCCATAACGCCATACACGGACATGGAGATGGGAATTACTCTGAGGAGGACAGGGCGGTATACAATGAAGTCAATCTTTCTAATGCAAACAAGGCCCTGGAACATATCAGGGACGGAGACATCGTGATCATTCATGATCCGCAACCTGCCGGAATGGTTGAACTTTTAAAGCAGAAAAGGAATATCCAAACTATCTGGAGATGTCATATAGGTCTGGATAGCAGTACCGATGTCACTGCTGCTGCCTGGAATTTTCTGAAACCAACCATTTCGAATTACGATCACCATGTATTCAGTCTGCCCGAATATGTCCCCGAGTACATAGGTAAGGACTACAGTATCATAACCCCCGCCATAGATCCGCTGAGCCATAAAAACCGGACGCTTCATATGCATAAATGCATTGGGATATTGCATCACTCGGGCATCATAAACCAAAGGAACCCTGTCATTTACGACCACTACGAGAACAGGGTCAAGCGGGTCAGACCCGACGGAAGGCTGGGCAATCCGGATGACCTGACGGAGATGGACCTGATCTACCGGCCTGTGATCACGCAAATATCAAGATGGGACCGGTTGAAGGGCTGGATGCCATTGATGGAAGCCTTTATAAAAGTTAAAAACGGGGTAAGCCGGTACGATGTGGGATCAGTTCACCATAAACGAGTCATAGCGGCCAGGCTGGTTCTGGCTGGTCCCGATCCCGGATTTGTGAAGGATGACCCGGAAGGTCAGGCGGTTTTGGAAGAACTTGTTGAATTCTACAAATCCCTGAATTTCGATCTGCAAAAGGATATTGCTATTTTATTGCTGCCAATGGACAGCGCGAAGGAAAACGCCCTCATCGTAAACGCTTTACAACGCAGTTCAAGCATCGTTGTTCAGAATTCAATCCAGGAGGGATTTGGTCTCACAGCCACTGAGGCAATGTGGAAGCAGGTCCCTATCCTGGTCTCAAGTGCGGCCGGCCTGAAATACCAGGTGAACAACGAGGTCAACGGCAAGATCATCAGTGATGCCGAAGATGTGGATTTGCTGGCTGACACACTGGATCAAATGCTTTCACTTCCCAAAGTCCGTGAAAAATGGTCATTCAATGGCCAGACAAGGGTACTCGAAAAATTTACACTCTTCAGTCAGTTGTCAAACTGGCTGGAGTTATATGCTAAAATGGCGACTACGTGAAAAACCTTTAGCATTCGTTGCTACTTACTGTTTGAAAGAGCTTTTGAGAAAACAATAGCTAATTGGAGCAACAAGGAGTACCCTACCCTCCTATGGCCACCATACTCCTGTTTTTGTATTTTGAGGAGATCGCCTCAAAAGAATCGATACCAGCCCGCTGTTCGGATTTTCCCAAAATACTGTTTCTTATCAGATCTTCCACATTCCGACCATCTCTCAGGGGAGTAAGTAAATCAGTTTTATCGTTGGAAAAAAGGCAATTGGTCATCATCCCGTCAGCCGATAAACGGATCCTGTTACATGTACTGCAGAATGGATTTGTCACAGATCCAATAATTCCAAAACTTCCTTTATATCCCTCGATCCTGTAGTTTTTGGCAGTGTTATTGAATTTATCGGGAAGCGAAATGACTTTCTCCCGGGTAAAATATAATGCGATCATCTCCATTATTTCGTTGAATGAGACCTTCTTCCCCCAATTCCACTTATTGCCATTAAAAGGCATGAACTCAATAAATCTGATATCAAGTGGTTGATCTTTTGTCCACTTTACAAAATCAATAATCTCATCATCATTGACGTCCTTCATTATCACGGCATTGACCTTCACCTTAAAATCGTTTTTCAACAACAATTCAATATTGGAGATGATCCGTTCGAAATAGTCTCTTCTCGATATGCCATGCTGCCTGTCACTCTTCAACGAGTCCAGGCTGACATTGACGCAACTGATATTGGCCGAACGGAAAGTCCCGATATATTCATCAACCAATATACCATTCGTGGTAATGCATAAGCTGACAGGCAGCCCGCTCAGCTTCCTGATAATTTGATGGGCATCCTTCCTGACCAGGGGTTCACCGCCCGTCAGTCTGATCTTTTTTACCCCCAGTCTCACGAAAATCTTCGCCAGATCCAGGATCTCCTCCTGCCGCATAAATACCGCACGTTCTCTTATGGGGATGCCTTTTTCAGGCATGCAATAGAAGCATCGCAAATTACACCTTTCAGTAAGTGAAATTCTCAGGTAGTCGTGAACACGACCAAAACTGTCTCTTACAGGTATCATCTGCCGGATGTTATTCGTTATTGAGGTTTTCCCCGATAAGATCCAGTTCCTCCGGTGAGAGTAGTTTTTGTGCCAAAGGAAAAAGCGTCTTGTCCTCCCTGAATATGTGTAACCTCAACAATTCTATTAGCTCGATACCATTGTGATACGCGAGATCCAGGGTAAGCGCCCGGGAGTTTTTATCCGGTAATCGGTATGCCAACCCCAGCAGATTCATAGTCAGTGTGGCAAGCTGAATAAATTTGATGTGATCGTCCTCCATGAGATCAACAGCCGTTTTTGGGATCGGCTCCTTGCTGTGTTCACCCGAATCGATCATTCGTTGATGGAGGATAGGAAAAAGATGTCTTTCTTCCTTGCGGTTATGCACCACAATATGGTTATCGAAAAAATCGAAGAATGACGAAAACGAATCGCTGATCTCCTGGGTCATTTGAAAGCCCCCTTCACGGAACGAGATCAGCGAAGATTCAAATTTTTCCAGCTCAACGGTAACTTCCTTGTGCTCATTTATGAGAGATTGGAGGTTTTGCTGAAAGTTTTTGGTATCGACATCCGAAACGGTATAATTCTCATCATACGCTTCCGGTGGATCCATTGGTGATGTCTCTGTTTCCGCTTCAATACCTTTTTCCACTAACCGTGTGATCGGGTCAGTTTTCTTAAGATCATTGTTCTCCCCCTTTCCGGATTCCATCACCCTCTTGCCAGTATTCCTGTCAATGATTTTCATTTTTTCACAATTTCAATGATGACTATAAAGTACGTCCCGATCCGGGTGAGATAGTATGATTTGGATCATAATGTTTTTCATTGTTTTGTTCGTGCTGCACGCCGTTATAAATTGATCTTACCACTCCCCCTTTTGAGAAAGTTGAACTACAAAATTTGATCCTTTATCAACTTCACTAGTGAAACTGATCGAACCTCCCATCATTTCAACATGCCGTTTAGTGATGTTGAGTCCAAGTCCTGTACCCTGTATATTTGAGACATTACTGGCCCTGTAAAATTGCTCCCACATATGATGCTGTTCTTCCTTTGGAATGCCAATACCATGGTCTTTAACTGTCAGCATTACATTTTCACTGCCAGCCTCCGTGCTGATCTCGATGACTTGTCCTTCACCGGAATATTTAATGGCATTGGATAGCAGGTTGGTGATCACCTTTCTCAACAATTTTTTGTCCAGGTTTTTGACATCTTTGGGGCCTGAATACGTGTAATGGATCTTCTGATTATTTCTTTTGATGAGATTCAGCTCTTCAATAACATCTGTACAAAGCGCCGTTAAATCGAAATTTTCCTTCACCACTTCCTGCTTTCCATGTTCCAGTTTGTCCAGAGAGAGAAAATCATCGAGTATCGAAACCAAATTTTGGACCGATAGCGTAATGCGATTGATATGCTTCTCCCGTTTTTCACGTTGATCCGGCTCATGATACTTATCGATCAATGCCGCCGAAGAAAGAACCGTGCTCAAAGGTGTCCGGAATTCATGTGAAGCGATGGTGACGAACCGAGACTTATGATCATTCAGGTCTTTTTGATGCTCAAGAGCGGCAACTAATTCTCGGGTTCGTTCCTTTATTTTTTGCTCAAGGTTATCCTTGGACTTGTTCAATTCCCTGGTATATTCCTTCACCTTCTCCAGTGCGCGCTTCTGATAATAAACTCCAAAAGCCACCACCCAGATTGCAAAACCCGCATACAGTCGATTTAGCAGAACTTTCCATAGTTCGCCTCCGGTCGGTGACAAAAAGTAGCCGGTAATTGTCAGTACCGTAGCGATAACTCCTAAATACAATCCGGAATATCTGTTTTCGAATCGCAAACCCATCAACACAAAAGCCACGTAAGGCACACCCCCGGCTACGCCGAGCTGCATCTTAATATCCAGGAAAAAAATGACTGCACCGATTAAAGCAGTCAGAATTACCTTGAGCCACAACATATGGTGCTATTCCACTTACAAATCGAAAATTAGAAGGTTGACCTCTTCACAGATTGTATCCAACAGTTTGTTAATTAGATAATTTAATTTGGTTCCTTGCTCAAAAAGTCAGGCTTTAACTTTAGCATGACATAAGCCCAATTGCTTGTAGCACCTGTATCCCCCCCTTTCAATTCCACCATTGAGTCAGTGCCAAACATCTGCGAATAACCTAATTGGAGTGACATGTCCGGGGAAATGGTGTAGGTGGATGTAATATCTATCTCCGTACCCAGGTAACTATCTACGGCTACGATGTTTCCCGTAGCTGCAAATTCTCCTGAATCAATAATATCGGAATCGGACAGGAAGAAGTGAGCGTGAAGGGCTAATTTATTTCTCTCGGTCTTGTAGTCCATTTTGAAAAATATGTCCTTCAGACCGGCATTGTTGATGTGATTCCCGACGAAAAAATAATCCATGAAGCCATTGAACTTATGGTTTGTGCCATAAAACGGATTGAATGAATTGATCTCTGTAGCTGATGGATCAGTCTGGCTGGTTCCGGACAATATTTCAAAACCGGGACTAAACTGCAGCTGGCCCGTTTTGTACACGACATCTACAGCCAGATTGTATGCACTCAAATCCTGTGAACCAATTTTTCCCATCTGGTAGTAAAACGCAGCATTAAGGTTGAGTGCATTCCCTTTAAAAACAGACCGCGCACCGATCGTCTGGCTAAACTTTGCCTTGCCGCTGGCTGGTGCGGTGGCTGTTTCCACCCCATTATTCAGGAACAAAAAACTTGTATTATTCCTGGCGCCGAAATTTTGGTTTACCCACAAAAACTGCATGGTTTTATAATTACCCGGCACGGTGTAAAGGTGTGTATTCAATTGTTCCCTGTCCTGGTTGAAGCCCAGACCAATATGCACCTTGGTTTCCCCACTGGCAATCTTCAGTAATCCCACATCATGGCTCCTGCCCTGCATTGCCCAGTCTACATTGCCAAGTATCCGGTGATCATCATAGATCAGTTCCTGTCTCCCAATCTTCACTGAAACCCCCTCCTTCAGACTGACTTCTCCCCAGGCTTCGTGGATAGATAAGAATCCGTCACTTATATTGAGCTGGGAAACACTTCCCCATGTTCTGATGTCCTGAACGGCTACTCCAAATTTGTACCTGGGGTTAGTATAACCTAATATTAATCTGGTACGCTGAGAGGTGAAAAAAGCAACGTCCTGATCTTTAGCTGCCAGGGACTTGAAACCATGCCTAAGCTCTGACCTGGGAATATACTGTCCTTTAAAAGAAATCTGAGCAAAAGCACCTGCACCTATAAGCAGAAAAGACAAAACAAAAAGAAGACTCTTTCGAAATCGCATATTTTTACTTGAAGTATAGTTCAACATTTTATTCCTGAGTTTTTCCTGTCGTAGTACCACCAGTTCAGAACCAGACATATCAGGTAGTAAGCGGCAAAACCGTACAATGCATATTCCGGTGTGCCTGCCTGAATCTGCTGTCCAAAGACTTTGGGGATGATAAAAGCGCCATAAGCGGCAATGGCCGATGTCCAGCCAAGAACAGGACCCGCCAGTTCCTTACTAAATATGTAAGGAATACTCCTGAACGTGGATCCGTTACCGATTCCCGTAGTAATGAACAAGACCATAAAGCACCCGAAAAATGGCCACCAGTACTTCTCCGGAGTTGCACTTTCCTTCGCCAGGATGATAAAATAGGCAACAGCCAACGTGGCCAGGATCTGTGCGATCGTGCTGAATGATGTCACCCTTGATCCACTATTTATCTTATCTGAAAGCCATCCCCCAACGGGTCGGATCAATGCACCCAGCACGGGGCCAATAAAAACCCAAAGCAGGAAATTGGGAGCGTTTGGATTTATATAAGTAGGATCTACCGGGTCCGAATAAACAAAAACGTCCTGACACAACTTGGGGAATGCCGCTGAGAAGCCAATAAAGGACCCGAAGGTCATGATGTAGATAATGGTCATTATCCAGTTATGTTTATCACTGAATATGGTGAACTGCTTGTTCAGATTTTCCTTGATCTCCCCGGGCGACAGGTACTTCATCAGCATCACTGTCAGGATGATCACAATCGGAAGCACTATCCACATGTTGACTCCCAGCCCAACAAGCAGATACGCCCCAACACTGGCAGCGATTAGTCCGAGCATCACCAGGAACAGGGTCTTGAAAACACCTGTAATTGTATTTGGCAATTTGGGCGTTCCGGTGATTACATTGTTCATGCCGATGAAAGCGGCAATTGTTGAAAGGGCCAGAACAGGTACCCATACCCATCCGGCATTTTGGATGCCGGAGAGCGCTTCTCCCCGTACCACAACACCCTCGCTGTTTAGTACTCCGAAGAAGGAGAATCCGACGATCCAGGGAATTGTTTTTTGCATTACCCCCACTCCCAGATTACCAATGCCCGCATTGAGCCCCAAAGATGTCCCCTGAACACGTTTGGGGAAAAAGTAACTGATATTGCTCATCGAGGAAGCAAAATTTCCACCGCCAAAACCTGAAAGTGTCGCAAGAATCGCAAACGTGATATAAGAAGTATTTATATCGCTCAATGCAATTCCTACTCCAATCGTGGGAATAAGTAAAAGTGAAGTAGTAATAAATATCACATTTCGACCACCTCCAATCCCAATGAGGAAAGAATTCGGAATCCGCAGGGTGGCCCCGGCCAAACCTGCGATAGCCGGCAACGTGTAATACAAGGCGTTGATTTCCTTAAGTTTTTCAGCCACCTGATCAGGACTCATATCCGGCGTGATCATGCCGAAATTGTACCCAAACTCCTTGAGCTTGGTAGCAATAATGCTCCACATGATCCAAACCGCAAATGCAAGAAGCAGGGCAGGTATGGATATCCACAAGTTTTTTGTAGCGATTTTCTTACCCGTTGTCTTCCAGAAGGATTCATCCTCCACGTTCCAGGTACTGATGTTAGTAGGCATGATCTTCTCTTTTATTTTTTAATTTGATCTGTTTATGATTCATTCATTTCGGTCTCAAGAACCTGTTCTTCCTCATAGGCCATTTCCTCCGAAAAGGCACCTTTGGGCTCCTTCAGAAAGATCAGGCAATACAGAAAACTCAAAGCTGCACCGAGTGAAATGATATAGAAAAATGTTTTCGCGTCGACCAGAGAATAGATCACCAGGTAAATCACAGCTCCAACATTTCCATAGGCACCGGCCATTCCTGCAATCTGACCCGTCATTTTCTTATTAATTGAGGGTATTACGGCAAATGTTGCCCCTTCCGCCCCCTGTACAAATATGGAGGCACCAATGGTGATGACGATGGCTATCACCAGCCACCAAACGCCCTTAAACATTGGGATAATTGTTGCAATACCATTTTCGTCCAGAGGCCCATATTTACCGATCAATCCCATTCCGAGAAAACCCACGGCAATGCCCAGCATATATATCAGCATTGTCCTCTTCCTGTTTGTCATTTTATCTGAAATGTAACCTCCAAGCGGACGGGCAAACAGGTTCACAAAGGCAAATGATGAGGCAATTAATCCCGCAAAGGTGGCAGTCATAATTAAATCACCGCGGCCATTGGTTATGCCGGAAAAAACCGTTTCGTAAAACATCGGAAGCATGGACACAACCGCCAGCTCAGCACCAAAATTTGCAAAATAGGTACTATTGAGGGCAGCCACACTGCTCCATGAGTACTTATCCTCTTCAGGGACACCGTTTTTCAAATAGGGCAGATTGACCTGCAGGACCTTTACTACGTGAACGATATAAATGATCGTGAGAATTGCATAGATACCATAAAGTACATTTGATGAAAGAATGGCTTCACCATCCATTTTTACACTACCGATTTTCCAGGCCAGAACCCCCATGGCGCCAACAAGTGGAAATGACCAAAGGAGGTACTGAAATAAATCCACATAGGAGCTAACCATCATAGGTTCAGCTTTTTTAGCTTTAATGATCTTTTTGCCGCTAGGAGCGTCACGAACCAAAAAGTAATAGGCAAATCCGTAAGCAATACACACCAGGCCATTCAAAGCCATTGCATATCTCCAGCCATCAGCCCCAATTCCGAGCCATTCACCCATAAACGTGATTGCAATCCATGGAAGTGTCATTGCGGCAAATGCTGACCCAAAATTTCCCCACCCGGCATAGAATCCTTCGGCCCTTCCGACCATTTTCGGTGGGAACCACTGCGCCACCATCTTAATGCCGATAACGAACCCGGCACCAATTGAACCAAGCACCAACCTCGATATGAGTAATTGAAGGAATGAGTCGCCAAATGCGAATACGATCGCCGGAACACCCATCACTATCATCAGTGCAGAAAAGACCACCCTCGCTCCATACCTGTCGATCAGCGCTCCGACAACAATCCTTGCCGGAATAGTGAGCGCAACATTACAGATCGCCAATATCTTTATATGCTCACTGGTTAACCACCCCACATTACTAAGCATGGTAGTTGCCAGAGGAGCCATATTAAACCACACGTAGAAGGTGATGTAAAAGGCGATCCAGGTCCAGTGCAAGACTCTAATCCGTTCCTGGCTAAAGTCAATCAATTCAGGTCTTTTCATAATGAATTATCAGGTTTAAAAAACAAATACAAAATGGCATCCGGATCATTATTCTGAGCACCAGGACAATCAATGTGTTATCCTCACAATCATGAAACATCTACACAATTCCCGGTGCTTGCGGACACAATCGTTTGCTCTTGAAAAGATGCTCCGGTGAAATCCCATATGATCTGGCATGCACGCTCAAATAAAGATTGATCCGCATATATTATCCATGATGCCAAATAGTGACAAGTATGACCGAGATCATACCTGTTAATAATTCAATCCCCCATTTTGGTAAATGATATTTTTTAACTGATTTTTGGAGTTCGCCTCAAATCATTCCGGTCAAATTGAATTGTTGTGAATCAGGCGGGCTAAAATCAATACAGTTCTCAGTATGAAAGAGTTGGACCCTGAAACCGTGGAGAGCAGCGAACTGGTACAACAGACCTTTGCTTATTGGTTTAAGGATCATGGTCATATTCGATCACCGTTCCCGGTTTATATACAACCCCTGCTAAAACAGAAAGCAACAAATGCCTTTTTCGAGTGGGCTGCTTCACTTGACCCAAAAGCAAAGGACGAAGTGAATGATGTGATCATCGGTGAAAAATTCGAGGAAATAATATTTCAAATTGCCACTAAACTCGTCGCGACGGAGGATGAAAAGATCACGCTTTTATACCCTTTCCTACCCAGAATAGGTGACAAAATCGAGGTAAAGAATAGTTCAGATAGTATTATAACAGACAGAATGATCATGAGTGAGGGCGACCATTCATTTTTAAAAGTGAAACTGAAAAATGAGGAAACCGGGGAGGTTTGGGAAACTAAATTCGAGCTTCCGGCCTAATTCGGTTTATCGCTGATCCACTTACCTTCACTCCTGGCATTTTTTGTCGAGCCGGTTTTCCTAACCTGTCCATTTTCATATTTAATTCCGATTACTTGTGGTTATGTTAAAATGAAAAACTGCTCATGCAATGACCACCGGCGCGGCAACCAAATTATGGTTGGAGTTGTACCTGAACCTAAGAAGGGCCATACCACAACAGAAAAAGTCCGGACATGAAAATTTCCGGACTCAAATTATGCATTGTTAAGAGATTTTCTTCAGTTCAATTTCATAACTTGCAGAGTTAAAACCTGAAACAAACCAATAATGTAAACCGCTTCGTTTCAAACAACCAAAATTCGAGTAAAAGAAGACCACAACCTGTCGGTAACTATGAATGACATCCTAATCCCTCCTTGTGAAGAATGCAAGAACAAAAACAAGCTTTTTTGCGGGCTGACACCAGATCACAAGCGTCATTTTTCAAAAAATAAAGGAAGAAATCTATTTAAGAAGGGCCAGGTAATTTATTACGAAGGAAATTATCCCAATGGACTTTTCTGTATTTTCCAGGGCAAAGTAAAAATCTCAAAAATCGGCCTGGAAGGAAAAGAACAGATCATAAAGTTTGCCGGAGCCGGTGAAACGCTTGGGTATCGTGCCCTGATGAATGATGAACCGTATAATGCAACAGCCACAGCCATGGAGGATTGCTACATTTGTCATTTGTCGAAAAACGCTTTTATGGGTACCCTTGAAACCACCAACAGGTTGTCCCTCAACATGATCGAATTGTTGTCCAAAGACCTGAAGGACTCTGAGCGGAAATTAATAAACATCACGCAGAAGCCGGTAAGAGACAGGGTTGCCGAGGCACTTTTGATCCTGAAAAAGCAATTTGGGTTTAAAGAAGACGGAAAAACGCTCAATGCCACACTCACCAGGAGAGAAATAGGCGAAATCGCAGGCATCACCACTGAAACAGCTATTCGAACGCTGTCCGACTTCAACAAAGAAAAGGTCATCAAGCTGGAAGATAAACAAATTGTGATCTTGGATCTTAGCAAGCTTGCCTATATGGCAAATATGGATCCGGATGACCCGGACCTTTGATTTGAACAACAGCCTTTTCCGATTCTTTGCTATCCCAAATCATCCCGCAAAACATTGGTGGATATGATTGATATCATTGTTGGATTGCCATTCTGAAAATACCTTCAGGGTAATAATTCAAAACTTGCGTTATCCAAACGTTAACTACTGATATTCAGATAGTTAATTCTTTGATCATTCGCTTACTATGAGGATAACAACTGATATTCATTGTTTAATTGAGAAAAAATTCGATTCGGTTCAATATTTCCAATCCGGTCAGCACGTTTATTCCGAAGGTGAGCCCAGCGACGGCGTGTACTATATCGTCGAAGGCAAAATAAAAATCCTGAAAAGCGGACTCAATAAGCAGGTGACCATGTGGTTTTGTTATCCAAATGAATTTATAGGAATAGTACCTTTTTTCTTAAACGCTGAAACTCATGATTCCACGGCTGTGGTAACCGGAGCAACGGCAAAGCTGATTTACATTAGCCGGAAGGACTTTACTGATCTCATGATCAGCTATCCGGATGTTCAGAAAGAAATTGTCAACGAGCTCAGCAAAAAGATCAGCCTTACGGAAATGAGGATAACGAGTTCGAACCAGCACAGTCTTAAAGTCAGGTTCATTGAAGCCGTAGCTTTCCTGGCGGAACAAGAGCAGGATTATGGAGATCAGCGGGAGAAACCGGAGACCAGGACTCAATTAAAACTGACAGTGGACAACCTGTCTGAGATATCAGGAATATCACGGAAATATTTGGAAAAAATGTTGGCCAAATTCGAAAAAAAGGACCTGCTTCATGTCGAAAGTGAAGACAGGGTAGTGATCCATGACCTGAATAAGTTTCTTTCCTTCAAATAGTCAGAGAAAGCCCGTAAAAAAGAATCCCGTTACAAGCGGGATTCCTCAACATATAACACAGGACTGCATGAGATGCAGTTTATTCCTTGGCTAGTGATTATTAGTCTTCCTTCCAAAAGTATGTCTTGAACTGGTACGAATCAGCTTCCTGTTCCAATTCCACATCACTACCTGATAGCTACGCCACAAGTAGTCAATAGGTGCTACAAGAAAATGCATGAACCGGGTAAACGGGATAAGGCCAACAATGAAGAATGCTGAAAAAATATGGATCTGGACTATCCAGGGTAGTACACTTACAGCATCTATTTGCGGGTTGAGTGTAAATATTGAGCGGAGATAAGGCGTAAGTACGCTGGCAAACCATGATGAACCCCAGCGAACGTAAAATGCAACTCCCATGCCTGAAAGGATCTGGACAATCAATACGGTATAAACCAGCATATCCATGTAATTGGATATTACCAGCAACTTCGAAGAGGTCATCCTTCTGCGGATCAACATGATGAGCCCAAACAGGGTAGATAGCGCAAATACGAAGGCCGATCCTTCAAGGATCAACAATCTGACAGGAGATCCATTCCATGCCAGGATGCTTTGCGGAAAAAGGAACGCGGTCAGATGGCCAAAAAACAGAACCAGTAACCCGAGGTGGAAGGGTTGTGATCCCCAAAAAAGTTTTTTCCCTTCCAGGAATTGGGAAGAAAGGGAAGAAACCTTAAACCCTGTGGCACGATATCTAATAATACTGCCGAAAAGAAATATCAATATTGAAACATAGGGGAATACGATGAACATTAATATGCTGATCATCCCGGTTCCTGATTCAATCCCGACCTTCAGCAGATAAACTGCCAAACCTGCTGCCAGCAACATGAGGATCAGTACAAGGCCATGTCTTTTCTCCATAATTTCCGGCGTATATCCGATCTCTCTTGAAAGCTTCCTGATCAGGAAGATCATCCATATCAAAAATGCCACTAAGACGGCCAGCAATCCCAAAAGTACATAATCATAGAGCTGCATCTCCCTGCTGGGTGCCGGAGTTGTTTCTGTTACAGTTTCACTTTCAGCAGTAGTAGCCAAATCGGCACTTTCCTGGCTGGCTATATCAATATATTCCAATATGGATATGATCTCGGCATCACTAAACATATTATAGGCAATCATCGGAGTCTTGTTATACTCTTCAAATATTGCTATGGCATCCGCATCTCCGCTTGCAATCATTTCCTGGGAGTTCTTGATCCATCTGATCAACCACTCCTGTGATCGTTTTTCATTGATCCCCTTTAATCCCGGCCCAACCATCCTGACTTCATCAGTTCGATGACAGACGGCACAATTCTGTTTATAAAGATCCTCCCCTGATTTTTGTGCAAGAGAGCCGTATGGTATGAGTAATATTGCGATAAGTAAAGCAGTAAGGTTCCGATAGAGGTTATTGCTCAGTGCTTTTGATATAATTTCCATTTTGCTAATGCTCATATGTGATTGTGTACTCATATTTTCGTTGTTTGGGGTTGTGTTTGACCGATATCCGAACATGTCCCACAGTTTGCCAGGAAATTACTTCCGATCTGGGGTTTCACCTCCGTAGGTTCATAATGTGTGACATCCGCAAAGTCTTTCTGAAGCACTACTTGCAATGCCCTCAACGCGTAATAGTAAATATTTCGGTCTTTGATGTTTTCCTGGATCAGTGCACGATGTTTTTTCTTAAGTATCCTGTCCTTCAATTCCAATCGCGCAGAATCGAATTCCGCCAGCATTTTGTCAATTGCGGGCATGAGAATTCTAACCGACATTTCATTTAGAAATTCTTCATCATCGGTTTTCATCAGCAACGCCAGAACATTTGCCAGGTTGTCTGGCAGCTCCTCACCACAATCATTCTCAACTTTTGCCTGTTCCTGCTTCATATGGACAAGAAACTCGCCACGCTTGTAATCCTCTCCGAATAAAACGTAGCCGATATCCAGATAGCAGATAGCCTGGATATGAAATGTTTTCGAAAATAATTCTTCGATAGACCCGTCAGACTCGTTATTAACAAAGTCGACGAACCTCCTCATTTCTTCAGCAGCTACCGGGCTATTTATCCTAAGGAAGTCCATGCATTCATTTACCCGATCGCGATACCCCTCTTTCGGATATTTGAAAATCTCAGAAAAGAAACGATAGTGCTTTACGTTGATCATTCTCTTACAATCCTCTCGTTGGTCTTACTTTAAACCCGAATCCGGTTTCTCCTTTTACATCGGCAGTGGCCTCAATCATTTCGATTGACTCTTCACGGTGTGCCGGAGGAATGACAAAACGTTCGTCGAATGTAGCTAGCGATGTCAGCCGGAATATCTCATCGGCCATATCCGGATCTATTCCTACCTGGCTCATTGCATTGTCAATTTCCTTTTCAGTAAGGTCCCCAACCGTAACTCCTCTTCTATGTATTTTAACTGCCAGGAGCTTCTTAAGTACATTCTTAACTCTATCCTCATCTCCTCCGCTAAACAATGAGGCAAGATATTTCATTGGTAATCTGGCTTTGTCGATGCCGGCCCATAGCGAATCCGAAGTGCTTTCGTAGACACCTTCGGAATCAACACTTGCCATGGCCGGTAGCATCGGAGGCACGTAGAATAAGTTGGGAATGGTCCTAAACTCAGGATGGAGGGGCAGTGCTATTCCCCACTCTTTTACAAACCTGTATACAGGAGATTTTTGGGCCGCAATGATTGTAGAATGAGCAACGCCGTTATCTTCCGCACTTGCGATCACGGCGGGGTCATTGGGATCTACATAAATATCGAGCTGGGCATCCAGCAACTCATTGTCCGGGGCATCAGCTACCGCGTGTATCTTATCTGCGTCATAGAGCATCACACCCAAATACCTGATCCTGCCAACACATGAATGCATGCAGGCAGGCGCCTGACCTGACTCCAGACGAGGGTAGCACAAAATGCATTTTTCCGATTTTCCAGTGTTCCAGTTGAAATAGCTCTTCTTGTAGGGACAGGCCGTCACGCACATCCTCCAGGCCCGGCACCGGTCCTGGTTGATCAGCACTACACCATCTTCCCCTCTTTTATATAATGCACCTGACGGGCAGGACGCTACACAAGACGGGTTCAGGCAATGGTTGCATATTCTGGGTAAATAATGAAAAGTCATGCGCTCCAGCTGGAACATGCTTTCCTGCTCGGCCGCACTCAGATCCTTAAAATTTACATCATGCCGGGCATAGTCGGGTGATCCGCTCAGATCATCATCCCAGTTTGGCCCTGACTGGATCTCAATGGGTTCACCCGTGATCAACGACACAGCTCTTGCCGTAGGCTGATCGTCTCCCTCGGGAGCTGTGAAAAGATCCTGATACTTGTACGCCCATGGCACATAATAATCTTCCAGAACCGGCAAATAAGGGTTATGAAAGATGTTCTTCAATCCTTTGAGCTTACCGGCACCTTTAAGCGATACGGAATTCCCATTTTTCTCCCATCCTCCCCTGTAAATTTCCTGATCTTCCCACTTTGTCGGATACCCGGTACCGGGCTTGGTTTCGACGTTATTCCACCACATGTATTCGGCGCCTTTCCTATCAGTCCAAATGTTTTTACAGGCTATCGAGCATGTATGACAACCAATACATTTATCAAGATGGAAAACCATTGAAACTTGTGCTCTTATATCCATGTTATTAGTTTTTTAAGTCTAAGTGTGTTGTACTGATCAATATTCAAGTTTCTCCATTTTACGAACCAGCACGTGTGTATCCCGGTTTACCCCTACAGGGCCCCAGTAATTGAAGTGGTATGTAAACTGTCCATAACCTCCCACCATTAAATTAGGTTTTAGGTGCACTCTCGTGAAACTGTTATGACCTCCTCCCCGCCTTCTTCCTCTTACCTGGGATTTCGGCACATTGTAGGTCCTCTCCGGTGAGTGGTATACTATGCAAACTCCTTTGGGTATCCGTGCGCTTACACAGGCCCGTGTTACATATACGCCATGGTCATTGTACACCTCCACATAATCATTATCATTGATGCCAAGGCTTGCGGCATCCTCTTCATTTATCCAACAGGGCTCAGTTCCTCTTGAAAGCGTCAGCATACGCAGGGTATCTCCATAAGTGGAGTGAATATGCCATTTGCCATGCGGGGTCAGACAGTTCAACATCCTGGCCTTGCCATCGTTCACGGTCTTTCTCAGATCTCCATATACTTCGGGGGTTGGTGATGGCTTAAAGGTCGGCAAATGCTCACCAAAAGCAATGTAACCGTCATGGTCCAGGTAAAAATGCTGGCGACCCGTGAGGGTTCTCCACGGCATCAATCGATCAACGTTGTAGGTATATGCTGCATAAGCTCTGCCGTCATTCATAAGTCCCGACCATAAAGGAGATGTATTGTATCGTCTTGGCTGTGACTGCAGGTCCTGGTAGTCAATACGGACATCCTTGCTGCCTTCTCCCAGATCCGCAAGCACCATTCCCGCTTTCTTTTCCATATTCTTGTAAGCCTTGTCGTTTAATTTCCCATTGGTCAGTGTAGACAGGGAAAGTATACAGTTTATGGCTTCAACATCTTCCTTTAAAGAGGGATAATCTACATTGTCAATTTTCTGAATATGCCGTTTTTCCTGACGTAACTCTTCATACACATCTTCACACATGTAATGATTCCCATGAGCGCCAAGACCATTTTTAGCGACGTTTTCTCCCAGTGAAATGAACTTTTGATGAATTTTGGTATAGTCCCTTTCCACAAATGCTATTTTGTGCATCGTTTTTCCAGGTATGGGCTCGCACTCTCCTTTACTCCAGTCCTGCAATTTGGGTTGAGTGATCTCATCGGCTGTGTCATGTGAAAGCGGAACATTGACTACGTCTTTCACTGGTCCGTCAAAATAATCCGGAGCCAGCTCACTCACTCGCCTGGCAATGGCCTGGAATATTTGCCAGTCCGTTTTCGACTCCCATACAGGAGCAATCGCGGCCGACAAAGGATGTATGAATGAGTGCATATCCGTACTATTGATATCCGCTTTTTCATACCATGAGGCCGTTGGCAACACGATATCCGAATAAAGCGCCGAGGTATCCATTCTGAAGTTGATGTCGACAACAAGATCCATCTTGCCTTTGGGAGCCGATTCCCGGTATACGATATCCTGAACGACATCTCCCGCTACTTCATCAGCTATCTTATTGGTATGAGTGCCCAGATAATGATCCAGCATGTACTCATGTCCCTTGGCTGATGACATAAGCGCATTCCCGCGCCAGATGAACCATACCCTGGGGAAGTTGATGTCAGCATCGGGATCTTCCACAGAGTATTGCAGCTCGTTGGATTTCAACTTATCAACAATGTAGTTTCTGATAGCAGCGTCGTCCTTTGCTCCGGAGGCTTCCGCATCCTTTACAATGTCCAGGTTGCTTTTATTATACTGCGGATAGAATGGCATCCACCCGTTTTTAACGGCCATAACACTCCAGTCGGCGGAGTGCATATGAGCCAGTTTATTCTCGGGGACTGAGTTATAATATTTCTGGTTGCCATCATACCTCCATTGATCCGAATGAATGTAATGCCAAATGGGTCCCTGCTGCAATCTGACGGCTCCCTGCCAGTCCTTACCCGACATGATCGTAGACCAGGAATCCATCGGCGCCAGTTTTTCCTGACCTACATAGTGGTTCATTCCGCCTCCGTTCCTGCCGTTGCATCCGGTAAGCATTTGAGCCATTATGGCAGCGCGATACATCAGGTTACCATGGAACCAGTGATTGATTGCCGCGCCCACAATTACCATGCACTTACCCTTTGTCGCTTCCGCAGTGCCGGCCCACTCCCTGGCAAATTGTATGACGGTCTTCTTTCCGATCCCGGTAAAGATCTCCTGCCATGCCGGAGTGTAGGCCGATTCCTTATCGTCATATGACTCAGGATAGGCACCGGACAGCCCTCTGCCAACACCGTACTGTCCCATGGTAAGATCATAAATTGTTGCTACGGGGATCTTTTGGCCATCCAGTGTATCTACATATCTGACGGGGACGCCTCTGTTTACTTTTTTATCCAATCCATATTCAATGAACTCTACCTGCAGCACCTCATCATTCTTTTCAATCAACGTGAGCTCAGGATCAAATGGTTTATCGTCATGCCCGTCTTCATATTTGAGGTTCCATTTCCCTTTTTTCTCATCCCATCTGTGACCCATGCTCCCCTTGGGCATAACAAGATCCCCGGAGCCCGAATCAAAATTCAGGAACTTCCATTCACCGTTTTCAACGCCTTCGTATTTTTTGATGCGATTTGCCCTCAATAGTTTTCCAGGGGTAAATGTTTTTCCTTCTTTATTAATTTCTACAAGAAACGGACAATCCGTGTATCTCTTTACGTAATCGATGAAATATGGCACTTGCCTGTCAACATGATATTCTTTGAGTATCACGTGTGTCACTGACATCCAGAAAGCCCCGTCTGATCCGGCATGTGCCGGGATCCACTGATCCGAGTGTTTGGCCACCATCGAAAAATCCGGTGACATTACGACCGTCTTGCTGCCGTTATGCCGTGCCTCCGAGAAAAAATGGATGTCCGGTGTACGGGTCATACCCAGATTGGCGCCCATGGAAACAATGAATTTGGAATTGTACCAGTCAGCACTTTCACAAACATCTGTCTGCTCACCCCATATTTCCGGGAAGGCATTTGGAAGATCGCAATACCAGTCATAGAAACTCAGGTTCACACCACCCATTAATTGCAGATACCTTGCTCCGGAAGCGTAACTCAGCATGGACATGGCCGGGATCGGAGAAAAACCTATTAATCTGTCAGGCCCGTATTTTTTTACCGTATAAATATTGGAAGCCGCAATTAACGTTACGACCTCATCCCAATGCACCCTTCTGAAACCGCCTTTTCCCCTTGCCCGCTGGTATTTTGCCCTTTTTTCAGGATCATTTTGCAGGTTTTCCCACGCTTTGACAGCATCGCCATCTGTCGATTGCAGTTCTGCGTTAAAAAGGTCGAGTAGTGCTCCTCGGACCAAAGGGTACTTCACCCTGATCGGACTGTACAGGTACCAGGAAAATGATATTCCCCGCTGGCATCCTCTTGGTTCATATGGGGGTAAACTATTCTCCAGTAGCGGATAATCCAGTTGCTGCATCTCCCATACCACAATGCCTTCTTTCACATGTATCTGCCAGGAACAACCCCCGGTGCAGTTTACACCGTGAGTGCTTCTAACTACTTTGTCGTACTGCCACCTGTTCCTGTAAAATTCCTCCCACTTTCTGGTCTTTGGTGATATGATATCTTCGATCCAACTCATATTTCTATTCTTGATTGTTCTATTAATTTATTGGTTTGATTTGACGATCAAATACTGCCTTTTTCACCGATTCCTTCTTCCGGTTGAACCAGAAGAAATAAACCAGCACCAACCAGACAATGAGTCCTATCGGACCGTATAACAGGAAGATCTCGTCATTACTATCCGCCTCCTGACCGTCGCTATTTACATCCACAAATTGCAGGAAAGCCTTCAGGTATTCGATCTCCTCGTCTGTCAGTCTGTTGTCGTTATAAGCGCTGGCCATTGCGGGAAAGGGTGGCGCTCCCAGTATGCCTGATAATCCGGCGTCTCCCATCCTTGTATACACATCCGTAAGGTCCTTACCAAGCAGACCACCACTTAAAACGGCAGAATTATTTACGTTGTGACAGGAGTTACAGGCAGCTCCTCCGTTTGCAAGTCTCGTAGTGCCATCAAACAAATTTGCTCCATTCAGAATAGCTTCCTGTGACACCTGCATGGTTCCCGCAGCATTATCGGAAGTGATTCCCTCAAAATGAAAAATACATAGTGTGGCAACAAGGAGAAGCGCTCGGAAAGACCGGAATTGCGTTTTCATATCCGTTATTTATAGAGTAGGACAATAAGCATTTGACTCCTAATTTGAGGGGTGTGGACACCTGATAAAATGATCTAGATCATAGTTATCTATATCCGCGCTCATAAACGTTGTATTAAAATTACATAAGTGGCTGATAAACTGATAGTTACACCAAATAGTTCTATGATCTGAAACCATAGACATACAGCGTATTTGAACATAAAAAGAGCCTCCTGCAGAACGGCTTAAACACCTTCCAAAAAATCGCGGCTTTAATTATTCCGGGTTTGTGATTTTGTGAAATCTATTTTCAAACGGAAATAGGAGTAAACAGAAAATGGTGCTATGGACTATGTACCGATGATGTCTCCCGACTGAAAAAGTTGATAGATCAGGGCAGAGATCAAAAAAAGTGCTCCACACTGGTGCAATACGCCCAGTGTAACAGGTACGGCAAACAACAATGTCAGTACCCCCAGCGTGAATTGAATGAGGATCACAATAAATACGAGGTTCAAAGCCAACCGCAGGTGTTGTCCAAGATCTAACCTTCTGGCAAACTGCCAAATGACAAGGATTAGAAGAAAGATCACGATCCCAATATATCTGTGGACGAATTGCACAGTAGCCAGGTTTTCAAACAGACTTATCATTCCATCTTTTTGAAGTGCAAATCCAATGGATTCGGCAATCCACTCATCCCCCATTTTGGGAAATGTGTTGTAAACTTTCCCGGCCTTTAATCCCGACACAAAGGCGCCGTAAACAGTTTGTAAGCCTGTGAGAAACAGCAATATAAGGGAAGATCTCCAAATCCAGTTTGATTTGACCGGCCTCACCTCCGGGATGGAATACCGGAGCAAAATCCAGAGCAAATACCCAAAGAGTACAACGGCCAGAACCAGGTGTGCCGCCAGGCGGTAGTGGCTTACTTCGGGCCTGTCAACCAAACCGCTTTTTACCACGTACCACCCCATAAAGCCCTGTAAGGCTCCCAGGAAGAATACTGCTATCAGTTGCCTGATCATTGTGCCACTAAGTCTTCTCCTGGTAAGAAAATAGATGAAAGGTATAATGAAGACAATGCCTATCAGCCTGCCTATCAGGCGATGGATGTATTCCCACCAGAATATTGATTTGAACTCGTCTAAAGTGAAATTGTAATTTTTTAGCCTGAATTCAGGAGATTGCTGATACTGGCGAAATACTTCCTGCCAATCCTGTTCATTCAGAGGTGGGACGCTACCCATCACCAAATTCCAATCCACCATGGAAAGGCCGGATTGTGTTAAGCGTGTGATGCCGCCCACCACGACCATTATCGCGATTAAAAAACAACCTGACGCCAACCAAACAACGACCGATCTGTCTTTCTCCTTCATTTCAACGCGAAGATATCTGCCTTGCAGTATTGAACAAATAAATCAGGGCAGTGTTTTAATCAATCTCAAAGATTTCCTTTTTTCATCTCTTCGATGGCATAATTTGCCGCCCTGGCGGTGAAAGCCATGTATGTCAATGAAGGATTTTGACATCCGGAAGAAGTCATGAATGACCCGTCTGTCACGAACAAATTCGGAACATCATGGCACTGGTTCCATCTGTTGAGAACAGAAGTTTTCGGATCCCTCCCCATTCTGGCAGTCCCCATTTCATGTATTCCATCCCCGAATATCCAGTCATTCGGATCTCCTTTTGTCACATTTTTATATCCGGCTGTTTCCATCATTTCAGCTCCATACTCCAAAATGGCCTGCTCGATTTTTCTCTCGTTTTCCTTCAATTCACAACTTATATGAAGTAATGGAATGCCCCATTCATCCTTCAATTCAGGATGCAGTTCCGCTTTGTTATCATAATAAGGAAGACACTCTCCGTAACCGCTCATACCTATCGTCCACGGACCCGGTTTGCTTAATTCAGATTTGAAATCGGCACCAAATCCAATCAGCCCTGAACCTCTTTCCCAACCGGTCCTACCAGCACCACCCTGAAATCCAAACCCCCTGACAAAGTCAGCATGTTCATCATCAATGTTTTGAAACCGTGGAATATAAAAACCATTGGGCCGATGACCATTGTAATACCCGTCTTCGAAACCTTCAACATCCGCAGAAACCCATGGTCCGAAATGGTCCATTAAATGGTGTCCAAGCATGCCACTCGAATTACCAATACCTCCTGGAAAACTATCTGAGGTACTATTCAGCATGATCTGGGTAGTCGGCAATGTGGAAGCACACAGGAAAATGACCCTGGCAAAGTACTCTGTTGTATTTTTTGTATTGGCATCGATGACCCTGACACCTGTGGCTTTTCGTTCATTTTCATCGAAAATGACAGAATCCACGATGGCATGTGGTACGAAAGTCATGTTTCCTGTTGCGCTGGCAGCGGGGAGTGTCACACTCACACTACTGAAGTATCCGCCGTACGGACATCCCGTCTCACACATATTTCGGTATTGACAGGGACCCCGTTCATTGTGACGGACTGTAACGTGTGCCGTACGGCCTATTGTCATCACTCTGCTGAAATTTTCAGCGATTGACCGCTTGAAATCCTCTTCCACGCAATTGTATTCCATTGGTGGAAGAAACTGACCATCCGGTAATTGTTTCAGCCCTTCCTTTCTTCCGCTTACACCAATATATCTTTCCACATAATCATACCAGGGCGCAATGTCCTTATACCTGACAGGCCAATCCACACCAAATCCGTCTTTGGCGTTGGCTTCAAAGTCAATTTCACTCAGCCGGTAGGACTGCCGCCACCAGAGCAGGCTTTTCCCACCGGCCTGAAAGCCTTTCAGCCATCTGAAGGGCTTGTCCGGAGGATGCGTATAAGGATGTTTTTTATCACTGGCGAAAAAATGTTTGGTCGCCTCATTAAAAGCATACACGCCTTTTTGAATGTGGTATTCTTCTCTTGTTTCTTTGCTGAGCCGTTTACGAAATTTAAATTCCCAGGGCGCCTGGTTCGTGGTAGTGTAATCTTTGATGTGCTCGACCTGCCTCCCTCGTTCGAGTACCAGGGTTTTCAGGCCCTTTTCCGTCAGTTCCTTGGCAGCCCACCCACCGGACATACCCGAACCAATTACAATTGCATCAAAAGTATTGTTCTGTTTTGTTGCCATCTTCTACCTGTTTCCCACCAATACTTTTTCACTCGCATCGATCTGTATGCACCCATTGTATCTGCCTGGTACAGGAACATAATTCAAACTCCTCATGCCGGGCTCTGATGTGAAGTAGGCCCATATGACCATCTCCTTCAATGATCGAACGAACTCATCTGATCCTGATTCCAGGCTGTTTAATAATTCCAATTGCTGAACCTCGTCAAGTTTAGTAAACTTTTTGTCATAGGTGCCACTGCTCAAAGTGATCAGATCATTCAACCCTTTATGGAAATCCTCTGTTTCCTGGGTCTCCAGAAACTCACCAACCACCAGATCAATGTATTGAGCCACTCCCGCTTCATCTGCACCAGGAGTGTCAGTACTTGGGATAATCAACCGGGCGATCTGCCATACAGTGTCATATTGCTCCACCGTCAGGTATTGAGGCTGATAACCGGTTGTTCGTTCTACGCCACAACGCTGAAGTAATGCTGAAAAACCCGGGATAACCCCAATGCCCACTATGGTGGTTGTGGCGTTTTTTATTGCCGCTCTCCTATTCATTTTTCCTCAATTATCATTCCTGTTTCCCTGTCATACGGAACAATATTGTCCCATTCGTCAGCACTGGATCTGGCCACAAATGCCACGACCGGTTCCGTATCACTCATATTGAAAACTTCATGCGGAACTCCTGGTTTGATGTAAATGAAATCACCTGCTGTATTTTCCAGGGTCTTGGTTAGTTTATGCCCGTATTCGTGCCTCACATTTCCTTCAAGAATATAAAGCATGACATCAAAACCGTCATGAATATGTGCATACGCCACACCACCCGGAGGAATGGTAGCCACATTCATTGAAAGTTTTGTGGATCCCACATTTTTGGCACACATGCCTTGTTTGTACTGAATGTTATTCCAGCTACGTCCCGATCCTCCTCCCCGGATCGTGATGATGCCATCGCAATCTTCTACTACACGCTGATCAATCTGGTCATTGGGGTCTTTTAGGTTTTTCATAGTTTAAATTCGTGTATTTAAAAAAATCGTTAATCTCACATCGTTAATCTCACATCGTTAATCCTCAATCGTTAATCCTCAATCGTTAATCCCAAATCGTTAATCTCAAATCGTTAATCTCAAATCGTTAATCTCATATCGCTAATCTCACATCGCTAATCTCACATCGTTAATCTCACATCGTTAATCTCA
>JANQEU010000071.1 GCA_028278225.1 Cyclobacteriaceae bacterium
CTGGCGCTTTTAAAGATCTCGCCGACAATTCCTTCGCGGGTATCGCCAAACCCGACTGGAGTTACACAACCGAGGTATTTGTAGATGCCGATCCTCCGGCTGTGACCAACCTCAATCCTGCTAACGGTGCAGTTGAAGTCCTCATCACCACGGACCTGGTGCTGACTTTTGATGAGGATGTTCAAATTGCAAGCTCCGGAACTTTCTCCATGTTTGATGCATCTGATGATTCACAGATCGGGACAGACTGGTTTTTCCCGGCCGGCGCATCAGTCACCGGAAACGAGGTGACCTATGATATTCCTATCGATCTTCCGGTAAACACGCAGATCTATTTCAATATAGACGGAGGAATCGAGGACCTGGCGGGCAATACCTTTGCCGGGATCACAAACGATACGGACTGGGTAATTACAACAGAGGATCCAGATCTCACCGCTCCTTCAATTGTTTCTTTAAGCCCGGCTGACGATGCAACGGATGTGTCACTCGATACTGACCTCGTATTAACGGCTGATGAAACAATTGTTCAGCCTTCTTCCGGAGACATCCTGATCAAAACGGGAACCACTACGGTCAATACCATTCCATTTGATGATCCGTCTGTGGATTTTACCGGTGCCGTAATGACTGTTACCGGTGCACTCTCGGGTTTAGATTATTCCACAGGTTACTGGGTATATGTTCCGAATAATGCAATAAAAGATGAAGCCGGTAACGGAATGACAGGCACAAATGCCGTGACATGGAACTTCACCACGAAGGAAGCACCTGATGAAACCGCACCATCTGTAACTTCAATCGATCCAATGGATAATAGCATCGATGTTTTGATCAACCAGGATCTGACGATCACCTTTGACGAAGACATTATGTTGGCGACAGGTGGAGCTACCAAACAGGTTGTAATAAAGCGGTCAAACAATTCAGTCTTTGAAGTTGTACCTGTTACTTCTGACGACATCTCAGGAAATACCATGACATTGCCACATAGTGATTTTGAATATGGCCAGGCATATTACATCTATATGGCGGACGGCGTTGTCGCAGACCTTTCAAACAACTGGTTTGCCGGATTTCCGGACAATACAACATGGGATTTTGTCACCGAAGAAGAGGAAGATGTGATATCTCCGATGGTGACCTCACTTAGTCCATCTCATGGTGCGACTGATGTCCCGCTGAACGCCGACCTGGTTTTAACGGCAAATGAAAACATTGGCGGATTTCCCACTACGGGTACGATCCTGATAAAACAGGGAACATCCACTGTTGAGACGATTACCAGCAGTGAAATTACTTTCAATGGCAATGAAATGACCATTTCCGGTGCACTTACCGGCCTTGAATTCAATACTACTTACTGGATCGAAATACTGGATGGTGATATTACGGATGAGGCCGGTAATGGTATGGCCGGCACAGATGAAACTTCATGGAGTTTTACAACGGAAGACAAAACAGCACAAACCATTACCTTCAACGAGCTTTCAGACTTGATCTATGGAGATGCTCCCTTCGGACTGGAAGCAACAGCAAGCTCAGGTTTGCCAGTTGTTTTTACGGTGGTATCTGGTCCTGCCACCGTGGAATCCAGTACGTTGTCCGTGGAAGGAGCGGGTGAAATCACTGTCCAAGCCTCGCAGGATGGTAACGGATCTTTCCATCCTGCGACACCCGTTCAACGATCTTTTACCGTGGCCAAAGCAGAACAGGCTATAACATTTGAAAGTATTGATGATCAATCTATTGGCAATTCGTTTGAATTGTTGGCATCAGCTACCTCCGGGCTTCCTGTAAGTTTTACATTGGACAGTGGACCGGCTTCAGTCATTGACGATGTAATCACACTTACAGGGACCGGAGTGGTGCAAATAACTGCAACCCAGGCGGGTAATGAAAATTATCTTCCGGCTGAGAATGTGACGCAGACCTTCGAGGTGCTGAAGAAGGGTCAAAGTATGACTTTTGAGGAAATCGATCCCGTCAGCATTGATATCGGTGAATTCGATCTGACTGCATCCGCTACTTCCGGGCTGCAAGTCTCATTCACCACTTCCGATGAATCGATAGCGACCATCACTAATAATACCTTAACAATCCTGAAAGCTGGTTCGGTGATCATCACTGCCTTGCAGCCGGGTAATGAGGAGTACAGCGCCGCAGAGGATGTAAGCAGGGAATTGATGATCCATAAACTCGGCCAGACCATAACTTTTGAACCGTTTGAAAACGCAAAAATCGGGGATCCTGACATTCAACTGGGTGCGTTTAGTGATTCAGGATTGGAGATCACTTATTCGAGTTCAGATGCATCTGTAGCTTTGATCGCAGGATCGATACTCAAGATTGTCGGACCGGGAACCGTAGAGATAACTACCTCACAGCCAGGGAATGACCTTTATGAAGCTGCCGCCGACGTAGTTCAAACGTTCATCGTAAGCAAACTGGATCAGGTGATTAGTTTTGAACCGTTTGATGAAGCGGTGTTTGGTGATGCCGATTTTGAGATAACGGTTTCCACCAGCTCCGGATTGGAAGTATCTTTTTCCAGTTCGAACGAGGAAGTCGCCACTATATCAGGAAATACTATTTCCATTGTAGGTACGGGTACCGCTTTGATCACCGCCTCACAATCGGGTAATGACACATACAATCCAGCGGAAGATGTGGCTCATGAACTGGTTGTCAGTAAAAGAAATCAGTTCATCACTTTTGAATTGCCGGAATCAGTTCAGATTGACCAGGAGGACTTTGAATTGACAGGCTCAAGTGATTCCGGCTTGGAATTAGCCTATAGCAGTTCTGATCATTCGGTGGCCACCATTTCCGGCAATGTGGTCTCTATTATTGGATCCGGGGTTACAATTATCACAGCATCACAAACAGGAAACGACAATTTCAATCCTGCTGATGAGGTTTCCCACGAATTCACCGTTACCAAATTGGATCAGGCGATCATTTTCGGTGCATTGGAACCGGTTGAAGTGGGAGATGCGAATTTCGAACTGGCGGGTACTGCTACATCTGGCCTGGACATCTTTTACACAAGCTCAGATGAATCCGTGGCGGTAATAAATGGAAGTACAGTAACGGTCGTAGGTACAGGAGTCACGGTAATTACAGCATCCCAACCTGGAAATGAGACCTATAATGCTGCAGCTGAAGTCAGTCAGGAACTTATAGTAGACGGTACTTCGGAACCACTCGGTATAATTGATGCCTTAGAACTAAATACTTATCCCAATCCTGCCACTGATCATATCGTTATCGATGCCGGAGAAGCAGGATATCTCAGTATTTCAAATTTGAAAGGACAATTGCTGCATCGATCTCAAATGAAGAGCAAAAGTTTAAAAATTGATGTGACCGGATGGTCCCCCGGGATCTATGTAGTAAAATGGTCTGCTGTATCAGGTAAATCCAGGGTTTTGAGAAAGATTATGATTTCGAATTGACCCAATTTCATCACAACAACTAAGAGCCGGATTTTTCCGGCTTTTTTTATTTTCCGAAAAAGACCACTCCTTTTATCTATTGTGTTCTAAATTAACCTCTATCGGAAAATGGTGTTAAAAAGCTGTCATATCTGGTGAAATAAGATATCTTTTCAATTGTTTAACTGCTCAATGGTAAATCTCCTCAGCTTCTATATGAATAGATTTCACCCAGGTCGCACAGACCGGGTCGCGCAGACCGGGTCACACAGACTGGGTCACACAGACCGGGTCGCGCAGACTGGGTCGCACAGACCGGGTCACGCAGACAGCTTTTTCGAAATTTTCAATCAGGGAATTCATATTCCTTCTCCCGAATCAGGTTAAATTGAAGTATGCGAAAAGTTATCCTTTTTATCACCTCAAGTATCGATGGATATATCGCCAGGGAAAATGGTGATGTGGACTGGTTATTTACCGATCAGGACTATGGTTATAAAGATTTTACTGAAACCATAGACACTGTGCTCATGGGTGGAGCAACGTACAGGCAGGTACTGGGTTTTGGAGGGGAGTGGCCCTATCAAACAAAAAACAGCTATGTATTTACCCATGACGCTTCCCTTCGAAGCAACGAAGAAGTGACCTTCATTCATCACGATGTTCCGGAGTTTGTAAAGGGATTGAAGGAAAAAGAGGGAAAGAATATCTGGCTGATTGGTGGAAGTCAGATAAACACAGTACTCCTGAATGAGGATTTGATTGATGAGATCCAGCTATTCATTCATCCTGTAATCCTTGGTGAAGGAATCCCGTTATTTACCGGATCTTCCATAGAAACGTGGTTTACAATTAATGGGATTGAGGAATTTGATACGGGATTGATGAAACTGGTTTATCAAAAAAAATAGGGACCTGGTTGTTATAACTACACCGGAATATGTTCACAATTCTCAATGCAGTGAATTACTCCGGTCACCTCCTTGATCCTCAGATGATAGAATATATTTTTCCCATCCCTCCTGCTCCCTAAAATGTTTTTCAATTTCATGTTTTGAAGATGATGGGAGGTCAGGGATTGTTCGGAACCAAGCTTTTCACAGATCTCATTTACTGACAATTCCTCATTCTTGCTAAGCAAATCAACAATACCGATTCTAAGTGGATGCGCAATTGTCTTAAGTACAAATGCTACGGATTCGAGTTTTTGATTATCTATCATGCAAATAGCTTCAACGGCCAATTGTGGTAAAGATAGTTGAATATATGAATATAGGATCATATTTAATATGTGATAAATATCAGTTTACATAAATATGGTTTTCCCTCTCCGTTTTGTTGCTTAAATTCAATACCTGAAAAAGGATAAACCCATATAGCTATGAAAAATTCAATTCCGGCTGTTGTACTGTTCATTTTCATCATTTCGTGTGATCCGAAAGTCACCGTAGCGATCAATGATAATGGCAACGAAATAGTATACGATTCCACTCTGGCAAGAGAGTTGCGTGCTGATGATTATGGCATGCGAAAGTATGTTATGGCTTTTCTGAGAGAAGGCCCAAACCGGGATCAGGATTCAGCGACGGCTGCCAGTATTCAAAGGGCTCATCTGGACAACATCATTCGAATGGCCGATGAAGGTAAACTGGTTTTGGCAGGACCATACCTGGACAATTTTGAAATAAAGGGGATCTATCTTTTTGCTGTGGAAACTATCGCTGAAGCTGAAGAGCTAACGAGATCCGACCCGGCCATCCAGGCCGGGCGACTGATCATGGAGCTGCACCCCTGGTATGGATCGGCAGCGGTAATGCAGGTCAACGAACTCCACAAACAGATCAGTAAAAAAGAGATATAATGACGAAATGTCCTCAAGACGGACAAAGCCAACCTGAAATGGATATTCCGGAAAAATCATCCATTCTGCTGGTTTCTTCGTAAATGAACATTCAATGTGACCATTGAAAACAGACAATAAATACACATGAAAAAGGACAGAAGGCAATTTATGCAAATGAGTGCACTGGGAAGTCTGGGGGTACTCGCAACAGGCTGTAGTGTGGATCCATCTGCCGGTAAGGAAACTCCCCCTTCCCTGGCAACAACGGACAAAATCAGAAATAATCCAATCGGGGTGTCAACTTACTCATTTTGGCAATTTAACGGCCCGAAAGAAGAATCATCCATTCAGAGTTGCATAGACAGGGCTGCCGCAATGGGTTTTGACGGAATTGAGATACTCCATGTCCAGATGACGTCGGAAGAGAATAATTATCTGCAAAACCTTAAACGCAGAGCCCTTGAAGCCGGGCTGGACATTTACGGTTTTTCCACCCACCAGGGTTTTCTCAATCCCGATGAGAATTACAGAAAAGAAAACATACAAAAAACCATTGATCAGATTGAAATTGCCTACAGACTTGGGATTCCTACCATGAGGATCAACACGGGTCGCTGGGGTACCAGCGAGTCCTTCGATGTGCTTATGGCTAATCGTGGGATAGAACCTGCCATAGAGGGATACGACGATGAAGATGGTTTTGAATGGGTGATTGACTCGATCGGCCAATGCCTTGGTAAGGCCGCAGAATGTGGTGTTGTTTTAGGTTTGGAAAACCACTGGGGACTGGGTCGGACAGCGCAGGGTGTCAAGCGGATCGTGGATGCCATCGACTCGCCCTGGCTCCAGGTGACATTGGATACGGGAAATTTTCTGGAAAATCCTTACGATCAGCTCGAAATGCTGGCGCCGCAAACCTGCCTGATGCAAACAAAAACTTATTATGGCGAAGGTAAATGGTACACACTTGATCTGGATTATCCGCGAATCGGAAAGATCATGAGAGATGCCGGCTACAAAGGATATATTTCACTTGAATTTGAAGGGCAGGAAGATCCCAATACCGCCATACCCAAAAGCCTGGAGGTGATGAAAGACTCGTTTTATTATGAGCTTGGATGAGCCTCAAAGGGCAAACGGTGAATTCCTCTTTTTTAGTAATTATAAAGATTCGTGAAAGGGGAAGTTCCAACAATTACCACAGATAGATATTTACTTCGGCGGATAACCCCGGATGATCAGGAAAATATTTTCAGAGGTCTTTCCGATCCAGATGTTGTCCGGTTCTACGGCATTAGTTTTGAAAATTCTGAATCTGCTTCCGAACAAATGTCATGGTATGCAGACCTTGAACGGAGCGGAACCGGCATCTGGTGGTCAATTTGCGATAAAGAAGATATGACTTTTCTTGGCGCTGCCGGATTAAACGATATTTCCAGAACTCACCGGAAAGGAGAAATAGGATTTTGGTTATTTCCGGAAAACTGGGGAAAAGGGATAATGAAAGAGGTAATCCCGGAAATATGCGATTATGGTTTTAAGACCATTGGATTGCACAGAATTGAAGGTTTCGTCGAATCTGAGAATATCAACTGTAAGAGGGCCTTTGAAAAAGTGAACTTTACCTACGAAGGAACAATGAAAGAATGTGAATTAAAAAATGGAAAATTCATTAGCATTGACATCTATTCCCTGCTGAGCTCAAAATAAAAAATCAAATTGAAATAAAACTTTTTTCTGACCTATTGCGTAATTAAGATTAACATATTACATTTGTAAGTGATTACTCACTTTTGTGATGACCGAGAAACAGGAGAAAATATTAAACGCTGCACTTGAACTTTTTGCCGAAGAAGGATTCAGAAACACTTCTACCAGTAAAGTAGCAAAAAGAGCAGGTGTTTCGGAAGGCTTGATCTTCAGGCATTTCGAGAACAAGGATGGACTTTTGGAAGCCATTGTTCGTGAGGGAGAAGAGCGTGCCAAGCACCTTTTCGCAGATATTGTCCTGGAGACGGACCCCAAAGAGGTGCTGCGAAAAACCTTTAACATGGGTGAAAAGTTGAATAAAAGCCCTGAAACAGCCAATTTCTGGAAACTTCAATACAAGATCAAGTGGGAGTTGGAAGATTACATGGGACATAAGCTGGAGCCACTTGAAAGGGCTTTGGAAAGTGCTTTCTCGAAATTGAATTACCCTAATCCTGAATTAGAGGCCAGGTTCGTGCTTACTACCATGGATGGGTTTGCGACACGGTTTTACCTGGATAAGGGATTTGACCTGGAATCCGGAATGGAATTTTTAAGAAGCAAATACGGACTATAAAAAATTTAATTAGATGTTGAGTAAGTACTCACATATTTTCAAAGAAAATGTCAACTGAAAACTTAAAATCATGACAGCACAAGAAGCATTTAATCAACTGGACCCACAAGGATGGGCCGGGACACCTTTACACGAAAGACTTCATTTGCTTGAAGAAGTCAGAAGTAACCTGAAAAAGTATGCCGAGGAACTGGCAGTTGCTGATACAAAAATGAAAAATGACCTGATGGGTGAAGATATTTTCAGAAACCCCGAGTCCATGGTCAGTACAGCTGTTCCCATTGCTAATACACTTACGGCTTGCATTCATCTATATGAATCTCTGATAAATGGCAAAATGCCGGAACCGGAGAAAATCGAACAGGTCAAAGACAACATCTACGATGTGGAAGTCAAGCCTCTTGACGCTAAAGATCGGTTGGTTGCAGGCTCCCAGAAATTTCATCTTAGGGTGAAGGGAGAGCCCAGGCAAATCAATCCAATGGACAAACCAGCTGGTGTCATAGCTGTTTCCGGAGCAGGTAATTACAGCTCTTCTTTGGAAATGGTTAAAGCCATGTTCCTTGAAAACTGCGCAGTGATCCACAAACCTCATCGACTCAACGAGGAAACGGACAAAGTTTGGGAGAAAATATTCCAACCATTGGTAGATGCCAAAGCCATCGCCTTCTGTTCTGCTGATCAGGGAAAGGCCATGACTTCTTTAGAAGGTCTGTCAAAAATCTACTTTACAGGTGGTACATCTACTGCAAAAGCCATCATGAACGCGACTGACACGCCATTGATTTCCGAGTGCGGTGGTAACAACCCACTTATTGTAGTTCCCGGTGACAGGAGCTGGACGAAAAAAGAAATAGAACATCAGGCTATAGAGATAATAACCGCTGCTAAACTGAACGGAGGCGCTGTTTGCGGCAGACCGCAGACAATTATCACCTCCGGGAACTGGTCTCAGCGTGAAGAATTTTTGGATGCTATCAAAAGAGCAATCGTTGAAGAAACACCAGCCGCCGGCACCTACTACCCGGGCTCAGATGAAGTTAAAAAGGCCTTCATAGAAAACCACCCCAATGCTCAAATACTTTCACCTGAACACGGAAGGTTCAAATACGGTGAGTTCGTATTCATCGAGGAAGTAGAGAAAGACAGCTATGCGGTTAAAAATGAAGCTTTTTGCCAGATTATGGATGAGGTGTCGTTGGATGTGCCGGCAACAGCTTCCGAATTTTTGTCCGCAGCCACTGAGTTTGCCAATAACAAATTATTGGGTAGCCTGGGCTGCATGATCATCATTGACGAAGATACCAAAAAAGCTCACCGGGCGGCATTGGATCAGGCTGTGACGGAACTGAATTACGGAGGCATTGCGGTGAACACCATTCCTCCGATGATTTTTCTGAGTCCGCTTTTAACATGGGGTGGCAATGAAGAAGGAAAAGAATTTGTCTCGGGAGAAGGAAACTTCGGCAATGTATATTGCTTTGAAAACATCGAGAAATCCATCATATATGATGATTTCATGTCAATGGGTCACATGATGCGTACCAGTCAAAAGGCTTTTGATCATTTGGCGGTCCACATGACTGATTTTGCGGTAGATCCAAGCTGGAGAAACCTGACCCGATTGATGGGAGGAGCAATTTTTGATGGATTTCGAGGAAAGGATTTTTAGTACCAATTTTTTGATGAATCAAAATTTTATGAAAATGACACAAATAGACAAATCAAAACCTGTGATGGTTACAGGTGCCAACGGTTATGTTGCCAGTTGGTTGGTGCAGCGACTTCTGGATGAGGGCCTAACCGTTCATGCCGCGGTCCGAAACCCTGACAATGAAGCAAAAATTAGCCATCTGAAGGAGGCCGCTGCAAAATCAAAAGGAGAGATCAAATTCTTCAAAGGTGACTTACTTACCCCTGGATCCTACAAAGAAGCTATGGTGGGTTGTGAGTTGGTGTATCATACTGCTTCACCTTTCACTGTAGATGTAAAAGATCCTCAAAAAGAATTGATTGAGCCGGCGGTACATGGTACAGAAAACGTGCTCAATACAGCTAAAGAACCAGGCTCTGTCAAAAGAGTGGTGGTGACCAGCAGTTGTGCAGCGATTTATACTGATGCCATCGATTCAGTGAACGCACCAGGTGGACAATTGACCGAGGAAGTCTGGAACACCACTTCTTCCCTGAATTATCAGCCTTACTCTTACTCCAAAACATTGGCTGAAAAAAAGGCATGGGAAATTGCGGAAAGTCAAAATCAATGGGACCTGGTGACCATCAACCCTTGTATGGTGTTTGGTCCGGCACTAAATCCACATAACACGACCTCTGAAACTATCAATCTGTTGAAGATGCTTGGCGGTGGCGATATGAAAATGGGTGCTCCGAAGATTGGAACCGGCGTGGTGGATGTTCGAGATGTAGCGGAAGCACATTTCAAGGCTGGTTTCACCCCGGAAGCCAACGGAAGATACATTACAGCTGGCCATAACAGTGATTTCCTGGAATTGGGAACAGTTTTGTTGCCTAAATATGGGAACGAATTCCCACTGCCAAAAAAGGCATTGCCAAAATGGCTGTTGATGATCATAGGACCAATAACAAACAAGGCATTTACCAGGAATTTTATTCGCAACAATGTGAATGTTCCATGGAAAGCGGATAACTCCAAGATCAAAAACGAACTGGGCATGTCATTCAGACCTTTGAAAGAAACTATGGAAGATTCCTTCCAGGTATTGATCGATGAAAAAATTTTAACACCTAAAAAATAGTAGTAGCTATTCGTACTAAGTAAAAAAACTATAATCTAAAGATCATGTCTAAATCAAAGTGGAACTCAAATAATATTTCCGATCAAAATGGCAGGGTGATAATCATCACCGGATCGACCAGTGGTATTGGAAAGGAAGCTGCAAGGGTTCTGGCTGGTAAAAATGCCACCATCATTCTGGCAGTGAGAAACATAGAAAAAGGTGGACTTGTGGCTGAGGAAATTTGCGGCGAGTTTCCATCCGCTGATGTTACCGTTCAAAGTCTTGATCTTACGGACCTGAAGTCTGTTCAGGATTTCGCAACGTCATTTATTAAAAAATATGACAGGCTTGATGTACTCATTAATAATGCAGGGATCATGATGTGTCCTTATTCGAAAACAAAGGATGGGTTTGAAATCCAGATGGGGACCAATCATATGGGGCATTTCGCATTGACAGGTCAACTTCTCCCGCTCCTTAAGAAAACAAATGGATCTCGCATTGTGGTCCTTTCCAGTGTCGGTCACCGGATGGGCAATATCGATTTCTCCGACATAAATTGGGAAAAACGCAAGTACAATACACAGAATGCCTATGCCGATAGCAAATTGGCCAATTTGTATTTTGCATATGAATTAGCTGATAAATTAGAAAATGAGGAGAAGGCCCCAATGGTAACAGCTGCCCATCCCGGATGGACAAGAACAGAGCTTCAACGGCATGCCGGAATGGCTCGTTTTCTTAACAACTTCTTTTCGCAAGGTGTTGAGAGGGGTGCATTGCCCACATTGCGCGCCGCCGTAGATGAAAATGCCAAATCCGGTGATTATTTTGGACCCTCCGGGTTTATGGAGATGCAGGGAAGCCCTGTTAAGGTGAAATCGAATAAAAGGTCACATGATGTCAATGCTGCACGCGAATTATGGAAATTGTCAGAGAAGCTAACCGGAACTAAATATTAAAACACAAATACGAAAATGGAATTCATACAACACTCAATTAGCTGGTGCAAAGGAGAGATCTTTGAGGCCAGAATCATATTACTCTCCGGATTAATATTGGTAACAATTGCCTTGCTGTTTTACTTCGCAGGGACTACATCAAATGCCAAAGCAATGCTTTTTCCTTTACTTGCCGTCGGAATATTATTTACTGCCAGCGGAACAACCATGCTATACACTAATCCAAAGAGAATAACCGAATTCTCACAGCAGTACCAGGAAAATGCCACAGCTTTCATTCAATCCGAAAAAGAAAGAGCTGATGAATTCATATCCTGGTACCCTATGATTCGATACGTAGCCTCAGGTCTTGGAATACTTGGTATCGTTCTATTTGTATTTTGGGCTGCTCCTATTGGACGAGCAATCGGGATCGCTTTAATCATTATGATGCTGGCAACATATGTTATTGATCACTTCTCCGAAGAACGGGCCAATGCCTATTATGAGGAGATATTAAAAGCGGTTGAAAACAAGTAAATGCTCCGGGAGTTTCGGATAAATGAGATAATCTTTAATTTAATCACTGATTAAATCAGATAAATCATGAACATACAAGAAATACTAGACCGTCTCAAGGAGGGAAATGAACGATTTGTATCCGACAAGCCGGAAGGAGATTTGCAGAACAGCTCGAGAAGAAATGACCTCACCTCAGGACAGCAGCCCTGGGCCATTGTACTGAGTTGCGCCGACAGCAGAGTCGTACCAGAGTTGGCTTTCGATACCGGACTGGGAGAATTGTTTGTTGTACGTGTAGCTGGGAATGTAGCTAACACCTCTTCCATCGCAAGTATTGAATACGCCGTCGCCCATTTGGGCACTCAGGTTATTGTCGTACTTGGCCATCAGAGTTGTGGCGCGGTGACGGCTGCTGTTAATGGCGGGGATAACGGGTACAATCTGAATCATTTATTGTCGCATGTTACACCTGCGATCAGCACAAGTGCCAGTGGAGCGGCAGTAGATGATGTAGTAAAGAAGAATGCCGAACTGAATGCCAAAGAATTGAGTAACCGATCATCCATTATCAGTGAGGCGGTCAACTCGGGCAAAATGAAGATCATTCCGGCCTACTACAACCTGGATAGCGGGGCTGTGGATTTCCTCGAATGAAACGAATCAGGTCAGGTGCCATTAAACTGATAGTTGGCAGCGTAATAACGGTTGCTTTGATTGGTACCTGGTTTTTCATATATCTGATAAAAACTGATGCACCTGCCCTTCATGGCCAGGTAGAATATCATGTCCCGTACAAGGATGATATGACCCTGGACATATATTATCCTACCGTGGAAGATATGAATGGGCCATATCCCGTGTTAATGTTTGTTCACGGAGGAGCCTGGATCTCAGGAACTAAAGGTTCAGTGAATAATAATCGTTTCAACGAAGCATTCAACCAATTGAGAGAAGCAGGATATTACATCGTGAGTCCCGATTATACCCTTGCCGAAAATGGCAAAACACCTTTTCCGGATTGCGTTCAGGATATTTTTGAAGCAGTACAGTGGGTTGTTACGAATACAGATCGGTACCAAATGGATCTGGAAAATTTTGGGATTCTGGGTGAATCTGCCGGAGGGCATCTTGCCATGATGGTCACTTTCAGTGATCCAGAAGATTTTGATCTCTCATTGTCCAGGCAGCAATTGGATTTCTTGATCAGCGTGTATGCTCCATGTGATCTCGGAGCGTTATATCATGCGCCAACAACCGACAGCATTAACGCTTTAATAAGCCGTTTACCAGCCTCCCTGGCGGAACGTCTGGATCTGTCACGATTATTGGTAGGTTTTGATCCTGAAAGTCAACCGGCCAGAGCTGAGCAAGTGATGCGAGCGCGCTCTCCCATCACATACATGGAAAACGCACAAGTCCCTGTACTGGTCATCCATGGCGTAGATGATCAGGTTGTACCTGTTGATCAATCCCATATTTTGGTTTCAAAACTTGAAAGTCTGGGATCAAGATATGAAGCACATTATTTCGAGGGTGTCAACCATGCTTTTCAGGATGCTACTCAAGCACAAAAGGACTCGATACAAAACCTTATTATCGACTTTGTATTGAAACAGAACCAGTATCGTCAATGAAACAATTCGGAGGAAAGGTCACAAAAAAATTAATAGAACGGTATGGTCAGTCTCCAAACTGGGATGGGGAAAAGTTTATCAACCTGGAGGAAACCACCATGCAAATAAACTTTCACACCTTGCCGGAATTACTTTACAAGCAGTTTTTTGAAAAAGAAGGACGTGAACCCAATCGACCCATCCCCATACAGTCCTTCGATCAAGAACAGTTTCTGGCACCATCGGATCGATCGAAATTCATCTGGTACGGCCATTCCGTAGTGCTGATTCGGATTAGTGGCAAGACCATACTCATTGACCCGATGCTTGGCCCCGATGCCTCCCCCATTGCTCCGTTCGCAACAAAGCGTTTTTCGGAAAACTCACTTGGTGTAATTGGTCAGCTTCCGGAAATTGATCTTATGCTCCTCACTCATGATCACTATGACCATTTGGATGTGGCCAGCATAAAAAAATTAAAATCGAAAACAAGTCAATATTTTGTAGCGCTTGGTGTAAAACGACACCTCACGCACTGGGGCCTGGACGAATCCATCATTTCCGAATTCGATTGGTGGGATGAAATCCGGTTAGACGATATCACCATTACCTTCACCCCTTCACGCCACTTCTCCGGAAGGGGACTTAGTGATCGCGCCAAATCACTCTGGGGTGGGTGGGTTTTGCAAACTTCATCCGAAAACATCTACTTCAGTGGAGATGGTGGCTATGGCCAGCATTTCAAAGAAATTGGTAAAAAATTAGGCCCATTCGATTTCGGATTTATGGAATGTGGCCAGTACAATGAGAATTGGCACCAGATCCATATGTACCCCGAAGAAAGTGTAAAAGCTGCTATCGATGCAGGAGTAAAAATCACCATGCCTGTACACTGGGGTGGATTTTCATTGGCGCAACACACCTGGAAAGATCCAATTGAACGCTTTACCAAATCTTCAGTGAATGAGGGATTGGAATTTATAACTCCGGCAATTGGAGAATTATTCAATTTCAAATCACATAAATCCACCTCTTGGTGGGATAACTACGACTAACCATGATCATTACAAAAAACTTTAGCCTCAAAAGAATTTTACAATTTACAGGTCATCACTTCTCCTGGCTGATCGCCTGGCCAACAGCGGTTGTCCTGGTATATGAATTCTTCGACCTTTACTGGCTCAAAATACCTTGGCTACCGCTTTCTGTTATTGGTACCGCCGTCGCGTTTTACGTTGGTTTTAAAAACAATAGCGCGTATGACCGTATGTGGGAAGCGCGTAAAGTGTGGGGAGCCATTGTTAACAGCAGCCGGTCATGGGGTATTTATATCAAAGGATTTGTCACGAATCAGTTTGCAAATGAACCGACCTCTGACTCCGAGGTAATCGATGTCAGAAAAAGGCTCATACACCGTCATATTGGCTGGCTATATGCGCTTAGAAGCCAATTGCTGAATATTACACCATGGGAACATGCGAACCAGAAGGGATTGGTGGGAAAATTTGCCAAAAGATACCAAAAACACTTTGGTGTTGGATTAGTCGATGATGAAGTGACAAAATCAGAATTACATCAATTTCTTCCTAAAGATGAATATGAACGATTGATCAATTATCAGAATACGGCCACCCAGATCATTGATGAACAATCTACTGACCTAAGGAGTCTTCGGGAAAAGGGTCTGATTGAAGATTTCCGGCACATGGAACTTCAGAAAATACTGGGAGATTTCTATGACCACCAGGGGAAACTGGAACGGATCAAAAAATTTCCGTTACCCCGGCAATATGCCAATATGAGCTTCGCATTCATCTGGTTATTCATTTTCCTGTTGCCATTTGGCATGGTGTCTGAATTTGCCAAACTGGGTGACTGGGGATCATGGTTTGCGATACCGTTTGTAGTGGTGATCGGTTGGGTTTACGTAGTGATGGAATTGGTCGGTGATTATTCCGAAAATCCGTTCCAGGGTATGGCAAATGATATCCCAATGTTATCGCTCTGTCGAACCATTGAGATTGACCTGAGAGAGATGATGGGTGAGACTGAACTTCCTGAATCGATCAAGGCTAAGAATGGAATATTGATGTAGATGAGGTGTTAATCGCCGCTGTAGTCTGCTTTGGATAAGGCCTGTCAAATTCGTATAAAACAGAAGTTCAATAAATTTTTTCCATGGGATTCAAACCAATTATTGAAAAATAGATTAATAAATTGAGTTGAGATTAATTGCTTAATACATGTTTGTTAATAAGAATTTTGGATTCCTCAATATCTGGAGATTTGCTGGTTTCCATGCCATATGGTTGACAATATGGGCGACCATGGTAACTGTAATTTACGAGTTCACGGCTGCCGAGTGGTTTGTCATTCCCTTTCTCCCACTTGCCATAATAGGTACAGCAGTAGCCTTTTATATTGGTTTTAAAAATAATCAGGCGTATGACAGGCTATGGGAAGCCCGGAAGATCTGGGGTGCGATTGTGAATAGCAGCCGCGCCTGGGGTGCTACCATTCGTGCATTTGTCAGTAACCATTTCATGGACGCGAAGGTATCTGATACTGAATTGAATGCTTACAAAAAGAAACTCATCTACCGACATATCGGATGGCTGTATGCCTTGAGAAGTCAATTATTGATACCGACCCCCTGGGAACACATTAGTCAGAATAAGTATGTCGCCAGGCTGGCCGAAAAACGAATGAAAACTTTTGGAGTTGGGTTGCATGAGGACGAAGTGACAGAAGATTATTTAAGGAAATTTTTGCCTGCTGATGAGGTGGATCGTTTGGCAGATGCAAAAAATACGGCCACTCAGATCATTGACAAACAATCCCAGGACATCAGGAAGCTGAGAGAAAATAACATTGTTGATGATTTCAGGCATATGGAACTCCAGAACATCCTTAATGATTTTTATGATCACCAGGGTAAGTGTGAAAGAATAAAAAAATTTCCATTACCCCGACAATACGGAAACATGAGCGTCGTTTTCGTCGGGATCTTCATCCTGCTTTTGCCATTGGGCATGGTATCGGAATTTGCCAGATTGGGCGACTGGGGTGCTTGGATTTCCATCCCCTTTACTGCATTGGTTTCGTGGATTTTTTTGGTCATGGAGTTAATAGGAGATTATTCTGAAAATCCCTTCGAAGGAATGGGAAATGACGTTCCGATGCTGTCGCTATGTCGTACAATTGAAATTGACCTCAGGGAGATGTTGGGTGAAACCGAGCTACCTCCACCTATTGAGGCAAAGAACGGAGTTTTGATGTAATTTGATAAAATTGCTCACAGAATTAAGATCGTCAATCACACACTGTTTTTCCAACAATACACGAATACCTTGGTAAGATCTTAGTAGAATTCAGTTTATGAGGATTGCAATAATGCAACCATATTTCTGCGCTTATCTTGGATACTATCAACTCATGCAGGCTGTTGATAAATTCGTAATCTACGATAACGTACAATACACCAAATCCGGATGGATCAATCGAAATCGGATTCTTATTAATCATCGACCTTATCTATTTACAATTCCTGTAAAACATGGGCACAGCAAACAAAAAATAATAGAATTTGATTTGGCTTCCAACTCTTTGGTGGAGAGGAATTTAATATTGAAACGCATTGCAAATGCATATCGCAATGCCCCATATTTCACACAAACATTTCCACTGGTTCAACGCCTTTTTCTTAGAGATACCCACAACTTGTTTGATTTTATCTATCATTCAATTGTCGAACTGGTAAAGTACCTGCGTATCAAAACTGAAATTATTATTTCATCACAACTTAAAATTGATCATACAACTAAAGCACAGGAAAAAGTACTTGCTATTTGTAAACAGCTAAATACTGACGCCTACATCAATCCTATTGGAGGTCGACAATTGTACAAAAAGGATACATTTAGGCAGTCCAATATTGACCTGAAGTTTTTGCAGCCTAAAAACATCAACTATAGGCAATTTGGAAAAGAATTTGTACCATCTTTATCAGTAATTGATGTATTGATGTTTAATGAACTCAATAAGATTCATGATTTTCTGAACACTTACATATTGACTGAGTGAATCTATTCTGAACCCTTCTTTGTTAAGATTACTTCAATAGTCCTGAATACCAAATAAAAATCTAATTGTAGTGAAGCTCTTTTAAGATATTCAAAATCATAATCTATCTTCTGCTTCATGGAATTGTTCACTCTCCCGTGTATAACACTCAAACCGCTAATCCCGGGTTTTATGTCTTTAACAGCTTCCATATATTCATTTATTAACGCTTGATTTAGTCCTTCCAACTTGTGCAAATAAGGGACATGGAGCATTGGAATAGGGCGATAACCAATCAGGCTCATTTCCCCTACAAGAACGTGCCAAAATTGTGCGATTTCATCAATGCTTGTCGATCGCCAAAACTGTCCTGTCTTTGTATATTTATATGGTTGACGTTCTTTTATGACATCTATGGATACCGTACCCTCAGTCTCTTTCACCTGTAACGTTCGCAACTTGTAAAAGTGAAACGACTTATTCCCCAGACCCATTCGATCCTGTACAAATATTGGAGGCACTTTGTCAAAAACTCGAACAATCACTATTGACAACACGAAAATGGGCAATCCCAGTACTAAACCGATTAAACCGCCTATGATATCCATTAATCGCTTAGAACGACTCCTCAAATACGTTTTCTGATATTCAGAATGAAAATCTGCTCGTTTCATTCAATGACATAATTCAGTCTCAAAGTTCGCGAAATTAGGAGAATAGGACCCCCAGGATCTCAATCCCGTTAGGGGTACTTGTTTCATGGGGCTTTCTTGTGATGGAATCGGCCGTTGATTATTCTGAAAATCCCTTCGAAGGAATGGGAAATGACGTTCCGATGCTGTCGCTATGTCGTACAATTGAAATTGACCTCAGGGAGATGCTGGGTGAAACTGAATTGCCTCCTGCCATTGAAGCCAAGAATGGCGTGCTAATGTAAGCACGTTCCTTCCAAACAGTATTCATCATATCCCTGTGATCCACTGACACGGAGTGTGCCTCCGGGTCAGATCACATATCCTGCACTATGTATACATCTATCTGCGGTATGTATACGCTACTCTTCTTACTAAGCCAGACTTTTACCTAGTAAAAATTGTGGCAAAACATGATAACTAATTATTTATCCAATGCAATTGTAAAAGGTCGGCAGGCTCCCGTTTTTGGGAAACCATCAGATTACGACATGGAGTACGAAGATATCACGTTCAAGGCAAGCGACGGTGTGACACTGTCCGGCTGGCTGGTTAAAGGCGGCACTGATAAGATCATCATTCAATCCCATTATGGTGTCCAGTCCAGTAGGTCCGGATATACCCCAAAAGGAAAAGGGATGAGTAAAATGTGGACTGAGGACATCACATTCCTGAAACATGTCAAATACCTGGTTGATAAGGGCTATTCCGTATTAATGTATGATTTCCGCAATCATGGAAACAGTGCCCCAGGGACATGTCCCTGGGTAACCTGGGGGCCTGAGGAGCACAAAGATGTATTGGCTGCCATGGAGTATGTTTCCAGTCACCCTGACCATAAGGATGCTCAAATTGGATTGCTCAGTATTTGCATGGGTGCGGCTTCTTCAACCTACGCATATGGGAAAGAAAATGGACTGAAAAAATATAAAAACATCAAAGCAATGGTGGCTATTCAGCCGCTTCGATACGCAGATTTCATCAAGGCGCTGGGTCTCGATAATTTCATCGGAAAAAGGGTAACGAAACTAAACAACAAACGGACCGGGATCGATATGAACGCTATTTCATTCATGCCAGGTGTCAAAGAAATCACAGTTCCCACCCTGCTAATTCAGAATTCCAACGACGAATATTTAAATAAACAATCGATAGACGAATACTACGATGCACTAACTGTGGAAAAAGAAATGATGTGGCTGGATCTGGATAAAAAACGAGCCTCGGCCTACGACTACCTGACAAAAAGCCCGGAGGAAATCCTGCCCTGGTTTGATAAATACATGAATTGAAGATATAAACCGAAATTATTATGGAAACAATGCAAACAACAGAGTTCCTAAACAGTTTAGCTTACAATCTGGCCAGACCTGTAAGAACTCCCATTCTCCGCAAGCCAGATGAATATGGTTTGAAGTACGAAGAAGTAACATTTCCAGCCCTGGATGGTGTGAAGTTAGATGGCTGGTTTATCCCTGCTGACTCAAACAAATTGATCATTCACAATCACTTCTCTCCGGCGAATCGATATGGATTCCCCGGGCACATGAAGAATTTTGAAGCATCAGGTGGATTTGAAGTGAATTTCTTACCCAAGTACAAGGCATTGCATGACGCTGGGTATAATATCCTGACCTATGACATTCGCAATCATGGCACCAGCGAGAACTCATCTAATAAGATCTGTGGTGTAGGCTATTGGGAATGGCAGGACGTAATGGGTTCTCTCGAGTTTGCGAGAAGTTGGGAGAAAACGGCAGGTATGGATATTGGTTTACAAAGTATGTGCATGGGCGCTAATTCTACCCTCCGGGCGATGGAAAAATATCCGGAAGAATTTGAGGACATCAAGTGCTGGATCCTGATCCAACCTCTCCATGGTCAGACATGTATAGAGCGCAGTTGTGAAGCTATGGGAATTGACATCCAGGAGGGTATAAAGGGATTTGCCCCGATCAACAAGGAATTGACGGGGCTTACATTCGAAGACCACAATATGCGGCCTCTGATCAAAGGGGTGAAAATTCCTACCCTGGTACTTCAGGTTCGAAATGACATGGTATCACGTGAATCAGATATTCAGGAGATCTATGACATGCTTGAGATGGAAGACAAAGACATCATCTGGATAGAAGATACGCCCTGGCGCTTTCATGGGTATACCTATTTCTCAGAACATCCTGAGGAAATGATCCAATGGTATGACGCCCATATGTCGTAACTTGTAATAGTAAAATCATGGCGATTCTTACTTCAAAATGGATGATAGCTGTACTGCTCATTGTGGTGGTATTGGCTATCTTGTATATCATTGGACGTAAATCGGTGCATTCTGAGATCATCATCGCAGCTACCCCCGAGGAAGTCTGGTCGGTGTTGACCGACGTATCCAATATCAAGGAATGGAACCCCGTATTAATACCTATTGATGGTAAACTTGGAGAGGGGAACACAATAAAGTATGAATTCCGGCAGGATGAAAAGAACATCAGTGAAATGCCTGCAAAAGTGAAACGGATCGAAGTAGGTCAATTATTGAATCAGGGTGGTGGAATGGCAGGTATCTTGACTTTTGACCATAGGTATATACTGGAACCTGTCGATAAAGGAACCAGGGTCACCATCCATGAGGCCTATCGTGGTATAGCTGTACCGTTCTGGAATCCAGCGCCGGTCCAGGAAGCTTACGAAAGACTCAATCAGGCGCTAAAGGAAAGAGTTGAAAGTTTAAAGGAAAATGACTAAATGGGCGAAATCATCAAAATCGAATCGATCAGCCAGGTTCATAAGTTTTGGGGACTGGATGATTCCAAACATCCACTGGTGACGGTTATCCCCATCACTGATGAGATGACCAATTTCGATTACGGAGATCATACTTATGTGACGGATCTTTATCAGCTCAGCCTCAAAATCGGATTGTCCGGCTCTTTGATTTACGGACGCAATTCATATGACTTTGAGGAGGGTACTTTGGTTTTTCTCAAACCCAATCAGGCGGTGAAGATTGAAAATAGTGAAGAGTTCGAGGGTAGTTCCGGGTGGACCCTGATCTTTCATCCGGATCTGATCCGTAAGTCTGAGCTGGGTAAGATCATCAATAATTACTCCTTCTTCTCCTACGACACAAACGAAGCACTTCACCTTTCCGGGGAAGAACGTAATAGTCTGACAGAGTTGGTCCGGAAGATTGAAAAGGAATGTCTCCACATCGACCGACACAGCCAGGAATTGATCGTCTCCAACATCAAACTGATCCTGGATTACTGCACCCGATACTATGACAGGCAGTTCTATACACGAACCAATCTCAACAAGGATTTTGTCACTAAATTCGAAAATTTGCTTCGCGACTATTATCAATCTGATAAACCACTGGAATTGGGTGTTCCAACTGTCAAATACTGTGGGTCCGAGCTAAACATGTCGTCCCATTATCTTAGTGATATGCTTCGGAAGGAAACCGGGAGAAGTGCCCAGGAACACATTTATTTCTTTTTGATCGATCGCGCTAAAACCAGGTTACTGAGCACGGAAGAGTCCATAAGTCAGGTGGCTTATGGTTTGGGATTTGAGTATCCCCAACACTTCAGCAAGATCTTCAAGAATAAAACAGGTATGACTCCTGCTGAGTACAGGAGCTTGAATTGATACATCATTGTACGAGACCACCGGATAAACCGGGCACTAGGCCAGGGTGGTGACGGGTATACTAAGACGGATACATTAAATGGAACCGTCATTACCCGATGGAACGGAGCGAAGTGCGGGTAATTTTGTTTAGTTCCACACCTGATTTAAAAGGTAATCTACCGCATATCTTCTATCTCCTCATAGAGATCCCTCCATTCAGGATTGAATTCATTAATGAGATTTTCTTTCCAGTTCCTCGGATATTTCTTGATCCTTTTCTCTCTTCTGATGGCTTCCTCTATACCATCAAAGAACTCATAGTAAACCAGGAATCGACAGTTGTACTTGCTCGTAAATTTAGACCCGTGTCCCTCTCGGTGTTCATATATCCGGGCATTCAGGTCTGAAGTAACTCCTGTATAAAGTACAGTCTTATTCCTATTCGTCACTATGTAAACATACCCTCCTTTTGCCATGCGATAAAGATAGACTACACGGATATACAATTAAACGGATGCAAATAGCACGTCATTACCCGACAGAGTGAAGCGGAGTTCGGGTAATCTCTATCAATTGTTCTATACCACCTGAACAGGTCGGGGTGCCCGACCAGGGTGGTGACGGAATGGAAATACAGTCTTTCACCAACGTTTTTTTATCTTCATTCCCTGGCTTGACCAGGGAATCCCTTGACTATGCAGGGAAATATGAACCAATTTGACATTGACCACCGGAAACAATAAAACGTCATTACCCGACGGAGCAGAGCGGAGTTCGGGTAATCTCTATCAATTGTTCTATACCACCTGAACAGGTCTGGAAATCTTATAACCTAAATTCCAAAATCCGGAATATGTATTAGCCAATCCGGAATAAGTATACGCTCCTGAACACACTGGTTTTCAATTTTGTATCAACAAGAATCAAAAAATCGATACAAAATGAAAAAAGTAATACTCATCACAGGGGCATCTTCCGGAATAGGAAAAGCTACTGCCCTGCAATTGATCCTGGAGGGGCATATCGTTTATGGTGCGGCCCGAAGGCTCCGTAAAATGGATGATCTGGTGACGGCTGGAGGACAGGCAATGGAATTGGATGTCACCGATCACGACCAAATTCGGGCTGGAGTTCAAAAAGTACTGGAAGAACAGGGACAAATTGATGTATTGGTCAACAACGCCGGTTACGCCGAATGGGGATCAGTAGAGAACACCTCTTACGAAACCGCCAGGCGACAGTTTGAAGTGAATATTTTCGGGCTTGCCGAAATGACCAAAGCTGTGATCCCCATAATGAGGGCTCAGGGATCGGGAAAGATCATCAATATTTCCTCTGTTGGAGGAAAGGTCTACAGCCCCCTTGGTGCCTGGTACCATGGGACCAAACATGCCCTGGAAGGATGGAGTGACTGTCTGAGACTGGAACTCAAACAATTTGGAATCGATGTAGTGATTGTCGAACCAGGAGCCATTGGAACAGAGTTTAACGATGTGCTAAGTAGTAACTTCAGGGAAGCCACCACTGACGGTCCTTACACTCAATTGGCAAAAGCCCTGGATGCCGCTCAAAAAAACGCAGAAGAGAACAGTTCTCCTCCATCAGTCATCGCTCATGTTATTTCTAAAGCTATCAAAGCACGTAGACCTAAAACCAGGTATGCAACTGGAAAGCTTTCCGGTCAGGTTCTTTTCTTCAGGAAATGGTTTAGTGACCGGGCTTTCGACCGAACGATCCTGAGGATGGTGAATAACATGGGTAAAAAAGCGCAACATGGATCCAGTGTCCGGGCGGAAGCTGAACAGACTCACGCATAAAAATTCAACTGGTATAAACTTTAAAACTAAATAACTGATGAAAAGGATTATAAGATTTCAATATTTGGCAATACCAATTCTTGCTGTATTATTCACAAGTTGTGCTTCTTTCACGGGCAATATGGTGGGAAATGCATTTCTGGAACCACCTAAGCAATCTATTCCAAAAACTCCTGAAGATTACGGCATAGCTTACAATGATGTGGAGTTTCCTGCACGTGATGGCATAACACTCTCAGGCTGGCTGTTAAACGAAGATGCCGGTAAAATAATCATCATGACACATTTTGGCTATCGGGCTAACCGATATGGCTATCAGCCAAAAGAACAGCCCAGACTCTCCAGACCTTACAAAAAGGAAATAGAGTTTGTAAAGGTTGCTCAACGATTAGTCGATGATGGTTACGGCGTATTAATGTATGACATGAGAAATCATGGCATCAGCGGCAAGTCTGAAAGTGGTTGTGGTACAGGAGGGATTGACGAATCAGATGATGTGTTAGGCGCTGTTGAGTTTATCGCCTCCCATCCCTCAACTAAAGGGAAGAGCATTGGCCTGTTGAGCTACTGTATGGGAGCAAATGCAACCTTTTTTGCCCAAGCTAAAGACTCAGATTTATTCACGCGTTCAAATGTGAAAGCCTTGGTAGCCATGCAGCCTTTGACTAATGGTGATTTTGCATGTGCCTATGGGTATGAGCGAGATGGAAAGGTTTACCAAACAGCCAATGCCAAATTCAAAGAAGCAACAGGATATGATCTCGATGCCCCGGTTGTCGAACAGTTAAGTAGCGTCGTTACACCCACATTGCTTTGTCAGGGCAAAAACGATCCATGGACCGACCTTGATTTTATCGATGAAGTGTATGAAACATTACCTGTGGCAAAAGAAATGTACTGGATGGAAGAGCCTACGCATCGATTTGATGGTTACAACTGGTTCTATGATCATCCTGAAAAAATGCTTGAATGGTTCAACAAATATGTAAATTGAAGAATTGAGGAATGAAAGAACTGATAGAAGTAAATAATATCACTGAGGCGCATAAGATCCTGGGTCTGGCTAAACCATCACATCCGTTGGTTTCGGTGTTCAGTCCATTGGACATGCACCTGGATATTGAAATGCTCGAAAAAGTCAAAATAAGTGTCAATCTCCACCAGGTTTGGATGAATGACGGAGTGAGTGGTTCAGTAGGTTACGGACGTAACGATTATGACTTTCATGAAGGCACTCTCGCTTTCTTTAAACCGGGCCAGGTGCTGACTTATCATGAAAAATCGATACAGCCGGATTCTGAAGCATGGGGCTTGTTGTTTCATCCTGATCTGATCCGAAAATCGGAGCTTGGCCGGACTATCGAAAGCTACTCTTTTTTCGATTATGAGATCAATGAAGCCCTTCATATTTCCGATGCGGAGAAAAAGACCCTCAATGAGATCAAGGACAAGATCGTATACGAATACAGCCTGAACATTGATAAACACAGTCAGAAACTGATCGTCTCCAACATCGAATTACTATTAGATTACTGTACCCGGTATTACGATCGCCAGTTTTATACCCGGACAAACTTGAACAAGGACCTAGTCACTAGTTTTGAGCATTTGCTCCGGGATTATTACAAATCGGGCAAACCTTTAGAAGCCGGTATCCCAACAGTGGCCTATTGCGGTTCGGAACTCAATATGTCTTCCAGCTACCTTAGTGATCTTTTGAAAAAAGAAACCGGTAAGAATGCTCAGGAACATATTCATCATTTTGTGATCGACAAAGCAAAGACTCAACTCCTGGGAACCACAGAATCGATCAGTCAGATTGCCTACGGATTGGGATTCGAATACCCTCAGCATTTCAGTAAGATGTTCAAGGCCAAGGCGGGAGTGAGTCCCGCGGAATATAGAAGTATGAACTGATGAAAGCATTTTTGTCAATTGCACTCCCGGTCTTTTTCCTTAGTCTTTTTGTCTTTGCGACGATCTACATGTCCCGACGATTTGGCTGGTACTTTGGGGCGAGTTCTCCAAAGGGATATTACTGGTTTTTCTCGCTCCTCGTCATTATTGTACTTTTCATCAACCTGGGATTGACCATGGCCACTTCCGGTTTCGCTCACATTGTTTACATGATTTCCGGAGTGTTGCTTGGGCTACTGACGTATCTCTTCTTTTTCACTTTGTTAATCGATCTGATTGGATTGTTTGTCAAAGTGAAACCACTTTATTCAGGAATTGCTTCAATTGGTCTGGCGACCCTGGTTACAGCTTATGGTTTGATTCACGCTGGCAATATCCGGATGACCTCCATTGATGTCCCGATTCAGGGACTTACCAGGCCTGTAAAGGCCATGCATCTAAGTGATATACATATGGGACATTACTGGAGCAAGGCATTTTTTCAGCAGGTTATGGATCTGACGAATAAACAGAACCCGGAAGTCATATTTTTCACGGGTGATCTGTTCGATTCCAGGTATGCATTAAAAGATTCAAACCTGGATCCACTAAACAATCTGGACATTCCATTTTTCTTCGTGGAGGGCAACCATGACGTTTACACAGGTGTGGAAGAGATCAAAGAAATGGTGAGAAGAAAAGGCGTAATTGTTCTCGAGAATGAAACAACAAGTTGGGGTGAATTTCAGATCATTGGTCTTAACCATATGCTGGCAGATGATGAGGCCTTTGACATGCATGCTACTGATGAAGCAGGTGAAACCGTAAAAAGCGTATTGGAGAAACTGGATACGGACCCTGATAAACCCACGATTTTACTCCATCATAGCCCCGATGGGGATCAGTACGCAGAAAAGGCAGGCGTTGACCTTTTTCTGGCTGGCCATACACATGGAGGTCAAATGTTTCCGGGTACGCTGTTTGCCGAAGCTTTGTTTAAGTACAATAGAGGTATACATGATTTCAAGAGTATGAAGATCTTCGTCAGCCTTGGGGCCGGGACTTTCGGCCCTCCACTTCGAGTGGGAACATTTAGCGAAATTACAATAGTGAACTTGATACCAAAATGAGGGAATGCCTGGATTAAACTGGTGTTTAGTCAATGTTTATTAGTTTTTCATAGCACTACTATTTTCATTTGGAGACTTTTACAGGCTGGGTAACCCCATTTACCTCCTTTTTATCACAAAGACATCCCTAAATTACATCATCTTTATTACAAAATATACTAAAATTTACCTCCTTTTTGTTACATAAACACATAAATTTACCCCCTCTTTATTACAATTGATATGGAAATAACACGAAGTGCGCTAGAGTATTTGGCACACTGGAAAAAATCTTCTTCACGTAAACCATTGATCATCCGGGGTGCCAGGCAGGTTGGTAAAACAACACTGGTACGTCAGTTTGGGGCTGGTTTTGAAAACTTCATTGAACTGAATCTTGAAAAAAGGGAAGATCGGGAGTTATTTCAAATTGAAGACATTCACCAACTGATCGGAGCAATCTTAGTTTCTCGAAAAATACTTCTGCAGGGGAAACCTCTATTGCTTTTTATCGATGAAATCCAGGAAGAACCCAGGGCGATTGCCAGTCTACGGTACTTTTATGAGGAGCGTCCGGATGTGTTTGTGATTTCGGCAGGTTCATTGCTTGATTTTGCACTCAAATTAGTTCCCAGTTTTCCAGTAGGTAGGGTTTCTTACCTGTACATGCATCCACTGAATTTTCCGGAATATCTTATGGCAATTGGAGATCCCGGCTCAATTGAAATACTGGATCAATATCCCCCGGTTGAATATGCTCATGATATTATTTTAAAAAGGTTTCATGAGTTTGCGACTATAGGTGGCATGCCGGAGGTGGTAGCAGAATTTCGGAATAATGAGGATTACTCCATTGTGCCAAAAATCACCGCCGAGATATGGCAATCCTACAAGGACGATATCGAAAAATATGGAAAAAACAATACGGAAAGAAATGTAATCCGCCATATTGTTGACGCGGCTCCTCATCAACCTGATCGCATCAAAATGGAAGGATTCGGACAATCGAATTACAAATCAAGGGAAGTTGGAGAAGCTCTGAGAGCGCTACATCTTGCCAGGATCATAAGGTTGGTGTATCCATCAACGAGTTTGCAGCCGCCTTTAACCACTGAAAAAAGAAGAAGGCCTAGATTACAATTCATTGATACCGGGTTACTCAGTTATGCCCTGAACCTAACCGGGCAGATGATTGGCCTATCTGATTTAAATGATTTGCAGAGAGGCAAAATTGCCCAGCACATAGTTACCCAGGAATTGATTTCCAGGCATGAGTACACGGACTATGTTCCAAATTTTTGGGTGAGAGAGGAAAAAGACAATAGCGCAGAAGTTGACCTGGTCTATCCATATAAGAATCTATTGATCCCAATAGAAGTAAAGGCTGGAAAACAGGGGAAGCTGCGATCACTGCACCAATTCGTTGAACGATCAGGCCATCCTTATGCTGTGCGTCTTTTTGCAGGTAAATTCTCTGTTGAAGAACATAAAACTCCTGGTGGAAAGGAATATTTGCTGATGAATTTACCTTACTACCTGGCTTTTAAAATTCCGGAGTACCTGGAATTCTTTGTTGAAAAATATTCCTTAAACAAATGATCTTCAAAGATTGAATGGACATACAAATATGAATTGAAACCTAAAACAAAATGAAAGTAATAATAACAGGAGCCACGGGCATGGTCGGGAAAGGCGTTTTATTGGAATGTCTCGATCATGAGGATGTAAGTGAAGTCCTTTCCATCGGACGAAGATCCCTGGAAATGGATCATCCTAAACTCAAAGAACTCATTCACAAAGATTTTTCGGAATTTGAATCCGTTGCGGATCAACTCCAAGGCTATGATGCCTGCTACCATTGCATGGGTGTGAGTGCCGCAGGTATGAGTGAAGCGCAGTATACCAAAATGACCTATGACTTCACCATGGCCCTGGCCAATACACTTTTTGAACTCGACAAGGACATGACTTTCATCTATGTCTCTGGTGAAGGCACGGACTCAACAGAAAAGAGCCGGACAATGTGGGCAAGAGTAAAAGGAAAAACGGAAAATGATATGCTTAATCTTGGTTTCAGGCAAGCCTTCGCCTGGCGACCCGGAGGGATCATTCCCTTACGTGGTATTCGCTCCAGCACCAAACTCTACCAGTTTTTCTATGACTATTTCATGTGGTTACTAAAGCTGATCAAATGGATTTCTCCAAATTCTGTAGTCAATACCACTCAAATTGGATTGGCCATGATCAATGCTACCAGAAATGGGTTTCATGGCAAGGTGGTGAGACCACGGGATATACTTCTGCTAGCAAATAAATGAACCAAACAACATGAGGAAAAGGAATATAGATTTAAAGGCCAGAACCTCAAAAACTGTCAATGCGACCCGGTCTACGCGACCCGGTCTACGCGACCCGGTCTACGCGACCCGGTCTACGCGACCCGGTCATTTCGACGAAGGAGAAATCTTCTCATCTTTTCATGACAGTACATATTTCAAAGAGCGGCTCCTGGAAACTGAGAGGATATCTCATTATCATTCGATATGACCGGGTCGTTGGCGGGATTGGAGTTTAATTTTTTAAGGTTACACCGAATTCCCACTACTTCTCGTCCAAATTCCCATCAAACCGGTAAACCTGATCCTCCCGAGTGGAAAATTCAACTGTCTTACCTTTGTACCTGACCTTACATTTTTTCGCAGCCGTCGATTTGATCTTCAATTCAATCAACGCATTTTCCTTCCAACTGAAAGAGACCTCAAATCCACCTCTCGCCTTCAATCCTGAAACTGCTCCTGAAGGCCAATCCGATGGTAATGCAGGAAGAATGTCAATGACATCCAGGTGAGATTGCATCAACATCTCGATGACACCAGCGGCACCACCAAAATTGCCATCGATCTGAAACGGTGGATGTGCATCAAAGAGATTGGGGTACGTCCCTCCTCCTCTGTCGTAGGTCGTCTTGACGCCATCCGGCTCTACATAAGTGAGTAATTCCCGATACATTTTATACGCCCGGTCCCCATCCAATAATCTCGCCCACAGGTTTATTCGCCATCCTTTGGACCATCCTGTAGTTTCGTCTCCCTTGATTTCCAGGGAAGTCCTTGAAGCATCTGCCAGATCCGGTGTCTCTTGCGGAGTTATGTGACTCCCCGGATGCAATCCAAATAGATGTGTTTGGTGCCTGTGTTTCGGATCCGCATCTTCCCAGTCATAATACCATTCCTGTAAGTTTCCTTTAGCCCCAATTTGATAAGGATATAAGCGAGTAAGCACTTCCTCCAGTTTTTTGACATACTTTTTATCTATACCAAGGATCCCGGCTGCTTCAATATTAAGTGCAAACAACTCTCTAATCATGGCCAGGTCCGCTGTCGCACCATAAAGTGTTGCTCCCCGGTATCCCCCTGGCGTCAGGTAAAGGTTTTCCGGAGAAGTTGATGGTGATGTAATTAAAAATCCCCGTTTATCTTCCACCAGCCACTCAAGGCAGAACAGTGAAGCTCCCTTGATAATTGGATAATTATCCCGGAGAAAGGTCTCGTCCTGCGTATACAAGTAATGCTCCCACAAGTGTGTGCTTAACCAGGCTCCACTCATATTCCAGTTGGCCCAGACGGGATGTCCCTTCCCAAAATCTCCAACGGGATTGCTCATTGCCCAGATATCGGTGTTATGGCAGGAAGCCCAACCATTCACTCCGTAAAAAGTTTTGGCCGTAATCACGCCGGTTTCGGAAAGGTTGCGAATGAAACTCAAAAGCGGTTGGTGCATTTCAGTTAAATTTCCACTTTCAGCAAGCCAATAGTTTTCTTCCACATTAATATTAGCCGTGTAGTTGCTACTCCAGGGCGGCCTTAGATAAGGATTCCAGATGCCCTGTAAGTTTGCCGGCACGCCAGGTGTCCTGGAACTTGAGATCAGGAGATATCTTCCAAATTGGAAGTAAAGTGCTTCCAAACCTTTATCTGTCTCCCCGGCAGAATACTTTCGCAATCGGTCATCAGTAGGTAAATCTTCAGAAGATTCCCCCTCCAATTTTATACTTACCCGGTCAAAATACGATTTATAATCTTCAATATGGGCCTTCCTGATTGATCCATATGATTTTGATACGGCAGCGTTTATTTTATCATGAGCGATGGATCTGTGATTCAAGCCTTCTTCCACCGGATCTTTGTCAAAACCATTGAAACTGGTAGCTATGGAAATGTAGATAATAGCTTCAGACGCTTCCGAAACCGTCAATGTAGAATCAGTTCCAGTTATCTGTCCATCCCTGCTGTCAATGGTGAAAAGAGTGGTGAAATGAATACCCTTGTTATCATCAAACCTCACCGCATCAGGCATATCCCCACGATAGTTAGGCTCTGCATGATATGGGGCATAACCGCTTATTTCCAGTACGTTTCCTTCATTTTTTGATGCAAACCTCAACAAACTACGAAAACGGATCCTGAAATTGAATCCGGCATCGTCAGCGCTTGTTAATTTGATTGCCATGACCTGATCCGGATGTGAGATCAGATATTCACGCTGATATGCTTTGCTATCAATTTTGTACTGAACCTTTGAAATAGCATTACTGATATCAAGTTCCCGATAATAATCGGCAGTATCGGACGAATGCCCATATTCGATCAGTACAGTTCCTAAAGGAGCGAAAGACTGGGAAAATGATCCCTGAAGTTTACGATTTAACTTGTCGGCTAACTCGTAATCCTCATTTTTCAGAGCTTCCCTGATAGCCGGAACATGTTTGTACGCCTCCGGATTCATATTCGGATCTACTGGTTCCCCGGACCAAAGAGTGGCATCATTCAGGAAAATACTGTCTTTGGCGACCCCGCCGAATACGGATGCTCCCATTTTCCCATTACCCAGAACAAGACACTGTTCAAAGAACTCAGCAGGTTCGTCATACCAAAGTTTTAGGTCATCACTGATGCCTGCCCCTTCTTGTTGAAATTTGCATGCACTAAAAAGCAGTGGGAAAAATAAAAAGATGACTGTTGTATGTCTTATCATGACATCTGTGGAGGTTTTAATTCAAAATAGAAAAGAAATTTCGAATTGAAATTTTATACACTGGAAAACTTTGGAATACACTACTCAAAGCGGATCAAGTTCGGCAGGGAACTAATATTTCCCGGCAAGCATCATTTCCTTGAATCCGGCAAAGTCTTTTTCTATGCTGTGGTAGTAAGACCCTTTTTGCAAGAGTTCTTTGGTTTTCTCCTTGAAATCCAACTCTTCGTCAATCGCGATATCTACTACATTAAGGAACTTGACCGGATGCGCTGTCTCCATAAAGATTCCCTGTTCTCCGGGCTTTAAGTTCTTCTTTAAAGCTTCGTAAGCAATCGCTCCATGAGGGTCCAGCAGATATCCGTTTTTTTCATAACAAACCCTGATGGTTTCGAGGATCATGTCATCGTTCATATGAAATCCTTTGATATCGTAGGCCATTTCAGGATGACTGTGATGAAAAAGTTCAAGTAGTCGAACAAAATTGCTGGGATCACCTACATCCATAGCATTTGCATACGTCTGTACGGCAGGCTGTGGGACATATTTGCCGGTTTCAAGGTAATCCGGAACCACACGGTTGACGTTGGTAGCCGCAATAAAGTGATCGATGGGAAGACCCAGTTTCTGAGCTAGAACTCCTGCGGTCAGGTTGCCAAAGTTGCCACTTGGCACGGAAAACACAATCTTCTCCTTCGATTCAAGCTGCCTGATGGCGAAGAAATAATAAAAAGATTGCGGAAGGAGTCGTGCGATATTGATAGAGTTTGCTGATGACAGGTTGAGTGCTTCGTTGAGATCTTTATCTAAAAAAGCAGATTTGACTATTTTCTGACAATCATCAAATGTCCCATTTACCTCAAACGCATTTATATTTTTACCCCAGGACGTTAGCTGCTTTTGCTGAATTTCACTGACTTTGTTCTTAGGATACAGGATCTTCACTTCTACCCCGGGTACATCATAGAATCCTGCTGCCACCGCACTGCCGGTATCTCCTGATGTCGCAACTAAAATGACTGATTCTTCACCTGACTCCCTTGTAAAATAACCCATACATCTGGACAGGAATCTAGCGCCAACGTCTTTGAACGCCCATGTAGGACCATGGAACAATTCCAGTGTTTTGATATGATCCTCCACGTCTGTCAGGGGAAAACTGAAGGTGAGCGTGTCCTCCAGGATCTCGAAAAGTTCGGACTCGGGAATCTGACCTTCAATAAAAGGCTTTGCAATGGCAAATGCTATTTCAATCTCGGAATGACCGCCCAGATCGGCAATTATTTCTTCAGGTAGCTCAGGAATGAATTCCGGGAAATACAAACCATTATCCGGTGGAAGACTTTTGAAAATAGCCTCTTTAAATGAAACCCTGTGATCCTTGTTTTTTGTGCTATGGAAGATCATACGACCTTGGCTCCTTCCCCGTTTATCCTGGAAGTAAAAACCATGGAATCTATCCCTCTTTCACTTAAAAACTCATTTGCATCCTTTCGAATTGCAGTAGCCGTTTTCTCAGACCGTGTCAATGCAAACATGCTTGGACCGGAACCGGAAATATTGAAGCCCAGTGCCCCCTGATCCAATGCAATGGATTTGATTTCCTCGTAGTACGGGATGAGTATACTTCTGACCGGTTCCACAATCACATCCTGGAGCGACCGTCCGATCAAATCAAAATCACCAAGTATCAAGCCACTCACCATTCCGGCAACATTTCCCCATTGCCTTACAGCATCCGAAAGCTTTACCTGTGACCTGAGCATTTTTTTGGCATCAGAAGTTTTGACTTCAATATGCGGATAGATCACCGTCACGCGCAGTTCGGAGGGTGACGGGATCCCGAAAACATCCAATGGATCATAACTTCTGATGATAGTAAACCCTCCCAAAAGGCTTGGAGCAACATTGTCTGCGTGGGGTTTGGAGGAGGCAGCTCTTTCTCCTTCCATGGCAAAAGCGATCAGCTCCTTTTTGGTAAACGGAATACCCAGGTATTCATTTAACGCATACACGGCCGCTACCGAACTGGAGGCGCTTGATCCAAGACCACTTCCCGGCGGAATGTTTTTATCAATGAAAACATCGAATCCTCTGCGATCCCCAAAAGCATCGAAAAATGCGTTCATGGAAACGGTAGACACGTTTAAATCCGTTTCGAAAGGAATTCCGTCGGCGCCTTCGATCTCCTGTACGACCAAACGGTCATCATCCCTTAATTCAAGCTTAATAGTATCGCCATACTTCTCCACCGGGAAGCCGAGGACGTCATACCCGCAGCCGACGTTAGCAACTGTGGCAGGTGCAAATACTTTTATCGAGGTAGGAACTGACATTAAAGCAAGTGCCTCATCTAGGATTTTGTGTGCGCCACTTTCATAATATCCGCAAATATACCTGAGGCAGTGACATCCGCTCCCGCTCCGGCACCTTTTACTACCAGGGGTTGTTCCCGGTATCTATCTGTGTAGAACAATACAATGTTGTCTTTGCCATCAAGATGGTAAAATGGATGATCATCACTGATGTATTCCAGTCCGGTCTGGGCGCGCCCATTTTCAAACTTGGCTACATACCTGATCCTTTTTGAATCTTTTTTGGCCGTATCATACAATATCTTAAAGTGCTTTTCTTCTTTAGACAAAGCATCTAAAAAATTGTCCAGGCCAGTTACTTTCATACACTTGGCAGGGACAAATTCCTCCGCCACAACATCTTCCAATTCCAATTCGTATCCGCTTTCACGTGCAAGTATCAGGATCTTTCGCATGACATCTACACCGGACAGATCCAGTTTCGGATCCGGTTCGGTATATCCTTCCTCCCATGCCTGATTTACAATGGTTGAAAATTTTGAAGACGCATCGTAATTGTTAAAAAGGAAATTCAAAGTGCCCGACAATACCGCCTCAATCCGATGGATACGATCACCACTTTTCATGAGATCATCCAGGGTGGAGATCACAGGTAATCCGGCGCAAACATTCGTTTCAAAAAGGAACTGCGATTTATATTTTCTTGCCAGGTGTTTCAATGTCTGATAATGCTGAAAAGAACTCGTAGCTGCGATCTTGTTGGGAGTGACAACCGATATACTCTTCTTTAATATCTCCGGGTACAGGTCAGCAATCCCGGAAGCTGCCGTTATATCGAGGAAAATGCTATTGCGCAGATTCAGACTGAACATCCTGTTAAGGAATTCACTGGGAGAAAAGAAATCACCTTCGGCGGATCCATCCAGCCAGGATTGTAAGGAAACACCCTCCTCATCAAAACACATTCTTTTAGAGTTGGCAATTCCCACCGTCCTTAGTGAAAGGTGGTGACGATTGATTAAATATTGATTTTGCTTTTCTATCTGCTCCAACAAGGCTTTTCCCACATTGCCAACACCAACAACAAAAAGGTTGATTTTCTTGACTTCATCTACAAAGAAGCTTTCATGGATGGCATTTACTGATTTTTTCAGATCAGCTTCATCTACGACAAAAGAAATGTTCCTTTCAGACGACCCCTGAGCAATGGCCTTGACGTTCACGCCGTTCCTGGCCAGCGTACTGAACAACTGGCCGCTTATGCCCACCTGGTTCCTCATATTGGATCCGACCAGCGCTACGATGGCAAGACCGTCTTCCACTTCCACATGATTGACCCGATGAAGTTTGATTTCCAGTTCAAATGTTTTATTGATGGCATTGACTGCAGTTGTGATATCATTGGTGGAAATGCCGACGCATATCGAATGCTCCGAAGATGCTTGGGTGATAAGGATTACATTGACCTTAACTTCCGACAATGCCTGGAACAGGCGAAATGAGAAATTCGGTATGCCAACCATTCCGCTACCGGTAAGATTCAGTAAAGAAATATTACTGATGGACGACATGCCCCGGATCGCATCGGCATCCTCCCATAGTCGTGTGATACTTGTTCCGGGAGCATCCGGCCGAAAAGTATTTTTGACATCGATGGGGATGTTACTTTCCAGGGCCGGTTGAATGGACGGCGGATAAATAACTTTTGCTCCAAAGTGGGATAACTCCAGGGCTTCTTCGTAAGACAAATGTGGTATGACCCTCGCATTTAGCACCAATCTTGGATCAGCGGTCATCAATCCGTTCACATCTGTCCAGATCTCCAGTTTTTCCGCACTCCAGAATTTTGCCAGCAAAGCCGCACTGTAATCAGATCCACCTCTTCCCAACGTGATCAACTTTCCATCTCCAGTGGATGCGATGAATCCGGGGCAGAGATTGATCCCGGTCAGGGAATCCCGGACCTCAGCGGCTTTCGACGCTGACAATTCCATATCCACTACCCCATTTCCGTATTCGTCATTACACTTTATTATGTTAAGCGGGTTAAGGAGTTTAACCTGATCGTCAAATTCCTTCAAATAATGATGAACAATAAGGGAAGATAGCTTTTCTCCAAAACTGAGTACATAGTCCCTGGATTTTGGTGTGACCTCTTTTAGCAGGTAAATGCCTTTCAATACATCCTCCAACCTGTTCAGTTTCAGTCTGATCTGCCCCAGGATGGCGCTTTGCTTTTTGACAGGAATGAGTTCCTTCACAATAGCAAAGTGCTTTTGCTCAATTTCCTGCAGAATCTTTTCGTAAGTGATATTCTCCTCGCTTGCCTGGCGAATGGCAAGTTCGAGTTTGTTGGTCACACCACCTACAGCGGAAACAACGGCAGTGACCTGGGTACTTTTTGCCCTGTCAAGGGTTATTTCCACAACTTTTTTAATGGACTGGACTGACCCTACGGAAGTCCCGCCGAATTTAAGGACGATCATTGGTTTGCTATAAATTTCACCAGGTATTCCCGCGGGGTGAAAACAGGAATATTGCTAGCTTTAAAATCTTTTATATTTCGGGTCAGTATTGTGGTTATCTGATGCCTGCTTTCTTCAATAGAAAAGTACTGCAAGGCATCCTCAAAATCACTGAAATTGGAGTTCAAGGCAATCTTAACCACACTTTCATCAACCGACAGCAAGTCCATAATCTCCAGCAATGCATTCAGGTTTGCAATAAGGGTACCTCTTGAAGTAATTTTCCTTAGTACGTAGTAAATATTGGCAAAAACCAGCGTGGAGGTGTAGATTTTTATTTCGCCAACCTCACCCAGCTTTAATACTCTTTCAGAATCAGTTAGAAATGGTTGTCTCTCAGACAAAACATCAACAAGAACATCACTGTCCAGAAAGACCTTCTCCATGTTTCTCAATTAGTGCTTTTTCCAGTTCCTTTTTGAAATCAAAATCTTTAGGAACTTTGATTGATCCTTTCAGGCTATCAACAATTGGAGTTGGCTTTAAATCCAATTCCTTCAATTTACTAGAATACGTCAGGGATTTTAGATAATTCTCTACAATCATTGACAGACTTTTTCTATTAGCCTGAGCGTATTTCTTTGCTGCACTCACTACAACCGGATCAATAGATAAAGTCAATTTCGCCATAAGAATACGTATATATTGTCTGGTAATTATACGTAAATCTAATAAGATTTGATGTAATTCACTATCCAGTCACCAACGTCGCTCGTAGAATAATTCTTCTCCCCTTCATTTGCCAGATCCTCCGTTACAATGCCCTTTTCAATGGACTGCTCCACAGCATCAGTGATCAATTTCGCTTCTTCATGGAGGTCAAACGCGTACTCGAACATCATGGCGGCAGACAGTATCGTGGCGCATGGATTGGCGATATTTTTGCCTGCAGCCTGCGGGTACGATCCGTGAATGGGTTCAAAAACAGAGGTATGGATCCCAACAGAAGCTGAAGGCAACAAGCCAAGTGAACCACTGATGACTGAAGCTTCATCCGTCAGGATATCCCCGAACATGTTCTCAGTGACCATTACATCAAAGTTCTTTGGCCACTGAATGAGCTGCATTGCAGCATTGTCAACAAACATGTACTCTACTTTGATATCCGGGTATTGAGGGGCCATTTCCTGCGTTATTTCCCGCCAAAGCCTGGAAGTAGCAAGTACATTTGCTTTGTCTACGACCGTCAGTTTTTTTCTCCGTTTTCCGGCAAATTCAAAGCCAAGTTTAAGAATTCTTTCAATTTCCTCACGTGTGTACACGCAGGTATCGTAGGCGGTATTCTGATCTTCAGTCCTGCCTTGCGGCCTGCCAAAATATATGCCTCCGGTCAGTTCCCGGATACACACAAAATCAGCCCCATCTACCAGATCCTGCCTTAATGGAGATTTGTGGATAAGCGATTTAAAAGTTGTCAGTGGTCTGATGTTGGCATAAAGTCCCAGTTTTTTTCGCATGGCTAGCAGACCCTGCTCCGGCCGCACTTTGGCATTTGGGTCATTATCATATTTTGGATCGCCAATTGCACCGAACAAAACGGCGTCTGATCTCATACACAATTCGTGAGTTTCATCCGGATAGGGATTGCCTGTTTTGTCAATAGCTGCCGCTCCTGTTAGAGCATGTTCATGTTCCAAACTATGTCCGAATTTCTTAGCTACTGCTTCAGTTATTTTTAGGGCTTGATCAGTGATCTCCGGTCCTATCCCATCACCGGGCAGGACTGCAATCGATAACTCCATAAGATTATGCTAGGGTTTTATGTTTCTTTTGAGGTTTTGTTGACTTGATAGAATACTCCCGCTCAATAATATTCAACATTTTTTCGGTGGCCTTGATAGCTGCAAAGGTTTGATCTGTGTCAACCCCCCGCGTTTTAAATTCTTTATTGGACTCCCAGGTTATGGTAGTTTCACAAAGTGCATCTGATCTGCCTCCCGGAGGAATAGAAACGGCATAGTCCGTCAGGGTTGGGAGAACCCTTTCCATTTCCCTGTAAATGGATTTTAATGCATTCATGAACGCATCATACTGACCGTCACCGGAAGCATTTGCCTCAAAGTGTTTGTTCCTTATTGTCAATGACACTGAGGCAACAGGTTTCAGACCTTTAGCGTGTGACAGGTTATAATTATGCACTTTAACCAATTCCTGAATGGATTCCTGTTCCAGCACATCTGCCACAATGTATGGCAGATCTTCCAATGTTACCTGTTCCTTTTTATCACCAAGTTGAATTACCCGTTCTGTCACCTTTTTTAGTGCTTCATCGTCCAATTCGATACCCAGTTCTTCAAGGTTCTTTCTGATATTGGCTTTCCCCGAAGTTTTACCAAGGGCGTATTTACGTTTTCTGCCAAATCTTTCCGGCAGCAAAATATTGAAGTAAAGGTTGTCCTTGCTGTCTCCATCAGCGTGAACACCGCAGGTTTGGGTAAATACATTGTCACCGATCAAAGGTTTGTTGGCCGGAATACGTAATCCGGAGAAAGACTCCACCATTTTACTTATCCTGAACAGCTTCTCCTCGTTGATATTGGTTCTGACCTTCATCTGATCGATCAATACCGCAATAACGCTACTGAGCACTGCATTCCCTGCTCGCTCTCCAAGGCCATTCACCGTGGTATGGACACAATCGATCCCGGCACTAATACTTTCTGCCACATTAGCAACAGCCATGTCATAGTCATTGTGCGCATGGAAATCAAATGCCAGTTCGGGATATCTTTCCTTCATCTTCTTGCAGAAACCGTAGGTCTGTTCGGGTGTGAGTATACCTAATGTATCGGGAAGCATAAACCTCGCGATAGGCTGATCCTTCAACTCATCTACCATGTAATAAACATAATCCTCGGAATTGATCATACCATTTGACCAGTCCTCCATGTACAGGTTTACCGCAATGTCATTCGAGGTAGCATACGAAATCACTTCTTTCAGATCCTGAACATGTTCTGCAGGTGTCTTGCCCAACTGGCCCTGCACATGTTTCAGTGAGCCCTTTCCAAGCAAATTCAAGACCGTACCTCCCACCTCAATGATCCAGTCTACGGACCTGGTTTTGTCTGCAAAACCCAATATCTCAATTTGGTGCAGGTATCCGTTTTGAGAAGCCCAGTCTATGATCTTTTCCGCCGCCTTTTGCTCGCCTTCTGATACCCGGGCAGAAGCCACTTCCAGCCGGTCAACCCTGACTTCTCCCAACAGGGTTTTGGCGATGCTCAGCTTCTCAGAATCCGTAAACGAAACACCGGATGTTTGCTCACCATCACGAAGCGTAGTATCCAATATCTTTACCAATTGCGCCATTACGCTTTGTCCTTTTCAAATGCTTCTATCTCCGATTTGATACTTACCAGGTAATCGATATCATCGTACCCGTTCAAAAGGCATTCCTTTTTGTAAGCATTTATGTCGAAAGGAATTGTTTTCCCCGTCTTCTCAATGGTCAGTAACTGATTTTCAAGATCCACTGCAATGGAAGTAGCAGGATCCTCATCAATCAGGTTAAAGATCATTTGCAATTCCTCAGAACTTACCTGTATGGGAAGTAGTCCGTTATTCAGGGCATTGTTCCTGAAAATGTCCGCAAAAAAACTGGAAATGACAACACGGAAACCATAATCATAAATAGCCCACGCGGCATGCTCCCGGCTGGATCCGCTCCCGAAGTTTTTGCCGGCCACCAGAATTTCTCCACGGAATTCAGGATTGTTCAACGGAAAATCCGGAATGAGTTGATCGGACTTATCGTATCTCCAGTCCCGGAAAAGGTTTTCACCAAATCCTTTTCTTTCTACCGCTTTTAAAAATCGTGCCGGGATGATCTGGTCCGTATCCACATTCTCAATGGGTAATGGAACCGCACTGCTTGTTATCTTCTGAAATTTTTCAATTGCCATCTTTCGTCTTGGTTTAACCCTCAATCAACTCCCTGGGATCAGTGATCTTGCCGGAAATTGCACACGCAGCTGCCATTAACGGACTCACCAGCATGGTACGGGCCCCCGGCCCCTGTCTTCCTTCAAAGTTTCTATTGGATGTCGATACCGAGTATTTTCCAGCCGGGATCTTGTCATCATTCATCGCCAGACAGGCCGAACATCCGGGTTGCCTCATTTCAAATCCTGCATCATTCAGTATGTCTACCAGACCTTCCTCGATGGCCTGTGCTTCTACCTGCTTAGAACCGGGAACAATCCATGCAGTCACATTATCGGCTTTTTGCTTCCCTTTTACAAACTCACTAAAAGCACGCAAATCTTCAATTCTCCCGTTAGTGCAACTACCCACAAACACATAATCCACCTGTTTTCCTTTCATTATGTCACCGTCGCCGAATCCCATGTAATCCAGGGATTTCCTGAATGAAGCTCCTTCACCATTTTGTAATGATTCTGCCTTTGGAATAGGCTCACTGATCTTCACGCTCATCCCGGGATTAGTCCCGTAGGTAATCATAGGCTCAATATCTGCTGCATCAAAATGGTATTCCTTATCAAACTTCGCATCGGGATCAGTCTTCAGGCCTCTCCAATCCTCAACTGCTTTCTCCCAGTGCACTCCGTTTGGAGCGAATTCACGATCCTTCAGATAGCTGAAGGTAGTTTCATCCGGTGCAACCATACCCCCGCGTGCACCGCTTTCTATACTCATGTTGCACAATGTCATTCTCCCTTCCATCGTCAAGCTTCTGATGGCTGAGCCTGCGTACTCTATAAAATGGCCCGTACCTCCACTGGTTGTGATCCTGGATATGATGTAAAGTGCTATGTCTTTGGCAGTTACGCCTTTACTCAGTACACCTTCAACATTGATCAGCATTTTCTTTGGCTTTGGCTGCATGATGCACTGTGTGGCAAGGACCATTTCTACTTCGCTGGTCCCGATCCCAAAAGCTACCGCGCCAAATGCGCCATGCGTGGAAGTGTGGCTATCCCCGCAGACTATTGTCATCCCGGGTTGGGTCAATCCCAGTTCAGGTCCTATCACGTGCACAATTCCCTGCCATTTATGGTTCAATCCATACAATGGAATATTATGCTTCGCGCAGTTGGTGGTCAACATCTCCACCTGATCTCTGGATAGTTGGTCCTCAATAGAAAGATGTTGATTGATAGTAGGAACGTTGTGATCTGCAGTTGCGGTGGTTTTGTCGGGTCGGGCAACTTTCAGGTCTCTTTTTTCCAATCCCAAAAATGCCACCGGGCTTGTCACTTCATGGATCAAATGGCGATCTATGTACAGCACGTTCGGACCACCGGTGATATGCTTCACCACGTGACGATCCCAGACTTTATCAAATAAAGTTGTCGGTTGACTCATTCTTATTTCAGTAGTTTCTTAAATCCTATGCATAATGCGGTTGCGTGGCTTTTACCGGTGCCATTTTGTTGACGGCATCAAGGAAAGCTTCTACTGCCGCTGTGATCAAGTCATCATGGCTGCCAAATCCGTAGTAAATCTTCCCCTCCCATCTCAATTGAATGTGGACCTTGCCAATTTCGGCCGATGATCGGGTAAAAGTCTGGATCAATACCTCATGGATCTGCATATCCCTGTTGAGGATGGCCTGGGCAGCTTTGAGGGCTGCATCAATACCACCATTTCCGGATTCGCTTGCCTCATATTTTTTGCCGCCAATATCCAGCTTCACCACAGCTACCGGTAACAGGTCTTTGCCCGAAACCACCTGTAGTAAATCCAGTTTGATGTTGACTTTTTCCTTTTCGGCGTCACCCATAAGGAATTCAAGATCCTCATCCCCTATATCTCTTTTTTCGTCTGCAAGTTCCAGGAAGCGCTGATAAACCTCCTCAAGCTTTTCCTTGTCCATGGAATAACCTAAAACTTCAAGCCTGTGCTTCAATGCTGCCCTGCCACTTCGGGCAGTAAGCACAATTGATGATTCGTGAGCACCAACAACAACGGGATCAATGATCTCATAGTTTTCACGCTTTTTCAAAACACCGTCCTGATGAATTCCCGAGGAATGAGCAAACGCATTTCTCCCCACTATGGCTTTGTTGGGCTGAACCGGCATATTCATCAGACTGGATACCAGCCTGCTCACATGATGGATCTTCTTGGTGTTGATGGAAGTATCAATGTTTAAATCCTTATGACTTTTAAAGGTCATCACCACTTCCTCAAGTGAGGTATTGCCCGCTCGCTCGCCAATCCCATTCACTGTCACCTCTACCTGGCGTGCGCCGTTGATTACACCAGTAACTGTGTTTGCAGTCGCCATACCCAAATCGTTATGGCAATGTGTAGAGATAATTGCCTTATCTATTCCTTTCACATTTTCCTTAAGGTATCTGATCTTAGCTCCGAACATAGCCGGCAAACAGTAGCCTGTGGTATCAGGTATATTGATCACTGTAGCTCCTGCTGCGATCACGGCTTCAACCACCCTGGCAAGGTACTCGTCATCCGTACGGCCCGCATCTTCTGCATAAAACTCTATATCTTCAACACTCTTTTTCGCGTACTTAACCGCCGCAACTGCTCGCTCCAGCACTTCCTCCTCAGTTGACATGAGTTTATGATAAACGTGTAGGTACGAGGTGCCGATACCGGTATGGATCCTCTTCCTTTTGGCATATTTCAATGATTCGACAGCTACATCGATATCTTTTTGCACGGCCCTGGTAAGACCACAAATGACCGGCTCTGTCAGGGCTTTTGAAATATCCTGAACGGATTGGAAATCACCCGGGCTGGAAATTGGAAATCCGGCCTCTATGATGTCGACTCCCAGCTCTTCCAGAGCACGGGCAACTTCAATTTTCTCAATCGAATTCAGCTTACAGCCGGGAACCTGCTCTCCATCTCGGAGAGTAGTATCAAATACATAAAGTTTCTCTGCCATGACAGTTGGGTTTTAGGTTAGTACATTAATTAATTATTCTCCGGACGAAGCTTCCTTACCGCCGCTCCGGCCCGCCACATTTCGGATTGCTGTAATTCTGCCAGCTCCTTTTCTAATCCATCTCTATAATCGGCCTGTTTATTGGCATCAATAGTAATCTTTGCTTCATTACCGGATGAAACGCTTTCGTACAGTTCCTCAAATACTGGAGCCACTGCATCCCTGAACTTTTTCCACCAGTCAAGGGCTCCTCTCTGAGCGGTGGTGGAGCAATTCGCATACATCCAGTCCATCCCATTTTCGGCCACAAGGGGATAAAGCGACTGGGTGGCTTCCTCCACCGTTTCATTGAAAGCTTCGGACGGAGAATGCCCCTTCTTTCGCAACAAATCGTATTGAGCAGCAAATAATCCCTGAATTGCTCCCATGAGGCTTCCTCTTTCACCGGTCAGATCGCTGTACACCTCGCTTTTGAAGTTAGTTTCAAACAAGTAGCCTGATCCTACCCCTATGCCAAGTGCTATTACTCTTTCCCTGGCCCGCCCGGTGGCGTCCTGATGAACAGCAAAGGACGAATTCAGACCCTTTCCGGCCAAAAATAGCCTTCTCAGTGAGGTACCTGATCCTTTTGGTGCAACCAGTATCACATCAATATCGTCCGGAGGAGTAATTCCGGTCTGATCATTATAGGTTATACCAAATCCATGTGAAAAGTATAACGCTTTTCCGGGTGTCAAATATTTCTTAATCGTAGACCACTGGTCAATCTGACCGGCATCGGAAAGCAGATACTGGATGACAGTCCCTTTTTCGCATGCCTCTTCAATTTCAAAAAGGTCCTTGCCTTCAGTCCATCCGTCGGCCCTGGCTTTTTCCCAGGTCTTTCCGCCTTTCCTCTGTCCTACAATTACATTGAATCCATTGTCTTTCAGGTTAAGTGCTTGTCCAGGTCCCTGGACCCCATAACCAATTATGGCGATAGTTTCGTCCTTCATCACTTCCCGGGCTTTGTCAAGGGGAAATTCTTCACGCGTTACTACTACTTCTTCTACGCCTCCAAAATTGATTTTTGCCATTTTGTGTTTTACAGTTTAAAATTTAGAAATCTTTTATACTAAGTCGGTTTGATTCTGAGTTTTCAAGTTCTTTGATGTAAGCCTCCGTCTTTCGTTTAGATCTTGAGATCGCTACTCTCCCGGACCTGACAAATTCCAACAACCCGAAAGGCTCAAGCTTCTTATACAGATCGTGCGTTTCCCCCTTGTGCCCTGTTTTCTCAATTACAATATGATCCTGCTCGATTACCAGTATTCTTGCACCGCTGTTTCTTATCAAAGATTCAATTGAATTTCCATTCAAAAATACTTTGGTAGGTACTTTATATAAGGCTATCTCCTGGTAATATATCTGATCCAGTTCATAGACAAATGCCCCTAAAACTTCCACCAGCTTCCGGATCTGCTTTACCACCTTCTCTGCTTTCTCACGTGTCGTAACGGTCACAATCGTAAAACGGCTGACGCCAGCCACCTCGGAATTTGAAACGTTGAGGGAGGATATGTTTATTTTTCTGCGTGTAAAAATAATCGTGATGTTGTTCAGGAGACCTGCCTTATCTTCCGTCAGAACAGAAAGCGTAAACTCCTTTTCTTCCTTATCAGTGTGATCTTCGCTGTATAGTTTATCTTCCATTACTTTAACCTTATGTTTGAAACAGATTCACCCGATGGTACCATGGGGAATACATTTTCCTCTTTTTCTACAATGACCTCCAATAGATTCGGGCCCTTGTGATCCAACCATTTTTTCATGGCTGAATCCAGGTCTTCGCGTTTATCAACTTTTTGAGTTTGAATATTATAACCTTGCGCAATCAACTGAAAATCGGGATTGTTTAATTCCGTGAAGGAATACCTGCGGTCGAAAAACAATTGTTGCCATTGCCTCACCATACCCAGAAAATGATTATTGAGAACCAGGATCTTGATATCTATTCCATTCTGGAATATAGTCCCCAGTTCCTGGATCGTCATTTGAAAACCTCCATCACCAATTATTGCGACGACCTGACGGTCCGGTTTTCCCATTTTCGCTCCCATAGCCGCCGGCAGTGAAAAGCCCATTGTGCCCAGACCGCCTGAAGTAACGTTACTCTGAGTCTCATCAAACCTGTAATACCTGCTGGCAATCATTTGGTGCTGACCAACATCCGTGACCAAAATTGCTTTCCCCTTCGTCATTTCGGAAACCCTCCGGACGACTTCCGCCATCTTAATCTCACCCGACTTGGGAAATAATTCATGCCGGGTCACGGTTTCCTGCTCCGTTTTCTCACATTTTCTGAATTCCTCTATCCATTGATCGTGCTGATTACTATTGACCTTTTTTATCAGAGAAACAAGGGCTTGTTTGGCATCCGCATTTACCGCTACAGTGGTTTTTACATTTTTATCTATTTCGGCGGGATCAATTTCAATATGAATAATCCTGGCTTGTTTGGCGTATCGGTCAAGATCCCCGGTTACCCTGTCATCAAACCTCATGCCGATTGCTATAAGTACATCACACTCATTGGTGAGCACATTTGGGCCATAATTTCCATGCATCCCCAGATAGCCAACGTAAAGCGGGTGACTTACGGGAACGGCGGAAAGGCCCAAAAGCGTTGAGGCCATCGGAGCCCCCACTTTCTCGGCAAATGCAATGAGTTCCTTCTGTGCTCCTGAGATAATCACCCCTTGTCCTACCAGGATGTAAGGTCTTTTAGCCTGATTGATGAGATCCGCCGCCTCTTTAATTTTAGATTCATCCAAAATAGGATAAGGATGGTAGCTCCTGATCCGCTCACATTTTTCGTATTTGAAATCCAACTCCCCGAATTGAGCATCCTTTGTGATGTCAATCAACACCGGACCCGGCCGTCCTGAATTTGCAATGTAAAATGCCCGTGCTATGGCATACGGGATCTCCTCAGGTTTAGAAACCTGGTAGTTCCATTTGGTTACAGGCATGGAAATACCAACAACATCCGTCTCCTGGAAAGCATCTGTCCCGAGTAAATGGGAAGGCACCTGACCGGTGATGCATACGATCGGTGTGGAATCGATCTGAGCATCCGCTATACCCGTGATCAAATTTGTTGCACCCGGCCCGGAAGTTGCGATACATACCCCCGTTTTGCCGGTCACTCTTGCAAATCCTTGTGCCGCATGCGCGGCGCCTTGTTCATGACGTACCAGTACGTGGGTCAGTCTGTCGACATGTCTGTAAAGCGCATCGTAGACGGGCATTATTGCACCGCCGGGATAACCAAAAACAGTCTCTACCCCCTCTTCCAGCAAACATCTGATCACAGCTTCGGAACCTGATATCTTGGATGTGGTTGCTTTAGGCACTTTTGCTATTTCAAGTTGTGATGTATTCATCATTCATCAGTTACGCATCCTTCCGAGGCAGACGCCACGGAGTTGATATATTTCTTCAATATTCCTTTTGATGCCTTGTACAGTGGCTTCTCCCACGCTTTCCTTCGCTGTTCAAGTTCGTCATCAGAAAGCTTCACCTCCAATATATTGTTTATTGCATCTATTCTTATAATATCTCCGTTGCGAATTAACGCCAAAGGTCCTCCCTCTTGTGCTTCCGGCGTAATGTGACCAACAACAAATCCGTGAGATCCCCCGGAAAATCTGCCATCCGTGATCAGGGCCACATCCTTACCAAGGCCTGCCCCAATTACCGCTCCCGTGGGTTTCAGCATTTCAGGCATGCCGGGAGCGCCTTTTGGTCCCGAATATCTGATCACAATTACTTCACCCTTTTGTACTTCTTCACCAATCCCTTTTATGGCCTCAAATTCATCATTGAAGATCCTTGCAGGGCCCTCAAAAGATTCTCCTTCTTTTCCTGTGATTTTGGCTACAGCGCCCTCCGGTGCCAGATTTCCATACAGTATCTGAAGGTGACCTGTTGATTTTATCGGTTTGGCGAAAGAATGTATCACTTTCTGACCCTGTTTAAGACCTGGTACTGATTCCAGGTTTTCAGACAGGGTTTTACCGGTTACAGTCATGCAATCCCCATGAAGATATCCCTGTTCCAGCATTTCTTTTAACACCGCCGGCACTCCTCCGATGTTATGAAGGTCTTCCATAAGATATGTACCACTCGGCTTGAGGTCTCCAATGAATGGCGTATTATCTGATATTCGTTGAAAATCGTCCAGGCCTAGCGCCACATCCACAGATTTTGCCATTGCAATCAGATGTAAAACTGAATTTGTCGACCCCCCAAGGACCATTACGGTGGAGATTGCATTTTCAAATGCCTTCTTCGTCATAATATCCCTTGGACGAATGTCCTCCTCAAGCAAATACCTCATCGTTGTCCCTACATCCAGCGTTTCTCTGGTCTTTGCATCACTCTCCGCAGGATTTGACGAACTAAAAGGCAGACTCATCCCCAGGGCTTCAATAGCGGAGCTCATCGTATTCGCCGTGTACATGCCGCCACAAGCTCCGGGCCCGGGAATGGAATTTTGAATGATGCCTTTAAAATCCTCGTCTGAAATATTTCCCCCCAATTTTGCTCCATACGCCTCAAACGCAGAAACAATGTTGAGATCTTCACCTTTCCAGTTGCCCGGTTTCACCGTCCCGCCATATACCATGAGGCCTGGTCTGTTGAGCCTGCCCAGGGCCATTAGCGCTCCGGGCATATTCTTGTCACACCCTACCACTGCCACTAATCCGTCATAATATTGTGCGCTTGCAACAGTTTCGATGGAATCGGCGATGATATCCCTGGAAACCAGAGAATAGTTCATACCCCTGGTGCCATTTGACATCCCGTCACTCACACCGATAGTGTTGAAAATCAAACCTAATAATCCGTTCCCGGTGATCCCTTTTTTAACCTGATGCGCCAGGATGTTCAGATGCATGTTACAGGGGTTGCCTTCGAACCCTGTGCTTACGATCCCGACCTGTGCTTTCTGCAGATCTTCTTCGTTTAACCCCAGGGCATATAGTTGGGCCTGTGATCCCGGCTGACTGGGATCCTGGGTGATAACACGGCTGTACTTGTTGATTGGCTCAGGCATTACCTAAACGATAGTCAATCCCTGAAACTCATCATTCATGACCTGTTGCAGGTAAATCAATGAGAGTGAGTGGGCTTGTGTTTCTTCCCATTTTAGTTTCATTGGCTCCCCGTTTATGGTTCCAATTGGAGTAACTTCAGTTGCGGTCCCCGTAAAAAAAGCATAATCAGCTGCATAGACCTCGTCCATTGGGATGTCTTTCTCTACCACATCAATTCCCCATTCCCTGGCTAATGCAAAAATTGTCTGACGCGTGATCCCGGGAAAAGCAAAGTCCGCCCTGGGAGTAAAAAGTGTGCCATCTTTCTCATAGAAAAAGTTTGCCGCCGGACCTTCTGCGATGTTGCCTTTGGTATCCAGCATCAACGCCTCGTCATATCCAAGTTGTTTTGCCTGGGACGAAGCCATAATTGATGCGGTATAGCCACCAATTACTTTTGCGTTAATGGCCCTCTGATCTATGAATGCCTTCTTATATTCGGATATCATTACATCAACTGGTTTATATCCCAGGTATTTTTTCCAGGGCCATGCTGCGATGAAAATGTGGGCGTTGTCTTCCACAGTCAGATTCATATTTGGCTCAAGAAAAATTAATGGCCGTATATAGGCTGTTTTCAAATTATTTTGAGCCAGGAGCTTATAAGCGATGTTGACCAATTCTTCCGCTGTAAATCTTATGGTAATATTGAGCTTACCTGCAGAATCAATTAGCCGTTGAAAATGTTGTTTCGCCTTAAATACGTTACATCCGTCTGCATTCTTGTAAGATCTCATTCCGTCAAAAACTCCAAAGCCGTAATGCATGGTCTGGCTATACAGACTGGCCCTGGCTTCTGACGCTTTGATCCAATTCCCGTCCAAAAATGCAACACTGTTTTCCTTATAGTATCTCACGATTCATTCGTTTAACGCCTTATATTAAAAAAGCGCCATTCTTGTGGGAATGGCGCTTTATTTTGTTTATGTTTTTCTACACCATTCCCCTTAAGTCATAATAATGACAATGACGAGGGATAGAATGGTGCTTAATATTCTCATTGATTTTGAATTAAGGGACAAATGTAAAAGAATGTTCTATCCAAAAACAACTATTTAAAATAACATTTTCAATCTTTTTAAAAAAACTATGTATTTATTTCAATATTTTCAAACGTTGACTGAGAAACCCCGGTAAAAAGGTTTTAGAGAGGCTTTTACGCTGAAATCTATTTCTCCAGCACAAACCTGATCGGAATGGTCAGTTTTACCCTTACAAAGCGGCCACGTTGTTTACCGGGTTTCCACTTTGGAACGTTGGATAACACCCGCACCGCTTCTTCGTCACATCCAGCCCCAATTCCTTTGACCACTTTGATATCTGTAAGGGAACCATCTTTTTCAACCACAAACTGCAGAAAAACCATTCCCTGTACGTTAAGCCTGCGCGCCTGCACGGGATATTTAATATTTTCACCAATGAAAGTATAGAAAGCTTCCATACCTCCGACAGGCTCCGGGTATTGCTCGACAATTATGAATATTTCCTCAACTTTTTCCTCAGGTTCCTCTGTGAAGTCAATATTGTGGTCCAAAACCGACTCCTCTTCAACCATCTCGACATCCAGATCAAACTCAATGTCCTCGACTACTTCTTCATCAGGGACTTCCGTAATCTGGGGAGTAATAATCTCTTTCGGAGGAGGAGGTGGCGGCTGCTCACTGATTGGAATTTCCATAAGGTCCTCAAATTCGGCGTCCAGCGTCCCCAGATCCACCAGACCGATCCTATCGTAAGTTTTCCAGTTAATTGCGAAATAACAGATAAGGAGGCTTAGGGATAGCCCCAGAAAGGAATACATCTTGCTTTTTAACCTGACAGCATCCGATCTTTCCCTTTTCACGTCTATCAGTTCCTTCAAGACACGCTCGTTGATCATAGGTTTCAATGTTTCCATTACATAAAGAGAAGGCGGCAGATTAGAATCATGCGATCCACCACTTTATCCGTCTTCATTTAATGGTCTGATCAGTATTGGTCTTTCAGTTTATACGTATCGGTTCGTTTTAAATTTCGAGTCAAACCTCAATATAAATTATGACCATTATCATTGACGAGGCTGATTTCTAAAAAAAAGGTCTTTAGTTAATAGATTCGCCGATTTGTGGTGAAGAAATGTTCGAATATTCCTCTGATCCCGTCTATTTCCTGCATTCCATAAAAAAACCCTGACGTTTCCGCCAGGGTAAATTGAAGAAGACCAAACCAACCACACCGGATTAGTTTCTTGTTTTGAGGATGAACCTGATGGGCACAGTCATTTGAACCCTGACATTCCTTCCTCTTTGTTTGCCGGGACTCCAGGCCGGGGCTAAGGATAAAACCCTTATGGCTTCTTCGTCACATCCCGCGCCTATGCCTTTAATTACACTGATATCTGTAATCGAGCCGTCTTTTTCTACCACAAACTTTACAAAGACCACTCCCTGGATATCAAGCCTGCGTGCCTGAGAAGGATACTCTATATTTTCCGCAACAAATGAATAGAATGCCTGCATTCCACCCACCGGAGCCGGATAGGTCTCCACAATTGTAAATACTTCTTCTACTTCTTCCTCCACCGGTCCATCCATGGTAAAATCAATGTTATGTTGCTCAACGGCTGTTTCCTCCGTCATTTCGACATCCAGTTCTATGTCAATATCTTCGATTATCTCCTCGTCAGAAACTTCGACGATAAGCGGAGTGACCACTTCCTTAGGTGGCGGTGGTGGTGGCTGCTCACTGATCGGTACCTCCATCAAATCTTCAAAGTCAGCTTCCAAAGTTCCGAGGTCAACCAGGTCCATTCTGTCGTATGTCTTCCAATTGATCACCACGTAACAAAAAAGTAAACTGAGAGAAAGACCGAGGAAATAGAACATCTTGCTTTGAAACCGTTCCGTATCCGATTTGATCTTCTTAATTTCAATCAGGTCCTGAAGATTCCTTCTATTTACATTCACGGGTCTCAAAATTTCTGCTGCTTCTATAGACAATGGTAAACTTTGATCGATATGATCGACCGGATTTTTATTGATCTTCGTTTTCATGGTCTGATCTGTTTGGTCTGTCCTAAATATGGGGTCAAATCCATGAATAAAATATGATGATAGTCATTGGAATGGCTGATTTTAGCCAAAGTAGTATGCTTGCATAATATTTTGCAGAAAAATCCTGCCTCAATAATTTTTCATTATTTTTACGAAAACCTTAAAACTTTACTTTGAAATGATGAAGACTAATAATGCTTTAAGACTGCTCGCTATGCTATTTGTGGTGACCGGTCTGGTCTTATTTTCGGGCTGCAGCGATGACGATGAACCCGACTGTGATGAATTGACATGGTACGCAGACACGGATAGCGATGGTTTGGGTGATCCGAATTCCACCGAACTGGCTTGCGACCAACCCACTGGTTTTGTAGCTAATTCGGATGACGATGACGATACCACACCCTATGTAGAACCAACAGAAACCCTGGCGCAGATCATAGCCGGCAACACCAATTTGTCTACGCTTAGCGAATTTGTAAATGCCGATGAGGATCTTAAAGCTATCATAGAGGGTACAACAGCACATACAGTATTCCTTCCGAATGACGATGCCTTCACCAAGCTTTTGGCTACACTGGGGGCAGAGGACTTCAGCCAGATCCGTGCTGACATTGTGGCCATCGTATTGAGATTCCATTTTGTAGTCGGGGAGCATCTGACCGCTTCATTCAGTCCTACCGGTCCATTGACTACCCTTCAGACCGAACAAATAGCCTTTGGTGTAACTACCGAGGATGAAACGGTCATCACAACAGGCGGGTCGGATACCGAAGTAATTATTCTGGAAGGAGATATCAGAGCCACTAACGGCGTAGGACATATTGTTGAAACCATATTAATTCCACCTTCCGTTTTTGCTACGATAGGTGCTAATCTTGGCAAACTTTCTCAACCTGTGCTCCTGACTTCCGCCTTTAGCGAAATTGGAGATCTGGTGGCACTGGCAGATACGGAAGTACCGGATGGGTCACTTTCAATCGCCCAAATACTGGCAAGCAGTGCTCAAGGCGTGAATGAAGAGTCCAAGTATACGGCTTTCCTTCCTGCAAATGAAGTACTTGCAGGAGTTGCAGCCCTGCAAGGTATCGATGTGGCAACGCTCATAGGAAGTATCGCACCTGATGCGGCATCCGCCCGTGGATTCCTGCTAAACCACATTACGGAAGGCCAGATCCTTGGGAGCGATTTACCTCAAGACGCTGGAGGCGCCGGTTCCGCTATCACCATGTTGACAGGATTGTCATTAACACCGATCAATGTTGGAGTTTCGGAAAGTGTGCCCTCAGGTTTTGTACTGGCTGTTGATCCTACTGATCAATCAACGTATATTCCATTATTTGCGGTTGATGCCTACAAGGCTATTATTCCTGACCCGGCAGATACTGATCCAAGTGACGGACAGGATGTTATCGAACTTCCCGGTGCAGTGAATGGTTCACTTCATGTAGCGGCACCTATCACGGCTTCACCAGGAGGTAGTTGATAGATTCTTAAAATAATTTTCAAAAAAGGCGCTCCTGTGGCGCCTTTTTTTGTCATAGCTAAAATGCTACTCACAGGATATCATAATCCCGGGAAACATTTTTCCTTCTGCTCTTTTTCATTACAGCACCGCAATATTTGCAGAACTTGGCCTTTAGCTCATGATCATGCGTCAGGCATTCTTCGCATGATTTATAGTTCTCGTCCCTCTTTTTCACCTGCTGGTCAACATGGGTGACCGCAATCTCTGCTGTGACTATCCCGGTAGGAACGGCTATGATGGCATATCCCATCAGCATTAGCATGGAAGCAAACAGTTGTCCGATCACGGTGGTCGGTGCGATATCACCGTAACCCACGGTGGTGATCGTTACAATTGCCCAATAGATCGACCTGGGAATACTTGTAAACCCGTTTTCACCCCCTTCGATCATGTACATCATGGTACCCATGATGATCACGGTAGCCAGCACAGCCCCAAGAAATACGGATATTTTGTGCCTGCTTGCCACCAGCGCCTTTCCCAACATCTGCGCTTCACCCAATTGTCGTGATAATTTCAGTATCCTGAAAACCCGAAGCAGCCTGAGGGCCCTTATCACAACAAGGTAACCACCACCGGCGAAGAAAAGGGCCAGGTAGGTGGGAATAGTGGCCAGGAGATCAACAATTCCATAAAAGCTCAATGCATAGGATAACGGCCTCCTGGAAATAAAAAGCCTGGTCAAATACTCGAAAGTAAATATCAGCGTGAAAGTCCATTCCGCGATACTGAAAAATGTCCCGTATTTACTGTTTATCTCGTCAACACTCTCGAGCACTACCGCTATGATGCTGAGAAGGATTGTCCAGAGGAGGACAATATCAAATATGCGGCCGGAACGGGTATTTGTTTCAAATACCAAAATGTATAATCTGGTTCTAAATCTCCGTAAGAACTGAAATTCATCAGGTGATTCCATCTTATAAGGTTGTTGAGTCGTGAAGTTAATGCAATATCAATCCCTTCCAATTGATATTTGATAAGGTCAGGAATCGGGTTGTTCCGGTTTGTTAGTTCATCAACTCGTCAAAAGTAATGGAAATGTAGGCAATAGTACCGATCCCCGGGCCTCCAAGACTCTGAATATAGTAGTCATTCAGGATATTCGACGCTCCCAGTTTCAACACGGATTTAAAATTATCCAATTTGTAAGACACCTGGGCATCCAGCGTGCTGTATGCCGGCACTTCTCCCCTGGCAAATGTAGATTCCCAGTGAAAAGCATCCTGCCACCGGTAGGAGATATTGAACCCCAGGTTGTCCGTGACTTTACGGTTGCCAAAATTCAGGTTGTATTTATGCTCCGGTGTGTTAAAGTCATTTAGTGTATTGTCCGTATATCCACCTATGAATTTATTCCAACTATAGTTGCCCCCTATATTGTATCCATTTGGCAGGCTGTAAGTGAGTCCAAGTGACAAACCTTGTGTGGTTACTTCATCGTCCAGGTTCGTGTATATCTGGAAGGTGTTTGATGAAGACCCACGAAGCAATGAATTGTATGCCGGATCACCCGCTGAGTAAATGGAACTACCTACAGTGGTGTTGGCTAAAGATGCACCGGCAGCATCCAGTTCACTGGCCATATTGATCTGGATCTGTGTAATGAAGCTTTCAAATAAGTTGTAGTAATAGACAAAATCAACCAGCAATTTGTTGTTGATAAGCGATCTGTACCCAACTTCAAAGGACTTGATCTTTTCAGGCTGGACCGGTCTTACATCCTCCTGTGTGAATGGTTCTAAGAGAGACGTTACCGAAGGATCAAAAGCATCGCTACCTGTTTCAAAGATCGCTTCCCTGAATGCTTCCACAGATCCCGCCTCAAATGAAATGGGTACTCCCGTGCTACTTTCTCTTACCAGATCGAAGGCATCGTAGAACTGAGGTAATCCCCCCAGCAATCTGGCGGAAATCACGTCCAGCGATATGTACTGACCCTGTGTAGTCGGGTTTCTGAAACCGGTCTGGAATGAAGCCCTGAAGTTGTGGTTGTCTGCCACCGTATACACCGCGGAAATTCGGGGATTGAACTGGCCGTCAAAATTCTCATTTTTATCATACCTGATCGAACCGGATATTTTCAGGTTGTCCAGTACCCTTTTGCCGAATTGAGCGTAGCCTCCGAATTCGTTGATTGTGATGGCATCGGTGGTATCTGTAAATATCGTCCCCCGGGAATTTAACTCAAAAGTCCTTACACTCGCGCCAATCTGTACATCCGCAAAGTCAATTTCATTTTTGAGATCATATTGGAATTCAGCATGATACATGTTCGAATTGTCGTTGAACTTAGGGCCATCAGGTATTGTACCATCTATGTTATTCTTTTTGACATCCTTAAACTCCTGACTCTCTTCGTCCAGCACATACAATGCCCCAACTACAGTTTGGGCCTGCTGATGGGCTGCATACTGGTCTTGAAGGGTCACCGCACCCGGATCATCTGTTGTGCGGTATCCCTGATCCCACAAATACCTTATGTACTGGATCGGATACTGACTAAAATAGTTTGTGAGATCACCACCGTATCTTTCCGTATTGATCTTCAGCGTCAAAAACTCTGCTATGTATGAGTCTCCGGAATTTTCCCGGGTAGTATATGCTCTCACCCAGAAATTATCACCTCTCAACTGAACCCGGTGCTGCTGGATACCAAAATTTTGCAAAGAATAGCGCTGTGCACCGGTATAAATACTTGTTCCAAATCCACCATTATAGAGGTAGCTCAACTCCAATTTATCATTGATCCGGTAATACAGGCCACCATTCAGTTTCATATTTTCCGCTCCGTAGTCCACTATGTTTACTTCCTCGTAGGAATGCGCTGAAATCACATGGTTCGGTAAGAATCCCGCTTGCGCAAAACTCCAGACCGTGGATGTTTCCAGTGTGGCAGGATCAAACAGTATTCCCGAACCTGTGGAGGCAAGCGCCTGCCATCCCAGTGCCTGCGGGGTGTTCCTGCTAAACCGGAAAATGTTCATATTGATCGATGCTTCATCTCCATGGAGGTGCAACCGGTCGGCGCCGGGATTCTCACCACCGATGGATTCAAACGGATTGAGCCTGCGGTCCATGAGGTCCCTGCCCTGCCAGTCATCAGCACGCATGTATGATCCGTTGATTTTAAACGCGATCTTATTATTAAATGCCTTTGCATACCGGATGGAGGCTTCATACATAGGGGAGGCTTCCTGATCATAGGTAGCTCCAATATGATTCATTCCGACTTTAGCAAATGCGCTCAACCCCTGATATTCAAAAGCATTCTTGCTATTTATTAGCAAAATTCCATTAAATGCGTTAGGTCCGTACAGTGCGGATGATGCACCCGGGATCAGCTCCAGTGATTCAACATCCAGTTCGGAAGGCCCATTCAAATTACCAATTGGGAAGTTGAGGGCAGGCGCCTGCGTATCCATCCCGTCGATCAACTGGACGAATCGTGTATTACCTGTATTACCAAATCCCCGGGAATTTACAATTTGGAAATTCACACTACTGGTAGTAATATCCACTCCTTTCAGATTCGCAATGGCTTTGTAATAGTTATCTGCAGAGGTATTTTGGATATCCAGGATATCCATTTTTTCTATCGAAACGGGCGATTCAAGGATGCTCTCCTCAACCCGTGAAGCCGATACAACAACTTCCTGTCCCAACAGTGTGGTTTCATTGAGAGTGATTTCCAGCCCGGAAACATTTGCAGAATTAATCTCCAACTCCTGCCGTTCGAATCCCACGCTTGATATCACAATTGTAATTGGCGGTGAGGATTGTACATTCAAAGTGAAATTACCATCAAAGTCTGTGGTTGTACCCAAGACCGTTCCTTTCACTAAAATGGTAACTCCGATCAATGGTTCGCTGTTGCCGCCATCTTTGACGCTACCGGATATTGTGGTTTGAGCAATGAGTGAGGTTGTAGAGATCAGCAGGACTGCCAGAGTGCCAATCAGTTGCCGGGGGTTGTTCATCATTTTAACAATTTAATGATTGCAAAATCTTAGAATTATAATATTAGCTAAAAAAAAACTAATTAATTCTTGAGAAATGGCCTTGCTGATCCTAAACCGGGGCCTGAAGATAAAAAAAGCGGAATTTAAGCATCAGATTCATGGAATTGTACAATTCCAATCCTATTGATTCTCTTTTTTTACATAATCTACCAGCCTATCACACAGATCACCGATCTCCCGGGACATGTATTCATCTCCGGTTGAGTTGAGCAGGGTTTGGGAGATTCCGCCCAGGCAATCAATATAGAATCTTTTCATCTCATCGACCGGCATGTCCTTGGCCCATAGGTCGATTCGTAAAGTATTCTTGCTTTCATCATCCCATAATGACAGGCTGATGGACTTGGTCTCGGAATAACCCGGCGAGTCCTTCTGGTCCGCATCCCAGTATATCTTTTCAGGAATATTGTCGTGGTCAAGCCTGATCTTGAATTTTATCTCTGATTCTTTCATCTACTGAGGCAGGCTGTTCTTAAAATCCGCGTATGTAAATCCCGATTCGGCGATCGGATTTGTATCACATCCATCTTCAGTGGCTTTCGCATTAATATCTGCTACCCTGTTCGTTGGAGAAGGATGCGTACTGAGAAATTCGGGGCCTCCTCCCGCACCTTCGGATTCAAGTTTTTCAAAGAACGAAGCGGCACCATTACAGGCATAATCCGTATCCCCAAGGTAGATCACCGAATATTCATCCGCCTCCGCCTCATCATCACGACTGAATTTAAGTGCCAGCAAATTAGATGCCAAAGCTGCAATTTGATCGGAGGTTCCTTCGCCAGCTACAATTGATATCAGAAACTGGATACCCAAACTTTTCTTCAACTGATTTACGGAATGTCTTCGTTCCGCATGGGCAATTTCGTGACCTAAAACTCCCGCGAGATCATCCGCATTATCCAGGTACTTGATCAAACCGGTATACACATAAATATATCCCCCCGGCGTGGCGAAAGCGTTCAGTACATCCTGATCGATGATTTTCAATTCGTATGGAAAGAGGTCGGCATATTCAACAGCATCACTGGACAGAATTTCACTTTTCATCGCGTTCAGATAGTTGTATGCATCCGGATATGCCGTCTGCGAAAGAACCGGAAATTCTTCCGGCTTACCAGCAATTTCCTCGGCAACCTGTCTTCCCAGTTCTACATCGTCTTCAACCGGAAAAAACAGATCATTGATGACACCATCGTCTTTACATGAAATCAGGAAAGAGGTACAAACAGTACTGATCAAAAGTAAGCTTATCCTAAGTATTTTCATTTTTTTAATATTTCAAGTGCTTGAATTCTATCTGATTTGAGTTGGTCTTCCAACTCATTAAGATCATTGAATTTGATCTCGTCCCTCAACTTATCTATGAAGGATACCTCTATTTCCAATCCGTAAATGTCTTCATTAAAATCGAAAATATTCACCTCTATTGTTCTTTGGCTTCCTTCAACCGTTGGCCTGTTCCCAATATTTAACATGCCAAAAAGCGATTCCTTCACTGTATTGACCCGTACCACGTAAACCCCATCGGCCGGAATTAGCTTGTAGTCATACGGTACATAGATATTGGCTGTGGGAAAACCAATTTTCCTTCCGAGCTGCTCCCCTTTGGTCACAATTCCCTTGATCGAATACTCCCTGCCCAGATATTCATTGGCAATACTGATTTCCCCGGAATTAAGAGCCTTCCTTATTTTTGATGAACTAACGGTCACTTGATCGATATCTTGTCTTGATATTTCTTTGATCTCAAACCCAAACCTGCGCTTGTTAGTCTGTAGGTACTCAAAACTGCCCTCACGGTCCCTTCCAAATCTGTGATCATGTCCAATGATCAGCAGCTTTGCGCCAATACCATCTACCAGGATATTTTTGATGAATTGTTCCGAACTCAATTCAGAGAACTCCCTGGTGAAAGGTAATTTGATGAAATGATCAATTCCGCAACCAGAGATCATGCCGGTCTTTTCTTCGATAGTGGAAAGGAGCTTGAGATCTTCGGAATTCCTACCCAGGACAAACCTGGGGTGAGGCCAGAAAGTAAGTACAATACTTTCGCCTCCGCGCTGCTTCGCTTCCCGGGATACGGTATTAAGGATCTTACAATGACCATAGTGCACACCATCATACATACCGATGGTTACAACGGGGAATTGTAGCTCCGGCAGGTCTTCGAGGTGTTCAACTATGTTCATTCAGCCGGGGTAATTTTCTTGACCAATGTTTCCAGGTTTTCAGCATCCTCCAATTTATATTTTCCAATTGAAGTCCTTGTCAGTGATTTTAAATATGCGCCAACACCAAGCGATTGCCCGAAATCATGGGCAAGACTTCTGATGTATGTGCCTTTGGAACAAGTGACCATAAAGTGAATTTCAGGCAATGCGATTTTTGTGAATTTAAAATTCCTTATCGTAACTTTTCGTGCCTTGAGCCGGACTTCTTCATTCCTTCGTGCCTTTTTATATGCTCTCTGTCCTTCAATCTTTACAGCGGAATGAGCCGGTGGAAATTGATCGATCTCACCTAAAAAAGATCTACGCACCTTCTCAATTTGATCCGTAGTCACTTGATCAATTGATTTTTCAGAATCGAAAGGCGTCTCCAGATCATAGGAAGGAGTGGTCCGGCCAATTGCAATGATACCTTCATAGGCTTTATCGAGGTTTTGAAGTTCATTGAGCTTTTTGGTGTATTTATTGACACCTATCAGCAACAATCCTGTCGCCAGGGGATCGAGCGTCCCGGCATGACCGATCTTCTTTGGCTTTAACAGATATTTGAGTTTTTTGACTACATCAAATGAAGTCCATTCATAGGGCTTGTTAATAAGCAACAGCTTTCCTTCTTCCGGTATTATCATAAAAAGTTGCTGGAAATCGCAATGATACCTACAATCAAGCAGTAAATGGCAAAATACAGGAGTTTGCCTCTCTTCACAATATTTATCATCCACTTGCAGGCGAGAAATCCTGAAATAAGTGAAGCTAAAAATCCTACGGCAAGTACTCCTGCTGAGATCTGTCCCTCGGAGGCCGGGGATTCCATGTAATCTTTTAGCTTCAGTAAGCTTGCTCCAAGTATGGGCAGAAGCACCATTAGGAAAGAAAACCTGGCGGCTTTTGATCTTTCAACTCCCAGAAGCAAACCCGTAGCAATCGTCGCACCTGACCTGGAGATACCCGGCATAATGGCAAAAGCCTGCGCACACCCAATAATAATGGCTTTTAAATAGTCTACAGCAGATTCACCACCTTGTCGAAAATTAGTGAAAAACAGCAATGAAGCCGTAATTACCAGCATACTCCCGACAAGGATCATATTCCCACTGAAGAATCCTTCGATCTCTTCTTCAAAAAAGATACCGGCTATACCCACAGGCACCATTGAAACCAGGATCTTTATCGTGTAGTCGTAGGATTCATTCCAGCGAAATGTCAGTAAATCCCTGAATATTGCTGCAAGATCCTTACGAAACACCAGTACTGTGCTCAGAGCCGTAGCCGCGTGGACGATAACAGCAAAAAGGAGATTATCAGATCCACTGACACCTAGCAAAACATTGCCGATTTCCAAATGACCACTGCTACTTACCGGCAGAAATTCGGTTAGCCCCTGGACTAAGCCAAGGACCAGCGCTTCAATCCACGTCATTTGTTTTTACTACCGGAATCTTCCTGCTTTTTCTTGTCCTTGTAAAATATTGCAATAAACTGGGTAAGAAAACCTATCATAACAATGATAGGTCCAAGTGTAAGTCCCAAAAATCCGAATCCAAAGGTTTCTTTATCCTGAGTCATAATAAAAAAACCGATAACCAGTATACCAAGCCCAATCAGCATGATGATGTAATTGATTCTGGTAAAAGCAAACTTTGAACGTGCTTCCATATATTCAGTATAATTCGTCCAGTGATGTTTTTAAATAACGTTTGACTGCAAAGTACGTACTGGAATACGTAACTGTCATCCCCACAATAATTAAAATCCCGAAAAGTATCAGGAGTCTGTCTATGGATTGAAGTGATGCCAGGTCCTCAATTTGTCTGTTGGCGTATGACAAGATGCCATACAAAAAAGCGGATGCCAGTAGCCCCGAACCGAATCCGTATAATGTCGCTCTCCGCAAAAACGGCCTTCTTATGAAACTTCCGGTAGCTCCGACCAATTGCATGCTGCGAATGAGAAATCGCTGGGAAAACAGTGCCAGTTTTATCGTATTGTTGATCAGGACAACAACCACGAGTAACAGGATCACCGAGAACCCGATAAGAAATACCCCGATCTTTGCAAGGTTTTTGTTTATGCTTTCGATGAGAGATTCCACAAAGCTTACCTCGTATACTCCTCCGATGGATTCTATTTCCGACTTGATAACGTTCAGACTATCCAAGGATTGATATGCCGGGTTGACCTTTACAATTAGCAGGTCCCTGAGCGGGTTATCTCCAAGAAACTGAGTGAAATCTTCCCCGGTATCTGAAATGAATTGTCTTGCTGCCTCGTCCTCCGAAATATGGACAATACTTTGAATATCAGTATTATTCAAAATATATGACTTTGACCCGATCGTGCGCTGTATCCGTGAAACCTCACTGCTCCTGATGGGTTTGTCAAGATAGACCTGGATCTCGACACTCTCCTGGATAAATGTTGTCAGCGCGTTTGTAAGTAACAACAGTAATCCGAAAAGTCCCATTACGAGTAGTGAAAGTGTGACACTGAAAACTACACTGAAGAAGGGGTAACTGCCTAAATTCCTTTTCCTGATATTTCTCTCCTGCATCGAGCTCCAAAACTACACAAAATCGCCCTCGTGAAATCCGGATTAATACTTTAAATTACCGCTGAAGCTCAAGGATTAAGAAAAATTAACTACTTGTTTCCCCTAAGAATGCGTAGTTCCTGGATCTTACTCCTGTCGGTCACTTCCTGTAACGGAATGGTAACACGGGTCAGAATGATCTTGTAGTAAGCGTCATCATAGTAAAGATAGATTTCCTTACCTCCTTTTGAGTTGACTTCCAGTACCTCATAAGGTGAAAGTGAAAAATCTCCAAACAATGACAACTTACCCTGGAAATACTTGTAGTTAAGGCCATTGTCCGATTCGAATACCTCAACATCAATCATATTGGTATTGCCTACGTTAGGATTAATGACTACCGGATCATCCACATCATCCGTACTTATAGGTTCATCGGAATGATTCAGATCTTCGGTAGGTAAAGTGATATCGGGTGTAAATATGGTCTTCGTTTTATCCTGGCCCTCCGCCGCAATCAGGCTCTGGGTTATTTGTGATTTGGATTCCGGTGCGATAGACTCCTTTGCCGGTTGTGTAATTATTTTCTCCCTTGTGAGAACCTTTGATTCCTCCAGTTCCGGTACTACAATCTCTATTGTATACTCAGGCTGTGGATGATCAGTCGGAATGGGTTCTTCCATAACGATTTCACTCTCTGTTTTGGTATTGATCTGATCATCCGTATCGGTGAGCGTGTAGATGGCCAAACCAATCGTGGCGGTGGCAACAACTCCATATACCACCTTGGCACCTGCTGATCCCAAAGTTGATTGCCAGACAGATGGTTCAACATTAACAGAAGATAGTCGGGCTTTCAGTTCGGCCTTACGGTAATGACGGATACCGGAAACAATGTTTTTCTGGAGCATTACTTCTTCTTTAAGGATCGGATTTGCATCCATCTCCTCTTCGAATGCCACAGATTCATTTTCTGTCATCCGTCCTGAGACGTAAAGGTCTATTAGCTCGTGCTGATTGGTTTCTTTCATCAATTAAAAAAGTCCTTTTTGGTGTACCTTTTCTTTATTAAACTGTCTAATCGTTTCTTACACTTATATTTTTTTGTCTTGGCGGTATCAGTATTTGCAAAATTCATTCGCTCAGCTATATCGCTCATTGACATTCCATCAAAGTAGTAGAAGATCAGTATGCTCTTGCACGGATCTCCCAACTCCTCGATGCAATCCACCACAATTTGGTAGCTCTCCTCCTCCTCCAGCCTTTGATACTCTTCCCCGTCTTTCTCAACATGACTCAACCTGCTTTTCCGATCCAGTTCCTTGCGCCACTGGTTGAGACAAATGCTGTAGAGATAAGTACTGATCTTTGAAGTAAGCACAAGCTTATCAGAAATAACCTTTTGCCAAAATACTATCAAGGCCTCCTGGTAAACATCTTGGGCTTCTTCCTCTGTACCATTATTCGTTATAACGATTTTCACCATCATACGATAATACTTTTTGTACAGATAATCAAGCACCTTTTCCTCGCCGCGTTTTATGCGCTCGAGTATCTCGCTATCCTTCATACACCGCTTGAGTCAGTCGACTCATTTTTTAATACAAATATGGTATAAAATGTAACCTCTCAAACGAGGTTTCAAGTTGTATTTGACATTAATATACTGGATTTTGCTGCATTAATCGAACAACTGTGTTTTCAATAATTCCAAATATCCTGTCGCCCGGTTTTGGCTTTACAGGGTGATTTCCCGTAAAATTTCCAAATGCCGGCATAAACCCTCCTGACCGGCCAAAATAGAAGCATGGTAGTCTCACTCCCTGCTTCGCTTTGCCTTTAAGGCTGACACAGGGATGAATGTGTCCGGAAATATTGTAAAGCAGGTTGTTGGGTTCTTCCATATGGGACAGTAGGAACGGATGTAATTCATAAGAATCAACCAAAGCTAGGTTGGAGGACTTGTATACTTCCGGAACCAGAATGTCGTGATTGCCACGCACAAGAATGAAGTCAATTGAGTTGTATGAGGCCATCCATTTGGCAAAAGTCCGCCACTCGGCATTGAAATCGCTATGAAACAGGTCTCCTAAAAATATAATTTCCGAAGCAGAATACCTTTCGATTAACGCTGAGAGTGTTTGCAGATCCCGAAAGTGGATCGTTGTGGGGACCGGTATGCCATGTTTACGGAAATGACCGGCTTTCCCCAAATGAACATCCGAAACGATCAGTATATTTTCTTTCTTCCAGAAGATGGCTTTTTCGGGGAGAAGCGTCAGTCTCTCTCCCCGGATTTCAATTGAACATGGCGAATGATCATCCTTCATACGGGTGCCATGTCTGTGTTCGATACAAAAAAAGAATATAGCCCCGAACCATCAGCTTGCCATTCTCAATCCAAAGTCTGCAGTCATATTCACTACCATTTTCGGGATCGAGAATATCACCATCTTCAAAGATGTTGTCATCTTTATCATAGATCATGTCTTTTATAATCTCCATCCCGATGATCCTCTGGTTAAAACGATCGTCATCTTCATCACACTGATCACAAATGGGATCAGGGTCTTCACCGGGCTCGACAAAGATCTTTAGTATTTTGCCATAGTATTTGTCTCCTTTTTTGTAGATCTCCACCACTGATTTCACTTGCCCCGATACATCGTCGACAGTCTTCCAGTTTCCAATAATTGAATCAGACTGAGCAACTATTGATGGAATACTACAGAAAAGACAAACAAGCAAAAGGAGATATCTCATGGCACTTTTGATACCGGTAAAAATAAGAACTATTCTTTAGTGAGACGCCGTTCAAACTGAAGTTGCATTTTCGTGACTCGCTCTGCCAGCTGCTCCGATGTAAGATTCTCTCTCCTCAGCGAATCAACAAGAATGGGGAATGCAAATGGCGTGGGCTGACGGGTGTCCTTGAGGACTATTTTCTGTTTATTTATTCGTCGAATCGCTTCAAAAAGGCGGGATTCCTCCAATTGCTGTGTCATAACTTCCTGCATGGATTGTTTTATTAGAAGGTTGTGCTGATCATACTCTTCGAAGACTTTGTACAACACAGTGGATGAAGCCTGTAAGTGTCGCGCGCGGATATTTTTACCAGGGTATCCCTGAAAGATCAATCCCGCAATGGTTGCCACATCTCTGAATTTCCTGGTTGCCATTTCGGTCTTGTTGATAGATTCATTGATATCCTGCATTAAATTATTCTCACTGAACAGATCTAGTTCCAGTGCCTCTTCTATGGGGACCTCCTGATCTGAGAGCAGCTCAAAACCATAGTCATTCATGGAAATGGAAAATGATATGCGGGTGATCCTGCTGATCCTGTAGGCCACCAGGCTCGCCAGCACTTCGTGGACAAACATCCCCTCAAACGGATAAATGAATATGTGATGTCCGTACTCTGTTTCGGTCCTTTCAATAAGAAGGCTTTTGCTATCCGGTAATTGGGACCACTGGGATTGTAATTCCAATATAGGCCGGATGGTCTGAAGTTCGATATCAGTGTAATTCCCCCGCTGTGCTTCCTCAAGCTTGTCTTTAATCACATCCGACAGCATGGAAGACAGGGGAAATCTACCTCCGGCCCAGGCAGGAGTGACCCCTTTCTTTCGTTTTGATTTACGGACCAGTACAGTCAGGTCCTTGATCTGAATAAACTCCAGGTTTTTACCGGCAAACCAGAAAGTATCGCCCGGGTTGAGCTTGGAAATGAAATATTCTTCAATGGTACCGAGATATCCTCCTGTTATGAATCTTACCTTCAGGGTCGGATCGCCCACAATCGTACCGATTGAAAGCTTGTGCCTGGTGGCAGCTCTTTTGTTAATGATTCTGTAGATTCCGTCATCCTCGTAAACCCTGGCAAATTCGTCATAGACGCCAAGTGTTTTACCTCCGGTAGTGATAAAATCCAACGCCCATTGCCATTCCTTCGCTGTCAATAACCGGTATCCGTAACACTGCTTGATTTCCTGATAGATATTTACCGGTTTAAATCCACCGCTAACCGATAAGGTAACCAGGTACTGAACCAGAACATCCATGGACCTTTCCAATGGTTTACGGCTTTCATATTTGTGATCGGCAATGGCTTTTCTCAGCGCGGCTCCCTCAATCAGTTCCAAAGAGTGGGTAGGAACGAAGAATATCTTGCTGACAGCACCAGGGTGGTGGCCGCTACGACCGGCCCGCTGCTGGAACCTGGAAACACCTTTTGGGCCCCCCACTTGTATTACGGTGTCAACCGGCCTAAAATCTACTCCAAGATCTAAACTTGACGTACATATCACGCATTTTAGTTTTCCTTCGTGAATTGCGTCCTCCACCCAATTTCTTATAGCCTGATCCATGGATCCATGGTGCATGGCAATGACCCCCGCCATGTCAGGATATGCCTTTAAGATTGCCTGGTACCACAATTCCGTCTGGGACCTCGTATTTGTAAACAGAAGCGTCGTGCCTGATGACTCAATAATAGGAATCACTTTATGCACAAGGTTGGTACCCAAATGACCTGTCCACGGAAATTTTTCAACCTCATCAGGCAGAACTGACCTTACCTCTATTTTCTTTTCGACCTCAGAAACAATGTCTACACCTTTCTTGTAGGTTTCCTCACCAAGCAGGACTCTTTTTGCCTGTTTCAAATTGCCTATTGTAGCAGATATTCCCCAAATTTTCAATTTAGATCTTGTGATATGTTTGAGCCTTGAGAGGGCCAGTTCCGTTGCCACACCCCTTTTTGTACCTATCAACTCATGCCACTCATCTACAATGACAGATCTCAGATCTTTGAAGTAATGCGGATAATCGGACTGACTCAGCAGTATATGAAGGCTTTCAGGGGTGATCACAAGGCAGTGAGGAGCCTTCTGTTTCTGTTTTTGGCGTTCACCTGTAGTAGTGTCACCTGTACGCAATCCAATTTGCCAACCTGTGCTGAATTCATCACAAAGTGACTGCATTGCCGAATGGATGTCTTTTGCAAGGGCTCTTAAAGGGGTTACCCATAGCACTCTTAGCTGTCCTTTTGGATACCTGGTGATGTCTTCGTTGAGCGCTTCCAGCACACATGGCACCCAAAGTGCGTAGGTCTTACCACTTCCGGTGGGAGCATTCAACAATCCGCTTTTTCCCTCCAGATAAGCTTCCCATGTCTTGATCTGAAAATGGAAAGGGTTCCATTTTTTCTCATGGAACCACCGGCAACCTATCTCTACCAGATCGGAGATAGTTTCAGGCTTTGACAAACCTGAATTCATACTTTTGTATCTCTTTATCCGCTGTAATAAGGGGTAAATCTTCTACAATGGATTGCGCTATCAATAGCCTGTCGAAAGGATCCCGATGAATAAGCGGTAGTTGTTTCATCATCAGAATTTGCGGCACAGATAATTGTACCAGTTCAATAGACTGATAATCTATCAGTTGATTCCAATCAAAATTCAAGCTAAGCTTTCCAATGGACTGTTTAATAGTGAGTTCCCAAATCGTCACGAGACTTAAGAATTTTACAGCTCTCTTATCCAGGAGTATCTTTTTGCAGTTTTCGGAGAGTCTTTCCGGGGTGTATTGGGACCAAATAAAAGTGTGAGAATCAAGTAAATAATTAGTCATTTGCCAGTCCTGTATTTTGGATGGGCCTCTCCCTCAATCTCATCCTGAGAATCAGGTTCCTCAACATCCTCCTGAAAAAGTGAGTCTGCTATGGCTTTGTTCGTCTCTTCACTATTCCAATCATCGGCCAGCCAGATTTTGTCACGCATCGCCCCAAGCTTGAAACTGCGATCCTTCAGCATCACTGGCCTTAATTCTGCAACAATTTCACCGGCTTTGGCCAGGTAAACCGTCTCTCCCTCCTGTACCTCGTTCAATATTTTTGAAAGATGAGTTTTGGCTTCATGTACGTTATAGCTTTTCATTTTAGTTATTTAACTTAGCTAAGTTAACCATTTGACTGTATTAATTGTTTCAAATCAGTCAATAAATTCACCTCCTGCACCTTCTTTTCCCGGCACCAGCGGTAAATTTCCGGATCAAGCAACAAGATCCCGGATTTATGTCTCCCGGAAGGTTGTACTCCACGGAAATGTAATTCAAAAACCAGTTCCGGTTTTATTGCCCTGGTGGGGCCGAATCTTTCCAATGTATTTTTTTCTATAAAACTGTTGATCTCCCAGATTTCATTATCATTTATCCTGGCAACAACTTTTGCAATTGGAACCAGATCATTCCCATCCCGAACACCAAACGTATAATCGGTATAGCTATGGATCCGTTGTCCCCGGCCTATTTGGACATACATCAAAACCACATGAATAGAAAACGGATCTGCATTCCATTTCCACCACTCACCCCTTTTTGCGTCCGAATGATAAGCGGATTTTTTATGTTTCAATACTAATCCTTCCACCAGGCGGGTTCTTGATTTCTTTCGAAGTGAATCGAGATCTTTCCAACTTCTTACACGGACATTGTGTGAATACTGTAGCAAATCCTGATCGAGGATTGAATTGACCAGTTCTTCCAGCTTTGTCCTTCTGTCAACGAGACCTGTATCCCTGATATCCCTGTGATCCAACTCCAGCAGATCATATGCCTTTATTACTGCCGGCGCTTCTTTCAACATTTTTTTGGTCACATTTTTACTTTTTATCCTGTTCCGTAAAATTGAAGATGGTAATGGATGCCCGTCTTTAAAAGGTAACAACTCCCCATCAATTGCCACTCCATCTGGTAAATGCTGAGCCAATGAATGCAGCTCGGGAAACTTGTCCGTAACCAAATCTTCCTTGCTCCAGATGAATAATCTGCCTTTTCTTTTTATGAGTTGGACCCGGATGCCATCCCATTTCCATTCTGCCACCCAATCATCAATTTTACCCAAATTTGAGGGGTTACCTGTTAGGGGATACGCCTGGCAAAACGGATAAGGTGCGGAAATATTTTCTGGCGCGTCCTCACTATTAAAAACTGATCCTAAATCCGACGAGTCAGGGTCCCAATCAGCCATAAGTCGATACGCAATTTCAGATTGATCTTTTCCGGTAAGGCTGGCCAACGCCCGGATTATCAGATTTTTTGTGACATTAACACGAAACCCTCCGGTGATCAGCTTATTGAATATCAGGATACTCTGACTGTCAAGCTGTCGCCAGGCCTCCAATACTGCCAACTTTTTTTCGTACTCATCTTTTCCTTCCAAATTCTGCAGATATCGGATCCAATAGGTAAGTGAACGCCCCGTATCATTTGAGTGATCCGCAAGAATGAGCGATATTGTCTCCGAAAAATCTCCCACAACATTGTAGCACTCATCAAAAAGCCATCTCTGGATACCTGATTCTTCAATAGCCCATTCTGTCAGAACACGGGCCTTCACCTGTCTTTTCGGCCGTTTTTTAGTGAATATGGTAATTGTGCTGATCTTGTCGGAATTATCTACTGACCTGAAGTATGAAACCAGCAGATCAATTTTCACGCTGGTATCGGCTGCATTTTCAAGATCCAGCAAAAGATTGGAAAAGTTCCTCATATAACAGGATTTGCGGGCATAAGACCACTGGCTCTTAAGATCATCAAAACCAGACTGAATGCCAAGAAACTCGCTTTGTATCAAGAAAAAACCCCACCACCAAGGACCGGTAGCAGGGTATTAAACCACCAAAAGTAAGATTTTAGAACCGATCGTTCAGGTTCTTGATTTCGTTTACAGTGAATCAAATATAATTAATTATTATAACTAATTCAAATACAGCTATTTAATCAATTATACTTAAATTATAACAAGAAATACTATTTGGAATTTGTCCGGGAATCTTTTACACGTCCCCACTCATCAGGATGTCATATTGCTGAATCATTTCAACAAAATAGCTGGCCTTTGCCCTGAGGGCCGCAGGTGATATATTAACAAGGGATTTCATTGATTCAAAGAGTTCCTCTTTCCTATTCAAATTTTCTTTGAACTGATCGGGATCTATGGAAGGATTTTCCTTCTTCTCCAGCTGTGACAGTAGTTTTCTACTGGATTTGATGTCTCTTTTCATGATCGGGAAAAGGTCATCAAGTACCAGCTTCGCCTCCTGAAAATTTCTCCTTTCAATTGCTTCATCCAGATCCACGCGCTTTTTATGAAACTGCTCAGCCTCGTTATCTGTTAATCCGCCCGCTATCGAAATTTGGAAATTAACAATACAAATCGCTACAAATGTCAATAATCTTAAAACTGCCTTGAATTCCATGATTTTTAATCATTTGATCAAAAGAGGAACAAACCTAACAGATGTTACATACCATAATAAAACTTTAAAGCATGATCAGGAATTTTTCATAAGTGACTGAGATTAAGCCGGTTTAAGTTCGTCAGATGATGTTTTAAATAAAATGCAAATGAAAAAGGCTATCCACCAATTTGATGAATAGCCTTTCTTCTTAATTTAATATTACTTTAGTGATCTTCTTGCATCACTACTTCTATTTTATCATTTTGGTCCTTGTCCAACTCCACCGTTTCACCATGGCCATTTCCGTATAATTCACCAAGGATGGGAGCCAGAACCAAACCTACCAGGCAAGTCAACTTTATCAAAATGTTCATGGATGGCCCGGAAGTATCTTTGAAAGGATCACCAACTGTATCTCCGGTAACTGCTGCTTTGTGAGCATCCGAGCCTTTATACATCATTTCGCCGTCTATCTCAATTCCTGCCTCGAATGATTTTTTTGCATTGTCCCAGGCGCCTCCGGCGTTGTTCTGGAATATGGCCCACATCACTCCGGATACGGCAACACCAGCCATATAAGCGCCCAATGCTTCAGGTCCAATCCCAAACCCGATCAAAATTGGCGTGACAATAGTAATTGTTCCCGGAAGCATCATTTCCCTCAAAGCCGCATGTGTTGAGATTTGAACACATTTTCCATAGTCAGGTTTTCCCTTCCCTTCCATAATACCCGGGATCTCCTTAAACTGGCGTCTTACTTCCTTCACCATTTCCATCGCAGCTTTGCCCACAGAATTCATTGCCAAAGCTGAAAATACAACTGGGATCATACCTCCTACAAAGAGAGATGCCAGTACATTGGCCTTATAAATATTAATGCCATCTATCCCGGTGAAAGTAACGTACGCCGCAAATAAAGCAAGTGCCGTAAGAGCTGCGGAAGCAATGGCAAAACCTTTACCTATGGCCGCTGTGGTATTCCCAACTGAATCCAGGATATCCGTCCGACCTCTTACTTCTTTTGGGAGCTCGCTCATCTCTGCAATACCTCCTGCATTATCAGCAATCGGACCAAATGCATCTATTGCCAATTGCATTCCTGTAGTGGCCATCATTGCTGAAGCTGCAATCCCAACCCCATAAAACCCGGCAAACTCGTAAGCACCCCAGATGGCCCCGGCAAACAGTATGATAGGTCCGAAAGTGGAAAGCATTCCGGTGGCCAGACCGGCGATAATATTTGTACCAGCACCGGTAGTGGATCTATAGACAATGGCCATTACAGGCTTTTTACCCAATCCTGTATAATATTCTGTGAAATAAGCTATGGCCCCTCCTACAAACAGACCGATCAATACCGCGTAGTACACATCCGTCGGAGTAACATCTACCATCCCCTGCCCAAAGAAATTCATGGACATAGACTCGGGTAATAGTGCTCTGATAACAAAGAAAGCAGCCACAGCTACCAGGAATATTGCACTCCAGTTCCCGAGGTTCAATGCTCTCTGTACAGCGGATTCTCTTGCTTCGTTGCTGGATATTCGAATAAACAATGTCCCAACTATTGAAAATATGATTCCAAGCCCGGCAATGACAAGAGGCAGTAAGATCGGACCAATGCCATTGAAAGCGTCGTCAATGCTACCTCCCATATCCCGAATTACATAATTACCGAGCACCATTGAGGCCAGCACAGTCGCAACATAAGATCCGAATAAATCAGCTCCCATCCCCGCAACGTCTCCCACATTATCCCCAACATTATCCGCTATGGTTGCGGGATTCCGGGGATCGTCCTCCGGGATACCTGCTTCAACTTTACCTACAAGGTCAGCACCGACATCAGCTGCTTTTGTATATATGCCTCCCCCCACTCTGGCAAACAATGCAATGGATTCGGCTCCCAGTGAAAATCCTGCCAAAGCTTCAAGTACCATTGTCATGTCCGCATTGGATGTCCATGTCCCGCTCATAAACAACTGAAATAGCAATATGAAAACCATGCTCAACCCAAATACTGCCAAACCTGCAACTCCCAGACCCATAACCGTACCACCATTGAAGGAGATTTTCAAAGCCTCAGGTAAACTCGTCCTGGCAGCCTGTGTGGTCCTGACATTAGCTGCCGTGGCAATACGCATCCCTATATTTCCGGCCAACGCCGAAAAGAAGGCACCGATGACAAAAGCCACAACAATGAGCCAGTGCGTGGTCTCAACAAGTGTTGCAATTATGCCGAGCAGAATTCCGGCTATTACCACAAAAATTCCAAGTACCCGATACTCGGCATGTAAAAATGCAAGCGCCCCTTCACGTATATGAGCGGCGATCTCTGACATCTTGTTCTCTCCTTTGTTTTGCTTAGTGACCCATATTGCTTTTCCCACCATGGTCAGAAGTCCGATAAGAGCCATGGTCGGAACAAGGTAAATGACGTATTCCATATTGCTTTATTTTAGACGGTTTGTGAAAAGAGGTGCAAAGATATAGGAATGGGTTAATTATAAAAATGGATTTTATCCTGTCAGAAACTGCTATATATCATCCCGTTATTCCCGGATACGTAATGACTCCACAACCGCTGCGCGGTAACCTCTCTCCCTGAGCCATCTGGCGTATACATCTGTGTATCCATGCATGACAAAAACCCGGTCAGCCCCGGTCATCCTGACCGCTTCATTTAACCCGGCCCAATCTGCGTGATCAGACAATACAAAACCCTGCCCCAGCCTCCTTTTCTTTTTAATTCCTTTTACCTGGATCCATCCCGAGACGGTCGCCACTTCACACGGATGAAATGCACTCAACCATGTGTTTTCGAAAGAGTATCCGGGGGTGATCACGAGACTTCCATGATAGTCCGTTTTCTTTATTGAGGGATCCGTACAAAAAACTTCCGGGAGAACAGCACCATCCTGTATCAGCGCATTGTTTACATTTTCTATGGACTTGTGGACATAAACATTGCCGATACTATGATCAATATTTTGAATTAATCTCTGGGCTTTCCCAAAGGCATAAGCAGTTAAAATACTGGTTTTCGCATTTTCGCTGTTTCTTCTCCACCAGTCATTTATATCACGGTAAACATTGTCTTGAGGCCGCCATTTGAATATGGGTAACCCGAATGTACATTCCGTAATAAAGGTATTGCATTTCACTGGTTCAAATGAACCTGAAAATCCGTCATCCTCCAGCTTATAATCACCTGACACCACCCATACCTCGCCCTTGTACTCCACACGGACTTGCGAGGATCCCCAGACGTGAGCTGCTGAATGAAAAGACATTTTTACCCCATTGATCATGGTTACCTCTCCGTAGCCCTTCAGTTCAAGTTTGATGTCACCCAACCTAAGCTTCAGGATATGACGATTTCTTTGCTGAGCCATGTAATATTTATGACCCCATCTGGCATGATCGGAATGAGCATGGGTTACCACCGCTCTATGAACCGGCTTGTGCGGATCAATGAAAAAATCTCCCCGTGGACAGTAGATCCCTTTCGACGTAAAAGTCAACAGGTCCTTACCCATCGGAATGTCAGCCTACTTTGTGTTGGAATTGATGTAGTTCAGGAATTCATTTTTAAAGGTCTGCTCTTTGAATTTGCCACTAAAATGGGCTGTCCCGGTCTGGCTGTTAGTATCATTTACTCCGCGCGAAGAAACACACATATGCGTAGCATCAAGAACGACAGCTACATCTTCGGTATGCAAGGATTGCTTCAACTCATTCGCAATTTGTATGGTCATCCTCTCCTGCACCTGGGGGCGCTTGGCATAATACTGTACGATGCGATTTATTTTTGAAAGCCCGATAACCTTCCCATTTGGGAAATAGGCTACATGGGCTTTGCCATATATCGGAACAAAGTGATGTTCACAATGCGAGTAGAAGGTAATATCCTTTTCCACGAGCATCTGGTCATAGTTGTACTTATTCTCAAAAAACCTGACATGTGGCTTATTTTTTGGATCCAGCCCGGAGAAGACCTCTTTGACATACATCTTTGCCACCCGGTCAGGAGTGCCTCGCAAACTGTCATCGGTCAAATCTAGGCCAAGGATCTGCATGATCTCCTTAAAATGCTTGGATATCAGTTCCATTTTTATCTCGTCATCCAACTCAAAAGCATCCTCTCTCAGGGGAGTTTCATCAGAACTCCGGACATGATCAAAGTCCAACTCATCCTCATGCGGGATATTCAACGAAGTTTCTTTCTGTTTCATAAAGTATAATTTTCAAATCCAGACTGTCGTCAATTTCCTCCCTCAGAATATTAAATATTACAATAGCAATATTTTCCGCCGTGGGGTTTATTTCACGAAACTCCTGAACATCTAAATTTAAGTTTTTATGGTCAAAACGATCTATTACTTTCTTTTTTACAAGATTGCTTAATATTTTCATATCGAACACGTATCCGGTTTCCGGATCAGGTTCGCCGGTCAGTTTTACGATCAATTCGTAGTTATGACCATGCCAGTTCGGATTGTTACATTTCCCAAAAAACTCATCATTTTTTGTATCATCCCAATTTGGATTAAACAAACGATGGGCGGCATTGAAATGTTCTTTCCTATAAACTGCAACCTTCATACTTCCATCTTTAACAGAACAAAGGTGAAAAGGATTCAGGAAACATGTAGAAAGAACTTAATATTCTGTTAATTGTTTGAATTCATGTGTTTTGAGTATTGTTTTGCGCTGGGAATGAGATATGGAAGTAAAGGAGATAAAAAAAACGATCCAAAAGTTCAGGGCTGAAGGGAAAAGAATGTTTACCACATCCTCATTCCAGACCCATAGTCTTGTGATGCTGCACATCCTCAGCAGGATCGACCCTACGATTCCGGTCTATTTTATCAACACGGGATATTTGTTTCCTGAAACCCTCACTTTTAAAGACAAGGTAGCGGAAGAATTCGGGCTGAATGTAATCGATTTAAAACCTAACACTCCTAAATATTTACAGCGTGAACCAAATGGTAAGCTGATGTTTACCACGGATCCTGATCATTGTTGTTATTTGAACAAGACTCAACCAATGGAAGCGATTCTCATGGCGTTTGACATCTGGATCAATGGGGTCCGGGCCGATCAAAGTGCTGTACGTCAATCCATGAAAATTGAGCAACCGGCACCTTACAATTCCATAAGATTTCACCCGATGCTGGATTGGAACAAAAAAGAGATCTATGCATATGTAAGAGAACACGATCTCCCACGTCACCCGATGGATTCAAACGGATACCTGAGCATTGGATGCGAGCCTTGTACGAGAAAGATAGTTCCTGAGATGCAGGAGAGAGAAGCCAGATGGTTCGGATTAAACAAAGTGGAGTGTGGTCTTCACACGGATTTAGTTGTTAAAGAATGAGGATACTTATAACTGGCGGAGCGGGATATGTAGGTACGGAACTAACCAAGTCACTGGTCAACCTGAATGATATCGAAGAGGTCATTATTTATGATAACCTGAGTAAAAGTCACTACAACTTCTTCCTGGGAAAACAATATGACCAACCGGAAAAGGTCACTTTCGTACGGGGTGAAATTCTCGATACAAGATTGTTGAAAAAGTCTCTTGAAAACATTGACGTAGTAGTGCACTTAGCCGCAATTGTTACCACTCCATTTGCGAATACCGATCCCCATTTTTACGAGCAGGTCAACCACTGGGGAACGGCTGATGTGGTATATGCTGTAGAAGAATCGAATATTTCAAAACTTATATATCTCAGTAGTACCTCGGTATACGGAGCACATTCCCGGATGGCGAATGAGTCTACTCCACCATCTCCTCACACTTTTTACGGGGTTTCAAAACTGCGGGGTGAAGAACATGTTAACCGCCTGATGGAATCTACAAATTCAATAATCGTGAGAGGGGGAAACGTTTATGGTTATAACAGAAGTCTTCGGTTTGATGCTGTAATAAACCGGTTCATGTTTGACGCTAACTTCAGTAACAGGATACAGATCTTCGGTACCGGCAAACAGACCCGTGCATTCATACATGTGGAGCATCTGGCAAATACACTGGCACGGGTGATCACTTCAGAGGTGCCATCCGGCACATATAACGTAGTGGATAAGAATCTTCAAATCCTGGAGATCCTAGATGTGATGAAAGATATCTATCCTGATCTCGAATTTGTTTTCAGTAACCAGCACATGAATCTTCGGGAGCTAAACATTGATCCCACAAGCAGGTTATATGATCACGTTGAAAGGTTCGAGGATACGGACCTCAAGGAAGAACTTTTAGCCTTCAAATCCCGACTGGCCTTTTAGGCGTCCATGTAAATTTTGTTTCTCGTTTTTAGCAGAGGTGTTAACTTGACGGCCGGTTAACCTTTGAACATGAAAGTATTTCTTTTATTAGTCTGCTCCGTCGTTTCCATTGCTGTATTTGGGCAGGGTGTTTTGGACATTAGTCCGCGACCTGTAACCAGCGCCACTGCCATTGATTCGGACCCCGTGTTGGACGGGGATGTAATAAACGACGAATTTTGGAGCAGCATTCAGCCGATCACAGACCTTGTTCAGGTAAAACCGGACAATGGCCAACCCGTCTCGGAACGGACGGAAATAAGAATAGCCTATACCCCAAGGACTTTTTATCTCTCGGCAGTCTGTTATGATTCCGAACCGGACAAACTAGTAGTCTCAGACCCCAGGCGGGATGCTCCTTTGGATGGAAACGACAGTTTCCTTTTCATTCTGGATACTTACAATGACGGGCAAAATGGCTTTCTTTTTGGAACAAATTCAATAGGCGTGGAATATGACGGACAGGTCGATAATGAGGGACAGGGAAACTTTAACCAAAACCGGCAGCAAAGTGGTGTGATCGGAGGCTTTAATCTCAATTGGGATGCTTCATGGGAGGTGGTCACGGAAGTAGGAGATTATGGCTGGAGTGCGGAATTTGCAATACCCCTAAGGACACTGAGGTTCAACTCGGGTGAGCAGTCATGGGGTATTAATTTTCAACGAAACATTAGAAAAACAAATGAAATCGCTTACTGGGCGCCTCTGCCGATCCAATTTGATCTGAAAAGACTGTCTTTGGCGGGAGATATTGATGGTCTTGATCTTAGGAATCCAGGCAACCTTAAAGTGATCCCATACGCGTTGGGCCGAGTTGAAAGGAACTATGAAATTGCTGATTCGGATACTGAACTTGATGGCGAATTCGGGGCCGATATAAAATACAGTGTGACACCCAGCCTTACACTGGATCTTACCTACAATACTGATTTTGCACAGGTAGAAGTCGACAACGAGCAGGTCAATCTGGACAGATTCAATTTGTTCTTTCCTGAAAAAAGGCCATTCTTTCTTGAGAATGCCGGTCAGTTCAGTGTGGGTAGTCCGGGTGAGGTAGATCTTTTTTTCAGTAGACGGATCGGCATAGGAGATGAAGGGCAAATCGTCCCCATAATTGGAGGAGCGAGACTTTCAGGGAAGATCAACAACACCTATGTAGGACTGCTCAGCATGTTTACCGAAGATATCACCGCAAGTGATGTAGCAATTGAACGAAATAACTTTTCTGTGGCGCGTGTAAACCATCAATTTGCTCAGCGATCGTTTGTTGGAGCAGCGTTCATGAGTCGTGAAAGTCTTGGTGGATTAAAGGAAGGAGTCACTCCAACAAATACTAATGAATTTAACAGAACATTTGCTGTTGATGGAAAACTGGGACTGGGTAAAAAAGCCCAATTATCCGGATTCGCAGCTAAAACCAACACACCTGGAATAACCGGTAAGGATTATTCCTTTAAGTTTCAAAGCAATTACTCCTGGAACGGCTGGATCCTAAACGCGGCATATACGGAAGTGGCCGAAAACTTCAATCCGGAAATGGGTTTTCTTTTCAGAAGTGCATTCAGAAAACCGGAGTTCCTTATTTTCTACCAGTTCAGAGCGAAAGAGGGTAATAAGTTGAATTTTCTCGAATTTCGTCCACATATCTCCTATCGCGGCTTTTGGAACTTTGATGGTTTCCAGGAAACCAGTTTCCTTCATATCGACAATCACTGGGTCTGGCGAAATGGGTTTGAAGTGCACACTGGCATCAATATCACAACTGAAGGAGTAGTCGAAGATTTCGACATTTCGCGCGGATCAGAAGATCCGGGTGTGATCGTCCCGGCAGATACCTATGACCATGCAGAAGCACAAATTGTAGTTACCTCCAACCCCAGCAAGAATGTGTATGTCAGCACGAGGCATATTTTGGGAGGTTCTTTCGGCGGAGACCGGCAAATCCATTCGGGAACTCTGGGTGTCAGGCTGGGTGATAAATTCAGTTCTGAGTACTCGGTCCAGTATAATGATTTTAAGCTTCCTGGCGGTGATTTCGAAGCAACCGTACTGGGAGCCAGAATATCGTATTCATTTACACCAAGGATCTTCGTCCAAAGCCTGATCCAGTACAACAGCGTCGCTGAGATCACCTCCGCCAACATCCGGTTTGGCTGGCTGCAACAAGCAAATACAGGCCTTTTTGTGGTGTTTAACCAATCCAATTTCGGAGGTGAGGTTGTGAATCCCATCGGTGAGCCATATATCAACTCTTTCAACTATGGAGTGCTTAACAGAAGCTTTACCATTAAATACACCAGGATGTTTGATGTGATCAGGTAGATTGAGCTTCCACCGAAATTATTTATTGATCCGCTTGATCAGCTCTTTTATCCTGTCAATAGCTTTATCCAGTCTATAATTCAGTTGCTGATCTACTTTATCTAATCTTTCCAGTTCTTTTCGAAATAAATCAAATCGCTCCTGATTTGTTTCCCTCTCTTGTTTTAATTCAAGTTGAATTTTTGCCAGTTCATTGACAATGGCATTTATTCCATTTCTACCCATAGCACATTTAAGGGATAACGACTTTGTGAAATTAATATAAAAGTCCAATCTATAAATTTTCGATTGATAATCTAATCAATGACCTGAGGTTGTCGCAGAGACCCAATCTAGTTATTCGCGATCAAGTAATCAAGTTACTTACCATTTTACCATAGGTCTGAGTGAACCAAAATAAATAGCGCACAGATTCAGTTTTGATTGCAGCGGCTCCGTGACTGAAGAAAATCAACTCCCTCAGAGTCATCGAAGAAGAAATATCATATTGTTTATTCGGAACTGACAATGTGAGAGACTCTGAGGAAACGAGATATGATCAGGTGACTATTTCCTGAAAGTAGCCGAAAGCACCTCCCTTTTGACACCAAATCTTTCACCTCCGTAACAAAAATGCGTGCACCCCAGTGGAATTTTTTCCATTGAACCAAGATCGTACGCACGCAGGATCTCTGTTACGGGATTTCCAGGAATATCAAAGCTAAACCTGATCACAATCATAACGATCCGATCCGAAGAAGTACTTTGAATCTGAACCTGATTCCCGCAATCCGTACCACACTCTCCTGTGACTATTTCTACCAATTGCCTCATGGCGTCCCTTTGGTAGTCCTCACTTGTCACATCCTTACCCCCTGCATTGTGATCGGCAAGTATCAATTGCCAAAGCTCTCCATAGGACAATTCCGAAACGGGCTTGAGTCCTTCTTCCCTCTCCTGGCGGTTCGCATTTTCCTTTTGTCCGGATTGGCATGCTGCAAGCAAAACAGCAACAATCAGCGCTATTAAGGACCGGGTCTTCATGAATTAATTAATTAAAAAGTGTCTTTGTAACAGAGGTTTGAAATAAGATTCACAAAATACAGCTTTTCGCGGGGAATAAGCGGATCGAATATTATGATATTGCATTTTTAACTGATGCCGTCAGAACTGCAGCAGGGTTTTCCACGCTTTCTCCAATTCTCCCTGGTCAAGAAATTCTCTCGCAAGCTTATGAAGTTCGGCAATCTGTTCGTCGGGATTGTCCGGGAAATACTCCAAAATGGCACTTACCTCCGGTTCATTTGCAAACTCTTCTATTTCATGAGAGGTCGGTAATCTCTCGATATTTCCAAGTTTGCCAAGATCATTTCCAGTTAAGATTTCACTGTCCCTGATGTTATCCGGAATCTGGTCCACACCTATTCCCATGTTAAGATTTGGTTTAGCTACTTCAAACAAAGCATTTCCGCTGGCTCTAACATACCAGTTTCCTCCCATTCTTCCAACCGGATCGAGCTTAAATGGATCAATTTTTCCGGAAGCATCCAGAATATCTTCATCAACATGAGCCAATATGACCTCACAGATCACAAGGTTTCCCGCACCTCCTCCATCTCCCAGGGAAATTACCCGGGTTACCTTACACTCAAATGCCACTTTAGATTCCTTCACCCTGGGCGGCTTTACCAGGGTCGAGGAAACTTCAGTCAGTCCTGATTTAAGGAATTCATTGATCCCTTTTTCATATTCAGTACTGGAGAGAGACATCTGTTCTACCATGTCATAGCTGACAATGTTGATCACCACCTCCGGATGTTCCAATACATTTTCCAGGGTATGCTTGGTAGTATTGTCTCTCACACGCCTGGAAGGTGAGAAAATCAGGGTTGGCGGATTCGCCCCGAAAGCATTAAAAAAACTGAACGGGCTTAAATTCACCTTGCTATCTTTATCCACGGTACTCGCAAATGCGATCGGCCTGGGAGCCACTGCTCCCAGAAGGTAATTGTGAAATTGAGCGATCGAATGGTCTTTTGGGTTTATTTCCATTTTAATCTGCCGGTAAAACTTTGGTCCTGACTTCTCCAAATCCCACCCGGACCCCATCCCTGGAAGCATGACCCCGCATGATTACAGTGTCACCGTCCTGAATGAATTTCCGCTCCGAACCGTCCGGCATTTTAACCGGTTTTGTCCCTCTCCATGACAATTCGAGCATCGATCCGTAAGTATCCGGCGTAGGCCCGCTGATTGTACCGGAAGCATATATATCGCATATTCCGATGTTACATCCGTTTACGGTATGGTGAGCAAGCTGTTGGTTAACATTCCAGTACATGTGTCTGAAATTGGACCGGGTAACCGTATTTTCCGAACTTCCATCAGGCTGTATCGCTACTTCCAGGTTTACATCAAAATTCTTATCACCCTCAAACTCGAGATACGGCAAAACCTGAGGATCTTGTTTGTCACCCGGCACCCGAAATGGGTCCAGCGCTTCCAGGGTTACGATCCAGGGTGATATGGACGAGGCAAAGTTTTTGGCGAGGAACGGACCTAAAGGTACATATTCCCACTTTTGAATATCCCGGGCCGACCAGTCGTTGAAGAGTACAAATCCGAAAATATAATTTTCCGCCTCCGCAGTGGAAATCGAAGATCCCAACGGATTTTCCTTGCATGTGATAAATCCCATTTCCAACTCGAAATCCAGCAACCGGCTGGCACCAAAAGCCGGCATTTCCTGACCGTCGGCCCTGGTTTGGCCCTTTGGCCTTTTGATGGGTGTATCGGAAATGATAATACTGGAAGCCCTGCCATGATAGCCAACCGGAAGATGCTTCCAGTTTGGCAGCAATGCATTGTCGGGATCCCTGAACATTGATCCGACATTGAACGCGTGCTGTTCGCTGCTGTAAAAGTCGGTATAGTCCCGTATCCTGACAGGCATCAACATTGTTGCTTCCTTCTGATCCACAAGCATTTTATCGACATCCTCCCGATCCCGGAGTTCAGCATTATCACTTCTGAGCAGGTTTGATGTGTAATTCCGGAACTCATTGGTAACTTCTTTTCCAAGACCAATGAACTCGTTGAGTGAATCCTGCTGAAACGTGCCATTTCTGATATTCAGTGACTGGAAATATCCCTTTTCCTGCAGTGCTGCAAGGTCAAGAATTTTATCTCCGATCGCTATACCCGCCCTGGGGCTTCTGTCAGCTGTTTGAAAAATACCATAAGGAAGGTTTTGAATGGGAAAATCGGAGTCCTCAGGTACGTCAATCCACGATCTTAGTTCAGGGTTATTTGCTCTCATCAATCTTGAAATGGTTAATACTACAATTTTAGAGTATTCATTGAATCGAAAAAAAATATTGACAAAGCATTTGTGCTGTGATACCGGTGATTATTCTCAAGTTCAACTAGTTTTGCACGTTCATTTCAGAATCGTTAAGACAGATGTCTCTTTCCCCGAAATATGATCCTTCCAAGGTAGAAGATAAGTGGTACAACCACTGGATGAAAAATGGTTTTTTTGCGGCTAAACCAAACCCCAAAAAGGACCCTTACTCAATAATCATACCGCCACCCAATGTGACAGGTGTTTTGCACATGGGTCATATGCTGAATAATACGATTCAGGATGTCCTGATCCGCAAAGCCAGGATGGAAGGGAAAGAGGCCTGCTGGGTACCGGGAACAGACCATGCCTCTATTGCAACAGAGGCGAAGGTTGTAAGAATGCTACGGGAACAGGGTACAAAAAAAAGCGACCTGACAAGAGAAGAATTTTTGGAACACGCGTGGGAATGGAAGGAGAAATACGGCGGGATAATTTTGGAGCAACTCAAAAAGCTTGGCGCGTCCTGCGATTGGGATCGAACAGCCTTCACCATGGACGATGGATATTACAAAGCCGTAATCCGCGTATTTGTCGACTTGCACAAAAAAGGCTTTATCTATAGGGGACTGCGGATGATCAACTGGGATGTCGAGGCCCGGACGGCTGTCTCAAATGAAGAGGTGATCTACCAGGAGGAAGGGGAAGTATCCAAGCTGTATTCCATAAAGTATGAGCTGAAGGACTCCGATGGTTTTATGGTAATAGCCACACAGCGTCCCGAAACCATCATGGGTGATACGGCCATTGCGGTTAACCCTAAAGATGAGCGGTACCAGCATTTGATTGGAAAAACCGCTCTCGTTCCATTCATCAACAGGGAAATCCCGATAATAGGGGATGATTATGTTGCTTTGGATTTTGGCACGGGTTGTCTGAAGGTAACACCTGCCCATGACCAGAATGACTATGAAATCGGACTAAGACATAACCTGGAAGTGATTGACACCATCAATCTTGATGGAACCTTAAATGAAAAGTGTGAGATCCCTGAGTATGTGGGAAGAGATCGCTTCGAAATCCGGGACCAAATCATCAGGGACCTTGAAGAAGCCGGGATGTTACTTGGCGATGAGGAGTTCACTACCAGAATCGGCAGGTCTGAACGAACAGATACAGTGGTGGAGCCTAAACTATCCCTCCAATGGTTTATCAAAATGAAGGAGATTTCCCGCCGTGCCCACAAGGCCGTGATGGACGATGAGGTGATCCTCCATCCTTCAAAATTCAAGAACACCTATAATCACTGGATGGAAAACGTACGCGACTGGTGTATTTCCAGGCAGTTATGGTGGGGACAGCGGATACCGGCCTACTATTTTGGAGAAGGAGATAATGATTTCGTTGTGGCGGAATCCATCGGGGAAGCGCTCGAACTCGCCCGGCAGGCCACAGGTAATCCCAATCTTTCTGAAACTGACTTAAAGCAAGATGAGGATGTACTTGATACATGGGCATCGTCCTGGCTTTTCCCGATTGCCGTTTTCAATGGCTTTTCAAATGACAATTTCGATTTTGAAAACGGAAAAATAAAAAAGGGAAATGAGGATCTGGATTATTTCTATCCTACGGATACGTTGGTTACAGCACCTGAAATCCTGTTCTTCTGGGTTGCAAGAATGGTTATTGCCGGGTATGAATACATGGATAAAAAGCCTTTCAAACATGTGTATCTCACTGGCATAGTGCGCGACAAGAAACGTCGCAAGATGTCTAAATCACTGGGCAACTCACCTGATCCGCTCGAGTTGATTAAACAATATGGCGCGGATGGTGTTAGATCCGGAATGCTTTTCAGTTCACCAGCCGGCAACGACCTGCTTTTTGATGTGAAACTCGTGGAGCAGGGCAGGAATTTTGCCAATAAGATATGGAATGCTTTCCGTTTGGTCAAGGGATGGCAAACTACTGGAGAAGCTCAAAACTCAGCTAACAAAATGGCTGTTGACTGGTTTGAGGCTCATTTCGATAAGGCTTTGGCCGAACTGGAGCATCATTTCCAGAAATTCCGGGTTTCAGATGCCCTGATGACGCTCTATAAATTGATCTGGAATGATTTCTGCAGCTGGTATCTCGAATGGATAAAGCCTCCTTATGGTGAGCCAATAGACCAGGCCACATATGATTGTACAATCAAATTTTTCGAGAAGCTGATTAAGGTATTGCATCCGTTTATGCCATTCCTTACTGAGGAACTATGGCACAACCTGAAAGACCGGTCTGCGGAAGATTGTATAATAATAGCAAAATGGCCGGCCATTGAAGAATACAATCAATCAGTCCTGGAAAAGGGAGATCTCCTTTTTGAAATCACCACAGCCATCAGGAACATAAGAAACAGCAAACAAATATCACCTAAAAAGGAACTGCTGCTTGTGATCAACGGCAAAGCTGAAGACTACAGTGATATCGAAACATCTTTGAAAAAGGTGGCGATGCTTAACGAAATCGTCTATTCTGACAAAAAACCTGAACACAGCTACAATTTTGTCGTGAAATCCACAAAATACTACCTGGAATCTCCGGAGGTAATTGATACGGGAGCGGAAAAAGAGAACCTCACGAAAGAACTGGATTATGCCCAAGGATTCCTCAGATCTATCGAAAAAAAGCTCGGCAACGAGAAATTTGTAAATAATGCTCCGGAAAAGGTTGTCGCAATGGAAAAAAAGAAGAAAAAAGATGCTGAGGCTAAGATCAAAGCTTTAAAAGAAGGCCTGGAAAAACTGAAATAGTAAACAAGTCTTTCTTATCCTGCTATCGCGCAGGCAAAATTATTTAATCGACAGTAGCTACTAAAAATTCATCTCTAATCACAAATCTCTTACAATGGGTTCAATCATAAACTATAATATCACGGGAAGGGTACTATTGCTATCCGGACTGCTAATACTGATCCATCAAGCCAGTGGTCAGTCCGAAAATAATATTTACCTGGAAAATGTTGTGGTGACCAGCTCACGAATTCCAATCGATATGAAGGAGACCGGTAGAAATATTTCCGTCATTACATCGGATGAAATAAATGAACTTCCGGCCAATTCTGTGGATGAATTATTAAGATACATTCCCGGGGTAGAGGCTCAATCCAGGGGTGGATTTGGAGTACAGTCGGACATAATCATTCGGGGCTCTACATTTCAGCAAGTGTTGATTTTAATTGATGGTATGCGCCTGAATGATCCGTTAACCGGTCATTTCAATGGCTATGTGCCCATTACTCCGGCTGAGATTGATCGCATAGAAGTACTGAGAGGCCCGGCTGCCTCGTTATTCGGAGCAGATGCCGTCGGGGGGGTGATACATATTATTACCAAAACCTTTAGCCGGCAAAAGTCTGCTGAGAATGATGCAGTTGCCGGTATTTCCATTGGTGAGCATAAGCTTATTTCTGCTCAAATGGGTACGTACATGAGACTGGGAAAATTGGATTTTAGCCTGGGAGGCATCACAAATAACTCCGATGGTCATAAACTATCCTCCGGAGCGAATGGAGACTTCAACATCCATACAATGTCCGGATCGGCAGGCTACCGGTTTAGTGATCGATGGCAACTGATGGGGCGAAGTGGCTATGACTTCAGGGACTTTAATGCCCAGTATTTTTATACCCGGAGCACTTTTGACCAGTCAAGGGAAACCACTTCGAACCTATGGGGACAGCTAAAGCTCAGAAATGATAAGGAACGATCAGCCACAGACTTTGACCTGGCTTTTAAGAGGACCGAAGATAAATTCGTATTCAATCCTGACTTTCCATCCACAAATGAGCATACTACGAGGTTCCTGAATTTTCAGATTAATCGCTTTCACGACCTTCTCCCCACAGTGGCGTTGGCCTACGGGATCCAGGCGGATCACAGGTACATTCAAAGTACGGACCGTGGAGAGCATGATGACACCCATTTGGGTGTTTACGGGGTTTTGAATTACGGTATCGATAATTTCAATATTACCGGAAGCCTGCGCGCTGACTATGATCAGAATTATGACCTGGAATTTATCCCCCAGTTAAATTCATCTTTGGCCATTAGAAAACTGATAATTCGTGGCGCCGTTGGCCGTAGTATTCGTGCAGGTGACTACACGGAGAGATACATTTCCACCAATATCCCGGGACCATTGACACCCGGCCGAAACCTGGGAAATCCCGACCTCAAAGCAGAGTCAGCATGGAGTTTTGAAGGTGGCCTGGACTATTTCCCCACTAACGGACTGAAGCTTATAGGAACTGCTTTCATCCGAAACTCCTCGTCGTTAATTGATTTTGTGATCACAAATGAAAACGACATATCCAATAATGAAACGCTGGAAGCCGACCAGGACTATTTCTGGGCCAGAAACCTTGAGGATGTCACCACCAAAGGATTTGAGGCTGAAAGCTGGTTTTTGCGAAAAGTTTCGGAAAATGTAAGTCTAAACCTGGTATTCGGTTATACCTATTTGCATACATCAAATTCGGAAGGCGAGGTTTCCAAATATATCTCAAACCATGCAGGGCACCTGGTAACACATCGTGCACTTCTTAATATTGGAAGATGGGATCTGTCTCTGAGCGCTCTTCACAAAGCCAGGGATAAAGATCAGGCTGAAGCTATAAACAGCGAATTGGAATCAAACTATATGGTCTGGAATACCAGGATCGCGTACCGTCACAAATCCAACCTGGGCTTCAATTGGGAAATACGGAATATTTTCGATGAACAGTACTCGGATATCCTGGGTGCGAGAATGCCTGACAGATGGATTATCGGAGGCGTCACATGGAGGATGAACAGGAAATGACAGGTAAAGGTTTGGTGTTGATCTCAACCGGTCCACACTCCGGCAGTCAGCTTTCTTAAAGCCTAGATCCTTGCGGCCATAAGCAGGGCCAGGTCCTTGTAAGCAAGGTTATATTCCCGGGCAAGGTATAAATTGGTCAATGACCCTTTATAGGCGTACACCCCTCTCATAAACCATTTGTGGTTATATATCATTTCATCGATACCTCCGTCTTCTGCAATCTGAAGCAGAATTGGAGCGAAAATATTGGAAATAGCTATAGAAGCAGTCTTGGCAACTCTGGAGGCAATATTGGGAACGCAATAGTGGATCACATCATACTCCCTGAAAATAGGGCTGTTAAGATCGGTTTGCCTGGAAGTTTCAATACACCCTCCCTGATCAATACTGACATCAATAATTACCGAGCCCGGCTTCATCGTTGAAACCATCTCCTCCGTAACGATGATTTTGTTCCTGCCCTTTTCCGCTCTAACCGCGCCGATTACAACGTCAGCACCTTTGATCGCCCTGGCCAGCGCCACATTATCCAAAGTGGAAGTATTGACCTGTCGCCCTATGGCATGCTTTATCCTGCGTAGCTTGTAGATATGGTCATCAAAGATCTGAATGTCCGCTCCCAGGCCAAGTGCCGCCCTTGCCGCAAACTCTGCCACCGTACCGGCACCAATTATCACCACTTTTGTGGGAGGAACCCCTGTTACTCCTCCAAGTATGATCCCCTGCCCCTCCCGGGTTTTACTTAAGTATTCCGCCGCAATCAACATCGCGGTACTTCCCGCTATTTCACTCATGGCCCTCACTAAAGGTAATCCTCCTACCTTGTCTTCAATAAACTCATAGCCAATAGCTGTTATCCTTTTTTTTGCCAGTTCCTGCAGAAAATCAATGGTTTGCGTCCCTGACTGGAAAGCCGATATCAGGGTAACCCCCGGCTTCATAATTCCCAGTTCGTAGGTGGTTGGCGGTTCCACTTTCAATATAACTCCGGATTCGAAGATCTCATTGCGATCATATGCGATCCGTGCGCCGGCCTCACTATATTCATTATCCTTAAAATTGGCCGACTCGCCAGCCCTCGTTTCCACCACAACCTCCAGGCCATTGTTTACCAGTAGTTTGACAGACTCAGGCTTGAGTGCAACCCTGTTTTCCTGAAGTGAGATTTCCTGCGGCACAGCAATTTTCAGCGATTTATTGCCACTTTTTGTCTTTAAAGGCGCCTCCTGCGGAAACAATGCACCTTCCTTCGCTATGTCCGCAAATCCAGATTTAATTTTCTCCGCCATGCGGGGTTATCCTTAATTCTCGTTGATTCTGCCCTACTAATTTAATATTTATTTCCAGGTATTGATCAGGTAACAGGCCTTCAACTTTTTCAGGCCACTCGATCAGACAAAACTCGCCTGAATCAAAATATTCAATTACGCCGGCATTGGCAGCTTCTTTTTCATCCTCTAATCTGTAAAAATCGAAATGATAAACATCCAGGCCATCTTCCGACTGATACTCGTTGATTATGGCGAAAGACGGGGAACTAACACCCTCATGTATTTTCAGGGACTTGCAGACAGATCTGATCAGGGTAGTTTTACCAGCGCCCATCTCACCTTTAAAACACCAAACCGAGAATTTTTCCCAATCTTGCAGCAATTTGTCAGCAGCCTGGTCAATTTCACTGAGTTCATACCTCATGGTTTGCTTTTCAATTTGATCAACGGAACTATCATTTCTTCCATGCTGATCCCGCCATGCTGAAAGGTGTCCCTGTAGTAATTGACGTAATAATTATAATTATTGGGATAAGCAAAAAAACTATCTTCCGTTGCGAAAGCATACGATGTGCTGACATTCAATTTTGGCAGCTTCAATTCTTCAGGATTTTTGGTAGAATAAACTGCCTTTTCATCATATGCCAGGTTTTTCCCCTGTTTAAACCTGAGGTTGGTGTTGGTATTACGATCTCCAACTATTTTTTCCGGACGCCTGACCCGGATAGTTCCATGATCCGTAGTGATGATAACTTTTACTTCTTTTTCCGATAACTTTTTGAGTGTTTCGAAAAGTGACGAATGCGCAAACCAGGTTTTGGTCAACGACCTGTAAGCCGACTCATCAGGAGCTAATTCTCTGATCATTTGCATATCAGTTCTTGCGTGAGAAAGCATATCCACAAAATTGTAGACTATTGCATTCAGCTTATGATCCAGCAGGTTTTCTATGTTTTCGGAAATGGTCTTTCCGTCCTTTGCGTGAATAACTTTGTGATAGCTGAAGCTGATAGCTATTCTTTCTCTTTCAAGGTTTCGCTCAAGCAATTCACATTCGAAGCTGTTTTTTGACCTGTCATCATCTTCGCCCACCCAATAATCAGGATACATCTTTTCAATCTCCAATGGCATAAGCCCTGAAAACAAAGCATTTCGGGCATAAGCTGTGGTTGTCGGCAAAATGGAATAGTAATAGTCCTTGGACTCCACCTCAAAAAGTCTTGAAATTTCGGGCTCAATGGTTTCCCATTGATCAAACCTCAAATTATCAATCACGATAAAAATCACGGGCAGGCTATCTGTTTCCGGGAAAACCCGTTCTTTCATCACTTCATTGGAAAGCAATGGTTTTTGGGTATCTGAGCCCGTTATCCAACCTTCATAGTGGCTTTTGATGTATTCTGTAAATTTCGAATTTGCCTCATTTTTCTGCATTTGAAACACCTCGGACATACTTTTATCTTCCGTATTGTCTATTTGAAGTTCCCAGTAGATCAGCTTTCTGTACAGCTCGGCCCAAGACTCAAAATCATGATCATCACTTAAAGCCATTGATAGTTTGGCAAATTCCTGTTGATAACTCAGGTTGGTCTTTTCTGTGATTATTCTGACATTATCCAGTATTCTCTTGGCAGACAGCAAAATTTGGTTAGGGTTGAGTGGTTTGATGAGATAATCGGCAATCTTTGATCCAATGGCCTCTTCCATGATCTGCTCCTCCTCATTTTTTGTGATCATTACCACAGGCAGGTTTGGATGTGCTGCCTTGATGGCCGTCAGCGTCTCAAGACCTGACTTACCAGGCATATTTTCGTCCAGAAAGACCAGATCAAAAGATTCCTCCTCAATTAATTCCAGTGCATCATTTCCATTATTAACGGATACCACATCATATCCCTTGTTGTTTAAAAAAAGAATATGAGGTTTTAGAAGATCTATTTCATCATCCGCCCATAATATTTTGTAATTCTGCATGTAATAAAGCTTAAACGTTTATATCAACTTTGCAAGAATCAATCCCAAATTAATTTGAATAAGAAAAAAATATTCAATGACCCTGTCCATGGATTCATCAATATTCCTAACGATCTTATCCATGACATAATTCAGCATGCCTATTTCCAAAGACTGCGAAGAATAAAACAATTAGGATTGTCTGATCTGGTTTACCCGGGAGCACTTCATACAAGGTTTCATCATGCACTTGGCGCCATGCATCTTATGCAAAAGGCACTGGACACACTTCAATCCAAAGATCATATGATATCCGAGGCCGAATATGAATCCTCACTGATCGCCATTTTACTACATGATATAGGTCACGGCCCCTTTTCACATACTTTGGAATTCAGCCTTTTTCAGGACGTCAGACACGAACAAATTACAATTTGGGCGCTACGCAGGATGAACAAATATTTTGGAGGCAGGTTGGATATGGCAATACAAATATTTGAGGGCAAATATCCACGTAAATTTCTAACTCAACTTGTATCCAGTCAGCTCGATGTAGATCGATTGGACTACCTGCAAAGGGATTGCTTTTTCACCGGAGTGCATGAGGGATCAATTGGAGCCGAACGCATAATCAAAATGCTGAATATCGTAAATGAGGAACTTGTGGTCGAAGAAAAAGGGATTTATAGTATTGAAAGTTTTCTAAACTCACGAAGGCTGATGTACTGGCAGGTCTATCTTCATAAAACTGCTATTTGTGCGGAAAGGATGCTGATAGAACTTATCAAAAGAGCCAAACTTCTCACCCAGAAAGGAGCTGAAGTGAAAGCCACTCCTGCATTTTCTTTTTTTCTTGAACGCGACATCTCATTTGGGGATTTTGAAGAGGATCCTGATATCCTCGAAATATTCATGGCTTTGGATGACAATGATATTTGGGGCTCATTGAAATTTTGGGTAAATCACGAGGATATGATACTCCAGGACCTGAGCAGACGTTTGCTTTATAGAGACTTGTTAGGAATAAAGATCCTGAACGAGAGGGTTTCGAAAGAAGTAGTAAAAGATTTACGAAAATCAGTAGCTGTGAAATACAGCATAACGGGTAAGGAAGCGAAGTATTTTGTGAATACCGGATTCGTTTCAAACTCCGCATATGTGGTAAAAGATCAATCTATCAATATTCTTTCTAAAAAAGGAGAAGTAATTGACGTAGCTCAGGCAGCTGATCTGCCCAACATAAAAGCCATCAGTAAAATCGTAAGAAAACAATACTTGTGCTGGCCCAAAGATGTACCTTTGGCCGTTTAGGTAACGCTGAAATTGCAAAAATGGAATTGACCGTCGGCCAAATAGCAACGATTATCGGAGGGAAAATCGAGGGGGATGCCGGGACCATTATCAAATCCTTCGATCCAATAGAGTCAGCAGCGGATGGAAGCATTTCGTTTTTATCAAATCCAAAGTATGAACGCTTTCTGTACAAAACAAAGGCCTCGGCCGTCATCATTGCAAAGGATTTAAGGTTAAAACAGTCTGTTTCATCCAACTTAATTCGTGTAGATGATCCATATATGGCATTCACTATCCTGGTGGATGAACACCGGAAAGTTCAGGTAATGGAAAAAGAGGGAATAGAAAGTCCTGTTTTCTTTGATAAATCAAGCAATCATGGTTCCCGATTTTATCTTGGCGCATTCTCCTATATAGGGCGAAATGTAAAAATTGGCAACAATGTTAAGGTTTTCCCAAATACAACAATCGGCGACAATACGAAAATAGGTCACAATTCCGTCATCTACAGTGGTGTAAACATCTATCCGGATACTGTCATTGGTGACTATTGTACCATCCACTCCGGTGCTGTAATAGGAAGTGATGGTTTCGGTTATGCTCCTGTGGCAGACGGGACATATAAATCCATACCTCAAACCGGAAACGTTATCATCAAAGATCACGTGGACATAGGGGCCAATACCGTCATCGATTGTGCAACAATCCGGGCCACCATAATCGAAAAGGGGGTGAAGCTTGACAACCTGATCCAGGTGGCACATAATGTCAGGATAGGTGAAAACACTGTTATCGCTGCCCAGGCAGGTATCTCAGGGTCTTCCAGTATCGGAAGCAATTGCGTTATTGGAGGGCAGGCTGGTGTAGTAGGCCATATCCACATTGCAGACAATACCAAAATTCAGGCTCAATCAGGTGTTGCTAAAAGCACCGGTGAAATGTCCAGATTATATGGATCTCCGGCACTGGATTACAATAATTACATAAGATCATATGTTGTTTTCAAGAAGCTTCCGGAGGTAATGAAGCAAATCGAAAGACTTGAAGAAAAAATTCTAAATTTGCCGACCATTAAACCGGATTGACTTGAAATTTTATCAGCAGACAATCTCAAAACCGGTGACTGTCACAGGTATCGGTTTGCATACCGGGGTGATCAGTCACATGACTTTTCATCCTACAAAACCTAACCATGGGATAAAATTTCAAAGGTCGGACCTGGACGGTAAGCCGATAATTGATGCGGATGTTGACAATGTGGTAGATCTGCAAAGAGGAACAAATCTTGAACAGAACGGAGCACGGATCAATACCGTTGAACATACCCTGGCCGCATTGGTCGCCCTTGAGCTGGATAACGTCCTCATCGAAATTGATGGTCCGGAACCTCCTGTACTTGACGGGAGTGCCAAGCCGTTTATGGATGCTATCCTTGAAGTGGGACTTGAGGAGCAGAATGCACAGCGAAATTTCTTTGAAGTACCACAAAGTGTCTTTTATGAGGACAAGAAACGAGATGTGGAAATTGCGGCCCTGCCCTTAGATGACTACCGCGTGACGGTGATGGTTGATTACAATTCTCCCGTACTCGGAAGTCAGCATGCCTCCCTGAACAATTTGGGTGATTTCTACAATGATATCAGTAACGCCAGAACCTTTTGTTTCCTGCACGAAGTGGAGGACCTTCACAAACAAAACCTGATTAAGGGTGGAGACATTTCCAACGCTATTGTGGTTGTAGACCGGGTAATCGAAGATGGCGAGCTGGACTATCTGGCGGACCTGCTAAATAAACCCAAGGTCGAAGTGAAAAAAGAGGGGATCCTCAACAATGTCGAACTTCGGCATAAAAATGAACCTGCCAGACATAAGTTACTTGATGTCGTCGGAGACCTGGCATTGGTGGGAAAACCTCTGAAAGCTCAAATACTTGCTGCCAGGCCTGGTCACGCAGCTAATATCGCTTTCGCTAGGAAGCTTAAGAAGCTGATGCTGGATACAAATAAATCAAATATCCTGCATTACGATCCTAAACTTCCCGCGGTCATGGACATTAATAAGGTTGCCAGCATGCTGCCACACCGGTATCCTTTCCTCCTGATCGATAAGATCTTTTATCTCGACGATAAGCAGGTTGCAGGCGTCAAGAATGTAACTATTAATGAGCCCTTTTTCCAGGGCCATTTCCCCGGCAATCCCGTTATGCCGGGTGTACTTCAGGTAGAAGCTATGGCTCAAATCGGTGGAATACTGGCGCTTAGTACTGTGCCTGATCCTGATAACTACTGGACCTATTTTCTGGGAATTGATAACTTCAAATTCAAAAAAATGGTGATCCCCGGTGACACACTTGTAATGCAATTGGAGCTAATAGCTCCAATAAGACGGGGATTTACAAAAATGCGGGGAGTAGCGTATGTGGGCAATGAATTGGTATGTGAAGGAGTTATGACTGCAGTAATCGTAAGGAAAGACAGCAACAATGAGTAACTCAACCGCTTTCATCCATTCGGAAGCCAGGATTGGTAAGAATGTCATAATTGAGCCTCTGGCCTACATTGATAAAGATGTCGAAATTGGTGATGGTACCTGGGTTGGGCCCAACGCCTGTATCTGGGAAGGAGCAAGGATCGGTGAGAATTGCAGGATATATTCCGGGGCCCAGGTTTCCAGTGTACCGCAAGATCTGAAATATGAAGGAGAAAAGACCAGGACTGAAGTGGGGGCGAACACAATCATCAGGGAATTTGTCACCATTTCCAGGGGAACAAATGCCAGTGGCACAACAAAGATCGGAAAGAACTGTCTGCTAATGGCCTACGTGCATGTGGCGCATGACTGCAGGATAGATGACAACTGCATCCTATCAAATACCGTGCAGGTAGCCGGTCATGTTGAAATTGGAGAATATACTGTGATTGGCGGAACAGCAGCCGTAAGACAATTTGTGAGGATCGGCGCCCATACCATGATTGCCGGGGGTTCCCTGGTAAGAAAGGATGTACCGCCGTACGTTTCTGCTGCACGGGAGCCTCTGGGATATAGCGGAGTAAATGCCATCGGATTGAGAAGAAGAGGATTCACGAATGACCAGCTCAATGAAATTCAGGAGATCTACAGGATCGTCTACTTAAGTGATATTAACACCACCAAAGCGCTTGACAGAATCAAAGAAGAATTTGAAAAGAGCCCCGAACGGGATGAAATAGTGGAATTCATAAGTCTGTCGGAGCGTGGAATAATGAAAGGTCTGGAGTAGACATCATGCAAATCCATTTGCAAAAAATTGGAAAGCGCTTCAATAAACAATGGATTTTCAGAAATCTCGAATTCACAATTAATGACAAGGATTCCGTTGCTATCACCGGTACCAACGGGAGCGGAAAAAGTACCTTGCTCAAGATCATCGGAAGCTATATCGATCCAACGGTTGGAACAGTGGAGTATCGCCTGGATAATGTTGTACTTTCATTCGAAAAAGTTCCTGCCAAAATCGGTTTTTGTGCTCCTTACGTCAGACTGATCGAGGAGCTGACACTTTTGGAGCATCTCCGGTTTCATTTCAAGTTTAAAAGGAGCCTTTACTCCATTGATGATATCTGCGAAAGATCAGGTCTGCGTGATGCGGTCAATAAGCCGGTGCTGGAGTTTTCATCCGGCATGAAACAGCGACTAAAACTGGCGTTGACCCTTTTTAGTGAAAACGAGTTAATACTCCTGGATGAGCCCACCGCCAACATGGATGAGTCGGGAATTGCCTGGTATCTCGATGAAGTAAAAGACCTTCTGAAAAACAGGACCATAATTATTGCTTCGAATCAACGTTATGAATACGAGTTTGTCAAAAGTGAGATAAATGTCCTTGATTTTAAATCTTAGACAAATCCATTTTTGTGGTGATAAATTCAAAAAAAAATTTATTTTTGACTAACAACAACAAATCTTAATCTATAACAACTGCTTAATTATGAAGTACATTCAAAAATTATTAACAATTGCAGCCGTTTTCTCACTGATCATATTTATCAGTTGTGGTGGCGGCGGCAGTGATCCGGAACCTGATCCTCAGGGAAAGGAAAAAGGTGAGTTGCTGGTGGCATCTGCGTGGGTACCTACCAGTGTTACCAATGAAAATACACCCAGAGATGAATGGGCTAATTTTTCATTGTCATTTACAATCAACACCACGACCTACGATGGCGGTAGTTTCTCAGTTTCCAACATGCCTTCGGAAACTGATGCGACAAAGGTCTGGCCTTCAAGTGGTGGACAATGGAATTTTAAGGCAAGTGGTGATCAGCTTGATCTCGGCACTATCGTAAGGAGTGACGGAATCGAAATGGCAGCCAACATCACCGAGTCCAGTTTAACCCTTTCTTTCACTGTGCCGGAAACAAGCGGACGAGTTGAAGGATTTGAAGGCGCCTGGGTTTTTACGTTCTCGCATTAAAAGACACAAATACACACATTATATCGAAAATAGGATAGCTCAAAAAGCTATCCTATTTTTGTATTATGCGGGATAAGTCTTTCGATCAGGACAAAAACTATATCCTAAAGCAGGCACAGATTGATTCAAAAGACAGTCTGACAGAAAAAGCTGTCCCCATAGCGCTTGAAAACTACCAGCTCATTCATAATCCCTTAAAACTCCAGGATGATTTTTTCCGGAGCCTCAATTCAACGGAAAACATCAACACTTCATTCCTTGAAAGAAGTTATTACCTCCTCTCAGATATTTACAGGTTACTTTTTGCAGATAACCAATTGGAGTTCCTTTGGGATGGTTCATCTCATTATGACCAGTATTGTTCAGATTGGTCCCGACAGTATCTGAAATGGCAGGAGCTCCTGGGAAGATGCCATCCGAATTATTCAAAGATCATAGTCAAAGGATGCTTTTTGCACCAGAAACAATCCGATAAAATCCTTTTGATTGAACTTGATAGAATAATAATGAAGGACTTGAAAATTCAGAAAACCCGGAAAGGCCAGGTTTCTGTCGCTGCCTGATTTAGAGCCTTGTGTCCTTTTTATAAATTTTGTCTAATTCAAGACCTAGTACCGCACCGAAAAATCGGTGAATTTCTCCACAGGCTCATCCACCCAATCCACGACAACGTTTTGTACTGATGCCAGAGGAGGTCCCTCCTTGCACCAATCCTCAAGAAGCCCAATCTTCTCCCGTTCACCCTGGGCAAGAACAAGCACATCACCGTTGGATTCGTTTTTCACCCAGCCGCGAAGTCCCAGCCCTCTCGCCTTGTCCCTTGTACTTGCCCTGTAAAATACACCCTGAACCCTTCCGACACACCTTAAATATGCCGTAGCCATTATTGTACGAGGTTGATCCCTTTGGAAGTGCCCAAACGATCCGCCCCGGACTCTATCAACAACTTTGCCTGCTGGGGATCACTGATGCCTCCTGAGGCTTTTATCCCAACATTTGATGGTAAATGCGTTCTGATAAATTTCACGGTTTTAATATTCACCGGAGAGCGATGATAGCCGGTGCTGGTCTTGAAGAAGTCAGCTCCACTATCACTGACTATTTTTATAACTTCGAGAAGCTGATCCTCGTTCCAGAGATCCGTTTCAACGATTACCTTCATAATTGCACCTGCCTCATGAATGACTTTTGCACACTTGGCCAGTTCTATCTTGGCCCAGTTCATTCCATCATTCACCGCGGACAAATTCATGACAATGTCCAATTCGTTTGCTCCATTCTGCAGAGCGAGTTCAATTTCCCCGATTTTTGTTTCCGTCATTTGGAAACCTAAAGGAAATCCAATTACAGTTACCAGTTGCAGGTCCCTGTCCGCTATCTCCCGGGATGCCCGCTCTACCCAAAACGGCGGAACACAGGCCCCAAGAAAGTTGTATTCAATTGCTTCAGATATGAGGTTATCCACCTCCTTACCGGTGATAGTAGGTGAAAGGTTGGTAGACTCGATAAATCTGTTGATTTCCAATTATATCAATGTTTCATTCCACATTCCTTACAAAATTTGCGCTTGCCAAGGGGGCGCTTCACCGGGGGTTTCTTATGCCCAAAATAAAGCGGGTCGTTAAACTCGGGTTTTTCTGCAAGTTTCTCATTCTTCCTTTTCTTCTTATAGACTTTCTTCATCTTTTTCCTGAAAGCCAATACCTCATCTTCGTTGCTTTTTTGAAACCATCCTTTCAGAATATTATCTTTTTTCTCAGCTTTCTTGTAGGACTGATACTGCGGAACAGGCGGAGGAGGTGGAGCTATATCACGTGTCGACTGACCTTTTGAGATATAGCTCAGGCCAAATATCAAAATAAAGGCTGTAAATATTTTCTTATACATAACACATGCTGACCTAATAGTCAACGATAGCCAAACCACTCCTAGTATAACTAAAGGGTGCCGCGCAACTGCTGTTCCCTTTCTATCGACTCAAATAAGGCTTTAAAATTACCTTTTCCAAAGGACTTGGCACCCTTGCGTTGAATAATTTCAAAAAATAATGTCGGCCTGGGCTCAATTGGTTTTGTAAAAATCTGGAGCAAGTATCCCTCATCATCACGATCCACCAGGATGCCCAGATCGCGAAGAGGTTCAAGATCCTCGTCAATTTCACCAACTCTGTCAAGCAATGTTTCATAGTATGTACCGGGAACTCTCAGGAACTCTATGCCTCTGTCGCGCAGTGCTGTTACCGTTTCTATGATATTATCGGTTGCCACGGCAATGTGTTGCACTCCGGAACCTTCATAGAAATCAATGTATTCTTCAATTTGTGATTTCTTTTTCCCTTCAGCGGGCTCATTGATGGGAAACTTTATCCTGCCATTACCATTACTCATGACTTTGCTCATCAAAGCCGTGTAATCCGTAGATATATCTTTATCGTCGAAGGATATGAGTTGGGTAAATCCCATAACATTTGCATAGAAGTCGGCCCATTTGTTCATCTCCCCCCAGTCAACATTTCCAACCATATGATCTACATACCTCAGGCCGGTTTCCGACGGATTGTAATTTGTTTCCCACCTTTCATATCCCGGTAAAAAAACACCCTTGTAATCCTTTCTTTCAACAAAAATGTGGACAGTATCCCCGTAAGTATGAATTCCCGATTTGACCACTTTCCCATGATCATCACTTTCTGTCGTTGGCTCCAGGTAGGGTTTTGCACCTCTCTTTACGGTTTCTTCAAAAGATTTGGTCGCATCATCGACCCACAAGGCAACAACCTTCACACCATCTCCATGTCGATCTATATGGGCGCCCATTTCCGTGCCCCCCTTCAACGGAGTAGTAAGGACCAACCGGATTTTGTCCTGCACGACCACATAGGATTCCCGGTCTTTCAGGCCGGTCTGCAATCCTGCAAATGCAACGGATTGGAATCCAAATGCAGTTTTATAAAAATGAGCGGCCTGTTTCGAATTCCCAACATACAATTCGATGTAATCCGTACCGTTTATTGGTAGAAAATCCTCCTTTTGGGTGGGAGTCGCCTGGTCTTGAAGTGATTCTTCCATGGGATATGTCGTTTTTGAGGTAAAATTAATTTTTATAGAGCTGAATTTAAAAAGCTCATTCAGACTTCCGAAGATACTTCATGCAGTCTGAAATGAAAACCAGTAACTTCGCAGTTATGCGATTTTTGATTTTTTGTGGAATGATGGGCTGGAGCTGTTGCATCCTGGCCCAGGAGATACCTGACGGAGAATATTTTCGCAGAATGGATCTTGGCGAGGAAATGATGAAAAAGGGAGAGTATGAAGCTGCCCAGCAGGAGTTTCTCTTTATCATGAAAAACAGGGAAGTACTGCCAACTAACCTCGCGTATTTGTTTGGAAGGAACAGTTTTCACCTCAATCAATACAAGCAAAGTATCAATTGGCTGAACAAGTATATACAGCTCAAAGGAACAAAAGGCATGTATTATGAGCAGGCTGTAAAGTATTTGCAACTTGCAGAAGATCAATACCTGCAAATTCAGAGAGGAAAAATGAAAGAACTCGTGGATCTGATGGAGCAGGACTATGACTGCGGAGGACTCGAAAAGATGATCTGCCCGGTTTGCAAAGGTTCCGGTGTGATCATCAAGCAAAATCATTTTGGTGAGACTTACAAGACATGTCCCTACTCAGCAGGTGAAGCCTACCTGACCTGTGAAGAATACAATGATTTCATGCGCGGCATTATGGAGCCCAAACTCACTAACTAACGTGAGTTCGGGTTAAGGAATACAAGGTTTGTGTCCCAAACCTCAAAAAACAGTCTTTTCGACGAAGGAGGTGCTCGACAGAGAAATCTTTCCAGATTATAATATGCTTGAAATAATGATTTCAAACTTATGAATGTGAAAAGATATCTCATTTTATTCGATATGACTGTTTTTTTGAGGTTGTTATCTCGAACTCACGTTAACCGGTGTTACCGCCTCAGCTTCACCATAAAAATGTTTACGTAGCGCTGTTATGCTTAATTTTTATGCCCTTGCTAAAGGACGATAACAACTGCGACTTAACCATCATATCATGATCGACTTGGCACTAGGATAACCGGTTTTTGAAATCATCATAACCAAATCTCCTGATCAATTTGAATTTTCCATCTTTTGTCCAAATCCCGATGGAGGGATGATCGACACCATTGAAAGTTGTAGTCTTTACCATGGTATAATGCATCATATCTTTGAAAACGATCCTGTCCCCTACCTTTAGTTCCTTGTCAAATCCATAGAGCTCCATGAAATCTCCCGCCAGACAACTTAGTCCGCCAATCCGGTATTTAAATTTACCTGCATCAGGATTTTTATATGCATTTAAGATTTCCGGTCTATAGGGCATTTCAAGACAATCCGGCATATGACATGTGAAAGAAGTGTTTGTAACAGCTGTTTTTATTCCATTGTTTTCTACGATATCCAATACTGTCGAAACCAGGTCCCCAGCCTGCCAGGCCACTGCGGCCCCGGGTTCAAGAATGATTTTAACCTCGTATTTTTCCTGAAATCTTTTCAACAATCCAATCAACAGATCAACATTGTATCCTTCCTGGGTAATCAGATGTCCTCCTCCCATGTTAACCCATCTTATGGTATGTAGCAGATGTCCAAATCTTTCTTCAAAGTTTTTCAGTACCTGTTCCAAAGCCTCTGCCGAGGATTCACAAAGGACATGAAAATGCAACCCCTCAATTTCCGGTGGCAAAATTGGTCCGATTTCCCCTTTAGTCAGCCCCAGCCGGGATTTTGGACTTGAGGGATCATATAACTCGGTCTTGACGTCTGACCATTCTGGGTTAACTCTCAATCCAATACTTACCTCTTGTGGAACCCTGCTTTTGAATTTTTTAAACTGACTTATGGAGTTGAAAGTCAAGTGTGAAGAATAACCTGTTATTGAGTCAAACTGATCATCACTAAATGCGACCATATAGGTATGAGCCTTTGACCCCATCTCCTCGAAACACAGCCTTGCTTCGTTGTAGCTGCTAGCCGCTGCACTATTCAGGTATTTCCGAACCAAAGGGAAGGAATGCCACATGGCAAAGCCCTTAAATGCCAGAATGATTTCAACTCCGGCCCTTTGCCGTACCTGTTGCAATACCTTCAGATTAGTCTCGAGCTTCCCTTCATCCAGGACGAAACACGGGGAAGGTACCAGCGAGTAATCAATCATGAAGCTTTGGAAGATATCTTTCTTCTAAAATGTTCAGATGATGCACCAAATGCCCGACAGTAATGTACCCAATGGAGTTTACGCTGAATTCATACTGATTGGCAGTTCCGATGAAACGGAGTTGTTCATCAGAAAGAGACTGAAAGAAATCAATGGTCGTCTTGCGAAGATTTTTGAATTCGGCGATCAGTCCGGATAAAGTCCTCCTGTCCGCTTCACAATTGGCTGCATAGTCGTCCTGGTCAAAACCCGGCAGATCAGTTTTATCTCCACGTGCAAATCGCAGGGCACGATAGGTAAATACACGTTCACCATCAATAAGATGCTGGACAACTTGCTTAATCGTCCATTTTCCATGATCATACCTGAAGTCCCCCTCACCCTCCGCAATACCTGAAGTCAGGTCATCAAATCGCACCAGGCTCTCGCTCAACAAGCCCATAAGGTCCTTATCTTCGAGAGCTTCAATATAGGGCCGATAGAATGATGGTATTTGTTTCAAATCAGGCTTCATTTCGGATCGTTTTATTCAAACTCCAGATCAACATTTTCCAATTCGTGCCATGGTAAGCCATAAGTTTTCAGGTCATCCAGAAACGGATCAGGGTCAAACTCTTCCACGTTGAAGACTCCGGCCCCGGACCATTTCCCTGTAAGAACCATTTTGGCACCGATCATTGCCGGAACACCTGTGGTAAACGAAACGGCCTGGGTTCCGGTCTCGTGAAATGCATCCTGGTGTTTGCAGTTATTGTATATATAGTAAGTTTTTTCCAGTCCGTCTTTTAGTCCTTTCACTCTGCATCCGATGGATGTCTCACCTTCATAACTCTCTCCCAAATCACCCGGATCAGGCAAGACAGCTTTCAGAAATTGCAGTGGGATTATCTTTTTTCCCTCGTATTCAATTGGTTCGATTGACGCCATTCCAATGTTTTGTATCACACGTAGATGCGTCAAATATTCCTCACCAAAAGTCATCCAGAATCTTGCTCTTTTAATCGAGGGGAAATTCTTTACCAATGACTCCAGCTCCTCGTGGTAAATGAGGTAAGACTGTCTTGGTCCAATATTTGGGTAGTTCAGTACTTTCCCAATTTCATGGGGCTTGGTTTGAATCCAATTACCATTCTCATAATATTGTCCATTTTGGGTAATCTCGCGAATGTTTATTTCAGGATTAAAATTGGTGGCAAACGGCTTGCCGTGATCACCGGCATTACAATCCACAATATCCAAATAATGTATTTCATCAAAGTGCTGCTTTGCCGCATGGCAGGTAAAGACACCGGTTACCCCGGGGTCAAACCCACAGCCCAGAACAGCTATTAAGCCAGCATTTTTAAACCTGTCCTGATACGCCCATTGCCAGCTATACTCGAATTTGGCCTCATCCGGTGGCTCATAGTTCGCAGTATCGAGATAATGTACTCCTTGCTGCAGGCACGCATCCATAATACTCAGATCCTGGTAGGGTAAGGCGACGTTGATAACCAGTTGCGGTTCATGCTTTTTAAATAACCTGACAACCTCTTCCACATGATCCGCGTCCACCTGGTCGGTTTTGATGGACAATCCGTATTGTCTCTGAATATCAGCTGCTATGTTGTCACATTTCTCCTTTGTGCGGCTGGCTAAAATGATCTCCGTGAATACCTCTTTTGCCTGGGCGCATTTGAATGCCACAACTCGTCCGACTCCACCTGCACCGACAATAATGACCTTTGACATTGATCCATGATTTTTGGGTGGATCAAAGGTAATTTTATAAAATAAATCGGTAAGTGTATTTGATCAAAAATGTGTTCCTGGAGTTCAGGTCGAAAAGATCCGATCGTAACTGTTTGAAATTATTTTCATCAGAATTGTGAAAATCCGATCCGTTTGAAGACCATACCAGGAATAACGTGGAACCAGGTATGTACTCCCACCGGATCACAAAATTTGATCTGAATTGTATGACATTGAAATCCGGATCATCAATTGTGTATTCAATGTCCGAATTTGCGTTGCGGATCTCGAACAATTCATCATTCACATTGTAGGAAATCAGATTATTATCAATCTCGATGTATCGGTCAAAGTAATTCTCCGAGTTAGGATTTAAGGTCTCTTTGAAATGGCTGTATTCCCCTGTAGAGAGGAAAGGCTGACCCCAGAATTCTACAGTAAGATTTGGGGTAACGTTGAAATTCATCCTTGCTGACAGACGATATGTTCTTTGTTCTACCCTACCCAGAATATATCTAGTATTACCTCCAAGGTCTTCCGTTTCGCTAATGTACTGCAAGTCGTTCCTATTCCAGGATATGGACGGATTGATGGAAATTCGCAAGGCATCCGTAGGTCGAATGGTAAGGTTGGGAGAAATTCCTGTGTTATATCTGAAGTTTTCCATTCCCCAGAAGAACCATTGATTGAACGACAGTCTGATCTTTTTCTGATCGTTTGTACCAATGAAATACCACCAATTGGTACCTCCCGGATACCGGATCGATGGTCCCCCCCTCAGATCAGCGTTTGATAGCTGATCTTCTTCGAAGGTCAGCCCACTGCCAATGAACCAGTAATTTTTCAATTGTGAACGAAAATTAAATTCGTATCCGGCACTGGTTTTCTTCTTACCAAAGTCGTACTCACGCCATTGTATAAAACTGTATCTCTGCCATCTGAATATGGATTTTGGCTCCAGAACGCGGTATTGGCTCCAGATCCATTGCATAATGTTATCAGTCTGGACCAAAAAGCCAATATCATTCAAATCCAGGCCTGGAGACCTGTATGTTCCCCCAATTTCCCAAACCCAGCTTCCGCTTTGTTTTTCGAAGAGGAGCGTACTGGAAGAACCCATCAATGTGGTCCTGGTGGTATCTAAATCCTTGTGATTATTGTCCGGCCTCTGGAAATATCTTTCAGAAGCCATTTGTGTCTCAGTGATGGCCCCGGCAGACCCGTGTACACGGCTAAACGCCGAACGGAATGTAATGCCATATTTCCTTTCGTTGATGTTGTGCTTGATATCTATTCCTCCGGACTGAGCTTCGGTATGCAGAAAATCCAGATGTTCATTGTTTATGAATCGGTTCGTTGAAGTCATCATCGCTCCGATCACGGTCTCACCTTCTTTGATATCCTGTTGCACTCTCCCCACCAGGTAATTAGTATAGGGCTCAACAGTTATTTTGCTTTTCTCGCCATCTATTGAAATCTCAGCCTGCTCCCTGTTCGTCACCGACTCCAGCAGTCCCCATGAAAATCCGTTTTTGTTTTTCCCCGTAATCTTTGCGGCGCCCAGTATTCTGGTTTGATTCGGCTGGTCTACATAATCAGCATCAGGGTAGTAACTGGGCGGGCCTCCGATCTGCCTTGAGTAAAACAGGTTGTTCCTGTTAAACCCGACCAGAGGGAAGCTCAAAACATTATTACCCTCAAGGAAGAAGGGCCTTCTTTCGCGGAAAAATAACCTGAAAGCAGAAAGATTCACCCGTGAAGGATCCGCCTCAACCTGTCCAAAATCGGGATTTATAGTCAGGTCGAGTGTGATATCGCTGGTTATACCGATCTTGGCGTCAATGCCAAAATCAAGTTCATCGTCTTTGCCTGTAGAAAATGGATCTTCGTCATCCGCATTGTATCTTTCCGCCTTTCCCACCACGTACGGCTGAATCTCCAATTGCTTTTGAGGTCGGATCCCTTTTATACCCTTCAGCTCTCCAAATAAATGAACCCATCCGGGAGCATCCTGTGGTATTGGCTGCCAGGTGGATCGTTCTTCTTTTCTGAAAAATCGTCTTGTGAATTGGACGCCCCAGGTATGTTCAGGTTTGTCTGCAAAGCGCAACTGAGAAAGCGGGATTCGAAACTCTGCAATCCACCCTTTGTCATCTATGCTTGTAGCAAGATACCAGATAGGATCCCACGTCTCATCCCAGTCACTACCATTGTTGGAAACATACTCATCCCCTTTCACTCCGGACACTGATGCAGTAAATGAAAATGCAGTGCGCTTGTCATGGTAACTATCAATATTTATTTCGACCCAATCTCCCTCAAACCCGTCCCTCCGGGACATTCTCTTTACAATCGCAGATGGATCCGAATCCCATGCACGCACTCCCACATAAAGGTTCTTGGCATCATAGAGAATTTTAAATTGTGTCTGCTCAGACGGCTGGACCCCGTATTCCGGCTGCCGCTGTACAAAATCTCCGCCCCACTCTACCAAATCCCAAACCTCCTCATCCAATTTACCATCAATGGAAGGCGGATCGTCGGGTATCCTTTCTGTTAGGTATTGTTTGATTTCCTCCTCCTGGGCGGTTGCAATTGATACAACCAGCAACAGCAGCATACTTGGATATCCTTTCATATTGAGTTTTTTAGCCACAAAAGCCCTCTTGCGTGGGGCCAGGACTCATGCTTTAGAATTATACTGGCAAAACAGCTTTTGGTTACAGATTTCGCTATTTAAAATTATATCTTACACCAGCGGAAAGCCCAAGTCCTGATGGTGTTGCAGCAAAATTGGATGACGTTCCAATAAACGGATGTATGCTTTGAGCATAATTGGGCTCAACCATTAAATCCAGGTTTTTCAGGAGCCGATAGCCCACAGATAATCCAGCGTGGCCGGAAAAACTTACTGTCCTGTAAGGAGAATTATCTCCCGGGCTTAATTCAATGGTAGCCAGGCTTTTGGTAGGGTCTTTCAAGGTATTCCCCAAGTAAAAATTGGTGATTACCCCTGCGTTGATCCTCAGATTAACTCGCTTATCTAATATTATGAACCCGGCCTTTACCGGAACGGAAGCAAAATGAAAGGTATTATTCAGCACGACATCATCCTCGACATATTCAACGATTTCCTGCGTCCTATTGATAGACTCCAAATTTGAAGCTTCACTGGATAAAGGCACGGATCTGGCAAAGTGCCGGTTTTCCACTACAATGTTTGTTGTGGTCGTTAACATCGCCTCCCCATATTGCATCCCACTCTCCAAAGTCCAGCGGTTGGCTATCCGCATACCCATATTGAGGCCAAGTTGAAAATTGACGCCCTCCGATATCTCTTCTGAAACTGAGCTAATGCTTCCACCACCCTTTGTGTCTTTTACAAGGTGTGGACGGGAGGTCAGTACTGCCGAGGTGACCTCATCGGTTGTATTGGATTGATAGTTTGGATCGAAGCTGGATGACCCCAGGCCTACTCCTGCCCAAAATCGATTATACTTATTCCTTTGAGAAACCACACTGCTGAAGCTGTAATCCGGAACAGGATCAATCCAGAATTGGTCGAGATCCACATCTAGACCCTGGGATCCCTTACGTGAGATGGATGTAAATAACTCGTAGGTATGCTGATCAGTATACAAATCAACTCGTTTATCCGCACTCTTTTCTTCGTCCTTCTCAGCAGGAAATGATATGATGTGATTGTAGGAAATGCCATTGGCACCGGCATCGTCACTCCCATTCGCATTTGGTAAAGAAGGAATTGAAACCAAAGTCGGCTGGTTCTCTTTCTGAGCTACAAACTGGTCAGAAGCGCCCTTCCTGATCCAGTTTGACGGAATACTCACAGAGACAGCTACCAGTATGGCTACAACAGCAGCATACTTGTAGATTATGGCTTTTCGCTTGTATCTGGAGGCATCCGCATTAGCAAGATCACGGTCGATCTGCTCCCAAACACGGCCTGAAGGAGACAATTCCGCTCCCTCAAGGGCTTCCTGCCATTGCTTTTCAAAGCTATCCCTGATCTCCGACCCGTTCATAACCAATCTTTGCGTATAATCTCAATTTCTCCTTTAACAAACTCTTGGCTCTCGAATACTGTGATTTCGAGGTGCCTTCACTTATCTTAAGCAGCTTCGCAATTTCAAAATGTTTGTAACCCTCAATTGCATACAAATTGAAAATAGTCCTGCAGCCATCCGGGAGCTCGCCGATCATTCTTAAAAGCTCCTGATGACTGAAACTACTTATTGCATCTGCCTCATCACCTTTCTTTTTCAAATCCGTAACGTCGACCATCGGATACAGATACAGCTTACTGCGTTGATGATTCAAAGCAGTATTGACCACAATTCTTTTTATCCAATAGGACAACGTAGAGTCTTTTCTGAATTTCCCGATACTTTGAAAGACTTTTACAAACGCCTCCTGCAAAATATCCTCGGCCTCCTGCTCCAGCTTTACATACCGCAATGCGACAACAAACATGGACCTCGCATATTTGTCATATAGCTTTTCCTGCATATTGCGGTCATGCTTCCTGCAGCCTTCAATTAATTCCTCGTCAGAAAATGACATCCGGTTTGGCTATTTATCAGACAACTTTACATGAAATTTCGTTGTAATCGTTTAGAATTACAATATTCGATGAAACTATTCACACTACTCACGCTCGTTTCCCTGGCATCATGCGTACCGGTCACTCCCAGCGGCTCCAATACCTCGACACCACTGGAGTATACCAATAAAGATTACACTGACCGGGTTGGTAATGTACAGCTTCAGTCTACTTCAAGAACAGCCGGATATGGAAATCCCATTACACCACTGGGAAGTTCTTTCCTGTTGAAGTTCGATTTGCTGGATGAGGATTTCGCCTACCTCAGTGCAAAAATTTATCACTGCAATTTTGATTGGACTCCCTCGGTATTGAGTGACCTTGAGATCCTGGAAAACTACAATGAGTACCCCATTAATGATTATGAGTTTTCGCAGAACACGATACAACCATACGTAAGTTATCAACTAAGACTACCCCCTGTCAGAAGATCGGGAAATTACATCGTCGCCATCTTTGATTCATCGAAAGGCCTGTTGTTTTCGAGAAGATTTATGGTATATGAGCAGAAGGTTGGAGTGAATGCCGGCATTCAAAGAAGTACCGGGATCAGTGAAAGAAACAGTCACCATCAGCTGGAATTTGATATCAACTACGGATCGCTGAAGGTGGTAGATCCCTCGCGTGACATCATGCCGATTATTTTGCAAAATCACAACTGGAATACGGTTATCTCAGGATTGACCCCTACAAGTGCCAGAATTGATAAACAATTCCTTGAATACAAACATTTTAACCAGGAAAATAATATTCCTGCGATTAATGAATTCAGGTTCTTCGATATCAGAACCCTTTCCTATCGGGGACGGAGTATAGAAACGATAGGGATGTCGAACCGGGGAATTGAGGCTATCGTTCAGCCCCAGAAATCAAGGAATGGATCAGCCTACAGCGAGCCTTTTGAGGAAGATCTAAATGGGGATTTTGTTCTTGCAAACCGGGATCCGAACGAAATGGACATTCAGTCGGAATACGTCTGGACAAACTTTATTATTAAAAATGAAAAGGTTTATGGTCAGGTCTTTGTAACAGGGAAATTCAATAACTGGACATTATCGGACCGGAACACGCTGACATATGATGAAGTGCAGCAAAGTTACCGTGGCAGCATCCGATTGAAACAGGGATTTTACAACTACACCTTTTGGGTGGAAAGTCCTGACCTTCCGCACTATCACTTCGAAGGAAGCCACTTTCAAACCACAAACGAATACGAGGTGCTGGTTTATTTCAGGGAAATGGGAACAGTTTTCGATCAACTGGTGGGATACGCCCTGTTCTGAGCGCCAATCAAACATTGAATCGAAAGTGCATGACATCACCGTCTGCCACTATGTACTCTTTGCCTTCTATGGCAAGTTTTCCAGCTTCTTTACACCCATGTTCACTGCCATATTTTTCATAGTCCTCAAGCTTAATCACTTCAGCCTTAATGAATCCCTTTTCAAAATCCGTGTGGATCACACCGGCTGCTTTCGGCGCCTTCCATCCCTTCTCAATAGTCCAGGCCTTTACCTCCTTTTCACCGGCAGTAAAAAATGTGATCAGGTTCAATATGTGATAGGAGGCTCTTATCAGCTTGTTTAATCCCGAATCTTCAAGCCCGTACTCTTCCAGGAACATTCGCCTTTCTTCATCATCTTCCAGCTCAGCAATTTGCGCTTCTATCGAGGCGGAGATTACAATTACTTCGGCATCTTCCCCCTCAACCGCTTTTAGCAAGTCGCGGCTATGATCATTTCCATGCACTGCGTGCTGTTCCTCCACATTGGCAGCATAAATAATGGGCTTATCTGTCAATAACTGGAGGGGAGCGGTAATTTCCTTCCGATTTTCGTCGATTTCAAGGGTTCGGGCATTTTGACCACTTTCCAGATGCTTCTTAAACACCATAAGCAGGTCATATTCAGCTTTCGCTTCTTTATCACCTGACCTGGCCATCTTCTCAACCCGGTCAATTCGTTTTTCCACAGATTCAAGGTCCTTCATCTGGAGTTCTGTGTCAATGATTTCCTTGTCAGCAACCGGATCCACCCGACCATCCACATGAGCTATGTTATCATCGTCAAAGCAACGGACGACATGAATGATCGCATCGACCTCCCTGATATTTGCCAGAAACTGGTTCCCCAGTCCCTCACCTTTACTGGCGCCTTTTACCAATCCGGCGATATCCACAAACTCAATCACCGTAGGTACTACTTTTTGCGGATTAACCAATCGCTCCAGTATCCTAAGCCGCTGATCAGGTACGGTAATCACACCGATATTTGGCTCAATGGTGCAAAAAGGAAAATTAGCTGCTTCTGCCTTTGCACTGGACAGCGCATTAAACAACGTGGATTTCCCGACATTCGGTAATCCGACAATTCCACATTTTAATCCCATTTAGGAGAATTTATTCTTGAAGGCCGCAAAATTAAATGATATAAAAAAACCCCTCAACATCCGGAGGGGTCTTATTTATTTAATGACTGGTGGACCTTTAATCCCACTTTAATTCCGTGTCATTTCCCACGTCTGCCGTTTCCTCGGCTTCATTCCTCCTTTCAAACTCTGAGAAATCGACATCAGGTAGTAATTCCGTTTTTACGTGTCCCACAGTGTTGTTCAGTGCTTCCACAAATTTGTTAAAATCCTCTTTGTACAGGAAGATTTTGTGTTTTTCATACACAAAGCCATCATCCTTGAATCTCCTCTTACTCTCTGTGATCGTAAGGTAATAGTCGTTGGACCGTGTCGCTTTTACATCAAAAAAGTAAGTTCTTTTACCTGCGCGTACCCTTTCTGAGTAGATTTCTTCTCTTCCTTTTTCCTTATTCTCTTCCACAATACTTCAATTTGGTGAGTTGAATTTAAATATTATCGACACAAGTTTATCAAAAATTGTTATATAAAGAACTATTTAATAAATCTTTATTGAAAATACATAAAAGCTATTTTTGCCAGCTATCGCGATCTGAAAATTGAAATTTTTCGTTGATATGAGAAAAGCAGGTTAAATGGGATTAGATCTGGCCACTATTAAAAAGTTTGAAAGCCTGGAATTTCTGGCTAAGGAATTGGTAGAAGGATTTATTACCGGTTTGCATCGGTCACCGTACCATGGGTTTTCAGTTGAGTTTGCCGAACACAAACTTTATAACTACGGTGAAAGTATTAAGAATATTGATTGGAAGGTCTTTGCAAGGACGGATAGACTTTACACCAAACAATATGAAGAGGAGACAAATCTAAGGTGCACCATCCTGGTGGATACTTCTGCTTCAATGTATTATCCAAAACCGGATCTTGACAAGATCAGATTCAGCATTTATGCGGCGGCGGCGCTGTGCTTTCTGATGATACGTCAGCGTGACGCAGTGGGCATAGTATCATTTGCCAATGAGATCCTGCAACAGTCTCCTCAAAAATCAACGAGGTTACATCTAAATCAACTGCTTCAGACGCTTGACGAGTGGCTGAAAAATCCCAATCCCGACAAACAGGTATCAAACATTGCCGAAAATATCCACCTGATAGCAGATAAGATTCAGAAGAGATCGCTTGTGATCATTTTTACGGATATGTTCCAGCAGAAGAACTCCAGTCAGGATATTTTCGAATCATTGCAACACCTGAAACATAATAAGCATGAGGTACTACTCTTCCACGTCACTGACCAGGATACGGAACGAAACTTCAATTTTAAAGACCGGCCTTACAAGTTCGTCGATACGGAAACGAAAGAAACGATCACGCTGACTCCTTCATTCATCAAAGATCAATATTTAGCAACGATGACAGACTTCTATAAGGAGATCAAGCTTACCTGCGGTCAGCTAAAGATTGACCTTATTGACGTCAATACGAGAGATGATTTTGATAAAGTACTGGGAGCTTATCTGATTAAAAGAAAGAAAATGAGATGATTCACCCTGACTACAGGTGCATCCAATCTTTTTTGGCAATTAACTCCTCCTCAGTCTCAACGTAATCCGGGTCATCCACGCAGCAATCCACAGGACACACGGCATTGCACTGAGGCTCTTCATGGAAGCCGGTACACTCCGTACATTTCCCCGGTACTATGTAATAGAATTCGTCTGAAACCGGTTCCTGTTCTTCGGTAGCATCTATAACAGTTCCGTCTTCCATTTCCACCTCTTTCAAATCCGTACCGTCTGACCATCTCCACTCAACACCCCCTTCGTAAATAGCCGTATTCGGACACTCCGGCTCACATGCACCGCAATTGATGCATTCATCCGTGATTATTATTGCCATTTGTTAATTGTTTAAAATCCTGCGCCAACAAAACTAGATTTCAAATTTGTATTAAAAAAGTAAGTTTACTCAAATGTCAATCTTCATATTTATGCGGGATCCCGTGCAATCCCGGCATTCAGATATGTCGATCACCCATTAGTTTTGCCTCACAAATATTGCGATAACCTATAGTAATGAAACTAACGGAAAGGATAAATGTTTTTTCTCAACTCCGGGAAAGAATGGACCGGGAGGTAGCATCAAACCTCGATTATCTTTCAAACGAAGCTTCCCGGGACAATTCATGGTTTACAGCTGACAGCATCCGACAGAGTATAGGGGCAATTTCACATATGCTGTCAGACCGGAAACTATCGACATGGACGGAAAAATACCGACTGGAGCCGGATGTACCTAAGGTTGTCGGCATTGTTATGGCCGGGAATATCCCTCTTGTGGGGTTCCATGACTTGCTATGTGTACTCATATCAGGCCACTTTGCTGCCATAAAGACAAGTAGCCAGGACAATTTTCTTGTGACAAAAGTCCTGGAGTGGCTGGCTGATATAGATCCGAGTACTACCCGGAGCTTTGAAATAAGGGACAAACTCCAAAACATTGATGCTGTCATTGCCACGGGCAGTGACAATTCAGCCCGCTATTTTGAATATTATTTTGGGAAGTATCCGCACATAATTAGGAAGAACAGGACATCAATAGCGGTACTAAACGGACAGGAGGACCCCGCAGATCTTATTGCGTTAGGTCATGACTTGTATGATTACTTCGGGCTGGGATGCAGGAATGTTTCGAAGCTGTTCGTTCCAAAAGACTATGACATGGGGTCGTTATTTGACCAATGGCAGGATTTCGGCCGCTTGGCAGATCACAATAAATACAAGAACAACTACGATTATCAAAAATCTATTCTGCTGGTCAACCAGGTACCCCATCTGGATTCGGGCTTTTCACTGTTGAAGGAAGCTGATGAGCTGGTTTCTCCTATCTCCCTCAATTACTACGCGTATTACGATGATATTCTGTCTGTCAATGATTTCACCCGGGCTAATAAAGAAAAAATACAATGTATCGTTACATCAACTCCGGATATTGATGGGATACCTTTCGGTCAATCACAATTACCTGAGTTGTGGGATTATGCGGATAATATAGATACGCTGGACTTTCTCGCGAAGCTATAATATATTGGTTTAGTTGGGGGTCATTATTTTCAATGCTATTTTTGGCCTCCTTTTTACAGATCTAATTTTCCCAATATGGCACAGGATTTTTTCGGAATAGAAAAGCAATTACCTGATTTCGCAGGATCGTCTAAATACTTCAGTCTCTTTGAATTGGCAAAGAAAGAGCCAACAGTTAAGAAACTTCCTTATGCAATTCGAATCTTACTGGAAAATGCTATCCGGAATTACGACGGGTTTGCAGTTACCGAAGAACACCTTCGGACACTGCTTGACTGGAAAAATACTGCTGGTGTAAAGGATATTCCTTACTCACCTGCAAGAGTACTTATGCAGGACTTTACCGGGGTGCCGGCGGTAGTTGACCTTGCCTCCATCAGGTCGGAAGTGGCTAGAAAAGGAAAAGACACCTCCAAAACCAATCCGGTGGTCCCTGCCGACATGGTCATAGATCATTCCGTAATGGTGGAGTATTTTGGAACCGAAGGCGCCTACAAGAAAAATGTTTTGCTGGAATACCAGCGAAATGAAGAGCGGTACAAACTTCTCAAGTGGGGCCAGCAGGCCTTCACAAATTTCAGTGTGGTACCTCCGGGAATGGGGATCTGTCATCAGGTCAACCTTGAGTATCTCGCACAGGGAGTTATTGACAGGGATGGTTATGTTTTCCCGGACACCCTGGTCGGGACGGATTCCCATACACCAATGGTCAATGGCATTGGCGTGCTGGGATGGGGTGTTGGCGGCATTGAAGCGGAAGCAGCAATGCTTGGTCAGCCCATTTACATGATTCTTCCGGAGGTGATCGGTCTGAACCTGAGCGGGAAACTTCCGGAGGGTGCGACATCAACGGATCTGGTGTTGACGATCGTAAAACTGCTCCGGGACTACGGGGTGGTAGGAAAAATCGTGGAAGTTTTCGGAGAAGGATTGGACAATCTGACTGTAGCAGATCGCGCAACTATTTCCAACATGTCCCCCGAATTCGGCTGTACCGATACACACTGGCCGATCGATGATCAAACCCTTGCGTACATGCGAAAGACCAGCCGGCCGCAAAAACATGTCGATCTGGTGGAGGCCTATGCCAAGGAGAATATGCTGTGGAGGGATCCAAACAGTGAGATTGAATATACGGATGTGATCAGCCTTGATCTTTCTTCCGTAGAGCCTACCATTTCAGGTCCAAAACGTCCGCAGGACAAGATATTGCTTCGTGAAGCAAAGGAAAAAATTATCGATTTGCTGGCAAATTCTCACAACAGGGAATATATACCGGTCCAAAACCGAATTGGCGATTGGGCAACCGAAGGCGGAACGGTAGTGGAATCGGTAAAAGTGAAATCGGGTATCCGAAGTGTGCCTATGTCAACCGGAGATCTGCAGTATAACCTCTCTGACGGAGCGGTTGTGATAGCTGCCATCACTTCCTGCACGAATACTTCAAACCCAAGTGTCATGATCGGAGCCGGGCTTGTGGCAAAGAAAGCTGTGGAAAGAGGGCTGAATATCAAACCCTGGGTCAAAACATCCCTGGCTCCCGGGTCGCGGGTCGTGACGGATTACCTGGAAAAGTCTCAATTGCTGCCCTACCTGGAAGCGTTAAAATTCCACGTTGTAGGATATGGTTGCACTACATGTATCGGCAATTCCGGAGACATGATGCAGGATGTACAAAAAGCGGTAATTGACAATGACCTGGTAGTGTGTTCAGCCCTTTCGGGAAACCGGAATTTTGAAGCTCGTATCCATCCGAATATCAAAATGAATTTCCTGGCCTCTCCCATGCTTGTAGTCCTGTACGCCATAGCGGGTCGAATGGATTTTGATCTCTATAATGAACCTCTGGGTACAGATCCAAATGGCGAAGATATTTACCTGAAAGACCTATGGCCCGCCCAGGCGGAAATCGATGAAATGATGGATAAGGTGCTGACACCTGAAGATTACAGCAAGAACTATGGCCGGGTTTTCGAGGGGGATGACACATGGAAAAATCTGGATGCCCCTTCAGGCCAGATCTATGACTGGGATTCAAAATCGACCTATATCCAGGAGGCTCCTTTCTTCAGGGATATATCGGAAATGGTGCCGGAACCAGAAGACATTAAAGGAGCTAAGGTACTGTTGCAACTGGGTGACATGGTCACCACTGATCACATTTCCCCAGCCGGTAAATTTTTACCCGAACATCCTGCCGGTCAGTATCTGGTTGAGAACGAAGTGGAACAGAGGGACTTTAATTCATATGGATCTCGCCGTGGTAATCATGAGGTAATGATGAGGGGCACTTTTGCCAATGTCAGGATTAAAAACAAGCTAGCCTCACGGGAAGGTGGATGGACAACCTACCATCCGAGTGGAGAAGAAATGACCGTCTATGAGGCAGCTATGAAATATCAGAAAGAACATACGCCCCTGGTGGTGATCGGAGGTAAGGAGTACGGGTCAGGTTCATCGAGGGACTGGGCCGCCAAAGGAACGTCATTGCTTGGTGTAAAAGCGGTGTTGACAGAAAGTTTCGAACGGATTCACAGATCGAATCTGGTAGGTATGGGTGTACTGCCTATGGTTTTCCAGGATGGTGAAAACCAGGATACACTTGGATTGGATGGCACGGAAACTTACGACATCCTTGGCATTTCATCAGACCTGACACCGGGAAAATTGGTTGACGTCACTGCTACAAAACCGGACGGAACCAAAACCAATTTCAAAGCCAAACTCAGGCTTGATTCCGGGGTAGATGTGGAATACTACAAGAATGGTGGAATTTTAAATTATGTGCTAAGGCAGTTCTTAAAAAACTAAAAGGTTCGCAAATCACCGTTAATCGAAAAAACGAGACATTTATGTTTCGTTTTTTTTATTTTAAGCCTTCAAATAAATCACAGGCACTAATGAATTCTCCAAAGATTAACCCAATCCATGCAACAATCGTGGCAGTCTCCCTTTTCCTGCTGTCATGCAGCTATCAGGAACAGCCTTACCAGGTAAAAACAAGTACTGAAAATGGCTACGCTTTTGAGTACGTTTCGGGTGATCCGATGAAAACCCGGATATATACACTTGACAATGGGCTAAAAGTTTATCTGAGCGATTATAAGAATGCCCCACGCATGCATGTTTTTATTCCTGTGAAAGCCGGTGGGAAAAACGACCCTGCCGACAATACGGGACTGGCCCATTACCTGGAACACATGATGTTTAAGGGTAATGATAAGTTTGGTACACTCGATTATGAGAAGGAAAACATAATGTTGGATAGTATTGAACAAATGTTTAATCACTATGCGACCCTCACAGATGACGCCGAAAGAAAGGAATACTATGCGAAGATCGATGACTATTCGAACGAGACCGCCAGGTATGCCATTGCCAATGAATACGACAAAATGATCTCTATGCTGGGAGGTAAAGGATTGAATGCATATACGACCGAAGACCGCACGGTCTACACGATTGATATCCCCGCAAATGAACTTCCGCGATTTCTGGAACTGGAAGGATCACGGTTCAGGAAAATTGTGAACCGGCTTTTCCACACTGAGCTGGAGGCCGTGTATGAGGAAAAAAACCGGTCGCTGGACAATGACTACTGGAAATCATACGAGGCCCTATACAGTGGCATTTTCTCCGAACATCAGTATGGCACACAGACTGTCATAGGAACCATTGATCATTTGAAAAATCCGTCAATTACTGAAATCAAGAAATATTTCGATACTTACTACCGGCCAAACAACGTGGCAATATGCATTAGTGGTGACATTGATTATACTGAAACGATCCGTCTCATTGACCAGCATTTCGGAGACTGGGCGCCAAATGAAAATTTACCTGAATGGAGTAAAACCGGGGAACAGCCAATCACGGCCCCAATCGCAAAAGAAGTTTATGGACCGGATGCCGAATTCCTGTTCCTGGGATTCAGATTCGATGGAACATCTTCGGAGGAATACCTGAAAGTAAGGTTAATAGATATGCTTTTGAACAACGCGGAAGCAGGATTAATCGACCTGAATCTGAAGCAAAAACAGGAAGTCCTCAATGCCGGGTCATTTGTCAATGATATGAATGACTATTCTATCCATACATTCTACGGGTATGCGAAACAAAATCAATCTCTTGAAGAAGTTAAGAATTTGTTGCTGGAGCAGATCAGCCTGCTGAAAAGCGGTGATTTTGAAGACTGGCTGGTTGATGCGGTCATCACCGACTTTAAAAAATCAGAAATGAAATCATTGGAAAGCAACTGGTCCAGGGCGAACAAAATGGTCATGGCATTTACCAATGATATTTCATGGTCCGATTACATCCGGCAAATTGACAAAATGGAAAAAATCACCAGGGAGGAAATCATACAGTTTGTCAATGAAAACTACAATGAGAACTATGTAGTAGTCTATAAAAAGACAGGTGAAGACCCCAACAAGCAACTGGTTGAAAAACCAACCATTACCAAGGTCCCGCTTAACAGGGATGCAAAATCGGATTTTCAGGTGGCCCTTAGTGAAAAAGAAGTAAATAAACTTAAGCCGGTTTTTATTAATTACAAGGAAGACATCTCAAATATAAAGGTCAACAACGTGGAGGTGCTGGCGAAGGAGAATACGGAAAATGAGCTATTCGAGCTCAGATATCTCCTGGATTTTGGCAGGAATGCGGACAAAAAGCTGGCCATTGCTGTCCAATACCTGGAGTTTCTGGGAACACCGGAATATTCCGCAGAAGAACTGAAGAAGGAGTTTTACAAACTTGGATGCAGCTTTAGTGTTTATGCCTCAACGGAGCGCACTTATGTTACGCTTTCCGGACTGGATGAAAACATGGAAAAGGCCACAAAGCTTTTTGAATCTCTACTGGCAAATCCTGTTCCGGATGATGAAGCGTTGTCCAAGATGATCGACCGTACCATGAAGTCCAGGTCAGATGCAAAAAAACAAAAAGGCACTATCCTTTGGAGTGGTCTTTATAATTATGGAAAATACGGTTCATCGAATCCTTTCAATGACGTCCTGAAGAACTATGAACTGGAACAACTGGATGCGGGCGAATTAACCGAAATTATCCGGGGGATTACCAGGCTACCCCATAGAATACTTTATTACGGCCCCAGAAATTCGGACGACCTGGCATCATTCTTAAATGAATATCATAATGTTCCCGACGCATTCGATCCGGTTCCGGATATTGTGAGTTATGAGGAGATGGCTATTGCTCAGCCCAAAGTATATTGGACAAATTACGACATGGTCCAGACTGAGATCATATTCCTTTCGAAAGGAGACCCATATGATCCCGAGCTGGAACCGGCATCCAGGATGTTCAATGAGTATTTCGGAGGCAACATTGTCTTTCAGGAGATACGGGAAGCCCAGGGATTGGCATACTCTGTTTTTTCTTCATTTTCTCAACCCTCCAAAAAAGATAAATCCACTTACCTGTTTGCCTATGTGGGTACGCAGGCTGACAAACAGCCGGAATCCATGAAGGCTATGATGAAGCTGTTGAATAATCTTCCGGAGTCCGAGGAAACATTTCAGGTAGCGAAAGATGCCATCCTTAATAAGATCGAAAGTGAGCGCATTACAAGAATGAGTGTTCTCTGGAATTATGTAAACGCCCAGGACAAGGGACTGGATTATGATATAAGGAGTGACATTTATGAGGACGTGCAAAAACTGAATTTTGAAGACGTAAAGGCTTTCCATGAAAAGTATGTGAAAGGCAATCAGTATGTGACGGTTTTGGTTGGGGACAGGGACAGGGTCAACTTTGATGCCTTACAGGAATATGGTCAGGTCAAAGAAGTGTCGCTGGAAGAACTATTTGGTTACAAGGAAACTGAAACCATTACGACGCGCTGAATCACTTTTTGAGGATTTGACATAATGAAAATATAGAACTGGGATGCCGGTCGGAGTTCTGATCTTGATCCCCACACGGAGAGATGACAACACTTACGGTTGAACGTTGCTCTTTGTGGATTTAGCTTTCATTTTTCTCCTGGCATCCAGTGCCAGGCCGATGGCTACACCTAGCGCTAACCACAATGCTAATTCCTGAGTTGCGGCACCGATCGCGGCACCTATTGAAATGCCAACTGCTAATAATTTTCCTGATATCATTTCCCGTCTTTAGTTTTTTAGTCGTTGGCTGGATGGTGACTTAAATGTATACGCTTTAAATCAAAATGGTAACACCCCAGGATAAAATTTTACCGCTCATCACACATTTTTGTCTGCCAGATCCACCGGACCTGCCCCACATAAAAACTGAATTATGTGAAAAATTCCGGTCTTTTTTCTACCCTCAAATGGCATTTGATGAAGGCCCAGTCTCTTCAGGAAATATTTAAAGAAGGAAACGTAGCTTTCGAAACTGATGGTTATCAATTGTTTACAATATTGCCCGTGGAGGAGAATTACTAAATGAACCTACCCAGGGTGTAATCGTCGGAAGGGATTTATACTTCATTGGCAGCAGTCCCCGGACAAGTTATGATCGAGACGGAGCCTTCATTGTTCCGGATTCAAAAATCCAGGATCTGCAAATACACTTTGAAGCCTTAACTGCAAGCAGAGTTTTACGTAGGTTCAGGTATTTCATCCTCTTTTCATAAATGCAACCTTTTCCCCGATATGCCCATCTAATCCAGTGAATATCGGCAAAACTCAATCCACCATGATCAGAAATTATTTCAATGTTGCTGTCCGGAATCTTTTAAAGCACAGGTTTTACGCTTTGATTAACATCCTTGGATTGTCCATAGGATTGACCTGTTTTCTGCTCATTTCTTTGTTCGTTATAGATGAATTGAGCTTCGATTCCTTTCAAAAGGATATTGATAGAATTCATAGAATGGATTTTAAGGGAACATTGAACGGAGAGACATTTGACACCTCTCTGGCCGGAGCACCCACTGCAGCCGCTATGGTGGAGGACTTTCCTGAAGTTGTTGATGCCATAAGGTTTAGAGGCGGCTGGGAACGATTGATCAAAAGAAAAGACGAGAACATTAATTTCAAGCAGGACAATGTGGCCTGGGTTGATCGAAATTTCTTTGAGTTTTTTGACCTCAAACTGCAAAAAGGGAATCCTTCTACTGTCCTGGATCGCCCTGATGGATTGGTAATAAATGAGTCAGTCGCCGGGAAATTATTTGGTGATAAGGATCCGATCGGAGAAATATTGATTCTTGACAACAACAATGATAAGCCGTACGAAATAACCGGAGTGTATGAAGACTTTCCTGCTAACATGCATTTTCATTACGAAGTACTCCTTTCAATGGAGGACCGGGAAGAGTCCAAACAAAAACAATGGGTCGGATTCAATTTCAATACCTACCTCAAGCTGGCCGCAGGAGTAAATCCGGATTCACTCGAAGCAAAATTCCCTCAGGTAGTTGAAAAATACCTGGGTCCGGAATTTGAACAGTTTTTAGGGCAAACCATGGAGGAACTGGAGGCTGCCGGTGATTACGCCGGATTCTCTCTTTTTCCGATGAAGGACATTCATCTGCACTCTGATAAACTTGGAGAGATAGAACAGAACGGAAGTATGCAATACGTGTATATTTTCTCTGCCATAGCGCTTTTCATCCTGGTGCTCGCTTGTATCAATTTCATGAATCTTTCTACCGCCCAGTCCTCAAATCGTGCAAAGGAAGTCGGGATAAGAAAAACAATGGGAGCCTATCGTCAACATTTGATTAACCAATTCCTCTCCGAAGCATTTTTGATTACACTCATATCAATTCTTTTGGCCTACGGTATCACTTATGTGCTCGTTCCAAACTTCAATGAATTAGCTAACAAAGAGATTGCTGCAAGTAGTCTGTTTTCACTACAGTTCGGTTTGATCATGGTGGGGGTTTTAATCATTGTTGGACTGTTCGCCGGCAGCTATCCCGCATTTTATCTTTCCCGGTTCAAGCCCGTTGATGTCATCAAGGGAAAATTGAATCTTGGCATGAAAAGCGGCGGGATACGGAGTGTACTGGTTGTTTTCCAGTTTTCTATTTCGATAATCATGATGATTGGTACCGTTATCGTATTTAATCAGCTTAATTATATTCAGAACAAAAAGTTAGGATACGACAAAAGTCAGGTGCTTATGATCGAAGATCCATGGCTCCTGGATACAAATACTGATGCTTTCAAAACAGAAGCTTTAAGGCTTCCGAGTGTGATCAGCGGAACCCTGGCAAGTTTTCTTCCGGTAGGAACCACATACAACAACGATTTATGGTTTAAAGGTAAAACTGCCGGGCAAGGAGACAATTTTGTCATCAGCAACTTTAGAATAGACCATGATTACATTGAGACCCTGGGAATGGAAATCACACAGGGAAGATCTTTTTCCAGGGAATTCCCAAGTGATTCATCAGGCGTTTTGATCAATGAAGCAGCGGCCCGTCAGTTTGGTTTCGAAGATCCCGTGGGTGAATATATAGCCCGATACTGGGGGTCCCGTGAGGAACCTTATTCACAACCATTTAAGATTGTTGGGGTCGTGCGGGATTTTCACTACTCAACGATGAGAGACAATATCGGACCTTTACTGTTTGTACTGGACAGGGCTCAGGGATTTATCTCCTTCAAGATTGAATCCGATAATATTTCTCAAACGGTTTCGTCCCTGAAAGAATTATGGAATGAAATGGCACCGGGTCAACCATTCGCTTACAGTTTCCTGGATGACCGGTTCAATGAAATGTATGAAGCCGAACAGCGGATCGGAAATATATTCAGCGTTTTTGCATTCCTGGCTATTTTCATAGCCTGTCTCGGACTTTATGGTCTGGCGGCTTTCACTGCGGAACAAAAAACCAAAGAGATTGGCATAAGAAAAGTTCTCGGCGCTTCGATCACTCAAATCATAGCCCTCCTTAGCAAAGAATTCCTGAAGTTAGTGGTGATATCCTTCCTGATAGGTTCTGCTGTATCCTACTTTACCATGCAGGAGTGGTTAAATGATTTCAAATACCGTGTAAATATCAATCCTGTTAGCTTTGTTTTAGTAGGTGCCACCGCGCTGGCTATTGCCTGGCTCACGATGAGTTTTCAATCAATTAAAGCAGCCAGGACCAACCCCGTGAACTCGCTGAAGGACGAATAGAATCACAAATATTTGGATTTATCGAATAGTTATCCACATTCGGATCTTGCGTTGATCGTGGAAAAATAAACCTTGTCTCACGCTCGGTAAGGGCGTGAGATTTTTTTATTTTGTAATGTTGTTTATTTCATAACCACCAAGTAAAACTACCCTGAGATCGTGACTGAAAAGTAGACTTCAGGATGGACTTCATATATGTATCTGATATTCGATACCGAGACTACCGGATTACCGCATAATAAAACAGCGCCTGTTGAAGATCTCGAAAATTGGCCCAGGTTGGTCCAGATCGCCTGGCAATTACACGACCAAAATGGCAAACTTTTATCGCAGGGCAACCATATTGTAAAGCCCGATGGATTCACCATCCCGTTTAATGCCGAGCAGATTCATGGTATCTCCACGGCAAGGGCAACCGAGATTGGGGAAAACCGGAAAATAGTCCTTGAAAAATTCACGAAGGATGTTAAAAGATCCAAGGTATTAGTTGGACATAATATTGAGTTTGACAACAAAATAATCGGCGCCGAATACCTGCGGACCGAAATGGAAAATATCCTCGTTGATTTTCCAAACATTGACACCGCGGTTGAGACCGTAAATTTCACCGATCTGCAGGGAGGAATTGGCGGCAAGCTTAAGCAACCAAAACTGATCGAACTGCACGAAAAGTTGTTCGGCGAAGGATTCGGAGATGCGCATGATGCAGCTTACGATGTTGACGCTACTGCCAGATCATTTTTTGAGTGCCTTAGACGCAAAGTAATACCTCCTTTCGAGCCCACGGCCGTAGGGGATATCATTTATGAAGCTCCTGACCTTGAAGAAGCGAATTTCGCATGGATCAGAGAAAAATCCTCCGGTAAAATTGGTGACGTCCGGGTTGAGGCATCGGATATAAAAGGGCAATTTGTCCATCTTCATGTTCACTCTCAGTTCTCGGTTTTGCAGGCGACCCCCGATGTGGGGTCAATTATCGCAAAGGCTAAGGAATACAATATGCCTGCTGTCGCCATCACAGACCTGGGTAATATGTTCGGAGCCTTTGAATTTGTAAAAAAAGCCCTGGACGAAGACATTAAACCTATTGTAGGATGTGAATTCTATGTCGCCAGGGAGCGCAAAAAGCTGCAGTTTACCAAGGATAACCCTGACCGGAGATTCCAACAGGTTCTCCTGGCCAAAAACAAAAAGGGTTATGAAAACCTCACCAAACTTTCATCATTGGGATACATGGAAGGACATTACGGCCTTTATCCCAGGATAGACAAAGATCTCGTCAAAGAATACAGGGAAGGATTAATAGCCCTAAGCGGGGGTTTGGAGGGAGAAATTCCGCATCTCATCTTAAATGTCGGCGAAACCCAGGCAGAAGAGGCTCTGAAGTGGTGGATCGAAGTTTTCGACGAGGATTTCTACATCGAAATAAACAGGCACGACTTGGAAGAAGAGCACCATTTGAATGAGGTCCTTGTGGCGCTCGCCGCCAAATATGGCGTTAAAATAGTTGCTGCCAATGAACTTTATTACCTGGATCAGGAAGATGCCAGGGCCCATGATGTTCTGATCTGTATCAAGGAAAATGAAAAGCAAAGTACACCCATAGGCAGAGGCCGGGGGTTTCGGCCGGGGCTGAAAAACAACAACTATTTCTTCAAGTCCCAGGAAATGATGAAGGAGGATTTCAGGGATATTCCTGAGGCGATTGAAAATATTTCCTTGATAATCGAAAAGGTCGAGGAGTATGAACTGGAGCGTGACGTTCTATTACCGGCTTTTAATATCCCCGATGAGTTCAAAGACCCTGAAGACGAGAAGGAAGGAGGCAAAAGAGGCGAAAACGCGTATTTGAAGCACTTGAGTTATGAAGGTGCCAAAAAACGCTATGAAAACATCACGGAAGAGTTGAAGGAACGGCTTGATTTCGAACTGGCAACTATTGAAAAAACAGGGTATCCGGGCTATTTTCTCATAGTGCAGGATTTTACCTCCAAGGCGCGTGAGCTGGACGTATCCGTGGGGCCTGGACGGGGATCTGCCGCCGGTAGTGTGGTAGCATACTGCATAGGTATAACCAACGTTGATCCCATCGCCTATGAGCTTCTTTTTGAGCGGTTTCTGAACCCCGACAGGATCTCGCTTCCTGATATCGATATTGATTTTGACAATGAAGGAAGGGATAAGGTCATTGACTATGTAGTGAATAAATACGGATTTAATCAGGTTGCACAGATCATTACCTATGGTACCATGGCTCCTAAATCTGCCATCAGGGATGCCGGACGGGTTATGGAGTTGCCCCTCCCTGAAACAGACGGAATCGCAAAACTCGTCCCGGAAAGGCCAGGAGTGAAATTTTCAAGTGTATTTGCAGAGGTGCCTGAACTGGAAGAACTGAAAAATGGAACGGACCTGCCTTCGCAGGTGATAAATCAGGCGGTTGTTTTGGAGGGTTCCCTGCGCAACACCGGAATTCATGCGTGCGGTGTAATTATCACACCGGATGACATGACCAACTACATTCCGTTGGCTAAATCGAAAGATTCGGAATTACTGCTGACACAGTATGACAATAGTGTGGTAGAATCAGCGGGAATGCTGAAAATGGACTTTCTCGGGCTGAAGACACTGTCCATTATCAAGACTGCGGTGGAAAACATACAGAAAAGACATGAAGTTGAAATAGACATTGACAATATTCCCCTGGATGATCCGAAGACGTATGAACTTTACCAACGAGGTGAGACCAATGGGACATTCCAGTTTGAGTCGCCCGGCATGCAAAAACACCTAAAAGCGCTTGTTCCGGACCGGTTCGAGGATCTTATTGCTATGAATGCCCTTTATCGCCCGGGCCCGATGGAGTACATCCCTAACTTCATTAACCGCAAACATGGTAAGGAGAAGATCACTTATGACCTGGATGCGATGAAGGAATTCCTTGCCGAGACCTATGGCATCACCGTTTACCAGGAACAGGTCATGTTGCTATCACAAAAACTGGCAGGGTTCAGCAAAGGAATGGCGGACACCTTAAGGAAAGGGATGGGAAAAAAGAAGAAAGAGATCATAGATGAATTAAAACCAAAATTCATAGAGGGGGGTGTTGCAAATGGTCATGAACCAAGGATCCTTGAAAAAATCTGGAAGGACTGGGAAGCCTTTGCCTCTTATGCTTTTAACAAATCGCATAGCACGTGTTATTCGGTTGTGGCATATCAAACCGGGTATCTCAAGGCCAATTATCCGGCCGAATACATGGCGTCAGTCCTCACCCATAATCAAAGTAATATTGACAAAGTGACCTTCTTCATGGAAGAATGCCGTAACCTTGGCATCAAAGTTTTAGGGCCTCACATCAATGAGTCAGATCAGGATTTCACGGTGAACCAATCCGGAGAGATCCGTTTTGGAATGGGTGCGATCAAAGGAACCGGCGAATCCGCCGTCCAGGCCATCATTGAGGAAAGAAATGAAAAAGGACATTTCACGGATGTTTTCGATCTGACTAAAAGGGTCAATTTAAGAGCGGTTAATAAGAAGTCGTTTGAAGTGCTGGCCAAAGCGGGGGCTTTCGATTGTTTTCCTGATTATCATCGCCGGCAATATGTGCAGGCGGATGAAGACGGAACATCATTAATTGAAAAAGCCATCCGCTTTGCCAATAAGATCCAGCAGGAGGAAGCAAGCGCCCAGGCCTCGTTGTTTGGCGGTGGCAATGGTTCGGCAATTGCCAAACCTAAGGTTGGCAGAATTGAACCGTACGGAGATATCGAAAAACTCAATATTGAAAAGGAGATGGTCGGGTTGTACATCACAGGGCATCCCCTTGACCAGTATTCTTTTGAAATGAACTACCTGACCAATATGAAACTTGGTGATCTGAAGGAAATGGATCAACTAAGAGGAAGGGAATTGAAGTTTGGCGGAATTGTCAGCGATGTCCAGCACAGGATGTCAAAAAAAGGAAACCCCTTCGGCCAGCTGACCCTGGAGGACTATGATGACTCGCACACATTCTTTTTGTTTTCCGACACCTATTTGAAATTCAAGAGTTTTCTTGAAAAGGGGTGGTTCCTGTATGTAACCGGGTCGATTCAGAACAGATGGAACAGCGAGGAGCTTGAATTCAAGATCCAGAATATCGAATATCTGGGAGACGTAAGGAGCAAAATCGTAAAGGGACTGGAACTTCAAATGAATATCCAGGACATTAACGATATTACGATCGGAGAACTGCTGCAAGCCACGGCAAATAATCCCGGAAGTTCCACCCTGAAATTTAGTGTGGTCGGTGTCCACGGGGACCGGATGATAAACCTGGAAATGCTGAGCCGGAAGAGGTCCATAGACCTCAATTCCGATCTGGTTAAGGAACTGAAACTAATGGACAATGTGAAGTTTAAAGTGCTGACCTGACCCTGACAATTGGGAGTTTTTAATCAAATTAATTATAGAGAATTGTCATCCAACTACCTGGAAAGCAAAGCCTTATACCATCACCGGATAGCGGTCAATCCTGCCCGGAATATCCGGGTAAAAAATGTGTTCTGTCTCGCTCCATACAAAGTTGATCTTAGTAGAACTAAACATTTGCGAAGGTGGTTATCTTTGCAAACTTCAATTGAATAAAATATTTTGATTTAATCTATAAATAATGGCGAAACCTGTAGAAATAACGGATTCAAACTTCGAGGAAGTATTAAATTCTGATAAACCCATATTAGTTGACTTTTGGGCGGAGTGGTGTGGTCCCTGTAAGATGATAGGCCCGGTTGTGGAGGAATTAGCATCTGATTATGATGGCAAGGCAGTTGTGGGGAAAGTGGATGTGGATGTTAACCCTGAAGTATCGGCAAAATTCGGCATCAGATCTATCCCTACACTTTTGGTATTCAAAAACGGGGAAATTGTTGACAAGCAAATTGGGGCCGTTCCGAAAGCGGTTTTAAGCCAAAAGCTTGAGGCACAAATAGCATAAGGATAAAAAATTTTAAACAATTGAAACCCTGATTTGCCAAAAGTCTGGGTTTTTTGTTTTTAGGAAACTTGACATAACGATATCCGGAGGATTCACAGGATTCACTTCCCGGAAAGATGCCTCAGGGTAAGCTTAGACAATTTAGCCCTGCCCTCCTTCCATTTAAATTCATAGCCATATATCTTCCTTCCTGAGCGTCTATACATTTATTCGAACTCATGTATAGTACTACATGTATTTATCTTGATTCATGCAGAAGCGTACATTTCTTACTTTACCGCTAAGTCGCAAAGTCAGGGTTATATTAAACATTCGAAACCTCTGAAATGACACTCTATGTCTCTCACGCTCTGCGGTGAGAACAATTCTTTACTTTACCGCTAAGTCGTTAAGTCGCAAAATCAGGGTTATATTAAACATTCGAAATCTCTGAAATGACACTCTGCGTCTCTTGCGCCTCTGCGGTGAGAACAAATTTCTACTTTTACATCACTCTGGACCGGAACTAGTTCATGAAAAACTCAGGATATTCTGCATCGTAGGGCGTGAGCTCCTGCAGGTATCGGGCAAATGCCAGTATCGCTGCTTCATCAAAATGGTTACCCAGTAAAGTTATTGATCCGGGATCTCCATTTTTGTATGACCCATTGGGAAGAACAACACACGGGTGACCCGAAAGATTGGTCATGGTAAGCTGAGGTCCGGCAAAGCTGGGCGCGATAAGTACATCTATGTCTTTCATCACTTCATTCATGCGCTCTATCAGAATGGTTCTCAATCTATTGGCATTGATGTATTCCACCGCGGGAATGAACCTGGCTGCTCTGAAAACATTGGGCCATGCATTTTTGATTTGTCGCACCAGAAGACTGTCCATGTTACTCCTGGTCAGCTCATCAAATGCTGCAGCTGCTTCCGCGGACAAGATAAACCTCATGGCGGAAGTTGGAATATCTTCAGGCAAGTTCTTTTCAATAAGCGCTATCCCATTATCTCTTAGCAACGAAATTGTGATGCTGTCATTCTTTCCGTTTCTACCATTACCATTGAAGTAGGATTTGAGGTAGCCCACCTTTAATGATTTCACATACCCGGTCGAATATTTGTAATTGAATGGAAAATCACGGACTGCAAGGTCTTTGTCGTCACTCCCTCTGATCACTTCCAGTACCAACCCGGCATCAATTGCATTTCGACAGATGGGTCCCAGCTTGTCCATACTCCAACTCAATGCCATCGCTCCATACCGGCTTACTCTTCCATATGTAGGCCTGAGGCCTGTTGCTCCGCATCTTGTTGAGGGTGAAACAATTGACCCAAGCGTTTCACTTCCTATGGCAAATGGCACCAGTCCGGCCACAGTGGCCGAAGCAGAACCAGCGGACGAACCGCTACTACCCTGTTCCAGGTTCCATGGATTCTTGGTTACGCCTCCATACCACACATCTCCCCATGCAAGCGCACCTAAAGTCAGCTTGGCAATCAAAACAGCCCCGGCATCCTCAAGCTTTTGGACAACAGTCGCCTTAACATTGACTATCTGATCTTTGTATGGCATGGCTCCCCAGGTGGTCTTATATTCAGGAGTAGCCAGAAGATCTTTTATTCCGTAAGGAATGCCGTGCAGCGGCCCTTTATAATTGCCATTTTGAATTTCCCGATCCGCCCGTTTTGCCTGTGCTAATGCAACGGAATCAGTGATGGTGATCACACATTGCAGTGTATCTCCATACTTTCTCAGCCGGTCAAGGTAGAGTTTTGTGAGTTCCAATGAGGTGATCTTCTGCTTTCTCAGGAGAACGGCCAACTGGTAAACGGGATAGAAAGCTACCTCCTCAATATTCCCGGAATATGCCACGTCTTCGGCAAGGTTCCACTCCTGTACCTCTTGTTTTGAGGGAATTCTATTCAAATTCAGGTTCGGTTGAAAAAATATTGACGGACTAACCTCATTGGTCAACCCGTATGCCCTCAAGGCCTCATATGCCCTCAGGCTTGATCTTACACTGGGTCTCAGTGAATCTATCTCCGATTGATCCAATGAAAGTCCGATAATAGAGGCAGCAAATTCAATACTGTCCTGATTTTGTCCAAAGATGTGGACTGCAAAAGACAGGTAACCAATAAGAAAAACAACGCTTTTTAGGTTCATAACGGGGGAAATTGTAGGTAACGAGGTATTAATCAAAGTTGTTTCGCGTAAGTATTTATTTAAAGTTATTCCATGGAAATAAACAAAGAATTCACCAAATTACCTTAAAATGGGTATTGTATTATTCTTAAATCTGTTTAAACTTTACCAAGAAATCGCCAAAGTCTGAAACAACATGAACTATCGAACCACCGCGGATCTGGCCTTCATTGAAGAAGAATTTGAATTACTTGAATCTGCCATTCAGGAAGTTAATTCAAGCTCGACCAGAACTCACAAAGACTACATTTTCATTCCTGATAACTATGAATATTTCAAAGTCCAATTGAACGATATTCTGTTCATTGAAGCGGATGGAAGCTATGTGAAAGTCTGCACAAGGAACAAAAGCTACCAGATCTCAACTAACCTTAAATCATTCAGTCAGCAGTTTCGGCACCCTGATTTTATAAGAGTCTCCCGCAAACACATCATCAATATCAGGTTTACGGAAAGGATCAACGGCGTCTACCTTGTTCTCAGGGATTGTAGCGGGACTGAGTACAAGATCGCCTTCAGTAAGCGAAAAAGGCAGGAAATACTGGGGGCGCTACCAATTATAAAGATCAGGCACTAATACCTCAAATTCCGGAGAGGCTCCCCATGATCAGGTCACTAGTTAATAGAGACCTTGTCGTGGAATGTGTCTTCATAGAAATGATGGAGTCTGAACATCTGTTCCGCACCTATTTTCTGACCTGTCTGGGCAATGATATAGAGGACCAGGGCTGCTCCTGCCAATATTGGTAATGCCCATAAAATTTCGTAGGACATACCCAGATTCCATCTTGTCAATCCCCAGAAACCCGCAAAAAAGAACAAAATCCCAATAGAAACATACCCGAAGAAAAACAATCCCCAGACGGTTGGGTTCGGCCCGTACAATCCCCTGATAATAGTGCCGTCTTCAGTCGCTTCGGTAGATAAATGAAGTTGAGGAGACCAGAAATGCCTTTCAGACAGTGGAATTTTGACGTTTACGTGACCGGATGACAAAAAGTCTACTACACACACATCATCCGAACGATCCTGGGATTCTTTGATTTGATGTTCGACGGCGGCTTCATCAAGCTTTACCAAATGCTTGAATCTCGGCCGTATGCGGAAACTTGACATAATTAGGCATTTTAATTCCGCATTCTAATAAAAAGAATCATATTGAGTAATATGATTTTAGTCATAAAACACAAAAGGGCAAGAATTTTAACGAATTAAAATTTTGCCCTTTTCGCGATATAGTTACCGTAGTTCCTATGCCACGCCAAGATACTGTTAGATGCCTTGAAAAGTGCTCAGCGGATGCCAAGTTCTTCTCACATCCTCTCCCAGCTTCGTTGACGTCCACCGTAGCTTCTGCCAACTTCCTCCGAGTGAGAATGGGACCTCGCGGTCCGACTTCCTATCCCTCTCTTGGTGATACTAAAGTAGAGTGATCAAATGGCCCCGCCAAAAAAATCTGAACTTTCTTTTCCACCACTTTTCATCGGTATAAACAGGATTCTTAACAGCTTAATCACACCAAAATCGACAAGTTATCAACAAGTAATTCACATTGGTCACTCATATTTAAGATTTTCGGACGGATTGCTGGTTGCCGCCCTGTAGGCGTGAAACCCGGTAGTAAGGACCGTTACGAATCCAATAACGACCAAAACAAGGATAAAAAGGATAAAATTAATGGGTACCCGATATTCAAATGTCTCCAGCCAATTGTCCATGATATAATAACCCACGGCAAACGCCGGAACAGCCCCAATCAAAACCAGCCAAACAAAATCTCTGACTAAAAGTGTGACTAACCCGGAGATATTGGCACCCAGAACTTTTCTGATGCTTATTTCCTTGGTGCGCTGTTCTGCAATAAATGAGGCCAATCCAAGCAATCCCAGGCTTGCAATGGCAATCATCATCACCGCAAAACCAAGAAATAATTGTCCTCTCAGCTGATCGCTTTCGTATTCCTCAAGGAAGCTCTGATCCAGGAAAACATACTCAAACGGAATATTGGGCAGAAATTCCTCCCATGTTGACTGCACGAAAGCCAGTGCTTCCTGAGTATTTCCACCAATTTTGACCAAGGCCCTGCCATTGTTCAGATTGGGAAAGAAAGCCAGCGGTTCGATAGGATTGTACAGGGAAAGATGATGGAAATCCTTAGCTACTCCAATCACTCTTTTGGGTATGCTATCACCGTCAAAGCTGAATTTTTTGCCAATCGGTTCATCCCAGTTCAACCTTGCTACCATGGACTCGTTCACGATAACAGCCGCAACTGTATCGGTTGCATAATCATATGAAAAATCCCGGCCTTCCACAAGCGCGACATCCAGCGTTGTGAAATAATCATAATCCACAGCGAACAGATCAATCCCGTACTCTTCCATCACTCCGTCATTCTGCTCTACGGACATAAGGTTTTTACTATAGCCATTACCGGGGACTGTAGATGCGGTAGCGGCCCTTAAGACGTTGGGGTTTTGCATAAGGGCATTCCTGATCACCGGCCACTTCTGTCTGGCTGTACGATTCATCCCAAACGTAATGACCTGTTCCTTATCAAATCCAAGGTCGGCATTTCTGACATACTGCATCTGGTCATATATGATGAAAGTACCGATCAGCATGAATATTGAAATGGCAAACTGCAAACCAACCAGAAGTCTTCTTAGCCAAACGTTTCCGGATCGACTTCCCCTGCCCCCTCTTAGTGCATTGACGGGTGAATAAGAGGAAAGGTAAAATGCCGGGTAAGATCCGCTTATCAGACCCGTAAAAACCAATAGCACCAATACGGTCAAAACAATCCGTGGAGTGAGCAGCAGAGACAAGTCCAGAAATGTTCCCAGGCTTTGGTTGATCATGGGTGTAATCACCAGAAGTATGCCAACCCCCAGGATCAAAGACACGAGCGCGATCAACACACTTTCAGAAAGGAACTGACCTATCAGGAGTTTCCGGTTTGCGCCCATCACCTTTCTGATACCTACCTCCAGGGATCTTCGCATGGATCGAGCGGTCGCCAGATTCATATAATTTATACAAGCTATCAAAACAAGAAATACGGCTACTGCTGCGAAAATGGCGATGTAGTCGTAATTACCAAGCGGCATCGGTTCGCCTTCGAAATCTGACTTCAAGTGAATGTCCTGAATGTTCAGCATTTCATAGACGATCTTAATATCAAACTGATCGAATATCGTTGCTACATACTTTCTGTTTATTTCAGCATTGAGTTTTGATGTAACGCTATCAGGAATTGCCTGGTCATTCAACACCACATAGGTATAGATACTAAACCCTCCCCAATTGTTATTATTATTCAATCGCTCAACCGTACTTACTGAAGCCATCGAGTTGGCGATGATGTGGGAATTCTTCGGTTGGTCACGATAGATTCCCCTTACAGTATATGTATTATTGTCCGTTTGCAGGATCTGTCCCATGGGGTTCTCTCCTTTAAATATCCGGTCGGCCTCACTTTTAGCAAGGACCAGGGAATTGGGTGCGTTCAGGGCAGTGGCAGGATCACCGGCAATGAAATCATACGTGAAAACATCGAAAACCGTCGAATCTACCAGATAAGTATTTTCGATGTAATAGCTAATGTCATCTTTCCTAAACCGGGTCCTTCCTGAAGGGATAAAACGAACGTACTGATCCACTTCGCCAAACTCCTCCTTGACCGTTCTTCCAAGGGGGTATTGCGTAACCGACCACTTGAAGGAGTCATCAGGTTCACTGATATTGGATGAAATGCGATAAATGTTATCTGCATTTTCGTGATAACTATCGTAGCTAAGTTCGTGGCTGAGATAGAGCACTATCAGGAGACACGACACAATTCCAATGGTAAGACCAAGGATATTTAATGCGGCGTAGGCCGGCTGCCTCCGTAGATGACGGACTGCAACCAAAAAATAATTTTTGAGCATGAGTCTTCGAGCCTTTAGTTCAGACACTCAATTTGCAAAATCATCTCGTTGAAAGCCAGCAATTAATGAAAATTAACAGTCTGATTTATACTAACGGGCAATTTGGTATCCGGAAGTAATTGAATAGCAATGAGATAAGGTGTGAAATTACTTTTTGCGCTGCATAAATATCCCAAGCTGATAAGCCGGTGCCGCCAAAATGCGCTCACCCCTGGCGGCAAACCCTATTCCAGCTGTTATTCCCCAATTTTTGCCCAGATAATAGGAAACTTCAGGAGTGATGCTCAGGTATTCCGTATTGTTGGAAAAAATGCCATTTCCTGCCGAGCCAGTAGGGTCGCCATTCTTTAACGATTCGACACCATACACTTTCAGCGCCAGCAGGGCCTTATCTTTCACAAGATATCCAACCTCCAATCCATAGTGGAATTCCTCCGAAAACCCCTTAGTCCGATTATTGAATCCCAGTGATACTGTTGAATAAACCGGTTTTGGATAAAAAGATCTGCTAATATCAACTTTGACCAACTGATTGAATTCTCCATCCCCGGTTTGCAGGATCTGCCCCTCACCACCTCTGTCTTCACCTAGTGGAACGCCAAATAGCAGGTTAATGCCTACCACAATTGATCCCTGCTGCAACAGTCCATACTTAAATCCGACCAGCAGATCTCCAATATTCGTTTCTTCATCTCCCGCAATTGTCCGTCCACTTTGTCTGAATTTTATTTCATTCAAAGTGTTTCTGACGAAAAAAGGGACATATCCAATTGCCGTAATATTATCGGTAATCCCATATTCACAATAGAAACTCGTTGCATGGTAACCGACGGTTGTAATAGGTATGATATCACCCTTGGGATTGTAAAAGTCACTTGCCAAAATCGAATACTGGCCCAGTTTGAAATAACCGTTCCCTTTCTTTTCTGTCCACCCCCCTCCTGCAACTATATCGAAAGACACAAGAATAAAAACGATCGCTGCTTTGTACTTCATTTCATGCTGTCATTAGGATTCAAAATCCGCAATACCAAATGTTATTGATGCGGGCTTACACAGTATAATGACATACCTGTACGTCGTAAACTCAACGCTTGTTCCCGCCGTCGCGGCAATTTCGGACACATTAAATGTGTGCGCACCATTACTCTCGACTTCACCGAGCTCCAGGCCATTTGCACGGGTGGATGCTCCACCGGTGGAGTTTGACAGGTAAATGAATGTCCCCAGTGCAAAGTCCGTTTTGAAGTCATCACCGAGCTCCAGAATTATGTTATCGCCATCCATTTTCAATGTTGCCGTACCTTCACCGGTATATCCCGAACTACCCATAAATGTCGCTACCCTTTCGACCACACCAACAGTCAACGGATAGGGCTCGCTTCTGATACCACCTGCAATGGCATAGATATTGGTTATCCCGTCTGCCACTCCCGTGACCATTCCATCCTGTGTTACGCGAGCTACTGTGGTATCCCCGCTTTCCCATACGACTTCCTCGGCTAAAACCTCATTGTTAAAATTAAATGCTGTTGCAGTTAAAGTTATGGTACTTCCCACGGCGATTTCATTTGGCCCCGGGGCAATAACCACACTGGCAACATCCTCGGGAGAGCCTATGATATTCACCAGGATGGTATCACTGGTGGTTTGTTCAAAATAAGAATAGATGCGGGCTTGTCCGATGGTAAGTGGTGTGACCAACCCATCCTCGCTGACTGAGACTATGTCCTCATTAAAATTGAAATACCGGATATCCACAACTTCCTCTACTCCATACTCATTGAAATATACTGATTCCAGTTGGAGCGAAGTAGATAAGACGACGGCGGTATCACCTGAATTCAACAGGATCTTTTTCGGTACAATCGGATCGTCCAGAATATCGGTGCCAACACATCCTGTGATGATAATTAAAACGCCAGTAAGTAATCTGATCACAACTCTCATGAAACCGTAATTCCAACTTAAAGTTAAAACTTACCTGGTGTTGGTTCATGAATAGTTTAATGAAAGGGTCATTTACAAGACCTAGTTCAAGAGAAAGTTTTGAAAAGTATTTCGGTGTAAGAAGGATAGTAGGATCAGGAATTCCGTCTTGATACCATAAATGCGAATTGAGAGTTCAATCCTAAACCTTTCCGGTTACTGCTTCGTTTATATATTTATTCTATAATCAGAATAAATAGAAATCGAATCGATCATGAAAATTCTTTCGAGATCAGAAGAGCTGGTTTTACTCGCGGTCTGGAACCTCCAAAAAGATGCGTACGGGGTATCGATCAGAAAATACATTATAGAGAAAACGGGAGTGAATTGGTCGATTGGGGCCATTTATGTTCCCCTTGACCGGCTCACAAAATGGAAATTTCTCACTACTGTTACCGGTGACCCTACTCCTGAGCGCGGGGGAAGGAGCAAAAGATACTATAAACTCACACCGGAAGGCCTGAAGACATTAAATCATCTGAGATCCGTACAGGAGTCCATGTGGTCCACGCTGCCGGATCTGGGATGGGATCAAAGTAGTTGATATGGCTTCAGAAGATAAATATCCGCCCAGGATCGCAAAATGGTTCATTGAACAATCTGTCACCAAAAGCGAGCGCGATTTTCTTCTTGGTGATTTCGAGGAATTCTACCAGGAGATCAGGGAGACCCGCGGTACCTATCGGGCAAATATCTGGTACTGGCTGGAAGCATTTAAAACCATTCCGTTACTCATAAGCAATTACTTCTACTGGAGGCTGGTAATGTTACAAAATCACATCATCATCGCTTACAGGTTTCTGATAAGGAACCTGGGTTACTCTCTTATCAACATTTTCGGACTTACCTCTGGTATTGCCTTTTGTATCTTTATTTTGCTTTTTTGTTTGTTTGAGTTGAGCTATGACGCCTATCACCGGGACGTCGATCGCACGTATCTTGTAGCTCTTTCCAGAAAATCGGAAACAAGTTTGGAGTTGGTTTCTTCGAATTTTCCTTTACTGGCTCCCACTTTGAAGGAGAAATATCCTCAGGTGGAAAATGCCGGACGAATAAATACTACCGGGATTGTGCATGTCAGCTACAAAAAAAGGCTATTTAAGGAGGAAGAACTTTGGTATTCGGATTCGGAAATATTTCAACTATTGGATATTCCTTTTATAAAAGGATCACCGAACATGGCACTGACGCGCACCAACACTGCAGTCCTGTCTGAGACAATGGTGAAGAAGTATTTTGGTACCGAAGATCCTATCGGGAAAGTCATCCGCGTAGGAGAAAGAGACTATGAGGTCACGGGAATTGTTCGGGATTCACCATACAATACGGTATTCCGGTATGACATCATCATGTCGTGGAAGACAATCGAGAATGATGAATTTATGGTAGGCTGGCATCCCGGGCTGATCGCTACCCTGTGTTTGATCAAACTTCGTGAAGAAACGGATCCGAAAAGATTTGAGGAGTTGATCAGTCGTTTGCCGGATGAATTTGTGGCTGAAGCGCTTGCGGAAATGGGTTTAACCTATAGGAATTTTCTGCGGCCAATAGATAGTATTCATCTTTATTCTTCGGAGAATGGAACTTTGAATGCCTCGGCGAGTCTGATTTACGTTTATATCTTCTCTGCCGCAGCCATACTGGTGTTGCTGATTGCCTGCATGAACTTTATGAATTTGTCGACTGCCCGTTTTGCAAATCGAGCCGGGGAGATAGGTATCAGAAAAGTAATTGGAGCTTATCGCAAACAGATCATTTGGCAGTTTCTTGTTGAATCATTTTTTATGGTGACGCTCGCTTTGGTGTTCGCAATAGCTCTGGTAATTGCTTTCATGCCTTATTTCAACCAATTGGCAGAAACTTATTTTACGGTTCCCGACCTTTTTCAACCCGGCATTATCCTGGGCCTGATCGCGATCCTTTTTTTTGTAAGTCTGGTTGCAGGAAGTTACCCCGCTTTTTTCCTTTCCGCATTTAAGCCCATTTCCATCATTCGTGGCACATTGTCCACAGGAATTCGCGGGACCGGCATCCGGCGATTCCTGGTAGTGTTACAATTTACCATTTCTATATCCATTGTTATCTGCACGATCATCGTCCACAGGCAGCTGAATTATATGAAAACCAGGTCGCTGGGATTTGACATGGAGGAAAAAATTGTCGTGACACTCAGGGACTGGGATATGATCACCGACAATTATGATCTGATCAAAAGCGAGTTCTTAAAAAACTCGAATGTGATTTGCGCATGCGCCTCGTCCGGAGTACCGGGTAGCTTTATTAACAGGACATGGACGTATCCACAAAATGAGGAGTCGGAAAAAGGACAGGGGTTCAGAAGTTTACGTTGTGACCAGGACTTCATTGAAACGTACGGGATAGAAGTCGTTGCCGGCAGATCCTTCCGGAAGGATATCTCCAGTGACGTCCTGAACGCAATTATCCTTAATGAGGCAGGTGTCAAAGCATTTGGCTGGGCATCACCGGAGGAAGCCGTAGGTAAACTCCTGAATGACAGGGGGATTCCGGTTGTCGGGGTGGTCAAGAATTTCCACTGGTGGGGATTGCAGCACGCTATAGAACCCATGGTTATACGTGTAGTTCCCAGATTGCTAAGGTCCATAACCCTCACGATAAACCCATCGAACAGACAGGAGACCATATCGTACATCGAGGAGACATTCAAAACGCTTTTCCCCGGAGATCTGTTTGAGTATTATCATGTCGATACCAATTTCCAAAATCAATACAGGTTTGAAGACAAGGTTTATGGCATTTTCCGGATCTTCACCGTTCTGGGATTGATAATTGCGTGCCTCGGGTTAGTAGGTCTGGCTTCTTTTGTAACCGAGCGCCGGACAAAGGAAATCGGCATTCGCAAGGTTTTTGGAGCGTCGGTTCCAAAGATTGTCACGATGCTGTCAAAGGAGTTCGTTCTGCTGGTGCTGGTGAGTAATATTGTCGCCTGGCCCCTGGTATATTTTGTTGGTCAAAAATGGCTGCAGAACTTTGCCTACAGAGTCACTTTAGGTGTGGATTCTTTTATTCTAGCCTCCTTTATCACACTGGTTATTGCTGTGGTGACCGTAAGCTTTCAGGCAATCAAGGCGTCCACAAGAAACCCGGTTACAGCCCTGAACTACGAATGAATATTGCAAAATGTGAAAACTCCTCACTTTGTACCCGTTAAGAGGCTTAAAGCATTTTTCGTGTTCTGCACATCGCCGGTCTGAGTTATCAGACCATAAACTTTCTGCTACATCTTCACATCAATAAAACCAGACATTCCATAGATTGCGAATGCTAATCTCCGGAGCTCATGTATTCCATATTCGAGGCGCTTCTTCCCATTTTCCTGTTAGTCCTGCTTGGTGTGGCCTTCGGCAGGTGGCAATTTCCGGCACCGGGTTTTTGGATTACTGCCGATCGTATCACCTATTACGTGTTTTTACCTGCCCTGATCATTGAAAAACTGGCGATTACATCCTTCACTCTTGAAGATTTTTATTCGCTAACAAGCATTTTGATCTTTTCCGTCATCACTGTTTCTGTTTTTGTTGTTGCGATCAGAAAAATTTTGCCGGTAAGCGCCGCTTCATTTACTTCCGTTTTTCAGGGAAGTATCAGGCCCAATTCCTATGTCGCACTGGCCGCAGCCGTAGCACTTTTTGGATCAAACGGACTGGCACTCACAGCCATCGTCATGGCCGGCATTATCCCTTTGGTTAACGTCCTGTGTGTAACTTCTTTCAGTTATTATGTACCTGTCAAAGGGAAAAGTGGCCGGAATATTATTAAAGGAGTCATAAGTAATCCGTTGGTGGTCGCCTGTGCAATTGGTATTTTTCTCAACACAACCAAAATTGGCTTACCATATGTTTCAAATGAATTTTTTAAGATACTGTCAAGTGCTGCGCTTCCTATGGGATTGATTTCCGTAGGCTACGGCTTAAGGTTGCAGGGTGCAAAAGGACAGGTAATCCCGGTATTAGTTGCATCGGGGCTGAAACTTGTGGTACTACCTCTTCTGACTTATTACTTTCTGAATCTGACGGGAACCGAGGGTATGCGAGCTTCCGTAGCCATACTCTTTTCCTCTGTTCCGTGTGCGGTATCATCCTACATATTGGCGGGGCACCTCAATGGGGATCAAAAACTGATGGCAACCATCATTACCATGGAAACGCTGGCAGCATTTGTCACCATGCCATTAATGCTGGTCCTGATGACCTGACATGTTTCCGAAGATTACCAGTGACATGACATGAGTTACAATGTTGATCATTGCAACAGGGACTATAGCTTTCAGGCAATCCAAGTATCCGGCAGAAACCCGGTTACCGCACTGGGTTATTCAGGCCTTAAATGTTCTATAATTTTGGAGTCTACCCAATAGATATCGCCCCAGCCATTTCCGGGATTACTGTATTTTTCCAGATACTCCGCAAAGCTTAATTCCTTATCCGCAAGACCGGAATCCACCCTGTCTGAAACGAAGAAAAGAAACTTACCATTTGGTGAAACATATGGATATCTCTCATTCCAGGGGCCGTTAATTGCAGATCCCAAATTGACCGGCTCAGTCCAGTTATCTTCCGGATCTCTAAAACTCACATAAAGATCACCGCTTCCAAAACCTCCCTCACGCGTAGACGAGAAAAGCAAATAGCTTTCATCCGGTGAAATGAAAGGTGTCCAGTCAATATATATTGAATTTATACTTTCCGGAAGCAATTTCGGATCCTGATACCTGCCGCTGATGAGTTCAGATCGATAAATGCCGTAATTATTTTTTCCTCCCTCAAAGTGGCCAACGTAATAAATGGTAAGGTCATTGGTAACAGTTGCCATGAACTCATGTTCCTTTGTATTCACGGGTGGTCCCAGGTTCTTAGGTGATGACCAACCCAAATTTGAAGATGCCACATACCAGATATCCTGTTTCCCCATAGATGTATCCTGACCGCTTGCGGATGTAGTAGATGTGAAGTAGATCCGATCACCCGGAGGTGCAAAATAAGCCTCGTAGGAATTGGCCAAAGAAATAATATTTGTGTATCCGGGTTCACACCACGTGCCATCTATGATTTTGGATTCAATGATCCGTATGGGAAATTTGTAGGTGTAGTTACTCCTGAAGCCTGAGGTCCACAATATGTGATCACCTTCCGGTGAAAATGAGGGAAAACTATGTTCATGCAATCCCGATGATACAAATCCGGGAGCATAGATCTCCGGGATAAATTCAGGCGGCTCCAGGCCAAGGTAGTGTCCTGTGTATGCTCTTTCAGGTATCTCCTGAGAAACCAGGTGAAATGGCGAAGCGACAAGTAGTAAGATAAAAACAATAAACTTTTTCATGCTTTGCAGGAGAAAGTGTCTCTTTTGATTACCCCAGTCCAAACGGATTGTACTTACTGACGCCAATCCAAATTCATCTAGTCATTTGTTTTGATAATGATCCGTTCCACATCTGCCTCCTCCAGTGCTGCCTTAAAGGTTTCAAACTCACCGTTAACGACGGCTTTGTATTCCGCTTCAATGGATGTAAACTGCTTTTGAAGGTCCTCCCATCTTTCCAGCATTCCTCCCGTGGGAGCATTGTGTTCATATGCAATCACCTGGTACAACCTGGCAATGTGATTGCTAAAGACCCGTGTGAAGTTGATCTCATCCTGGGTAGTCTCAATTTTGTTTTGGACCAGCCGATCTTCCACCGAGGAGAGTTTCTTATCCAGACTATCCGCCAGGGATTTCAGTTTGGCTTCATGCCCGGCGTCAACGGCGCGCTTTGCAATATCCGTGGCCTGATTTCTAATGGAGCGGATGTTCCTGATCAAATCCTGTGACTTATTGATCAGGTCAATGACATCCTGCTCAAGCTCGAACTTTTCCCGGAGTCCTGAAATAGTGATCTCCTCCCATCTCGGATCCAATAACACCTCAAACGAGTTTGTCGAACTCCATTCACCCACAGCCAATTCCACCTCGTAAGTTCCGGGGACAGCCTTTGAACCTGGTTCCCGACCGGCGCTGAAAACCATGGCCACAAAGTTATCCACCATTCTTGGGGCACTATAAGTCAGGTTCCATCTCAGCGAATTGAAACCTTGCGATGGTTTAAGTTTATGCTCACCTGATTTTTCATCAGGAAAAGTACTCCATTTTTGAGCTATTCGGTCCTGATCGTCCCTGACGATAACTGTTATTGTATCCGAATCACCGTATTCCTCCAAATAATAGTTGACAACAGCATTCATACCGGTCCAGCCACCAACATTAGTTCTGTAGGTATCCCTGACATTGTACAGGAAATGGATATTGTCTGCCGTCGCATCTCTGGCCTGCTGGATTGGTGTGAGATCATCCAATATCCAAAACGAACGTCCCTGGGTACTGATCGCCAGATCATTGTTCACCGTTTCCATATCTGTTATCGGTACATGCGGCAGATTCAATTGCAGTGACTGCCAGTTATCTCCATTGTCAAATGAAACGTACATCCCGAACTCAGACCCGGCATAGAGGAGTCCTTTGACCATGGTATCCTCCGCTACGGCCCTCACAAAATGATCATCGGGAATGCCGTTAGCCCCAGTCGTCAGAAGGCTCCAACTTTGACCGTAATCATCGGTAAGGAAAATGTAGGGTTTAAAATCACCATCCCGGTATTTGTAAATAGCAGCTATGGCCCTGCCAGGGTTATGTGGAGATACTTCTATTTTATTTACCGTTCCCTCTACGGGCATATCTGCCGGTGTGATGTTCTGCCAGCTTTCCCCACCATCCCTGGTAATATGGATCAGGCCATCGTCCGAACCAGCCCAGATTGTACCTTTTTCGTAAGGTGATTCTTCCAATGCAAAAATGGTGGAATACACCTCCACACCCGTGGCATCGTGCTGAATGGGTCCGCCGGGAATATCATGATATTTATCAAGCTTTCCGGTAAGGTCCGGACTGATGACCTCCCAGGTTTGACCTTTATCAGTGGATCTGTGGACATAATTGGACGCAACATAGATCTCCCCGGGATCATGGACCGATACGAAAAGGGGATAATTCCACTGGAACCTGTATTTCAGATCTCTTTGCGCTGTCCCCTCGGTGTAATGAGGGTACGGAGTAACCTGCCTCATCTCACCTGACGCAAGGTTCACATAAGTAATCTCCCCACTATAAGTGCCGGCATAGATTATTTCCGGATTTGAGGGGTGAACAGCTACATCGGCACTTTCGCCGCCACCCACGCCGATCCAATTGCCAAGGGAAGTCAATGAACGGGTAGGACGGCTGGGAACGGAAATGGTGGTATTGTCCTGCTGGCCGGCATACAGCCTGTAAGGGAACTGATTATCAACGGTAATACGATAGAACTCGGAAGTCGGCTGATTCAGGATTGAAGACCAGGACTTTCCACCGTTCAGCGAAACATTTGCACCGCCATCGTTACAATTGATCATGATATCGGTGTCATTTGGATTGATCCAAACACCATGATTGTCTCCGTGAGGTGTCCAGATCCTCTCAAATCCTTTGCCACCATCTACGGACTTGTAGAAGCCCGTATTGGAAGCATATATGGTATTTTCATTTTTCGGGTCGGCGGTTATGTGGCTGTAATACCAACCCCTCTGTCGAAGTTTGTGATCCCTGTTGATCCGGTTCCAGCTTTTTCCGCCATCATCCGACCGGTACAATCCCCCTTTCTCTTCTTCTGCCGCCTGGATCTGGGCCCATAACCGGTCAGGGTTTGAAGGGGAAATCGCCAGACCGATCCTTCCCAATAGCCCATCCGGTAAACCGCCCTCCAGTTCATTCCACGTGTCTCCGCCGTCCTTGCTCTGATAGATCCCTCCCTCTTCCCCTCCGTCAATCAGCGTCCATGGTTTGCGCTCGACTTGCCACATCGCCGCGCACAGTATTCTTGGGTTTGCGGGATTGATGACAAGGTCAACGGAACCTGTCCGGTCACTTATGAAAAGGACCTTCTCCCAGTTTTGCCCTCCGTCTTTAGACCGGAAAACCCCGCGTTCCGGGTTTGACCTAAAGATGTTCCCGAGAGCGGAAACCCAAACGATATCCGGATTTTTGGGGTGTACCACAATTTTGCCGATCTGCCCGGCTTCAGGGAGACCTGAAAATTTCCATGTTTTTCCTTCATCCTCCGATTTGAATATTCCAATGCCGGGAGAAATATTACCTCTTGGACAGGCTGAGCCCGTTCCAACGTAGATCACATTCGGATCAGACAGGGCAACTTCAATGGCCCCAATGGAACCTGCTTTTATCTGTCCGTCAGAAATATTTACCCAGTTAGTACCCGCATCCTCTGTTTTCCAAACACCGCCACCCGTGCTTCCCATGTAAAAAGTATAAGGTTTGGAAGGGATTCCGGCAATTGCAGTGGCACGCCCACCCCGTGTGGGTCCTACTGATCTGTATTTCATGCCGGAAAAATACTTTTCATCTATTTTTTGGGATTGTGAAGATTTTGATTTGGTCTTTTTTTGCGCGGTTGCACTGGCGCAGATCCCAAAACAGATCAGGAATACCAGAATGCGTAACATTGGCGATTGGATTGGTTAATTTGATCAAGATAGCGTGAGTTTAATTTATGCACAAACAAAAGCTTCTGTTGCGGTCCAATTCGCGAGGATTTTTAATGCCTTCAATCCGCCATCCCGCAACCGTATCTTCAATTGGAATACAGGAAAGATCTCCTTAACTGAAATCCCTTCCCCTGTTCGGTCCTCTTCAGGACCAGAGATTACCAGGGTACAGGTTTTCTTTATGGAGGTTATCAAATTGCTGTTGTACCCAGGTTTTGTCCTCCAGATAAGTGACCCCGAACCAGTGATCTTTGGTCGGAATTACAGGTACTTTGACTCCAAGATGTATCAGTTGATTCAGGACACTGGGAATATAGTATTCTATTTTGGGATTATCATTTGCCTGTTGATAGATCTCATCAAATCCGGATCTTATGACTTCAAATACCTTTGGAGAAAAACCCATTAAATTCATGGACACCAGTGTCCCGGGGTCGAGGCAGGTATTTTGTTTATTTTCTTCAAAATAGATTTTTCCGTCACCATTCCTGAAGACCTTTGTGCGTTCAATAATTTCAGTAAGAAAGCCTTGTTGACTGGATTGGCAAACTCCCCTGGATACGGAACCAAACTCCGTTAATGTCTTTGAAATTTCATAGGCTACAATGCATGCACCATGTTCATCGGATTCAATACTTCTCAGGTGGTCAGCGGCTTCTTTCAGAGATTGAAAGCCATAGAAATCATCAGCATTGACAATCGCAAAGGGTTCCGAAATTTCCTTTTCGGCCATCCAGGTTGCATGAGCAGTACCCCAGGGTCTGACCCTTCCATCCGGCACAATATATCCGGGAGGTAACGAGTCCAGTTCCTGGTGAACAACCCGAACCTCGGCCTTGTTTTTCCATTTCTCCAGGATAAGTTGGTTGAAGTCGTCTTCAATTTCCTTTCGGATTACGAATATGATCTTGCCGTATCCGGCTTTTATCGCATCGTATACTGTGTAGTCTATTATCCTTTCACCATGAGGTCCGAAACCATCTAACTGCTTGATTCCACCATATCGACTCCCAATGCCTGCCGCCAGGATAACCAAAGAAGGATCCATCTATTCTTTTTGATTCAGGCCGCAAATATAGGATTTCCTTTGACTTTATCAGGCATCAGGAAAGATCAGTCTCAAATCTTAGCGAGATCTACTCGGTTCGCAATGATTCCACAGGATTAACCCTGGATGCCCTGAAGGTATGATAACCTATGACCAAACTCCCCGCTATCACTGCTATTAAACCACTGATGATAAATACTTCAACACCAATATTGACCCGGAATGCAAAATTTTCCAGCCAGCGCGTCATTAGCCACATGGTGACGGGAATCGATAAAACCAGTGCTATTAGTATCTGAATTCCAAAATTTCGATAAAGCAGTTTGAATAACGTAATGGTCCCTGCGCCTAAAACTTTCCTGATTCCGATCTCCTTGACCTTGCTGTTGATCACAAGAATTATCAGCCCGATCAATCCCAGCATGGCTATTACAATCGACATGATGGTGGCGGTCGACACCAACCTGTTCATTCTGGCCTCATTTTCATATTGCAGTTTGATTCGTTCATCTAAAAAACTCCAGTTCAATTCTGCATTAGGAAAAACGTTATTCCATTCGGTTTCAAGGATATCAAAAGCTTTGGAAATGTTAGGTCCATTATAAGTAAACATTAATTTCGGCATGGGATCATCCAGTATATCCCCATCCGAGACACCCTCGAAAATTGGCCTTGGATTCTGAACAATAATCAATGGGTCCACCTCGTGATGAAGAGATGAATAATGGAAGTCCTCGGTAACTCCGAGTACGATATGCTCTCCAAATTCTTTAGGTGTCAGTCTTTTGCCCACCGGATCTTCCATCCCAAAATAATCTGCAGCAGCCTGATTGATGATAACACCTTGCCGCTCATCGGCAATATTTCCGGTTTCAAAGTTTCGACCATCACTCATCTTAATATTAAATGAGGGTATGAAATAGGGATCGGCGATGAGGAGTCTGAACCTCCAGTAAGTTCCGTCCTCTTCAGTGGCAACCAGTTTGGCCCAACCATTTGACCCAAACACGTGACTTGCCATCGCTATATCGGAGATTTCGGGGTATTTACCCAGTGCAGATTTCAGTAATTCACCATTTGCCATTGCGGAATTATTTCTGGAAATGAAGGTCGTATCCTCCCCCGGTCTAGGAAATAGCCGGGCGGTGATGGCAGACTTGTAGGTATATCCCAAATCTTCATTTTGAAGAAAGTTGACCTGTTTCCGCATGATCAGGGTACTGCTGATCAGAAAGATGGTGATAAGGAACTGGAAGACCATCAGCCCCTGCCGGACGACATGCTTATTTCCCGCTGAGCTGCCGCCTCTAAGAGTGACTAAAGCACGAAGGTTAGAAAGTATTAGCGAAGGGTAAATACCCGCAATAAAACCAATGATCAGTACTCCGCAAATAAAAGCCAGGACATGCCAGGACTCAAAAACGATCTGAAGATTGGAATTAGTGAGGTTATTGAAGGTTGGGATCAACAATGTTGCCACAACAGTTCCTGTGACCATTGCAATAAGAACCATCAGGATACTTTCGCTCAGGTACTGCAAAATCAACCCTGGTTTGACGGCACCCAGTACCTTTCTGACACCGACTTCCTTGCCGCGTTTCATTGACTGCCCAATGGATAGCGTTGCATAGTTGACACAGGCAATGATCAAAACCAATAACCCGATAGCGCCAAGGATAAAAATGTATTGAGGGTTAGAAACGGGCGCATAACCCAGTGGTATCGCCGGATTCAAATGTATATCCGTGATCGGCTGAAGTCCGATCCTGTAAGATTCAAGGTCCCTGGATTCTCCTATCAGGTTCATGGCTACCTGTTCCGCTTTTTCCATGATCTTTTCCGTGTCCGAGTTATCTTTCAACAGGACGTACGTTTCCGGGCCAACCGAGAACCATGCATTTTTATAGCGCTCACCAAAAATTTCATCGTTGATCACATTGGATATAGCCATATCGAACTGAATACTGGAGGTAACCGGCGGGTCCCGGAAGATGGCATTCACCACAAATTCCCTGGTGCCATCAAGGATCTCGATTCCCAGCGTTTTACCCAGAGGATCCCGATCGCCGAAATATTTTTTGGCATACGATTGAGACAGTACGATTGATTCTCTGGAACCGAGCGGTTCCTCCGTATTGCCGTCGACAACAGGAAAGTCAAATACTTCAAAGAACTCCGGACTGATTATCGCCACCTGGTCCGTCAGTTTTTCCTCACCGGTCCCGACCAGGTATTGATTGAAGTTCAACTGCACCGCCGTTTGAACCTCAGGAAAATTTTCTTCAAAGAAAACTTCGAACCGGGGAGGTGTTACCGAATTAAAAAAGATATTTCCGTTGTTATAGGTCTCTTTCAGCCAAAGTCTGTAGATATTATCCTTTTGCCTGTGAAAATGATCGAAACTGACCTCCTGCTTTACATAAAGTCCCAATAACAGGAAACACGTGATCCCAATCGTCAGTCCTACGAGATTAATGCCTGAATTTAGTCTGTCCTTCCAAAGTACACGGACGGCAATTTTTAAATTGTTATAAGTCATTACAGTAAATGAGTTTTTTAATGCCTGATCTTTTCTGATTGCGGACCAGCGGAAGCTTCGCAAAACCAACCACGCATACAACCACTTTGCTGCCCGTTCATTTTTGTTTTCAACCGTTCCTTTGAAAATTTCATGCAGGTCTCCCTGCAAGTCTTCCAGCAGTTCCGGGTTGCAATACCATTCAAGTATTCTGTCGGCCCATTTGGGAGGATGTGACTCCATGCTATTGTGTCGCCATTAACAATTTCTTATAAAGTTCCATCCTGGTAACCATCGTTTCATCTATGATTTTCCGTCCGGCTACCGTTAGTGTAAAGTATCTCTTTCTGCGGCCTCCCCTATCCTGAGTAGCACCACCCATTGTAGAATTCGTAAAGCCCTTTTTTTCCAATCGTCGCAATACGGAATGAACAGCCGTAACATCCAGTTTGCGGCCTGTTCTTTCTTTTATTTCCTCCAGAATGGCTACGGCGTATGCTTTATCCATCAAGGATCCGACAGTCAGCAATACCAGCTCCTCCAGCTCCCCAATTGATTCACCTTTCATAATCTGTTAAATCATTTGTTGTACAAACGTACAATTATAAGATTTGTTGAACTTTTGTACAAAAACTGCTCTGATAATTTTTGATATCTACCACTTTTCACAAATCGCTCAGTAGCTAAGAAGAAATTGAAATAGTTTTGCGCAAGACTTAAATTAACTGACCCATGCGAAAAAATATTGTGATAATATTCACTATCCTGATCGCTTTTCAGACATCGGCGCAGGACCTGTACTTCCCCATTGAATACAGAAAAGCCTATGAAAATGGTACCAGGAAATATGATGGTACCGTTTCCGAAACATACTGGCAAAACCGGGCAGCGTACGACATCAGGGCGGAAGTTGATCCTGTGAATAGCCTGCTTACGGCAAAAAGTGAGATCACGTACACCAATAATAGTCCGGACTCACTCAGGCACATAGTTTTCCATGCATACCACGACTATTACAAGCCCGGAGCCACCAGGGCGGGATTTTTTAGCGGTGGCTACAATGAGGATCTGCTGAGTGACGGCATGGTCATCGACCTTATTCAGATCGAGGGGAACGATGTAGACATGGAGGACAAGAAAATAGTTTCGTACAATGGCACAAATTACCGGATCAAACTGGACCAGCCGCTGGCACCAGGAAGCTCAATATCGTTGAAAATCGACTGGCACTATTCGATTCCGGGTGAAGGATTCGAGAGAAGTGGCGCAATTGACAGTACTTCTATGTTCATTGCGTATTGGTATCCGGAAATGGCGGTATACGACGATATCAATGGTTGGGACAGGATCAGATACGACGCGAGTGCCGAATTCTATCATGACAACTCCGATTTTAAGGTAGAGATAACCGCCCCGGAAACTTTCGTAGTTTGGGCATCAGTTGCCCCCTCGAATGGTAAGGATATCTATCCGAAGGATGTTTTAAAAAGACTCGAAAAAGCCAGGAAGTCTGATGAAAGCGTCACCATACTTGGTGCGGAGGATTATGAAAAAGGCGTAAAGATGAATGCCACAACCTGGAAATTCGAAGCAAAAGATTTTCCGGACTTTTCTTTTGCCTTAAGCGATCATTTCATATGGGAAGCTGCAACGTATGAGGATGAATATGGCACCTATTTTCTAAATACGGCGTACAATCCTGACAACCCGGCATTTTCCAGCGTAATCAGGACGCAACAAAAATCCCTGGAAATTTTCCACAACGATTTTCCAGCCTATCCTTTTCCATTCAAACATTTCACCATATTCAATGGCCTGAAGGGTGGCGGAATGGAATTTGCCGGCATGGCTAATGATCAGTCAAACTCCGGGGAGCAGTATTCCAGATGGGTTGGAAAGGAAGTCAGCGACTACGAAGCAAACCTGGGATTGACACTACACGAGATGTACCACATGTATTTCCCTTTTCTAATGGGTATAAATGAAAAACGATATGCATGGATGGACGAAGGAATGGCCAGTTTCGCGGACTATTTCATACCTCAGCTTTCAGAAGGAAACTGGGACAAATCCTATCTCGGCAGACAATTCGTCGTTCCGATGATGGTTCCGACCTACACCACTCCAAACCACTCCGGCATAAACTCTTATACGGTTGGTTCTTACTCCTACTACTCGCTTTATCATTTGCTGGGAGCGGATATGTTCAAAAAATGCATGAATGCGTATATCGAGAGATGGAAACAAAAGCACCCGACCCCCTATGATTACATGCTGACTTTCAGTGACGTCTCCGGCATGGATCTGGACTGGTTCTGGAAAGGGTGGTATTTTGACTGGGGATATGCGGACCTGGAGATCAAGGCGTTTGATAATGGTCAGCTCACTGTAGAAAATTCCGGCGGCCGGCCCCTGGCTTTCAAATTGACATACACGTTTGAAGATGAGTCCACATCGAGCGAAACAATAAGCCCGGAGGTGTGGAAGGACTCCAAAACTTTTGATAAGACCGTTTCATTCGATAAGGAAGTCAGGTCCATCAGGTTATCCATTCTTGGCGGTTCGGATGCGGTTCTGGCAAATAATACATGGCCGAAGGAAGATTGATCGGAGGAAAATGGAAATAGCACGTATTGGTATCATCAATGTTTCGGACAGGGCTAGCCAGGGGGTTTATGAGGACCTGCCGGGAAAAGAAGTTGTCCGCCTGCTAAATGAGTATTTGACATCAGAATGGGAAAAAGAATATGCGGTCGTCCCGGACGAAGCAGATCAAATATCCCGGAAACTTACGGAAATGGCAGATCAGAAAGCATGTTGTCTCATCATCACCACCGGTGGAACGGGTCCTGCCAAACGTGATGTCACGCCGGAAGCGACAGAAGCTGTCTGCGATAAAATGATGCCCGGATTTGGGGAAGCCATGCGTGCGGAAAGCCTGAAGATCGTCCCCACAGCAATTTTATCGCGGCAAGTTGCCGGGATTCGTAATCAAACGCTGATCATAAATCTGCCGGGCAAGCCAAAAGCGATCAAAGAGTGCCTGGATGTTGTCTTTCCGGCTGTTCCTTACTGTATTGATCTGCTGGAAGGTCCCCACCTGGAAACGAACCCGGATATTTTAAGTGCTTTCAGACCGAAATCAAAGTAAATCCGGAAAAGGAAGCTAAGGGTATCTTTGCTAACATTCTCCCGGGATCGTATGAATTAACATTTTTCAATGACAGGCAACAGTAAATGAACAGAACTTCACTGGTTTTAATATTGTCCTTATCACTGAGTGGTTACGGAATATGTCAGACAATGACAACTGGTATCTACTTTACCATAGAAAACGAAAAGGCCGATTGTCACCAAAGACTTTCATTAAATAACACCAATACCTATTACTGTCTTGAAATTGAACCGATCATAAGTATTGACGAGTTCCTGAGTATATCGGAAGTTTACCATGACGCCTCCGGATACCATCATGTCGATATCGATCTCACTCCAACCGGTCTGAAGAATCTGAACAGGATACTGTCGGAGTTACCGCAATGGGAGCTTGCGATTGTGGTAAGTGAAAGATTGATCGGGATCATTACTGCAAAAGAAGGATTCCCTATAGAAAAAATTACCATTACCGAAGACCCCGACTCAAGGTTGGTCCTGTGGATCCACCACGAACTATCAAGGGCAATTCCGGAAAACAGGAAGTCAAAGGACAATTGACAAGACGAAATTGGGATACCGATGACCGGAAGGTGCCAGAAAATATGTAATTTCCAATTCCATTTTTATCCCTAATCATGCTATCAGCTTTTCAAGAAACCAAGCTTCGGTTGTTTTTCAATCTTCTGGATTATGACAAAAACGGTTTTGTAGAACCCCGCGATTTTCAAAGCATCGGAGAGAATATGTGCCTGATGCTCGAACTTGCTCCCGGAGATCCCGCTTACCAGGAGATCAATGCGGCATGTATTAAAGTCTGGGACGATCTGTACATGTATGTAGATAAAAATCTTGATGATCGGGCATCTATCTATGAATGGTTATTGTATGCTGACGAAAGGATCGTCAATTGCGAAAAAGCTGTTTATGACAAATATGTCAACAAAGTAGTCCATCACATTTTTGTCCTTTTTGACCAAAATAAGGATAATTTCATTTCTCTTCACGAGTACCTGAACCTGTTCATGGCCTTCCGGCTTGAGGTCAGGCATTCCGCGAAAGCATTCATACGGCTGGATCTGAACAAGGACAACCTGATCAGCAGGAACGAGCTCTATGCCGGTGTGGAGGAGTTTTTCAGGAGTGACGACATGGATGCGCATGGCAACTGGCTCTTCGGATCCTGGGAGCACTTGTGGAAATAGCGGGTTTCACGGGCAAATGCTTATTTGATATCGGCCACATATGCTAAGACATTCATTTGCAACTCATTTACTGGAAAATGGAACGGATCTCAGGTATATTCAAACACTTTTGGGCCATAACTCAAGCAGGACAACAGAAGTGTACACTTATGTTGCGATATAGGATTTGGTAAATATTCAAAACCCTCTAGATTTACGACAATGATATAAGGCCAGTATCACACATTAACATGTGATACTCGGTTGTTATAAGCCATAGTAAACGAAATTCGACAATACTGAATGGAAGGAGATGATATCAAAAGAATTTCGAGACTGACTGCCATACTAACACAGTTACAGACCAAACGAAGGCTGACAGCAGCAAAACTTGCTGAGAAATTTGGTGTCAGCACTCGAACGATTTACCGGGACATCAAAACTTTGGAAAAGGCAGGCGTCCCAATTTTGACTGAAGAAGGAAAGGGATATAATTTAATGGAAGGATATAGAATTCCACCCATAATGTTTACCGAAAAACAGGCCAACGCTTTGATTCTTGCAGAACAGCTAGTATTACAAAGCAAAGACGCTTCCTTTGTTCAAGATTATGCAGAAGCCATCGATAAAATCAAGTCAATTCTCAGATATAACATTCAAGATAAAGCCAATACATTGGCTAACAGAACTCAATATAACGAAGCTCTAAATCAAGAGAGAAATAGTAGCAATTTGTCAGATTTGCAAAATGCACTTACAAACTACAACCTAGTCAAAATACAGTATGTCAATAAAGAGGGCACGTCTTCTGATAGAGTGATAGAGCCATTTGCCATATTGAGTGCGGAGAATTGGTACTTGATTGCTTGGTGCCGATTGCGCGGGGGATTTCGTTTCTTTCGACCGGACAGGATACACAAAATGGAAGTTCTATCAGAGAATTTTGAACCTCACAATATGACTTTACAAGAATATTTTGACAAATATCAATAGTTCTTTCTGACCCTTGACATGAGGTTGTCACAGGCCGGTAATAGGTTTGTCTCAAATCTTTTAAAAACTTAATAATGACAAACGTTATGAGCTTGATTTTTGAAGAAATGGGGTTTCCACAACCTGCTTTGATTTCAATCAATGGTGTGGAACTCGAAGTTTTTGAAGCAGGTCGACAAAACACAGGAAAACCAATTGTTCTCTGCCATGGCTGGCCAGAACATGCCTTTACATGGCGTCATCAAGTGCCTGCACTTGTCGAAACAGGCTACCATGTCATAGTTCCAAACCAAAGAGGTTATGGCAACTCATCCCGTCCGACAGAAGTAACAGACTATGACATTGAACATTTGTCGGGTGACCTTATCGCACTGCTCGATCACTACGGATACGAAGATGCCACCTTTGTCGGTCATGACTGGGGTGCAATGGTCGTTTGGGGTTTGACCTTATTGCATCCAAACCGTGTAAATGGAGTTATTGCCTTAGCCTTACCTTACCAAGTGCGCGGAGAAAGGCCCTGGATCGAGTGGATGGAAGAACTATTTGGGGGCGATTACTATTTTGTCCACTTTAATCGACAGCCGGGTGTTGCAGACGCTGTATTGGATAAAAATACATCCCAGTTCCTTCGCAATATGTTCCGCAAGAATGTCCCCCAAAGAGCCCCAGAGCCTGGTATGGCCATGATCAATCTCGCCAAAGGAGAAGAACCACTCGGTGAGCCTGTAATGAGCGATGAAGAATTGGCTGTTTTCATCTCCGCTTTCGAAACAACAGGGTTTACAGGAAGTATCAATTGGTATAGGAATCTTGACCGCAACTGGCATTTGTTGGCGAATGCTGACCCCATCATAAAACAACCTACACTCATGATCTATGGCAACAATGATGTGATCGCGAAGTTTGAAGGACTATCAGCATTTGTACCCAATGTTAAGGAAGTAAGTCTCGATTGCGGACATTGGATTCAGCAAGAGAAACCAGAAGAAACAAACCAAGCAATCTTGAAATGGTTAGAACAACAAAATGGATAAGAAGGAAATAGAAACATTTTATCCTAAAAACCAAACAGATTGGCGAACATGGCTGAAGAAAAATCATCAGACAAAACAGTCTGTTTGGTTGGTTTATTTTAAGTCTTCTACTAAAATTCCATCCATCAGTTGGAGTGATGCTGTCGATGAAGCACTTTGCTTTGGGTGGATAGATAGCACGAAAAAGACTATTGATGAAGAGAGATATATGCAATATTTCACCAGAAGGAAACCAGGAAGTTCTTGGTCAAAAGTGAATAAGGAAAAAGTAGCAAAACTCATTCAAAACGATCGAATGATGAAAGCAGGTTTTGACAGTATAAAATTGGCCAAGCAAAATGGCTCTTGGACGGTTTCAGATGAAGTCGAATCACTTGTGGTTCCCAAAGACCTGGAAGATGAACTAGCAAAAAACAAAGTATCGAAAGATTTTTTCAATAGTCTAAACAAGTCCTCCAAAAAGATATTGTTGCATTGGGTCGTATCAGCAAAAAGACCGGAGACAAGACAAAAGAGAATACTAGAAATCGCAGAAGCCGCCAGTAAAAACTTGAAACCAAAGCAATTTAGATGAAAAACGGCTTACAACAGACGTTGATGTTGCGCAACCCTGCCCCACTGAATAGAGTACTGAACTAGAACACAACCATAAGGTTATAAGGGAAAATAATCTATTCTACCATTTTTTGG
>JANQEU010000104.1 GCA_028278225.1 Cyclobacteriaceae bacterium
GAATGTTATCAACGATCGCTAAAAAATGCCGCCTGAAACAATTGAAAATATTAACTTAACAACTTTGCCTTTTGGTCCTAATAATGGGGAGTATTACAATAGGGGTTCAAACAAAGTTTACAAACACATCGCAGGAAACTTAATTGCTTTTGCGGGAATTCAAGCAATTAAAGAATTTGCTGAAATGGCATGTGTATCTCTTGTGCCCAAAACTGAATTAATTGAGCATTATATGACAAAATACTCGATGTTACAAGCTGGTAGAAGCCTTTTTCTAGATGGAAAAGAATTACAGCAATTAATCGCTAAATACGATCATGAATAAGTCAAAAGATAAGAATCTCGAAGATTTCAAATATTTAATTGATTCAAGAAACCTTACTTCGAAACAGAAAAGGGAAGAAAGAGATGCTCTTCTTAAAGCACGAGAATTAAGATTTCGAAATAGAACTGATAATGAAATTAAAACTGCTAAATTGATGCAGTTGAAATATCAAATGGAGGATTATTTAAGTAATCCAACATGTTCAGGACCTTTCTTTTCGGATTTCCTAAAGTCATACATTGATACCTTATATGACAAGCGAAAAAACTTCGCCTCAGATATAAATGTCAAACCTTTGGTAATCAGCCATATTCTTAACGGACATAGAGAACCACAAGATACATTTCTGTTTAGATTAATATATCATTCACAACATACCTTTCAGGAGTTATGCGAATTCAGTTGGGAATTGTGGCCTAAAGTCTATTATCAGGATAAAGTGTGTCTAATGAAAGAGTTAAGTAAACAGTGGGTAAAAACTGAAGGAAAAAAATTAAAAGGAAAAGAGATCAAAATATTTGAATAACAGAAATATCAACTATATGTAAATAATTGGAATCAGAACAGGCTTCTAAGGATAGATGAACTGAAATCACTCAAATATTTAAAAGCAGAATTTGAAAATAATCTTGAAAAATTTGATAACAATTACAATCTGCATAAAGCGCGACTGCTATAAACAATATCCTCTTCGCAGATCTATCCGGGGCGAGTCTTAATGAGTTAGACTCTTTGTACAGACTTTCTTTTTATAGTTGGACCTATGACCCCTCTTTTAGCGCTTATAACTCACTTGTATCTTCAGGAAAAATAAACCAGTTTTCGAATGATTCATTGAAGATAAGATTGTCAGAATTCAAGGATTTGGTAGCAAACTATCAAGAAGACGAAGTTAATCTCTGGAATCACTCCAAGGACCATTTATTTCAACAGGAAATATATAAAACCAAAATGCTTTCAGAGACGAAATTTAATTTACGATCAAGAACGTCAAGTGAAGAATTAAATGACAAATTGCTCTACTTTGAAGATTTTCGCAATCCTGAGTACAGGAATCAACTAACAATAACAATACTTCATCTGGAATTGATTATAGGTGAGGGAAATGTCCTAAGAAAGGAGTTGGTGGCATTAAAAAATAATTATTGAAGACAATTTGACCAAATTGAAGGAATAACGAGCACAACAATGCATATGCAATAATGCTCCCTGAATGGTCGCACTACGCATGGCAGACACACTACATCTATCCGATTATCATAAGCAACCATTGGATCCCAGGCAAGGATTACGTTATAAATGCCAGCTTTTCCGGATCCAGAACGGTGCTGATACTTGTAATGAATTGATGCTCCTCGTCAAATTCAAACACCTGACAAACTTTTAGTGTATTACCGTCATAGTATAATATAGCTGGCTGGTGATTTACCGTAGAATAGCGAACTTGATAAGAAGACTGAAAACGGTGATGTACATATATCACTAAATCGGAAACCTCTCCTACTCCTTTCTGATATTTGGAAACAACCTGTATTTGCTTGCCCCCATCTGCTCTGAAAACGATCTCCTCATGAAACAGCTGATGTAACTGGGACAAATCTCTTGAATGAATCGCCTCTGCAAATAGTTTTATTTTGGTGAAATCAGCCTTCTTCTTTTTGCCGCCGGTCGACTTCAGTTTGGCCACTGCCCTGCTTTGTAATTTTCTGGCATTCTCAACGGAAACAGACAATACTTCGGCTATTTCCTGATGTGTATAGGCGAATGCTTCCTTCAGAATGTAAACCGCTCGCTCCTTGGGATTTAGCCTTTCCAGCAAGATCATGAGGGAATAAGAAACAAGGTCTTTCATCTCAGCAGACACTTCTGAACCGGAAGTCAGCATTGGTTGAGGGAGCTCCTCACCGGACTCGTGGAGCTTCCTATCCCTTTTTTTATTGATCGATTTATTGATTACACTTTTGATCAGGTAGTTTTTCTCGTGATGCGGTTTTTCCCTCTTTAGCGTGTATTTCAAGAGCACATCCTGTATGGCATCTTTTGCATCCTCGGCGGAGCCAAGAATATTATAGGCATAGGGAAATAAAATATTTTGATAATTGTCCATGATCAAATAACACCTGTACCCCCGAAAACGTGACACAAAATTATTCCTTTCAACCTGTCACGAATTCCTGGTATGACGTGTCTTAGCCCAAAAAAATACATGAATAATATTTTAGTCATAAACGGACACCCCAACAAAGAGAGTCTGACAACTGCTTTAGCCGAAAGTTACCGAAAGGGAGCGTTGAAAGAAGGTCATGAATGCTCAATTTTACATTTGTGCAGATTGGACTTCGATTTGATCCTGAAACCTGATCGAACTGATAACAACCTGGAACCGGAACTCTCGCAGGCACAAACCGCCATTAAACAAGCTGACCATCTGGTATTTATTTTTCCCATCTGGTGGGGTACTTATCCTGCCTTACTCAAAGGCTTTATTGACAGGACATTTCTTTCGGGTTTTGCGTTTCAGCACCATGGAAGCAGCAATCGACACGATAAACTCCTGAAAGGTAGATCTGCCCGGTTAATTAGTACCATGGATACACCAAGGTGGTTCTATGCTTTGGCTTACAGAAACATGGGGTTTAGGGCCATGAAGCAAGGACTTCTCCACTACTGTGGGATTTCCCCTGTCAAAACCACGGTATTTTCTCCAATACATTCTTCTACACCTGATCAGCGCAGGAAATGGCTTTCAGAAGTTGAAAAATTGGGCAGTCAATCACGCTAGTAAATAAAATCTTTAACATAAAACAGTAAAACAATGAATGCAAAGGAACAGGTAACAGTAGCACTAATGCTTTTTATAAGAAGTGCAGACAAAGCAGAAATAGATAACCTGAACGATTCGCTACACGAAAACTTTACCAACGTCCAAAATGGATACTTCGATCAGCCCGGCGTGCACATCATCAATAAGGCATCCTATGTCGATCATGTATCGACAGGAAAGTTTGGAGGAGTAATAAGAAAAATAAATATCCATTTCATAGATATCCAGGGAGATATGGCGATGGTGAAAGCCACACTTACCAATGATCATTTAAAATTTCACTCCTATATCTCATTGACCAGGGAAGAAAACAAATGGAGCGTGATCGGAAATTTTCCGAAGATAGAGCTGATCAAAGAACCCCAAAAGAGCTAGAAATGGATTACTTCAATGATCAACTGAACGACCGGACAAAAATCTTAAAACCGGAAGAAGGTGAGTTACTCCGGTTTGGTGATTCTTCTGTTCTGCTCCGGCTGACGAGTAAGGATACGAACGGCCGGTTTGGGATATATGAAATCAATCTGAAAGCAGGCACGGTAGGAGCTAAACTGCACTATCATCGATTTATGAGCGAGACTTTCATAGTAACCGAAGGGACTGTGACCATCCGGAATGGCCATAAGGAATACGAGGCACATCCGGGGACCATAGTATATGTTCCCCCTTTTTCGCCTCACGGTTTTAGAAATAATCAGGATACAAATGCCCGGGTTACCCTGATATTCAATCCGGCTGAAAGTCGTGAAGGTTTTTTCCGGGGACTACACCAGGTGCTTAACGCTGAACAAATAGACAGTGAGCTTTTTCTGAAGCTATACAACAAATATGATAGCTATCCGGTTGATGAGACAAACATGATACCGGCGCACTGATAACCAGAGATTACAACAAATTTGACAAAGTAAAAATACCAAACCGCTAACAATGAATATATTTTACTCGAAGGTGTCTCAAAAGTCCCGATTTCTGAGCAGGGCGAAGAATCTCCTCATAGTATGATACTGGTTATCAGTAGATTGAGATCCTTCGATGCCTCAGGAATTCGTCAATTTTTGACTTTTGAGACAACTTCTATGTGACAAAGCATAAACTGAAATTATAACCTCGATTAAAGCATTGTAAATGCCAGATAAGATTAAGACCGCAACGCAATTGCAAGCAAGCGCGAGATCTCCATATTAAGGTTCTGTCCCTGACCTTTTACATTCACGGTATTCCTCCCTATCTTGAACTACGCTTACGCGATCATTGAACAAATAGCTGAACAGGCGGTGCTTTTACAAATAATTTGAATTAATGATTATGAGTACCGGGTCAAATATTCAAATTTCTCCTCAAGCCTCTGAAGTCATTAAAACACATAATAAGATCTAAATAAAAAACTTACAATGAAGGATTAAAATGAAAAAGTCATCTGTTATACTACTCGTCGCAATGGTATGTCTAAGCTCACACGTGATAAGCCAGGAAAAAGAAACTGAGAAAGATAGCGGGACATTTGAATTCCAGCCAAACCCTCTCGTTGACGACTGGAACAAGTGGCTGGTTGGCGAATGGGAAGGTCAAGCCGAATCTGACGCAGGGACCGCAAAATTTACTATAGAAGTAGACTTCGGTTTAAATGGTCAGTTTTTACTTATGAAAAGTGAGAGCAAATTAACTGAGCTAAGTGACAAGCAAAGACAATACCTGAAAGATACGCTGAATGCCTCTGATGAGGATATCGAAAGATATCAAAATTCTACTTTCAGGGAGCTGAAGACTTACACAATCGATCCTAAGACCGGTGAAGTTATTGGATATTTGTTTGACAGCATGCGTTGCATAGCTGAAGGCAGGGGCAAACGCCAGGGGAATAAAGAAATCATTGAGTGGGAATGGTCAGGGAACGCCCAGGGAGTTACAAGTGTAACCGTCATTGAAAAAATCAACGACGATAAGTTTACCCTCAATCACAAATACGTTCTGCCAAATGGCAGTAAAATGGAAGACAAAACAGAAATAACCCGGGTTAAAACAGTCGAAAAAGGAAGATAATAAAGCAAAAAGGCCTTACTACTATCATATTTTAATTCAAAAAATACTTGCATGATCATTATGGACCACATTTAAAAAGCCGTAATGCTTCCTGACACAATTAAAATAAGACCGATAAGACCGGATGAGTGGCTTCCGGACAGATGTTTAACCGGATTGGAACCATTTGACCGGAATTCCTGTCCACCTGAACCCGGTTGCTCAAGTTTGAATCATTTTCAAAAAATTGACAGGGAGACTTTAGAGAAATGGTATCGATTGGCAATTGATGAATATGGTGGATGTGGATTTGTAGCCTGGGAAAATGATAAAATAATTGCATATCATAATTTCTTTCCGGGAGAGGTAGCTAAAAAATTCAAGTTTTATGGTTATGGATTTGCTAAAAGCCAACCTGATAAAACATTAGTACATAATTGTCTTACTATAGTAAAAGGAGATTATCTACGGAAGGGTATATCAAGCCGATTAGTAAAGGAATCAATAGATTGGGCAAAGGCGAATGATTGGAAAAGATTTGAAGTTCATCTGGTTTTACCTGATTGTGAAAGAGGGTGGCAATCGGATCAAAAGAGCTGTCTGTCATTTTGGGAAAAATTTGGATTCAGGATATTTAAAGAATATCGTGCGGATAAGGAGAGTGAGAAATATTATGGAGTAACCAAAAGATATTCAATTTATTTATCGCTTGATGATAATAATTGACAACATCCTACCGGAATCCCTGTATAAAAGACTTCTTACATTCTTTCCCCGGCCCTTTTAGATTCACGGTATTCCTCCTTATCTTGAACCGGGCCTACACGATCTTTACGGGCAAAAAGGAACAGTATTATGTTCAACGAATTAAGGGATATAAATAACAAACCTGAACCATTTGAGTTCTATACCGCAGAGGAGCTATGGACTGATCCGTACGTCTCGAAAAAAATGCTTGAATACCATCTCAATGAAACAGTAGATGCTGCATCCCGAAATAAGGAATTCATAGACAGGTCATCAAATTGGATTATTGGTAAATTCAATATTTCCAAAGATACTTCTGTAATAGACTACGGCTGTGGTCCGGGGCTCTATACTTTACGTTTTGCCAAAACAGGAGCTACCGTAACCGGTGTTGATTTTTCAAAAAATTCACTTTCTTATGCTGAGAAAAAAGCAAAAGAAAACCAGTTAAAAATCAATTATATCCATCACAATTATCTGAACTATGATTCAGATCTCAAATATGATCTGATAACGATGATCATGTGTGATTTCACGGTTTTAAGTCCGATTCAAAGGAGTATTTTACTTCAGAAATTTTATAACCAATTAAACCCGGATGGCTCGATTTTATTAGATGTCTATTCCCTGGATTATTTCCGTGAAAAACAGGAACAAGCTGTCTATGAATACAATCAAATGAATAATTTCTGGTCTGGCGATGATTATTACTGCTTTTTGAATACTTACAAATATGAAAAAGAAAAACTGCTATTGGATAAGTATACAATATTCACGGAAACAGACAAGAAACAGATATATAACTGGTCACAATGTTTTGATCCGGAGATGATAAATAAGGAATTTGATAAAAATGGTTTGCGGATAAAGGAATTTTATGCGGACGTTTCCGGGCAAGCGTATCGTGATGAAACTGACGAGTTTGCCATTGTCGCTCAAAAGAAATAAATGAACAAAGAAAAAGAAACTTTGGATTTAAATATGAATGAAAATCCGATGGGAATAAAGATGCACATTATGTGAAATTCACAATCTCCGGGATTAAATATGAGATACAAAGTAATTAAAGAATATAATGATGCTCCTCAGGACCCAATTGATGTTGTCAAAGATGAAATACTGGAGTTTGTGGAAGAATCAGATCCTGATGGAGATTGGCCGAATTGGATCTATTGCAGGGGAAAAAATAAAGGAGGCTGGATACCAAAACAAATCCTTGAAATTGACGGTACAAACGTGATCTCATGCGAAAATTACACCGCAAAGGAGCATAATTTGATTAAAGATGAAATTTTGGTATCAGAAAAAGAGTTGAATGGCTGGGTCTGGGGGAGAAAAGAATCAGCACCGGATATCTTAGGGTGGGCTCCTTTGAACCACCTGCAAAAATTGTAAAATCACATCACCGCAAATATATGCGTCAGCTTCACTTTTGGCTTCCGGCATATTTAGATAATTTTTGCTCGGTCGCAATTGCATTGCGACCGGAAAATTCCCAGGCATTTGTAATGCCAGGATAATCTGACAAAGCATAAACATAAATTTTAGCACTTGATTAAGGCATTGTAAATGCCAGATAAGATCAAGACCGAAATGCAATTGCCGCCAAGCCAGGATTTTTTACCTTTATCTGCAATCTGTGATCGGACCAGCCTCATAGTTTGATCATTGGCACGTGTTTTAAAGATGACGACAGATTCCTCCAAAGTAACAATACACATGGTTTCAAGTCTTGACGGCTTTATAGCTAAAAAAGACGAAAGTGTTTCCTGGCTTCAATCGACTGACAGCTACGAGAAAGGCGTTACGCTTACCGAGGAGGACGTGGCGGAGTTCCTCGGAACAATAGACTGCTATGTAATGGGCTCCCGGACATATGAACATGCCCTGGAACTTGGGTGGCCCTATGGTGACGTGCCGGTAATTGTATTGACCCACAGGGACCTTACAACGGACAGGGAAAATGTCGAATTTTACTCCGGTGACCTGAACGATCTCGTAAACGACCGGTTAAAACCAAATTACAGGAATATATGGATGGTCGGGGGATCCATGCTTGCCAGAGATTTCATCCGCTCGAACCTCGCAGATGACATAATTATATCGATCATGCCCGTCATTCTGGGTGATGGAACGCTGTTTTTCGACTACATCGGACAGGAACAAAGATTACACCTGAAAGACGTAACAGCTTACAAGGATGGAATGGTGGAATTGTGGTATGAAATAAAAAAGGGATAAAACCTGCACAGCAGAGGTAAAGCCGCTGCGGGACGGCCCTACGGCTGACAGTAGCGGACATGCCACTACTGTCATTACCTAAGCCGTTTGATTCATTATTGTTGGGCAGGTCCATCACTTTTGACTGGTAATCAACTTCTGCTAAAGCCAGAAACCGGATGGCTAAACTCAGCACCCATCTTCATTCCTATCGCGGCCTGCTTCAATTCCTCAGGAACCTCGCCACAGAAAAAAAACGGGCCAGGTACTGCGATCTCGACCAGCTTTGGAAAATGATTTGCAGCTGTCCCACCCAGATGGGCACCCAAAGCAGTCCCGTCCTGAAACACGTCGTTCACTACCAGGGCATTCTGTTCGTCATCAGAATAGTAATGCATACTTAGCGTTCCCGGTTCGTTTTCCTTCATTTCCCTGAACACTTCATTGTAAATGGCTTTCAATTCATCAAATTTCCCAGGCTTGGCTGTCCATTTGTAAAAAACCGTAATGTTTTGATCTGTCGTTTTCATGTTTTTCGAATTTAAATACAATGCCAAAGATATGGCTGATTTACACCCATACGTGGGGTGTTTTACGACAATATATAGGGTTGATTCAGACATAGTAATCCATTAGCTTTGCAAATATTATGAAACATGTAAGCGTCCTGGTTCCGAAAGGAATAGTCATAGTTGATACCATTATAAGTTCCCTGAACCTATTTCAAATGGCTAACAAATTCTACCGTAGCAGTGGGTCTTCCGGTGAAGATCTGTTGGAGATAGAACTGGTTGGAGCGACCGGGGAGCCACAGACGTACAACAAGTTCTTTACAATAGCACCTGCCAAAACCATTCATGAAATAAGCAAGACCGACTTGATCATTGTGCCCGGGATTGCAGGGGATATGGATGAACAGATTAAACTTAATTACCCATTGATAAACTGGATAAAAGAGCAGCGAATTCAACATCATGCGGAGATCGCCAGTCTTTGCCGGGGAGCATTTCTTCTGGCTGAAACCGGCTTAATGAACGGAAAGTCATGTGCCACTCACTGGCTGACGCATGACAAATTCAGACAAATGTATCCGAATGTTAATCTGATTCCTGAAAAGATAATCAGTGAGGACAATGGTATTTACTCCAGTGGCGGTGCTTATTCTTTTTTGAACCTGCTGCTGCACCTCATTGAAAAATACTATGGCAGGGAAACAGCCATCTGGTGTTCCAAGGTTTCTGAGATCGAATTTGACAGAACGGACCAAAATCAGTTTGTGATATTCAATGGCCAGAAGGAGCATACCGACAAGGCGATCAAGGCTACGCAAGAATATGTCGAGGAACATTATGCGGAAAGGATAAGTGTAGAACATCTGGCGCAACGGACGGCCACTAGCAACAGAAACTTTGTCAGAAGATTTAAAAAAGCAACAAACAACACCCCTATCGAATACATTCAGCGAGTGAGGATAGAAGCGGCAAAAAAGAAGCTGGAATCAACAACATTGGCAATTCATCAGGTGATGTACACCTCCGGCTATCATGATGATAAAACCTTCAGAACGCTTTTTAAGCGATACACCGGTCTGACACCACTTGAATATCGAAACAAATACAACCGGGAAATGGCTTTCTCATAAGCTATTAAACCGTAGTGAAACACAGCAAAGCGCTAAATATAAATGTCATTGAAACGGACGGTTGTTAAAAATCTTCTCAAAGACTCCCTCCTTCCGTTTTCGTCCATTCGAAACTTGTCAATTATCTTTCCGTATATTTACTTTGTATTTCAAAGTACTTTTAAATGAAAGAAAAATACATAGAGGATCTGAAAGAAATCAAGGATATCATGAACCGATCGTCAAGGTTCATATCCCTGAGTGGTTTTTCCGGAATATCGGCAGGCATATCAGCGCTACTGGGTGCGTACATGGCATATCGGACAGTGTACGTTTATCAGGACGATCTTGGCTATGGAAGTGTAATCCTTACCAATGAAAGTCTTTTCCAGTTACTCCTTATAGCCACCGGAACGCTCCTGCTCGCCATTGGGACCGGGATATACTTTACTACCCGTGAAACTAAAAAGCGAAATCAACGAATCTGGGATCATCAGACCAGGAGGCTATTGATTAACCTGGCAATACCTCTGATAACCGGTGGTATACTATGCCTGATGCTACTGCTCAAAGGATACCTAGGTGTAGTGGCTCCCCTGAGCTTAATATTTTACGGTCTCGCACTTGTAAATGCCAGTAAATACACACTGAACGAAATAAGAAGTTTAGGCCTGATAGAAATCATCCTCGGACTGGTCGCAATACACTTCATCGGGTTCGGGTTACTATTCTGGTCGATCGGATTCGGGCTTCTTCACATAGTGTACGGTATAGTTATGCAATGGAGATACAGGTCGTGAAGGAACTTCTGAAAGATTTAGACAAAGCATTTGAAAACAGAATTCGGCTGGGTATAATGTCGGCTCTTGCAGTCAACGAATATTTGGATTTCAATACATTAAAGGAGTTGCTTGATGTCACCGATGGGAATCTTGCAAGCCACTTAAGGGCACTGGAAAAAAACAAATACATAATGTTTAAAAAGGAATTTCTGGATAGGAAACCCAACACAAAATACTATGCTACAAATGACGGTAAAGAGGCTTTCAAAAAACACATCAATGCAATTGAACAATTGCTGAAAAGAAACTAATGGCACAAGTAAGGAATCAAATGCCTGGAATATAGTCAGTTGGATTACACATACAAACAAATTGCAATGAAGAACAAAACACTTAAGATTATGCAGCACAAAAGAATTATCGGTATTCTACTCACTGTGGTATTTCTGTTGTGTATCCCACTCGTGGCGATGCAGTTTACAGATGAAGTGATGTGGACGTTTGTCGATTTTGTGGTTATGGCAGTCATGTTGCTCGGCGCAGGTTTCATTTATGAGATTGTTATGAGGAAGGTGCACAAAATCCAGCACTGGATTATCCTGATCGTCGCTCTTTTATCAGTATTTCTCCTCACCTGGGCAGAACTTGCGGTCGGCATCTTCGGTACACCCCTGAGCGGGCAGTAATAACTAAATAAAAATTTTCATTATATACTTTGAATTACAAAGTACTTTCAAAATCAATAATCATGAATTCAGAAAACTCTCCAATTGAAAAAATCAGCAGTCTGATCAAAAATTCCGTGACTTTAAAACTTGTGACCATTACCATTCTTATGCTGCTACTGCTTATCCCGGCCACCATGATCAAATCTATTATTCAGGAGCGGGAACAATTGAATAATGAAGTGATCAATGAGGTCAGTTCAAAGTGGGCGGATGAGCAGCAGATTAACGGGCCCATTCTCACAATTCCATTGATCTATGAGTATAAGAAAGAAGACCAAAAAACTACTGCAACCAGATACTGGCACTTGCTGCCGGAAAACCTCAAAATTGATGGTAATATCCTTCCTGAAAAGTTGAAAAGGGGAATTTATGAAGTGGTCGTTTACAAATCAACGCTCAATGTTTCAGGTGATTTCAACCTCAATCATGAGCCCGATCCTCAAAATCTGAAAGAGATCCGGTATGATCAGGCCTTTCTGACAATTGGAATATCTGATTTAAGAGGAATTAAGAACCAGATCCATCTAAATTGGAATGGGAAAAATTTGAAAGTCAAGCCTGGATCAAGGCTACCGGAACTTATCTATTCCGGCATTACCATTGATGTAACAAACCTGTCGGGGCAGCTTGCGGAGAAACCGGCATTTGACTTTTCTTTGGATCTCCAGGGAAGCAGGAACATTTCTTTCATTCCGATAGGCAACATCACAGCGGTAACATTAAAATCACCTTGGCAATCTCCGTCTTTCAATGGGAATTTTTTACCGGACACCAGAGCATTAGGTCCTGAAGGATTTACGGCCTCATGGTCAGTATTGCAACTTAACCGCAACTACCCGCAAACATGGGTCGGCAATGGTAACAGACGGCAGATGCAGAACTCGTCCTTCGGAGTTGATCTGATATTACCGCTTGACGATTATCAAAAGGCATTCCGATCGGCAAAATATGCGGTTATGACGATTTCCCTTACCTTTTTGATCTTTTTTCTAGTTGAGATCCTGAACAAAAGGAAAATCCATCCTTTTCAATATGCTCTGGTGGGACTTGCTTTATGTCTGTTTTACATCCTGCTTGTTTCTATCTCAGAACACTCAAATTTCAACCTTGCTTATGGAATTTCCAGTGCAGGAATAGTTTTCATGATCTCCACTTATTCCTTCAGTGTTTTCAGGAAAATAAACCTGTCACTACTTTTGGTTGCCACGCTTTCTGCGATTTACGGATTCCTTTTTGTCACGCTGCAATTAGCTGATTACGCACTATTGATGGGAAGTATCGGGTTAACACTCATACTTGGTCTGACTATGTATTTCACCAGAAATATCAACTGGTACAGTTTGAACATTGAAGCTGAATGATCATTGATCTCACAGCCTCCCGGTAGGGTTTTTTATCAATTACCTGTAACAATATCAGCCGGATCTTTACGTTTCACATGGTTATATTGCGATACCAGAAGCGTATTTATGTTCGGCACAGTTTCGAAGCGTTTTGACCAAAAGGATTTACGGGAGGTATACGAATTGTATTTCGAGCCTCTTCGTAACTTCCTTTATTATAAAGTCGGCGAAGTGGAGTTGGCAGAAGACATGGTACAGGAAACATTTGTCAAAGTATGGCAAAAAAGAGCTGAGGTCAGAAAGGACACTGTGAAGAGTCTGTTGTATACCATAGCGAACAACCTGGTGATCAACCATTTCAACCATCTGAAGGTTGTGTATGCACATGGTGAAAGTGTATCTGAAGACGATCACAAGGAACATGTGACTCCTGAGTTTATTTTTGAAGAAAAAGAATTTGAAAAGAAATTCAATCATATTCTTTCATTGTTACCTGAAGGAAGCCGTGAGGTTTTCCTGATGAACCGGATTGACCAACTGAAATATGCCGAGATCGCGGAACGGATGAATATTTCGGTGAAGGCAATAGAAAAAAGAATGAGTAAGGCACTGGCAATTTTGCGTGAGGAGTTGGGCAGAAAAATTTAGAATGGACGATCAGGACAAAAAATATCACGATTACCTGGACAAAAACGAGGATGACGGTCACCTGGATGAGGGTCTGAGATCTTTTCTGGACAAGAGCACCCGGGCTCAGCTATCCGGGTCCGGGAAAAGCCGTGAGGATATCTGGAAAGAGATTGAAGAACAGATCGGTGATGACGGAAGCCGGCACTTTCCCTACTACCGGCTGATTGCGGCGGTAGTTGCACTCCTGGTTGTGGCAACTGTAATTTTCCTTGTCAAAACTGGTGGTACCGAACTCATCACCGCGGAAGTGGCCCAGACCAAAGATGTCTTACTGCCAGACGGCAGTCAGGTCAAACTGAACGCCGAATCTGCAATTGAATACAACAAATCCTGGGAGACAAGGGAACTTTCCCTCCGGGGTGAGGCCTTTTTTATGGTACAACCGGGGACGGATTTTACCGTGATCACCTCCCTGGGCAGTGTCAGCGTTCTGGGAACCTCATTCAATGTGCTCCAGCGTGATGACCGTCTGGAAGTGGCCTGCAAAACCGGAAAAGTACAGGTAAACCTGGAAGACAGAAACTTTTCCCGGGACCTTGTACCAGGTCAGATGTTAAGACTGGTTGCCGATTCCGTGCAATCCATGACGTTTAATACAGAGCTCATCGGCAGATGGCAAACGGGTGAATACTATTTTGAAGATCGTCCTGTTGCAGAAGTTTTGGATGAGTTGAGAAGGCAATACGATGTCATTCTCTCCCACTCCGGGTTGGAAGGCAGGTCATTTAACGGGTATTTCATTAGTGATGATCTTGAGGCGGCTTTGACCATGATCTGCGAACCCCTTGACCTGACCTTTGCTATTCGTAATGATGAGGAAGTGATCATCAGACCAAATTGAAGGGATTGAGGTCTATATTCCTGGTTTGCTCCCTGCTGGTTTGTAGCTCCATTGGGGCCCAGGATGTCCTTTATCGGATCGAGTGTGTCGATCTGTCCATTATACAGGTCCTGAAGCAGTTGGAAAGGGAATATGCCCTGAAGTTTTCCTACGATCCCCGTGAAATGCGCAGGTATAACATCACATTAAACTTCAAGTCGAACAACCCTGATCTGATCGTTGAGGAGTTGATCAGGGAGCTGCCCTTCCGCGCTCAAATGGTCAAAGGCGTCTATCTGCTCATACCGGATAAAAGCAAGGACGCCTACAGGCTGCTGACCGGTAAGGTGCTGGACGCCAGCTCGGGTGAGCCCCTGGCATTCGCTCATATTCAATCCCGGGAAAACGCAGGGACCATTTCCAATCTGAACGGCACATTCTCGTTGCAAAACATGGATGATTCATTGAATATTACCGTAACTCATGTGGGATACAAATCTTTAAATCTTACTGTAAAACCTCATCTGAAAACACTGGAAATAAACCTTCAGCCAGATACCGGGATCTTGCCTGAATTTATCATCACCCGTGATCAAAATTTACCGCAATACAGCAGTATCAGCCGTCATCAGATCAATCCAAACCAGGTCCGCTCTCTTCCGAACCTTGGTGAAACCGATCTGTTCAAATCCTTACAGCTATTACCTGGTGTGAAAGCAACTGACGAGTCAAGCTCCGGTCTGTCCATCAGGGGAAGCTCCCCTGATCAGAACCTCGTATTGTTCGATAACCTCACGTTGTATCATATCGATCACTTTTTCGGGATTTTTTCAACCCTGAATCCATTTATTGTTGATAGGATCGACTTGTACAAGGGTGGTTTTGACGCCAAATACGGAGGTCGGCTGTCATCCGTCATCGACGCACGGTCCAGGGTCGGCAATCGCAATGAATTTAAGGCCGGTGTCAACATAAATACCGTCAGTATCAATGCGTACATGGAAACGCCCCTGGCAAAGAAGAGTTCCCTGATCCTGGCCTATCGACGTTCCTTCCAGGAAATATCGAGGAGCAATCTTTACAATCAGTTCATTCGCAAAAACAGGGTAAATCTCATAGACTCCACCGACCCCTACCTGGATGGGGAAAGTATCACAATGGAACCGGATTTCTACTTTGACGATTTCAGTTCCAAGTTACGCATCCGTCCAACAGAAAATTCGTTTCTCGACCTGAACCTGTATTTCAGCAACGATGTCTACAATGGTATTTTTGAAGAAGGTGACGATTTTCTCACCTTTTCGATCTTCGATGATGCCGGCTGGGGCAATGTAGGAGCCGGTGTCAACTGGACGTGGTTCAAAGGACATGATATTTCCTCCTCGCTGATCGCAAGTCTTTCGGAGTATCACAGCACCTCCACCTTCTCTTTTGTGGAATCCTACCGGAATCCTGACCAGTTTACCGGAAGTGCTGACAGCGCGGTGATTTTTGATATAGACACAACCATCTATTTTGAGGATTATCACAAGGAAAATTACGTGACTGACCTGTCGCTCAAGTGGGAGAGAAACCAGGTGCTGGATGATGAAACTTCCTTTTCACTGGGAACAGAGCTGAATGTTCTCAATTCCGAATACTCCATGACTTACTTCCAGGATTTTAATGAAACATTTTCGGAGACAGGGTTTATCGCCTCGGGCTACACACAGTACGATTTTGTTCCCGGCAACTGGAAATTTAATATCGGGCTGCGAGGCAGTTACTACAACGTAACCGACAGCTACCAGTTCGAACCACGACTCAGAGCCAGTTACAACGTCAATAACGCCCTGAGTGTAAAGTCCGGATGGTCCGTTCATCATCAATATATCAATCAACTGTCAATTTCTCCTTTCGGAAATAGCGATCAAAACTATTGGGTGCTGGCCGACGACGAAATTTATCCATTGATGAGAAGTCGTCACCTGATTGCGGGATTTGACCTTGAGCAGGACCCATGGACACTGGATGTGGAAGTATACCATAAAAAAAGCCAGGGGATCATTATATCGGAATTCGTTTTATTTTCAGCATTCAACGGACTTGACTTCAGCGAGTTTGAGGACCTTGTCATTGATGGAAACAATGAATCCTCCGGCATAGACCTGCTCTTGAAAAGAACAACCGATACGCATACTTCGTGGCTTAGTTATAGCATTGCCCGGTCCCGAAACAGTATACCGGTAGTAAACGGAGGAAGCTCCTACCCTGCAAATCATGATCAACTGCATGAGATTAACTTCGCGCACGTCTATAAACTGGACAACTGGGAATTCAGCACGGTCTTCATTTACGGATCGGGTATCCCCTATACCCCTCCCGGACAGAATGAACTGTTTGATCCGGTATTGTATGATCTGACAGCAATCAATTCGCTAAGATTACCAGACTACCACCGTCTGGACCTTTCAGCCAAAAGGAAAATGGATATTGGCAAGTTCAGCCTCGAAGCAGGGCTTACGATCTTCAATCTCTACAACAGGAAAAATATAAAATCCCGGCGTTTCGGGGTATTGTTTGAGTTTGATGATGACTTCGAACCCGTCGATTCACACTTTGTCCCTATTGATGTAAGGCTTCTGGGGCTTACGCCGAACTTTTTCCTCAATCTCAGATTTTGATCTTAGAAAAAATCAAAAATTTCTAAAAATTTTCTTGTTGTCGGTAGGGTAATTTTAGTGATGCCTGTACCATAGTCAAACATTAAATTATTAACATTTATGAAAACTGGAAAATTAATTATTGTGGGAATGATGCTGCTGGCAGGTATCAGCTTTTATGCCTGTGAGGAGTCAGCGCTGAATGGTGAAGATCCTGCCCTCCCCGACACCGGGAAAGATCCCAACAACAATGTACAACGTACCTTGAATGGGTCTGATTTTTCCCTGGACGAGGTTCGTACCATGCTGATGGATCTTGGCATTGGAGGACCGGTTGCCCCGTTTATAGCTTCCGGAAGTACATCCGGGAGAAGCGAGGGACAGCGATCCATACTAAGGGCTAAAAGCACAGGGAGTGGAAATGCAAGAACGGAAAATGAAGTGTGCTATTCCGAAACTTACACTGAATATGAGGACGGCAGTTATGTATGGGAAATCGACTTTGGGTCCGGATGCGAACTGGATGACATGGATCTTACAGGTAAGATCACCGGGAAAGGAATTTTTACGGAAAACTCGTTTACGGACACGATCACCTATATCGATTTCGGTTCGACTGATTTTGCCATGAATGGCACCGAGATCATTTCCGGCACCTGGTCGATGCCCGAGTTCTGGGATGAAGAATTTGCTTATGACTCAACAGGTGATGGTGAGGAGGTCTGGGACCTTATTGAATCGACCTATGAGTTCTATTCAAATCTTGAGGTCACATTCATTGAGGACGATATCTCCTACTCCGGCACATGGATATCCGAGGGAAAGGAATCAATGGACGGAAATGGCTGGACCATAGAAGTACTTCACGATGTGGCAGAGTTTGACAACGGGGAGCGTTTTGAGGTTGAAGTCACCGTACCGCTTTATATGGACTACAGTTGTGAAGACGCCTACTTTGCCATTTTCGTAAGTGGCGTGGAGATCGAGACATGGACTTACGAGGGAGAATCCGGTGAGGAGATCATAGACTACGGAGATGGGGAATGCGACACGCTGGCAGAGATAACTGCAGACGGGGAAACTGAAATTGTCGATCTGGCGGACGAGTGGTATTGAACAGCATAAATTTCCAAAACAGCGGAAAATGACAAATTAGTTTTTGTTCATAGGGTAGTCATTTTTTGGCTGGAACCCAGGGGGATTCCCCCTGGGTGTTTTTTTGAAGGATCCACTCGTTGGATCCGGAGCCTTGTATGTGCTGTCGGATCTTTCAATCTCTTATATTACCCAGGGATAAGGTAGAAAAACCTGACTTCATATCAAACACTGATACCCGTACTCTCGGATCATGCTGTACAACCCTTCACGAATCCATGGATTTTGCTACCTTCATGGCTGTTTTGTCAAAGCCCGGGGCACACACCAAACCCTGAGGATATAAATAATCGATAAAAAGTGTATCAATGCAGAAGACCATTAAGGGTGTGATTTTTGATTTAGACGGAACCATCGCTAATACCCTTCCTTTGTGTATCGCAGCATTCCGAAAGACCATGGAACCGCTCACTAAACACCCATTAACGGATGATGACATTACAGCGATGTTCGGACCCACCGAGGAAGGAACAATAAGATCACTTGTTCCATCCTATTACAATCAAGCTATTTCGGATTTTCATAAAAACTATGCCGAACTTCATTCGATGTGTCCCGAGCCATTCAAAGGAATCACAGAATTATTGATTGAGCTTCGAAACAAAGGCGTGAAATTGGCCATGGTCACGGGCAAAGGACCGCGCAGCGCAAACATTTCACTTGACCAATTCGGTTATAATCATTATTTCGAACGATTGGAAACAGGCTCTCCGGACGGACCAAACAAACCCGCCGGACTGATGAATATACTTAATGAATGGCACGATCTGACAAGGGATGAAGTAATATATGTTGGTGATGCACCCAGTGATATTATTGCGTGCAGGGAAGTTAATTTACCGATAATTTCAGCTTGCTGGGCCGAAACCGCTCAACCCTCGAAAATTGAAAAATTAAACCCGAACCATATTTTTTATGATGTCCCTGCGTTTTCCAGGTGGTTAATGAACGTAACCTGACAAGCTGACTTTTATTTTGACGTGTCTCACATTGGGAGTGCTGTCGGATCTCTCGAACTGACAGACATGTAAATTACTTAGTCAGGTCGAAAGACCTGGTCTCAAGTCAATGATGGAGACAAATAGATGGCGGATTCACTAATTTTGATAACGGTTTGGAAATCCGGGTAATTACCGCTGTCTCCCGGATGTAGGTACAACTCCTCATAATGAGAACAAGCAAGAAAGATCATATAAGAAACGCCGTTGTTGCAGGTGCCAATCTGATACCGGTAGCAGGTGGAATATTGGGTGTCATACTGGATAAATATCTTCCATCAGAACTGGAGACCAGGAAAAACAGGCTCATAGAAGATATTTCCAATGACCTTGAAGAAGTGAAAGAAAAAGTATCGGTGGACTGGCTTCAGAGTCCGGACTTCATCTCCATATTCATGAAAGCATTTCGCGGAGCAATTGAAGAAAACAGGCATGAAAAGATCATATCCTTCAGAAATATCCTCATAAATACCGCTATTTCGGAGACGGATGAATTTGATGAGGTTACTTTCTACATCAGGCTGGTAAACGATTTGACCGTTGATCAGATACGGGTACTTCATCACGTATACAGTGGCAGGATCGAAGGAGGTTTTGATACCAAAAACGAAAACAACGTTTATCGGGAATTCCAAAATATTTGGCCTGCTGTTGATCAAAGCTATTTAATGGCATGTATAACTGAGTTAATCAGGTTTAACTTAATATCCTCATCCAACAAACTCCTGAAAGAAAAGAAGACAAATAAGGGTCATGTGCTTACTGGTTTTGGGGAAAGATTTGTTAAATACATATTCTCTCCCATTCAAATTTCCCCAAACTGATTACAGATGATAATAAAATTCAGGAAAGGAATTGACAAGCCGGGCACACTTACCTGCGTGAGGCCTGACGGGAGTACAACCTGGACAAAATTACATCCGGGAATCGAGATGCATGATTTTGCCCACTTTGTGGTGGAGACAGAATTGGGATTTCCGAATGCTTTTTACGGAATCGTCGCCAAAGGATTTGATATTGGAGATTTTGAACTGCCCCGGGAGCAACGTCCGGTGGCGTTGAAACCGGTTAACCTGCCAGTTGAGGCGCTGCAAACCGAGCATATTGTGAACCTGCTGCAAACCCGCTTTCCCAACTCCAATCAAGATCTTGACTTCATCACCACGCTCAAAAACATATTAACGGAAAAGGAAATTGATTTTCCCAAGGTTTTGGATCAGGAAAAGTTAAACCGGATCAACGAGAGACTAAGAGATCTGCTTTTCAAATGGAATGAGCTGGAAAATGGAGGAACACTGGAACTCGAATTTGATCCATTGCCAAAGTAAGAACTGCCTGGCAACAAGGAGCGTGGAAATGAGTATGTTAACGGACTCCACAATGAGAACGTCCGCACAGGGCTGAACCAGTTTGTCAACTATTGGGGAAAAGCTCTCGTAAACTAAGAAAACCAATAGTTTGAAATGCCTCAGAAATTCAGCCCCCTGATCATATTTGTCTGTCTATCAGTTTTTGCCTCTCCCGCCATATCGCAAACCAATTCCATGGGTAAAATGCAGAAGCCCGTTTTTGTCTCGTTGAAGGAGGGACGACTGGCAACTGACGGCGGCATGTCCCGGGGAGTTGCCTGGGGTGATTTTGATAATGACGGGGACCCCGACCTGTATGTTGCCAATTCCGGAGGTCAGTGGAATGCTTTCTATCGGAATCAGGGAAATGGTAAATTCAGGAAAATGACAGAAACGGCGCGTAACTCACTGGCAGAAGTTGTCATACACGGTGGTCAGTCCCAGGGCGTAAACTGGGTGGATTACGATAATGACGGGGACCTGGACCTTTATGTGGTCAGTCGCGGGGATGAGGCCAACCTGTTGTTCCGAAATGACAATGGAAGCGGTTTCAGCAGGATTGTTACCGGGGCGCTTGTCGAGGATAATATCAGTGCCTCAACCGCCTGCTGGGCCGATATCGAAGGAGACGGGGATCTGGATGTGGTCCTTGTTGGTTACAGCACCAGCCCAAACATGGTCTTCAGGAATCAGGGAAAGGGAGCTTTTGAGCAAATAGAAGACAGTCCCCTGGCAAAGGGAACGGGCGAAGGGAGGGCCTGTGCCTGCGGAGATGTTAATGATGACGGACTCCCCGAATTTTATATTGCCAATGCGCGAAGGCCAAACTTTTTCTATAAAAACCTGGGGGATTGGAATTTTGAAGAAATCACGGAAGGCCATCTGGTAACGGACATAGGTTACTCCTATGGTGTCTCCTGGGCGGATTATGACGGGGACGGCGACTTGGACCTTTTTGTGGCTAATTTCGACAAAGAAAACTTTCTGTATAATAACGATGGCAAGGGGAACCTGACCCCGGTAACAGACGGGATCATTGCAACCGAAAAAGGAGGAGCCTCAAAAGGCCATTCCTGGGGGGATTATGATAACGACGGAGACCTGGACCTTTACATCGGAAATGGCACTTACAAGCCTGAAATGGTCAATTTCCTGTATCTGAACAATGGTGACGGAACATTCGAGCAAAATACATCCGGTGAAGTTGCGATCCATGCAGATACTTCGGCAGGTGTTGCCCATGCCGATTACGATCGTGATGGAGACCTGGATCTTTTTGTGGCTAACTGGGGTAGCAATGACCAGATCAACCGCTTTTACATCAATCAGACGACGGATCAAAACTGGCTTACAGTGAGACTTCAGGGCGAATCTTCCAATCGGTCCGGCATTGGGGCCAGGGTCGATCTGCTGGTCTCTATGGACGAAGAAATTAAAAGTATGAGCAGATGGGTTTACCCGGTCACCGGGTATGGCAGTCAGGATGATTATGAAGTCCATTTCGGACTGGGAAAAACACTGAAAGTTAACTCACTTATGATTAAATGGCCTTCCGGACAGGTGGATAAACATACGGAGTTTTCGGTGAACCAACATTTGATTGCGGAAGAGGGTGGGAAGCTATCCGTTGCCAATTGAAGGTAATTTGATTTTAATCACATTTAAAACCTTCTTCCAGCAAATGGAATTGCCAATTTTATCCGTGCCCGGTTTGAGAGTTCGGATTAACTTTAGTCCAATCATATAAACATGGAAAACCGGCAAAACTCATGAAGGATCTGCTGAGCCAGGCCACCATTTACCTCAACCATTTGTGCGTTGAAATCGGTGAACGATGTGTTGGTAGTGACGGTAACAAGGAGGCCACAACGTACTTTGAAGATACGCTCACAGCTTTCGGATGGCACACGGAAACACCAAAGTTTCAGGCAATGGACTGGCATGAAGAAGGGGCAATTCTTGAAGTGAACGAAAACGACTTTGAAGTGTTAGTGAGTCCATATTCACCAGGCTGTGAGATCAGGGGTAAACTTATCAGTGCTTCGACCATCGGCGAGTTGGAGGATATCGATGCCGGCGGAAAGATCCTTATCCTGCATGGTGATATTGCTGCCGAACAATTGATGCCAAAGAATTTTGTGTTCTACAACCCTGAAAAACACCAAAAGATCATTTCATTGCTGGAAAAAAGCGGCGTACCGGCAATCATCTGTGTAACCTCCAGGAATGCATCACTCGCTGGCGGAGTGTATCTGTTCCCGTTAATTGAGGATGGCGATTTCGACATTCCATCGGTGTACATGACGGAGATGGAAGGAAACAGGCTTCTGCAACACGCCGGCAAAGCGGCATATCTGAGATCAACCTCCCGGCGAATTCCCTCCTATGGTGTCAACGTGATCGGGACAATGGGTGAAAAACCGGAAAAACGAATAGTGATCTCAGCACATATAGATGCAAAAATGGGAACCCCGGGAGCGATTGACAATGGCACCGGAGTGGTGATACTGATGTTGCTGGCTGACCATTTAAGTGATTATAACGGAAGGTATCAGATCGAAATAGTTGCCTTCAACGGCGAAGATTATTATGCAGCACCGGGTCAAATGAATTATATCAAATCGAATGAAGATTCCTTTGAAAACATCTTGCTGAACGTCAATATCGATGGCGCGGGATTTCACAAAGACGGAACATATTTCTCGCTATTCAATCTTCCCCAAGAAATCAGGGAGAAAGTTGAAAATGTGATTTTGAAATCCGACCAGTTCACGGAGGGTCCTCTTTACCCGCAGGGAGACCATAGTATTTTCACTCAAAACGGATGTCCGGCCATTGCCATTTCCTCAAAATGGCTGATCGATAACCTGGATGATCAGGACATTACGCATACGCCCAAGGATAATGTTGGTATCGTTGATCCCAAAAGGTTAGTGGAAATAGCGGAAGTAGTCAATTCATTCATAAGAAAACTATAAGCCGTGCCGCCATCATTGCCTTTGAGAAATTATTTGAAATCAGGAACAGGGGGTTTCCCTAGAATCAGTCTACGGGCTTTGGTTCCCATCTTTTGGTTTATGATCGAAGCCCGGGTTGGAAGATTTGAAAAAGACAAGCCAATCTTGAAATTGAAAGTAGTGGTTCTAAAGCTCGTGTTTTTGATAATATTGACGGTATCATCGTGCACAAACTACGATGTTGAAAAATCTTCAGGTCAGATTTTACATCTGTTGAATATAGACAATAGAACTCCCATCGATAGTGTTTTAAGCAGAGTGGCCTCACACTTTGACATTCCCGGGATCACTGCCATCGTAACCAACCAGGATACCCTGATGGAAGCGTCTGCTTTCGGAGTTGCAAACACGGCATCCGGGATTCCGCTTACATTGGATCATTGTTTCGATATCAATTCAATTTCCAAGTCTTTCTGTACACTGATGATCATGCAACTTGTGGAAGAGAACACGCTTGGCCTTGAAGATCAACTGGCGGACCTGTTTCCTGAAATAGCGGAAACTATTCATTCTGATTATAGAATGGTCACCGTAAAAGACTTCATTAAACATCAATCCGGGTTGTCAAGAAATGGAAGACATCTGTCAAAATCCACAAGACCTCATTTCACGGGAAATCTAAAGGAGCAAAGGGAGCAATTTACACATTGGATCCTCAACAACGAATCAAATAATACAGTTGGCGAGTTTAGTTATTCCAATGCCGGATACGTCATTGTCGGGGCTATAATTGAAAAAGTGACGGATAGCATTTTTGAGGATGAAATTAAAAGAAGAGTATTCAGACCCCTGGATCTTACGTCCCCGGGATTTGGATGGCCTGTTGAAAATGCGGAGAAATATGCATATGGGCATAGCAGGGAATGGCAAAAGGTTAACCCGGTACGCTATGCACCATGGTATCTTTATCAAATGGGCAATCCTGCCGGAGGTATTCACATGTCATCATATGATTTGGCTGCATACTCCAGAGAACAACTATCCGGATTGAGTGGAAACTCGATATTGCTTTCACAAAACGGCTTTGAAACAATGCACAAAGTGGAAGGTTTTTGCGGTTTGGGATGGTTCAATAGCGTTTTTCCCTCATTTCCGGGGACCGAAGCAGGTGGCACTGATGACGGATATAGATCAGAGATCTTTATTTCAACCGAATTGAACATTAGCATTACTGTTCTCACTAATATCAATGATCAAAACGATTGGCTGGCTTGTAAAACTATTGAGTTAGCTTTACTCAGGAAATACAGGGAATATGAACATCAATCCGGAAGTTGACCAGTTTCTTGAAAAGAAGAATCACCCGTTGACGAAGGAGATAAAGAAAGTCAGGCAAATAATTCTTGAAACGGACAACCGTATTGAGGAGGTCATTAAATGGTCAAGTCCGACATTCATGTACAAGGGCAATATTGCCTCCTTCTTTATGAATGCCAAAAAACAAGTAAGCCTGATGTTTCACAAAGGGGCGACAATACCCGATAAAACGGGACTATTAGAGGGGGATGGCAAAGAAACCAGGATGGCACGATTCAGTGACTTGAAGGACATTGAACAAAAAAGAGACGCCTTACAGCAGGTCATCAGGGAGTGGATCCGGATGCAGGATGAACGGTAGTTGCGCTGCCATCCGAAGTTTTAAAAGCGAAGATTATTCCAAGGCCGGTATAAAATCATCCTTTGGTCTGGGGCCAAGATTACGTTCCTGGATAATTCTTGCACAAGTGTTCCACCTCAGAATGGCGTCGTCATTATCGGCATCACTCAACGCATCCGCTTCTTCATAGATATGCATGGCCTCCTCCAGCCATTCAAAAGCATCGTAGTTGCAACCCGGATATCCCCTTTTGAGCGCGGCTTTACCTTGTCTCTCAAGTACCAACGCTTTGTAATATTTTTTCCCGAAAGGATCGGACAATTTGGACACCATCGCATTTGCTTCGTTGGCAGATACTCCTTCCTGAAACCGGTCCGTAAGTGTCAGTATGAATTCAACGATAGCTGATTCATTATCAGGCTCAACGGCCAAAATGTCCCGGCAAATACTTTCTGCCTCCAATGGTTCATTCAACAATCGATATTGTTCTACTTTTTTCAGCGCCCGTGGGATACCGGATTTATGAAGTGGCTTTAATTTGAACATACGCTTAGTTTATGTTAATCTACTTCTATCAATTTAAACTACCTGCCTTCAATTTCCAATACGCCTGACCGCGATTCTAGAGCACAAACATCACATAACAGGCAAAGACTGATAATAATATCGCTATGCCGTAGCATAAAAATGCAATGGTCCTGCTAAAACGATGAAGCTGAAGTCCCTCGTACAAGGTGAAACGAAAGCGATGGGCCCAATGGAAAAATGAGAGGGCCACTATTGCAAATAACAGCAGCTTTACAAGAAACATGTCAAGCAAAGTTCTCAACCCCTCATAAGCGGGCACATCGATCCAGCCGAATGGTACAGCAAAGCCAAAAAACAATAACAACACCGGCAGAAACATGGCAGACATGACGCCGCCTGCACCGAATAGTGACCACCAAAACGGTTCCGCTCGTCTCTTCATGTGTTTTCAGTCAAAAACCAAAAAATCAACACAGAAACAACGATCCACCCCATATAGTTGGATCCTGCAATGACAATTGCCGGCAGGGGCCTTTTGCCAACTTTGATGACCATCGCTTTCGGGGCCAGGTCAAACCAGGTGACGCTATGAAAAATAAGGCCAACAAACGCGATGAAATTTAGAATGATGAGGATGGGATTGCTGATTACCGCAACAAACGTTTGATAGCCCTCCGGTCCTCTCGAAACGGAAAAAAATAACAGTACTATTTCCAATGCGAAAAATGCCACTGAGAGACTCGTCAACTCCCTTAATATAAACCTGATATGAGTCCACTTTCTTGTCCACCAGAAAATAGACATGTCTTTCCTGTAGTATTGCTTATTTACTGATTTGTCCATAGTTATCTGTCTTTTCCATATGGTAGAAGCAATGTCTTCCACCAATGTGTGGCTCCTTCAACTTTGTAGCGCTGGATAGCCCCGGCGGGATCGACATTTTTCGGACATACTGCCGAGCAGTCCCCCACAAATGTGCACTGCCACATCCCTGTATCATCACTCAGTGCCTCCATCCTATCCCTGTTCCCCTGGTCTCTGCTATCCATATTGTAGCGTTGTGCCAGGGCCAGGGCAGCGGGTCCCGTAAAACCCGGCTCAAGTCCGTAAACCGGACAAGCCGAATAACACAACATACAATTGATACACATGCTGTACTGTTTATAGTCAGCCAACTGGGATGGCGTCTGCAGGTACTCCTCCTCCGTGCTACCTTCTTCTTCTCTTATGATCCACGGTTTTACTTTTTGTAGTTTATCGAGGAAATCACTCATCTCAATAACAAGATCTCTGACGACTGGAAAATTATCGAGAGGTTCGATCCGAACCGGTCCCGGGGCAAACTTCTCCAGGAATGTCGCGCAGGTAAGAACCGGTTTTCCATTAACCACCATCCCACAGCTCCCGCAAACACCCATCCTGCATGACCATCTGAATGATAAAGATCCATCGATGTGATCTTTTATGTGATTTAGAGCATCTAAAATGACCCAATCTTTGTTTAACGGAATCTCATACGTCTGAAAAGCAGGATCGGATCCCTTTTCCGGTTGATATCTAAAAACTTCGATCTCGATGGTTTCCATTATGATTGTTTCGTTTCTCGGCCGTAGACACGTTCACCAGGCGGCCACTTGGTAATGATTACCGGTTTGTACTTTATCTCCGGAACATTGTCCTCTTTCTTATACGCCAGGCTATGTGACAAAAAATCCTTATCATTTCTTTCCGGAAAATCTGTTCGTTGATGCGATCCCCTGGATTCTGCCCTGTGCAAAGCGGACTGAATTACTGTTTCTGCGACATCCAGCAGGCATGATAATTCGAGGGCACTCGTTACCTCAGTGTTGAATGTTTTGCTGGAATCGGAGATTTTTACATTTTCAAATCGCACCTTCAACGATTTTACGGCATCCATTGACTTTTTCAGAGAAGCCTCGGTCCGGTAGATACCCGCCCCCTCCTCCATCGTGGAATGCATTTCGTTCCTGATCTCAGCAATAGACTCACTACCGTTGTTGTCCGCCGAATATTTACTGAGGAATTTGCTATTCTCTTTTTCAAAAAGAGATCCAATCCCGGTGGAGAAGGTATCTTGTCGCGTCGAAAAAGTAGCTGCCGACCTTCCGGCCCTCGATCCGAATACCAGAAGCTCGGTCAGTGAGTTTGATCCTAGCCGGTTGGCTCCGTTAATACTCACACAAGCACACTCACCGGCGGCAAACAGTCCGGGAAGAGAGGTGGCTCCCTCTATATCCGTATCAATTCCTCCCATCATATAATGTACCACCGGCCGCACCGGTATCATTTCTTTTACCGGGTCAATATTTTCATACTTCAGGCATAGTTCACGGACGAACGGGATCTTATTGTTGATGGTTTTTGCACCGAGATGCCGCACATCAAGATGAACGAAATCACCATAAGGTCCCTGAAGGGTCCTGCCCGATTCCTGTTCTTTTACAAAAGCCTGCGACAAACGGTCCCTGGGGCCCAGCTCCATCGATCGAAGTACCGGTTTCGGTTCAGGTTTCCCCAGATCATAGTCCTGAAGATACCTGTAACCATCCTTATTGAGAAGGTGTCCTCCTTCGGCCCTTGCCGCTTCCGTGATCAATATGCCGGTAAATGGCAGTCCGGTGGGATGATATTGCACAAACTCCATATCCTTTAGCGGAACACCTGCCCGGTATGCCAGTGCCATCCCATCTCCGGTTTTAATCGCCGCATTTGTAGTAAACGGAAATACTTTCCCGGCACCGCCGGTACAGATCACGACTGATTTCGCCTTGATAGCGTGAATGGTTCCAGTGGCGATCTCAAGCGCCAGTGCGCCCTGACATCTGCCCTCCTCTACAATCAGATCCGTGACAAAATACTCATCAAAGCGGAAAACACTTGAATACTTCAGTGATGTCTGAAAAAGAGTGTGAAGCATGTGGAACCCGGTTTTATCCGCTGCGAACCAGGTTCTTTTATTTTTCATACCTCCAAATGGCCGTACGGCTACCTTGCCGTTGTCCTCCCTGCTCCAGGGACATCCCCAATGTTCCAGGCGGATCATTTCCTTAGGGGCTTCTTTCACAAACAATTCTACTGCATCCTGATCACTCATCCAGTCCCCACCGGAGATCGTATCATAAGCGTGGTGCTCAAGTGAATCATCATCCTTGATAACTGCCGCCGCACCTCCTTCCGCCGAAACCGTATGACTCCTCATGGGATAGACCTTACTCACTACTCCGATACTCAGTTTCGGATTAGTTTCAGCTACGGCAATAGCCGCTCGCAGACCGGCTCCCCCGGCCCCTATGATCAGGACATCACATTCGTGAAACGGTAGACTCATTTGGGATTAATATTTAGTCAGTTTACCACAGCCCGCTTTTTCGCCCATTACAATATATACAATTATAATCGTAAGTAAAACAATAAGTTTATGGACAGACATTTCGGCAAATCCCCCGGAAGGATGGGAAGTAAGCTAGATGCCAGACTCAAGGGAGGTTCATAGATCCGTCAACTCAAAGATCGTCGTTCCCTCCGTACCGTATAACCACCGAACTCATTCCCTGGCGGAAAGAAAACCACCCACGGAAGATGTAACGGCGGTAATGGCAAAAAAGAGAAAGCTGAACGCCACGGCGATATTTTGGTCTATGGCCAAATATTGATAGCCAAGAATAAAGGTTAATTCACGGGCCCCTACACCACCTATTGTAAACGGAAGGACAGCCACCATCGAGGAAATAAGGAATAATACCAGGTACTCGAAGAACTTGTCGCTCACACCCAGGCTCAAGAGGATGTAATAGGCGCACACTACCTGCAACCCCTGAACGAAGAGGGAGTAAAAATTGGTTGGCCAGAAGGATGATGTAAACATTTTGAACAACTTCGCAAGCAGGAAATAATAAACCGGGTACATCAGTATCAGGCAGGCAATAACAAGCCACATGACGTAAGGCGGAAAGTAGTGCGGGATGAAAAGGTAACCGATCCCGGTGAGGAAGAGTAAGGCTACGAGACCGCTTACGCGATCCAGCAATGTCGCCGATACGAGAGATTTTAAGTTCTTTTGGTATTGTTTGTTCAGTATATAGACCTTATATCCGTCTCCTCCTATCCCGCCAGGTAGAAAAAGGTTGTAAAACATCCCTACCCAATACAGACGTACGTTGTATGCCGCCGAAATGACAAGATCGATGTTTCTGAAATATAAGTCCAGCCGGTAGGCACTGGCGGTCTTGGAAACAATGAAGATGATCGTAGCGATCAGCAACATCCAAATATCAGCACTCAGGAAGATCTTCCGGGTCTGTATCCAATCGATGTTAAGAAAGACGACATACAAAGCCGCCCCGGAAATAACAAATTTTAAAAGGGTTTTAAGATACCTTTTCCAGTTGGGAGCTGCCAATGAAATGTTCCTTTATGCGGTAGGTTTTTTTGTTCTGGGACTCAAAATAAGTTCTGACGATCAGTTCAGCAACAATGCCTATTGTGATCAATTGCACACCCCCCAGTAAGAGTGTGATACCAAGGATCAACAAGGGTCTGCCCCAGATATCCTCACCCATAAACTTCAATACCAATAAATAGATATTGATCGCCAGGCCGGCCAGGAATGTCATCACTCCCAACGCCCCAAACAGGTGCATGGGCTTTTGAAGGTACTTCTGAAAAAAAACCATCAGCATCAGGTCACTGATCACTTTAAACGTACGCCCCAGGCCATATTTTGAAATACCGTGTTTTCTGGCATGATGGTGGACAGGCATTTCCGTTAATTTGGCTCCCTGGAGCTGTGCCAGAACAGGTATAAATCTGTGTAATTCTCCATATAACCCCAGATTCTTGGCTACATCTTTCTTAAACACCTTGAGCGTGCATCCATAATCATGCAGATAGACTCCGGTCAGCTTTCTGATCAGCGCATTTGCAATACGACTCGGGATCTTTCTAAGGACAAAACCATCCTTCCTTTTAGCGCGGATCCCGGCTACAACATCCACATCCTCTTCCTCCATTTTTGCAATCATCAGCGGAATATCCAAAGGATCATTTTGCAGATCGCCATCAAGTGTGACGATATAATCCCCTCTGGCTTCATCGATACCTGCAGACATGGCTGTAGTTTGACCGTAATTCTTGTTCAGAACCACAACATGCACATTGCTGTTACCATGCAGCTTGATCTGCCTGACGGTATCATCCGTAGAACCATCGTCTACCAATATAATCTCATGATTGGTATCCCCCAATGCCTGATCAATCTGATCCAGCAGAGGCTTCATATTTCCAGCCTCATTCATTACAGGGATAACCAGTGAAATTAGTTTGGACATCCTTCCATTTTCACGCAAAGGTAAGATAAATATGTACCGAAAAGACAGGAGACTTTAAAGAACCTCCAACAAAGCAATGTCAAAGATCAGGTTTGCATCTGGTGGAATAGGGTCCTGACCCTTCCTGCCATAGCAGAGACCGGAAGGCGCATACAGTGTCATGGATCCTCCTTCCTGAATTTTGGGAATGGCAATTTGCCATGCCTGCACCATCCTGAACAGCGGGTAAGTGACCCCGCTGGTTGCCTCATCAACAGTACTGCCTGTAGTCATCATAACTACGTTATATGTAAAAACGATCGTATCGGAAACGGCTGGTGTCTCTCCGTCACCTTGCTCGTGGATCACATACCGCAAGCCGCTGGGATCTTCGGTTGCCGTTATCCCATTCTCGTTCAAATATTTATCGATCAGCTCAATATCAATGGCAAGCTGCGCTTCCGGGGTTATCTCTTCCGGCTCGCAGTTGATCAGAAATACAATTACTAAAATCACCGGAGCTGCTAATAACGTCTTCCTCATATTCTCAATGTTCGTACTCAAATTGAAATTTCATGTATTTAATAGTCTCACCTTGTTGTGAAAACAGTTTTTCGTATTTTGTTGTGATCCCATAGTGTTCTTCTACCAGGTGTGATCGATACAGGTCTTTCGTGTATTCAAGGTTCTTTACTTTAACCTCATTGTTCCTGATGATCTCAATGGTATAATCGAAAAGGATAGTATTATCTGTCTTAAACCTGAACCAGCCATCCGGTTTCAATACCTGGCGATAGTGGTTCATGTACCTTGGATGGGTGAGTCTTCGCTTTTCATCCCTGTCCTTGGGCCTTGGATCGGGAAATGTCAGCCACATTTCATCCGCCTCGTTATCATCAAAGAATTCCGGCAGAAATTGCATTTGTGTACGAAGGAAGGCCACATTCTTAAGTTCCCTTTCAATAGCCTGCCCGCTTCCTACCCAAATTCTGTCTCCTTTTACATCCACTCCGATAAAGTTTTTGTCAGGGAAACGGTCTGCCAGGCCAACGGTGTATTCTCCTTTACCACATCCCAGTTCAATCACCAATTCATTCTTATTTCTAAAATAATCAGTATGCCAGTTTCCTTTAATCCGGGTATATATTGCTTTACCCGGCTCAATCACATTATCTCTTAATTTGTTTTGGGCAAATTTCCTGGTCTTATTTCTGCTCAAAGCTCTTCCAGTTCAGCAATCACAAAAGTACTGCCAGTTATCAATATCAGGTCATTAATACCGGCATTAGACAACGCTGCCTTCTTCGCTACATTGACATTTTCGTATGAATCGCAATTAAGCCGTAGTTTCTTTCCTGTTTCGAGAAGATCATTGGCCCGGACTGAACGGGGCACATCACTATGAGTGAAATAAAAGGTCGCATCCGGGGGAAATATGCCGAGGATCCGCTCAACGTTTTTATCCTGAACTGTGCCGAAAACAATATGCAATTTGCGGTATGATTCGCCTTTGATTTGTGATACAAGATCCTCAATTCCTTCCTGGTTATGGCTCACATCCGCGATGACCAGGGGACTCGCTCCCATTTGCTGGAACCTGCCTTTCAAACCGGTATTGCCTGTAACATTTGATAAACCTGCCTGAATGTGCTCCGGGAGTATTTTCCACTCTTTCGTCTCCAGCGTTCTGATCACTTCAAAGATCCCGGGCAGATTTTTCAAATAATAATTCGCTTTAAGGTCCAGTCTGATTTCCAGTGAGTCCCTCCCGTCCGTGATCGATATATTCCGGTCCGATCCGTCAATCGCATCAGAAGTGATCCTGTATCTTGAGGCCTTCACGTTAAGGGTTGTATTTTTGGCTATTGCCTGGGATTCAAAAACCTTGATGATCTCAGGTTGAAAGGTCCCGATCACAACGGGGACATGCGCTTTTATTATCCCGGCTTTTTCTACAGCGATCTCACCCAATGTTTCTCCCAGGATTTCCTGGTGATCCAGTCCGATATTTGTAATAAGGCTTACCTCCGGAACAAGGACATTGGTACTGTCCAGCCTGCCTCCCAACCCGGTTTCTACAACAGCTATGTCAACGGCTTCTTTGGCAAAATGGTAAAAAGCCATTGCCACTGTCACTTCGAAGAATGAGGGATTTATTTTTTCTATCACAGGCCTGATCCTGGAAACAAAAGAAACTACTTCAGGCTCCCCCATCTGCTCTCCATTAATTTTGATCCTTTCAGTAAATCGCTTGAGATGCGGAGAAGTGTACAGACCTACTTTGTAGCCGGCCGACTGAAGAATTGATGCAATTGCATGGCAACTGGTGCCTTTTCCATTGGTACCGGCCACATGGATGGATCTGATCTTTTTTTCCGGATTACCCAATGCATCCAGCAATGCTATTGTATTATGAAGGTCAGGTTTGAGGGCAGCTTTCCCCTGTCTTTGAAAAATCGGGAGTCTCTGATAGAGATATTCGAGGGTTTCCTCGTATGTCATCACCTGGATCTGAGTATGAAGGTGATCGTACCGGTAGAAAAGGGAGCCGGTTCGTATTCACCTGTCTTTTCCAAAACCAATTGCTCCACGGCACGCCTGTACAATAGTTCAACAGAAGGAGTAACGGTTGATGTCAGGGTCTTTATCGAGACGATATAACCTTCTTCATCGACCTTGATCTCGAAAACAATCTTTCCGGATTCCTGTGATTTATCATTAGGGTCAGGAACTTCCTCCAGCCTCCAGCCGGTAAGTTGTAATGTCGCTCCCCGGTTTTCTCCCGTACCAGTTGCACTGTTATAGAGCGCCCTTTCGTCTATGACCGGTTCCGCCTCTTCTTCTTCCCCGGTTTCCTCCTTTTGCTTTTCAGGATCATCCGCAGAAATATCCGGTTTTTCCTCCTCCGGGCTTGTACTAACCTCCTCCGCAGGAATTATTTCCTCCTGGCGCTGTTCTTCCGCTTCGATAATATCAGGACTGTTGACATCCTCTGTGACAGGCTCCTCCGCCTGTTCGGTTGTTTCCGTTTCAGTCTGTGTTTCTTCAGCAACATCCGCTTCTGTTACTGGCTCCGTTTCCTGCGTGGCATCGATTTCTTCCCTATTGTCAGCAGGGACGGGTTCTTCAGCTTCCTCCAAAACTTCCACCGGTGCTTCTGCCGGCGTATCGAGATCCCTGTTTGCCTGCTCCGTTCCAAAACTGAGCTCTATTCCATACTCCGGAAGGGGGGGTATGATCTCTCTCCAGGCCACCATAAAGTATAAAATAGCCACCACAATTACCTGGACACCCAATGTGATCAGAATGCTCTTTTGACGATATCTTTTCTCGTCTTCCTCCATTTAGTTGGGTTTTGTGGCGATCGAAACTTTTGCCTCAAGGGCCGTAGCAATGGATGCTACCCGAACCAGGTGATCCACCGGAACCGACTTATCACAATGCAAAACCACTACTCCCGCTTTGCCCGTAAATGCATTTCTTAGCACACCTTCCAGCTTGTTCAGGCTAACCCGCTCGTCGTCCACGTAATACTTAAGATCCTTGGTAATGGTGACGCTTACTTTTTGAATTACAATATTTGAAGATTTGGAAGTAGGCAGATTTACCGGTAGTCCGGAAGGTGTGATGAAAGATGCCGTAAGCATGAAAAAAATCAATAACAAAAATATCACATCCGTCATTGAAGACATGCTGAATGCCGCTTCGACCTTATGTTTGGATTTAAGATTCATTTTTGAGGTTCCTGCAACAGGTCAATAAAATCAATAGCCGTATATTCCATCCGATGAACAACCTTCTGAACCCTGGTTACCAGGTAATTGTAGCCCAGATAAGCCAGAATTCCGATAAATAACCCGGTAGCGGTTGTGATCATTGCTTCATATATCCCACTTGAAAGCAGTTTTGGACTCACCGCTCCCTCTTCCTGTGCGATTGAGATAAATGCCTGGATCATGCCGGTTACCGTACCCAGGAAACCGATCATAGGAGCCGCTCCCGAAATGGTGGCCAGCATACTCAGGTTCTTTTCCAGCTTATAGATCTCAATCTTGCCGATATTCTCAATGGAAACCTCAATATTCTTTAGTGAAGATCCAATCCTTGAAATACCCTTTTCAATCATCCTCGCTACCGGAGTATCCGTCTGGGCGCATATTATTCGTGCTTCTTCGATCCTGCCTGACTGTACCTTATCCCTGATCTGCCGGTGGAATTCGGAGGGTGTTTTGGACGATTTTCTAATTGTCATCACCCTTTCAACAAAAATGTATATGGCAAAGAGCCAGAGAAGTATGAGAGGCAGCATCATGTAGCCACCTTTAAACATCAGGTCGATTACCCGCATGGTTTCAGGGTCGTCGACCATCTCCGTGGTTTGCTGTAAAATGGAAAGGAGATCAATCATTTGCAATGTTCCTGTTTGACGCGATTACAACGCGAATTTAACAGAAACATTGCATTATAAATCAATATCTGAGCGCCCAGATACTGTCGCCAAATTTTCCGGTATAATTACCCAAACTGCCATTTGCCGCATCAAATGAATCGAACTCGGCAATGGCTACCCTGAAAAAAATATATTCCCTGAATGGTGGTATAATTATCGGGCTTTCACCGTCAGCTGAAAGTTTCTTGGCATAATCCATGGCCAGGTCGTCATCTATAAAGCTGCCGATGATCACGTATGATTTTCCGGTTTGTGACTCAAGGGTTATGATCTCTCCCGGAGTCGCCGCTGTGGGCATTTCCTGAACAGGCTCCGGCTCAGGCTCCTCTGCTACAGGTGCTGTTTCCTGTGCCGGTGTTTCCACAGGCTCCTCGACAGGGGGAGCGGATTCAGATACTTCTTCCGTTGGTGCTCCGCCTCCCTGGCTGTCCCAAATGATGTATGACACAGCCGCAATTAAGGTGATCACAATAGAGCCAATAATGACAATCCTGGCAAAATTGCGTTTATCTTTCGGACTCCCCGCACCGGATACCAATTGATCCTTGTATTCTTTACCCTGACTGACAAAAACGGAACTCCCCGTTGTTTTCGGCTGACTACTGGAGTCGTCCGCACCGAAGACAGACGTGAGGGTATCTTCTTTTTCCTGAAATTCATCGAAAGACTCCTCTTCATAGAACTCGGGTTCGGACCCACCGGACTCCGTATCGCTTACCTCGGGGCCCTCCGACTCGATTTTCTCAATTTCGGCCTCCAGTTCTTCATCCGATATCTCTGATTCGATATCACCAAGATCGATATCCTCCAGCTCCAATTCTTCCTGGGGCTCTGCTTCTTTTGAAGGTTCTTCGGCTTTCTCTTCCGGCTCTGGCGGTGCCTCCTCAGTTTGCGCCGGTTCTTCAACCGCCGGAACCTCTACCTCTTCCTCTATCGGCGCCTCATCCTCCGGTTCCCCGGGCGCCTCCATCTCATCTTCAAAATCATCTTCGTCATCTAACTCTTCAAACTCCAGATCCGGTAATCCGAAATCATCATCGTCATTGAATTGTTCGTCCTTTTCTTCTTCTGGTTCGTCTTGGTTTTTCTTTTTGGCCATTTGTATTTCTTTACGGAATCCAATTTAACAAAAGTTTAATACATGCAAAATATTAATCAGGTATTACCCTCAGAATTGATAACTAAATCCGATCTTAAATGTGGTTGAATTGACCGGATAATACAAATATCGCTGATTTCCCTGGTTCAGGATGTTCCTTGACAGTAAAAAGATTTTTGTCTGATCACTTATATGATAAGTGATATTCAGGCCCAGGTCAGTAACTGCAGGCAAATCCTTCTTCGAATCATCTGTAAGGACAGCAGACAGTCCTTCGAGCAGGCTTAAGACAGGATTGATTTCCAGCTTTTCTTTCACACGAACAGTAGTACCGAGTTGAACCGCGACATCAGGTAAATGGATCGGATCTTCCAGATTGTCAAGCCGGTAATTGTAAGCATCGAAATTTGCATAGAAAGTGAATAATTTCCGGAAGTCATAAGCCAGCATCAGGTTCAGCCCCACTCGATCCAGATCGTCATATATTAACTCAAATCTTGACGTATCACTCCCTGAGTTAACGAAAAACAATTGATTCTCCACCGCTGAGTATGAAACGGAAGCGGCATAGGTGAATCCCGGTAAAATGGTCCCCCTGCTCCCTGTCTGAATATTGACGAATTCCAGGGTTGACCTAAGGTCCAAAGAATCCTGCAAAAACTCATTTTGCAGGGTAAGTTCTTCAAGCCTGTTAGGTATTACCTTACCTCCGATTAAGGAAAACAGCGATACATTGTCGTTCCAGCTGTAATTCAGTTCAACATCGGGAATGAAAAAGAGATTGGTTTCCCCTCCTTCCGAATAGGTTCCCGTCTCGATACCCGTTTTCACTGACAGATCCTCATTGCGGATCCATAAATACGGGTTTGCGGAGATCCATGTGCGATCCAGCCTGTTCCCTGATTCATATTCGGATAAAGCAGCACTGATCCCCAGGCCGGGCTGATATACACCGGCACCTTTTCCGGCTATGAAACCACTGAAAGAAACATTATTTTCCGTGTTGAATGTACTGCCGCCGTCCTCAGATTGCCGGACAATACTCCAAAGAGGCGTCAGTGAAAATAGGATTTTGCTGTCAGATCCTTTGCTGCGGATTTCGGTCTTTACCTGAAGGTTGTGCCTAAAGATCTTTTCTCTTAAAAACTCCTCCGAATTGCTAAAAAAAGCTGAGTCTGTTAATCCGTAGAAATGATACGTATTTTGAGTATAGTTGATCACCGGGTTCAGTATGGCTTTTTTACCGGTCAGTTCCCCAAACAGGCCAATGCGGCTCGCTCCCCTCCCACTTAAGTCGCCGCGGACAGGTCCATTCTTGTAGCTCTCATGGATTACATTTATTGCAATGTTTTTACCATTCGAATTGACAGTTTGAAAATCATATCCGAGCAACGGCGATACAAGATTTCCAAAACCAAGGGTTATTTTGTGAGGGTAATACCTTGATCGTGATTTCTTCTCAAGGTTTCTGAAAGTAAAGGATGGCTGATATGATGGTATTTCTATTTTCGGCTCTGCAATTTCAAAACTGATCGAAGGCGCCTGGTCCGTTTTTGTGCTGAAATTGAAATTTCTGAATTTGCGGCTTGCTTTTGGAAGTGTGAGATTCTTCTCTTTCTCAATAATAAATTCGGCAGCTTCTATTTCACCAGTAGTGTCCTGGGACATCAAAGGACTTATCACAGTCAAAACCAAAATAAACGCCAGTAATTCCCTCATCGAATTGAATCTGTCTTTATTGTATCCTCAGTACTTCCGGTAGTCAGCAGTTCCGCCTCTTTAAGGTCGACCTGCTCCAGTTGAACCTTCGCCCGGTTGATCAATTCTTCGTTTTCCGACCGGTCAATAATGGATTTGAGGGTCGCCTTGGCCTGCAATAATTCTTCAAGACCCAGATAGTTTTCGCTGAGCAGCAAATAAGCCTCATCCGTCCACTTTTTATATGATCCGAATTCACCGATCATGGTGAACAGCGTTTCAATGGATGCCCTGTATTGCTGTTGTGTAAACTGGATCTTTGCCAGATGGAAATAAGACTCCGCCGCCATCTCATCTTTTACTGAATTTATTACCTGTATCAGGTTATCACTGGCCTGTATGAAATCACCCTCTTCCACAAGGCACTTCCCGCTTATCAACCAGGCCTCCTCCTCGGCATTGATGGGTTTCCAGTCCGATGCAAGTATCTGGCGGGCATAATAGAGTGCACTGTCATATGCAGACAGCATGTATTTGCTGAGCATCAGCCCCCGTCTCGCCTTGTATTGATTTCGCTTGTTGTCATCGAGGTTTTTCAACTGATGATAATTCTGAGCCGATCTTTCATATTGAGCCAGGTCAAAAAGAACGCTACCGCGTTTATCCAACACCCGTGGCAGGTAAGGATGATCATTAATTTGGACAAGTTCATCCAACCACTTCAATGCTTCCTCCTGTTGGTTTGATCTCAAATAACTGTCAGCAAGGTAATATTTGATATCCACATCAATTGCAAGCTCCCCGTAATCAAGAAGTTTGAGAAAAGCAGAAATCGCTTCATCATATAACTGACTGAAATACTTCGACTTAGCATGCTCAAATTCAATAATTGCCAGGCTTTCATTCTCAGGATTTAATTCACGCACCTTTGCCATCAATTCCTCAAATCCATCCACGCTATGACCTCTCTGGATAAGATCCTGCAGCCCAAGCAGGGCATTGTTTGTGGTTATATGGCCAGGATAGCGCTCCAGTAATCTCCTGAGGTCCGCTTCTGCATCCTGATACAATGACAGGTTTGTATTGCATAAGGCTCGCTGGAGAAGTGAATGCGGAACAAGCGCGTTAGATGGATAAAGAGAGATAAGCCTGGAATTCAATAGTTTACTTTCATCGAATTCAAGATTTTCAAACTTCATTTTTGCCAACTGAAACATGGCATTGTCCCGGAATTCGGAACGTGGATGATCATTTATCACCTTTTCAAAGTAATCGGCGGATTCGGGAACCCTGTTTTGCAGGTACGAGACCAGGCCGAGTTGATAATAAGCATAATCGGCCTGAGACCCCACCAGCGCAGCGCTGTATGATTCCGTGGCTTCTTCATAGTTTTTCTGAATGTAATGGCAATCCCCTATCCTGATCTTTATGTCATGATAGTTTTCGTATTCATCGGTAACCATTTGCTCTGCAAGCTGAAAATGCCTGATCGCATTTTGAAAATCTCCGGTATTGTAACTGGCATACCCGAGGCCGTACTCAGCAGAAACGGTTAAGTCGTCAGTGGCCGAATTCCGGATGACACTTCCATAATGTGCTTTTGAGGATTCGAAATCACCGGAAATGGCATAACTATCGGCCATTATCAGACTGGCCTGCCGGGTGATAGACGCATTTTCATTAAATCCCAATGATTTTTTGAGCATTTCGACTGCTGATGCTGACTGGCCGTCATTAAAGTACTGCTGACCCTTGTGAAAAGTAACCAACTGATAGGTTTTCCTGGCGGTTTGACTGTTTATCCCGGAGGTTTCAAGGTATTCAATGGCCGCATCGTAGTCCGACGTATTGTAATATGCCGTGATCAGCAGATCCGAAGCTTCATTATACCACCTGCTTTCAGGGTATTTTTTAAGGAACGATGAGAGTGGGAAAATCGCGTCGTTGTAGCGTTCAGCCTTCAACATGACTTTTCCTTTGAGAAACAGCGCCTGTTCGGAAATACCTGCATCCAAACCGTCAACAATGGCTGATTCGAACGCATTGACCGCAAGCGTGTATTGTTTCGTGTTGATGTAGAGTTCACCTAATCGAAACGCCGAAAACTGGCCGATTTCCGAATTGTCCAAACCTGCGACCTTGTAATTTTCAATAGCTTTTTCTGGTTCATTGATCTGGTCATAGGAATACCCCAGCTTATAATAGAATTCGGGTTTCCTTTTTTCATTGCCCAGATCCAGGGATCTCCGGAGCGATTTGGAGGCATTGGCGTAATCTTCTATTTCGAAATAGGCTTCTCCCTGGAAAAGCAATAATTGTATTTCCTGAGGCCGGCCAACTCTTTCGATGCGATCGGAAGTATATGTGATCAAACTGTCATAGTCCGAAGACATGGCATAGATCCGGGCAACGAGAGGAGCAGTGTTATTCACAAGATCGGGATCCTCCTCTGCTGCAAGCAGGTTTTGGATAGCCTTTTGCGTATTGCCATTTTGAAAAGCCAGGAATCCGGAGTAGTACAATGCTTTGAATTTTTCTTTTTCTCCATAATGTCTTACTTCGTCAAATATTTGTGCCGCACTGTCAAAATAATCTGATTGCAGCAGGCTGTAGGCAAGCCTGTACCGGACCAATGATAGTTCTTTATTATGGAGCGAAATGACAGGTATTTTGTCATAATACCCGGCGGCTGAGCGGAAGTCTCCCTTGTCGAAATAAAAATCCCCAAGCTCCCTGCTCGCCCTGCCGGCCAAAGGTGTTGTTTTTTCCTCCCTGACGATCTCCCTCAGGTCAGTTTCATTATCGAACTGGTGAAGCTGGATCGATGCCAGATAATACGAAGCATCCCTGGAAGCCTGCCCGTCTAGCTGAATGTACTTTTGCAGTGAATGCTTTGATTGCAGAAATAATCGTGATCTGTATTGATTGACCCCCTTTTCGTACAATTGGGATAATTCCGATTCCTGCAAGGTGGCCTGTCCCAGGCATAAAAAAGAGATATAAAGTGAAAGCTGAAAAAAAATAAATCTCAACGTGATGTACCTTACTGTCTGACTTTTGAATAAACGATTCGCAAACTTAAATGGTATAGTGATAACCTGTCTTTTTCTCTGATTTTATTCACAAAGCTGACGTGATCTTGTTTCAATGCATCAACTGATACATAAGTTCTTTGAGCATTCCGGATTCTTTTTCCTTGCTGACATTGTATCCGATCCCTTTTGACTTAAGGTCCAGTTCATGGATCAACTGGATGTTGCGGATGACTTTGTCCAACGGGTATCTTCTGGACCCGGCAATGTATTCATTTGCAAAATATGGATGAACGCCAATGAGTTTTGCTACGGTGTTTTTGTCTTTCGCTGCTGAGCCGTGTATAAGCAGCAGTTTTGAGAAATAGGAGAACAAGTTTACGATCGTGAGTATCAGGGGGTGATTGGCCGGGTTGGCACTGAAGTAGTTGATGATCTTCAGCGCCTTTGCGAAACTTCCGGATGACAAAGCATGCTGCAGTTCAAAAACATTATATTCCTTGCTGATCCCAACGTATCTGTGGATCGCCAGATCATCGATTTCCTGGCCCTCACTCACATTTAGCAACAGCTTCTCAATCTCATTGGATAGCCGCTGAAGGTTATTTCCAATGTTTTCCGACAAAAGCATCATTGCTTTCTGTGTAAGGCTTACACCCCGCGCTTTCGCATAGCTCTCAATCCAGGACGGTATCTGATTATCATAAATTCGTTTGGAATCGAGAAAAACAGAATTGGCGGCCAGTGCTTTTGAGATTTTCGTTCTTTTGTCCAGCGATTTGTATTTGTAGCCAAACACCAGAATGGTCGATGGCAGCGGGTTTTCGAGATAACTGGTCAACAATATCTGATTGTCTTCGCTATTCCAGCCTTTCATCTCCTGCGCTTCCTTGACAATTACCACCTGCCTTTCACCCATCATCGGATACTTGCGGGCCGTTCCGATCACTTGCACTAAGTCCGTCTCCTTGCCGTAAAGAACGTACTGATTGAAGTTTTTTTGTGATTCATCCAATGCGTTATTCTCAATGTGGGCAATGACATTGTCTATGAAAAAAGGTTCTTCACCCTGTAGAAAATAAACAGGAGCGTACTTGGAGGATTGGATCTCCCTGATGATCTCAATATACTCTGCCATTGCTGATTATGGAGAATTCAGGAACCTCCTCCACTATGAAAAATCCGTCTTCTCCGGTCCTTTGATATAACGGCATAAAGATCAAACCGGCCATGGGCGCATGAATCGGTCCGTCCTTGTCCATGGCAATATGTTGTCCCTTTGTCACTTTCTGGAAATTATGAAAGCCCGGCAGCATCCTGAACTGATCTTCTGTCTTGACTTTATGGCAATATAACGCCTTGACCGTCTGAGGAAGCTTTTGAGAAACCGACTGTAATTGCTGGACGTAATGATCCTCATTCTCGTGATCATGATGAGAAATACACCCGACTTTATCCAGTATTTCCCATAAACCGGAAGTATGGAGTTGATATTCACTACCGGTACCGATCGCGCCTCCCTCAAAAGCGAATGCAGTAAATCCTTTATCCTGAAAGTATGACGCCAGTGTACCCCTGAGATACTTATCCATTTCCACCACAACAGGTAAATGCAAACTCTTGATCAGCGGATAGTTCATTTCACCTTCAGGCACGATGACAAAGTTTCCTTTATCAGCGGATGTGGCGTGCAGATCGGCAATGACCTTTTCGGAGTAATTGCCGTTGCTGCTTTCTCTTATGATAATATCATAAATGGCTGCCAGTTCTTCATCCTCTGCTTCGTCCATTGTTTGTTTTTCATTTACCCTGCGAATGTTCTCTTCCGTGAAAGCCCGGTTCAGGTCGTAGTCCAGAAATCGTTGATTGCATTGGACGGCCTTGATATTGCCAACTATCCCGACCAAAGTCCCTTTAAAAGGTATTTCGTGATTGATGATAGATGAATGCACATTTCGAAAAGCGTGGAGACCGATCTGTTCATTTCCATGCAAAGCTGCTACACAAACCACCAGCGGGCCCGGTTGTTCACCTTCAATCTTTCCCAGAATTCTTTCCATGTAGTTTCTCTCTGCTCTTCAATAAACTAGTCGCAATATTAAGAAAGTTTCCTTCTGTTATTATTCCTATTAATCTATCATTTTTTACAACCGGCAGACAATCTACTTTCTTCTCCCGCATCACCTGCAACGCATCCTGAATGGTGGCCTCCGGATGGATGGTTGTAGGATTGGTGACCATCAAATCCTTGACAACAACCTTTGCGCTGGGTTTCACATGCGAATTTTTACTATAATACTGAAGCAGGATACGGTAATTGATCAATCCAAGTAGTCTCCCCTTGTTGTCTTCCACAGGCGCATATTTGATTTGACGCCAGTTAAGGATGTCAGCCACAAGCTCGGGTACATCGTCCTTTTGAACAGTAAACAGGTCGGTGGTCATGAATTCCTCTACTAACATATCATATGGTTCCCAGTGTGTTATTCCCTCAATTGTTGCAAGTTTCCATTTGTGGATCGGCAGGCTTTTTTTCTGATTTGAGATCATCGCGGAAGTCAAAGCTATCGCAACCTCCTCGCGACTGGTCTGTTTCATCAGAGCGATGTGGGAATTGATAAGCCATTGCGTCCCGGTTTGCCGGCTTTCATTTCTTGCTTCAATGATTTCCATGTATTTGTCCACATCTTTCTTGTCAATCCTGCATTTTTTCAGGCCTTCCCGGGCAATGGGCAGCAGCTCATTCTTGATCAATTCGTATACACTTATCTTTCTCCCTTTGATCCAGCTAAAATCGGTATTGACTCCGTCCCTTGCCGCACACATGAAGTTGTCCTTGGCATGGTCGAATTCCATTACTTCGGTTATTTTCGGGTACTCCGCATCAAAAGCATTCATCAACCCCAGCCAGAAAGCAGCATTCGCTACTTCATCTACAGCCGAGGGCCCGGATGGCAAAACCCTGTTCTCAATCCTGAGGTGAGGTTTCCCATTTGGACTGATCCCATAACAGGCACGATTCCAGCGATACACCGTAGAGTTATGGATCATCAGTGCCCGCAATTTTGGAGTGACTCCTTTATCCAATTGCTTAAAAACATCATCCTCGGGATCTGTCATCAGCATCACCCGAAACCGGGTGACATCATCCTTGTACATTTCAACTATAGAGTCCTCCAGCCAGGATTTTCCAAATGTTACCCTCGGGCTCCTGTCCCGGATGTGTTCGGATGCTGTGCGGGTGTCAATAGATTGCTGAAACAGCGCAACCCGGGTTTCAGCCCACAGCCTTTTCCCAAATAACAGCGGTGAATTCACGGCAATGGCCAGGACGGGACCAGCCAATGCCTGGGCGATGTTATATTTTTTCACGAAATCGTCGGGCCTTACCTGCATATGCACCTGGAATGAGGTATTGCATGATTCGAGCATTGCTGAATCATGCTTGATGTTCAATTCGTCCAGGCCGGTAATGTGAAGCTCATGGAGACTGCCCCTCATCTTGTTAATAGCCTCCAGCAATGCGTAATATCTGTCCAGGGGGGTGAGGTTTCCCATTTCCAGGTCAAACTTCCTGATGGTTGGCAGGATGCCTGTCAATACAAAGTCCAGTTGATCCTCTTTTCCCAGCTTCCTGAGTCTTTGAAGTTTTTCCTCAATCCTTCCTTCCATGATGCTGAAGCAATCCTTTTCAAATACCAGCGGTCTGAGATTAGCTTCAATGTTGAATTTTGCAAGCTCCGTAGTAAATAGCGGATCCTTGAGTTTTTCCAGCATTTCCAGGGATTTCGGTGCAGGCTTAAAGTGGTTATCAACAATACATATTTCCTGCTCAGCACCTATATGCAATGGATCTTCATTAAACCAGCCCTCCTCAAGCATTCGCTCCATGGCATGAATATCTTTCAGAAGGTTTCGGGTAAAGATATTAAGCTCCGATCTGGACGAAATGAGTCGAACATTCAAATCTCCCATGTTTTAAATATAAGGTAGAGACAATGAAAAATTCATCTAATAAATATCAAATTGAATTAAGATCTGATTCAGGCTCATAATCGAAACGATAATTTAGGCTTTTCTGATTGACCAATCTATTTTTGCCGCCAAACCTGATTTCGATATGAAAGACTTTGTGGCGGAGCTCACCTGGAGAGGAATGATCCATGATAAGATGCCTGGTGTGGAGGACCAGCTGAAAAAGATGACCTCCGCCTATATAGGTTTTGATCCAACGGCCGATTCCCTTCATATTGGGAACCTGGTGCAGATCATGACGCTTGTGCATTTTCAGCGATGCGGCCACAAACCTATAATTCTTGTTGGGGGAGCGACGGGCATGGTTGGTGATCCGTCAGGAAGATCGGAAGAACGTAACCTGCTGGATGAAGAAACATTGAATTACAACCTGCAAAAAGTTCAAAAGCAACTGGAAAAGTTTCTCAACTTCACGGGAGAAAACGCCGCCGAAGTAGTAAATAATTATGACTGGTTCAGGGAACTCGATTTTTTAAGCTTCATAAGGGATGTAGGCAAGCACATAACGGTTAATTATATGATGGCTAAAGATTCCGTGAAAAACAGGCTGGAATCAGGATTGTCATTCACCGAATTCAGCTATCAGCTGGTCCAGGGGTATGATTTCTACTGGTTATGGAAAAATAAGAATGTCAAACTCCAGCTGGGAGGATCTGACCAGTGGGGAAATATTGTGACGGGCACAGAGCTGATACGACGCAAAGGACAAGGTGAGGCATACGCCATAACCACTCCCCTGATCACAAAAGCTGACGGATCGAAATTCGGGAAAAGCGAATCAGGGAATATCTGGCTGGATCCGGAGAAAACATCACCGTACAAGTTCTATCAGTACTGGATAAACGCTGCAGATGAAGATGTCGAGAATTATATCAGGATCTTCAGCCTGAAGACAAAAGAAGAAATTGACGATCTGATAGGTGAGCATAGGCAGGCCCCTCATCACAGGCTGCTGCAAAGGACTTTGGCCGAGGAGATCACCGAAGTGGTTCATTCAAGATCGGAGTTGGATACTGCTATCAAGGCGTCATCCATTCTGTTTGGAAAATCCACAACGGAGGATCTGGCTTCAATTGACGAAACCACCTTATTGCAGGTGTTCGAGGGTGTCCCGCAGACAGAGATATCAAAGGATCAATTTACCAAAACTGAAAATGTCACGGATCTTTTAAGTGAAGTAACCAACGGAATCGTATTTCCATCAAAGGGCGAAGCACGAAGAATGATCAAGGGAGGTGGGGTAAGTGTCAATAAACAGAAGGTCGGTTCTCCCGAAGATCCCGTCGATTACGAATTACTACAGGGAAAATATCTCTTGGCGCAAAAGGGTAAGAAGAACTACTACCTGCTGAAGGTGGTTTGATTGATGCATTCGCTGAAGCAAGCGATACTACTTTAGCGTCAGCGCGCAGTCGCATAGTATTTGTTATCTTTAATATGGATCAAAACTACCACTCTCATGAAGTGTAAATATTTAATATTCTTAGCCGGCTGTATCATCTTATTTTCAGGTTATTCACAGACAAGAGATATCACGAAAATTACCGGTGACTTATACAGGTTTAGGAACGATGCGCATTATTCCGTATTTCTGGTTACATCCGGGGGTGTGATCGCTACTGATCCGATCAGCAAGGAGGCAGCTACCTGGTTAAAAGCTGAAATTGAAAAAAGGTTTAATCAACCCATTAAGTATTTGGTGTACAGCCATGATCATGCAGATCATATCAGTGGAGGTGAAGTATTTGATGAAGCAAATGTCATTGCGCATGAATTGACCAAGGAGAATATTATAAAGGAAAAACGTCCAACTGCTGTACCCGACGGAACGTTCAGTGACAGAATGACAATCGAATTGGGTGGTAAGACAATTGAATTGATCTATCCGGGTAAAAGTCATTCGGACAATTGCATCGCTATTTATTTCCCCGATGAAAAAACTGTATTCGCTGTAGATTTTATCAGTACAAAGCGTCTGCCTTACCGCACGCTAAACAATGCCTTTTTCCCGGATTGGATGCAGGCGATAGAAAAAGTGGAGGCGCTGGATTTTGATATCTTCGTCCCCGGTCACGGAGATATCGGGAATAAAAAAGATGTCAGAGATCACAGGCTCTACCTTGAAGAACTTTACTCGGAGGTGACCAAAGCCCGTAAGAAAGGGATGTCTGTGGATGAAATGAAGCAGGTAATAACCCTGGATAAATACAAGCACTTTGGCCAGTATGAGGCCTGGCGCGAAATGAATATTGAGGGAATGGCTAAATATGTAAAAGAATAATCTATTGGCTCTCCTTTCTTGCCTTTTTCCGATAATAGTATCGTTTTGATTTGTCAACACTTCCGCATGTAAGCGAGTTGCACCATTTACGTTTTCCATTTTTTGTGGTATCCAGAAATATCCAGCCACAGGAGCTGCACATTTTGATCCGTTCCCGTGGATGATACTTGAGAACTTCGTAAGCATCCGCAAAAACTAAATTCAAGGGCGATGAGAGATCATCATAAGTGATTAAACAAATACAATTGCATGTGGGATCAAAGGAGTAACTACTGAGAGATTGGGAAATCAATTTGTTGAAATCCCTAAGTACCCCAGGCGGCTGAACTTCTCCACGTATCATTGCGGAAAAAAAATGGAAAGCAACATCCCGCGCGCGGGCAATTTTACCCATTACCTTTTCAGCTGCTTCAGGCTGATCCTCAGCGCGTCGCATCAACTTTGATAATGTTTGTGTTGATAGTAATGCTACTTTCTTACTCCAGCTTATGAATTTATTGTAGTCGCTGATATAGTCATATCTATCATTATCTACCCAGCTACTTGTGGTATTGATGAAGTCAAAAATCAGACTCCCACCATCCAGTGATAAAGTATCAATACTTCTCTTTTCCGTCATTATTCACAAAATTAATTTTTTTACGAGTAAAACTTATTTTAATAGTAACATTTTTATTATTTTTACCGTTAAAACGTATTTAGATAGTAAAAGATTTAACCAACTTAAATAATGATCACTCAATCCACCCGGGACATACTTACTTCAGAAACAATCCTCCAGAAAATGAAAGAAGTTCAGGTCGGAAAGCCATGGTATGGTACCTCAGTAGAAGAACTGCTCTGCCGGGTTGATCCGAATTTTGCATTTGAAAGGTCGCCAAAGATGCCCTACAGTATCGCCTCACTTCTTGCTCATATGATTTACTGGAAGAAATATGCTTCGGATGTCTTGGAGGATAATAAAGCCGAGAGGGACCAGCAAGCCTCCTTCTCTACGACCTCTTTCGGCAAACCAGGTCCTGAAACCTGGTTTGAAATGATACATATTTTCAAGGAATTGAATGCAAAGATCACAAAATGGCTTGATGAGAACATGATTGACCCCTATGAAGAAGTAAAAGGTACACGTTACAATCTCCGGGCATTACTCGAAGGGATAACGGAGCACGATATTTATCACGTTGGTCAAATCGCACTGCTGACCAAATATTTCCAGGGAAGGCGTAGAAGCAATCCAATATTCAGGGGCATCAGGGGATTGGCAATTTGGTAATTACACAAATTGTATAAGGATCCAGGATCCGGTATAAAAGCCGCCGGCTTTGTAGCAAAAATCATTAGATAAGTTCCTGTTTGACATTTCGATGTGATTACAGGCGACGAAATATCTATTCAAAAAAAAGTGGTATTTTCATATCCCATAATCTTGAAATCATGAAATCAATATTGACAACACTTACTCTGGCAATATCCTTTTCGGCCCTTTCCCAGATCCCGGATGCGGAATGGCAGATCAAAACGGCCGTTTTAGCAGCGCCGGATCAATACCGCTCGGAAGCTGCGGTCCTGGGTTATGATAAAGACGGTAACCTCGTGACGCTTAGAGAAGGCAGCAATCAGTACATCTGCCTTGCCGATGATCCCAATAAAGAGGGATTCGGCACGGCAGCATATCACAAAGACCTTGAGCCTTTTATGGCAAGAGGCCGGGCGCTGAAGGCACAGGGCAAGGGATTCCAGGAAATATTTGATATCAGGGAGGAGGAAGTCAAATCCGGAAAATTGAAGATGCCGGATAAAGCGACATTGTTCGTATTCAGCGGCACGGTCAATGAGGAAACAAAAGAGATTGAAGACCAATACGTCAGATATGTCGTTTACATCCCTTACGCAACCCCCGAATCAACCGGACTGCCACCCAGTCCTCCTGCCAAGGGTCATCCATGGATCATGGACCCCGGCACACACCGGGCACATATTATGATCAGCCCGCCTAAAAACTAGTTTGGCGTCAGGACTCCCGGGTCCGGGTTGAGGATTGAGCCAATTTCAGCCCGGAACCTTAAAACTCTGAATGCCAAACTCAAAACTTGCGTATGGTTACTTTTTAAGTCATTACTATTATTAATATGTAATTTTGCACCCGTAAAAGGACCAAGGCATGAAGTTCATAGTACTCTTTTCGGCATTCCTGCTGGTAACGGCAACGGATGTGATCGCTCAGGATGATTATTCGGAATACTCCCACCTCTGGGAAGACCCCAAAGCAGAAAAAAAGAGAAAGAAAAAGGAGGAAAAGCTTCGAAAAAAACAGCTGAAGAAAGGTTTGATATCTCCGGATAGCATCAACGCTGTTCAAACCGACACCATACCTGACACACCGCAAGACAGTATCAGGGACCAACAGACCGAACCACAGGTTCCGGCTGATTCGCTGGAGCAACAGGTGGAGGAACCTGAGAATGTTCTGATGGAGGAGGTTATCAGCGCAGACAGCATTCCCGACCCCGTTGAAGAAGTGGCGGAACCCCAGCCTGAAGAAGAAACAGTTCCTGAAGAGGTGGAGGAAGATATAAAACCGGAAAGAGAACCCATGGAGCCTCTGGAGCCCGATTTCCGTGCAGGTATGGCTGCTGGCGGTGGCAGCAGTTTCAATGGAGGATTCACCTTCACGCAGATCGGGGGAGAAAACTACGTCGGGCTCACCCTGCAACCGGAGTTTAAGTTTTGGAAAATCGGGTTAGGATTGAACATTCCCGTTTTGTATGGACTGGAAAGTCAAAAGGTAAGGACCGAAATATTCGAAGGAGGTGTCGGACCGGCAAGGGTCTTAACCTACATCAGGTATGGCACACAGAAAGTTGATCCCGTATATGTCAAGGTAGGTCAGCTGAACGGAACCATGATCGGATTCGGAGGATTGGTCAATAACTACACAAACAGTACCAGTTTCGAAAAAAGGAAGCTGGGGATACACTATGACATCAACTACAAGGGAATGGGTGGTATCGAAGGCATGTACAGTGATTTTGACCCCGCCTCTACTAACCTCCTGGTGACGCGCCCTTATGTACGGCCCGTTTCATTTCTTAACGTTCCCATTGTCAGAACACTGGAACTGGGAGCAACATTTGTCACGGACAAGGATCAAACATCCATCTCCACAAGTGATACAACCAGTACATCCTACGCTTACACCGCAAATGGAGTGGGCGCTTTCGGGCTGGACGCCGGCATCAACCTGCTGAACATCCCGTTCATTCAAATTGACGCTTTTGTCAACTGGGCAAAATTGAAACTGGCCAAGGGCGGACTGGAAGATTCCGTAGCCTCTCTCGCCACACAAGCCGGAGGCGATTTGCTGGCTGATGGTTATGAAGACGGTAAGGGATTCAGTTATGGTATCAACTTCAGATTCAATTTTGTGGCGGGCGTGGCTATGACCGACATCCGGATTGAGCGGTTAAGCTATTCGGAGCACTATGTGCCCCAGTTTTTCGATACAAACTACGAACTGAATAAGGACAATAAGATCCTGTCAACCATCTCGGCACCGAGTCAGTCGGGTATTTATGGAAGCCTGACCGGCCATATACTGGAACAGGCCCGGCTAGGCGGAAGTCTGATGATCCCGGATGACCTGGGTGATACCATCAACGGAGGAGGATCAACCGCCCTTATCCGCGTGTTTGCAGATGTAGAGCGACTGGCTGACAAGTTTTCACTTCACGCATCATACTTTAAGGGAGGTTTGGGTGACCTCGGAGATGCTTTCAAATTCGATGAGAGATCAGTAGCAAAAGCAAGGTTTATCTATCACCTGAATCGATTCCTGGCCGTCGGCACGGATTATTACTATTACTGGGAGATACAAAGTAACGGGAAATTCAAAGCTACCCAATACGTCTCGCCGTATTTCGGACTGGCAATACAGTTTTAGCGCTTCCGAAGGCTCCGTATCAGGTATAACTTTAACCTAAGAACTGTTAAAAGTACCAAGGAAAGCGTCATTGCGGAATTTTTGAACAAATCGATGAGATGGAATGAGATTCCTGAACTCCGCTACACTTCGTCAGGCCTTGCCAGCCTGCTGGATGGAATGACGGTTGGTTATAAAACGTCATTCCTGTGAACCTCGGGGGAGGTATTGTGTAAGGGTGATACAGGAATCTCAAATACCCCTTTTCTAAAAATAAGGACTATTTTTCCGGCAAGACGATTGTGCATTATTTCCGGGCGTAGGCATCACATTACCACTGGCCAAAAGATAATATCCACACGTCGATTTTTCCACCTGCCATACCAGGTGGAGTTATCATAAACCGGATTGAACTGACCGAAATCTTTTTTTGTAATTACATCACGGGGAATATTTTTATTTAAGAGCAGTTCTATCACAGACTCACCCCTCATTTCAGACAGCCATTCATTGTAAACTGCTCCTCCGATGTTGTCCGTATGGCTATGTATGGAAATGGAATAGTTTTCAATTTTCTCGATATTGTTGATGAATTCGTATAGTTCCATTTCCTGAACTTCATCAATGTAGTAGCTCCCTCCGCCAAATTGAATACTGAACATCAGAAAGTCTTTTCCTTCCTCCTGTCCGTACAGAACATTAGAGAAGATCAGGAACAGAAATGCCGGCAGCAATTTCATAATTGATTTATACTGATTTTTATCATTCAGGTTCGGTCCCGGCCTGCAAAAAGCACATTGAATGACTTAAAAGATAAAATATAAATATGATATAAATCAATAAAATACCGCAATACAAACGATTGTATTATCGAAAAATTAAATTATTTTTGATTGGAACACGAGGACGAGGATTACTTTACTTAAACCATTTCTCAATGAATACGGAAGTTATAACTCCCCGAAGGGCTGAAGTTGACATGATGTGCGATAGATGTAAGGCGGAAATTTCGGAGGGGCAAGACTTTTACTATGATGATGATACGGAGGAAATTTATTGTGAAAATTGTATAGAGGAAAAGTTCTGACAGCCTGACACGCCATTTTATTCAGATTCAAAGTTAGCACACGAGCTCAATGTTAACCCAAGAAGGAGACCAAAAGGTCTCCTTTCTACTTTTACCAGTTATATAAATCCCTCATCTTCTTACCGATAATTGGATTAGGTTCGCCTCCAAAACCTCTTAGACCCCATGAAAAAACAATTACTCATTTTGTTGACATTCATTCCCACCCTGTTGCTCGCCCAAAAACTGGACATGGACCTTTTTGAAAACATGAAACCAAGAAGCATCGGCCCCGGTGGAATGGCAGGCCGTGTCACGGCAATTGACGTAGTGAATGAAACCCCATCAATAATATATGTGGGCACAGCATCGGGGGGATTGTGGAAATCGGAATCCGGCGGAATTAAATGGGAACCGATCTTTGATGATCAGACAACTGCATCAATAGGGGCTGTTGCCATCCAGCAGTCCAACCCTTCCGTGATCTGGGTCGGAACCGGCGAAGGAAACCCAAGGAATTCCCTTAACGGAGGGGATGGCATTTACAAAAGCCTTGACGGCGGCAAGAACTGGATCAAAGTGGGACTGGAAAAAACACGGCATATTCACAGGATCATTATTCATCCGGATGATCCGGATGTTGTGTATGCCGGTGCGATTGGTTCTCCATGGGGCTCTCACCCTGAAAGGGGCGTTTTCAAAACCACAGATGGAGGAAAGACCTGGAGAAAAGTCTTATTTTCCAATGATGATACCGGCGTGGCGGATCTGGTCATGGATCCTGCAAACCCCAATAAACTGATGGCCGCAATGTGGGAGCACCATCGTGATCCCTGGTTCTTTAGATCAGGAGGTCCCGGATCAGGATTGTACATATCCCATGACGGCGGAGAGACCTGGGAAAAGCGCACTGATGAGGACGGACTCCCCAAGGGGGAACTGGGCAGGATAGGGTTAGCCATTGCACCCAGCAAGCCTAACAGGATATACGCATTGATCGAAGCTAAAAAGAATGCCCTCTACAGGTCGGATGACGAGGGATTCAAGTGGAAAAAGATCAATGATAAAAACGATATCGGAAACAGACCTTTTTACTATAGTGATATCTACGTTGATCCCAAAAATGAGAACAGGGTCTATAGCGTATTTACATATGTCAACGTAAGCGAAGATGGTGGCAAGAACTTTACGCAACTGATGCCTGCGTATGGCACTACGAGAGGCGTCCACCCCGACCATCATGCCTGGTGGATACACCCGGATGATCCAGATTTCATGATGGACGGAAATGACGGTGGGTTTAATATCACCAGGGATGGAGGCAAATCCTGGAGATTTGTTCAGACCATTCCTGTCGCGCAGTTTTACCATATAGCAGTGGACAACGACCAGCCCTACAATGTATATGGTGGAATGCAGGATAATGGATCCTGGGCTGGTCCCGCGTATGTGTGGAAGGTTCAGGGCATAAGGAACAGCTACTGGCAGGAGATTTCATTTGGTGATGGTTTTGACGTGCTCCCCGACCCCACCAATTCGCGGTTTGGGATATCCGCTTCACAACAGGGATTTGCGGGCATTTACGACAGGCAGACCGGATATTTTGAAAGGATCAGGCCTACTTATCCCGATGGGGATACGGAGCTTAGATTCAACTGGAATGCAGGGATGAGTCGTGACCCATTCGATCCTAATACAATTTATTTCGGAAGCCAGTTTTTGCATAAAAGTACGGACGGAGGTCAGACATGGTCAATCCTATCGCCCGATCTGACAACCAATGATCCCGAGAAACAAAAACAGGGAGACAGCGGAGGGCTGACCATGGATGCAACAGGAGCTGAAAACTATACTACCATTCTGGTAATCGAGCCCTCACCCACCGAGAAGGATGTTATTTGGGTCGGAACAGATGACGGGAATGTACAGATCACAAGAAATGGCGGTCAGTCCTGGACAAACGTTGCCGGCAACATAAAGGAGTTGGCCGGCGGCTCCTGGATCACACAGATCAAAGCTTCAAATAAAAACAATGGGGAGGCACTATTGGTAGCGAACGATTACAGAAGGTTCAATTATGAGCCATATGCCTTCAGGACCAAAGACTATGGCCAGACATGGCAGAGAATTGTAGATCAAAATGATGTCATCAGTTACACACTGGCAATTGTAGAAGATCCCATTGAAGCCCGATTATTGTTCCTGGGAACCGATGATGGTCTTTATGTGAGTATTGATGCCGGATCAAACTGGACTAAATGGACCCAGGGCTTTCCCAGCACCAACGCCATGGACCTTGTTATCCATCCGAGGGATCATGATCTGGTAATCGGAACATTCGGAAGAGCAGCTTATGTGCTTGATGACATCAGACCATTGAGAGAACTGGCCGCAAAAGGGATCGCGGAACTGAATAGAACGGTTAATGTTTATTCGCCCCCCATCGCATACAATGTGGTAAGACAACAGCCTACCGGTTCGAGGTTTGGAGGTGACGCCATGTTTAATGGTGAAAACAGGACGACCAACGCCCTGATCACTTACAGCATAAACCGACCTGAAAAAGAAGAAAAGGAAGAACCCGAAAAGGGAAAAAAGAAAAAAGGTAAGGGTGAGCCCGGGACAGATGAAGAGAAAGAGGATGAACCTGAAATAAAATATGATTCGGTAACTTTTGAAGTATTCAATGCTGACAATGAGGTCATCAGGACCATCAGGCGCAAGGCGCCCAAGGAGAACGGCTTCCATCGATTTACCTGGGGAATGGAAGAAAAAGGAGTCAAACGGATGCGCCGGTCTGATGAAAACAGAAATAACAGCAGTGAGCCCGGTGGTGTATCCGTTTTGCCGGGAACCTACAAAATCAGGTTCACCTTTGGAGACCAGATGGATTCGACAAATATTGAGGTGAGGTATGATCCCAGGCTCGACTTAAGCGATGCCGATATAAAAGCCAAATATGATGCGCTGAAAGGTCTCCAGTCATCAATTGAGAAAGGGGTGATGGCCGTCGACAGACTCAAGGAAAGCCTCGAGCTCACCGGCAAGTTTGAAAAACAGATGAAGAAAAAGGACAAGGAAGGGTTTAAGGAACAATTGGAAACCGTTAAAAATACCAGGGATACCCTGAACAGCATACTGGACATATTTTTCGGCAAAGAAGATGAGCGACAGGGTATCACCCGGAATCAGCCAAAGACATTGATCTCTGCCTATTTCACTGCTTATTCCTATACTGCCAACGGACTTCACGCACCCGGCGAAACGGAAAGGAAGCTGATCAATAAGTTTGAAGAAGAACTGTCAGAGGCATTGGAAGTCGTAAACGGCTATTATGATGCGGAGTGGCCAAAATTCCGTGAAGCGATGGAAGCGCTGGACCTTAGCCCGTTCAGAGATTATGAGAAAATAGAATAGCAAAATGAATTGGAGCGATGGGTTCCACCCATCGCTCCAATTCCACTCCCCCACTCCAATCTCTCACTATCATTTCCGATCACGATGGACGCGTTTCAAAAAATCAATTATAAATTGATAATTCTCAGAACCACGGTAACCGTCCACTTGTTATCTTTACGTCCTTAAAAAAAATTCCTATGGATAATCGAAAATACTTACCCATCATTGTTGTGGTTGCCATTGCGATCATCATAATATTCTCACTGTCAAATAGCATCTTCTTCAAACTCCAGGCAACAGAAAGGGGCGTCATGTTCCGTCAGTTTGCGAGCATACCACTGGATAAGGACAACATCATAGGGCCAGGATTTCACATAAAAGCGCCCTGGAATGATGTTTTCGTTTACGATGTTTCGGAAAATCAGATCGAAGAAACCATGGATGTACTGGACAGAAGTGGACTGAATATCAATGTCGACGTCACGGTCCGGTTCCATCCGATGTATGACAGTGTTGGAGAAATACACGAAACATTCCAACGGGATTATATCCGCCGGCTGGTAATCCCGGAAGTAAGATCAACTGTCCGGCAAGTGATGGGGCGATATACAGCTGAAGAAATTTATTCCACAAAAAGACCTGAAGTAGAAGGAGCTATTAAAACCGAAGCTGAAGAGATACTCGGCGCGCCGGGCAACAGCATCGTAATGAGAGCCCTGCTTATACGGTCCATTACCCTTCCGGAACAGATCAGACTGGCCATCGAAAACAAGCTCAAGCAGGAACAGGAAGCACTGGCTTATGAATTCAGGTTAGAACGTGAAAAGAGTGAGGCGGAACGTAAAAGGATCGCCGCCGAGGGAGAAGCGGCAGCCAACAGAATTATTAACAATAGTCTTACGGATGCATTACTTAAAATGAGAGGAATTGAAGCCACACGGGATCTTGCAAATTCGCCAAATACGAAGATCATCGTCGTCGGAAGCGGCGAAAGTGGATTACCTCTGATTTTAGGAGGAAACTAGAGGAAAATTTAGTATATTAAAATACCAACATTTTAAAAAGAGACATGTCCAATATAGCGGAAATAAATATTAATGGTAATACATATTCCTTACCCATAATTGAGGGATCGGAAAAAGAAACAGCTATCGATATCAGTAAACTTCGGGGACAGTCCGGCGCGATCACCATAGATCCCGGTTTTAAAAACACGGGATCCACCAAAAGCGCGATCACGTTTCTGGATGGTGAAAGAGGAATATTGAGGTATCGAGGTTATCCTATCGAGCAATTAGCAAACAAATCCAGCTTCCTTGAAGTCGCTTATTTACTTATTACAGGAGAACTGCCTTCGGCTGAGGAATTGACGGAATTCCAAAAAAAGGTAAGCAGACACACACTGGTACATGAAGATTTCAAAAAGATCCTGGATGGATTTCCGTCCACTTCCCATCCTATGGGAGTATTATCTTCGCTCGTCACCGCTTTGACCGCTTTTTACCCTCACAGCACTGATCCCGCCAGATCGTGGGCCCAGGTAAACCTCAGCATCGTCCGCATCATCGCCAAAATGCCAACTTTTGCCGCTTGGGCATACAAGAATAAGGTGGGTCAGCCTATTATGTACCCAAGGAATGACCTGGACTATTGCAGCAACTTTCTGTATATGATGTTTGGACTGCCATCGACTGAGTATCATGCCGACCCTGTCATCGCCGATGCGATTGATAAGCTGCTGATTCTTCATGCTGACCATGAGCAGAATTGCTCGGCATCTACGGTGAGAATCGTGGGTTCATCTCAGGCCTCTCTGTACGCTTCACTTTCGGCAGGCATCAACGCGCTTTGGGGTCCTCTTCACGGAGGAGCAAATCAGGCCGTGATTGAAATGCTCGAGGGTATCCGTGCAGACGGAGGAAATGTTCAAAAATGGATGAATAAGGCCAAGGACAAGAATGATCCGTTCCGATTGATGGGATTTGGACACAGGGTTTATAAAAATTTTGATCCGCGGGCCAAGATCATAAAGAGGGCTGCCGATGACGTGCTGGGAGCACTGGGTGTAGTCGACCCCGTCCTGGATATTGCCAAGGGACTGGAAGAAGTCGCGCTTCAGGATGATTACTTCATTGAGCGCAAACTCTATCCAAATGTTGATTTCTATTCCGGCATCATATACCGGGCGCTTGGGATCCCAACTGAAATGTTTACCGTAATGTTTGCTTTAGGCCGGTTGCCGGGCTGGATCGCCCAGTGGAAGGAAATGCGGGAAAACAAGGAACCGATCGGAAGACCAAGACAGGTGTACATCGGGGCTACGGAACGTGAATACGTTTCCATTGACAAAAGGTAGCGGAGGGCCTCAGCCCAAAACGCATAAGCTTTTCAGGTCAGGAAAGAAAATCAACTCCCATTGAGGGCCTGCATCGGCCTGGAAGTGTTTACTCGTACCTTAAAGTTTTCACGGGATTCAATCTTGCTGCCTTCACACTCTGGGAGGAGACGGCCAGGACCGCGACGACAACGGAAATTATGCCTGAGCTGATAAAAATGAAAGGTGAAAGGCTAATGCTAAAAGCAAAATCAGCCAGCCAGTTTAACGCAAGATAATAGCCTAGCGGGATTGAAATGATAAAGGAAACAACGACAAGTACAAGAAAACCTTTGGCAATCACTAACACAATGGACGCTATGGAAGCCCCCAATACTTTTCTCACCCCTATTTCTTTGGTTTTTTTCTGAACGGTAAATGTCGCCAATCCAAACAATCCCAAACATGCTATGAGGATAGCAATAAAGGCGAAAAACTGGATCATCTGACCTAACCTCTCCTCCTTTTTGTACTGCGCTTCAATCTGCTGGTCCAAAAATGAAAATTCAAACGGCCACTGAGGAGATATTTTGTTCCATTCCGCTTCAATACTTTCGATTGTTGTGAACAATTCCGCTTTATTGGAGGCATTTAACTTAATGGCAACATCACCCCAGTTACTCAATTTGAATACACTGGGATGCACCTGTTCATAAAGAGATTCGAAATTGGCATCTTTCAGTACCCCGACGACCTTGGTCACGTACCTCGTTTTATTGTCTGATCCACCGATATAAGTAAACGTTTGCCCCAAAGCTTCGTCATTGGTCCACCCAAAGTTTCTAACTGCAGCCTCGTTGAGCATGATGGCATTGGCCGAATCAGTGATGTGCTGCCTGGAGAAATTCCGTCCGGCAACAATTTCAAGGTCGTACATTTCCACAAACCCGTAGCTCACATGTTTGAACCCCATGCCCTTGGCTGCCTCCAGGTCCTCACCATTCACCCGAAAACTTTGATTCCAGTCTCCGGTACCGGCAACATACCCCTGGTTTACCACCTCCACTCCCGGATTTGAGTGTAGTGCCTGCTGGAAAAGATCAAGCTTGTCGTCAATCTTGGTGCCGTGCTTTAAAATGATTACCTGTTTCTTGTCAAATCCAAGGTCCTTCCCCTTAAGATAATCTAATTGCATCTGCACCACTATTATCCCAATAATGAGGACATTGGAAACAATGAATTGTCCGATCACCAGTGACTTTCTTAAACCCACATTACTCCTTTCACTTTCGTAGTTGCCTTTAAGTGTTTTCACCGGCTTGAAACGACTTAAATAAAAGGAGGGATAAAACCCGGACAGGAAACCAACCGCTATTGTACCCAGTAGAATGAGAAGTGACACTTTTGGGATCTGCAGGTATGGAATCGAGAGCTCCTTTTCCATGAACATGTTAAAAAAAGGCAACATCACTTCGAGTAGGACCAGTCCCAGACCCATTCCCAGGGTGGTGACGAGAACAGATTCGGTTATAAACTGCCAGATCAGGTGGATACGATGAGCGCCCATCACCTTTCTCAACCCAATTTCCTTGGCACGGTATGCGGATTGCGCTGTTGTCAGATTGATGAAATTAATACATGCAATAATTAAGATCAGTATAGCAATCGCACCAAAGGCATATACCTGGCTCAGATTGCCATTCACACCTATGTCTGCAATAGCATCTGATTTCAAATGAATATCAGGCAAAGGTTGAGCCTGATACAGATAGTCTATTTTGCTGTTGGGAAGCCTGCCGAAATAGTCAATACCGTCATTCAATAATTGTTTGTCAAATTCCGGTTTGACAGATCCGTTTTTTAGCAAAACATACGTCCATGCACCTGACCACTTCCAGTCTTTTTCAAAATCGTATCCGTTGTTGCTGGCTTCATTCATCCATCGCTGACGCTGAAGTTCTGTGGGAACCAAAAAATCAAAATCGATATGTGAATTCTTCACATCGGCTATCACACCGGTCACGTCAAGCTGATCACTGTTTTTGTACAATAAGGTCTCTCCAACAGGATTTTCGTCTCCAAAGTACTTTACAGCCATAGATTGTGTAAGTACAATGCTATTCATTGCCGTCAGGGCAGTTTCAGGATTGCCGCTTATCCATTCATAGTCAAAGACCTCAAAAATTTCAGGGTCGGTAAAAAGAATGTTGTCTTCAGTAAAAAGCTGGTCACCGTATTTGAGCGTGGCGGCATCCATCCTGTTGCGAAAAAATCTGACGACCTTTTCCACCTGCGGATACTTCAGGAATTCATATTTAAGAGGAAATGCCGTTTTAGCAACCGTCCTCCTTTCTCCGCTTGCTTCATACGTGTAAACCACCCTGAAAATGCGATCAGCCCTGGAATTAAACCTTTCATAGTTGAGCTCATCAATAACATAAGCCATCATCATGATGAAACTTGCGATCCCAAACGCCAGCCCGACAATATTTATCATCGAGACCATCTTCGCTTTCAACAGGCTTCTGGTTGCTATTTTTAAATAATTCCGGAACATATCGAATTGGTTTAATCTGCTACTTTGATTTTTACTTTTCCAGGTAAAGGGTTGGAAAAACAGGATGGTATTCAGAAAGTATAAAAAGCTCGCCCTTCTTCTGCCTATCTTTTTTGTTCTTCTGAGAAATAGCTCATGAAGGTCCCCCTCGATCGCATCCAGCAATTCACTCTTGCAGTACAACCTTAGAAACTTTGTCATCCATTCAGGCGGACGGTCACTCATGAAGGTCCCTCCCATACTACCTTTGGTACAGCCTCCCACATTTCGGTTCGGAGTTCCATGGACCTGCCCAGTGCATTTTTACCTGAGGCTGTGAGTGCATACAATTTCTTTTTTCTGCCGCCGCGTTGCTCGGTCGCTCCTCCCATTTCGGATTGCAGGAATCCTTTCTTCTCCAGCCTTACAAGAGCCTTATGGACAGAGCTGATAGTAACATGGCGTTTTGTTCTTTTTTCCAATTCGTCGGTGATCGAAAGTCCGTAGGCATCATCGTAGAGAATTCCTACGGTCAACAGGACCAGCTCCTCAAACTCACCAAGATAGGTTCCTTTCATCTTATTTGTTTCACCTTTGCCTAGTAAACGGAATCAGTGAGGAGAAGGTTATGTCAATATCCAAATCTCGCGAGTCATCCTGAGGTGCGCAGCCTCGAAGGGTGACGCCAATTGTTACAATTTCCTGTTGGCCTGATTTTTCGAAAGACGTATTCTTTAACTGATCCGGACCGGCAGCCCGGTTCAGGCTGATAGCTTGTGTTTCAGGCTCAAATGTCTCTGTCCCGATAACCTCAATGCGTCTTTCGGGAGCCAATCTGACATCTACATATGAAAACTGCTAACCTGACTAAAGCAGGATCAGTCCTTAAACGCTATGACCATGTCCAAAATCCTTGAATAGCTACTCCACCCCGTTCTCCGGCGATATTCGGCTTTTGTTTTGTGTGCCACCACCATATTCAGCGAGGGAAAGACCGAAATATATTGCCCATAGGCTCCTCTCGCCGTATAGGCGCCTTCATATGCTGCAGGCAGGTCATCTTTATCCCAAATCCACCACATATAGCCATAGCCAAACTCCCGGTCTTTGTACCGCGGAGGATTCATTTCCTCCAGGGGTGTGACGACTCCTGAGATCTTTTCCACCCAGGCTTCTGAGATGATCTGGTTGCCACCCCAGTTTCCTTTCTGCAGCATCAATTGTCCGATTTTTGCCATGTCCCTGGTGGATAACCAGATGTGGTAAGCGGGGTACATCGATCTGTCCAGATTGCCGGTCTTTCGCTGGCTTTCCAAATCAAAGTCCTGCATGCCCAATGGAATAGCCAGATCATTTTGCAGTGCTTCGTAAATATTGATTCCGGTAACCTGTTCAAAAACAAAACCGGCAGCATTGAAATCCCAGTTATTGTACAAGAAATATTCACCGGGTTTCTGTGAGTCACGTTCAGGCGCATCCGCCGAATTGTCACCGCTATTTGATGCGGGATGGTAGATCCCCGACCTCGCGGTGATCAAATGATCAATCGTTGCTGACTTCTCATTGTCAGTTAATCCGAGGTGGTCATCGATCCCTAATTCAGCCAATGTTTTGTTAAGATCAATTGTCCCATTTTCAACATATTTTCCATACAACATGGCCAGTATGCTTTTACGACACGATGCCAGGTAACTCAGCTCATCTACATCGCCGTATTCCAAAACTTTCTTGCCATCGATGATTACAACAATCCCTGTCGAATTTGATGAATCTACGATGAACCGTAACATGCTGTCGAGTTCCTCTTCTGTGTAACCATAGGTTTCAGGTTCGACCGAATCCCACTCCAGGCCTGCTTCAGCTATTCTTTCCTCCTCCATTCTCGCGCATGTTGTGAGCAAGATTACACCCAGGAGAACCACGGCGATTGATTGAACACTCATTCCGAAATTTTTCATAAGAACAATGATTTTATGATGGCCAGCAATATCTTATTTGTGATGGGAGAAAGTTAGAGAATAACTTCCGGAAAATTAAAGGGAAATGAAAATTCGGATAAAGGGCAGAATCCCGGAAAATGCCACCACTACCAGTTAGTACTTTCTGCCGATAATCTCACTCAGGATGATTGCCTTCCTGGCTGAATCTGTGTCTTGTAACATCGCACGAACTTCCTCGGCAAGCTTATTTTCTTCTTCCAGTTCCGCGGTTTCTCTCGTTACCTTTTTACTTTGGTATGGATCGGCTGTGCCATAATCAATTTCAAACCCCTCGGCCTGCCTGATGGATTCTTCATACACACGTTTGCTCTCCTCATCCGAAAACCTCCTGGTCTTTCCTTCTTCGAATTTCGGTGTTTCTTCCGGAGGTCCGGCAGGTTTCTCTTCCGGCTCGGCAGGTTCTATGATCTCTTCAGTTTTCTCAAGCGTTTTTCTACCTGTGATCTCTTCGAGCAGATCTTCAAAACTTACAGGTGGCTGTCTGGTATCACCATCGTCTGTCTCCAGAGGAGATTGCGGCCGGGCAACAGGCTTCGGTTTTGATTTTTTCCGCAACCCTCTCGCCAGAAAATAGATGACGGCAAAAATGATATATACCCAAAATTCTATATTCTCCATTCTGGCACTAAAAGTATAAAATTAAAATCAGATTAAGATATATATTTGTTGCCTTCAATGCAATTCAAAATTCTCTCCTTTTAATGCAGTTAACGCGTCTTGAAATCAAAGGCTTCAAAAGCTTTGCGGATAGGGTTACTATAAATTTCGATGAAGGGATAACAGGTGTTGTCGGTCCTAACGGATGTGGTAAATCAAATATAGTGGACTCCATACGTTGGGTTCTGGGCGAACAAAAATCCCGTGTGCTGCGGTCGGAAAAAATGGAGAACATGATCTTTAACGGGACGCGTAAGCGCAAACCGACGAATCTGGCTGAAGTTTCACTTACTTTTAACAACACCAAAAACATTCTGCCGACCGAATACAGCCAGGTTACCATTACAAGGAAATACTTTCGTTCGGGTGAGAGTGAATACCAATTAAACGGAGTTACCTGTCGATTGAAAGATATTACCAATCTTTTCCTTGATACGGGTATAGCATCAAACAGCTATGCGATCATTGAGCTTAAGATGGTTGATGACCTCCTCAACGACAAAGACAACTCACGGAGGGCATTGTTTGAGGAGGCTGCCGGGATTCATAAATTCAAGCTCCGGAAGAAGGAAACAATGCGAAAGCTCGATGACACTGACGCTGACCTTGATCGCGTGGAGGACCTGCTGTTTGAGATCGATAAAAACCTGAGATCCCTCGAACGCCAGGCTCGTCAGGCGAAAAGATATTATGTGATCAAAGAGGAGTACAAGAAAAGCAGTATTGCCCTTGCCCAGATCACAGTAAGAACGCAACAGGAAGTCCACGATAATATAGAAACTGAGATACAAAAAGAAAACGATCGTAAAACAGCGCTCAACACACAGGTTGCTGAGAAAGAGTCTTACCTCGAATCTGTTAAAACCGACCTTGTCACCAGGGAAAATCTGCTTTCAGCACGTCAGAAAACGCTCAATGAGCATGTAAATAAGATCCGGCAATATGAAGGTGAAAAGCAGATAAAAAACGAAAGGAAGCGATTCCTTGATGACCGGACCGAAAAACTGAAGGAACAAATTGCCCAGCATAAGCAAAGTAATGAAAGAGCCTCTTTTGCCATTGAGGGTCTGCAAAAAGAGAAAACAGAAGCCGAAAGAGCAATAAACACCGCCCGGGGGGAGCTGGAAAGCATCAAGGCCGCTTATGACGAGGCCAGAGCTACCACGGACCAGGCTCAATCTTTGCTAAATGAGCTGACAGGTAGCTTCAATGAAAAGCGGGAGCGTGTTTTTCAGCATAATAAGGACCTGGAGATCAAGCATATCCAACTTAAGACCTTGCAACAGGAACTTGAAAAAACCGGTAAAGATTCTTCCTCTCACTCCTCCAGTTTGAAAGAATTTGAGGACAAGATCAGAACCCTGGAAAAAGACAAGCTTTCAAGACAGAAAGACTTTGAGAAGGTCAAACTCAGCCAGGACACTCTGGATGAAAGCACCCGGGCCATCCGGCAAAAGATAGATCTGTTGAAGGAAGAACTCTCCTCCGTGAACCGGAAACTGGATGCCAGTACGAATGAATACGACCTTACCAGGTCCCTGGTCGACAACCTCGAAGGATTTCCTGAGGCAATAAAATTTCTGAAACATCAACCCGATTGGAAAAACACGTCTCTCCTGTCCGATATTATCAGTTGTCCGGAAGAATACCGTATTTGCATTGAGAATTATCTCGAACCATTCATGAACTATTACGTCGTGGACAAATTGGAGGATGCGTTCAAGGCCGTTAAATTACTCAATGAATCGAACCGTGGGAAAGCCAACTTCTTTATCAGGGAGCAGTTAAAAGGATTTAAAATAAAGGAAGAATTCGCCCTTGACTCAGCGAAGCCCGCTACAGGGATAATTGAGTATGAACCCAGATATGATGAGCTGATCTCTTTCCTCCTCGGCAATGTCTACATATATGAAGGAAATCGTCCGGCCAACACCTCCGGCAGGGACATTATACTACTCGAAAAATCAGGGAAGCTTTCCGTAAGAAAATATAGTGTTTCCGGAGGCTCTGTGGGGCTTTTTGAAGGAAAAAGAATTGGCAGGAGCAAAAACCTGGAGAAGCTTGACAAAGAGATAAAGAACCTGAAAGCCAAACAAGAGCAACTTGAAAAGAGACTGGAAGAAAATCAAAGTGAACAAGGTGTGTTGCTTGCTCAGAACAAAACAATTGAGCTGGAGAATATCAAGGACGAAATAAACAAGCTGAATGAATCCCTTGTCTCACTGGAAACAAAGAAAGAGCAGTTCTCAGAACTTATTTCTTCAGCGGCTACCCGGAAGGTGGATATTGATCATGAGATCGAACGGCTCAGATCCGAGATCACTGTGCTTGTTCCACAGTCGGAAAAAGAAAAGAAGGAATTGACCGAGGTTCAAAAGCAGGTGGATGAGAGAAAAGAAAAACTAGAATCACTCAATGCAAGCCTGGCTGAAAAAACCAATGCTTTCAACGAGGCAAATGTCAATTTCCATCAGAAAGAAAGTACGGTCAGGAGCATCCAGCAGGAGATTTCCTTCAAAGAAGAATCTTACCATTCAAGTCTTAAACAGATTGAGGTCAACACGGCGGAACTTCGTAGCTCAGAGCATGACATCAATGAACTAATCAGGAAAGCTGTTGAAAGTGACGATGAACTGGTCAGGATGTATGACGAAAAGGAGACCATCGAGGCTGGGGTGAATGAAGCTGAAAAGGAGTATTACCACACGCGCGGTATTATTGACAAGGAAGAAAAAGTAATTCGCGAACTGCAGCACCAGCGCGAGCGCATGGATCAGATCCTGATAGAATGGAACAACAAGCTCAATGAAACCAAGCTTGCCCTAAACTCCGTGAAAGACAGAATGTCTGTGGAGTTTAATATCTCTTTTGATGAAATCGGCAAGGAAGTCGCCGAAGAGTACCTGGATACATCTGAAGATAAGTTGAGGGAAACCATAGATAAGCTAAAAAACCGGATGGATTCGATGGGCCCTATCAATCCAATGGCCATGGAGGCGTTCGATGAGATCAAGGAACGATTCGATTTTATTTCCGCGCAAAAAGAAGACCTGCTGAAAGCTAAAGACTCCCTTCTGACCACCATTCAGGAAATCGACCAGGTGGCTAAGGAAACATTCCTGGAAGCATTTGAAAAAATTGAGCAGAATTTTATCAAGGTTTTCCGAACCCTGTTTACCGCTGAAGATGATTGTGATCTCTATCTGACTGACCCGGACGATCCTTTGGAGTCATCTATTGAGATCATCGCAAAACCCAAGGGTAAACGGCCATTGACGATCAATCAATTGTCCGGTGGGGAAAAGACACTGACTGCTATCTCCCTCCTGTTTGCGATCTATCTGATCAAACCTGCCCCGTTCTGTATTTTTGACGAAGTAGATGCACCACTGGATGATGCGAACATTGACAAATTCAATCACATTGTTCGTGAATTCTCCCAGGATTCTCAATTTATTATTGTCACGCACAACAAGCGGACCATGAACAGTACGGATATCATATACGGGATCACCATGGTGGAACAGGGTATCTCAAAAGTGGTGCCGGTTGATCTGAGGGAGTTGGCTTAACTGATTCAAATTACTTTTCGCTCAGTACTTCCGCTCAGAGGATAGTGCTCCAGTACAACATAAGTGTCCTTCCCAAACCGGAGCTGCAATTGCGATTTTAACTCAACTATCAGATCTATGATTTCCTCATCCTCCCAAAAATCCTTGTGAACCGGAATGGTTGCCGTATATTCGGAATCAGTCATGCCAAGATGTGCAACACCTTCAAATTCCGGACCGAAATACTCCACCCTGAACAGTTCATCGGCCAGTATTTCAATGTCTGTCTGGGATATGCCTTCGCTGTAATAAACTTCATTGCTATCGAAAGTGACCTTTTCACCAGGAAATGCCGGCATATTGACCGCCATTACAAAAATTAATACCACATTGATGACCAAACCCAGCAACGACAACCCGGCCACATTCCAGTTGGACGCTTTCATGGAACCGGATTCAAATGCCTGTGCTACGTCTTTGGCCAGGAAAAGTCTGAAAAACAAATAGACGATCAATCCATAAAATGCGGTAAAAACAAAATCAGGAATGCTGTCAACAATCTTTTCGGGCAATACGAAAAGACTGTAAAACAGCGCAACTGTGAAAATAAGCGTACCGGCAAGTGTAAAGTATGCTTCCCTTTCCCTCCCGAGCCTCATAAAATTCAGGTAAATGAGGATTCCCGGAGGTACAGGCCCGGCGATCACAGCCGCCACAGCTATTTGCTTCTCGGTAAATAGTTTACTGCTCATCCGTACTTATTAAGCAGGCGGTTTTGCTGTCAAATAACGGAAAATTAATTCCGTGATCCTTCCGATCAAAATATCGACCGATCATTTTCATATTCAGGTTTTACCGCTTTAAATAAAGGATTTGACAATGCATTCATGTAATTCCTTTTGACAATTCCCTCAATTATTCATACCATTGAAATACACGAATCACTAAGCCAATGAAACCACGATCTATTCTTCGAACAGGTACCATCCTGACTTTGCTTGGACTATTATCCTTTAATTCACCCTCTCAACCTGTCGACCCTTCTTTTTACGAAAACCTGGAGTGGCGTAACATCGGCCCGAACCGGGGAGGCCGCTCACTGGGATGCTCGGGAAGTCCCGGCAGGTTGAACGAATATTATTTTGGAGCTACAGGAGGGGGACTTTGGAAGACCATAGACGGTGGAAACGAGTGGTTCCCCGTAACTGACGGTAAGATCTCAAGCTCCTCCATAGGAGCTGTGGCAGTAGCAGAAACAAACCCTGACATTGTGTATATCGGCGGAGGAGAGACGCAGCTGCGGGGTAGCATTACACAAGGCGATGGAGTTTATAAAACGACAGATGGTGGCAAAACCTGGCGTCACCTTGGCCTGAAAGAAACGCAGGCCATTTCAAGAATAAGGATTCACCCAACAAATCCGAAGGTTGTTTATGTGGCGGCACTGGGACATCCATATGGCGAGAATGAAGAACGAGGTGTATTTAAATCCGTTGATGGTGGCAATACCTGGCAAAAGATCCTGTATATAAGTCCCAAAACCGGGGCAGCCGATATCATAATTGATCGTACGAATCCCAATGTGCTTTACGCCTCTACCTGGCAGGTTTACCGCAAAGCCTGGAAAATGTGGGGTGGCGGTCCTGAATGTAAGCTTTGGAAATCTGAAAATGGCGGAGAATCATGGATCGACCTGACGAATAACCCCGGTATGCCAGCGGGCCCTATCGGCAAAATTGGAGTAACGGTGTCCCCTACGAATCCAAAAAGGGTCTGGGCCATAGTGGAGGCAAATGAGGGCGGTGTATTTCGATCGGATGACGCTGGGTGGACATGGCAAAGAACAAATGACGAACGCAAGCTTCGCCAGCGTGCGTTTTACTACTCACGTATCTATGCTGATCCTATTGACCCGGAAACCGTGTATTGTCTGAATGTGGACTTTTGGAAGTCTACGGATGGCGGGAAAACATTTGATATTGAACTCAGACCTCCACATGGAGATTTTCATGATCTCTGGATTGATCCGAATGACCCTCTGCGAATGATTAATGCTAATGACGGAGGGGGCTCGGTGAGTATTAATGGCGGAAAAACATGGACGGAACTGGATTTCAGCACTACACAATTTTACCATGTGATGACCACAAGTGATGTCCCCTATCATGTAGCCGGAGCGCAGCAGGACAATAGTACGCTTGCCATGCCAAGCGATGGCTGGGGTCATATGCAGGCCAGGGGACCAAATCATGGCTGGTATTACGCCGTAGGAGGAGGTGAAAGCGGATGGATCACGCAAAGCCCCACGGATCCTGATGTTTTTTATGCCGGGAGCCAGGGAGCACTGCTGACACGTTACAACCGGCGAACCGGGCAAATCAGGGATATCCAGGTTTACCCTCGTTTTTTTTCCGGCGAACCGGCAAGCTCATTACCAGAACGGTGGCAATGGACTTTCCCGATCATGTTTGCGCCCCGGGACCCCAATATCATGTACACTTGTTCTCAACACGTATGGAAAACCACAAATGACGGACAAACCTGGGAAAAGATAAGTCCCGATCTCACATATGCCGACCCGGAAACTTTAGGTAAGACCGGTGGGATCATCACCATGGACATGAACGGCCCCGAGATCTATGCTACTGTTTTCGCACTGGCTCCCTCCTTCCACGATGTCAATACCATATGGGCCGGATCGGATGATGGTAAGATCCACATTACCCGGGATGGAGGTAACAAATGGAGAGACATTACCCCGCCGGATCTTCCAAAGTTCTCAAGAGTAAGCATAATTGACGAATCAAGGCACAATCCGGGGACATTATATGTGGCAGCCAATCGCTACCAGGTAGATGACAGGCAACCGTATGTTTTTCGTACAACCGATTACGGCAAATCATGGAAAAAAATAACAAACGGCATTGAAGACGGACACTTCGCCAGGGCAGTGCGTGAAGATCATATAAAACCCGGATTGTTGTTTCTGGGAACTGAACATGGTGCTTATGTTTCCTTTGACGCCGGGGACAACTGGCAATCACTGCAGATGAACCTGCCGGATACCCCGATCCGTGACCTGGTGGTCAAGGACGATGATGTCGTGTTGGGTACGCACGGTCGCGGATTTTGGATACTGGATGACATTGGCCCGCTCAGGCAAATGACCCAATCCATGTTTGACAGGGATGTAGTCCTGTTTGAACCCTCGAATCCCATTAGGGGGATCTACAACCTTAAGGTTCAATACTATCTCAAAAACGAGTTGGACTCGGTACAAGTGGAAATTCTGGACAAAGAGGGTCGGGTAATCAACACTTTCATTGGAAAAGAACCTGAATACAAACCTGATCCAAATATACCATGGTGGCGCAGAGGTGGTAGCACGAAACCGACGGTCGCAACCGGATTAAACGAATTCACATGGGATCTGCGATATCCGGGAGCAACAACATTTGATGGGATGATCATCTGGAGTGCCCGGCCGGCACGGGGACCTAAAGCGCCGATCGGCGAGTACCAGGTCAGGCTTACTGCCGGAGACTTTAGCAATAGCTACGACTTCACTATCCTGATGAACCCTAACCTTGAGGGAATAACCGGGGAGGACCTCCAAAAACAGTTTGACCTGGCCCGGCAGATAATCGAAAAAGAAAGTATAGCCAATGAATCAGTGATCGAAATACGTGAGATAAGAAATGCCATAAATGATGCATTGGAAGAGGTGACCGATCCTGCACTCACGGAGTCTGCCAACAAGCTGATCACAGCGCTTACATCCGTGGAAGAAGCGCTCTATCAAACAAAGAACCAAAGCCCCCAGGATCCGCTGAATTTCCCAATAAGGCTTAATAATCGCCTGAGCTCACTTCGCAGGAGTGTTGAAACCGGAGAGGCTCGCCCTACGGATGCAGCGTATAAGGTGTTTGAGGAATTGAGTGCGGAACTTACAACGCATCTGGACAAACTGGATGACATAAAAAAGACCGAATGGATCGATCTCAAAAGCAAGCTTGGGATACCGGATTTGTGATGGAAATGGTTAGCCATTGATCCTCCTTTTTAAGAGATCACGTCATGGTTCTATATCTGGCTTGTAATCAAAAAGGACGTCATAATATTTTGGAAATTTCTAAAGATCAATTGAACGTTAACAGTTACAAATTTCACATAGTCTCGTCACAACTCCCTGCCAGAAACTCTTCACAAAGTTTACGTTTTAATTGTAAAAAAAACCGGGGATAAACTGCAACTTTTTTCCTGAGGATAGGTGTCCAACTTAGAAATCAATCACTGTGCCTGGAAATTGACGTACCAGGCGAGCAGAATATATTACCAATAGGATTATGTTTAAGTCACAGCTCAAAGCCGCCATCAGATCAATTCTGAATCAGAAGTATTATTCAGTTATAAATATCCTGGGCCTTGCAATCGGATTGACCGCGTTTACCCTGATTGCCCTGTTTGTTCGTCATGAACTGAGTTTTGACAGGTACAACGAGGATGCTGAAAGCATATATCGCATTGTGAGAGATGAATACACCTGCTCTCCTCCCCCAATGGCGCCAACCCTCAAAGCCAAAATTCCGGAAATTCAGTTTGCTTCAAGGTTCATATTGAGTAACAATATTTTAATAGGTGTCGGGGATAGGTATTTCACGGAAGATGAATATTTCTGGACTGATAATGAATTCTTTGACATCTTTTCATTCGACTTCATCCGGGGAGATATCAATACGGTTTTGAACAATCCGACTGATATTGTTATCTCCGAAAGTGTCGCCATGAAGTATTTTGGCAATACTGACCCGATGGGAGCTTTGATCACCCTTTCGCGTGAGCACAATTACAGCGTGGCCGGAGTATTCAAAGATCTCCCGGCAAATTCCCACTTTCATTTTGATATAGTCCTGCCAATAGAAAGGTTCTTTCAGATCACAAACAATGACCCGGAAAGCTGGAGTGGTAACTATACTTACTCCTATGTGAAACTTCACCGGCAGGCTGATGTTGCAGCCGTCAACGGGAAGCTTGTGGATATGGAGAAGGAACTCGTAGGCTGGACACCGGAATCCGGACCATACGAACAGTATTTCCACTTTCAACCTATTACCGAAATTCATCTCCATTCTCACCGGCAGCAGGAGGTACAGGTAAATGGTGATATTACTAACGTATACATTTTTTCGTCAATAGGGCTGCTCATATTGATTATTGCGGGGATAAACTATGTTAACCTTACCACAGCCATGGCCGGTAAAAGATATAAAGAAGTTGGCTTGCGAAAAGCCATGGGAGCAACGAGGTCCCATTTAGTCCAGCAGTTTCTTATTGAATCCGTTATTGTTTCTCTTTTTTCCACTGTGATTGCCGCCGTGCTTGTTATCTATTCGCAGGATTACTTTGCCAGCCTTATGGAAAGAGAAATATCGATCGATATAACCGATATCCCCTTTTTGCTACCGGCCTTGCTGCTACTGGCTATAGTTGTTGGTTTAACAGCAGGGTTGATACCATCAAGGTCCGTATCCGGGATCAATGTTGTTTCGATAATAAGGGGATTATCCAAAGCCGGAAGTGGGAGTAAAAGAATGCGCAATGCATTGGTTGTTTTTCAATTCACAATAGCCATAGTTCTGATCGTTTTGGCAATTAATGTTCAGCGGCAGTTGTCATTCATGATTGCGAAGGACCCCGGCTACGAAAAGGAACAGATAGTCACTTTAAGGCTCTTTGACAGATCCATTGGAAGAAATATCCAGTCGATCAAGGATGAACTGATTACTGACAGGAATATTACCGGCATATCTACATCTCTCAATCTGCCTCACGAGATAACGGGGTTCAGACGCCCTGAATGGTTTTGTAATGATCCGGCAGACTGCACACCCATTTCGTATAATACGATTGATTATGGCTTTGTTGAACTTTATGATATTGAGTTGTTGGAAGGACGGAATTTCTCAAAAGATTACCCTTCAGATGCCTCAGGAGCCTTTATCATAAACGAGAAGGCAGCTAAAACAGCCGGATGGGACGCTCCCGTAGGTATGGAGATAAGTCACTATGATGGCACAAAAGGAAAGATCGTCGGAGTGGTCAAGGACTTTCATTTTCAGTCAATGCACTCCGATATTGCTCCCTTATACCTCCTGCTGGATGAGCGTGTGTATTCTTACATGTCCATCAAAATATCCGGAGATGATCTAACGGGTACATTGGAAAGGATTCAAAGTGTTTTCAATGATTTTTCTCCGAATGCACCCGTCCACTTCACTTTCTTCGACGAAGCATTTGAGCTGGCCTACAATTCCGAAAAAAGGCTCGGCTCAATATTCACTTCCTTTTCGGTGCTGGCAATTCTTCTGGGATGTTTGGGTTTATATGGCATGTCTACCTTTATAATAAGTCAAAGAATAAAAGAGATTGGGGTTCGAAAAGTTCTGGGCGCAACCAACTCGGGTATCTCGGTACTCCTTGGGCTCAATTTCCTGAAACCAGTCATTTTCGCCAATATTATTGCCTGGCCTCTGGCATATATTACACTCAGCACGTGGTTGGAAAGCTTCGTTTACAGAACAAACATTACGGTATGGTCTTTTCTTCTCGCCGCAGTGATAGTACTGATTGTTACACTATCAACCATAGGACTGCACAGTCGAAAGATAGCGCGACAGACACCTTCCGTTAGCTTGAGATACGAATGACACCCTGGATCTTTAGGGTGTAATGTTGGAAAAAAACTGATGGGTGACAGGTTACTTTGCATCCTGAAATTGTAACTCCAGCGTTACAGAATTAATGATCAACTGTCGGTGTGCTTGTCAATTTTTCAGTTACCGGACCAGAAAGTAATATTCACTGGCTCCAACAATTAAATTAACGTCAGGTCGACATAGCAACCTCAAAAAAACAGTCATATCGAATAAAATGAGATATCTTTTCACTTTCATAAGTTTGAATCATTATTTCAAGCATATTATGATCTGGAAAGATTTCTCCTTTGTCGAAAAGACTGTTTTTTGAGGTTTGGGATACAAACCTTGTATTCTTTAACCCGAACTCACGCTAAATTATCAACAGTTTTTCAGTTCCCGGAAATGGTGCAGATAATGCAGAAAAATTCTCCAATTGGCATGCACATATGCTTACTATTATCCTTTTTCAATAATGTATAGGATTTATTCAAGATAATTCCCGATCAGCGCCAAAAACTCCCCACCACCCCGGGATATTTTAGGACAAGGAACATGTATCCTAATTTAAATTTTAAATCAACATTACTGCTATGAAAGAATTGAAACAATTCCTGATCAAATCTTACTGGTACATTGCTGTTTTGGGTTTAGCTATTTTCAATTACTTTACCCCGCTGGTATAAAGCACTGCCCATAAAATTTTCCTCGCGGATTACCGCTTCAACTTCGAAGATTACCGATCTCCAGGAAAGTGTAACCTGAGGGTTTCATTCCTTCACATGCTCTCACAGTGGTACCCCCTGCCTCTATGGAGGAGTCTTTAAGGTCTGCTATCTTCATCCAGCAGTTTCATGGCTGCCAGGTAAGCGCAATGATCAGACGCAATAGAATCACAGATTACCCTTGTATACAATACTTCCCACATATTTTTAGGGTAAAACATCACATAGTCAATCTTTTTGGAAGGATCATTTGAAGGGAAAGTGGGGTCAGGGTCTTTTTTATCATAAGTCGCAGACCACATTTCCTCCAGGATATTTATGGGATCACTGCCGGGCGTAGCGTTCAGGTCACCCGCCAAAATGGTTGGATATTTATTTGTAGAGAATACTTCGTTTATTCTTTTCGCCTGGGCTATCCTGTCCTTTTCATTTCGTAGATGATCCAGATGGGTTCCCACAAATGAAATGGTATCTCCCGACGAAATGGTGGTAGTCATTTCCAGGGCCGCTCTCGGTTCATTGCCTGGTGTAAAGGGCAATGCAACATTCCTGGTTTGAATGAAACTGAACTTTGATAAAATACCTTCACCATATTCCCCTCCATCATAATCCATTGCCTTGCCAAAAAGAGGTGCCATTTTGGTCCTCCATCCCAACTCCGTCGCCAGATCATAATTTCGGGCACGCTTCGTTTTGAAATCCACCTCCTGTAGTGCTACAAAGTCAGGGTCAGCTTCTTTTATTACCCTGGCGATCACCTCCAGGTCAAAATCACCCTTTATAGTTGCGCCATGAAAAATATTGAAGGACAATACTTTAATAATCTTACTGCTGTCAACCTGGGTCTGGGAAAATGCTGAATAACCGGACCATAAAATAGCTAGTATTAAAGTGATTCTGATTTTCATATTAAACTGGAGATTATGGTGGGCAACATGTGGTGATCTATTGGCCTTCCGGATGCTCATCTTTGACCGTGACCTCCTCTTCCGTATCACTTATAGTCGAAAGGAAATCAGCCTTCGTATACAATAATTTAGTAGCGGTTATCAGGTTTTTGATAATCCCTTTGACGATGGCATTGTCATTCATCATGGATGAAGCCATTTCGCTTGTGATCAATTTCTCACGCAGCAGTCTGTCAAGTGTGGCATTGAATTCGTCATCATCCGGCTGCAGTTTACTTTCACTCTTGGCAAGCAGGGACTCCTGTTCCTTTCGCATGACAATTATTTGTTCATCAATATCTTTTTCCGGATCAGGCTGTAACGATTGAATGTTGACCATCGTCCGGACCATTTTAGATAATCGCCTCCTGAAATTGTTGTACTCTTTTTTCATCAGTTCATTATCCGATTTCAGGAACTTTGACATGTTTGGCTGAAGATCCTTCAGGTCTTTTACTACTTCCACAAAATATTGGTTGGCATCTTTAATGTTATGTATGGCATTGATGTCCTTGGCCGTCAGATCCAGTTGCTGCGCCAGGGTGGCAAATTCAATTATTTTGCTGTAGATGGTTTTGATCTTGAGGTAGTAAACTTCGTCTATGTTGATATTGATGATCTTGTTTGATTTTTTGATCACTTTTCTCAACTGGGTTTTAGATAGTATATCCGTACGGTGCAGGCTAAGCGTGTGCAAAATAAGCGCGTAGGTATTACCGAACAGGTGCATTGTTTCCTTGTAAAGCGCCCCGATAGCAGATTGCGGATATGCCAGGGAAGAGTCATTCAAATACAGGGGCCGGTCCACATCCTTGACGTCCAGGTCTTTCACATACCTGTTCAGCCATTTCGCCAGCGGTTTCACGGCAGGATACATTACGATTATCCCAACCAGGTTGAAAATGGTATGAAATGTAGCCAGTTTCAATGTGAAGTCATTTTGACCTATGCCCAATACACCGGCCGTTACTTCCACAAGCCAGCTTATCTGATTGATGAATACAAGCGCAATAATGCCCGTTACGAGGTTGAAAACCAGATGTGCCATTGCCAGCCGCTTACCTGCAGCATTCGAGGCTGTTGCTCCAAGTATGGCGGTTATGGTTGTTCCAATGTTTGCACCAATAGCCAGTGCCAGCGCATTGAAATAGGTGATCTGAGATGTCATCAGTGCAGTAAGAATGATCGCCATTGTCGCACTACTTGATTGCAGAATAACAGTAGCGAGAACACCCAAGCCTGTAAAGGTTATCAATCCCAGTAATCCTTCTATCGCGTATTGACTGAGATCCAATGTGTCCTTAAATGCATCAAATCCCTCTTTCATGTAGTGGATACCCAAAAACAGGAACCCCATACCTGCCAGGATATTTCCAATACCCTTAAGGCTCTGACTCTTTTGAAATGTCAGGATAATGCCAAAAACCAGCATCGGCATTGCTAAAGCGGATATCTTAAGCTTCAAACCGAAAACAGCGACAAGCCATGAGGTGGCCGTAGTACCGATATTGGCACCGAAAATAATCCCTATTCCTGCTATCAGATCCAGGAGGCCGGCACTGATAAATGAGATGGCAATGACCGAAATCAGTGAGCTCGATTGTAAGACAGCAGTAGAAGCCGCCCCCAGCATAAGGCTTTTGTAAAATTTATTGGTGATCTTATGCAGCATTTTGCGGAGCGGACCTTCGGCAAAAGTTTGAAACCCGTTTTCCAGGCTGATCATGCCAAACAACAAAATGGCCACTCCCGATCCGATCTCCTTGAAGCTGGGGCTATACCACAGCATGAGACTGATGAGGATCAGTATGATAGGAAGGAAAAGTTTCCTGATAGTGAAGCCTCTGCGGGGGAAAGATAATTTCATAACTAATTACCAGTTGTTATTAATAACTCAATCAATTAATTACAATATTGGAACAGATGAGTCTGATCAGAAGTTACAAAATTTCCAAATTGATTAGGGTAAAAAACCACATGATTTTTATCCATAGACCTGATCCTCAGTTAAATATTAACCTAAATATCATGGTGACACCGGCCGGTCTTATTCCGGAGCCGAGTGACATTCCAAAGGATCAATCTTGTTTACTTTGTTTCGCTGTCGTCCAAAGTTTCTTTCAAACCGGTTTCCATCAACATCCTCACCATGTTTGTCAAAGTCCTTGCAGCAATGGGATCGGTGATTCCTGAGTTCAGTTCCAGTTCGCTGCTGATGATTACGCCGCTGCCAACCTTGAATTGTACCAAAGGGGTTCCTCCGAACTCTTTGAGTTGTTTTTCCTTATCTCCAAGGTAACTGTGCACTTTCAGAAACGTTGCCAGTTGTAGCGCATTAGCGGAACCAGCCAGTCGATAAGATCTTCTGCAAACCGTGGGATACTTCTCCCGATGCGGTTGCCACCAACTCAACTCCATCGGTCCGATATCATCGAACACCGGGGATTCCGGGATGTGCATGTTGGCGATACGGCCCGATTCCTCCAAAATAGATTCTACCGCTTCCGGTAAAATTGTCTGAAGATGTTTTCCGGGATGAATCAAAAGGACCTTGCCGCCATTTTTAGCATGACTCAGCACATTTTCCAGGTTGTCCGGGGTTTCTTCCAGTGAATCCAAATTAGCAACGATGAGTATGTCCGACTCCGGGGATCCCAGGTTCCGTATCTCCGAAGATTGAACTCGCAGTTGACCCAGTACCCTTTTGGTAGCACCTGCAGGATCGTACAGACTGATCTTTTTCGCAGCATTCAGACCAGCTACCACCCAATCGGGTCTGCACAGGAGTACTTCATAATCGTTTTCAGCGATCAATTCTCCGTTCATCCATAGGCTAAATCTCAATTCACAGTTGATCTTCGGTCCGGGCAGGACGTCAGGCAATTCAATGGGCACACGTCGCCAAACCCTGCCGTAGTGAGGTACTTCATCAGTTTTGACCTTTCCGCTTGTCAGTTGATCCCCCTGGTTAGTGACCTCCCACCTTAATTCTCCTGCGGGCAGACGTTCGCCATTCTCCAGATCATTCACTATGCAAACTCTCGGGTTCAATGACGAACCACTGTAAAAATTTCTACCTAAAAGTTCAGCACTTATCAAAACAGGCGCCAATGCCTTTTTCATACTTTCCACCACCGGGTATGGTGCTATGCTTCCGGCATCCAAAACATTGCGAAACCAGCAAATATTTGCAAAGTGCAGAATGCCGGCTCCTTCCGGGCTTGTCCGCCGTAATGTTTCCCCTATTTCCTTTGTGAGAAAGGCATTCCGCTCCAGGTAAAAGGAAGGGTCATGATCCTCATATGCCCAATCCCCTACCCACGCCTGGGGTACATAGTGTTCAAAAATATATTTTCTGGTGGGGTGACCACTATCGTTATTCGGATATCCTGAAGACAACTCCTGTGTAATAAACGGTCGATCCGCCGTTGCTCCTGTAGACAGATACAACTCCTTCGTCCATATGCCGTCATAGAGATCAAACTGGTCCGGATTGTACCAGCCAAAATAGCTATTATGACTGTCATCAAAATCGCCATCATCAATACCCGCGGGCTTCAATACATTTTCGTAATCCGGAGTATGACGAATGTACCCGGAAGTCGGACAAATGGGTCTTGTAGGATCCAGTTCTCTGATTGCCTTGATGATATCTGAGAATACACGCCACTTTTCCATTCGCTGGTCATCCTTCACATAGTAGTTGGTAAAATAACTTTCATTGCTGACGGTCCAGGCCAGAATGGAAGGATCATTTCTGTATTTTTTTACCATTGCCAATGTTTCTCTCTTCCAAAGCTCCAGCAGATCCCGGGAAGGCATGCCTGAACCAAGCATGACCCATGGCCAGTTACCCTCAACGCTGATGCCGACACCTTGCCTGTTAGCAGCAGTAGCCCATGTCTCGGTGATGGGCGCCCCATGCGTACGCGTTACCATTTGGTTGTTGTCATGCATCAATCTGAAAAAGCTATTGGCAAGTTTCTCATTGTTTGGCGCCAGGCCGATGGGTGGGTGATTGGCCCCGCGTAACCAGTATGGCTTGCCATTCAGATAAAATTTGTTGCCGATGGTCTCAAATGTGCGGAAGCCTATCTCCCTGGAAAATTGATCGATGAGCACCTCTCCGCGGAACAGAGATATTGTCAGGTCATAGAGATTTGGGTATTCGGGAGACCATAGCCTGGGTTGAACAGTGCCCGTTGACAGGGTTATTGTCCTGACCTCTCCGGCAGACAACACCAGGGACTTTTCCGGAAAGTTGAAAAAGGAATTTCCACCATCAATATCACTTATTTCCACTTCCAGACGCATACTTTGATCTCCTTCGTCCTGATTGTTCAGCGTGATGTCAATGTCAGCCCCGTCCGTTCCGGTTTTCACAAAAACATCGTCAATAAATGTTTTCTGTGATATGATGAGTTTTACAGGCTGCCAGATTCCTCCCTCGTCCTTGTCAAACATCCCCCGCGGCAATGAGTTGAGCATGTCATTGGTCACTTCTACTGTGATGGCAACCTCGGCAACTTCATCGGCATCGGCGCTCTTTTCAGCTATCTCGTTGTTTACTTTTACCACCACCAGGTTTTCACCTTCATCAATGTAGCTACTGATGTCCATGGCGAAATCTTCGAACATTCCAAGATGCCGGCCGACATGCCGACCATTTATCCAGACCTCGGCTACCTTGGCGACAGCGTCAAAGTGTAAACGGACCAATCTGTTCTTTATCCCCGCGGGGAACACTAACCAATGTCTGTAATAGGCGCCCTTCACTTTCTCATATTCAAAAGTGAAGTCTTCACATCGTGCGATCTCCTTTTGCCAGTAATTATCGGAAACACCACTCCCCGGATGAGGAAGTTTACTGTCCCCAAGGTGCAACCAGTTAGTCACCGGATTCCAGAAGGCCGGTACCTTCATAACATGCCAGTCATCATCCGGCTTTTCTTTGTTAACGGCATCTTCCGGATTGGTTACGAGATCTTCAGGCATAAACAACCAGTCTCCATTCAGGCTGATCTCCATCTTATTGTCAAACAGTTCGGGGATTACTTTTCTGCTGTAACTGCGTCGTTGGGCCAGCCTCCTGGATTCCCGGTCCCTATCGGAAATGACTGGCGCATACGGTACGGAATCAGCAAGATAGATAGCCGCTTCAGCATCATTTATCTCTTTTATTTCGAGGTCTTTATAACTTGTTCTCAGCCATCCCCCGCCCAGTACGATACTCCCCCGTCGAAGCTCTTGGTCATCTTTTACAGCAATTCTTGGTCTTGACTCATCATTAAGATAAACACGGATATTCCCATCTGAAAAGGCTACCTTAAACCTGTACCACTCTCCCGGCTGCGGGTGAAAGTCCAAAGGTTCCAGGGCAAGCATATCATTTCCTGTTTCCGCATACCTGCATAAATAAATATCGTTATTAATGCCTCCTCTCAGACCAAGTGCATACCGGTTATCCCGGTTGGTAAATGAGAATCCCGACCATATCTGGACCTGTGTACCCTCAATAGCTTTAGCAGTGAACTTTAACTCCCATGAGTCACTTTTCACGGGATCTTTAAATGCTATGAAACAATCCTTTAAGCTGGTAATATTTCTTTGCCAATCCACCTCACCACGGCCTGCTACTTGCCATTCCCCGGTTATGAAGGGTTTTGTTGTTTGATTGAAGCCACAATCAAAAAGAAGTACTCCTGAAATAATGAACAGAAGGTTTTTAAGGAAAGAAGTCATTTGTAAAGTTTGAAATTCGAAAATGAAAACACTAAAGCATAACAAAAGTCTGTGTTGCGGGGGCCTTTGTCATTCTCCTTTTCTGAGGTCGTTCACAGTTTTTGGTTCTAAGGAAAAGTACCGGAATGTGTGCTCGGCAGACCTCCCAACAGGACACTGAGCTTCCAGGCCAATTTTCACAATGCCGTTTGACGGTAAAGACGACAGCCTCGCCATTTTGAAAGCCCTCCCATCACCTGACCAGTGCATGGCATAAATACTTCCCTTTCGGATGATCCTAAGCCAAATGGAATCAGCATCCGTCAATATCGGACCATTTGCATCATCAGAAACATTCCTTGTCACAACAGTGACTATGCTCTTACCTGTGGCGTCGGAATTTTCAAAGGCAAACTTTATCCAATTCAGGCTGTCAACATAAACCATTAATGCAGCAGCATTCCACAAGGATGTGAAGTCCGGTTCCACCAGTGCCGTGGCTATGAAATCCCCGGACATTTTTTCATAAAGCAATGGAGCCGAATAAACCACGGATGAATCTTCCGGATTGTTAAAAAAATCTGTTCCCTTTTTGGCAACAATTTTCAGATCACTACCGGATATTGAGAAATCCTCTGGTTTATTCATCCATTCAAACCCGTTGAGGTCTTCGGTACTTAGATCCCGCAATCGATTATTGTTTTCAATAATTGACAGACCTGATGAGCTCTTCACGGAATTACCGGCATTGAATTCATTGCAACCCAACAATGAAATTATCAACAACGTAAGGGGGATTTTTCTTGTCATACTGTACAATTTATTGTCTTGAATTGCTGGCTTCATGTTTGCGTGGATACATGGATGAATACTTTTTACTCCGTTATGAAAGCCGGATCTATCATTGACAATGGTACCCGAATGAAACGTCCCCTGTAATTGTTAACATCGTTGTATATTTCCCTCACTGGACCGTTAACACAATATGAAACCAAAAGCATATCATTTTCTATGTATTGAGGATGTGCCATTGCATTATATGTAAACAAACCATTTGCTTCATTCTCAATCTCCGGAGTGCGATAGATGAACTGCTTGTTCCCATACCCGGTGTGCGGACTTGCCGAAGTATATGTGTAGATATCACCTGTACCCCTTTCCTGGGCCAGCAGTACATACTTTTCTTCTATTTTAAATACACTAAACTGCTCGGGCACGGAAATATCAATATCCATTGATGCGGACTCCATGTAATCAGGTACCCATTCACTACCATTGTAAAATTCCCAGTTGGTGAAATAGGGTTGTTTGCCGAATTCAGTTCTTGCAACGTGGATCTTCGAGCTCAATTGATAGTCCCTGGTGCCCATCACGTAAATGTACTTCCCTTCCGTATAAATACTGTTGCCGAAATGTATCCCGGTTTCATAACCGTAGGTTACCCGGTCCGAAGATATCTGCTCAAAACCAGGTAGCTTAAAGCTCAACAGATCAATACCGTACACCTGAAAAGCCCACATGGATTCGGTCATTCTGTCTACTTCATCCTTTTCGGATTCATCTTTGTCACTCTTCACTATTAATGCTGGGTCATTGTACATATTTAGGGCAAAAACGTAAAGGACACTGTCTTCCACGAAACCATGCCCCGGCCAGTACCATCTTGCTGTACCACCATCCTGTTCCGGTTCCATCATGGAATACGGGTTGTCGTAAGTTCCCCTGTAGATTGCACGTGCCTTTTCTTCATTTTCCGTGATCAGGATAAATGAATTCCGGAGCAGTTTGGTTTTAATATCCCTTTTTTCATTGACGACCTTGCCAAGGAAACTATCACCCATCAGGAATATTGACTGGCTATCCGAAAGCACTACTGAAAATATCCCGTCCGCTCCGGTAACTCCTCCAGAATCCGGGGAAAATAAGGCAAGGAATTTTTCGTCAGGGACCACCTCCCTGCCTCCGCCAGCTTTCAAAGCCGATTCGCAGGAATTTGTCAAAGCCAAAATTGATGCCATCAGGCACATGTATGCCAGCTGCGATAAATATTTCATTAATACATAATTTGTTCCTGTTACCATCTGACTAAGGTGTTAACTAAAGACGGATTCCCACGCTGTCCCTCTCGCCGGACGGTTTTCTATCGTAATATCTGCATATAAAATGGTTTCTGCGTCCACTCCGAAAGGGCCCTCAAGAACAACATTACCCCCCGGATCAATCAACAGGGAATTGCCAATGGCCGTCCTTCCTTTCCAGGGGCCGGCATTTATGGGACCCACATTGCTTACACCCGCGATCCAAACTGAAAACTTTTTCGCCACAGGGTGGTAGTGATCATGCCAGATCTTGCCTGCCGGGGTTTTCTCGTTATCCCAGTCTACGGGCACCGCCCATGATGCAGGGGACAAAATAATGTCTGCACCCATATAGCAGAGTGATTGGCTCAATACCTTTCCATCCGCAAACGCATCCGCACAGATCATCAATCCGATGGTACCGAATTCCGTTTCACAAACATTCAGCTTATCTCCCTGATCATAAAGGTCATGCCCGATCTCTAATTCATTAATTTTCCGGTGATGCAAAATCACCTCACCCTCCGGCGAAATGAGGACTGCCGAGTTGAAGGTTTTGTCCCCCGCTTTTTCAACAAGTCCTGAACAGATGTAAACCTTTAGGTCACGGGCCAATTCAAGGAACAGTCTGCTGGTATCACCTTCGGGAATAGGGGCCGCTTCCATTTTGGCACCGGGATGTGTCCAGCCCAAATCGAGTGCCTCCGGAAGTAAAATGACCTCTGCTCCCGATCCTGCTGCCTTGATGATATTTTTTTTTGCGTTTAAGAGGTTTTTTGACTTATTTCCTCCTTCCACATGCATTTGCACCAGCGCCAGTTTAAACATATGTAACTCTGTTTTTGGCAGTGTTTTGAGGTTTAGAATATCTAGCCGGATCCTTCCATAATCACTACAATTAATTCAGGCGCAGGGATCACTACGGGCACAAATTCTTCCTGGAAATGGTACCAATAAAAGCTATCACAAAGAGTAATGCGCTATTGGTAATTAGAGGGAGAAGGCTAATCCCAGACTAATGGTCATACCCCCGATATTAAGGTCCCTTATTTCCCTTTCATCATTATTGTCCGCATTTTTCACCTTCATGTCCGTACTGGCAAAACTGTATTCAAGATTACCGGTGAAAAATAAATCACCGTACAGGGGACAGCTGAATCCGGTCAGGAAATGAATACCAACCGGCATCGCTGATCCCTTCATCCACGTACGAGTAGCGTTTTCAGGAAAGTGTTTTTCTTCCCATTCAGTGAAATATATTCCAAAACCAATACCCATATACGGAATTACCCTGGACCCTGCAGGTGAAAACCTGTTGACAAAGCTGATCGTGTTCGGGAAAACGGTCAGCGTATTCTCGTACGAGTCTATATCACCATCAGGAGCAAGACTCATTCTGAGTTCATTTTGGAGTATACGGATCCCGGACCTGACCTGAACTCCGAGGTCTGAAAAATAGTAAGCTCCGTTCAGACTCAAATCGAAACCATTTCCAAATCCTACACTGAAGGCACTTACCGGACTGCCATCGACATAGCTGACCTGGCTCAGCCCCTGTACCTGTGTATTCTGGGGAATGAAGGGCCCCAGATGAACACCAATCTGAAATTGATTGCTTTGACCAATTGCAACGTTCGATATTAGGATACCCATCACAATTAAAACAATTCTCTTATTGCATCTCATGTTATCATCAAAGTTTGATCCCGCTCATTGAAGGTACCCAGATAGGGGAACGTGGACAATGACATTGATCAAGCCTTTAAGCTCAATCCAAAGCCGGTGTGAATTTCAGAAAATTAATAACTTAAGGAGATTGCAACAATGTCCGGCAGTTGCATTTCAAAGTAAATCATTGATCGTCATCGGGAGGAGAAATGCCGGTACCGGGCTGGAGCAATATATTGAATCACCCTGAACAGGGACGTTCCCCTATTCCCAATTCATGTATCTTACGGGCTTAAGACAAAATCATGAAAATTTCCGAAAACACGGTGGTTACACTGAATTACACTTTAAAAAACAGTGATGGTGAATTGTTGGATACATCGGTAGGGCGAAAACCACTTGTGTACCTGCATGGCGTTGGCGGTCTTATACCTGGCCTTGAAAAAGAATTAAAAGGAAGGGAAAAGGGTGAAAATTTGCATGCGGTGATCAAGCCTGAAGAAGCCTACGGTCGCAGGAATGACAATATGATAAAAGTAGTGTCAAAAGACGGATTTCAGGGTGAGGGAGAAATACAGGTCGGAATGCGTGTCCGGCTTGACACGGATCAGGGCGCTCAGATTGGCAACATCTCAAAGATTGAAGGAAATGACGTAACGCTCGATCTGAACCATCCACTTGCCGATGTGACTTTGCATTTCGATGTGGACATATTGGATGTCAGGTCCGCTACGGATGAAGAGATCAGTCATGGTCACGCCCATGGGCCGGGAGGCCATCACCACTAGGGATCAGCGAAAAGTAAGGCCGTGGCCAAACGGATACAACGGAGCCTCCGAGTCATAAGGTACGTCTTCCATCTGGCCAAGGACCGCTTCCACAGATGATGGGATCTCGACAGGTAACTTGCCGGAAGGATTGAATTCTCCAAAGACCAGTTCAGCAATGACCTCGTCCTCACAATGAAAATTGGCGATCACTGCTTTGCTGCCACCATTTATTTCAGAGAAAACAGGTGGTCTTTCCACGGTCATTATTGTAATTGTTGGTTTCATGCCAATTAAATCCAGCAATTCTTCCTTTTCATCCTCCGGGAAATCCAGTCTGCCCTGATGGAAAAATCTTTCCAGCAGGTAGTCGCTTCTTGGGTCAAAAGGAGTATTTAGCTTCAAAATGATATAATCGGCTTCTTCGGAGCTCGAAACGACTGCTCCGTATTCACTGACAGCTTCTGTGTTCATTCCTTGTACATAAATTTTCTTGCCAGCAGGGAGAGGCAGAATATCATTCTCGTTTTTCAAAAGTACCAGGGACCTTCTTTGAGCCGCTCTTCCCTTAGCTATGAATTCTTCATTTCCAATGATATCAATTGCATCTTCTTCCAGGTATGGGTTGTCAAAAAGCCCCAGGCGAAATTTATCGAGTAGTATTCTCCTCACGGAAATATCAAGCCTGCTCTCACTGATCACACCAGCCTGTACCAGTTCCACAATCAGATCCGGCACTGCCTCCCCTCCAAACATATCGCAGCCCGCATTCAATACCTTCGCTACTCTGTCTCTTGGTGATAAATGCTCGACCCCCCAGGCAGAGGCCGGTTTTGCCCCGGAATCAGTGATAAGTCCCCAGTCCGTACACACAACACCATCAAAATCATATTGTTCTCTAAGCAAGCCGGTTATAACTGATTTGTTAAATCCAAATGCAACTTCTTCATACTCCTGGCCAACCGGTAGCCCATAGTATGGCATTATTTGAGCAGTGTTTGCCGGGAAGGCCCCTTCCTCAAATGGAACCAGGTGGTAGCTGAAATTATCGCCGGGATAGACCTGTTCTGCTCCATACGGAAAATGGGCGTCCTCCCCATCTTTCTGAGGACCGCCGCCGGGGAAATGCTTTGTCATACATGCCACACTTCTGTCATTTAGGCTATCACCCTGAAAGCCAAGAATGTAGGCCTTGGTCAGGATGGCACTTAGGCCGGCATCCTCACCAAAAGTTCCGTTGATCCTGCCCCACCGTGGTTCGGTGGCCAGATCCGCCATCGGAGATAAAGCCAGTCTCATTCCCAAAGCCGTGTATTCCTGACGGGCGATATCACCAAATTCCCGCATGACAATGGTATCCCCGATAGCTGCAAACCCTAAAGGCGATGGCCAATTAGAGAAAAACGGAGTAGGTATACTTGCTCCGGGATTCTCCGTTGCACCATGTCTGGGGTCCGTTGCAATGGTAACAGGAATCCCCAACCTTGTACGTTCAGCAAGTTTTTGAATGTTATTGATCCACCGAACCATAGCTTCAGGTGAGGTGGACTGAATGATATTGAAGTGGTTCATCTTCTTACCGGCCACCATTGCGGAGTTGGATTCCAGAAAGAAGGTAAGCGGTTCACTGAAAATGGGTTTTTCATGGACAGAGCCGTCCAAATTCATGCCGATCATGGTGATAAACATCAAACCTGCTTTCTCCTCCAGATTCATTTGTGAAATGAGGTTATCGGATCTTGCTTCGATATCTGCCCTGGGATCCTCATAAATATCCAGCAGCCCGTTTTTGTTAAGATCCCTGAACCGGACGCCATCAGTCACCAAAGTTGGCGCTTCTTCGCCAAGCAATTTCATATTTGCCCTGGTGGATCTTTCCCACTTAATGTAAAAAAACATGTAGACTCCCACACCAATGACCACCAGGCCGAGGATAAGGAAACCCAGTACTTTCAGGATGATTTTCATTGTGATTACTTAAGAAGTTCGAAATTCGCTTATTTCAAACAAATGACCGTCAGGATCGCGAAAAAAACAACGGATCTCCTGCCCCCAGTCATAAGGAGGTGTAATGAACTCAACACCCCGGGTTCGCAAAGCCTCATAGGACCTTTGACAATCCCCGACACGTATGGTGAAAGAATGACTCACCGATGACCTGTCCTTCGGCGGATCAAATCGAATATCAGGTTTGTCCGCCGTCGGACCTCCCCCGGTAACGAGCAAAATCCAGTTTTCCAGAAACTTCAGGACTACGGAAGTACCACCATACTCGCGAAATAACTCTGCACACAGACAATTGACATAAAAGTCCCTGGATTTACTGATGTCGGACACGACCAGGATCGTGGTCAGTTCGGATTTGTCGAAAGGGTCATTTTCATTCATTTTACCGTAGATAATTGTTTGAAATCTATTATATCAACCGGCGGCGATATCCGCTGAGTCAAATTTGATCAAAAAATCCACAAGATTTTCACCGTGATTTAAATTCAGCTTCTTCCTCAGCCTGTAGCGTGCGGTTTTCACACTATCCACGGAAATCCCGAGTATCCTGGAAGATTCCTTGAGATTCATGTTTAATCTCAGAAGTGCGCACAGTCTTAGTTCTGCATTTCCAAGCTCCGAGTAGGTATTGGTCAGTTTTTCCAGGAAACCACTGTGAACTTCTTCGAACCGGATCTTGAAATTCGCCCATTCCTGGTCAATACGTGAACTGTCGTTTACAATTTTATTGATCTGGTTCAGTTCACGGATGACACTTGGATCCGATTGTTTTTTTACCTCATTGATCTTGTCCGAGAGCTCATCAATCAGTTCATTCTTTTGGATGAAATTCAAAGCGTAAGATGTCAGTTCCTTGTTTTTCTGTTCCAGCTGGATTTTCAATTCCGATGCTTTCAACCTGGCGTTTCTTACACGCAACCGAAGGGTGTACAAAGCCAGTATCAACAGAATTGTGATGGAAATGGCGCTGATGATGGTTACGGTATACCGTAAGGAGGCCCGGGCTTTTTCCTGCTCAAGTATCGCCAGCTGTTTTTCTTTTTCGGCGGTTTCATATTTCAGATTCAGGTTCTCTATTTGCCTCTGGATCTCGGTGTTTCTTAACTGACGTTCAAGGGTATTAAAGGTGGATAAATGTGACAATGCTCTTTCCAACTGACCTTGTGCTTTTGCCAGGTCAGAAAGATGTCTGAATGCAAGCGCTTCAGTCCGTAACGACTGTATTTCCCTGGACAAATTGATGGCAGAATCGAGATAACTGGCTGAGACACCATAGTTAGTGAGTTTTAAATGAGCCTCACCGAAATTGGCATAGACGCTGCCAAGTAAATTCGCGTCATTTGATACATCAAGATAGGACCTGGCAACATTCAGATCCTGCAGCGCAAGTTCCGGATCATCCAGTCCGAGCTTGACAACAGCCACATTGTTGTTTATCCTGGCGATGCCAATGGTATCGTTCAGATAATACCGAAACTCGATGGATTGTTTGTACGACCATATTGCAGAGTCAAATCTTCCTACATGCTTAAATACAACGCCAAGGTTATTGTACGACCTGGCAAGACCAACAGTATCTGCCAATGTCTCAAATGTGGAGATGGCGTCTTTCATATTTTGAAGCGCTTTCGGAAATTGCTCGAGATCGTCGTAAACATTCCCGAGATTCAGTTTGATGTTGGCAATATTCTTCTTGTTGTCGATCTCCGTATACTTTTCCAGGGAGATCATGTAATGTGCCACCGCGGAATCATACAGGTCCCTGGACCAATATGACATGCCAATGCCATGATGAGACCTGGCAATACCGTAAGTGTAATCCAATTCCTCCGATAGCGAGAGCGCCCTGCTGCCAAGATCATATAATAGTTCGGGATTTGTGCTCCAGTATGGAAAAGCGGTCGCCATCAGCCAGTCCACCGCATCCTCATCCCACTTTTTTTTGTAAAACTCCCGCATGATCGAATCGCGCTGAGCATGGGAAGCTATGACACAAAACATCCAAAGAATGCAGATATGAGCTTTTTTTAGCATGAATGGCTGGATTTGGCAGTTTTAATTTAGGTGAATTCTGCGATCAATCAAATCGACCACATCAACTTTTGACAAAACACCCGGACCATTGTAAAGTCCATGACAACAAGCTGACGTACCTCATATGTTACCTTTTTTGATAATATCAAACATCCTCCTCACCTGCCAGTCACCAAATCCATATATGCCTTCCTGCCTGTGAAATTCCCGGTAAACTCTGCCAAAATCGGAATCCCCAAAGGTTTTCATAATTTCAGCAAGCGTTCGTTCCGGTCTTCCGGGAGAACCATCCGGGGGAAATCGATCAATCTGGGCCTGAACTGCATTTTCCAAAAAGGGGAATCGGGTACTATTTTTCCTGGCCAATACCATCATTTCATTCGTATCATTCCTCTGATACAATTTCCACAGCATGCTGAGTGTTTCAACTCCCCCGGCGGCAATTTTCTTTCTGCGCTCAAATGCTTTCTCCAAGCCCCGCTTACCCATTCCTCCAAATCCTAGCCGAATATCGACATCCGGCCTGATCAGGTACACCTCGTCTCCGGCAGCTCTTTTATGTATCAGGTCCGCCACAAACCATAAGTTACACTGGCAAAACAGATCGTCTTCAAACCACAGATTGATCTCCGATCCGGCGGGAATGTCAAGGATCTTGTTGAATTCCGTAATGGTTTCATCACGATATTCATCCTCCCGGATCCCATAAGCATCACGGAGGAAAGAAATCCTGCTGGCATAAAAATCTTCCAGGTGCTCCCCCTGTACGTCACCATCTACCGTACATTCCCGGGCAACTATGACCTGTCCTGTTATAGATTCGGGAAATTGATCTTTCAGGGCGTCTCCATTTAAAATATGGCATTTCATGTATCAACTCCTTTTTCGGGGTTTTGCAGGATCGTCACAACGAAAGTATATACAATTAGGTGGTCATTGATATTTTGGGATGTTTTTCCCCAGGATAAAGTCTCTTTCACCCACCAAAAGCCCCCCTTCCTGTTTTAACTTCAGCACGCCTGTACTCCCTCCTCTCGGAGATGGTGGATTCCGTTCTTTTTGCGAAAGCAACGGATCATCATCAAAGAAGTAACTGCCCAGCCAATAGTATTTCCCATTGGGTTCCAGGATAGTTGGGTGTATGTGGGCAGGCTGAGCACGACTGGGATAGGTGCCTGGCTTCAGTGTGTAAAAAGTGTACCTGCCATCGTCACCGGTCTTGACCCAACCCCGAATGTAGCCATGATGCTTGCCCCATCCGGTTTCACCACCCCTGGTGGCATAAATACCACCCTGATCCGTGTGATACACATATAAAATCACTCCTTTTGCCGGAGTTTTGCCGTCAGCTTCAAAAATCGTTCCCGATACCTTTATTTTGGGTCCGCTCTCACTGAAATCGGGCAAGGTATCCACCGGCCTTAATTCTTTATCGCCATATTCGAAAATTGCCTCACATCCTTCACACGGCCCACCTACCAATCTGGTATTTTCCTCATCGTATTGCTGGGATTGTACACAGTTCAGCAAAAGGGCTGAAAGGGAAAAGACTGTTAAATATTTTGTCATTTTTAAAATATAAAGTTAAACGCTATTCCTGACGTATTTCAACAAAGGCTAATCATGTAGTATTCGTTTCAGCCGATCCAATACGCGTGGTAAATGATCCCCGGAGTTGTTGGTCAGTATAACAATGCAGTTGTTTTCTTCTATTTCCCGGTATATGCACGTCCTGAAGCCGGCCCATCCTCCTTTGTGCTCAACTACTTTTTGCCCTGATGGAGATTTGCCAATAAACCAGCCAAATCCATAATTTGTGGCTATTCCATTGTTCAACAGTGCAGGTGTAAAAGCCTTATTCCGCGCATCCTCAGAAACCAACAAATCAGTGTACAGGATGCTGTCCCATTTCATCAGGTCTCCCAAAGTTGAATATACCCCACCATCACCTTCTGCTGGATTCAGGTAGTGACTGTCCACCAGACTCACATCCGGTTCTTTTGATCCGGCAAAGCCGTAAACACGTAGTGGCATTGATTCATCCGGTCCGATCACATAGTTGTAAACTGAAGTATGTTTCATACCCGCCGGATCAAATATTTCTTCTTTCAAAAAATGACTGAATTCCATGCCGGAAACTTTCCGGATAATTGAGGCTAGTAAAACGTAGCCGGTATTGCTGTATTCCCATTTCTCTCCGGGTTCGAACCTGATTTCAGGTCGCTTTTTAACGAGGATGTTTATAATGTCCTGATTACCGGAGATAAACCTGTTTGGGTCGTCTGCTCTCAATTCCGGTTTCCAGTTATCATCCATCAGACTCACATAATCAGGTAAACCGGAAACATGATTGAGCAGGTGTCTTACGGTTATTCCTTCGTAGGGCAATACCGGGATGAAATCACGTATGTCCTGGTCATAGTCAAGCTTTCCCCTTTCCTCAAGTATTATTATGCCCATTGCCGTAAATTGTTTGCTAACGGATCCAAGTCGAAACACAGAGTTTAACCTGAGAGAATCGATCGGATCTATGTTACTGATGCCAAAACACCCCTGGTATGCGATAGATCCATTTTCAACAATCATTACATTTCCATTGAATATTTTTTTCTCATAAATTTTCGTAAGGAATTTTTCATACTTTTTTTCGCTGCCCTGTACCCCCTGGCAGGAATTAAGAATGGAACCGGCAATTACAAATAGTTGGCAAAGGATCACGCATCTGACCGCCGGATAATTTTTCATAAAGTCACCGGTTAAAAGACTCATTTACCTTGCCTGTATTCATTAAAATAATCAGAAATAGCTTCAACGTAAGTTTCATATGCTTCAAGGCCTGTTTTTGAGATCTTGCAGGTAGTAAGGGGATAGCTGCCTTTAAAAGATTTCTTGATCGAGATGTAATTGGCCTCCTTGAGCTTGCCAAGCTGGAAGCTAAGGTTGCCTTTGGTTGTTTTTATATTTTCCAGGAGAAAACTGAACTCAGCCTTTTCTACGCTCACTAATATTGACATGATGGCCAGTCTGACCTGTGAATGCAAAAGTGGATCGAGATCCCTGAACATCCCGGATCAACGTTTTCTTTTGAGATACAAAATATGTCCGGGAACAACAAAGGCCAGAAACCAGGCCACAGCCTCCAGAAGCAACTGCATGTGTAGATCTGCATAAGAACTGAGATATGCCAGCGCTCCGAACAAAATGCCGCCTGCAAGGATCGCAGGGTACCTGAGTATTACCCCTGTGTTTACTATGGCAAAAGCAATCAACGCCATGAAAATCGGGTGTTGCAATTCGAAATTGATCTCCCCGAGTACATTAAAAATAATAAGGTTGATCAGCATAAGACTAATGACCAGTGCCACCCATACATATCTTAGTGACAACCCTATATAAGTGCTAACTTTCTTCCTCTCTCTTATAACGTAGAAAATACTGTACATAAGTGCGACTACCGGCAACACCAGGTTGACATACTTCAAAAGGTCATGCATTCGCCGGGTCAAAAACAGAACTTCGTTCAGATAGGCACTCAGATAACCCAGACTCATCGCATAACCCCAGACAAGGATCAGGATCCCGTCTTTCCCCAGTTTTCGCCTGGAAACCCTGATCATTTCTTTGATCACCTGAAGCGACTGATTTTCATCAAAATGTGCATGTTCGGTATTCATGATAGTTTGTTTAGCTCGTAAAACTAGTTTGTATTACAAACCTAATTTATCAAACGAATCTTCCTGAGATATGTTTTGAAAATCAGACCTCGATAGTTTGCACGTAACTAGCCGGTTTATTGTATCCGTTCGAAATCACTTTAACTACTACAGCCCGCCTCCCTGAATATCACTCAGTTCGATTTCATATCCGCTCGGATCGATGATGTAGATGGAACGTGATGATCCCCAATTCACTGTGCCGTATGGCATTTCCACACCAAATTCGCTGCACTTTTTTTCTATTTCATCAAAATTCTCGATGTGGAATCCGAAATGCTTAATTCCATTTCCCGGGTCAAAAGATGCATCTTCGTAAAGGCAGAGTTTGATGTGCTCCGTACCTATGATTTTCGAATTCCATTCAGGCTGCTCCTGTTTTACCTCAAACCCAAAAAGATCGTGATAAAACCGGACACTTTCTTCCAGGTTTTTGACAACCATGTTGATATGATCGATCGTAGTAGCAATTAGCATAATTCAATTTTATAAAATTGAATTTACTCAATTTCAAGGCGAACAACATCATCCGAAGCTCGTCGTGTGAATAACACACCAAAGCGGCAAGGGGCTATTCGCTGGCTTCGGTTAATGTTTTCAGTCCGGGTGTGGAAAATATATTGGACTTATATCCGACTCCTGTAATAGCCGAATCCCAGGGTAATGGGTAATATCATCAAATAAGTAAATCCGATATCATAGATGTACTCCATGACGCCCATTTGCATGGGACTGGGTGTCAGCATGAGCGCAGCATCCAAAACCCAGTTTACGATTATGAAGACAAAACCCAGATTCCATCCTTCCCTGATGAAGTTGGTCTCAACTGCGCTAAAGTATCGATATGTAAAAAAGACCGTTGCGATGGAAATAGCAACCGGCATAACAGACTCAAAGAACGGTCGATTTGAATCATGTATCGGGAATATCAGAAATGCAACAAGAAATGCGAAGATCCAGATGATAAACCCATAAAGAGCGGCATGTTTTAGTGATTTCATGGTGAAATGGTTTTTGATTGAGCAGTGATGTCAGCACATCAAATTTAGTCTGTTATTCCCAATATCCCGTATGTGACAGCGCATCACCTGTCAAGCCATTCCTTAAACTGATTTACCCGTTCTCTTGCTACGATTACCTGCTCACTTTCATGGTTATGTATTAACAACTTCAATCTTGAATTTGTAAATTGAATGATATCCCTGATCCCCTTAAGGTTAACAATATACTTCCTGGAAATCCTGAAAAAATCTCCGGGATCAACAATCTCCTCCACTTTATCAAGACTAAAATCAATGATGTAACGCTTGCCATCTTTGGTCTGAAGATAGGTAGCTTTATCTTCCGAATAAAAAGTATGGACATCCGCAGTTTCAACGTGCTTCAGATGTTCACCGACCTTGATTACGAATCTTTCCTTGTGTTGTTTCCGGTGAAATGATTCGATCAGGTTTTTAATGATCGACTGGTTGGTTACTACCAGGGATTTTGGCTCATAGTGTTTTTCAAACTTCTCAATTGCACTTTGCAGTTCGGATAGATCGATCGGTTTAAGGAGGTAATCGACACTATTCAGTTTAAATGCCTTGATAGCATAATGATCATAGGCTGTTGTAAAAATTATCGGGGTGTCAAATTCAATGTGCTCGAATATCTCGAAACTAAGTCCATCAGACAATTGAATATCCAGAAAGATCACATCTGCATCTTTTACATAGCGCAACAGGGAAACTGATTTTGAAATGGTGTCGGCGCTACCCAGGAACTGATAATCCGGTCTCAATTTCGTGATCAGTTTTTTCAGCCTTTCGACGGCAATTTTTTCGTCTTCTATAATGAGATACTTCATGAGAATGTCAGGATAGGTATTTTAACTTCGAAGACACTACCATCGTCCCGCACGTCTATCTTCTTATCTGAAAGGTATTCATACCTCAACCTAAGGTTCTCAAGCCCTATCCCCGTAGATGGTGTATCCCTTTTCCTTTTGATGTTATTTTTCACCACTATCTGTTTGTCACCCTCCAAATGAATGTCAATGGAAAGTACGGAATCCGAAGCTATCACATTATGTTTAATGGCATTCTCGACCAACATCTGGAGGGACAGCGGCGGGATCATCAGGTCCTTTTTTTGCGGCAGATCAATATTCACCTTAAGTTCATTCTCAAACCGTATCTGCTGCAGATACACATACGACCTTAGGAAATCGAGTTCCTCCGACAATGGAACAACCTCTTTATCTTTCTGATCCAGGACATAGCGAAATACATCAGAGAGTTTCCTGATAAATTTTACGGCCCGGTCCTGGTCCTCGTATACTAATGAGCTCAATGCGTTTAAGCTATTGAACATGAAATGGGGATTCACCTGGTTTTTAAGACTTTCAAACCTCGTCGAAATCTGCTCTGTTTTCAATCGTTCCAGGTTGATAGCCGCCTGCCTCCAGTCCAGTAAAAATGATCTGCCATGCATGAAGGTGTTGATGAAAAAAGTGATCAGTATGGGTCCTATGACGTCCTCAAATCCAAACCCGGAAATTGTTCTCTCCCAGGTCCTGTCCCATATAAAATAGCTGAACAGAAGATAAATTCCCACAAAAGCTATGGGGGTATAGACAACCATGGCCAACAAACTTATCATCAGTCTTTTCACCGGGGCTTCTAACCAGGAAACTACATATCTGTTCTGCAGGCAAACGGTATATTCCGTGCCTTTCCACAGGGCAGCCCAAATGCAACCGGCAAAAAGAAAATGATCCAGAAAAAGTGGAAAGTCAGACCAGCAATCCGGACAGAATACAGATGTTTGAATGATCCCGCCGGCCAGGAATATTACAAGTGCACTAAAGAGCTCTTTTCGTATCTGTTTACTCAAATCAATTCAGATTAATCGTTACAGACTTGTTGTTGTCCAACGCGAATTTACACTGCTCATATGTAGGAGGTCCAAATGTTCCTCGTGCATTGTTTGAAAACCCGTAAGGCTCTGTAGGTATACCAAAAAAATTGCTGTCCAGATTATCGTTTTCATTGAGGTCCTGGTAAATGCTCACCGCATAAACATCCGGATCTAAGTTTAATTCCAGATCCATGGATCTGTCAGTGATGATCAATGTTGTATCAAACACTGCATTATCCATAAATCCCTCAGCATCATTGAAAAGTGCTACCTTCAGATTCCCTTTCACCTCCGTCATTTCCATGGTTATATTCAGTAAATACTGATCCACTGTTTGGGACTTCTGAATACTTATCAGATTAAATACAATCAAAAATATTAATGCTTTCATAATTTGAATTTTGTCCAAATTTCATATGATCATATCATTTAAGAATCTAAACCAAGGATCAGTTGTTAAATTATTAGGATGAAATGTTAGGCCTTCAGTTTAGAACTTTAAAATAATTTAAAAAAATAGTATGCATGCATAACAAATTATTTAATATCTTCGTGTATAAATAGTATGCATGCAGAGTATTTTAACAAGGTAGATTAGCAGATGGAAGCAATAGAACAACATTCAGCATTAAAAGGGGGTGAATTCTTAGTCAGGGAAACCGATCCCCAGGACGTATTTATTCCGGAAGAATTTTCGGAGGAACAAAAAATGATGGCGGCCGCCACACAGGACTTCCTTGATAAAGAAATTCATCCCATCAGAGATAGAATTGACAACCTGGAAGAGGGGCTGATGTCTTCCATCATGGAAAAAGCAGGGCAATTGGGTATTCTGGGCGTAACAATTCCGGAAGAATACGGAGGGCTGGGAATGAATTTTAATACCAGCATGCTAATTGCAGACATCGTGGCATCTTCCGGCTCGTTCTCTACGGCTTATGGCGCCCATTCCGGTATCGGCACTCTGCCAATACTGTACTATGGCACCGAAGAGCAAAAACAAAAATACATACCGAAGCTGGCTACGGGTGAATGGAAAGCCTCATATTGTCTGACAGAGCCTGATGCCGGTTCCGACGCAAATTCCGGAAAAACCAAGGCCGTGTTGTCGGAAGATGGCAAACACTACATAATCAATGGTCAGAAAATGTGGATTTCCAATGCCGGATTCGCGGATCTGTTTATTGTCTTTGCCAAAATTGATGATGATAAGTTTCTTACCGCTTTCCTTGTTGAAAAAACATTCGGGGGTATCAGTATGAATGACGAGGAGAGAAAGCTTGGCATCAAGGGGTCTTCTACCCGGCAGGTGTTCTTCAATGACTGCAAGGTACCGGTGGAGAATATGTTGTCCGAACGTGAAAATGGATTTAAAATAGCGCTGAATGTCCTCAATGTTGGAAGAATAAAGCTTGGGTGCGGCGTAATCGGCGGAACCAAGGAAATAGCAAATCTATGCGTGCAGTATGCCAATGAAAGAAAGCAGTTTGGTACTCCAATTTCAAGTTTTGGCGCCATAAAGTACAAACTTGCGGAGATGGCAACTAAAACCTATGCCATTGAGTCAGCCTCCTACAGGGCAGGTCAAAATATTGATGACAAGATTGATTCACTCATAGCTGAAGGAATGGATCCCAGTCAGGCTAAACTGAAAGGTCTCGAGCAATTTGCCATAGAAGCTGCCATCATCAAAATTCATGGATCTGAGGCTTTGGACTATGTGGTAGACGAAGGAGTTCAAATCTACGGTGGAATGGGATTTTCCGAAGAAGCACCAATGGCCCGAGCTTACAGGGATGCCAGGATTACGAGGATCTATGAAGGCACGAATGAAATCAACCGAATACTGATTGTCGGCATGCTCATGAAAAGGGCCATGAAAGGTGAACTGGACCTTCTGGGTCCTGCCATGGCCGTTGGTAAAGAATTGACGGGTATACCTTCATTTGAAACACCGGATTTCAGTGAACCGCTGTCCGAAGAGATGGATGTGATCAAACGACTGAAAAAGACAATACTGATGGTAGCCGGAAAGGCAGCTGAAACATTCGGTCCCGGGTTGGAGCAGGAGCAGGAGATTTTGATGAATATATCGGACATGATCATCGAGGTTTATGTGGCCGAATCGACAATCCTCAGAACACAAAAGCTCATCAGCAAAACAGGTGAAGCTCATAATGAATTGTTCATAAATATGGCAAGGAGCTACCTGACATCAGTGGTTCAGAAAATAAAATCAGCCGGTGACGAGGCTGTGGCAAGTTTCACCACAGGGGATGAGTTGAAGGTGATGCTAATGGGTATGAAGCGGTTTACAAAGATGAATCCGATCAATCACCGGGATGTTAGAAGAGCCATTGCCGATGAAATGATCCGCCAGAATAAATTCCCGTATTTACTGTACGGATAAAACCGGATATAATGTAATTGTCGTACAATATTAATATTGACAATTACTTTGTAATGTGTTTTCTTTCCCAATGAAAGCCCGTAATTTTATCTGAACAACAAAATCTACGGGATGGAGGACTTCAAGAAAACGCTTACTACCAAAGAAAAAGCGTTACAGCTCAATCTGGACGATAAGATCTATGGCACCATCGCGGAAATAGGAGGCGGTCAGGAAGTCGCATCTCATTTTTTTAAAGCCGGAGCAGCATCAGGCACCATTGCTAAAACAATGTCAGCATATGATATGACATTCAGCGATGCGATCTATGGAAAATCGGCGAGATACGTTTGTGAAGACAAACTATTCAAGATGCTCAACCGGGAGTACTCTCTCCTATCCCAGCGTTTGACGCCACGTGCCAAGAAGTCACACTTCTTCGCGTTTGCAAATACCGTAGAAACCATTAATTACAAAAAAACAAACGACGGACATGGCTGGTTAGGCATCAAGTTTCAGAAACACCCATTGTCAGATCCGAATCAATGTATTATTCATGTATCTCTCAGGGATAATGACTCACAATGGCAACAGCAGTTACTGGGTATCCTGGGTGTGAACCTCATTCATGCGTGCTACTACTCCAATGATCCCGAAGAAATAATACTGGCGCTAAGGGACAACTTGTCCCATGATCGTCTTGAAATAGACATGTTCCAGATCGCAGGCCCCGATTTCCATCATGTGGACAACAGGCTGATGAGCCTGTTACTGGTAAAAAATGGTCTGACACATGCGACCATGTTCGGGTCGGAAGGGAATGTATTGCAGGCTTCAGAGGCGCTCTACCGGAAGGATATCCTTGTGCTCAGAGGAAGATTCCGACCAGTCACTTTGGTTAATGTTGACATGATGCTAAATGGAATGCGGAAATTCCTGAAAGAAGATGATGTGGACCGTGATAATGTCATAGCATTAACGGAATTGACACTGAATGACCTGACATTGGAGGGTGAGGTGGACGAAACAGACTTTCTTGACAGGGTTGATCTGCTATGTTCCCTCGGGCAAACGGTGTTGATATCCAATTATCAGGAGCACTACAAGCTCGCGGCCTACCTTTCAAAAATCACAAAAAGGAATAAAATAGGGATCATAGCAGGCGTCAGTAACCTGGAACGTATCTTCGATGAATCATATTATGAAAACCTCAATGGTGGCATTCTGGAGTCATTTGGTAGGTTGTTCGGCAGTAATGTGAAGTTGTATGTATACCCTGCGAAGATCAATGGCAAGATCATCACGGTCAAAGATTTCAAACCACCTGTCCATCTCAAAAATCTGTATAATTATTTTATCGACAATGACCGGATAACGGAAGTCGAAAATGCGAATACCGAGCATTTGCATATTATGTCGGATGACATCCTCAAGATGATTCAAACGGATGAAAGTGGCTGGGAAGAATATGTACCAAGGAAGGTCGCGGAGATCATTAGAAAGGAACATATGTTTAACCTGCCCTTTCATGTGAAATCTGACGAAGAAGAAGATTTGGTAAATCAGTAGAAAACACCTTTTCCCTCAAAATTTTATAAGGGTCAGACTAAACCAATTTATTATATCTTTGGCGCTAAATTTTTGAGAAATGGCGACAGCTAACAGAGGTGCGTTTTCTAACAGGCTGGGATTTATTCTTGCGGCGGCAGGATCGGCAGTGGGTCTTGGAAACATCTGGAGATTTCCATTTGAAGTGGGACTCGGCGGTGGGGCTGCCTTCGTGGTGATGTACCTTTTGTTTTGTTTTTTGCTATGCTTTCCGGTGATGGTTACGGAAGTGGCTATCGGCCGGAAAACACAAAAAAACGCTATTGGGGCCTTTAACGGCCTTGGTTTCAAAAACTGGAATTTTGTGGGTAAGATCGGCATCCTGGCAGGTATATTGATCTTATCCTATTACAATGTGATCGCCGGGTGGACCATTGGTTATTTTATTGAAATGGTGTCCGGGAACTTCGGGATAAGTAAGGTTTTTGGGTCATACACATCGGATATCCTCAAAGTTGGGATCTATGCCGTCATTTTCATGTCCTTCACATCTTACTTCGTGAGTAAAGGCATCTCCGGAGGCATAGAGAAACTGGCCAAGGTGCTGATGCCGTCACTGATTTTCATGATCCTGTGTGTGGTGATTTATTCCTTTACCCTCCCCAATGCCATGGAGGGCGTTAAGTTTTACCTTATCCCTGATATTTCCGAAATGAATGCAAGCGTCGTCAGCGGGGCTTTGAGACAGGCCTTTTTCTCCCTTTCACTGGGGATGGGGGCACTGATCACATATGGCAGTTACCTTTCAAGAAATGACAATATTGTTTCGTCATCCGCTTTTATCACCCTGGCAGATGTGGGAATAGCATTTATTGCGGGGTTCATGATTTTTCCGCTTGTCGCTTACAACAATGGCGGCGATATGAGCATGGTACAATCCGATCAGGCCGGACCAGGTCTCATCTTTGTCACGCTACCAGGTATTTTCGAGACGCTAGGACCGGGATTGGGCGCTTTTGTGGGCGGCTTCTTTTTTCTACTCCTTTCATTTGCGGCGTTGACCTCCACGGTTTCGCTTCTGGAAGTACCCGTTTCTTACGCTGTAGATGAATTGGGAATGAAAAGGCAACGAAGTGTTATACTGGTAGCTGCCCTGATCTTTGTGGTCGGTATCCCTTCCCTGCTGGGAAATGGTGCCTCCGATTTTTTCACCAACTGGTTTAAAATGCCGGGCGGATCCACTGATTTTACGACTCTCGCCATTCTGACCACTGACGTCCTCCTGCTGATAGGTGGCTTTTGCATTGTGCTGTTTGCCTCATACATCTGGAGAAAGGAGAATCTGCATCAGGAGCTGGCCAGCGGTTATGAGGGCTATCTGGGAAGTTTCGCGCACAAATTCCTGAACTTCACCATCTGCTATCTTTCACCAATCCTGCTCGGGCTCCTTTTCGTTGTAGTGTTCCTGAATAATTACTTCGGTATTTCCCTGATTTAATATCGTTCCTTGGTAAATATTCCAGGGTCCCTGCCATCAAAATAGATAACATAATCACCCGGCCAGAGTTTGCTTACATCTACTTCTGTACCTTCTCCGCTTAGAACCAGCTTGCTGTTTTGATCAAAGATCTCATAGTGTGCGGCCCTGGAAAACCGGATCATTCTTTTGGTTTTTTTGGGGGTGAAGGTGACCGGTTCCGGATAGTGATCGTAATCAGCCTCATTGGAAATTAAATATTTGCCATTTCCAAATTCATACTTTACACGATACTTGTTGCCGCCTTCATCCAGTATGGGAAGAAATGCATATTCGGCTTTCTCAAAAGTTCCTTTGGCCTTTTCGGAATGAATGTCTATCCAGATGCCGTTCTGGAGTTTTTCTACAATGTAATTACCTGTTTCACGCTCTCCTTCAGTTGTCCATGATAATCCCGCCTCACTCAGTGTGACATCCGTAAACTTGTATGCCGTATGGAAAAAGATCGCATCCGGATTGATGATAATCGGGTTGCAAAGCGAATCATCACTTATGATCCTGATCGTTACAGGAGTGTACAAATCATTTTTTTCAAAATCAAGCTTTAACGCACTCAGATCATAATTGAGCTCCTGGCGCTCGTTATTTACATAGATGGATCGAACACAAAATGACTTTGTGGTCGGACGGTAAGGATTCTGAATAAACAGTGATTTACCCTGATACACACCTATCACCTCCACTTCAACAGGATCTTGTGAACCCAAAATGAACAGGACAAAAGGTAAAATACTTAAAAAATTCATCACCTGAGATTATCCAAGAGAAAGATAGGATTTTTCTTACAATAAGTATGCAAAACACACCACCATGTACGTTTTAACTGAATTTTTCGGTTAATTGTAAAAAAAATTATACGCCTTAAAACTTCTTAAATACCTTAATTTCTTTTAACTTATATACTTTGACGTAATCCTCTTTAAAACATGAAACTCATTCTAAGTTTATGCTCAATAATAACGCTGGCACTGCTATGGTCTTATAAACCTGCGCAAAAGAAGCCGGTGAACCTGGAAGGTTCCTGGGAAATTGTGTCGTACATCGACCATGAGTCCGGTGGAACAGAATGGCTGACATACGGGCCCGAGATCATTAAACAAAAGCATATTACGCCTACTCACTTTAACTGGATCATGTACGATAAGGATAGGGATATGCTCATAGGTCTTGGAGGAGGCACATACAAAATCGATGAAGCAGGAAACTATATTGAAAACATCGACTATTTCTATCCCCCGGGGTCAAGCGAACTGGGGCAGTCCATTCCATTTACTGTTGATTTTAAAAAGGGCAACTGGTATCACACCGGTTATGCAAAAAGAATGGAAATCAATGGTTTGGGTTTGATCATTTCCACGGATTCCGTGAAGATTGAAGAGATATGGAGCCCGATCATTCCTAAGTATGACAACAAGAAAGGACTTATCGGTTCCTGGACGCTTGAGACATTCAGACATAAAAGCGACGAACCGTATCAGGACTATCCAAAATACATGGGTTATCTTAAAATGTTGACTTCAACGCACTTTGTCTGGATTCAATACAATAAAGAAGGTGATGAAATTTTTGCGGCCGGATCCGGTCCCTATCAGTATGATGGAAAGTCATACATCGAAACTTTGAACGTCATTCACCCCTCTGACGATCCGGTCAAGGATAAAACGATCGTTTTTGAAATCGAATTGAGTGATTACAAATGGAAGCACTTTGGATATGTCCCTCGTGATGACGGAATGCCGGATAGTGATGACAATATGATCGATGAGTTTTGGATCCCCTATTCTGCGGACATTGATGATGAAACCGCTTTTATTGAGTGATCTAGTTTGTCCTTAAAAACCTCTTTAAATTTCTCAACCTTAGGAGTTATCACAAAATTGCAATAGGGCTGAGATCCGTTGTTGTCATAATAGTTTTGGTGATAATTCTCCGCTTCATAGAAAGCCTCAAACGGTGCAATCTCTGTCACTATCGGATCAATCCATGCTCCCGATTTGTTGAGCTTATCTTTATAGGCTGTAGCCAGATCTCGTTGTTCTTCGTTATGATAAAAAATAGCGGAACGATACATAGTACCCACATCATTACCCTGCCTGTTCAATGTGGTCGGATCATGGGTTTTCCAAAAGATTTCCAATAGATCCTTATATGGGATCACATTCGGGTCAAATTCTATCTGAACTACTTCCGCATGTCCCGTGGATCCACTACAAACTTCACGGTACGTGGGATTCGCGACATTTCCTCCGGAATATCCCGATTTTACACTTTTCACACCTTTCAGTCTCTGAAATATGGCTTCCGTGCACCAAAAGCAGCCGGCTCCAAATGTTGCTATCTCCATTATTGAATGACAATTATGTTGTTAAAACCTGAAATTGTGAAATTAGTTCATTGCAAAATAATTAAATCCGGTATCGCTTGAATATTTACCTTATCGGATTCTTATCTTCGAAGGCTGGAAACGACCTGATACCTGGTGATTCAATTATTTCGACATCATTTCAGATTTTTCATAAAGGCCTTATCGGTCCTTACCTTTTTCCTGGCTCTTACCACCGGAGTGCAGTCACAAGGGAAAATCGGAGATAGCTGGATCGTGCTTCCCGTAATATTCTCCTCCCCGGAGACAAGTTTAGGTTTTGGTGCATCCGCCATGCACTATTTCCGGACGGATACCGTTTCAGGTACCAGGCCGTCCAATTTCAGAGGGGTCCTGATCTACACGCTTGAGAACCAGCTACTGTCCGAGCTCCCGGTTGAGTTATTTTTTCAAAACGAATATTGGCTCTCATTCGAGCTGAAGTATTTCATTTATCCCTTCAAATACTTCGGTACAGGAAATAAAATTGATATAGAGCAGTCTGATAGCTATGATGTCACTTTCTTCAGATCCGAGGGAAGAGCATTAAAAAGTATTGGAAAATTCAGCTATTTAGGACCATCTTTCAGTTTTACGGAATACATTGATATCAGGCGTACTTCCGAAAATGGTATTCTGCTGGACAACACCCTCGGATTTAAGACCGGAACGGTATCCGGCCTGGGATTCGGATATATCCTGGACAGGAGGAACAACGTCTTTTGCCCCAATGCAGGGCATTATCTTGAGATCAACCTGGTCAACTACGGAATGCATTTTGGAAGTAATTATTCATTTACCGACCTGATTGTTGAAGCAAGAAAATATAGGAGTTCAGGAAAGTGGGAATTAGCGATTCAGCTATATCAAAATTCACAGTTTGGTGACGTACCATTCTATAACCTGGCCCAGCTGGGAGGTTCTACGCGCATGAGGGGATACTTTAAAGGCGCGTACCGGGATGTTCATTTTTCCACTTTCCAGTATGAACTCAGGTATAAAGCAATCTGGCGATTAGTTCTCTCCACGTTTGGATCGATCGGTTCCGTTTCCTCCGAGCCCGTAAAAAATCACAAATGGCTGGCTAGTACCGGAATCGGGATCAGGTATGAGATAGACCCGAAAGAAAGAATAAGGATACGGGCGGATTATGCCATTGGCAAAGGTACAAGTGGTTTTTACATCAACATAAATGAAGCATTTTGAGTAAGAGAAGAGACCTTACCCAGGGCTCCATTCCGTTAAACCTGCTAAACTTGACACTTCCGATGATGTTAGGTATCCTGAGCATGGTAGCTTTCAATCTCGTGGACACCTTTTTCGTTGGAAAGCTGGGTAAAACCCAACTAGCAGCCCTGAGCTTTACATTTCCCGTGATAATGGTAATATTCAGTATCGTGCAGGGTCTGGGAATCGGGGCAACGGCCCTCATCTCCAGGTCTTACGGCAAAAAAGATATGGAAAAAGCGCAGCGGGAAACGACAGACAGCCTTGCCCTGTCCGTAATAATTGCCGGGGCATTCGTCATCATTGGACTGGCCACCGTCAAACCCACATTCATACTCCTTGGCGCCAGTGAAGAGATCCTGCCCTATGTGACGGAATACATGACCGTATGGTACATCGCTATACTGTTTGTCATCGTTCCGTTCGTTGGAAACAGTGCCATAAGAGCAACCGGTGACGCCCGCACTCCGAGTATGATCATGATGTTCGCAGTGATTGTAAATGCGATCCTCGATCCCCTGCTCATATTCGGAATGGGTCCTTTCCCGGAGTTAGGTTTGAAGGGGGCGGCATACGCGACTGCCATTTCAAGGGCCATGACAATGGTTTTATCCATTACGGTTCTTTACTTCCGGGAAAAGCTGATCACATTCAAGATCCCGTCATGGAGTGTACTGTATGGTTGCTGGAAGGCTATTCTTTTCATAGGTCTGCCCTCGGGACTTTCCCGAATGATCATTCCACTTATAACAGGTATTGTAACATTTCTGCTCTCAAAGCATGGAGAATCAGCGGTTGCGGCTTTTGGAGTAGGTTCCCGAATTGAATTTCTTGCGATGAGTATCCTGATAGCTTTGTCGGTATCAATAGGTCCGTTTACAGGACAGAATTTCGGAGCCACGCGTTTTGACCGTATCACAAAAGGTATTAAGCTTTCCAATTCCTTTTCCATAGCATGGGGGCTTTTGATGTTCCTGCTGCTGTACTTTTTATCGGAAAGAATTGCCTTACTTTTCAGCAAAGATGTTGAGGTGGTCCGTGATACAGTGCTCTTCCTGTCAATTGTGCCTATTGGGTTTGGCTTTCGCGGGATTGGACAAATAGTCAACAGCAACCTGAATACGCTCAACAAACCGATCCACGCATCGGCTATCATTATCATCCAAATGGTTTTCATCTGTATCCCTCTTCTCTATCTTGGATCAGAATTTGACGGCATCCGTGGTATTTTTCTGGCCGTAACCGTCACTTATATTTCTGGAGGAATAATTTCCTGGGTCGTCAACAGGAAAGTTTTGGCCAAATTGTCTCATTCTATGTCAAATGTTTCCTGATGACCTCTTTTATTCTTAAGTTTAACGACCATAATTTTAGTCCATGCCAGATCCGTTAATTAACCTCGCTCAGGAAGGAAAGATCAATCAAAATGCCAGCCTCAGAGATAGTCAGTCAGTTATAATCAATGCATCGCAGGAAGATGTATGGAATTTACTGGTAGATATGGACAAATGGCCCACCTGGAATCCCGACATTCAATCTGTGAGCGTAGATAAGGTCGAAGAGGGATCGACTTTCACATGGAAGGCCGGAGGGACCAAAATCAGATCCAAGATCAGGAAACTTGACGCTCCGAATGAAATAGCCTGGACGGGACGGGTCCTCTGGATCAAAGCAATCCATGTCTGGAAATTCGAGAAAACAGAAGACTACCAGACCATTGTTTCTTCACAGGAATCAATGCAGGGATTCCTACTCCCTATTTTTATAAGTCATTACCGGCTGCATTCCATGCTTACAAATTGGCTGGCCCGCCTAAAAGAAGTAGCAGAGGATTCTGCAGATTAATTCAAGGCCTGTAACTGGATCTTGACAACTTCAAAATCCGGAACGATCTCCAGCGCCTTGTTGAATTGTACCCGGGCTTCACTATTATCGCCGCCAGCTATTGCGATCATCGCTTTGAGCCTGTGGATTGCTGCCGTCAGGGGTATCTCCTGCGTTTCGGTCTGGCTTTTTGAAAAATAAAGCTTTTCATTGGCCGCATCACTGTTGCTCATGATCACATCTATGTTGGTATTTGCCTCCGTATAACGTTTAAGTTCATACTGCATGAAAGCAATCTGGTAAAGTAAGGTCAGGCTATTGTTATTCAGGTATAGCTTTTCATAGTACGGTAGTGCTCTGTCTTTGACACCGAGGTTCTCAAAGCTTGTCGCCGCGATTTCCGTGGCAAGCATATTATCAGGAGATATGGAGACTATATCCTGACTAACCAGTGCCGCCGAGGCATAGCTCTGTTTTTGAAAGTACATCAACGCCAGCGAATCCAGAATACCCACATTACCGGGAGTGATCGAAAGTATGTTGTAAAGAGCAGTCTTCGCCATATCCTCATCACCGTACTTCTTTGCCATAGAGTACACAAATATTTGTCTTTGCAACTCCACCGGAGGCAAAGTATCGGCCTGTGCCTCGCTCGTTTCCTGGGCTGACAGATGAGTAACAAAAACAAGCGCAAGGATCATCGTTAAAGTATTCTTCATCAAATTCTGGAATTTAAGTCGGCAAATATAGTTATTCAATTTCACTTACTGTCAAGCCTTTTTTCAGGCCGAGGGTGAGCATCAGGTCATATGCATCCTCCCTTTTATTTGGTATAACACCGTCGAGTATGGCCTCCTTTATTTCATCCTTGATTTCACCGACCATCCGTGAAGGACTGATATTGAAAGCCTCCATTATGTCTTCACCCGTTACAGGAAGTTTAAAACTCCTGATGTGATCTTTCTCCTCCACCTCCTTGATTCGCCGCTCCACCTTGGCAAAATTGGATAAATAGCGACGCACTTTTTCGTCATTTTTAGACGTTATATCGGCTTTGCACAGCACCATCAGATCGTCTATTTCATCTCCCGCTTCAAAAAGCAATCTCCTGATCGCCGAATCCGTAACCATATCACTGACCAGTGCTATAGGCCGTAGGTGGAGCCGGACAAGCTTTTGCACAAATTTCATATGATCATTAAGGGGGAGTTTCATTCGCTTAAAAATTGCAGGAACCCATTTTGCTCCCATATCTTCATGCCCATGGAATGTCCAGCCAACACTATTGTTGAAACGCTGTGTTGCCGGCTTGGCAATATCATGCAGGATTGCAGCCCACCTGAGCCATAAATCGTCTGACACCCTGGCTACATTATCCAGTACCTGCAGTGTATGGTAGAAATTGTCCTTGTGCGCTTTGCCGTTCTTCTTTTTCACCCCCTGCAACCGGTACATTTCAGGGAAGATTATTTTTAAGATCCCTGAAGCAAAAAGCAATTTGAATCCGTATGAAGGGTTGGATGAAAGTATTATTTTGTTGAGTTCACCGGTGATCCTCTCCTGGGATACGATCTCCAGCCTGTCTTTCATTTTTCCGATTGCTTCAAATGTGTTCGCCTCAATGTCAAAATTCAATTGGGCTGCAAATCGAATGGCCCGCATCATCCTGAGCGGATCATCGGAGTAAGTTACGTCCGGGTCTAATGGAGTTCTGATGGTCCTGGACTTGAGGTCTTCCTGACCATGGAACGGATCAAGCAATTCTCCTTTCCTGGCTTCATTCAAACCGATGGCCAGGGCATTAATGGTAAAGTCCCTTCGATTCTGATCATCTTCAAGCGTCCCCTCCTCCACAATTGGTTTCCTGGAGTCGTTCCTGTAGGATTCCTTCCTGGCTCCTACAAACTCCAGCTCAATGTCTTCAAAGTGAACGGAGGCAGTACCAAAGTTTTTGTAAACAGTCAACGACGCACCCTTACCTAATTTCTCCTTAGTGGCCTGAGCCAGGGATATCCCGCTACCGACGCATACAATATCAATATCCTTTTTCTGGTCACGTCCCAGCAAATGGTCCCGTACAAAACCCCCGATGACATATGTTTCCAGGTTCAATCTATCCGCCAGCTCTCCGATCAGCGCCAGAGTTGTGTTAGATTCGATGAGGTCTGTAAAACGTGTTTTCAAAAGAATGTAGGATGATTAACGCTGCTAAGTCCAGCTATCAAAAATTTCTTCTTCACCTGTTCCTGCAAAGGATAGAATAAATAAATTGCAAAATTACAAATTCTAGTGTCGCGTCAAGCATGAAATGATGGTTAAGTCGCAGTTATTATCGTTCTTTAGCAAAGGCATAAAAATTAAGCATAGCAGCGCTACGTGAATATTTTTATGGTGAAGCTAAATGCGGTAAGAACCAGACTTGGGCCGTCAGAGCATGCTTTACTTGACACTACTAGGTTCAAACTATTCAATGGAAGAGACATCTGTACTGGAACAAATCAAAGATCTCACAGATGAATTAAACTATCATAATCAGCTCTATTATCAGGAGAACAGAACGGAAATTTCTGATTACGATTTTGATATGAAGCTGAAAGCACTGGAGGAACTGGAGAAGAAATTTCCTCATCTTAAACAACCCGATTCTCCGACTTTCAGGGTTGGCGGGACCATCACCAAAGATTTTCCCACAGTATATCACAAATATCCCATGCTCTCCCTGGGCAATACCTACTCCAAGGACGAACTGGTGGCATTTGATGAGCGGGTGGAGAAAGGTCTTGGCACAAAGGATTATGAATACATATGCGAACTGAAATTTGACGGCCTCGCCCTGAGTTTGCAGTATGAGAATGGTGTGCTCCAAAAAGCCGTCACTCGGGGTGACGGTACAAAAGGTGATGACATAACACCTAATGCCAAGACAATCAGCACAATACCATTGAAGATAATGGGAGGGAACGTTCCGAAAGAATTTGAGGTTCGGGGCGAAGTATTTTTCCCCCTTATGGAATTTGAAAGAGTGAATCGCGAAATCGAGGAAGACAATAAAGTAAGGATCTCCGAAGGTAAGAAACCGAACACAATCCTGGCAAATCCGAGAAATTCTGCTTCAGGAACCATGAAAATGCAGGATTCATCCATTGTGGCGGCCAGAAAGCTGGATTGTTATTTATATTCCTTTGTTTCCGATGAATTAAAACTCTCAACGCATGAAGAAGCCCTGAAACAGCTTGATTCCCTCGGGTTCAACGTCTCTCCCACTTACAGGAAATGCAAGAATATCAGGGATGTGATTGCCTACATTGACGAATGGGAGCATAAGCGTTTTGAACTACCTCTCGAGACAGACGGGATTGTGGTCAAGGTAAATAGTGAACAACACCAGGAAGAGCTGGGATTTACGGCGAAAAGCCCGAAATGGGCTATCTCTTACAAATACAAAGCCGAAAGCGCCGTAACACAATTGCTTTCCGTTACTTATCAGGTTGGCAGAACGGGTGCGATCACCCCGGTTGCCAACCTTGACCCTGTTTTGCTGGCGGGAACCACAGTCAAAAGAGCCAGCCTTCATAACGCAAATGAGATCCGGCGACTGGATCTCCATATGAATGATTATGTCCATGTAGAAAAGGGCGGCGAGATAATTCCGAAAGTCACGAAAGTTGACCTGGACCAAAGGCAGGGTAACGCAATCCCGATCGCCTACATTGACAAATGCCCCGAATGTAAGACACCACTTGTCCGGCAGGAAGGTGAAGCGGTTCACTATTGTCCGAATGAAATATCATGTCCTCCACAGGTACTTGGACGTATCGAGCATTTCATTTCACGGAATGCAATGGATATCGAGACACTCGGTCCAAGGACAATTGCCGGATTGCTCGACGCCAACCTGATCTCAGATGTCAGTGATCTGTATCGCCTGACATTCGACGATCTGAATGGCCTGAAATTTTCCGTGGAAGATGAACAAACCGGGGAAATTAAGACCCGATCGATAAAAGAGAAGACAGCGCAAAACGTACTCGATTCGCTGTCGGAATCCAGGAAGGTACCGTTCCAAAACGTACTTTTCGCATTAGGCATCAGGTACGTTGGTAAGACGGTAGCAGAAAAACTAGCCGATCACTTTAAGAGCATGGATCATCTGATGAACGCCTCTGAGGACGAAATGCTTGAAGTAATGGAAATAGGTACACGTATAGCGCAAAGTGTCATACAATACTTCTCGAACCAAAATAACAGGTCCCTGGTGCATAGACTGAAAACGGCCGGACTGCAAATGGAGATAACCGATCATGGACTGATCAATTATACGGATAAACTGGAGGGATCAACATTTGTTATTTCAGGAGTATTCAGCAAATACAGCAGGGACGAGCTAAAATCCATCATCAAGCAAAATGGTGGTAACATTGCAGGCAGTATTTCAGGAAAAACGAATTATTTGGTTGCGGGTGAGAATATGGGGCCCGCCAAACGGGAGAAAGCAGAAAAATTAGGTATCCGGATCATAGATGAAGCGGAATTCAACTCAATGATTAGTTAGATGTTCAAAAAACCGTTCATAGAATTCCTTACAAAACGGAGATTGAAAAGAAGGTCTAAACCTGCCCCATGCAGTTTCGAAAAGGCCCGCAGGGTTGGCATAATCATTAATCTTCGGGATTCGTTAAGGAAAGAATTTGAGCAATTTATCCTGTCCATACAGGGTGAAGGGAAGGTAACGGATGTATTGAAGATAGGCTCGTCCACTGATTCGGAAAAAGGCAATACAAATGGGGTTATCACAAAATCCGATGTGTCATTCACCGGAGGGATCAAATCGGAGAAGCTCAAAGCATTTATTGATAAAGAATTCGATTTTCTGCTGATCCTCGACCATCAGCTGGACTATCTGATCCAATATATTGCCTCACTTTGCAAAGCATCTCACAAGGTGGGATTCAATGATTTTTCAAAAAGTAAACAACTGGACTTGCAAATAAAACCCGAAAAAGATCGTGAATTTGATGACTTGTTGAAGTATACCAAAATGATCAAACATGATTAAAGCGTTTAGAGGAGTCGGGGTAGCTCTCGTAACACCATTTAACAAAGATCTCTCGATAGACCATAATGCACTGGAAAAGCTGGTGGATCATGTATCCCGGGGCAATGTGGATTACCTCGTGGTGATGGGGACAACAGGAGAAAGTCCCACGCTCTCGTGGTCAGAAAAACTGCAGGTGCTTGAAAGGGTCACAACATTCAATAAAAAGGAGCTGCCTATTGTATATGGCCACGGCGGGAATAATACCAACGAGTTAGTCTCCAAATTGGATGACTTGAAAGATTTCGGACTATCCGGGATATTGTCAGTCTGTCCTTACTACAACAGGCCATCTCAGGAGGGGATCTTCAGGCACTTCACAAAAATAGCCGATACTTCACCATTTGATGTTATCCTGTACGATGTACCGGCCCGTACATCCTCGTCCATTTCGGTGAATACTGTGCTGAGATTGGCCGAACACGATCGTATAGCAGGCCTCAAAGATGCGACGGGAAACCTGAACCACACATCAGAAATTGCTTCGAAGAAACCTGATGATTTCCTTTTATTATCCGGTGATGACAGCCTTATTCTTCCAGTGGTAAATGTTGGTGGTGAAGGTGTTATATCGGTATTGGCGAATCTTCTCCCGGCCCATGTCAGCCTGTTGACGGCAGCGGCTTTAAACGGTCCCAGGGACAAAGCGCTTGAATTGAATCATATGCTTGATCCATTTTTCAGGTTGATCGTGAAAGAAGGCAACCCCAGTTCGATCAAAGCCGGACTGGCATCCGCCGGACTGATCCGGAATTACACCCGCTTGCCTTTAACGCCCGGAAGTGAAGGATTGATGGAGGAGTTTAAGAGAGAACTGGACAAAATAAAAAAGGGTAGCTAAAACTACCCCCTTCTTATCTTTTTTGGAGAGCGAATATTAACCGTTCTTCATTCTTTGAACTTCAACTCTAATTTCTTGAGCCAGGTTCTTCATCTCCTGCATTCCTTTCCTTACACGGGTACCAGCAGCTTGGTTTCCTTTGTCATAGAATTTAGAAAAATCACCTTCTAGTGATGCTACCAAGTCTCTTAGTTGTTCGAATCTTTTCATATTGTAAACTATATTTTAAGGTTACTGATAATTATAACGTTGTGGCAATTTAACGAAAATGTAGGTACAAAAACCAAATAAATTTGCTTAAATACCCTCTTTAAGTGCTTTTAATGCCCCTTCTTCCCCCTCCTCGGTGTAAATACCGTCGTCCAGTTTGCCTTTTATTGACTTAAATGCGTGAATTGTTTCCTCAACATCAGCCAAAGTATGGCTTGCAGTGGGTATTATGCGCAGCATGATGACCTCTCTCGGGACCACAGGATAAATAATAGGCGTACAGAATATATTGTAGTTGATCCTAAGGTCCCTGACCATATTTGCCGCCGCATATGAGTTGCCACGCAGCAGGACCGGTGTGACCGGTGATTTTGTGGTACCGAGGTTAAATCCTTCAATCCTCAAATTACCCTGAATAGCCTTGACAATGGTCCAAAGCTTGTCTTTATGCTCTGGCTGAGTTTTGAGGATCTCAAGTCTCTTGAGGTTTCCAATGACAATAGGCATAGGCAGGGACTTTGCAAAAATCTGCGATCTCACCTTATACCGCAGCAGGTCAATGATTTCCTCATCGCCTGCGATGAATGCGCCGATACTTGCCATAGATTTGGCAAAAGTGGAAAAATAGATGTCTATGCCGTCCTGCACGCCCTGCTCCTCCCCGGCCCCTGCTCCCGTCTTGCCCATAGTGCCAAAACCATGCGCATCGTCTACCAGCAATTTGAAATTGAATTTGTCTTTAAGCGAGACAATATCCCTCAGGTTACCCATATTCCCGGACATACCAAACACACCTTCGGTTATCACCAGGATGCCTCCCCCGGTTTCTTTACACAACTTCTCGGCCCTTTGGAGCTGTCTTTGCAAATTGGCAATATCATTATGAGGATAAACAAAACGTTTACCCATGTGCAGCCTCAAACCATCAATTATACTCGCATGAGACTCGGCATCATAGACGATCACATCCTTTCTATCCACCAGTGCGTCAATGACTGACATTACACCCTGATACCCGTAATTCAACAGCATTCCGGCCTTTTTACCGACAAATTCAGCCAGCTCGTTTTCCAACCGGTCATGATGATCCGTGTTTCCGGTCATCATCCTGGCACCCATCGGATAGGATAATCCCCATTCCGCTGCCGCCTCTGCATCTGTTTTTCGTACCTGCGGATGATTGGCTAATCCCAGATAATTGTTAATACTCCATGTAAGGACTGTTTTGCCCTTAAACCGCATCCTGGGCGCAATCTCACCTTCTAGTTTCGGGAAAAAATAAAAGTTATCATCAATATGAGAATGACTCCCGAGCGGCCCTCTGTCCTGAAGTAATTTCTCGAATAAATCCATCTAAAATGCGTTAATTTAGCCTACCTTCAAATTGAAGCACAAATCTAATAATAATTGCGTCAGCTTATCTATTCATGTTTCCATTTTACAAGTAATTTTGGCTCCAAAAATCGTATCCTGCTATTGAATGGGTGATAAAATAAAAAAGATACTTGTAGCGAACCGGGGTGAAATTGCGCTTCGTGTCATGCGTTCATGTAAGGAGCTTGGTATCCAAACCGTAGCGGTCTACAGCCAGGCAGATATACTGTCACCACATGTTTCATTTGCTGATGAGGCCGTGCTGCTGGGACCTCCGCCGTCAAATCAGTCGTACCTGGTAATTGACAAGATCATAGAAGCATGCAAAATGACAGGGGCAGATGCTGTGCATCCGGGATACGGATTTCTGTCCGAAAACGCCTCTTTTGCCGAAAGATTGAAAAAAGAAGGCATCATATTCATAGGACCCTCTCCCAAAGCACTGGCAATTATGGGAGACAAACTTGCTTCCAAGCAGGCTGTCAAAAAATTTGATGTGCCTCAAATCCCGGGAATGGATGAACCCATTTCCGATATTAAGGAAGCAAAGAAAATTGCAAATGATATCGGGTACCCGATAATGATCAAAGCCAGCGCCGGCGGTGGTGGCAAGGGAATGAGGATCGTATTTGACCCCAATGATTTTGAATCCCAAATGCAAAGAGCGGTTAGTGAAGCCAAAAGTTCATTTGACGATGACTCTGTCTTCCTTGAAAAATACATTGAATCACCCAAACATATCGAGGTTCAGATAATGGGTGATATGAATGGAAACATCCTGTATTTTTTTGAAAGGGAGTGCTCCATTCAACGCAGAAACCAAAAAATTATCGAGGAAGCCCCTTCCGCAGTAATGTCAGCGGAAAAGAGAAAAGAAATTGGGGAAGCTGCCGTAAATGTTGCGAGATCTTGTGACTACTTTGGAGCAGGTACAGTGGAATTCATAGCTGACAAAGATCTGAATTTCTATTTTCTGGAAATGAATACCCGGCTTCAGGTGGAGCATCCCGTTACGGAACAGATTACAGGGGTTGACCTGGTCAAGGAACAAATAAATGTCGCTGAGGGAAAGGACCTCACCTACAGGCAAAGTGACCTGTCTATTCGCGGGCACAGCATTGAAGTCAGGGTTTATGCCGAAGACCCGGAAAATAATTTTTTGCCGGACATCGGCAGATTAATTACGTACAAGCGTCCGCAAGGTCCCGGGGTCAGGGTCGATGACGGGTTTGAGGAAGGGATGGAGATCCCCATTTTCTATGACCCTATGATATCTAAGCTGGTGACTTATGGAAAAAACAGGGAAGAGGCTATCGAAAGGATGATCAGGGCAATTGACGAGTACCATATCACAGGAATCAAGACCACCCTCCCATTTTGCAAATTCGTTTTAAGACACAAGTCATTTGTAGACGGATCATTTACGACCAAATTCCTTGAAGAGCATTTTAGCGCCGACAGGCTGAAGAAGAGCCTGACCAAAGAGGAAGAAATGATCGGAGCTATTGCAGGTTTTACGTCTTTCAATCATGACAGCACATCAGGTAATCATGCTACTTTCAGGCCAAAAAAATCCGGTAACTGGAAATTGAGACATAGTTAATGGCTGAAATTCGACCGCTGAGGGCCTGGAGGTACAACGATGAACTGATCAAGTCGATTGATGATCTTACCTCGCCGCTATTTGATGTTGTAAGTGAGCGGCAAAGGGCCGTATTGTACAAAAATCCACTCAACAGCATCCATCTTTCGGTACCAATGGGCCGGGAGCCGGCCGAAAATGCAAGGGAAACCCTGAAACATTGGAAATCCGAAGGAATCATCCACCAGGACAAGTTGCCGTCTATTTATGTGTATTATCAGTATTTTTCGCTGCCCGGACATCCGCAGATATATTGCAGAAAAGGATTTATAGCAAATATTCGGATCTATGATTGGGATGAAGAGGTCATCCTGAGGCATGAAAGCACAATGCCACATTCTGTAAATGACAGGATGCGCATATTAGAGGAGACCGAATTGAATGTCAGCCCGACTCACGGCCTTTACACTGATCCGACCCATGAGATCGAAGGATATCTTGATGAAGCCATCCAATCTCCCCTCTATGAGACCGAAGATTATCAGGGTGTGAAAGATGTTTTCGCCGTAATACAGGATGTCAAAGTAATCAGGAGAATAATAGAGATCCTGGATGAGAAACAAATCATTCTGGCGGATGGACATCACAGGTACGCGGGGTCACTGGATTACAAGAATAAAAGGCAGGAAGCTAACCCCGGTCACGACGGATACGAGCCATATAACTACCACCTCATGTATTTCACCAATACGGAAGGAAACGATCTCAGTGTTCTGCCTACTCACCGGCTGGTAGACGGATTCGACCAGTTTGATGAGCGAAGACTTTTAAGAGATCTTGAAAAGTGGTTCCATATTAAGACGATTGACAATCCCATGGACACCTATGAGGTGATTTTGGGTAAGAAATGGGCTTTCGGCCTGCTTGTGGGTGATAATGCCTACAAAATCAGGCTTAAACCCGAAAGAATTGAAGATATCACCTGGAATTTTCCTAAAGCGATCAAAGAGTTGGATCTGACAGTCATGCACTTTTTTATTTTCGAAAAGATCCTCGGAATCAGGGGAAGAAAACAGTCTGAGGAACCTCAGATCAGGTATGAGAGAAATTTTACCGAGTGTCTGAAAGAAGTGATCAAAGGTGAGGCTCATTTTGCTGTCATTACCAAGGATATTGCAATAGAAACGATCAAAAGTGTCTGCTACTCCGGGTATACTTTACCTCAAAAATCCACATATTTTTACCCTAAAGTCATCTGCGGATTTCTTTTCAGCTCAATCAATGAAGATGAATTCTACTCCCCGCTTGATTCTAGCTTCTGATTCACCGAGAAGAAAACAACTTCTTTCCGAAGCAGGCTTTCAATTCGAATCCGGTGCACTGCCATTTGATGAGTCCTATCCTCCAAACATCGTTAAAGGACAAATAGGCGAATATCTTGCAACAAAGAAGAATGAAATTCATCGTGACCACTACGACGATGATGCCGTCATAATCACCGCTGACACCATTGTCCTGAAGGGTGACCTGCTACTCGAGAAACCCAAAGATGAAAAGGTTGCATTTGATATGATCAGACGCTTATCAGGGGCCTGCCACCAGGTAATTACCGGTGTTTGTGTCTCTGACCCAGACAAAAGGAGTATTTTTTCGGAGGTGACACAGGTGTTTTTTCGACATTTGACTGATGATGAGATCAATCATTACATCGAAAACTTCAAGCCATTTGACAAGGCCGGAGCGTACGGCATACAGGAATGGATCGGCATGATCGGGATCACTCACATATTGGGATCCTACTACAACGTAATGGGCCTGCCGGTCGAAAAGCTCTATACTGTGCTCAAGGAGCAGTACGCTATTGTTCCTCTTCCGCTTCGGTAGTTTCGTCCTTTTCGGTTTCCTCCTCTTCTGTGGTAACGGGGTCATCGTTCTTCAATCGCTTGGAAACGGCGAGAAACGGCCCTGAAATTACTTTATCCCCTTCTTCAAGGCCGGATAGTATTTCGATTCGTTCAAAATCACTTATTCCCGTTTCTACCGGGGTCTTCTTCGCCAACCCATCATCAAATTTGAAAACAACTTCTTCCAGGTCTTCTTCCAGCAAGCTGACATCTTCTTCATCACTATCTGTGTCACGCCCGGATTCTTCCTCTTCAGATTTGTCATCTCCGGGTTTCCGGGTAGTAACTGATGCCAGTGGAACTGTAAGTATGTCACGCTTTACTTCAGTTACTATGTCCACACTGGCTGTCATGCCAGGCCTGAACGGGTAAGTCAAATTTTGCTCCTCTACAAGATCCTGGTAGGACTCATTCAATATTTTGACCCTTACCTCAAATTCTGTGATCGCGTCCGCTGATATCTTATCATTTGCAGTGTTGGCTATTTGGGTGACAACACCTTTAAACTCTTTCTCCATATAAGAATAAGAATCCACGTCTATAATTGCGGTGTCACCGATTGAGACCCTGATGATATCATTTTCATTAACATCCACGCGAACTTCCATGTTTGACAGGTCTGCAATTCTCAGCATTTCCGTACCCTGCATCTGAGAGGTTCCGACTACCGTTTCTCCCACTTCTACATCCAGTTTGGAGACTATGCCTGTCATGGGAGCCGTTATTTCCGTCAGCAGGAGATTTTTCTGAGCCTCATCCACAGTTGCCTCCGAGCTTTTCACAATATACTTCGAAGCTTCCACGCTCTGACGGGCGGACTCAAGATCCTGCTTTGCAATGTTGTAGTTGGCTTCTGCCAGTTCGAAATCAGCACTGGAAGTGACTTTCTCATCATAGAGTTTCTTTTGTCTGTTAAACTCCAGTTCGGAACGTTTGTAGGTGGCTTCCGCCCTTGCCAATCTTGCTTTGGCGTCCGCCAGATTGGCCCTTTGCTGATTCAAATTTGCTCTGGCTCTTTCCAGGGCTGAAATAAAATTATCAGGCCTGATTTTCAACAAAAAGTCATCCTGGCTCACGGAATCACCCTCCTCGATAGTAAGCTCTATGATTTCACCTGCTACTTCAGGGCTTATTTTCACTTCTATGACTGGCTGAACCGTACCGGATGCACTTACCTTTTCTACAATGGTTGCTTTCTCGGCCCTGCTGACCTCTACCTCCATTTCCTTTTTCTTCCCTACCCAGCCCTGTGATTTGCCGACCAGCACAAAAATGATAAGGAGGACTACTACCCCTCCCAAAATATATAGTAATCTGTTATTTGATTTTTTCTTCCTTTTGGCCATTTTATTATTGATCAAGTGTTATGGGTTTCCCCTGGTAAAAATCGAGAATCTTCAATTTGAATATATAGTCATACTTAGCTCTGACAAGGTCTGACCTGGCTCCGAAAAGGTTGTTGCTGGCAACCTGATAGTCCGTGAAATTCGCTGCACCCAGGTTGTATTGATTCTCTACAGATCGAAACGTTTCTTCCAAAGCTTCCACCTGTCTCGTAGATGCTTCATAGGATTTAGAAGCAGCCAATGCATTGGTATATGCAGTCTCAATTTGCTGTCTTAATGTATTCCTGGTTTCGATCGCAGTTATTTCGGCCTGTTGCAAATTGATCTTCGACCGCTGAATGCTGGTATGGGTGTTGAGCCCGTTAAAAATAGGAATGCTCAACTGTACACCCAACCGCCACGACAGGTTCTCCTCATATTGATCCGCAAAACCAAAATCAACGTAATCAATCGAAGGATTTGGTGCCAGTACGTCTTCCCCGGATGCAGTCACCGCGCCCGTGGGCTCATAAACCACAGGAGCATCGGAATTAATGACAGGCCTCTGATCAAATGCGTCTGAATAATTTGTACTGAAACCTCCCCCGAGACCCAACGATGGTAACTGCGCCCCGGATGCAATCTTTAAACCTAACTGAGCACTTTCAACACCAAGATCAGCGCTCTTGATTTCAGGTTGTGCCTCTTCAGCTATTTCATATAAGCCTTGCGGATTTATTCCAAGATCAGATGCCGCTGCCAGTTCAATCTCCGGTACTACAATATCAATATTCTCACTGGCCGGGATCAACATAGCCTGTTTCAGATCCAGAAATGCCAGATCCAATGAATTCTGCTGATTGATCACATTCACTTCATTTGTAGCAACCTGGGATACAAGTTCCAATTCTCTCGAACGGGGCAGAGATCCTAACTCAACCAGCTTTTTGGTCCTTTCCAGTTGCTGCTGGCTGGATTCCAGCTGGTATTGTGCATTTTCTACCAGCTCCCTGTTGAAAATAACATTCAGGTAAATAGTGGCAATCCCCAGTGTTACATCGTTTACAGCCTTTTCCAGATCATACTTTGAAGCCTCAAGGTTTACCCTTGACTGCCTGACGGAATTGATCAGCTGCATGCCGTTGAAAAGCGTTACGCTACTGTTACCTCCCAGACCGGAAGAACTAATGCGCTGGGTTATGAAGTCATTGGTGGTTGGATCAATGGACCGGCCCCAGTTTCTGCCGTAACTGGCAGTAACATTTGCATTCGGTAATTGAGCCGCCCTGGCTTGCAGTAATGTTGCTTTGGAATTTTCAAGGTTGAGTTTACCTCTCTTGATATTAAGATTGTTCTCAATGGCAATTAAGACACATTCTTCAATCGTCAATGCTCTGGGTTGTTGGGCAAACGCCCCGAAAGCTAACGAACATGCCATTAGTAATATAAAAAGTCCTTTCATGATCTGGAGTTTATGATTCAATTATCAATATCAGGTATGTAAAGTGCGTCATGCACCCAATTCAGTTGTTTTAAATATTCCAATGTGATCGGTTTGATGCCTGAATCCATTTCGATCACTTGACAGGCAACATCATTCCTTCCTTTACGAGACACCGTCATGGTGGCAATGTTACACTCATCCCTGGAAATAACGCTCGATATAAAGGCAATACTCCCCGGTTTATCCTCGGCCTCAACAATCAATGTATGAGAACTCGCGGTGAAATTGCAGTCAAATCCGTTTATCTCTTTTATTCTGATCACTCCTCCTCCTCTGCTCTCTCCTACTACAGTAGATGCATTTTTGGCGTCTTTGGTTTCAATTTTGACAGTATTCGGATGAAAAGTTGAGGCATTTGCTATGGATTTGAACTTAAACTCTATTTTCGAGTCCTTCGCGATAGCAATGGCCTCCTTGATTCTGGGATCATCAGTTTTGAAGTCCATCAATCCGGCAAGAATTGCCCTGTCGCTTCCGTGCCCTTCGTATGTCCTGGCAAACGAATTGTAAAAAGTTATCAGACAACTCCCCGGAGTTCCCCCGAATATTCTATTTGCAACTCTCCCAATGCGAACGACACCCGCAGTATGCGAACTTGACGGTCCAATCATCACTGGTCCGATCATGTCAAAAACACTGCTTTTCTCCGGCATAGTCATCAAAGTTTACGAATAAACCCGAATTTCGATGCAATAAACATCCACATTTATATTACAGGTAAGTTTTATACTGCAACTGCTGCTTTAATATGAGGATGAGGGTCGTAATTTTCAAGCTGAAAATCCTCATACCTGAAATCAAAAATTGACCTTATATCAGGATTAAGACGCATCTCAGGTAATGGTCTTGGTTTCCTCGATAACTGTAACACCGCCTGGTCCAAATGGTTGGAATACAAATGAACATCTCCGAATGTGAGAACAAAATCTCCCGCCTCCAAACCCGTCACCTGCGCCACCATCATCGTCAGGAGGGCGTACGATGCGATATTGAACGGAACTCCCAAAAACACATCCGCGCTTCTCTGGTAAAGCTGGCATGACAGTTTCCCGTGAACCACATAAAACTGGAAAAAGGCATGGCATGGTGGCAGCGCCATATTTGGTATTTCACTCACATTCCAGGCACTTACAATATGTCTTCGTGAATCCGGGTTATCATTGATCTGCTTTATGACCTGGGATATCTGGTCTATCACATTGCCATCAGGTGTTGGCCAGCTTCTCCACTGAACGCCATACACAGGGCCCAGATCACCGTTATCATCCGCCCATTCATCCCAAATGGAAACACCATTCTCTTTCAGGTATTTAATATTTTGATCCCCCTTTAAAAACCAAAGTAATTCATGTATGACGGATCTTGTGTGTATTTTCTTGGTAGTGACGAGAGGAAACCCTTCGGAAAGGTCAAATCTCATCTGGTATCCGAAAATACTTTTGGTGCCAGTACCTGTTCGATCACTTTTTTCATCTCCCCTATCCAATATGTGCTGCATCAAATCAAGGTACTGTCTCATATTATAATGGTTTAATTTGGCGGCTAAATTAAGATAGATGATTGATAGTCTCCCGGCTTTCGGAAACATATATTTTAAAAGTACTTCTGACAACAATCCGAATGAAGTACAGGTTATACTATTAGCGAAAAGCAAATGCTAGAGGTGGGATATAAAATACCGGATGTTGTGCTTTCAGACGATGCAGGGAGAAGCATACGTTTACATGATTTCATAGGACAACATCCCCTGGTTATCTACTTCTATCCTAAAGACGGGACTCCGGGATGTACCAGAGAGGCTTGTGCTTTCAGAGACCATATTGATGATTTCCTCAAACATGGAGCCAAAGTGATCGGAATAAGCGGTGATTCGGTTGAGTCACACAGGACATTTAAAGACAAATATGGTCTTAATTTCACCTTACTGTCTGATAATGAGGGGAAAGCCATGTGTCTTTTCAAAGTAAAAAGTCTATTGGGGTTATGGCCCGGAAGGGTGACGTACGTTACCGATCTTCAGGGAATTATTCGTTATCGCTTCAACTCCGCCCTGAGACCGGTAAAACATGTAAAAGAAGCACTGGAATATATCGCGAAATCTGCACATAACCGGACTGCCTAAAATACCCTGGCTCCTCTTGGCCTGTGTTATCGCCGAAAAAGATGCCCGAAATAGATGAGGTAGTTATAACGGGGATAAATTCTGGACCAATGGAATCTCTTACAAACAACATAAACCCTATTTCAGAGGCTCAATTTCCAGTTGGTGTTGTCACCAACTGGTTAAAGTAGGAATGAGCGGAAGAAAGCCGTGGAATCTTTTCAATGGGAGACTCCACGGGCCATCCGTCCCGCAAACCACTACGAATGACCCTCTGAGAAAGAATGAGGTGGGTTTTTGCTGTTTTTTATGACTAACTGACGTTAATCTAGTTCAATGACTAAAGTATCCCAGCCAATAAAGAAAAAAGCCGTAGTTCTTGATCTTGATCAATACCCTACGGCTAAAGCAAAACGAAAAGTGAATTCTTGAGACTGTATTTTCCCGGTTCAACCGGCAGATCTAATGAAGATCAAAAACCTCCGATCTTCAAAGTGATATAATAATTGGTATTCTGGAATTCCTTGGCATCTGTTTGAAGTAATACCAGGTCCTGGACAAATCGCTTGCTTACCCCAAAATCCATCCTGAAGTTCCTGGATATGTTAACCTCAATATTAGCTCCCGGTTCCACATACCAGAACACGTCGTCGTCAATTACACTGGATGAGTTATCTGTTCCCGGAGTCGGGTCATCGCTCTCCCAGTCCTCCGTATAACCCAGCCAGCCTGCCCCGGCGGAAGTTGGGAATGTGACATGTACGACCGTATTGGACAGGAATATCAACTCAAGGAACATTCCTCCATACCCACCTACCGCAAAGACTTCACCATTCGGATCAATATTAGCATATTTGGCTGTCGGTATGATCCCGTGTCCTTCCACTCCGATCCCCAGGGTCCTGTTGATGATCCAACCACCCCTGATACCGGCCAGGACCATTGTCTCATCCATGAAATCCGTAGTCCGGAATGACAGCGCTCCAAATCCTCCGCTATGGTGCATTGACCCCGCAAGTGTTTTTATGTCACCTCTGCTCGAGCGGGTATTTGACCGATACCGGGTTTCGTATTTCGGTTCCGGCGTGGTCTGATAATAAATGATCTTTGGCTCCGGTACTTTGGCGGCCTCCGCCTGAGGAGGTGCCGGTTCTGCCTCCGGTTGCAGCTGTATGGTTTCAGTTTCCGGTTGTCCGGCTTCAGTTTCCGGTTTTATTTCCTCCTTTTCCGGCTGAGTTATTTCCTGTTTTGTGTCCTCTGCTTTGGGCTGATCCTGCTTCTCTGCGGGCTCCTCGACTTTCGGAGGTTTGGTCTCAACAGAATCGGGCTTTTGTGCGTAGCAGGTAAATGCGATCGCTAAAACCATTAAGCCTAATGTCATTCTTTTCATGTTGCTAAAAATTAAATCCGAGTTTTTGATCTTTAGGTTCATTTTTCAATTATCTGCTCTAAAGACATGATCTATTCCGGAAGGTTTCCTGAAATAATAAAAGAATTTTAGATATGGGTAAATAAATTTGTGCCCTTCTTAAAATTACGGTACAAAATGGCGGAATATCCTTTTCAGGAAATTGAAAAAAAGTGGCAAAAATTTTGGAAACAAAATCAGACGTTTAAAACCCAGCCCGATACTTCCAAACCGAAGTACTATGTTCTGGACATGTTTCCGTATCCGTCAGGCGCCGGGCTTCACGTTGGTCATCCTCTGGGCTATATCGCAACGGACATTGTTGCCCGGTACAAGCGGCTTAAAGGTTTCAGCGTATTACATCCAATGGGATTTGACTCATTTGGATTGCCGGCCGAGCAGTATGCGATCAAAACAGGACAACATCCCGCCATAACTACGGAAAACAATATCAACAGATTCAAGGAGCAATTGGGCGTACTTGGATTTTCGTACGACTGGGACAAGGAAATCAGGACAAGCGACCCGGATTATTACAAATGGACACAGTGGATATTTCTGAAGCTTTTTGAACGGGGTTTGGCATATGAAGATGATGCCATGATCAACTGGTGCCCCAATGACAAGACCGTATTGGCAAATGAAGAAGTGAAGAACGGCGCTTGTGAAAGGTGCGGCACACCCGTAGTCAGAAGGAAATTGCGTCAATGGATACTAAAGATCACCGAGTACGCAGATCGGTTGCTGGACGACCTGGAAGAACTCGACTGGCCTGAGTCAATTATCCTTTCACAAAAAAACTGGATCGGTAAAAGTCACGGAGCTGAGGTTAACTTCAAGGAAAGGGATACGGGTGCGAACATACAGATCTACACAACCAGGCCCGATACTATTTTTGGCGTAACCTACATGGTTTTAGCTCCGGAACACCCCCTGGTCGAGCAGGTTACGAAACAGGATCACAGACCCGCCGTTGATGAATATGTTCGTCAGGCCAGCCTCAAAAGTGACCTGGAGCGAACTGAACTGGATAAGTCAAAAACCGGTGTCTTCACCGGGGCATATGCCATCAATCCGATCAGTGGCGAAGAAATACAGATATGGATATCTGACTATGTTTTGATCTCATATGGTACAGGGGCCATCATGGCGGTGCCGGGCGGTGATCAAAGGGATTTTGAATTTGCAAAGAAGTTTGACCTGCCGATCATCCAGGTGGTTACACCTGATGGAAAAGAAATAAAGGACCAGGAGGAAGCCTACTCCGGTCATGGTATTATGCTCAATTCAGGTGAATACAATGGTATGGACAGCAAGGCATTTACCCGCGAAATAATCCGGAGGATCGAGGATGAGGGACTTGGGAAGGGTGCCGTAAACTATAAGCTTCGTGACTGGATCTTCACCCGTCAGCGATACTGGGGTGAGCCAATACCCGTGATACACTGCGAAAAATGCGGAGTGGTTCCCGTATCCGAAAAAGATCTGCCTGTTGTTTTGCCTGAAGTGGAATCCTATACACCTACTGAAGACGGTGATTCCCCGCTTGCCAAGGTGGAGGAATGGGTCAACACTTCCTGTCCGAAATGCGGAAATGACGCAAAACGCGAAACGAATACCATGCCGCAATGGGCCGGCAGTTGCTGGTATTACTTAAGATACATTGATCCTGATAACACAAAGGAACTCGTACCTGCTGACCTTGAAAAATACTGGATGCCTGTAGATCTTTATGTAGGGGGTGCGGAACATGCCGTATTGCACCTCCTTTACGCCCGGTTCTGGCATAAGGTATTGTACGATGCAGGTTATCTGTCCACAAAAGAACCATTCCGGAAACTTGTCAACCAGGGAATGATCCAGGGACGGTCAAATTTTGTTTACCGCGTGAAGGGCGAAAATAAATATGTGTCCCACGGATTGAGAAAAAACCATGATGTGTCAGCAATACATGTGGACATCAGCATTGTAGAAAATGACATCCTGGATATCGATGCATTCCGAAAGAGCAGGGCTGATGCGGCGGATGCGGTTTTCGAATTGGAAGATGGCGTATATAAGTGCGGCTGGGAAATCGAAAAAATGTCCAAATCCAAGTACAATGTGGTCAACCCGGACCTCATTATTTCGAAATACGGTGCCGACACCCTGCGCATGTACGAAATGTTCCTGGGTCCTCTCGAGCAATTCAAGCCATGGAATACGCAGGGAATAGACGGTGTATTCAAATTCTTAAGAAAGCTGTGGAGCCTCTTCCATGATGGAAAAGGTGTATTTGCAGTTTCGGAGGAAGAAGCCAACGATCAGGAAAACAAGGCCCTTCACAAATTGATAAAAAAAGTTGAAGAGGACATAAATGCCTTGTCCTTTAATACTTCCGTCAGCGCATTTATGATCTGTTTAAATGAATTGACATCTCTGAACTGCAACAAAAGAAAGATATTAGAACCTTTCATTGTGACCCTCAGTCCGTTTGCACCTCATATTTGTGAAGAGCTATGGGAAAATCTGGGCCATTCGGAGGGAATAACTTACGCTGCCTTCCCTGAATTTGATGAGAAACATGTACAGGAGGATTCATTCGAGTATCCGGTTTCGATCAATGGAAAGATGCGTGTGAAAATTGATTTCCCGGTGGACGCTTCCAAAGAAACTATCGAAAGTGATGTGCTCTCGAACGAGGTAGTTCAAAAGTGGCTGGATGGAAAACCTCCCAAAAAGGTCATTGTCGTTCCCAACAGAATAGTGAACGTAGTAGTTTAAAACGGGCTGAGCCTGCGCTATGCTGCTCTTCAACCAATAGCAATCTTGGTTTGCTTTACAAACGATTTCGGTTCACTCACAAACAAAAAGGGCCCAGTCGATAGAAATATTCGGTATCATCATACAATCTTTGAAATTTGCTATGGATTAGAGTAGAAATCATTCAATTCAACTAATCAAATTCTTAATCTGAGACTTAAAACTAAATTCAAGAAAATGAGAAAACTTACCCTTTCATTAGCTGCTACATTCATGGGTGTGGCGTTATTCATGTCATCTTGTATAGATGATTCGGTAGCACCGGAGGTCGCGGCGCTAAGACAGGCGCAAATTGATTTCTTAAATGCGCAAACAGCTTTTCAGCAGGCACAGACGCGCCTTGAACAGGCAGCTGCAGCTGCTCAGGAGATCCAAAACGCCTACGATTCGGCAAACAATGCCATCAGGCTGGAAGAAAGAGCCAATGACCTTGAGGCCGACGAGGCTTACACGGCTCAGCTAGTTGCTCAATATGAGTACAACCTTCAGCAGCAGCTAACAAATCTGGAAGAAGAAAGACTTGATTTTCAACAAGCTGTTGATGACCTGTCTGAATACATCGCTGAGCATGGCATAGACAAAGCCCAGGAATACCTTGATAATTACGAAGACACAAATGATGATATTTTCGATCTGACGGGAAGCATCATTACACTTCAAAATGAAATTGAAGTGGCGCTGGCAATGGAATCCGGAGCAACTGGCAGTTCCATAGGATACCTGATCAGTGAAAAACAGGCAGACTCTGTTACCACTGCCGCAAACATCACCGATCTTCAGGCCGCTTTGGCTGTACTGCAGGCCATTGCAGTAGATGCGAGCGTTTCAGCTACTGCCCTGGCGACTGCTAAAGATGACAGTACTACCGAGGCTCAACAAAAAGTGACCCTGGAAGCAGCTATCATCAATGCTGAAGAAGCAAGAGATCTGGCACAGGCTCAGGAAGATGCCCTGGACTCCATTATCAACAAGTACAATACTGCCCAGGGAGATCTCGATGCAGCAAATGCAAAACTGGACAGCGTCAATGCGGAGATTGACACGGCAAATACGGATATCTCCGATCAAAATGAAATCATTGCAACTCAGACTACCAATCTGGTTGACCTGAACGAAATTTTGGCAGATGCACAGGCGGCTCTTGCTGCTGAAGAAGCCACGCTGGCACTATTGGAAGCTGATTTCGCAACTTCCGACGCAGCAGCCGAAGCCCAGGAAGATCTTGTGGAAGCCAAGCAGGCGCAGGTCGACTCCATTGATGCGGAGGTCAATGTAGCTCAGGATGCCGTAGATAAATTCAATGCACTGGAGCTGGCTTTCCCCGGCCAATATGAAACCGACAGTATTGCTGCCAGGGCTGCTTTGGACGCTGCGCTCGCCGAACAGGCAATCCTCAATACTGAACTTACGGATTTACAGGGTGTTGCCACCATATTGCGTGCAGAGGCAACGGCTATTGATGGCCTCGTTACAACACAGGAGGGTGAAGTTACCACGGCTGAGGGCAATGTAGATGCTGCCCAGGCTAATGTTGATGCTGCTAACCAGGCCATAGATGACGCCAATACTGCAATTGCGGCAGAACAGGATACATTAGATCTTTTAGATGAATCAATTGAGCGGTTCACGGCAGATGCTAATGCTGCATCCCAGGTGATATCGGATTGCCAGGCAGATTATGACGCAGCGGTTGCCGGAGATATACAGGCCGCGGTTCTGGCTACGCAAGCGGCGCAAACAACAGTAGATTCACTGAATAATGAGCTTGCCGTGGTTAACAACAGGATCGGCGTTCTTGGAAATCTGATCTCAACAATCGAGACTAACCTCGATGACCTGGATCAGGAAATAAGCGATATGGAAGATGACATCGATACCGAGGAAGATGCGCTCGAAAATATCAGAATCGAATTGGCAGATCTGCAGGCAGAGCAAGCGGATGCTGCTGCAATCCTGGCTGACAAACAAGCGGAGTTAGCATCATTGCAGGATGAACTAACGGCGTTACAGGCAGTGGCTGCGGATTGGTTGGCATTATTGAATGCGGAATTGGGAAGCTAATCTTTGGGATATAAAAACAGTCATTAGCCAGTTTTGGCTAATGACTGACAGATACCTTAATTAATTTATAATCCTAAAGAAATGCAGAAATGAAGAAATATATAACAATAAGCCTCGTACTAGCACTGGTCGTTGGAGGGGTCCGGGCGCAGGACGATCTTTCGATCGAACTGAATGAGGGATTCGAGGGCTTTACGCCGGAGGCCGGAGACATTTCCGTTGCATTGATCCTGGGCAGGGCTAACTTTCTTTCAGGAGTGAGTGTACCCGGCAGCCCCGGAAACAATTACAACTGGACTGTCTCGACAGGTGCTGCTACAGTGTATCCGATTTATGAGTTTTCCAACCCCACTTCCAATATGGTGGGAGTTGAGGTCCGGTATTATTTGCTGGACAGGGTGGCTTTGAAGCTGTCAGGAGGCGCCATAATGGAAGATACACCTCCTGTAGTCAACATTCCAACAAATAACGATCCCAACGCTCCAAATTCCACGTGGATCCCACAGTACAATGCCGTTCAGGGGAATAACAACATTAACCTGAATGTCAATATTGGTGGAGAGATGAGGAAAGAGACCAAGTTCGAACGGCTCCATCTCTATTATGGGCTGACGGTTCCCATCTACTATTCCAGGTATTCTTTATATGATCCTTCGATCTATTTTGATCCTGATATAGTCGATGGAAGCTCATACGCATCGTCGGGATCACTACTTGATCCGAACGACGTCATTTATACGCAGGATATCGGGTGGCGCCATGGACACCTTACCGGGTTTGGGGCCCAGGTGGTAGGTGGCATAGATTACTACCTGATGGATGGGTTTTTTACAGGATTTGAGATAAAACCCATTTCCTTTGTTTATATCCGTAAAGCACTGGATCCTGGTCAGGGTCTGCCGTTGTTGCAGACGGAAACGACTAACTTCTCCTTCCTTGCACAACCTTTCCTGAAATTCGGGTTTAGGTTCTAGGAAAGGGAAGTAAAATGATAAAAAACCTGTTCAGCACACTGGGCAGGTTTTTTTATTTCCTGTTTTTACGCCGTTAACTCCAGCATGTTGCCTTCGGGATCGAGAATCACGCTTTCGAAATACCCGTCACCGGTTGTGCGGGGTTCACCGATGATCCGATAACCATCTCTTCTCAACCGCTCGGTCATGGCACTGACCTCCTGCCGGTTACCAAGGCTGAAAGCCAAATGAATGAATCCCCGGAATTGATCCACAGGAGCTGTCGTGACACCATCCATGTGGTGGTTAGAAGGAACATCGGGGCAATGCATTAACTCCAGCCGCGTGGTACTCCCCGGAAAAGTCAGGAAGTAAGACGAAAAGTTTTTATCAGGATTTTGATATAACTCACCGCTGGAAGCGCCGAAGTATCTTGTATAAAAATCGCGGCACTGCTCAAGATCATTTACCCAAATCGCAACGTGATCAATTCCCGCTCCCACCTTCAGGATTGTTTCCTCCTTCTTCTTCCTCATTACCATCAGGATCTGTTCCCGTTTCGTCCGCCCCCGTATTCCTGTTCTTCCGGCCTCTGAAAAAACCCCTGCCGGATTCAGCCTGAGTGGTATCAATTGGGATGTCTCCCTGGGTTGCCAGGCTGTCCAATGGGGTCACCGGTACTTCCGGAGTTTCCGGTTCTTTGGGTTTCTGATATACGAGAAGTCTGCCAAAATATTTATTGTAATATTCCTGCTCAACATTATTCTGCCCATTTGGATCATACCGGTATAGGTACTTTGGCCCACTGGCTTCGGCCTCTGTTGCTGCATCTGCTGTCAAATTGGAAGGAACGAATGATTCACTTTCCTGCTGTATTGAATCATTGAATGCCAGGGAAGTGGAATCCGTTGTCAATATGCTGTCCATTTCAAAATCGGATGCCACAAACTCTCCTATGTCAATTGGTTCTTCTTCCACAGGTATTTCTTTTGCCGGGCCAGAGACATTCTCCATCGGTGAAGTCTTCATGTTGTAGTTTTTCAACCACATCGGCTCATATTTGATGATACCGTATTTGGATCGTCTTACCTCTTTGACCGGTTGGATGTATTGAGAAACATGCGTGTAATAAGTTTCCATGGTGGAAGACGTACCTCCGACCGCCAATGAGTCCAAAGTATCCGCCGGTTGCGTCAGCGAGGCAATGAATTTTTCCCTCGTAGGCTCATCAAGTTTCCACGCATAAGAAAAATAGGCCATTCTCGTCGAATCATCAAGTATATAGGTACTTTGGAACGCAGGACAAATAATTCTGTCTTTGCATGCGCCGAAAACAAACAAAAGCAGCAATATTAAAAGGTAATTGCGCATTTAGAGCGATCAGGTGGCTATTTCCCACCCCTAAAATAGGATTATTTTAAGAATAACGCCAATAATCTGATAATAGTGAAGTGACCTAAGACTTTATTTTGGTGACAAACCAGGGGTAGATCACTTCATCAATCCACCTTTTATACATTTTACCCGATGGATGAAGCCCGTCTTTTGCTACCAATTCACTGTCACTTAAAGCATCCCTGGAAATATCCGTAATATTTAAAAACGCTATACCCTTTGACCTTGCAATGTTCTCAGCTATTTCATTATAAGCAGAGATCTCGCGGAATATCAAATCGGAATCACGATCCGCGGCAAAAGGTGTAACCCCATAATCCGGGATCGAAACTACGAAGACATTTGATGTTTCGCCCGAAGCAAACGCTATCGCATCATTCAGCAATAGTTCAAATTCCTTTTTGTATGTATCAATGTTGTATCCCCGGTATTGATTATTCACACCGATCAGCAGAGAGACAAAGTCAAACGTTTGACCGGTAATGGCCTTCTCTTCTATCCCCTTCATGAGTTCATCTGTTGTCCATCCTGTAGTTGCAATAATCAGGGGATCTGAAACAATTACACTGTCAGCCCTGGCTCTTTCAGCCAGTAAGACCGGCCATCGCTCATTTTCGTCAACGCTCTCTCCAATTGTATAAGAGTCACCCAGGGCCAGATAAGCGTGATCTTTTGATTTCAATGCAGCATCGTCAGTTACTTCTTCGACCATTTTTGTTTTATCAGTTTCGGAACACGTCACAAAGATTAATGCGACTAAACAAATTAATTTTATGGACCGGTTCACTTGTCTTACGATTGAAACAGACTGGAAAGTTGAACCTTGAATTTCTTTGGCAGACTATCGACCACAAGGCTATACGACTCGTCTATCATTTCAATTAATAGGTTCTCAGGCACTGATCCGTCCGTAAGTACGGTGTTCCAGTGTTTCTTATTCATGTGGTATCCGGGTACGATCCCTTCATACTGGTCTCTTAGTTGCACGGCTTTTTCAGGATCGCACTTAAGATTGATCGAGATAAACTCTTCCACATCCGCAAGGGCGAACATCTTACCCATCACCTTAAAAACAAGGGTATTGGCATCAAATGGAAATTCTTCCGAAACCCCGGGTTTTTGAATACAATAATCCCTGAAACTCTCAATATTCATGAGAAACTACGAATAATAACCCTGACAATAATAACAACGACAGCAACCAAAAACATCAGCATGGATATCTTGTTGATGGTGTGCATCGCTTTTATATTGAAATTGGAAGGACGGTTTGGGTCCTTCTTTCGAAAGAAATAGGTTAGTACTTCTTTGAAATTGAAATAATAACCGGCAGATTCTTCAGCCGTTTTGTGGTTTTCCTCTTTGATATTGTCAGTTTTCATTTTTCAACAGTTTCGCCGGCCTGCGGTTCGATCCATTTTCCATCTTCCCTGATCAGGTCGATCAGTTCATCCAGTGCATTTTCCGAAGGAACACCACGTTTCACAACTTCTTTGCCTTTATAGAGGGTGATCTTTCCCTTACCTGAACCCACATAGCCAAAATCAGCATCTGCCATTTCTCCAGGACCGTTCACGATACAACCCATTATTCCGATCTTCACTCCTTTCAAATGATCCGTCCGTCTGCGGATCATAGCTGTGGTCTCCTGGAGATCGAAAAGTGTCCTGCCGCAGGAGGGGCAGGAAATATACTCGGTCTTCGTGATTCGTGTCCTTGCAGCCTGCAGGATGCCAAATGCTGTATTATTATAAAGCTTAAGGGTTTGTGTGTCGCAATTCTTATTTGAAGAAAACCCGAACATCACACCGTCACCCAGGCCATCAATCAACAGGCCTCCAAAATCAGTGGCACCCTGCACCATTAATTCATCCTCCTCCAATTCGGCAAAATCCCTTTTATAAACCAGTGGCCATTTCAGACCGCTGTTGATAATCTTCACGGAAGCAGTGCGCAAATCCACCATCGCATGGTCGTTGGAGGTCTCCAACACAATCACGAGATTTTCCCGCATACCAAGTTGATCAATGAATGCTTTAGTGATTTCCGATGTGTTGATTGCCAAAAAGTTCAACTCAGGATGTAAATCATTAACATTAAGCAGCTGATTAACAGACAATAATGGGTATTGTAAAATGTCATGCTGCGGGCTCCAGACTTTGTAATCAACAATTTCCCTAAGGCCGTTTGGAAGCATGAAGCCCACAGGATTTGTGCCTGTGTATATATAATCCGCACCCAGATCATTCATACTCCACTTGTCCAATTCCGGCAGGTAGAAATGGCCCAAAGCCTTCAGGTCTTTTACAGTCACATCTTTGAAATGAGACATATCTGCGATGACCCTTGGCACATTCTTATTTCCAAAATTCGATACTTCAATAGTCGATCTGCGGGCATAGCTAAACGGATCAATCGGATAATCACTTATAGCCTCAATTTGTTCGTGCTCTTCCCTCTCTTGAAGCCTGTCAACCAGCATGCGCGCCACGGGTATCTCTTTTTCCGGATCTTCTGTAAGTGAAACTCTTATAGTATCACCCAATCCCTCTTCCAAAAGCGCCCCGATTCCAACGGCTGATTTAATCCGGCCGTCCTCCGCCTCACCAGCCTCCGTTACCCCAAGATGTAACGGATAGGGTCTCAATTTCTCTTCATTGAGTTTTTGGACTAAAAGTCTATATGCCTGGACCATTACCTGTGGATTGCTGGCTTTCATTGACAGCACAACATCATAGTAGTCCATATCTTCACAGATCCTCAGAAATTCCAGTGCAGACTCAACCATCCCGAGTGGTGTATCTCCATAACGGCTCATTATGCGATCAGACAGAGATCCATGATTGGTCCCGATGCGCATTGCAGTGCCATATTCCTTGCATATTTTGACCAGTGGAGTGAATTTATCCCGGATGCGGTCAATCTCGGCTTCATAAGCAGCATCGCTATAATCTATGGATTCAAAGCGTTTTTTATCGGCATAGTTACCCGGGTTGATTCTCACCTTCTCCACGATCCTGGCCGCCAGTTCTGCGGCGTTTGGTGTGAAATGAATGTCGGCAACCAGGGGTGTGTTAAATCCCCTGCTTCTCAGTTCCCTTTTTATGTTTTCCAGGTTCGCTGCTTCTTTCACACTGGGAGCCGTAATACGGACATATTCACTACCGGCCTCTATCATCCTGATGGATTGCTCGACAGACCCCCTGGTATCCATCGTATCAACCGTCGTCATGGACTGTACCCTGATGGGATAGTTACCTCCCATCGGCACATCACCGACCCTGACAACATGTGTTTCCCTCCTCGAATAGTTTGTGAGGCTATTGCAATAGTTGATCACTTGGGGTAAGTCCTGTTGTAATATTTCCATTGATTACAAGGTCACTGCAAAAGTAACTGATGAGCGCTCCAATTGTTAATGACGATCATAAATCTCCCAGCTGAGGTCTTAAAATGATATCTTCAACAACCGTCCGCTCACTGAGCTTGTAGGTGGAATAGATCAACTCTGCAATGTCTTCGGGCATCATAAATCGTGCTTCCGGCAGATCTACCCCTTCCCATGAGGCTGTCAAAGTAGCGCCGGGAAGCAGTGAAGTTACTTTGATGTTGTATTCTTTGAGTTCCTCCCGCAAGGCTTTTGACATTCCATACATTGCAAACTTTGTGATTGTATAGGAGCCGCCATTGGGATAAGCATTGAGACTTGCGATCGAGCAAATATTAAAGATGTATCCTTGTTTACGCTCTTTCATGCCGGGTATGATCCCCCTGCTCAGATGATAGGCGCTGAAAACATTGGTATTCATAAGCTCCTCCAGGGTTCCCTCCTCCTCCTGATGCACTTCTCCCGGAAGGAAACGTCCTGTATTGTTGACCAATATCTCAACAGGTTTCCCCACCATCTTGACAAACTCAATGAATTGATCAACACCCTCCTTCTTCGACAGATCTGCGGCCACCACGTTGATCCTGGCATCAAAAGTATTTTTTACATCTTTTTGCAGGTCAAACAACTCTTCTTCATTTCTGGAACATGTGATCAGGTCAAAACCGCTTTTGGCAAATTTGTTGATGATCGCCCGACCGATCCCCTTTGTTCCGCCTGTTACCACAATTACCTTATTATTTCCACTCATAGTGAGCAAAGTTCATATTTTAAACGCTCTGCAAAGCACATTAAAATTTCCTCAAATCCCAATTTCTGCATAGTGTTCATCGCACATTTATTCATCCCGGACGATTGAAAATAAGTGATTTTTGTAAAGTCCTTCAACAAAACTTTCATTCATTTTCTATGTCAGATTTCGTCATCTAATTTTGGCGTAATAACGATTTCGATTAATGAATTTGGGTTAATTTCGGAGGTAGATGAGAAGCCTGGGAAAATTCCTCATTTTTATAGCTCGCTTGGTCATACGCCGTGAGAAATTTGTCACATATATCCAGCTGACTATCGATGAATGTATTAAGGTAGGATATAACTCATTATTCATCGTCACGATCGTCTCTGTATTCATGGGAGCCGTGACCACTATTCAAACCGCCTATAACCTGGTGAGTCCGTTTATTCCGGATTATGTAATCTCCTTGGTGGCAAGAGATATGGTCGTTCTTGAATTAGCTCCGACGGTAATGGCTATTGTTTATGCCGGCAAGGTTGGCTCCAATATTGCCGGAGAGTTGGGAACAATGCGCATTACTGAGCAAATTGATGCGCTCGAGGTGATGGGAATCAACTCCACTTCGTATTTAGTATTACCAAAGATCATAGCCAGTTTGATCATGTATCCTATGCTGGTCGTATTGTCGGCTTTTTTAGCATTGTACGGAGGCTTCGTGGCTGGTACGATAACCGGTGTAATCTCAGCAGCAGATTATACATTTGGGATAAGAGCTGATTTTATCGAGTTCAATGTGTTTTTTGCATTGATCAAGGCCTTTGTTTACGGATTCCTTGTTGCCGCTATTTCGGCGTACAAAGGTTTTTATACCGTTGGCGGAGCCCTGGAGGTAGGTAGATCTTCTACGGCAGCAGTCACCAGCAGTTGCATCGCCATCTTACTTGCGGATTATTTTCTGGCTCAATTGTTATTGGGATGATAGAAGTGAAAAACGTATCGAAATCCTTCGATGGTAAGCCGGTAATAGAGCATATCAATGGCGTATTCGAACGTGGAAACTCCAACCTGATCATTGGGGCCAGTGGAACAGGTAAATCGGTTCTATTGAAAAACATGGTGGGCCTGATGCCGCCGGATGAAGGTGAAGTACTCTATGATGGCCGATGCTTTACTGACGGCAATAAGGAGCTTCAAACAGAAGTACGTCGCGAAATAGGTATGCTATTTCAGGGCGGAGCATTATTCGACAGCAAAAATGTTGAAGAGAATGTTGGTTTTCCTTTGAACATTTTGACTAAAATGAAACCGGATGAAAAACTGGACAGGATCAATTTTTGTCTGGAACGGGTCGGCCTGGAAAATGTTAATAAAAAAATGCCCTCCGAACTCAGCGGCGGAATGAAAAAACGTGTCGGGATCGCAAGGGCAATCGTAAACAATCCCAACTACCTGTACTGTGACGAACCGAATTCAGGTCTCGACCCCCAAACGAGCATCCGGATTGATAACCTGATCAAGGAAATAACGGACGAATATAATATTACTACGATTGTAGTAACCCATGATATGAATTCCGTAATGGAAATCGGGGATTACGTAATGTTCATGTTCCAGGGCAAAAAACTCTGGGAAGGAAATAAAGAGGAGATACTGAAATCGGATGTGAAAGAACTCAATGATTTCGTCTTTGCTACCCGCCTGATGAAGAATATTTATCCGAGGTAGAATTTCCTGCTACTACAAGATTCCAATGATAAATCAGGGCTAAAACATCCTTCTAAGGGTATTTTCCTTTTTCATTAGGTAGTGTTTAATCACCCCTGCAACATGTAAAATCAACAGCAGCATCATGATGGTTGCCATCGCACCATGCGCTGCCAATGGAGGGACATCCCCGTGAGGTAATATTGATTCGGGATCACCCATCTGCATGGCCTCGCCATAGCCACCCAGGATCATGGAGCCGATTCCGGATAAAGCAATTCCAAAAAGAAGGAAATAAAATGCATTGTGGATCCATACAGCTAATTTATCATTGAATTTTGAACCGGTCTTAATGTCTTCGGGCCGGGGCGCTTTGAAAAACAGGTAGGTCCGGACTATGGTCAGGACAAAAACGATAATTCCCAAGATGATGTGAATTCTGATCAATCCCATTTTGTCAGCGGGACTGAGATCCTCCATGTACTTTCCAAGAGGAAATAGTACGAGTATCAGTATGGTGGTGAGCCAATGGATTGCAATTGCTCCCTTGCTGTACTTTTGAGTCAGGTCATTTAGTGTTGTTTCTTCCATAAGGTCATTTTTTGCTTTAAATCATATCGGTCAACCTGGCTGGTATATTTTCATTCTTTTGGTTTTCTAAATATAGTGCATATTCAGTAATGGGGATCGGCTGAAGCAATACCGGTCTGCTCGCATTCTTCTATAGTTTGGTATTTTCCAACTCACTTGAAAAGATCACGGACTTTTTCCCTGTAAATATTACCCACCGGTAATTTCAGTCCCCCTATATGGATCATGTTGCCTTCCAGGATTGTGGCCTTCTTTATCGAAACTATGAACGATTTATGTATCCGAACGAAATCTCCCGATGGTAAAGAGTCTTCAAGGCCTTTCATGGATTGAAGGACCATTATTTTCCTGCTATCCGTTAAATGATACCGGACGTATTCCCTCATCCCTTCAATATAAATGATGTCACCAAGCAGTATTTTATACAACTTATGATCTGCAGCCAGGGTAATCGTTTGCTCCTCCGCAGAAGTTTGACCCCTCTTTTCGTTATCTAAGATCCTTTCGGTTTTCTGAACGGCCTTCAGAAAGCGTTCAAACGAAAATGGTTTCAAAAGATAATCCACAATTTCCAACTCATATCCTTCAAGCGCATATTCGGCATATGCAGTAGTAAGAATCACTTTCGGTTTGACCTCTACTGATTTGAGGAAATCTATTCCAGAAATATCGGGCATCTGTATATCAATAAAAATGAGTTGAATTTTATCTTCATTCAGAAGAGGTAAAATATCCATTGGATTGTAAAAAGTACCCAGAAGGTTGAGTGTAGGAACCTTTTCGATATAGGAGGCCAGAAGATTCCGTGCCAACCTGTCATCATCTATGGCAACACAATTGATCATTACTTTTTGCTAAATATCCTTAAATGAACTTTAAAAGAATCCGGATTCTTAACTATGTCCAGTTTATGAGCGTCCTTGTATAAAATTTCCAGCCTTCTCCGCACATTTTTAATACCAATACCCCCGGTATCATCCTTCTGATGTTCTGTGACCGGAATAGTATTGGAAATTGTGAAAAAGATGTCAGTTTCGGAGCTCTCGATCAATATGGTAATGTTGGCGACCGGGTCGTTTTCGATCTTGCTATGCTTAAATGCATTTTCAATGAAAGGTATCAGCAACATGGGGCTTATCAGGTGGTCATGAAAAAGATTGACTTTCATTTTCACGTTTTCAGGTCGCTCCATTCTTACTTTGTGGAATTCCACGTAGTTAAATATATACTTTACCTCCTCGCTTATTTTTACTTTGTCATGACCGGTCTCATATAAGTTGTACCTCAGCATATCGGATAATTTCAATATCATTTCACCCGTCTTCCCGGATTTGCTTTGAGCCAGAGAATAAAGATTATTCATCGCATTAAATAAAAAGTGAGGATTTATTTGCGACTTCAGAAACTTGAGTTCGGAGCTCAAACCCTCGCTCTTCAGCTCAGACGCTTCCCTCTCCTTTTCATAAGCCAGCTTGAATAAAGAAGATAAAAGCAGGATGATTACTGTAAGTAAGGTATTGGGAGAAAACCTGAAAAAAATCAATGCTCCGGGGCTTTTTCTGAACCCCTTACCCGGGAAAGGCCTGGGTGCATCCGCGAAGGGCCTTTGTATCTCCATCTGAGGACGAATAAACTCTTCCACGAGAGCCTGGTGAGCAAATACTACAATGGCCAGCAAAACGAAACAGGAAACAATATATTGAATATATCTTTTTTTCTGGAACAGCACCGGAATGAACACAAGTGTATTGGTGTAAGCAATTACCATGTGAAATAGCCAAAGCAACGAAGCTGACTGCCAGGCAACCGCTGCGCTGAACCTGACTTCCATCATGAGATAGATCAACAACAGGTACAGCACCCAGAAAATAATGTGAAAAATGCGTGTTCTCATTTTCGTGGACAAAAAGACAGTTCCCTGGCCCCAATGTCTAATAATTTCAACAAAAGCAGGTAATAAATCAATGAAATCTCGAAAACAGCGTCGCTAACTCACCTGGATGAGGCAAAATAACCGGTTGCTGGGAGATCATTGAGGTTTTCGCATAGTTGGTAGAAAAAATTTCACAAAAAACACAAATGCCAAAAAATTTGGCTCAAACAAAGAATTGTCGGTGAATTACATATACAGATTGCTTGCTTTCGTATTCATCTCACTGCATTTGGGGTGCACTGAGCACTCGGGCATTGGTACCGAGTTCTTTGAAGACAACCATCTGCAAATTTCGTATTCGGATACGCTTTCATTGCACTTTTCAACCCTGATAATGGATAGTGTAGCCACCAGCAATCAAAACCGGTTATTAGTTGGAAGGCAGAACGATCAGGCTCTCGGAACGGTAAAAGCCACGGCCTATTTCGGAATAGATTTTTACGATACAGTCTTCTATTATCTAGGAGATCTACCAACGCAATACCACTCTATGAGTCTTGTCCTGGAACCCGATGGCTATGCCTATTATAATGATGCTATTGAAACGACCCTGGAACTATACCAGCTCAGCGAACGGCTCGAATTATTCGAAGATGGCTTTCTGTATAATAATACGACTATTCCTTTAGCCAGGAGCCCAATTGGACAGGTCTCCTTGAGAAATGAGATCAATTCGGATGAGGAGATCGAATTCCACATTTCCGATTTCATAGGAAATAAGCTCTATGAAATGTTGAATGACCCCGACTTTTTTCAATATACGCAGGATGAATTGATGGATGTCTTCAAAGGGTTTAACCTCAAAACACCGGACAGCACGGAATATTCCATTATTGGCATTTATGAGCCACGATTCAGGTTATACTATATGAGGACGGACGAGCCGCTTGACCCGCCGAAATACTTGGAGTTTCAATCTCCCGTTCACTTCTCTTCCATTTCCAGGGAAAATACCTTTGCTGATGGGTACGGAATTGCTGAAGGAGAAGTCCCCTCTACCCTGACCGGCGGACTAAGCTATTTGGGTTGCGGCTCCGGCCTTGGGACAAAAATTGAAATTCCGGCGTTAAAAGAAATTCTGCTTACGGAACAGGAATTTTTAATATCCAGATCCATACTTGAACTCCGGATAATTAAGGATTCCTATTCCGACGACACGCCATTGATCAATGGCCTTGATTTTTATGTTGTGAATGACAACAATGAAATACTGGGTGAAGTTTTCACTGAGGCAACCTTGACCATAGATGATGAATATCATCGGGATACATATTACACAGTTGATATAACTGATTTCATTGACTACCAGCTATCAATCAATGAGATCAATGGCAACGGGCTGTTGATCCTCCCGGACCAGACCGGTTACTATTCATCAGTGGACAGAAGTTACATCGGCAACACCCAATTCGGTTCAAAACTTACTTTATACACAATAACAAAGAATATAGAATGAGAAATAAAAGGACAAAAGCATCATTAGTGATTGTGGCTGCATTTTTTCTGACAGGCTGTGCAGTGGACGACGCGGAAACAAGCGTCGTTAGCGGAAACTGGGTCAGACAATCCGATTTTGAGGGTGTAACACGCTCGGGAGCCGTTTCATTTACGGTTGAAAATTATGCCTATGTGGGGCTGGGGTTCGATGGAAGTGATTATTTGAAAGATTTCTGGCGATATGATCCAGAATTGAATTTCTGGCAAAGGATCAGCGATTTCCCGGGTGAAGGGCGCATCGGATCTGTAGGTCTCTCCATTGCTGGAAAGGGCTATGTAGGCACGGGATATAACAACAACCTGGAAAAAGAGGAACTTAAGGATTTTTGGTCATACGACCCTGGCACGGACACATGGGAGCAAATGGCAGACCTGGCCGGTGAAGAACGCTATCTGGCAGTAGCCTTTGCCATCCATGACCGGGGCTATATAGGAACCGGCTTCAATGGCAACTTTCTGAAAGATTTCTGGAGATATGATCCAGTTACAAATAATTGGGAGCAGATCGTAAGCATCTACGGTTCGAAAAGAGAGAGCGCCACGGCATTTGTAATAGATGGAAAAGCCTACGTGGGTAGCGGGAGAAACAATGGGGTAGTGATGTATGACTTCTGGGAGTACGATCCGGAAGTTCAACAATGGGTCGATCTCACTCTCGACAGTGACGATGAATCATTCGCTGAATTCTATTCAGCAATTGGTCGTTATTCCGGAGTTTCTTTTGAGCACGATGGTTATGGCTATATGGGGTTGGGAATAACCAGCACTTACAGTAAGGCCATCTACCGCTACGACCCCGTAACAAACCAGTGGAGTGAAATTACGGCCTTTGAAGCTGCAGCGAGATCGGAGGCAACATCATTTACCGTATCAGACAAGGTATTCGTTGTGACGGGCAGAAACTCTTCACAGCGATTCGACGACCTTTGGCAATTGAAACCAGGTGAGGAATATGATGAGACCGACTGAAAAGTTTGGTTTTTCATTAATTACAGGGTTAATCCTATGTTTCAACGCTGTTTGCCAGACCAACACTCCGTCAGTGTACGGGGCATTTGGGATAGGTAATCTGAATAATCAAAGTCTATTCTACAACAGCTCAATGGCAGGGTTAGGCATCGGGTTACGCCCCCTGTCAGAGGTCAACGTGGATAACCCCGCTGCGACAAATAGTATTTCCACGTTCAACTCAATGTTCGATTTTGGCATAAATATTAGCGCCAGTACACAATTGTCAGAGGAACTAAGCACAAGCGCAATAAACGGAGGTATGAATCCAATAAACCTATGGTTCCGTACATCTGACAGATTTGCATTTGACATAGGGCTGTCCCCTTACAGTGTCGCTAATTATTCCGTCATTGAGAATTCACTCCCTACAAGCCAATTTGATCCGGCAGTAACCACATACGAGGGTACCGGTGGAACAAATCTTGCCTACCTCTCGATGAGTTACGCACTTACCGGAAACCTGAATATCGGGATCAAAGGAGGGTACGTTTTTGGGCCACTAAACCAAACTTATACCTCCGTGGGAGATCTGATCGGAACCATACAGTCACAAGAAACCAATCATTTATCATTCACCACGATTGATTTTGGAACGCAGTACTCCATAAACCTGAATAACTCCACCTTAACACTAGGTATGATATACTCCCCATCATCATCCGCCGTTTCGCAGGTGGAAGGTTTTTATTTTGCCAATGGCTCTGATACGATTAATTATGAATATACCAACGAGGTTTTGGCATTGCCCGAAAAACTTGGAGCCGGAATTTCATACCAGGGTAAAAGTCTTACACTGGGAATGGACTTTGAGATCGAAAAATGGAAAACAAATAAAACGGGAAGAGACTTTTTCGATTACGATGATGTACTGAAATTTACCTTTGGAGGAGAGTTCAAAAGAGACAGGTACTCACCTCAATTCTGGGATCAGGTATCTGTCCGGACAGGATTCGGTATCAACAATAATTATCTTATTGTCGATAATACAAAATTCAATGAATTCAGGTATTCCTTTGGTCTTAATTTTCCCGTACAGCAGAACAGGGGAGCTATCGGGTTGACCTATTCCATTTTGAAAAGAGGGACGCTGGAAAACGGTTTGGTCCTGGAGCATGAGCACATATTCGGATTCAACATCACTTTTAAGGATTTTTGGTTTGGAAAAACCAGATATTTTTGATTTGTTGAGGTTTTTGTTCAGTTGGTAGAATTTAATTCCCGCTGCCAATTCTCTTCCTTTTCTTAGCCATAAATGAAAAGGATCTTAATGACCGTAATATTAAGTGCACCGGCAATACTGGCTGCTCAGGACCTGAAAATTTCAGGTATGGTTGAAAGTAAGGAGGACGGTGCGTTGACCGGGGCGGTTGTAGTGTTATCCTCATTGCCTGATTCAACGATGACAGGCTTTGCCATTACCGATGGTGACGGTCATTTCATAATTGATCAATTGGATCAGGGAGATTACACACTAAAAGTAAGTTTTGTGGGATTTGAAGAATTCATTTCCCCAATTAGGCTCGGAAACGACTCGCATACGATCAAAATAAAGTTAGTTCCCTATGTTAAAGAGCTTTCCCGGATAGTCGTGGAAAGTACTGCCCCTAATTCCATAATTAGCGGCGACACTACAGCCTATTACGCATCAGGTTTCAGGGTAAACCCGGACGCCACCGCTGAAGAACTGCTAGCCAAATTGCCTGTGGCGGTCTCCACCCCGGACGGGCTAAAAGTGGAGGGAGAAGATGTACAGAAAGTCTTGGTGGATGGTACGGAATTTTTTTCCAATGATCCCAATATAGCGCTGAAGAACCTCCCTGCCGGGATCATTGAAAAAATTGAAATATTCGACCAACTAAGTGAGGAATCACAGTTCACGGGATTTGATGATGGCGAAACGCTGAAGACCGTAAACATCGTCACAAAAGTTGAAGCCCGTCATGGAACATTTGGCAAGCTTTATGGCGCTTATGGCACTGATAGCAGGTTTAGTGCCGGAGGCAATATTAATTTTTTTAATGGCGAAAGCAGGTGGACCATACTGGGGCTTTCCAATAACATAAATCAACAGAATTTCAGCACCGAGGACCTAAGCGGTATACTAAGCGGCAGTACCCGCGGAGGAGGCGGAAAATCGGGCCGTAACAGGGGACAATCATCGATGGGAGGTTCCCGCTTCAGTGCAGGCGGAAGTATCAACAATTTCCTGACTGGCAATCAAAGCGGAATATCGGAAGTAAACTCATCCGGTGTTAACTACAATGATCAGTGGGGAGACAAGTGGAAGGTCAATGGCAGTTACTTCTTTAACAGTTCCGAAAATATTAATGAGGAGATCCTTTCACAGCAGTTTTTCCGCCAGGGAGAGTTTTTACAGCAATACGAGGAAAATAGCACTACGAAAACAGATAACCTTAATCACAGATTTAACGCCAACCTGATTTATGACCTTAACAATAACAATATAATTACGCTCAGGCCGGCCTTTAGTCTGCAGAAAACCTATATTCAAAGGCAATTGAGTGCTGTCAATATCACAAATGAAAATGAATTGGCTAATGAAAGTATCACAACGGAAATTAGTGATGTATTTTCCTATAATCTGTCAACGCAGATATTTTGGCGTCATAGATTTCAAAAGGGAAAAAGTCTCACGACTCATTTCAACACAACCGTAAATGAGACTTTATCAGACAATGTGATCAACGCAGAAACCACCAGTGAGATGAACGATCCTGATTTCACCAATCAGGTTCGTAGCAATGAGAATGCCATAGTCACTTTGAACGGCGGAGCGGTTTTCAGTAATCAAATCGGAGCTAACAGCCAGCTTATGGTCAATTATAATTTCGCTCTCAACGAAGATAATATTGACAACCAGGCAAATTCGCTAAGCGAAACAAATCTACCGGATACCACCCTGTCGGCTAAACTCAATTACGGTGTTTTCACGCAGACTTTTGGTGTTGGTTATCAAATGAGAAAAAAAGAGGGTTTGACTGCAATGGCAAGGCTCAATTATCAATTTGCCAAATCCGCAAATGAAATAGCCTTTCCGGAATATCAGGTCGCTAACAACCTTGGCTATGCACTTTTGCCTGGGGCCGTGATCAAATATTCGTTTAATCAGGACAACAATATCACCGTTCACTACAGAACGGCAGTCAATCAACCTACAGCTTCGCAGTTACAACCGGCCGTGGATAACAGCAACACCCTGCAGCTAACAACTGGTAATCCGAATCTTACCCGGAACTATTCACATTCACTAGTTGCCAGGTATTCTAACACCAATATTTCGGACAGGCCAACGAGCTTTTTTGGGATGCTGTATGTGAATCATATCAATGATTATATCGCCAACAGCAGCTATACCGTCCTGAGTGACACCACTCTTGAAAATGGATTGTTCTTATCACGGGGAACGCAGATCAACTCCCCGGTCAACCTGGACGGATACCTCAACATCCGTAGTCTGGGGAACTATAGCGTACCAATGAATTTTCTCGGTTCAAAACTCAACATTCATGCTGCTATTAATTTTTCGAAAATACCCGGTTTGGTCAATGGTATACAAAACAATGCAAGAATGACGGATATCACTCAAGGTTTTGCACTTGCGAGTAACATCAGTCCGCAAATTGATTTCACACTGTCCTATGCTTTCAATTACAACATTATTCAAAATGATATTCAGCAGGACCAGGATCAGAATTACAAAGTCCATGATCTTGGACTGAAATTCAATTGGATTTCAGACAAAGGATTTGTTCTACGAAATGAAACCATACTGAAAAGATATGACGGGTTTACACAGGATCTTGATCCTAACATGGCGCTTTGGAATATTTCTGTCGGCAAGAAACTATTTAAAAATGACCCAGCTGAGCTTGCAATAAAAGTTTATGACCTGCTCAATCAAAACCAGCAAATAACAAGGAACCTAACGGAGACTTATGTCGAAGACTTGCAGACCAATGTATTACAGCAATACTACATGGTGAGTTTAACTTATAAAATTTAGAGAATAACAGAACATTAAAAACAATTACATTATGACAATTAAAAAAGTAGTAGTTGCATTGGCAGTGGTTCTGTCATGTTATGGAGCGGTTGCCCAGAGAGGTCCAAATAAGAGCCCGGAAGAGATGGCTCAGCAACAAACGTCTTTAATGGACGAAAGATTGTCGCTAAGCCAGGATCAAAAGCTGCTTGTCTCTGAGATCAATCTCAAATATGTCAGGAAAATGAGAGAAGCCAAAATGGCCAGGGATATGTCGCAATCCACCCAGTTGGAAAATGAAAAAGATAATGAGCTTAAGTCAATTCTGACTCCCGAGCAATACAAAACATGGCTGGACCTGAAGCAAGACCTTCAAGACAGTGGCCGGAAGCAAAAAACACGTAATAAATGACCACGAGGTACTGGTTCTGTCTTGTTCTGGGCTGTATTACAATGTTTTGTAACGATTCCATGTCCCAGGAAAAACAGCCGGTTTCCGATTCAACCAAGGTGGACGTAAAAAATGATTTCAGTGATACGACGGGTTACGGCATTCTCGCCGTCCACCTGGATGACAATATTATAAACTTTAGTGTTGAGTTGTATGATCCTCATCTTATTGCCAGTATCGTCACCTATGGTGCAAATCTCCGCGTAAGCTGTAATAAAAAGACCAGGGACCTGATACTTAACTATCCTCTTGGGTTATACAACATGGGGTTCAGCGAAATGGAGCATCCTGATCCACACGAAGCATTGAATGAGTTATCAAACTGTGCAGAAATAAAAGGATGGCTAACCCATCGAAGGATATCACTCGAACTTGACAAGATAGAGACCGATCTGGCAGCAAGGATATTTATTGCAAACAGGAACAGGGCCACGCTTCTGTACAAAGTGCCCTATCCGATGGAGACTTGTGCGGATCAAATGATTTTGCAATACAGCGTTCGTACGTTATACAGAAAACAAATACCGCTGAATGAAGTATCTGTAGACGGGAAAATGAAGAAACTTCATTTGAATACCAAAATAAATACCAATGACGGATTCATCATTTATGAGAAGGAATTACCTGTTTACTAATGCTGAAATGAGGTATATATCGATATCAACTTTTCTGTTACTTGTAATGCTTGCCGGGTGTCAAACTGCCAGGACTGTTGTTGCATCCACAGATCGGGTTATAGTTGACGGGATCATTGATGGATCACTTGATCATTATGATCCAAAATCGAAGCTGGCTTATGGAATAAACATCGATTCATCGCACCTGTATCTGCAGGTTCAGACAACGGATCCCGACAAGCAGCGTGCAATAGCCTCAAATGGTTTCACATTATGGATCGATGGAGAAGGCAGAAAACGAAAAAAACTGGGCATAGTGTACCCGCGACCAAATCCGGATGCCCGCAGACAATCTGGAACCAGAGAAGGTAAGAATATCAAAGGTCCTGCCGATGGAGTTTTGGCAATGCATGTAAGTAAACTGGAGCCCGTGGCTGAGATAATCGGATTTTACGGGGATGAACCTTTAGTTATCGACTGGTCTCAGCTTAAAATCGATATGAGGGCAGTTGTAGGTTATGATAATACTCAAAAGTCAATTAGTTATGAGATCAAAATTCCTCTTGGCTATATCTACAGGGATTCACAAATCAGTAATAAAGGGATCATGACCGGACTCTTCTTAAATACTACCCTCAAATCTGCTCCCCCTGAAATGGCAGGGAGACCAAGAGGGGGTCTGGCAATGGGAGGTAAAGGCAGCACCGGCCCCGGAGGAATGGGCGGTCGTGGAAAAAGGGGAGATGGAATGCCATCTGATAGTCCCATCCAACCACAATACGAGGAAGGTCTCTGGGTTTTGGTCCGGTCTCAATTGAGATAAATGATCCATTTGTTGATTTCATTCCGGACTTTGTTGAAATCAGACATCCTGACATTAAACCAGGCCTCTTCAAAAATGTCAATGAAATAAAAAGCAAGAAATGAAAAGAACATTATCGCTAACATTAATATTTATTTGCTTTTCCGTTCTGATGCCGGAAAATGCTTTAAGTCAACGAAATAAGAAGTCAAAAAAGAAGGATGCTATTGTTGTGGTCCAGCCAAGAGGCACTCGTGTCACCAAAGTTGCCGGCAACAGTATAAAGGTGGTGTACAGAGGTGTTCACTATCACTATGCCGGTGGCGTCTACTACAGGCTGGTGGGTGCCGAATACGTTGTTGTAGCTCCGAAACCCGGACTCAGGATCCCCGCCCTCCCACCCAATTATGTGGTAATCCATATAGGACCAATACCCTACTATTACCATAACGGGGTCTTCTACAAGCGAATGAACCAGGAGTATGAAGTTGTCGAACCACCGGTTGGCGCAATAGTATCGGAATTGCCTGAAGGCTACCGTGTAGTTATCGTAGAAAACTCACAATATTACGAGTTGGACGGCTTTTATTACAGGGAGGTGATCAAGAACGGCAAAACGAGCTATGAGGTAGTGGACATTAGCAGTTCTGAGAAACCGGTCGAGCTGCAAATCGGCACTTTCGTGCCTTCCTTACCTGATGGATATGAGACAATCACGATTGCAGAAGAAACCTTATTCCTTTATGGCGGAGTGTACTACAAGGAAGTGTACATAGATGATTATCCCTATTATGAGGTAGTGGGAAAACAGTGAATAGTTTCAAAGATCGGTTGATTGAGGAAATGGGCCCATTTGTTGAATAAAATTTACTGTTCACTGTCCGGAAAAGAGCTTTACCGGAAAAGGACTACAATCTATGAATGTCGGTAGACTCTACTTCATCATTGCGGTTTTCATCTTTTCATTCTTATGCCGGACCCCACTGCAGGCACAAAGAAAACTTGAGGAGATAAAAGTTTCCGGGCAATTTATGGGGATGAGCCTTCATGCAATCCTAAAAGAACTATCCAGTGATCACAACTTTCAGCTTGACTACGATAGATCTTTATTCAGGAAGACAATTGTTCCGGGTAAATTCTTCAAAGATGAGCCGTTGGATAATGTACTCAATGTACTATTTGATGATTATGAGGTGTATTTTCATTTATCCAGAAATAACATTCTGGTGATCCGGGATAAAGAGATCAAAATTGAGGAAGAAACAAATCCTGTCTCCTTCAACTTTTCACTGACAGGTAAAATTGCAGACAGCAACAGCGGTGAAACCCTGCCGTTTGCAACCATAGTGATTAAAAGCACTGGAAAAGGCACTATATCCAATGTTGACGGATTTTTCACACTTCTGGATGTTCCTTCAGATACCAGTGCCCTTATTGTACAGTATATGGGATACTATACCAGGGAGTATCATTTGTCACCCTCAGATCTAAATGGGGAGTTCAAAATAGAACTGGATCCGGAAGTCACCAATCTCGAGGAAATAACAGTTCTGGGACAGAAAGAACACATGATCAAAGCCAGTGATCAGATCTCGAAGATCTCGGTTTCTCCTAAACAGTTATCCGTACTACCAAGCATCGGTGAAAAAGATATTTTCAGATCGCTTCAAATGCTGCCCGGCATTAGTGCCACGAATGAAACTTCGGCGGGGCTTTATGTGAGAGGCGGAACTCCCGACCAGAACCTGGTGCTATTTGATGGCTTCACTGTTTATCATGTAGATCACTTTTATGGATTTTTCAGCGCATTCAATGCCAATGCGGTAAAGGACGTGCAGCTTTATAAGGGAGGGTTTGGTTCCAACTACGGGGGACGCCTGTCAAGTGTAGTTGACCTTACCGGAAAAACAGGTAACATCAACGGATTTAGCATGACGGGTGGTGTCAGCGCATTGAGCGCTAATGTAGCAATCGAAAGCCCATTGGGGGATAAAGGATCTTTCATATTTACGGCCAGACGGTCCTACACGGATATCATCAAAAGCAGCTTATACAACAATATTTTTGATCTTTACAATAACGGGGATGAGTCTGATCAACCCATTGCGGGACGGGGCAGAGCAGGGAGCTCACGGTTTGGCTCGCAAACCGCCGTTGAGCCCGCCTTCTTTTTTCATGATCTCAACGCGAAGTTTTCTTATCGTCCTTCCGGGAAAGACATAGTATCCTTCTCCGTTTACAACGGAAAAGACAACCTGGATGAATCCTCCGATTTCGAGGGACAGGGATTTGGCCCGGCCAATGCAACGATAGATAATTCGTCAACCGATCTGACCCAATGGGGAAACTGGGGGAGCAGTCTGAAATGGGGACACCAGTGGAATGAGCGGTTATACAGCAACACCGTCCTGGCGTATTCCAATTACTTCAGTGACCGGGATCTTTATTCCACCACCCAGGTGACCCGTAGTGACAGCACCTTCACCCTCAATACCGGCACAGTGGAAGATAATGATCTTAATGACCTTACATTGAGAACAGATCTTGAATATCTTCTAAATCCGGATCACACAATTTCATTCGGCTTACAATCCACCCTCAACAAGATAGACTATAATCTGACGCTCAATGATACATTACGGGTTTTGAACAGAAAAGACCGTGGGATCAGCAACGCCCTTTACATCCAAAACCGGTGGACACCCAATGATAAATTGACCATCACCGGGGGGCTACGGGGAACATATTTCGATGTGACAGGTAAAAATTACCTGGAACCGCGACTTTCAGCGTCCTATATGCTGACCGATCGACTGAAGTTGAAAGGTGCATGGGGAAAATATTACCAGTTTGTGAACCGGGTTGTTCGCGAAGATCTTACAGAGGGAAGTCGTGATTTCTGGCTGTTGGCGGACGATGAAAGTGTAAAAGTCGGATCCTCACTTCATTACATTGCGGGGATCAGTTACGAGATCAACGACTTCCTTTTTGATGTGGAGTTGTACAGGAAAGAGATGACGGGACTAAGCGAGTATTCATTTCGTTTTGCCAATCCCAGACAAGGTTATGATGAATTGTTTTATGATGGTAGCGGATATTCCAGGGGAGTCGAATTGCTCGCACAAAAGAAATTTGGAAAGTATACCGGATGGCTTGGTTACACCTTGAGTGAAGTTATCCACGAGTTTCCCGGAATTTCCGAAACCCCCTACCCCGCATTACACGACCAGACCCATGAATTTAAATCCGTAAACAGTTGGAGACTTGGTGACTGGTCACTCTCGGCCACATGGGTTTTTGCGACGGGGAAGCCTTATACCGCTCCTCTGGGTGGATATGAACTCACATACATTGACGGCAACACTCAAAGCTATGTATCGGTTGGTGAAAAGAATAGTTTCAGGCTTCCGGATTACCATCGCATGGACGTTTCCTTCACCAGGACCATGGATCTGGGAAATGGAAAAGGAGATGTCGGTCTTTCCATTTTCAACCTGTATGGCAGAAGCAATGTGTGGTACAGGACGTTTGATATTATTGAAGATGAAGTGGTCAGCACTGACGTCCAAACCATTGGCTTCACACCTAATTTATTTTTCAACTTCAAATTTTAGCGTAATGAAATTCGGATATCTTTTTTTTGGAATCTGCATTAGTATATTGAGCGCCTGTGACGAGGAATCTGTAAGTCTATCAGACAATTCCATTGTGATAGAAGGTTATTTGGTGGCCGGCGAACCGGTTGAACACATAAAGATTTCAAAAATGATCATGTTCAACCAGGAAGAAGAGGTGACAAATCCTGCCATAAATGATGCTGAAGTATTTATCCGCTGGAATGAGGAGGATTTTCTCCTGTCCCTGTTGGAACCGGATTCGGGCGTTTATGGATATCCCGGGCCCGAATTGCAGGTGATTGCCGGGCAGACCTATGAGATCTTTGTGGAATACTTTGACAACATTGTTTCAGCTATTACAACGGTGCCTGAAAAACCTGCAGGACTTACCGTTGACCGACCGACAATGGTCGTGGAGTCGTTTACTTCTTTCCAGGAGGTGAGGACCCGATATATGGAGGATGTGGAGATAATTTGGGAAAATGATGATCAGAGTTACTACTATGTGCATATAGAAAACATAGATTCAAATCCCGGATATGTGGATATCTTTGGCATATTGGAGGACTCTCCACGCGGTTCGTTCACAAGGATCACAACACCTACACAGCTTGATTTTCATGTGCTTCAGGGAAGGATCATTACCCGGTATGGGACACACAGGATCCGTCTTTACAAAGTTCAGCAGGAATATGCAGATCTCTATGAAACCTCCGAGCAGGATTCCAGGAGTCTCAACGAGCCGCTTTCCAACGTGGATAACGGATATGGCATTTTTACCTCATTTAATTATGAGGACATATTTATTGAAGTGGAGGATTACTGAGTTTCAGCACGGGCTATCATTATTGAATGACTGCCAAATATCCATCCTCCCCTTTATGTTTTAAGGTTTTGCTCTCTTCCGCAAACATGGCCACAGATCTTTTGCGATTTTCACGGAATCACCACTTTCAATGGAATCCTTCTCGATATTGAAACTGCGGATATTGAACAATGTATCGCTTTTCATTTCATACCTGACATCGCGATCATCAAGGAAAAAATAAGTGCCGTTTATCTTCCCCAGCACTTTCAACCTGCCATCGCTTTCTAATCCGATACTCCTTCCGGTTACCCAGTCATATTCCAAATTCCTCTTGACCTGTTTAGCATCTTCGAATGCATCAAGTGAACTAACTATCACCATGAAAATGACGATCGTTTCAACGCGTTTGGAAAATTTAATCTGGCCGATAGCTTTCTTATGCTTCTTTGTTCCATTGTCATCCGATGGATTTCCTATTTTGTCGAGGTGATATTTTGTTTTAAAGAAAACGAAGGTGGCAGATGATATGGCAATCGTAATTAAAATCAGAATTTCAAATCTGTAGCCAAAAAGCCAATAGCACCAGGGATACAGACAAAAGAACACATATGCACCAAATAAGACCCACAAACCCCCAAAAATGAAAAGTGAGAAACGTTGAAAAGAAGAATGGAAGTTGCAAAACCGACCGCACCAAAAACCTATAAACAGCGCTAATATGGACAATAACACGGTGAGTGAAGCATTGATACCTCCAAGTCCGATTTCGGTCAGCGTAGCACTGCTTACGTCAATTCCAAAGGCAGCCCAGTAAACCCTGAAATAAGCTGCTCCAACAGCATACACGCTAAATACTACAAGGAAGGCCGCTTCAACTTTTGGGTTTATCCAGCGCATATTTCGTTATTCAATTTTGGACATTTGCGGAAAGAATATCTGACTTCTAACTCCCATCTAATGTAGTTCAAAAAAAGTTATTCAGAGAACCCCACTGTATACGCTGCCAGGCTAATTCCAATATCTTTGGGGACTCATGCTGACTACAACAAAATCAATGCTGAAAAGATTTGATTATGAATATTAGAATCTTAAAAACTGAAGAAGATTACGAAAAAGCACTGAAACGATTGGATGAAATATTTGATGCTCCTGTAAATTCAAAAGAAGGAGATGAGGCTGAACTTCTTGTGCTTTTGGTAGAGAATTATGAAAATGAACACTACCCAATTGACCCACCTGATCCGATTGAAGCAATCATGTTCAGGATGGAACAAATGGGAATGAAAAAGAAAGATCTAGCTGAAGTAATCGGCTATAAAAGTCGTGTGACGGAAATATTAAGTCGAAAAAGAAAACTGACACTTAAGATGATCCGAAATCTGCATGAAAAGCTTCGCATTCCATACGAATCGCTCATGGCAGACTATTGACACTTTATGCTGACCTACAAGATGTATAAACAGGGTTACCATAAAATCCCGATGAAACTTTTTATTTCCGCAATCACTCATTAAAAAAACGCTGTCAACCTCATACTCCCGGAATGGATCATGGAAGTGTTCTCCGATTTCCTGCCAAAATACTGAAAGGTAAGCTGCAATCCTTTTCTGAGGCTCTGCTGCCAGTTAACTTCTGTTCGCAGGTTATTGCCGGGCTGCAACGCTTCCAATAACGTATATCCGAGATAGGTGTCCTGTTGTCCGTCAAAGTTTAAATTCAGGAATTCGACCCTGGCACTGAGATTTCCAACTTTCGCCTTCGACCATGTAACTTCCGAACCTACTTCGTTTTTTGAGACGTTTTCAGACGAACTCTCAAGTAATACGTTTGACTTGTTCCCCCGGGTATACGCTATTGAAATCCTGGTTGCGGGTGTTAAGATCCAGGTGAACTTCCCTGATGCCTGATACTCCCTGATATCAAAATTCCTGCTTTCAAGAAAATCAGAGTTGCTTTGCCGGTTTCCTTTTATCAGTTTCAGATCAACCTGATACGACCTGGACAAATTGTACCTGACATTTGTCTCCCACCTGTCCCGTTCGGTGAGTTCAAATCCGTTCAGATTCAATTGCTTGTGCTTATTTATTATTCGGTTAAGAATGACCCCTACACCCGGCTGGGACTTATTATAAAAGATTGAATACCTTGAATTGCTTCGGGAAAAAAGAACGGAACTGTCGGAAACCGAGAAAAATGGATTCAGCCGGTCATTATAATCATCTGAGGTGGTTCTGAAGTTTACATTCCAATTGCTTTGAAAGGATAGCCTGGAAATTTTATCTGTAAAATAGTGGCCCCCTCTCCACCGGGATGGAAAGCGAATATCGATGGTGTGCTGGTAAATGGTTTGAAATGCTTCAATGTACTCATCGGTGGGAACAAACAATTTGATATAATTTCTTTCATCAGGGTTGATCGCTTCATAAAATTCATTCAGGTCCTGTATATCATCCTCATTCTCATCTCGCCAGGTATGCGTTCCCTGCCCTGCGCCGACCAATGTATAAATAAACTCCCGTTTCAATTCCCTGCTATTGGAGGTGGCATAGGACACGGTACTACTTAAGTTTTCATCGAAAAATTCATTGAACGAGCTTAATCGTCCCTGTATAGTCCTGTCATTGCTTTCATCAAACAACCTGCTTTCCACATCGCGGTAAGCAAATGTGAAGTCAGTCCTGTGATTTTTATCTTTAATGGGACTGGCTTTCACCTGCAACCTTTTGGCTTTGGTGTAATTTTCCAGGTCGCCGTTGACAGGTAACTTGTCCTCCCTTAATCCGGCGATTATGTCCAGAGAAAATTTAGTGCTATCACCATTGCGGATAAAAAGACCATTTTCCCTGTAATGCATGGCTGAACTGATGATCTTTCCCGAGTCATCTGACACCTCGTTTCGATCCCGGTCATGGAAATAACCGGTTTCAATGGCTCCCAGGTTTACTCCCATTTCGGAGTATGATCGCAACCATCTGGAATTGCCGGTTATCACCTGATTGTCAAGGAGGAAATGTCTCCCACTGTAGAAGATCCTGCCGATTTCCTTCTTCAGTTCAATGGTGTGCTGGATCCCTTCTACAGCATTTTCCCGGTTTCGGGCGGCAACATCGTAGATCAATCGATTCTTCGCATCTTTTGATAAATTAAAACTTCCGGATATGATTTTTTCCGAAGCCGGAACAGAGTCATTGGGAAATAAATAATTCCAATCCCGGTCAAAATCAATTGACCTGAAGCGATCAATTGGCAAAAAATTGGTGCCGTCATATTCGAAGGACAACGATGAAGACATTCTGTACCCGGGTAAAAATGACAGATACGTTTCAGTTAGTCGCAGGCCTCCCCGCCATGCCAGTCCATGGTTATCGTTGTCATCCACGTCAGAAAGCAGGTTTTTATCATGATCAGAGTATGCCAGTTCCTGACTCAGAACGACATTGGTTCCCAGCCTGGTCTCAATCCCGAATATGCTCATCTGCCTTTTGTTCGGTGTGACAATGTTGACTACCGGATCGTATTTACCCTGTGAAACACCATTGACCGGGCTCACCCACTCATAAATGCGGCCATTGGATGTCGCAGCACTTAATACATAATCACCATTTCCCTCACCCACATCAGTGAAGTTCACATTATAGATGGCTGAATCACTGTGTATGCTATGAACATATGCCAGGTAGGAATTACCACTGACAATGGTGTCGATTTGCTTGTAGAGGATCCGTTCCGGTACAAACCCGGTCATATTCACTCCCGAGACAGATCCTGTGGCTACGTCACCCTGATCACTCAGTTGTCTCAGGTCTTCATCTGAAAAGTCATGATGCAAGGGGTTATCCTGATTGTCTTTTTCCCTGTAAAAATCGAGATAGATCTTTGTCCGGTTCTTCGTAAAGACCTGGGAAAATTGCAGGTTGGAACGTGGAAACTCCTGTTGGGCATATTCGAAATCTATCCTGATCCTTGAAAATCTTGTAACCGTAACGGAGGGATTGAAAGTAATTTCCCCAAGATTGTAATCGATGATGTAATCCCGATCAAAACCTCTTGTCAGCAGCTTTCCATCAAAGTACACCTTCTCCGAATTAGCCAGTATGACAATGAATTGCTCATTGTCAGCACCTCTCAGCCTGTAGGGTCCCTGAACACCCTCTATTGCCGGTATTTTGGTGCTGGCAAATTTACCCTTGGCTACTCCCGCCGAAGATTTGGAATGGCTTGACCATCCGTTTGACATTTCGGTATTGTAACTGGCCTGAATGCCCTGTTGATTCTTGTAATACCTGAGGAAATAGCTATGCTCATCCCTGTTTTTCAGCAGGACATCCCCGGCGACTATGTTTATCTTTTCATTGTACAGCCGGATATAGACATTATCAAAGTCCCTCAACTGCTGTGTGTTACCTTCCGGCTGAAACGGGATATTTTGATCTGTAATCACGGCACTTATGCTGAGATTGTCAGCCACCCTGCCCTGCAACTGAAGATTCAGAGAAGAGTTGACAAAAAGGTTTTGACGATTACCGATGGTTACTCCCCTGGAAATCGAACCGGATTTGTATAGCCCGGGAGTTTCGAAAAGTTCATTTTCTTTCCTGTAGGCTTTTACCCGGGACTCCTGCGCAACATAATTGCCGATGTAATCATATTTTTGAATATCCCGGTTAAAGAAAGGACGAGACAGCATTTCGGAGGGTACACGATAACACACCTCAAAGGTGCCTTCAACCGGTGAACTCAGAGACAAGGTCTTTGTCTCCCGGTCATAATCGAACGGCACAACCGGTGTAATGGTGATAGACCCCTTTTCAATAACCAGCGAATCCAGTACCAAAGGAAACTGATCCGATCCGAAGGAGTTACACCTGATGTTGGTCTGTGTGATCCCGGGGAAAAATGTGAAAAGGGGAAATACAAAGATCAGCCACCTACCGGGCTGGAAGTGAGATAAAGAAAGTAGTCCCTCCCATGCCGTTTGCTTCGAACCAAATATTACCTTCAGCCTGCTCGATACCTTTTTTCGCAAGTGCCAAACCGATTCCACTTCCTTTTTCCTTTGTACTAAAATATGGTTTAAATATTTTATCTCTGAGATCTTCCGGAATTCCCGTACCATTGTCACTTATCGACAGCAACGCCTTTTTACCCGATCTTGAAAGGCTAATCGAAATTTCTTTATTGCTCTTCTCGATTGATTGTATGGCATTGATAATCAAGTTATTCAGTATTTGACTCATCAACTTATGATCAGCATATATATTAATACTCTGATCAAGGTCTTTGGTAAGCACCAGGGACTCCAGGTCATGCAATGAGATCACACTTTCTATCACTTCGGAAAAATTAAAGATTTCATTTTCAGGAACCGGCATTTGGGCAAATGCGCTGAATGAGTCCGCTATCGTTGCAAGCGCATCGACCTGGGTCAATAACGAGGTCAGTGTAAGGTATTCGGGTGTTTCGCTCTGAAATAATCTTTGCATTTGCTGGATCTTTAGTTTCATCGGTGTCAATGGATTTTTGATCTCGTGAGCTACTTGCCTGGCGATCTCCTTCCATGCAGATTCCTTTTGCACCTTGGCCAGTTCCTCCTTGCTCTCCGCAAGTTTCCCAAGCATTTCATTGTATTCCCTCACCAGCAACCCAATTTCATCCTTGGCTTCATAGTGCAGCGGTTTGCTTTGATCTTCGAGATAATTGATCTTTTTCAGACGGTCCGCTATGAGGTTTATTGGGGCGATCAACCTTTTCAAACCTATGTTTCCGATCAGTACGGTTACGATGAATATTGCAGTGAACAATATCAGCAGATTATTGAATACCTCGATTTGCTGCCGGCTGAGGTGATTTTTAAAATCAAAAAAAGGTAAAGCTACGATACCCAGGAATTCTCCATTTTCAAAGGAGTAAATACCGGTGTAAACGGTTTTAAAATCAAGTTCGCCGATTGATTCGTCAAGTACCAGAGTCTGACCCTTTTGATACTTGATATACCGCAGGGCTGCCGGATTTATCTGGCGTGACAGCAGGTTTAAATTAAACACTTCTTCCCGGTTGGTACCCAGCAAATGCCCGTTCCTGTTGTAGATCATCAGATCTGTCTGGGCGAGGTTGGCCGCCTGATCCAAAATAGAAAAGTACTGGTCCCTGTTCGTTTCATTTTCAATGAAACTGCCGGTAGCATTTACAATATGCTCTGAAATATTCCTGGCCCGCTTCTGGTAATTTCTGTTTATTTCCTCACGGTAGGAATTATTCAGAACATTCAGAATGGCCAGACTTACGACAAATATTGGTATAACAAAAGCCAGCCCCATGTACCACTGGATCTTGTTAGCGAGGCTGTATTCGTGGATGGGTGAGATCCATCTCATCACAATGTAAACAATGCCGATGATAAACAGTGAAAGGATGAATTGAAAGGAAATGTTGGAGAATATCTGGCTGAATCGATACAGGCCGGAAACTATGATCAATTGCCTGCCATCCAAAAGCTCCCGGGACAGGTAATGGATATCTCCCCTCTCAATGGATCCGTGACGCCCAAGTCTGGCAAGTAACTTTTGATCTACTTCATTTTCAAAAGGAAAGTTACCCTGACTGAACTGTAATTCATTTCCATTGTAAATGGCGTAGTCGTACTTTGACCGGTCAATTTGCGGGGAGGCTTCAACAAGTAATGACGGAAATACGGATTTCTGAATATATTTCTTAAGGGTAAGTTCAACCACGACATGACCAACCACATTATCGAACTGTTTGATCGAAACAAAGCCAATGTATTTATGTCTTCCTCCCTGGACGTCATCTACAAAAAAAATGTCCGTGTGGGAAGTTTCAAATGACTCCAGTTTATAGCGGTCTTCCCAGAAATTCAGAGGCTCAGATCCGTTGGCTCCATATGGGTCTCCATTTGCATCAAACAGGTAAACGTTAATGTCATATTTTTCCAGGTAATAAGGAAAATGCCTCGATAGCCGGCTTTCGGTCTGATTTGAAACCAAAATCCTGCTCAGGAACCTCGTCCGCACAAATGGATCTGCTTTAATACCCGCCAGTGCCTCGTTGAGATGGTGTTCGGCTATTATATCATTTCCAAGCAATAAGTTGTTGGCAAACCTCTCCTTGCTCCTTTCGTCTTCCCTTTCGAAATGCTTGTAAATAGCAAACGAGCTTATGGAAACTATTGTCAGCGCGATGAAAATTAAGTAGAACAAAGTGATGTACCGCCTTCCGGAAAAGCGAAAACCCGGCCTGAGCAAAATCAATATTACCCATGAAGCGCCCTGAATAGATACGATCGCGATGGCATATGGCTGAAATACTGCTATGAATATCACTGCAATAGTCAGGTAGAGTGACAGCTTAAGGTAGAATTGGGCCGGAATTCTTGAGAAATACCTGATAAACAGGTGATTAAGATGAAAGTAGATGGTACCGGTCAGCAGGACCATCATGAAGAAGAACATCCTTATCCACGAAAAAGAAATAGAAGTGGAAACATCGAGGCTTACCTGGGAATTCTCCAACAGATTGGTAGTGGTGAACAAAACCAAAGCAGCAGAAAAGAACGACCCGGCAGTGCAAATTACAAGCATCAAAATTCTTAACCACCCTGTCGCTATTATTCTACCTGCGATATGTTTGGATTTAAGGAAAACCTGAACCGTCAAAAGAGACAGCATCAAAAGAATAGACAGATTAATGAAGAGATCACCGACAGATGGAAACACCCAACTCGAAATATAGACCTTCGAATCAAATAAACCCGAAGATAGCCAGCCTGACAAGGGGAAAAATCGTAGTTGTCCCAACCGAACCAGCAATAACCCGGCTGAAACAATGGACAGGAATAAGAGGGGATTGCGCACTTTTCTCCTGATGTATATTGCCAGATTCCAAAATGAATAAATGATTGTGACGACCAGAAGTGCCTCCAGGATCAGTTTGGATACCTCCCGGTCTTCAGAGGCTTGGATGACGACAGGCAGCTGTATTTTTTCGTCAAGAACGTTTAACCCCGCGCTGTTCAGGGAGACATCGTAATCCCTGAAGATCAAATTATTAAAGGAGTTGGTCAAATACTTGTTATTCAGCTCATATTTAGTCCTTACAGGTAGGAAAGACATCATAGTGTAAGCGCTGCTGTCAGTTGCTGTAACGGCCCTGCGGCGAATAACAAAAAGTGTGTCCGGATCAAAAAAAATCCCATCTGAACTTCCCGCATCCTCTATTGATGGCAAAAAGTCGTTCGAATTCCAGTATATGAGCTTCCCATTCTGGAATACCTGGGTCGGATAGGTATAATCCTCCTCTATATTACTGTGATCTGATCCCCCGGTGAGTTGATCTTCCAGGAGTTTGAGTGACTGATCCTGAAAATCAAGTGCCACGGCCAGATTATTACCGACTACTTCATAAGGATCTTCAGCCAGAACTATGGATAACCACTGGAACAAATATCCAGCAAGCGTTACTATCCACAAGATCACCAGCAAGTTAGTCTTGAACTTCATTTTGCAGCCTGGCGCTTTTCAAGTAAGAAATGTAATGTTAATTCCGGAAGGAATATACCCACAAATATGGAGCCATTAAATTTTGATCCTTGTAGGATCGTATTTTGCACCACCGAAAACATGGAAAAACAATATTCTTGAATAGCGGAAATTCAGCGGGTAAAGCAGCAGCGCAACCAATGTAACGGCCCCGAAATACCATTCAATTTCCGGGTCCCCGGCAGCGAAATAGACAACAAATGAAGTGACCAGGAAAATGGCTACCGAAAACGCATAACTTACGTACATCGCGCCATAGTAAAAGCCGGGTTCCGGTTCAAAAGACAACTCGCAAGTCCCGCATCGCTTGTGCATTTTCCCCAATCCCGAAATTTTGTACGCAGGATACCGGAACATATCCCCTGTTCTGCATCTAGGACATTTTCCCTTTAAGGCGGCGTGATATGCCGATTTTTCTTTCATTGATTTTACTATAACGAAACCACAAAAAGGCAACAATCCCGATCAGCAGATATGGTGTTACAAACAGGTATAAGATCCCAAAATTCAAACCTGCTGCCAGATTCGTATCTCCGCTGCTAACATTATTTACGATCTGAGTTTTGCACATGGCACATTGCGCTTCGGCAACTTTCGCAAACAAGGTCGATATCAAAAAGATGAAAATATGCCTTGGTCTCAACATAAAGGGCAAATTTAAACTAATACTGGTAATAAGGCCTGATCATGAAGTAAACGATCACCCCGGTAATTGACACATAAAGCCAGACCGGGAACGCAAACCTTACAATTTTCTTATGTCGTGGTATTTGACCCGTCAGTGAAAAATAAAACGCAATCAGGACCAGCGGCACAACTGCAATAGAGCATAAAATATGAGACAACAGAAAGAACAGGTATAAACTTCTGGTATCCTCAACCGCCTGCCGCTCAATATCATCCAGCTCTCCGTCGAAGTTTATATCACCAAACAATGTGCTGTCGGCCGTAGAATGGTAAGTAACGTAAGAAATCAGGAAAATTACACCCATCCCGAAAGCAGTCATCATAAATCCCCTGTGAGCCTTAATATTTTTACCAAGTATTGAAATGAATGCCGATATCAGGATCAAACTGGTGGTACTGTTAATAATTGCATTAAGATGAGGGAGTGTATATACCCATGTCCCGGCAGAAAGCTTTTCCGGTATAAACAATAGTGTAAAAACAATCACAGGTATCAAAAGAGAAACCACCTTGATCAGGTTCAGGTATCTGCGGTTGGTATTGGCTGATTTATTCATTTTGGAGCGTCATCAAAAGATCGATTTCCACCATCGCACGATCCACTTCACGGATCGTCAGATCATAGATTCCACGAAGATCGTTATTGTCATCCACAAGCAGTAAGGATGGCTTTTCAAAGGAATGGAAACAATTGATTGAATCAGGGATTAAATGGAGTTCCCTCTCTTCGACATATTCGGTCAGGCGCATCAGTTGATTTTGCTCCCGGGTAGTGACAGGTCCCGGCAAATACCAAATAGCCGTTTCATTTTGCAGGCATGGTGAATCCAGTTGTTCAATGACCTCCAGTTCAAATTTGTTTTCACCGAATATTTGTAAAAAAAGGTACCAGATCACCGGTACCCCGAATACAATTAGTAAGATAAATATTTTGAAAGATCTCCTCCCCAATACCTAGTAAAGTACCTGGAATATAGCGTGTGCCTGGAAGATCAATATGAAAATAAGGAAGACAACAAACAGCATCGGCAGGATGATGGTCATCTTAAGAGAGCGCCGCTCATGGCCCAGGTGCATAAACTCCGAAACAATGTAATAGGCCTTGAATATTGTCAAAACAATAAACACAACGATTCTAAGCCACTTGTATTCATGAGGTACGGTGAATGCAATCGCAAATTCGATAAACGTGATGGCGGCTAGATATAGCATCACTTTGACAAAATGCCTGACCTTCGCCTTATTGACCGGTTTTACCTCAACTTGTGTTGTTTGTTCCATTATTTCAAATTCAATTTCTTTAAACCAGATAGAAGAATGTGAAAACAAATACCCAGACCAGATCTACGAAGTGCCAGTACAACCCCACTTTCTCAATCATTTCATAATGACCCACACGCTCCAATTTGCCCGTCACCGTCTGGAAGAATATCGCAAAATTCAGTACTACCCCGCTTAACACGTGGAACCCGTGAAATCCCGTTATAAAAAAGAATAACGCCGCAAAATTCTGCGGTCCGTAAGGATTAGCGCTCAGGGAAGCATGAAAAAAGCTGCCGTCAGCCTGCTCCACACCATGGATGAAGTGTGACCACTCCCAGGCCTGACAACTGAGAAATGTTATTCCTCCCAGTATTGTCCAAAGCATCCATTTCTCCACGCCTTTCCTATCCATTCGTTCACCGGCTTCCACCGCCAACACCATCGTTACACTGCTGAGTATCAGTATAAACGTCATAATACCAACAAAAGCAAGAGGGAGATTTACCCCATGCAGAAACGGGACAGCCTCGAATACTTTCTCGGGAACAGGCCAGTACTCCTGTGAAAAAACGAAATCCTTAATTGCTCCTTCGTAGGCGGGATGACTAAACCGTATTACGCCGTAGGTAATTAAAAGTGCGGAAAATGTAAAAGCATCAGAAACCAGGAAAAACCACATCATCAGTTTCCCGTAGCTGGCCTTCATCGGAGCTACGCCTCCACCCCAGATACTCTTCTTGGATTCATCAACAATAACAGCTGTATCGGACATAGATCAGGTTTTAATTATTAGCGATCAAAAATATATATAAATACAACCAAAGTCCACCAAGAAAATGCCAATAGGTAGTGCACATCTCAATTGACAACAGATTCCTGGAATGAACCTTGTAGGTGTAAGCTTTGAATAAAACAACAAACAGGAATATCAGACCTCCGGCAAGATGCAGTACATGCAGACCTGTGAAAACATAAATGAATGATCCGGCAGGGTTCCCAACAAAGTAAACATCCTGCTCCACAAGTTTATCCCAGGCAAAGTATTGGCCTACCACAAATCCTATGGCTAACAACCCTGTAATAACCAGTCCCAGTCTAATATTAAGCAGGTTGTCCCGCCTGGCAGCCAGGTACGAAAAGTGCATGCTGATACTGCTGATCACAATAAGCACCGAGGTTATATTGAAGAGCTCCGGAAATTCAATGATCAACCAGTTCCCCTCGGACTTCTTAACGATATAGGCGCTCGTCAAAGAAGCAAAAACCATGGTCACCGAAATGATAAAAAGCCAGAGTGCAAACTTCCGGGCATTCATTGACCTTACCCTGGCTTCTCCAGTACCAAAAATCGACGCTGTATTCTCCATTATATTTTATCCAGTAAATATGCGATTTGTACGATTGGAAGATATATGAACGAGCTAAACATAATTTTCAAAGCCGACTTTCTCGAATTGTCTTTCATCAACATAAAAGTCTGGCTCAGGAAAAGCACCCCGCATAAAGTAGCGATCACGCCACTTGTTATCCCTGTTAACCCAAAATAACTTGGCAGTAGTCCGAGAGGCAGCAGGAACAACGTGTACACCATGATATTGATTGCCGTGTTCAGATCTTTTCTACCATTACCCGGCAAAAGCTTGAATCCGGCCTTTTTATAATCCTCATCTGCCAGCCATGCTATCGCCCAGAAATGGGGAAACTGCCAGATGAACTGTATTCCAAAAATGATCAACGCCTCGTGACTGATAGCACCGGTAGCTGCAACCCAGCCGATCAGCGGGGGCATCGCACCCGGAATAGCACCTACAAAAACAGCTATCGGACCCACCCTTTTCAATGGCGTGTAGCCAAACACATACAACATCATCGAGATCAGGGAAAGTACGACGGCAAAGAGATTGGCATAATAGTAAACAATGCCATAACCTACAGCACTTGCCAGGATAGCAAATTCTATCGCTTCCATTCTGCTAACTCGTCCCGTGGGTACCGGCCTCCCCTTGGTTCTCATCATCATCGCATCCAACCGGAACTCGATGATCTGATTGATAGCTACCGAAGATCCGGAGATCAGGAATCCCCCCACTGCAAACATCAGGAGCTGTATCCAGTCAATGGTGCCTTGTGATCCCAAAAGAAAACCGAATGCCGAAGAGAATGCTACAAGGAAAGAAAGCCTCGGCTTCAACAGCTCATAATAGGCCCCTGACTTTGCCCGTATTAAATCCGATATTGAAGTAGTTCCAACCACTCTGAAGGTTTTTTTCGATGTTATGGATTTCGGCCTCCGATAATCCTATTCGACTTTATCTTTTTCTTTCTTTGGACTTTCCACACCTTCTTCTTTGGCCAGCTCACCCTCATGAGGCAGGTTGGATTCAGGGGTATGTGACAACGGTATCGTCTGCGGTATAAAATCGTCAGGCGCCCCCGGCTTTGAATAATCATATGCCCATCGGTATACTTTTGGAATTGCACCGGGCCAATTGCCATGCTGTGGTACCCTTGGAGTGGTCCACTCAAGCGTATTGGACTTCCAGGGATTTGCCGGCGCTTTCCGGCCTCCGAAAATGCTGTAGAAGAAATTGAACAGGAAAATGAACTGCGCTGCGAAAGTCACAACGGCAGCTATGGTGACGAAAGTGTTAAGGTCTGCAAAACCACTAAATGTTTCAAAGCTTGTAAACGAATAGTAGCGTCTTGGGAATCCCGCAATCCCGATATAATGAAGTGGGAAGAAAACCAGGTAAACACCGATAAAGGTCAGCCAAAAATGAAGGCGACCCAGTTTTTCATCCATCATGCGGCCAAACATTTTAGGGAACCAGTGATATACCCCGGCCAGCAACCCAAAGAACGCAGCGCTACCCATAACCAGGTGGAAATGGGCTACCACAAAATAAGTGTCGTGCAGATTTATATCCAGTGCGGAGTTACCCAGAAAAAGTCCTGTTAACCCGCCCGAAATGAAGAAGGACACCAGGCCAATGGAAAACAACATTCCCGTCGTAAAGACAATGTTACCCCTCCATAACGTAGTGATATAGTTAAAAGCTTTCACTGCCGAAGGTACCGCTATGATCAGGGTAAGTAATGTAAATATCGATCCGAGGAAAGGATTCATTCCGGAAACGAACATGTGGTGCGCCCAGACAATAAATGACAAAAACGCAATTGCCAGCATGGAAAGGATCATCGCTTTATATCCGAAAATAGGCTTACGCGAATTGGTGGAAATGATCTCCGAAGTAATCCCTAGTGCCGGTAAGATTACAATGTAAACTTCCGGGTGCCCCAGGAACCAGAACAAATGCTGGAATAAAATGGGACTCCCTCCCATATTTGGCAGGGCTTCTCCCCCGATGAAAATCTCAGATAAGTAAAAACTGGTGCCAAAAGATCTGTCAAAAATCAAAAGTAGCGCGCAGCTGAGTAAGACCGGAAACGACAATATCCCGATCACTGCAGTTATGAAAAACGCCCAAATCGTCAATGGCAAACGCGTAAAAGTCATTCCCTCCGTCCTGAGATTTATAACGGTAGTAACATAGTTTATACCTCCCAGTAATGTGGATGCTATGAAAAGTGCCATCGATATCAACCATAAAGTCATCCCCAGTCCTGAACCGGCCATCGCCTGGGGCAACGCACTTAGCGGAGGATATACGGTCCATCCTGAACTGGCCGGGCCGGTTTCAATAAACAATGAAACAAACATCACCACACTGGAAAGGAAAAAGAACCAGTAGGAAAGCATATTCAGGAAACCGGAAGCCATATCCCTGGCTCCGATCTGAAGTGGTATAAGGAAATTACTGAAAGTACCGCTCAATCCGGCAGTCAAAACGAAGAATACCATGATCGTGCCATGCATCGTGACAAGTCCCAGGTAAAATTCAGTGTCCAGCTTGCCGGCTGCAGTGATCCAATCACCCATGATCGGCCTCAACCAGTTGAGATCCATATCCGGATATCCAAGCTGCAAACGGAATATTAACGATAGTCCGCCTCCTACGATTGCCCAAAATATGCCCGTGATCAAAAACTGTTTTGCGATAGTTTTATGATCAGTGGAGAAGATATATTTCGAAACAAAACCCTGATCATGGTGATCATCATGATGATCATCATGCCCAACTTCAGTAATTTGAATGTCCGCTACTGACATATTTGATTTCTTTAATTTGAACTACTCATTAACAATCCCCCTACCTCGTCGGCGCTGCCATCAATCCCCGCCGCAATCCGGGCCGCCTCCTGCAAACCATCCGGTACCTGACCAAGATAATCCGCATTCTGCTTCAACCAGGGGTCCTGTGACTTGTACCATTCCTCGTATTCTTCGGGCTCATCCACTACAATGATATATTTCATCCCAAAGTGGCCGTAACCGCATATCTTGTTACACACCAATTCATAATTGAAATCGGGATTACCTGTCTCTGCCCTCATATCGGCTGTTGATTTTGTGGGTACAAACCAGAATCGCGTTGGCATCCCCGGCACGGCATTCATTTGCAGCCTGAAATGGGGCTGGTATACACTATGAATGACATCCCTTGCCCTGATCTTAAATTCTACCGGTCTTCCTTTCGGCACGTGGATCTCCCTGGGCACGAAATCATCAAAAGAGGCCCGGTCCGAAAAGTCGATACCCATCTGGTTGGTGGCATCGATTTTCCGGTAATCATAGCCGCCTAATTTATTATCGGAACCCGGATACCTCACTGCCCAGGCAAACTGGTAACCCATGATTTCAACCACTTCAGCATCGTCAGGAGCTGCAGCGGTGATTTTGCCCCAAACCTTCAACCCGGACAGGATCAGCAGGGCCAACACAACAGCAGGGACAGCGGTCCAGATATACTCCAGGGTATTATTGTGAGGATAGAAATATGCTTTTTCACCTTCCCGGTGCTGATACCGGAAAGCAAATCCGAATAAAAATATTTGTGTGATAATAAAAACGGTACAGGTTACTGCCATAGTGATCCAGAACAACCTGCTCGTTGCCTCACCATGCTGCGAAGCTACCGGAAGCGTAAAGTCATCATCTAATCCTCCAAACGAATAATAGAAAAATCCGATCAATCCTGCGATCAGAAATAGCAACAATAACGTTGCCTGCAGTCTGTTTCCTGACGGAACCTGCTTTCTGGTGTCCCCCCTGGCTATACCTACTAACGTAGAGACCCTGAAAATCACAAGCAGGATCACTATGATCAGTACAACCGCTATAGCAATTACAAAATTCAACATGCCTGTATCTTAAATATGATGATGTAAACTTTCCTCCAACATTGGATGGTTCCTGGCAAATAGTGGTGCTTTGGCAAGGCTGCTTAAAAATACATAAAGAAATGCACCGGTATATATGCACAGAACTCCAACTTCCAACAATCCGAATCCACCGTTTTCTTTCAACACTCCGGGTGTCACCATTTGATAGAAATCCAGCCAGTGACCTAAAATCACCACAGGTGTGATCACCTTCAGGAACCTCATGTGTCTTTTGGAGTCCCTCGTCATCAATAGCAGGAAGGGAAAGAAAAAGTTAAGGATCAAATTGACAAAAAACACGGGAGCATACTTGTCACTCCACCTCTCTACGAAATAAATGGTCTCCTCGGGAATATTTGCATAATAGATCAATAAGTATTGAGAAAACCAGATATATGCCCAGAAAACGGAAAAAGCAAAAACAAACTTTCCAAGATCGTGCAGATGGTTTTCATTCACCACGGACAACAATCCACGCTCTTTCAGCAACACCACAACCAAAGTGGTCAACGCCAGTGTGGCGACCCACCAGCTGGCAAACGTGTACCAGCCGTACATGGTGCTAAACCAATGCGTATCAATGGACATCAGCCAATCCCAGGAGGCAATAGAAGATGAAACGGCAAAAAATACGATGAATATTGCCGAGTACATCCGCATTTGGTGCCAATTATCCGTCCCCCCCTCAATGTCCTCATTGAAAGCGAGACTCTTTAATTTGGCAAAAAGCCAGTACCACACACCAAAGAAAATGATCATTCGGGCAAGGAAGAACAACGGGAATGTCCCGCTTTTCAACGGCCAATAGAAGAAACCTCCTTTACCCTGAATTATTTCATCACCACCCTCTTCATAAAGTTCTGCATGCGTCCAATGGAAAATATCATGACCAAAGGCAAAAAATGAAACCAGCATCAATAATCCCGCAATGGGCAGCCAGTTTCCAAACGCCAGTGGTATCCTTTTCAATCCTGCGGACCATCCCGCCTGGGCTGCGTATTGAATGGCAAAGAACAGAACTCCGACAACGGCAATTCCCGTAAAGAAAATATTATTGATCCATAAATTGGAATACAACCGCTGATACCAATGGAAACCATGTCCTCCCCCTTCGGATGCCTCACCATGCCCTCCGCCCATATTCATGAGGACAATGCCAATTATCGAGAGAACTATTCCAGCGCCAATAAGAATCAAAACATTCTTTTTGGCTTTCGCTGAAAATTCAAATCTTTCTTCTACCATTTTTATTATATCCGGTAATTATTGTTGTTGTTTCTGCAAAGCTTTCACATACCGTGCAATCTCCCATCGCTCTTCCACATCCAATTGCGATCCATGAGCTCCCATCAGGCCCTTTCCATAAGTGATCACCTGATAAATATGCCCCTCGTTCAATGCCTGGTATGCCACTCCATTGAGATTGGCTATGCCAAAATATTTTGTACTCACAGGGCCATCACCATTGCCTTCAGCCCCATGGCAGAGTAGGCAGAACCTCTCGTATAGTAATTTTCCATTTTTGATTACGGCTTCCGTTGAGTCGGTTGGATTAACCAGCAACCTCGCAGCAGCCTCAAAATCATCAGGCGCTATCCTTACCGGCAGGTATTGACCTCTTTTGACAGTTCCGGGGACTGGTTCACGCATGGTCATCCCAAATGCGTTATTGGGATTTGAATTATAAAATTCCGCAGGCTGACTTCTATCTACCCTCCGTATGGAATCAAAACTAAAAACAGGATCCAGACTGTTGACCCACCTGCCAGCATCTTCATTTGTAATTTGAGATAATGGCTCGTATGGCACTGAATGATACATATTGGGAGCAAACTCCACCCCCGTATCATCAGGCCCGGCCGTACATGACGATAAAATAATCGCAACTGCTATCGCTAGTATGGAATTATATTTCATTCTATAAATCGTCATAGTTCTTCTTGTTAACTTCACTTGCTCCGTTGTCTTTCAGGATCTTGCTTATTTCCTCTTCCTTGATATCGTTTTTCGACAGGTCTATGGCCATCACATGCTTATCATCGGTGATCCGGATATCAAACAGCTTGGGTTTACCCCAGGGTTTCAGATCACTGATCACAAAGAAAGTGCCTACCATTCCGAAAGATGCCAGCAACACCGTAAACTCAAATGTGACCGGAATGAAAGAAGGGAATGCGATAAAGTTTTTACCACCTATGATCATGGGCCAGTCGAACCCCATCATCCCGACCTGCATGATCAATGCGAGACTGGTGCCAAGTAGTCCAAACAGAAAAGCTGCTATAGATAACCGTGAACGCCTGTAGCCCAGGGCATCTTCAATGCCATGCACGGGAAACGGACTGTACACCTCATGAATTTTTACGCCTTTCTCACGAACATTTCTGATGCCTTCCAACAGCACATCCTCGTCCTCGTAAATCCCTACCAAAAAGTCTGAACCCTTTGCCATTACTTTGATATTTTTTCACTTGTCGCTTTTACAATACTTTTAACTTCCGCCATGTTTATGACCGGGAAATACTTCGCAAACAGGAAGAACGCCGTGAAGAAGAACCCGAATGAAAACAGGTAGACACCCACATCATAGATCGTAGGATAGAACATCGACCAGCTTGACGGAAGATAATCCCTGTGGAGAGAGGTGACGATAATCACAAACCGCTCAAACCACATACCGATGTTCACAACTATTGAAAGTATGAATGTGGCCGCCAGGTTTGTTCTGATCTTCTTGAACCAGAACAGCTGCGGAGAAATCACGTTGCAGGTCATCATAGATGCGTACGCCCACCAGTAAGGACCGGACACGCGATTTAAGAACGCGTACTGCTCGGCCTCTACACCGGAATACCATGCTATGAATAACTCTGTAATGTAAGCAATACCTACTATGGAACCCGTAATGATGATGATGATGTTCATCATCTCAATATGCTGAATTGTAATGTAGTCTTCAAGTTTGTAAACCTTCCTCGTCACCAGCAGCAAAGTCAAGACCATAGCAAATCCGGAAAAGATTGCGCCCGCAACGAAGTACGGCGGAAATATGGTTGTATGCCATCCCGGAATGACCGAGGTAGCAAAGTCCATCGACACGATGGTATGGACCGACAGCACCAGCGGCGTAGCCAAACCGGCCAGTACCAGTGCAACCGTCTCGTACCTGCTCCACGCTTTGGCGGCACCATTCCAGCCAAAACTCAAACCACCGTAGATCATTTTGGAAACGGTGTTTTTCGCCCTGTCTCGAATTGTGGCAAAATCAGGGATCAGCCCGATATACCAGAATACCAGTGACACCGAAAAGTAGGTGGAAATGGCGAATACATCCCAGAGCAACGGTGAATTGAAGTTGACCCACAGGGACCCGTAAGTATTAGGTAAGGGAAGTGCCCAAAAGAAGCCTAACCATAGCCTTCCCATATGCAGGCCCGGGAACATTGCGGCACAGATCACAGCGAAAATTGTCATCGCCTCCGCAGCACGGTTAATCGACATCCTCCATCTTTGCCTGAATAAAAGCAAGATTGCCGAGATGAGCGTTCCTGCATGACCAATACCAACCCACCAAACGAAGTTTGTGATATCCCAGGCCCATCCCACAGTCTTATTCAATCCCCAGATCCCTATTCCTTCCCACAACAACATCAAAACGCAATAGGCACCTATAGCCAGTGCGCCTAAAGAAACTGCCATTGCCAGTAACCATGATTTCGAAGGTTTCTCCTCCACCCGCGAACATATGTCTTCCGATACATCGTGAAGCGTCTTCCCCCCGGTGATTAATGGCTCTCTAATAACGGATTCTGATGTCATAAGCTATATATTAAGCATTTGCCTCCTCGGCATCCTTATTTCTTACTTTAGTTAAGTACCATACGTTGGGCATAACCCTGATTTCCTCCAGAACGTGATACGCCCTGTCTTCATTGGCTTCCACGCCCTTGTCCTTCACTTTCAGTTTCAGCATTTTGCTGATCCTGCTTTCAGGATCTTTCATATCACCAAATACAAGTGCTTCAGACGGACAGGAGGCGGCACAGGCTGATATTATTTCACCATCTTCAGGCCTTCTTCCATCTTTTTTGGCTTCCAGCTTACCGGCCTGAATACGCTGAACACAGAAAGAGCACTTTTCCATCACTCCCCGGCTCCTGACCGTAACGTCCGGATTGAGTACCATCTTGCCAAGATCATTATTCATGGAGAGGTTGTTTCCGAATTGAGTATTGTCGTGATATTTAAACCAGTTGAACCGGCGCACTTTGTAGGGACAGTTGTTGGCGCAATATCTTGTTCCAATGCACCTGTTATATGCCATTTGATTGAGTCCTTCGGTGCTGTGCGTTGTGGCAGCTACAGGGCATACCGTCTCGCAAGGTGCATTATTGCACTGCTGACACATCATTGGCTGGAATGTAACCTCGGGGTTTTCGGCAGCTCTCTCCATACCGCTTAGATCATTCTCACCGGCATCACTGCTATAGTACCTGTCGATTCTCATCCAGGCCATGTCACGGCGATTGATGACCTCTTGCTTACCTACTACGGGGATGTTGTTCTCCGTTTGACATGAAATCGTGCAGGTGCCGCAACCGGTACATGAGTTGAGGTCGACGATCAATCCCCAATGGTGATTGGAATATTCGTGACCCTTCCACAGTGATATGGCATATGGTTTTTTTATTCCCTCGGATGTATGGATCTTCGGAAAGTTCCGCCCTGACTGAGAGTCCTTTTTATATGCTTCCAGGGTGGTCTCCTGGATCACCGTTTCTCTACCCATATGCGTATGGTGTGTCTGCATCTGGGCGATCTTATAAGAGCCCGAGGCAGGTTCAACGGACACTCCAATTACTGAATAAGATCTCGCTCCGTTAGATTGCTGTGTAAAAGGATAAGCATTGATTCCCACCCTATCCGCCACTTTGCCGGCCTTGGTCCTGCCATATCCCAGCGCCAGGCCCACAGTTCCATACTTCTGACCCGGCTGTGGAATAACCGGAAGCGAAAAGGTTGACCCTCCAACGGTCAAATTCGCCATCTGAGTCTTCATGGTCGTGCTCAACTCGTCGAAAGACATCCCCCACTCATCTGCCTGCTTCGGTGAAACCGTCAGATAGTTGTCCCAGCAGGCTTTTGTAATGGGATCAGGCATCTCCTGTAACCATGGATTATTTGCCTGAATACCCTCCGCTACACTATTATTTAAATAAAGTACCAGCTCAAGGTCCGACCCGTTGTCTGAATAATTTGAGGAAATCGCCGATGCGGCATCATAAATACCACTTATGTCAATATCCTGGTTGTTATAAGTCTCGGATGGTAATTCAAAAACCCCATCATGCAGGCATTTGTCCCAAAACGCGTCGAAATTGTAGAATGAGCCACCTGCCATTGAGTAAAGATCCATTTCCCAATTGGCTTTTATAAAGTCAAGGTATGGAGTCTCATCCTCCGCCCAGGTCAGGAAAGAATCCTGTGCCTGACGGGTGTTGAAAATATTGGAAATAGTAGGTTGAGAAAGACTGAACTTGCCTTTTGCAGGCTCAAAATCATTCCACGACTCCAGGTAATGATGATCGGGTGCAATATGCTGTACAGCATCCGCAGTTTCGTCTATTCTGTCGGAGGTAGTCAGCGTGAATTTCACGTTCGACAATCCGGCTTTGATGTCGGAACCCAGCGGATGATCATAAACAGGATTGCAGTTGTAGAAGATTACCCCGGAAGCGCTCCCATTTTTAAGGTCATTTACAAAAGAAATGAACTCACCATCATTTCCCTTTCTGATATTTTGATGATTGTTGATGTCTATGGTCGTGCCGAAAGCTCCGAGTAAACCGTTGATCGCATTGACGATCAGCTGGACATTCTCGTCATTCGAACCTGAAACCACCAATCCCGCTTCCCTGCTGTTCCAAAGATCGTTGGCTGCTTTGATCAAGGTAGCGTTGTCGGATACTGAACCGGCATTGAGCCTGGCGGATCCCGCTTTCTCCGCAATCAGGTTGTAGAGGTTTACGACGTAAAGTCCCTCCTGGGATGGTTTAATGGGTGTTCTGTAGTCTGCGTTTGCTCCGGTCAAGGAAAGAATGCTTTCAAAAGTGTAAAGCCGTGACATTTCTTTCTTATTGTCACCAAGTTTCCTGGTCGCGGCAAACTGCCGGTTGTTTAAGACTTTGTCTCCCCATGATCCCAGAAAATCAGCTCCGAACGATACAATGGTCTTCGCCTTTGAAAAGTCATAGGAAGGTAATGCCCTTTTTCCCAACGACTTATCGTTTGCGGAGAGCGATCCTTCCACAGAGTACTGGTCATAAGATACCTGCGTCACACCGGGATATTTGGTGATGAGCTGATCAATGGCCTTTTGAGTAGAAGGGCTGGAAACGGAGTTTGAAACGAGGTAGATCTTACCGCCTGAAGAAAGTGCGGCTTTGACCTTTTCGTCAAGGTCATTCCATGTGGTTTCCTGTCCTGCGGAAATTGGTCCCGTTACCCTTTGCTTGTCATAGAGAGAGAGGACGGATGCTTCAATCTGCGGGCTTGTGCCCCCGCCTGTCAGTGACGACAGCGCATTGCCTTCAACTTTAATTGGTCTGCCTTCCCGGGTTTTCACAACCACACTGGCCACGTCGCTTCCGTTCACATAAGTCGAAGCATAGTAATTGGGAATTGAAGGATCAACGGACGTAGGCTTACTGACATACGGGATCGCCTTTCTTACCGGCGCCTCACAGGCCGCCAGAGATACTGCCGCCACACCAAATCCCATCATTTTCAGGAAATCTCTTCTTGATGGTTCCCCGTCACCATCATTTATTGGTAAATGTTCGGGAAATTCTTTCTTAGCGTATTCCTTAAACTCAGCGGAACCCTTTAATTCCTCAAGCCCCTTCCAATATTTCTTTGATTCTTTCATAGGTTAGTACGCTTCAGATTAATAGTGACATTTTGAGCATTCCAGCCCTCCAACATCCTTCACCTTCATTGGCTCCTTACTATTCCTGGCGTGTAGCTCTACAAGTTTATTATAGTAATCGTTTCCTTTGGTATTGACATCCGTATCACGGTGGCAGTTGATGCACCAACCCATTGTCAGGTCTGCATATTGATACACAACCTCCATTTCTTCAACAGGACCATGGCATGTCTGGCACTCCACACCTCCTACTTCCACATGTTGTGCGTGATTGAAGTATGACAGATCCGGCAGATTGTGAACCCTTACCCATTCTATCGGTTTAGTGTTTGTACCGTATTCCCCTGTCTCCGGGTTGTAATCAATGGCGTCATATATCTTTTGTATTTCCGGGGAAATTCCGTCTTTCCCGGCCAGGTTTTTTATACCGGAATGGCAGTTCATACAAATGTTGGCTGAAGGAATATTTGCTGATTTTGCTTTACGAACCCCCGTATGACAATAGTTGCAGTCAATCTGGTACTCCCCTGCATGCAATGCATGGGAATAAGCAATCGGCTGCGTTGGTTGATATCCCTGCTGGATGCCGATCGTGAAAGCACCGTCAATCAGGGTTTTCAATACAACGGCCGTGAATATGAAAATTACGATCCCAACGACCGCATCACTTCTGAAAAATCTGCCAAGGTCTATTCTCTGCCTGACAACCTCAAGCTCGCTCTCATCCAGATCCTTTTTCTCCTTCAGGTATCTCGTCAGCACTGAAACAATCAGGCCAAGGACAATGAGTATAAGGACCAGAATGATGACGAGTACCACAAGTATCGTGGTCACATACCCGCTGGTAAGCTGTGAAGTCCCGGCATCCGCAACACCTTCTTCTCCGGTGGTAGCAACCTCCGCCTCGGGAGCTTTGTTAGACTCAACCTCTATATAAGCCAGTAAACCCTCGACCTCCTCATCCGTGAATGGATAAGCCGGCATTGCCGTCCGGTTGTATTCCTCGTAAAGACTTACCGCATAGTCATCCCCACTTTCAATTACCTGTTGGGAATTTCGGATCCATCTGATCAAATAATCTCTTTCGAGCCTGTCCTGAATATTTTCAAGTGGCGGACCAATTAACCGGGTCCTGATTGCATGGCATTGCGTACAATTGGCTTTGAATAATTTTTCGCCGGCGGCAACGACTTCCGGATCAAATTGAGATACTGCCGTTGTATCCTCCTGAGCTAATGCTGGAGACGAAATGAAGAAGGCAAAGACAAAAGAATAGAGAAGGCCGGTGGTCTTTAGGTTAGAAAGATCTATTTTCAACATTCAATAATTTGCTATTCAGTCAAGCGGCTACAAAACTAATATGGGCCTGTTGTTTTTCAAACTCCAAAATGAAAGTAATGATAGTCGATTCACTACATGACGGTTACCTTTGATTCAATCACTTGAAAATCAAGTTTTTAAGTGGTAAAAAAAGGTTTCAAAACCACCTTATTTAGAATGAGTCTAAATAAAATTTTTTAATTTTCGGGTCGGATTTTTTTGTTTCCAAATGGACCGTTATGCACCTCCTACCCCGGGCCTGCCGAGCTGCCCTGCCAGTCCGGATCTGCCGCTCCGATCCACTCACCGTTTTCCGCATTAAATTCGATGGCATGGATCCTTCCGAACCTGCCGACCGCTGTATTTTCCTTAACACCGAATCCACGATTTTCCAGGTCTTCTTTTATTTCTGGTTTCCACCCCCACCCCTCATGCATCTCCAGGTCGATCGTATCCCGCACCGGATGGACCCTGGGAGAAGCCAGCGCATCCGCCAGGCTCAGATCATGGTCAATCTTTCTGCTCAGCACCGAAACGATCGCCGTTATAATTCTTGCCCCGCCGGCGCAGCCGATCACCAGGTACGGACTGCCATCTTTCGTGACAATGATGGGAGATATGTGTGAAGCAGCGCGCTCACCGGGACCAATATTACCCAGGTAAGGTCCCATGGTATTGGCATAAACAAATCCCAGGCCGGGCGCCGCAACTTTCGAACCGAAGATCGGGCCAAGGGACTGTGTTAATGCAACCACCAAACCATCTTTGTCTGCAGCGCTCAGATGTGTAGTATGGGCAAAGGTTTTGGTCCAGGAATCCGGTAGATGGGATGAAGCCTGATCCAAAGTATTGTCGCTGACATCTATTCCGGATGCCAGTTCTGCGGCATATTCCTTTGAAAGCAGTGTATCGGCCGATCCGTCATTGAATTGCCTGCCCCTGTCACGATACGCAAGCTCGATGGCCTGGTAAACGGCGCTCGCCCAGTCCGCCCCTTTGTATCCGGACACAGGCAAATTCTCAAGGATATGCATGATCTCAATGGTGATGGCTCCAAACGACGGCAGCCATAAACCATTCAGCTCATGACCCCTGTAACTGCCTGAAACGATCCTTGCCGTCTTCGCTTCATAGCTTGCCAGCGCTTCCATAGTCAGGTATCCGCCATTCCTCTCCATATCTTCCGCCATCTTCCTGGCGATCTCTCCTTTGTAAAATTCATCCCTGCCTCCGGTGGCTATGGCTTTCAGGGTATTTGCAAGGTCCTGGTTCCGGTAGATATCTCCGGATTGATAAGGCATACTGTCATTTTTGAAGTAATAGGTTTTGCTGCTTTCATATTTCGCCATCAGGTCCTTCGCTATCATATACATGCGTTCCTGGCCCAGCAGGATTTCGAAACCATCCTCGGCATACTCGATGGCCGGAGCCATTACCGTTTCCAGCGGAAGCGTTCCATTTTCATCCAGCAACCTCGTGAGGCCGGCAACCACACCGGGAATACCGATAGTCGGGTAGCCATCAGTTGCCTCGGGATCGGCTTCCGGATCGTAATTGAGTGGCGCCTGGGTGGTGGCGTCAATGCCAAACAAAGTGCCATCGGGCTTTCTGAGTATGATCTGCTGCCGGCCACCGATTCCGCTCATACTGGGTTCCACGACTGATAAGGCAAATGCGGTAGCAACGGCCGCATCCGCTGCATTACCTCCTTTTTCCAGCATAAGGACCCCCGCACGGGTGGCAAGAGGGTGGGCAGAGGCAATCATACCTTCCGCGGAAATCGCCGTTTTATTTGTAAAGCGGTCTTCCCCTCCTTCAGCCCTTTCGCCTTCAGGTGAGGGATAAGTACACGATGCTATCAGCAGTAATATGAAGATGTAACGTCTCATTGGTATTGATTTTTGATCCACCAAAGATAGAGCAGCCTGGTAACAATAGGATCTGACCGGAACGGGGACTTACGTTTCCGTTACAGTCCTGCCGGATAGATGCGGTGATATCATTAAACCTGATCGCGAGATCCTTCACTGTGTTAAGGATAGCGGTTGGTTTTGGCTTTTTGAACTGGTTCGGTCAGTGACCCCAGTTTCAGCGAGGGAGGCCTCCCTTTGGGGATGCCGTTGGAGCATAGTGTATTGTAAATAAAGTAGTTTGGTAGGGTCTGCGAAGGCAATAGAAAACGCAACCGGTACTCTAACTTTCAAATAGTCTGGAAAGAATTACTTCAATGTCGGTTTCTTTTCTCAGGCTTTTTTCAAGTTCCCGTGTATTATTGAGATATAATAATTCTTCCAGTCGAATAAGTAATGCCTGCATCTGTTTGAGGTGGCTGATCCGGTTTCTAAAGTCACATTGCTTTAGATTTCTAAGTTTCCACTCATATTCATCATAAGCAAGCATTCCTGGTTCATAGATATTCTTTTTTCTTATGGTAACCTTTTGTACACCTTTTGCTGATCCATAATAATGGTGGATCGTATCGATCTTGATGAAAAGATTTTCCACTCTTTTTTTCCGGTAGTACGTTTCATTCCAGTGGTTGTGATACTCTCCCCTCAACCTGTCATTCTCCTTTTCGATATCAAGGTAGATCTCCAGTGATAACCTGGCCGTTTCAAATAATGATCTGATCTCTCTCAGGTGATTCCGGGCTTTTAGATAGGTGTTCCCGATGGTTTCAGTTTCATAGTTCCCAACTTTCCGGATTCGATCATTCAACAGGTTAATGGCATCTATATGATTCTTTATGCTGCTTTCTACCCCTGCTAATGACCCTAACTCATACGGAATTTGTTCTCTGATAGCCAAAACCGAGTCCAGGTAGGTATTGGCAGCATTTGTCAATGCTTTCATTTTTTCCCTGGTACCGTGGGTACTATCGGAAACGCACGTAAAAGCCATCAGGCCATTGAAACCAGCGGCAAATAAGATCACATAAAGATGAAGTTTTAACATCATGACATAAGAAAACACTGCTTTCAGTTAAACAACAGCCAGATTTTCCGGTACCCATAGTCATGGGTAATTGATATGAGATTATTTCCACCGGTCATCTATTATAATAACGGTTGATGATCCCGGAATTTCACCTCCTTTCTGCCCGGATAACATCAAATATCACTCCACAATTAAAAGTTCTTTCCAAAACGGTCCAAATAATTAGGTAGTGATGTTTATCAATTGTACAAATGCCTGAATTTTCAGGATCTCATTTCGAATTGGCGTTGTCATTCCTCCCTATTGAAAATGAACAAGAGTTTCTTAATTAGCACTTAAAACATCCACCAGGTCATAGCACAACTGGTGAATGGCAGGCCGGATGTTCAACTCATAGAGCTGTCGCTGGTTGCGGCTGGGATAAACGCGGTTTGACAGAAAAATAAACAGCATGTCATTTTCAGGATCTGCCCAGATCAGTGGACCCGTGTAGCCCGTGTGACCAAAGCTCCTGTAAGAGGCTGACATGGCTACGTTGCTGGTGGAATCATATTTCAAAAGCGGCTTATCAAACCCCAGCCCTCTCCGGTTATCGTTATTGGGAAATTGTACCGTTGTGAAAAGATCGATCACATGGGGTGACAGTATGCTGATGGTGTCGTGTTGACCTTCGTTCAGAAAAACACTCCAGACCTTTGCAAGGTCTTCAGCATTCGAAAACAATCCGGCATTTCCTGAAATACCCCCCATCAGGATGGCCCCTTCATCATGAACGGTCCCGTGGATCTGGTCATTTCTGAAAAACGTATCCAGCTCCGTGGGCACGATCAGGGAATCCGGGAATCGCTCCAAAGGATTGAACCCGGTCGTTTTACTCCCCACGATGTTGTATACCGAGTCAGCAAGAAAATCCTGGAAGCTTGAACCGGACAGCTCCTGAACCAGTTCGGGGATCAGGTAAAAGAAAAGTCCGGAATACCTGTACCCGCGGTTGACGTCAAAGTCCGAGCGCTTGATCTGTTTTTTAATGTACTTGTAGTTCTTACCGGTCAGGTACAAGCCATCCTTAACCTTAATAGGAAAGTTTTCGGACGAATCCTGCCGGAAGAAACGTTTCTTGTATCCGTCTTCACCGATCATGGCCTGGTAATATGGGATCCACGGTCGCCAGCCCGCCTGATGTGCCAGCGTTTCTCTTATGGTGGCCTTCCCCCTTTTGTTCATACCAAAACCGGGTATATAATCCGCCACGGTCCGGTCCAGGTCGATCAAACCCTGATCATACAATTTCATCAATAAAAGCGTCCCTGCCGTAACCTTTGTCACGGAAGCCAGATCGAATATGTGGTGAGTACGAACAGGGCGGATACTGTCATAGGTATGGTAGCCGTAAGATTTGTGAAGCAGCACGGAATCTTCCCGGTTTACATAGATGACAGCGCCTGGAAATGCTCTTTCCTCAATGGCATACTGAAAAATGGAATCAATTTTTAACAAAATTGAATCCGAACGACCATTATTTTGCGAAAATGAAAAATATGGACCAATACATAATAAGAAAGTAATCAGTAAGGCTTGATTAGCGGAACCCCTCATTAGTTTTGCGCTTTGTTTGCTCGAACCTATGCAAAATTCAAAACATTTCATCATAGATTTTGACTCAACTTTTACGAAAGTGGAGGCCCTGGATGTGCTCGGCGAAATCGCTCTGGCGGGACAATCCGACAAAGAAAAGTCACTGCTTCGCATAAAGGAAGTAACTGATAAGGGCATGGAGGGAAAATTGTCATTCAGGGAGTCCCTGGACGAAAGACTGGCGATTCTGAAAGCCAATAAGAGCCACATCCCAAAGCTCATAGAAAAGCTCAGGGAGGAAGTTTCGGAATCCTTCGTCAGAAACAAAGAATTCATCAGGAAATACGCCGAACAATTTTACGTGCTTTCCAATGGCTTTAAGGATTTTATAGTTCCGATAGTAGCCGATTTCGGGATCCGGCCGGAAAATGTTTTTGCCAATGATTTTATATATGATGAGGCTGATAACATTGTTGGTTATAATAAGGACAACATCCTTTCATCGAATAATGGAAAACCAAAACAGATCGAGGAGCTAAAACTTGAAGGCGAAGTTCACGTATTGGGTGATGGCTTCACTGATTACGAGATCAAGAAAGCGGGTCTCGCTAAAAAGTTCTATGCATTTACAGAAAATGTAAAACGACAAAGCGTGGTAAAAAATGCCGATCACGAAGCACCGAACCTTGATGAGATCCTGTATCGTCACAAAATGGACCGGGCACTCTCCTACCCCAAGAACAGAATAAAAGTCCTGCTCCTGGAAAATATCCATGAGCATGGCATTGAAAAACTTCGAAAGGAAGGCTACCGGGTGGAGGTCTATCCGGCGGGCATGGGTGAAGATGAGTTGACAGAGAAGATCAGGGACGTCTCCATCCTTGGTATCCGGTCGAAAACGCAGGTCACAAAAAAAGTACTTGACAATGCCACCAGGCTGCATTGCATCGGAGCTTTTTGCATTGGTACTAACCAGATAGACCTGGAGGCATGCCAAAAGAAGGGAATAGTCGTTTTCAATGCTCCGTACAGCAACACCAGGTCAGTGGTAGAAATGGCCATAGCGGAGATTATCCTGCTGATGAGAAATCTCCCCGATCGTATCCGGAAAATGCATGAAGGCGTCTGGGATAAATCCGCTACTAACAGTTTTGAGATCAGGGGGAAAACCCTTGGGATCCTTGGCTATGGAAACATTGGCTCACAATTGTCGGTACTGGCCGAAACTTTGGGCCTCAACGTCATCTACTATGACCTTGAGGAAAAGCTCGCGCTCGGAAATGCGCGAAGATGCACATCACTTGATGAGATGCTGGCGGAGGCCGACATTATCACACTGCATGTTGACGGCCGGCCTGAAAACGAAAACCTGATCGGAGAAAAGCAGTTTGCAAAAATGAAGGAGGGTGTGATCTTTCTCAACCTGAGCCGCGGGCAGGTTGTAGATCTGTACGCCCTGAGAAAAGCAATGGATTCGGGAAAGGTACGCGGTACGGGGATAGACGTCTTTCCTTCAGAACCCATGAGTAACGACGATGAGTTCGTTTCCGAATTGAGGGGCTTACCCAATACGATTCTTACCCCCCATATAGGTGGCAGCACACTGGAAGCTCAGAAGAACATTGCGGATTTTGTGCCGTCCAGGATGATGGCCTATATAAATACCGGCTCCACAACAGGCAGTGTAAACTTCCCCAACCTTGTCCTTCCCACACTGAAAGATGCCCACAGGTTTATCCATATACACAAAAATGAACCTGGAATCCTGGCTCATATCAACCACATACTTGCAGATCACAACATGAATATTAGCGGCCAATACTTAAAAACAAATGAAGAGGTCGGGTATGTGATCACCGATGTTGACCGGAATTACGACGAGGAAGTAATCAAAGAATTGAAAAAAATTAAATCCACAATTCGATTTAGGGTATTATATTAGTGATTAGTTTTACCAAAACAACTACAATGTTTACTCTCTATCGGAGACTAAACTGAAGAATTACATGCCTCCACTACATTGGAAAGTATTAGATAATTTGAATCAGTTTGACGAGGTGTTGGAAAACTCGAGGGTTAAACCTGTGCTCGTTTTCAAACACAGACCGACTTCTCCCGAAAGCATCACAATCAAGAAACGACTGGAAGATGAATGGAACATCGATAGCGATCAGTTAGATCTTTACATTATCGATGATGCCAAAAATCATGATATCGCTGAAAAAATAACCGACTCATCCGGTGTCGAGCACGAATTCCCGCAGGTATTGCTTTATGCCGATGGCGTTACGATGTATGATGAATCCCACGACATGATCCACGTCAAAAAGATCAAGATTGCCCTGAAGATCATCAATCGTACCTTCAAGTGGATGGAATCCAGGGCATAAAAAAAGCTTCTCCCGATGAACCGGGAAAAGCCGTCATACCTCAGACTATATTTTCAAAACCTCTTAATTCCTAAGATTTAGGCCGATCGACACACCGCAACTATCCACTGTTATCCCTAAGTCAGGGTCCCGGAAATTTATTCCGGAATGTGGTCCAGTTTTGACTGCCACTAACCTGGTTTTTTAAGTCCTGTTAGATTTTATAAGATAGAATCTAAGGTACTATCCTAAATTTACCACCCAAAATATCAATCACAAAATAATGCCGCAGAAACTGTATTTCACGCCAGGTCCCTCGCAGGTTTTTTATACGGTTCCCTTCCATCTGCAAAATGCTCTGAAACGGGACATTTGCTCCATATCCCATCGAAGCAAGACATTTATGAGTTTGTTTCGTGAAACACGCGAATTGATCTCCGAATTGTTGAATTTACCGGGGCATTATGAGGTATTTTTCACCGGTTCAGCTACTGAAATATGGGAGAGAATTTTGCAGAATCTTGTATCCCAAAGCTCGCATCACTTTGTGAATGGTTCTTTTTCGAACAGGTTCTATGATTTCGCACAGGAACTCAAAATGTCACCTTCCAGATCCGAAGGCAAAGCCGGTTTTGAATTCATTGACTGGTCAGTGCCGCCGGAAGCGGAACTGATCTCGGTCACGATGAACGAAACCAGCACGGGGTATGCTTTTGATCATGCCCGGCTCGAAAACCTCCGAACCGGGAATGAGGATGCATTGATCAGTGCCGATGTGGTAAGTGTGGCTCCTTCGGTAGCAATCGACTTTAAACTGGTAGATACGGCATATTTCTCAGTTCAGAAGTGTTTTGGCCTGCCTGCCGGCCTGGGCATCTGGATCGTGAACGACAGGGCCATCGACAAAGCAAATCGGAAAATTGCAAATGGGGAAAGCACCGGGAGTTACCATTCCCTGAAGTCACTGAAAAAATACGGTGATAAGAATCAAACACCCGAAACACCTAATGTGCTGAGTATTTACCTTTTGAACCACGTGATCAAAGACATGCTGAAGAGGGGGATAAAAACCATCCGGAACGAAACGATCTACAAATCAACGTTACTATACGACTTGTTTGAAGAGATCCCGATACTAAACCCATATATCAAAACGAAAGAGAATCAGTCCAAAACGGTTTGCGTCTCGGAAATCCGCTCGGATCAGGACAGACTATTGGAACATCTGAACGAACGGGGCATAATAATAGGTAAAGGCTATGGCCCTTATAAAGACACCCAAATCAGGATTGCCAACTTTCCCACTCATTCAAAAGAGCAAATCGAAATGCTCGTGGATACCATCCGGGAATTTCATTCTTAATTGACGCAGGACCCGTAGCAGAACTTTTTACAGACCAGGTCAAACTTTCATGGGTGATAAAGAATTTATAAATTGGAGGAGTCATTAACTTTGGCCACTAGAATCGAAAAATGTATAAATTCAATAATATACTGGTTGGATTGGATCAGTCCTCCATGGATTATGATCTTATTGAAGCTGCCTGTACCGTATGTCAGCTTTCGGGATCACAAAAGATCTACTTTATGAATATCATCAGGGATTTTCACATCCCGGATGACGTTAAAAAGGAATTTCCCGATATCGTGGACAAAGCGCTGGAACAGCGTATGGTGGAAATCAAGGAGCTTGTAAATAATAATTTCTCCTGCCCTGGGGTAGAAGTGGATTATGTAATAAAACAAGGCCAACCTACAAAGGAAGTCATGAAGTTCTCGGAGAAAGAACAGATTGATCTGATCGTTTTGGGGAGAAAGAATGAAAGGAAAGGTGGAGGAACCGTGATAAACCGGGTGGCCCGCCGCGCCGGTTGCTCCATAGCAGTTGTCCCCAAGGGAATCAAGTTCAGCATCGATAAAATGCTGGTACCTATTGATTACTCCAATTATTCGAAACTGGCAATAGAAAAAGCCATAGAGCTATCCATATCCTCAAAAAAAGAAACCCAGATTATCACGCAGAATGTGTATCAGGTGCCATCAGGATATCATTATACCGGAAAATCCTTCGATGAGTTTGCGGAAATAATGAGACGAAACTCTCAGAAAGATTATCAATCATTCATACGTACTGTGGACTTGAATGGTGTGGAAATCGAAACCACCTACACACTGGACAAAGAGGAAGATGTCATCGGTGACATTTACAAGCAGGCCGGTCGTAAAGAAGCAAGTATCATAATTATCGGAGCGAAAGGCCGTACAGCCACCACTGCCCTGTTCATTGGTAGTAAAGCCGAAAAACTAATTCATATGGACTCGGACATACCGATCATGGTTATTCGTCCAAAAGGGAAAACCGCCGGCTTCAGGGAATATATTCAGGAGCTCTGATTTAACTGCGCATCTTATCCAGCAGGCGGTTCAGCTGTCGGCATTCTTCTTCATTCAAGGTCTGATTCCTGGTTTGCCATTCGTCCATTTCCCTGTCAAGCCTGGCCAGTAACTCCATCCCTTTCTCGGATATAAACACATCTACTGCCCTCCGGTCGTCAGGGCATTGTTTTCGGATGACCAGTTTTTTATCCTCCAGTTTATCAACGATTCTTGATGCATTTGAGCTTTTGTCCAGCATCCTGTCTATCAGCAAGTTGACGGTAGATGCATTGGGATACTGACCCCGGAGTATTCTTAAAATGTTAAACTGCGGCACAGACAATCCGTGCTTTTTGAACATCGGCGACTGCTTATGATAGAAGTAATTACTGGTATAGATCAGGTTGATCATTGATTTGCTAAACTCATCCTTGAAATGTTTCTGCTTGATGTCTTCGTGAAGATTTCCCATTATTTTATACAACTACATTTAATGTAACGACAATTAAATAAGTAGAGTTTCTTTCAATGAAAATCGCTGATTGCTGTTCAAACAGAATTCCGGGAAATTGTGAATCCGGCAAAATGGGACGGAACCTGGTGAGAGCATGAACAGTATGTCACACACGTTCCCCTAAAGCGGAAATGTACAATTTATCGTCACAAATAAGAGCTGACGATTCCATCGCGCTAAATATCTCTGAAGGCTCTGTTGATCAATCTTTGCCGGAATTTAGAAGGTTCATGGGTTATTCAATTCGGCCACTTGCTGATGTAGTCAGGTGGAATAATCCGGAAGGCCGAAATTCCCTTTTCAGACTTCTAATTTCAGACTTCAGACCTCCAACTAGAACCCGCCAGACCATGATCGTGCATTTTTTTCTATCACATTAAACTATTTCCTTATAAATTGATCTAAGGGTAAACCCGCCTGAAAAATTTTGGAAGATAGTTTTATTATCGAGAAAATAAAGAATCCCGAAACTGTGGATTACGGGTTCAACTTATTGACTCGTGAATACAGCGAACGGATTTACTGGCATGTGCGAAAGATGGTAATTGATCATGAAGATGCGAATGACCTTGTACAGGACATATTTATCAAGATCTGGAAAAACCTGTCAAGCTTCAGGGAGGATGCCAGGCTGTTTACATGGATTTACAGGATTGCGACAAATGAAACCCTGAATTTTCTGCAGAAGAAAAAGAGAAAGCTGTTTCTCCCGATCAATGATGTGGGTCAGGAACTGACCGGCAAACTGGATGAAGGCGTGCTGATAGACGGAGATTACATAGAGATGAAATTGCAGAAAGCGCTCCTCACACTGCCGGATAAACAGAGATTGGTTTTCAACATGAAATATTTTGAAAACCTGAAGTTTGAAGAAATTGCTGAAATAACGAAGACTTCGGTCGGCGCTTTAAAAGCAAACTACCATCATGCCGTAAAAAAAATTGAAGATTTTTTAAATACTGATTAAACCTTTCAATGCAAAAACAATCTAAAGGTCGATGGACAAGATAAAATTAGACGATATTGCTAAGAACACTCCATTCAAAGTTCCTGACAATTACTTTGAACAGCTCTCCGCTGATATACTGGAGAGAAAGTCAGGGCTTAATCAAAAGAGCGCCTGGGTGTGGACCCCGGCGATGAAGCTGGCGCTTGCCAGTACGTTTGTACTGATGATCACACTCACTATCGTCCTTAGAATTAACTTTAACAGTCCGGATAAGTTCGATGAATTCCTGGCAGACGTATCTACAGAAGATATTGTCGCCTACCTGGCTTCTTCGGACCTTAATGAATTCGAGTTATTGGAAGCTATTGACGACGAGACAATGCTGGATTTCGAAATTGAGGATGATTTTATGCAAGATCTTGAAATAGATGACGAGAGTCTTGATGATATTTTTCAGGACTATGGTATAACAGATGAATTACTGGAGATATGAAATATTTATACACTTTGATTTTTGTACTCTTCTCGGCAGCTTTGTTTGCACAAAATGACGAGGCGCTACGCAAAATTGAAAGCGCAAAGATCGCACTGATCACAGAGCGCCTGAACCTGACCCCTGAGCAAGCCGAAAAATTTTGGCCGGTATACAACGAATACTTCAACCGGCAACGGGAGGTCAGGAGTGAATACACCCAGCTACGAAAAACCATTGATCCCAAAACAGCTACCGAAGAGGAAAACAGACAATTGCTGGAGTTGGGGATGCAGGTCAAGGAACGGCAGCTTCAGCTCGAAAGGGAATATTCCGAAAGAATGCTGGGGGTGATATCAAACCGGCAAATGGTAAATCTGAGGAAGGCCGAGGAAGATTTCAGGAAGATGCTCGTGGAAAGAGTGCGGCAAAGAAACATGCAAAGGCAGAGAATGCAGCAAAACCAGAGGAACAACAATGATCGCCTCAATAAGCAAAGGAAAAACTAATACTCAAACGTGAAGTCAATAGGTTACTTATTGGCCCTGTTCCTATCAATAAATATCCTTGCACAGAGAAACGATCAAAGTGAAGACATTACAAAGGCAGCCCGGTTCAGAATTTTTTCGAGATCGGATTCCATCCGGGTTTCAAAAAGAATTGAAAGGACGATTACACCACGAATGGAATTCAGGAATGACCGGATCCTCAGACAAAATCAGAGACACATTAGATACAGGATAAGATATATGACTAACAAGATGAATCATATGATAGAAATTCAAATACGGCGACAATGGATACATCGAAATCGCTGAGAATGAGGTTTATATTTTTGTGATAACTCTCCTGCCTGATGAAGTTTACCGCATATATAATAGTCATGTCCGTCATGCTTTCCGCTTTTGCGCAGGAAAATAGTATTGACTATGCTGCAGAATTGGCTAAGCTGGAAGCAGAAATGGATTCCATGGGCATTTTCCACCTGATCGACAGTGTTCTCAATATGGACCTGAACCCAAAATCAGAATTTAACGTCAGATTGGGGTATGCCAGTAATGTTTTAAATGCAGGACGAAATTACGGCATTGAGCAGCACGGTCTTTCTCCGGGATTAACATTTTATCACAAATCCGGTTTTTTCGGGGATATCACAGGGTTTTGGAATAGCGAAACAGACCCGAAATACAGTCTGACCATGACCACCCTGGGTTATATGGGAATGATAAATACGAATTTTAACTATACCTTCAGCTACGAAAGATGGTTCTACAATGTATCCGCAGAAGATGAGGCCAATATAGATTACAGGAATAATCTTGGGGCCTCAGTCGGGTATTATTTGAATTGGGCATCCATAAATCTGGATTACTCATACCTCTCTGGTGAATCTGCCGCCCACCGTATCATAGGTAGTTTGAGTGGGAGATTAAAAATCAGTGACGCCTGGATTTTCAATTCCATTATTTTTTACCCTGGAGCCTCCGTAATTTACGGTAACGATGATGTTACCATTCAATTTAACGGCAATGTCATTGACGAATATAAGAGCAACCAATATCTAAGGGAAAATCTAAACAATGAAGAATTCATGACGTTCGCCAGAAGTCAATTGACAAGAGAGGAACAATTTCTGATTGGATCCATAAACTCCAATCCTAATTTGGACGAAAGGCAAAAGAGAATCAGGATTAGAGCAGTTTATCTTTCCAATGAAGCCATTCAGGACTACGTGTACGATTTGCTTGAGACAAATGAAAACACTTTCGGTATCCTTAATTACAGTTTCAGTCTTCCAATCGCCTTCACCATTGACAAATTCAGCACTATTCTTTCTTACACATACAGTATTCCCGTACCACTCCCGGATGATCAAATCGAGTACGATCCGGTCGGCTATTTCGGGGTATCCCTCTCCTATCGTATACCCTTCAGATAATTATTTGTCCCGTTCAAAATTTTTAACTTGAAAAACATACCTTTGCACCCCGTAACTACATCTGAGGAACCTCTTAATGTCCAAAACCAAATACATCTTCGTTACGGGAGGAGTTACTTCATCTTTAGGGAAAGGAATCGTGGCTGCTTCGCTTGGCAAACTGATCCAGGCGCGCGGGTATTCTGTCACCATTCAAAAGTTTGACCCCTACATAAATATCGACCCCGGGACACTCAATCCTTACGAGCATGGAGAATGTTATGTTACTGATGACGGAGCTGAGACGGATCTGGACCTTGGGCATTATGAAAGATTTTTAAGCATACCAACATCCCAGGCTAACAATGTTACCACCGGCAGGATTTACGATAATGTTATACAGCGTGAAAGAGCGGGAGATTTTCTGGGAAAGACCGTTCAGGTTATTCCTCACATCACAGATGAGATAAAAGATAACTTCTATAAGTTGGGAGAAACCGGAAACTACGATTTTGTGATCACGGAGATCGGGGGATGCGTGGGCGATATAGAGTCACTCCCCTTCATTGAATCCGTGAGGCAGGCGAAACTGGAGCTCGGACCTTCAAACGTGGTTTCGATCCATTTGACGTTAATACCTTACCTGAAAGCGTCGGGAGAACTGAAAACAAAACCCACGCAGCATTCCGTCAAGGAACTCCTGGAGTCGGGGATCCAGCCGGACGTTCTTGTCTGTCGCTGTGAGCGTCATCTGAACATGGATATACGAAAAAAGCTGGCGCTGTTTTGCAACGTACCCGTCACCAACGTGATCGAGTCCATCGATGCGGAAACCATCTACGATGTGCCGATACTGATGCGCAAGGAAAAACTGGATGAAAGGGTATTGGCAAAGCTCAAACTGAAGTATAAGAAGGAACCTAAGATTGAGGATTGGAAGGAGTTTCTCGGAAGGCTTAAGAGTCCGACCGAGGAAATTGATATCGGGTTAATAGGCAAGTATGTAGAACTGAAAGATTCCTATAAATCAATTGCAGAATCATTCATTCATGCCGGAGCCGTAAACGAGTGCAAGGTAAATGTCCACTGGATACACGCCGAGGACATCACAAAAGAGAATGTTGGAAAACTGCTTAAAGGTCTGGAAGGCGTTTTAGTGGCGCCGGGTTTCGGAGAAAGAGGGATCGAAGGTAAAATAGAAGCTGTCAGGTATGCCAGGGAGAATGGTATCCCATTTTTCGGGATCTGTCTTGGACTGCAATGCGCTGTGATCGAATATGCCAGGAATGTTCTCAAAATGAAAGGTGCGAATTCGACGGAAATGGCACCCAAAACAAGATATCCCGTTATTGATTTGATGGAAGATCAGAAAACAGTGGTCAATTACGGTGGCACGATGCGGCTTGGCGCTTACGACTGCACAGTGAAGAGAGGAACGAAAGCGTTTGCCACATATGGCCAGGCGAAGATCAGGGAACGCCACAGACACAGATATGAGTTCAACAACAAGTACCTTGAAGAATTTGAGAATTCAGGATTTATAGCTTCCGGCATAAATCCGGAAACAGGGTTGGTTGAAATTATGGAGATCAAAGATCATCCGTGGTTTGTGGGAACTCAATATCATCCTGAACTGAGGTCAACTGTCCTGAGCCCTCATCCTTTATTTGTAAAATTTATTAAAGCTGCGCTCTTGCAAAAAAGCGCGATTGAAGTAATCTAATTCCTAATTCCACATGGATAGAAACCAGTTTATAGGTTTGATATTGATGCTGATATTGATCACAGCATATTTTCAATTCTTTGCGCCAGATCCCCCGGAACCTCCCCAGGAGGTTGATAATGTTCCTATTCCGGTTGATACAGGTTCGGTCGCGACGGAAACTGAGGTAATTGCACCTCCTGAACAATTAAGTGATTCCGCACTTACCGATCTCAACGATCTGAAATTCGGATCTTTTGCTGCCGTGGCGCAGGGCCGGGAGAAAAAAGAAGTCCTCGAGAATGATGATCTACGAATTACTTTTTCATCCAAAGGAGGAAAAATCGAACAGGTTGAGCTGAAGAATTATTCAAAATATGATGGATCGCCTTTGATCCTGGTCGATAATAATCATTCATTCAACATCTTCTTTGAACACCAATCCAAGAGGATCAACCTGAACGACCTGTACTTCAAATCGACGACTACAAACTACGGTGACAGCACCACCCTGGAATTTAGCTTTAACCTCAATGGCCGCAAATTGAGTCAGGTCTACACAATACAGGCTTCCGGATTTGAGGTTGGATATGAAATCGTATCAAGGGGGTTTGAAAAGCAAATTGACGCAAGGAACCTGACCCTTTTCTGGTCCGCCCAACTTGTCAGGCTTGAGACCGACAAAAGAGATTCCCGGAACAGAACTTCGGTACGATTCTATACTACGGATGATGATGCCGACGACCTGTCACGGACCTCAAGAAGTCACGAGGAAGAGATCATTGAAAAACCTGTTAAATGGGTCACATTCAACCAGAAATTCTTTACGTCAGGCATTATCGCTGATAAATCTTTCGCCAGTGCATTTGTCACGCTTGACCCGGCACTATCCGAAGAATCAGATGTGATCAAGAGGTCCTCCATGCAGATGGAGATCCCGTACACGGACCTGGCCTCAAACCAAACCAAATACCGGTTTTATTTTGGCCCGAATGAATACAATACCTTAAAGATCGTTGCGGATGGATTTTCTGAGAATATGGAATTGGGTTGGTTTTTTCTGCCCCTGATCAACAAATATCTGATCATCCCCATCTGGAATTTTCTGGAGAGATTTATCCCAAGTTACGGGCTGATTATCATTATTATGGTATTGATCATCAGGCTTATTTTGTCGCCACTTACGTATAAATCGCATATTTCAATGGCTAAAATGAGAGTCCTCAAGCCAGAATTGGATGCGATTAAAGAGCGCACCGGCGGGGATATGCAAAAAGCCCAGGCGGAACAGATGGATCTTTATCGCAAAGCAGGTATAAACCCTCTTAGTGGCTGTATTCCGGTGTTGCTGCAGTTTCCGATACTTGTTTCATTGTTCTATTTTATACCTGCGGCCATTGAACTGCGACTGGTACCCTTTTTATGGGCCAAAGATCTGTCGACCTATGACAGCATCCTGAATCTGCCTTTCAACATCCCATTCTACGGAGCTCATATTAGCCTTTTTACACTTTTAATGGCAGGCTCCACTATTCTCTATACCCTTGCAAACTCCCAGATGACCACTGTGCAGGGGCCGATGAAGACCCTGCAATATATTATGCCCGTCATGTTGTTGTTCTTCTTTAACTCGTACCCATCCGGACTGTCCTATTACTATTTTATTTCAAACATTGTGTCCTTTGGCCAGATCGCACTCATGAGGAAATTTATTGATGAAAGCAAGATCAAGCGCATAATGGAGGAGAACAAAAAAAGGAATGTCAACAAGAAAAAGTCTAAGTTCCAGTTGAAATTGGAAGAAGCAATGAAAGCCAACCAGGAAGCTTCCAAAAAAAATAAGCGAAAATAGATTTAAAGCTTAAGGTACGCTGGTAAGGTGTAATTGACTGGGTCTTAATATTCTATGTATTTACGGAGATATGGAGGCTTTTTTTCTTGAAAAAATGAATAGAATTCTTAGGGTCTTCTTGGATATATTTGCTTCCTTTTGAAAAAGTCCAAACGTCTAAACATCTTTCAATTCACATGGGTAAAATCATCTCAGTTGCGAATCAAAAAGGCGGTGTAGGTAAAACTACTACTGCTATCAACCTGGCTGCCAGTCTGGCGGCACTTGAATTGAAAACCCTGATCGTTGATGCAGATCCCCAGGCAAACGCTACTTCCGGTGTTGGACTTGATCCCAAAAAGGTGGAATTCAGCGTTTATGAGTGTATGGTTAACAACGCCGATGCCGCAAAAAGCATACTCAAGACAGATATCAAATACCTGGACATACTTCCCTCCCACATCGATCTCGTTGGCGCGGAAGTGGAAATGGTAAACCTTGAGCATAGGGAAAAGAAGATGAGGGAAGCACTGGTCGGGTTAAAGGACAAATATGATTTCGTAATAATTGACTGCTCGCCGTCGCTCGGTCTGATCACGATCAACGCCCTGACCGCATCTGATTCGGTTATTATCCCGGTCCAATGCGAATATTTCGCCCTCGAGGGCCTGGGCAAGTTGCTCAATACAATCAAGATCATCCAGACTAGGCTAAATACAACCCTGGAAATTGAGGGGATCCTCCTGACGATGTATGACCTGAGGCTAAACCTGTCAAACCAGGTTGTGGATGAAGTGAAGATCCATTTTAAATCCATGGTCTTTAACACCATAATTCCGCGTAATATCAAATTGAGCGAATCTCCCAGTTTTGGTGTACCCGCTATTTCGCATGATGCCGAGAGTAAAGGAGCTATGAGCTACCTGAATCTGGCGCGTGAAATACTAAAAAGGAATCAAGTAAAAGCTGCGTAATATGTCAGCAAAAACAAGAAGGACAGGCCTTGGTAAAGGATTGGGGGCTCTGCTCCAGGATACCCCCGAAAAGGATGAGAACATAAGTGGCTATGGTGCTTCGATCAGGGGAGCCATAAGGGAAATCCCAATTGATGAGGTGGAAGTGAACCCTTTCCAGCCTCGAAGCAGTTTCAACCAGGAATCGCTCCAGGAAATGGCATCCTCCATAAAAGTACAGGGAATCATACAGCCCATTACCGTCAGGCAACTTTCCCGGTCATCTTTTCAGTTGATATCGGGAGAACGCAGGCTCCAGGCTTCCAAACTGGCCGGACTTGATTCAATACCGGCTTATATCAGAACTGCCAATGATCAGCAAATGCTGGAAATGGCATTAATTGAGAATATTCAGCGTGAGAACCTGAATGCCATTGAAATTGCATTGAGTTATCAGCGGCTGATCAGTGAGTGCAAGCTGAAGCAGGAGGAGCTTGGGGACAGAATAGGAAAAAACCGAACAACAGTAAACAATTATCTGAGATTGTTGAGGCTGCCTCCGGATATCCAGGTTGCCATTCGCGACGGAGAGTTATCCATGGGGCATGCCAGAGCTTTGATCACTATCGAAAACACCGAACTGCAATTGGATGTTTTCAACAAAATCCTGAAACAAGGGTTGTCCGTAAGAAAAGTAGAAGAATATGTAAGGAATCTCGTTAATAAAGAAGTCAAACCGAAGCAAGTAAAACCCAAGGCTGCACCGGACCCGGAACTACTGAAGCTTCAGGACCGGTTATCCAGCCATTTTGGAACAAAAATTCGGGTAAAAACCGGAAAAGGCACAAAAGGTGAGATCAATATTCCATATCATTCTACAGAGGATCTCAATCGAATTCTGGATATTCTTGATATCTAGAATGAGGATATTTCCATTCCTGCTTTCCATACTCATAATAACGTCAACCAACGCTCAGGATCGCGTCGAGGTGGATTCTAACTTCCTCAATATGTCCGACAGTGCAATTTTTTTTAATTCGAAGGTAAGCCTTGACCCCAACAAATCAGCATTGCTTTCAGCGGTGCTTCCGGGGCTTGGTCAGGCATATAACGGCCAGTATTGGAAGATCCCCATTATCTATGGCGGGGGTATGATATTTGCTCATTTTATCAAATACAACCATGATCTTTACAACCAATTCAGAACTGCAGAAATAGCGGTAAAGGATAACCGGACGGATACGGTGAACCCCTTTGATGCCGTCTCCCCTGGCAGGTATGGTGAAAGCAGTATCACCCGAAATCGGGAGGCCTTCAGAAGAAATCGCGATTTTCTGATCATTCTGGCATCAGCCTTTTATCTTGTCAATGTTGCCGAAGCGCATATTGCCGCTCATTTAAAGGAATTTGACGTAAATGAATCTCTTTCTCTCTCAATGCGTCCTTCAATTCAACCGACATCATTATTTTCGCGCTCGACAGGTGTATCCCTGGTGATTACATTTTGATTAAATGAATATAGCAATTGTTGGTTTTGGGAAGATGGGCAAGCTGATCAAGGAGGTTGCTCTCGGAAGAGGTCATAGCATACCGGTCATTATTGATTGGGAAAACCATGCCGAATTAAAGTCAATTTCTGCCAGGAATGTGGACGTCGCCATTGAATTTACACAACCGGAAACTGCATTTGACAATATTTCCGTTTGCCTGCAGCAAGGTATTCCTGTCATTTCCGGAACGACAGGATGGTCAGACCGGTACGATGAAATTGTCGCCCTGTGCAAAAAGCAAAACGGAACATTTCTAAGCGCATCCAATTTCAGTCTGGGCGTAAACATCTTCTTCAGGCTGAATGAATGGCTGGCCCGCGTCATGCAGCCTTACAAGCAATATTCGCCTGAAATCCATGAGGTCCATCATCTCGAAAAACTTGACAAACCCAGTGGAACTGCCATCACACTTGCCGAAGGTATCATTGAAAACAATGACGATATTTCAGGATGGGCAGCAGATGTCCGGCAGGATGGAGCAATTTCAATCTGGTCTGAAAGGGAAAAGGAAGTCCCGGGTACGCATACCATTACTTACACCTCAGAAACCGATAAAATAGAAATAAAACACCTGGCAAAAAGTCGTGAAGGATTTGCCCTCGGAGCCGTATTAGTAGCAGAGTGGATCCGGGACAAAAAAGGTGTTTACACCATGGACGATTTTTTGAAAATAATTTGAACTATGTACTTCAACGATTTTAGTCTCACTTCTGTCCTTGTCATTACCATATCCTGGTACATACTGCAGGCGATCGCCTATTATAAATTTTTTGAGAAAGCGGGACAGCCTGGCTGGATCGGATTGGTCCCTTTCTACAACTACTATACCCATATTCAAATTGTCGGAAGGCCGACATGGTGGGTGGTGATGCTACTTGTTCCGGTGATAAACTTCTTCGTTGCCCTCACCATACATCTGGACCTTCTCAAGTCATTCGGGAAGTACACGTATTTCGATCAGGCTGTAGGTGTCATTCTGGCTCCCTTTTACATGCTCTATGTTGCTTTCACAAATACGGAATACCTGGGTAAGGCAACAGAAATGCCCAAGAAAAAGAAAAGTACAAGCACGGAATGGTTTGAAGCCATAGTGTTTGCTGTTTTTGCCGCTACCTTCATCCGGTGGGTATTTATGGAAGCATATGTGATCCCAACTCCATCCATGGAGCGATCACTGCTGGTAGGAGATTTTCTGTTTGTCAGCAAAATCGAGTACGGTCCCAGAACTCCCAAAACCCCCCTTCAGATCCCGCTCACACACGCCAAGGTCTGGGGAACTGAAATTCCTTCCTATTTGAGTTTTATTCAACTCCCTCAGTGGCGACTGCCTGCATTCGGGGAAGTTGAAAGAAGGGACGTTGTGGTTTTCAACTACCCCCCGGAATTCAAGCATCCGAAAGACCTCAGGACCCATTACATCAAACGCTGCGTTGCAATACCGGGAGATACCGTAGAAGTCAGGGCAGGTCAGGTATTCGTAAATGGTGAATCACAGGAAAATCCCGAACTGATGCAAATGAGATATTTCGTCGAGACTGACCAGGTTATCCGGCCCAGGGTGTTTGAAAATTACAATATCTGGGAACAATACCAGTCCGTAAATCCTGAGGGTAAGAATGGATACATGGTTTTGACAGTTGGCGAAAATGCGGAAAAGCTTGAAAAACTTGATTTCATTAAGCGTGTTACATTGATGCTTGATGATGAAGATCGTGTGGAATCAAGGATTTTCCCGGATGCCAGGTATTTCCCATGGAATGCCGATTATTACGGGCCCCTTGAGGTGCCTTTCAGGGGAATGAAAATCGTTTTGACAAAGCAGACACTGGCTAAATACGGGTCCACCATAAGGAATTATGAAGAAGCGGGCGATGTCACCATATCGGAAGATCAACTGATTATCGACGGTGAAGCATTAACGGAGTACACCTTCAAGAAGGACTACTACTTTATGATGGGTGACAACAGGCATAATTCCGAAGATTCCCGATACTGGGGATTCGTTCCGGAAGATTTCATTGTGGGCGAGGCTTCCTTTATCTGGATGTCCCTTGATGACAAAGAGAACCTGTTCAGCAAAATAAGGTGGTCGCGGCTATTCCGTGGAATTGAGTAACGGGCTCTTCTCCAAATAGTAATTCCGGGTGTACCCGGTATATATAAACAAGATATACTGCCAGGGCTACACCGCACACAATAAGAAATGTAATAAACAACAGCGACAAAAACCCCTTAAGTCTGTTCGCGCCCTCAAACTTGGGTACATACTGGCGATAGTGCCATTCGTTGTAATCAAACATTTTAGATTGTTTTGGGACTAACTTTCAAAATAACATTTTTCCATAACATTTCAAATTATGGATGGATGAATGTCCGATCATCAGCTACCAGTCAATGGGCTCAATACCTTTGCTTTTCAAATAATCGTTTGTCTGACTAAAATGCCTGTTGCCAAAAAAGCCTCTATCAGCCGAAAATGGAGACGGATGTGGCGATTGCAACACTTTGTGACCCACCCTATCAATTACCTCTCCCTTCTTCTGTGCGTAAGATCCCCACAGCAGAAATACGACGTTATTCTTCAGTGATGAAATTTTGCTCACGACCATATCCGTAAATTGCTCCCATCCCTTGTTCTGGTGTGACCCGGGTGAAGAGGCACGGACCGTCAAGGTTGCGTTAAGAAGTAGCACCCCCTGATCGGCCCATCGAAACAGGCTGCCATTCGATGGGAAGTCTATTCCAAGATCAGTTTTTATTTCTTTAAAAATATTTACCAATGACGGAGGCATTTTAACTCCCTCGTTCACCGAAAAGCACAATCCATGAGCCTGATTCGGACCGTGATACGGGTCCTGACCTAATATTACTACCTTCAGTTTGTCAAAAGGGCAGTGATCAAAAGCAGCAAATATCTGGCTTCCTTTAGGATAGATGCGGTATGATTTGTATTCTTCTTTGACAAATTCAGCGAGCTGAACAAAATATTCTTTATCGAACTCATCTTTTAGTATTTCTTTCCAGCTGGCGTGTATGTTGACTTCCATGGTATCGCTGAAGTTTTTAGATTGAAATGGCGTTAAAGTAAATCGAATTTATCAATGGGTAAAATGTTATCATATTTCAAGCATGACGAAAGCACTTGATTCTCAAGTGTTTTATCGGGTTTTGAACCGGACCTTTGAAAATATGATAGAACCCTACTGTAAGTTTAACAGGTAAGTATCTCATTTTCAATCCGCTGTATTTTGTGTAAAAATGTCCAGCGACATTTTTGGGTTAAATGTAAATTCATATAAATTACCAACAGCTTTTTTCCTTCAGAAATGATTACCGATATCGCAAAAAAAGTGAAGGTCAGTGTGGAGACCGAATATCAGCCGGAATACTCGAATCCGGCGCAGCACCATTTTGTGTTTACTTATCGGATCACCATCGAAAATAAAAGTGATAAAACCATACAACTGAAGACCAGACACTGGGAGATAATTGATGCAACCTATCCTAACCGGGAGGTCGACGGCGAAGGCGTGGTGGGTAAACAGCCTATCCTTGAGCCCGGTCAGTTCCATCAGTATGTTTCAGGCTGTAACCTGCGTTCCGGGATCGGAAAAATGAGAGGTTATTACACCATGGAAAAACTCATTGATGGCAAACAATTCACCGTAGCTATCCCGGAGTTTATGATGGTAGTGCCGATCAAACTCAATTAGATAGTTGGCGAAAGCTGATCCCTTCTTTACATTCTATTCATTTCTGAAGCACAAATTTTTTGCCCACGGGCCGCGACATTTACATTCACCTTTTGTATATGATCTTTTTCACAGCGCAATAAAACCAGGGAAAAAGATCTCAATACCTGAGATTGAAAGGGCAAGAGCGTCTCTCAAAAATAATGATGCACTGATCGAAGTGAGGGATTTTAAAAATGACGTATCCGCAAAAAAATCAATTTCTTCCATTGCTCACACGTCCGTTAGTAACAGGGAGTTTTCCGGATTTTTAAGAATGCTGGTTCAGCACCTTGATATCAAAGTTGTTGTCGAAACGGGCACCAGCCTGGGAATAAATGCTGCCTATCTTGCCTATGAAAATTCCGGGGTCAGGGTGATTTCACTGGAGGGAAATGATGAAATCAGCGATATAGCCGGGTATGTTTTTCGGGATCTGCAAATTAATAACATCACACTGATCAGAGGGGAAGCTAATGAACTACTGCCTGAAATAGTCAGGGCCCATAAGCCCGAAATGGTTTTTATCGATGCGGATCACAGGGGAGCAAGCATTGAATTTTGTGTCAACGCGCTCCGACCGGCCATATCTGCGATAAAGGTCATTGTCATTCATGACATCTACTGGTCAAAGGACATGAATGCCGGATGGAATCGACTCATTTCGGACAGCCGGTTCCCACTGACCATCGACATATTCCAGGCCGGACTGATTTTTCCCAACCTGGAAATGGAAAAGCAGCACTTTCATTTGAAGTTCTAGCTATCCTTGGCTTCTAATTCGCAATAATCTAATTTTGCACGCGAATTTAAAATCGACCGGAATGAGTGAAATGAATCAAGAAGAGCGTTTGAATGGAAATGAAGCATCAAACGAACAAAAATCCACCAGAAAGCGCTATCTGATTACAGGGGCAGTTGTAGTTGTCCTGGTAGTGGCGGTCGTCACCCTGATCGTTCAGAAAAACAAGCTGGAGGAAGAAAGGGCCCGGCAGGAAGAGGCCCTGAATACCGCTTACATTCAGCTTGACTCTATTTCAAACGAGCTGAATGACCGGATCGTAACGATCTCCCAGCTTGGCGGAGAGATTGATACGCTGTTGATGATCAAAAGCCAACTGGAAGAAGAAAAGAAACAGATCCTGGATCGCGAAAAAAGAAATCAACTAACCATCAGGGACTTACAGGATAAAGTAGACGGCTACCAGGAATTGCTGTTGATAAAAGATGAAGAAATAAAGCAACTGACTGCCATCAATGAACAATTACTTACTGAAAACACAGATTTGAAGGTGGAGCAGCAGGAGCTGACACAGTCCATCAGAGCCATAAACGAGGAGAAAAGCGAACTGGAGGAGAAAATAGAGCTTGTATCTCAACTGAAAATAGAGGGTATGCAGGTCGTTGCCATCAGCGACCGTGGAAGAGAGAGGGCCTCTGAATTCAGAAACCGCCATGTCGACCAGCTCAAGATCCAGTTTTCAGTAAGTGAAAATAAAGTGGCCCCTATTCAGGGAAAGGATCTCCTGGTCCGGATCACTGCACCCGATGGAAATGTGCTGTTTGACGTAACCAAAGGATCAGGGACTTTTATGTTTGAGGGTCGTGAAATGTTTTACTCATCGAAAAAAGAAATTCTTTACGACCGGAATAAGCAGGAAGTAGTAGTTTACTACGACAAGGGAAGTGACTATGCCCTGGGCCGTCATGAAGTAGAAGTATATACAGATGAATACCTGATGGGCAAAGGTTCATTTGTGGTGAAAGGGTAATAGCGTTCATGCGTAATCTATTCCCGGTTTACCAACCGAAATAACTCAAGACCGGCAACACGCAACTCATTTGGTTTTGTCATTTATCTACTAATAGCTAGCTTTGCAGCCTTAAATTTTATTGTACATAAAATAACATGAAGAAAGATTACGAGACAGTATTCATTTTAACTCCCGTTTTGTCTGAGACCCAGATGAAGGATGCTGTCGCTAAATTCAAAAAGATCCTTACGGAAAGTAAGGCCAAGATTGTCAATGAGGAAAACTGGGGTTTGCGCAAGCTGGCGTACCCTATTCAGCATAAGACGACTGGTTTTTACCAGCTTTTTGAATTCAGTGCAGAGCCTTCTGTAATCTCAAAGCTTGAGACCGAGTACAAACGAGACGAGAAGGTTATGCGATTTTTGACAGTAGGGCTGGATAAGCATGCTGTAATCTACAACGAACGTAGAAAGAAAGGTGAGTTTAACAAGTCAAAAGAAGAAAAAGAGGAGGCTAAGGTATGACACTTCAAAACGAACCGATCAATCGAGATCAGAAGCAGAAAAAATATTGCCGGTTTAAGCGAAATGGGATCAAATACATTGATTACAAAGACGCGAATTTCCTGCTGAAATTTGTAAATGATCAGGGTAAGATCCTGCCCAGAAGGATTACAGGCACCAGCCTGAAATATCAGCGAAAAGTATCTCAGGCCGTGAAGAGGGCGAGACACCTCGCATTGCTTCCCTATGTAGCTGACTCTTTAAAATAATTTCAACCATGGAAATCATTTTAAACGAAGATATACAGGGGCTCGGGTACAAAAACGATATTGTCACCGTAAAGCCCGGATATGGAAGAAATTATCTGATCCCAAGGGGATTGGCAATAATAGCCAGCAGGTCAAATAAGAAAATGATAGAAGAGAATGTCCGTCAGGCAGCTCACAAAGCTGAAAAAGCACTGAAGGATGCGCAGGCCGTAGCTGAGAAGATAGGAGATCTGGCAATCGATATCAAAACAAAAGCAGGCGAAAGCGGGAAGATCTTTGGTGCTATAACAGCGCTGCAGGTTTCAGATGCTTTGGCCGCAAAGGGATTCGATATAGATCGTAAAAAGATCTCTCTTCCCAAGATCAAGGACCTTGGTGTACACAAAGCGGTCCTGGACCTGCACAAAGAGATCGATCACGAAATAACACTTAATGTGGTTGCTGATTAATCAGTAGCAAATTTTACAATTTTGTAAACCCCAACCTGATTACTCGATACCTGTCGGGGCAGGGCCTGGGGTTTTTTTATTTTGAAGGATGTTCAAACTTGATTTCGATATACCGCCTGTTTCCCCTTTAATAAACATAAAGGATAAAATAATCCTCGTAGGTTCCTGTTTCTCCGAAAACATAGGTTACAAGCTATCGGATTATAAGTTCAACACATTGATAAATCCATTCGGGACGATCTACAACCCCTACTCCATTTTAAACCTCCTTGAGCATTCCGTTACCGATAACCAGGAAGTGAGTACCATCAAAAACGGAGAAGTTTACTACGATTGGGATTCCCATTCCATGATATCCGAATTGGACGAAAACGAGCTTGTCTCAAAGGCGCTGGAGGCAAGGCGCGCAATGAAGGAATGGATAGCAATCAGTAAATGGCTCATTGTCTCACCGGGTACCAGCCGTGTCTACGAATATGAATCAACAGGTCAGATCGTGGCAAATTGTCATAAAGTTCCCCAAAAGGAATTCACAAAACGGTTACTTGATACCCGGGAAATCGTGGAACAGTTTGAATTTGTTTACGCAAAGGTGAAAAAACTGAACCCCGGGTTAAACTGGATATTCACAGTAAGCCCTGTTCGACATTTTCGCGATGGGCTGGTGGAAAACAATCACTCCAAATCGATTTTAATTCAGTCGATCCACGAGATAATCCAAAAACATGACAATTGTCACTACTTTCCTTCATACGAGATCGTGATTGACGAGCTAAGAGATTACAGGTTTTACGAGCAGGATTGGGTACATCCAAACGAGTTGGCTATTGATTATGTCTGGGACAGGTTCAAGAAAGCCACAATGGATAACGAAACTCAGGTTTTCATATCGAAATGGAAAAAAATGAAAAGTGCCCTGGGACACAAACCTTTCAAGGCCTCTTCAAAATCCCATCAGAAGTTCATTAAGGAAACTATTTCCAGACTGGAAGAGTTTAGTCAGCTAGTAGATGTATCCCCGGAAATCTTTTATCTCAGAAACCAGATTGAATGAAAATTTCAAATCTAATTCTCCTTCTTTCTATTATATTATTCAGCTGCTCCGCACAAACCGAAAACTCCATGCCCAATAAACAAAACCGGCTTCAAAATTCAACCTCCCCTTACCTGCTTCAGCATGCTGACAATCCTGTGGACTGGTATCCATGGGGAGAAGAGGCGCTGGAAAAAGCAAGGAAAGAGGACAAGCCAATACTCGTCAGTATCGGATATTCATCATGTCACTGGTGTCATGTCATGGCCCACGAATCGTTTGAGGATACATCCGTAGCCAGGATCATGAATGAGTACTTTGTCAATATCAAGGTGGATCGCGAGGAAAGACCGGACGTTGACCAGGTATACATGGAGGCAGTTCAAAGTATGGGCCTGAATGGAGGATGGCCGCTGAATGTATTCCTTACACCCGACCAAAAGCCCTTTTATGGCGGCACCTATTTTCCAAAAGATAACTGGACACAGTTGCTGAACAGCATCAATGAAGCATTTGAAAAGAATCGTGATAAGATAAATGAGTCTGCGGCGCAATTTGCGAAGGCATTGAGCGAAAATATCACCGAGAAATACAACCTTTCAGATAGCTATGAAATAGATGAATCCATAGTAGCCGCAGGTTATCAAAAACTTTCTCTGAAATTTGACAGGACATGGGGAGGGATTGATAAAGCACCAAAATTCCCGATGCCATCAACATGGTTGTTTTTAAACAACTACTACGCACTAACCAGGCAGGCTGATATCAAAGAACATCTTTTGTTTACACTTGATAAGATCAATGCCGGCGGGATCTATGATCACATTGGTGGCGGATTCGCAAGATATGCTGTGGATGGTGAATGGCATGTTCCGCATTTCGAAAAAATGTTGTACGACAACGGGCAACTGCTAAGTCTTTACGCCCATGGATACAAGCTTTCTCAAAACCCGAGGTACAGGGAAATCATTGACGAGACCATCGCCTGGTTAAAGCGTGAAATGTTAGATGAAAGTGGTGGATTCTGTGCGGCGCTGGATGCTGATAGCGAAGGTGAGGAGGGGAAATTCTACGTTTGGGACCAGGAAGAAATCAACCTGATCGCAGGGGATCACGCGGACATCATTTCCTATTATTATGATGTGAGGACTGCTGGGAATTGGGAAGAAACCAATGTACTGAGGGTATTGCATTCCAGGGAAGACGTGAGTGAAAGGTTTAAAATACCTGTGTCGCAACTCGAAGGAATCATTGAAAAATTTAAGATCTCTGCCCTGGAAAGGAGATCCCAAAGGGTCCGGCCCGGTCTTGACAACAAAATTATTTCCGGCTGGAACGCTCTTGTATTGACGGGCTTGCTGGAAGCCTACCAGGCTACCGGAGACCCTGCTGTCCTGGCTCTTGCCAGGGAAAACTATAATTTCCTTACCGAAAAGATGATCATCGACAAAAGGTTAATGCACGTCTACCTGCTCCCTACACAGGGATTTGCAGATGACTATTCGGCAATGATCCAGGCCCTCATCAAATATTACGAAACCACATTCGATGCAAAAGCGTTGGAGCTGGCCACTCAGCTGACTGATCAAATGATTGAAGATTTTTTCGATGAAGATCAGTCACTGTTCTTCTACACGGGTGATAAAGCCGAGCAACTCATTGCAAGAAAAAGTGAGTTCTTTGATAATGTCATTCCATCCTCAAATTCCATGATGGCCGAAAACCTCTTTAAACTTGGCACTCACATGGATAATGATTCCTACAGGGACCTGGCAGCGAAAATGGTCAGATTGGCAGGAAAATTCATAAAGGAAGAAACGGAATACATGTCGAACTGGGCATCCATAGCAGTTATGATGTCAAAACCGATACCGGAAATAGCGATAGTGGGGGAAAATGCATTCGAACTTGCAAGTGAATTCAATAAACGGGCTATTCCTAACAAAGTCATAATGGCCAGTCCGGAGGAAAGTGATCTTCCGTTGCTGGAATACAAAACTGCAATAGGCGGTGAAACCACCATATACGTTTGCTTCAACAAGACATGTAAACTACCTGTACAGACCGTGGATGAAGCACTAAAACAAATTCCTTAGTGGTTCAGCTTCTCAGTTTTGCGCAAAGTCCGGAAAAAGCAACGATCAAACCCCGGAATTGTCATTAGCCCTTCTATTCCAGGGTTAAAAAACAGCGTAGCTGCTACTTTGCATAAATCCTGGTGTACTTTCGTAATAAGCTGTTGCCTGGTTGCACTACATTGAAGTCATACTGCCCCTTCCCCTACCCGGAGTTTTCACTTATGTTCTCAAAGCAAGCGAGTTAAAGGAAAATCCGGTTGGAAGCCGGGTTATCGTGCCTTTTGGAAAAAGAAAAATTTACACCGGCATCATTGCAAAAGTACTTGACGGTCCGGCACCATCGCAGTATACTGTCAGGGAAGTGCTGGAAGTGCTGGATGACGAACCGATCATAACCGGGAAACAACTTGAGTTCATTACCTGGATCTCAAAATACTATATGAGCGCCATTGGGGATGTTTATAATTCAGCCATCCCGACGAACCTTAAGCTCTCCAGTGAGTCTTACGTTGCTATCCTGCCGGACGTCGAAATTGAATACGGTGACCTGGATGACCATGAGTATAATGTGATCCAGTTTCTTGAGAAAAATGAATTGTCTTCCGATGAGATAAGGCAGATAACCGGTTTGAAAAACCCCTACCGGATCCTGAAAAGTCTGCGGGACAAGGGCTATATCAATCTTTTCGAAAAAGTCCGGGATAAGTATGTCTCCAAAAAAGAAACTCGGGTCAGGTTAAGTTCGGATTTCAACACGGAGGAAGCACTGGACAATCTCACACAGATATTGGAAAAGCACCAGAAGCAGCTGGATGTCATTATTGCATATTTGAAAAAGGTCGATGTTCTTCACGATCCCTCATTAAATGATCGCGGAATCTCCAGGAAAGATCTTTTGTCTGCAGGTGTGAGCAAGAGTTCATTACAAACACTGATCAGAAATGATATAATGGAAAGCTGGGATCAGGTAGTTGACCGGTTTTCCTTTGACGACCTTGAAATCAGGGAATCTCCTGATCTTTCAGATCTGCAAAAACTGAAGCGGGAAGAAATTGAAAAGGCATTCCATGACAAACAGGTGGTTCTGTTGAAGGGAATCACGGGTAGTGGTAAGACCGAAATCTATATGGACCTGATCAGGGACAGGATCAGCAAACAGGAGCAGGTGCTTTATTTACTTCCGGAAATTGCACTTACCACTCAAATCATCAAACGGTTCAGGAGAGTCTTTGGTGATCGATTTGGCATTTACCATTCGCGGTTTTCGGACAATGAAAGGGCTGAAACTTACCAGAATTGCCTCAAAGGGAAATACGATTTTATCATTGGAGTGAGGAGTGCCATTTATCTCCCGTTTCACCACCTCTCTATGATCATCATAGACGAAGAGCATGAAACGTCCTATAAGCAATACGATCCGGCACCCCGGTATCACGCGAGAGATGCGGCAATCTATCTGGCCCACCTGCACAACGCCAAAGTATTGCTTGCCAGTGCTACCCCATCTTTAGAGAGCTATCACAATGCCCGGGAAGGCAAATACGGATACGTGGAGTTAAACGAACGTTTTGAAGCACAGCCTCTGCCGGAAATAGCGTTTGCAGACCTGGTCAGAGCCCGGCAACAAAAAAAGTTGAAAGGAAGCACCTCAGCTGTGTTACTGGAAGCAATAGAATCATCCCTGGTCCACGGCAAGCAGGTCATTTTATTTCAAAACAGGCGAGGCTACGCTCCGTTCATTCAGTGCAACAATTGTCAGCATATTCCGAAATGCCCTAATTGTTCTGTTAGCCTTACTTACCACATTTACCAGAATCAGTTGATCTGCCACTACTGTGGCTTTAAGCAATATTATGATCCAAATTGCCAATCCTGCAATTCGGACAAACTTAGGACGGTTGGTGTTGGTACGGAAAAAATCGAAGAAGAGCTTGGCCTCCTGATGCCGGACGTCAGGATCAAGCGGATGGATCTGGATACCACCAGGAGCAAATATGCCTACCAGCAAATAATTGATGACTTTGAAAGTGGCGAGATCAGGATACTGATTGGAACACAAATGATCACGAAGGGCCTTGATTTTGAGCATGTCAACCTTGTGGGTGTGTACGATGCCGACCGTATGATCCATTTCCCGGACTTCAGATCACACGAACGTGCATTTCAAATGATCACCCAGGTAAGTGGCAGATCCGGAAGAAAATATGAAAGAGGAAAGGTAATTATTCAGACATCAGATCCTGATCAGACATTACTTAAGCACATACGGGAGGGGCATCTGGATCTTTTTTACGAACAAGAACTCAAAGAAAGAGCAAATTTCAGGTATCCTCCGTTTTACCGGCTCATCAGGATTGTAGTGAGGCACAGGGACAAGCAAACTGCGCTTCAGGGCGCAAATCAACTTTATATCCTCATTAAAAAGGACCTGGGAGATCATAGAACCTTAAACCCGGTCGAGCCGGTTGTAAGCAAGATCCGGAATTTTTACATCTACGAGATCTTAATAAAGATCGAGAAACACCAGGTCAATCTTAGTGCCATCAAAGAATTTCTCCAAGCTTGTCGGGATACATTATTAGCTTTGCCGACGTTTAAGTCATTGTTGATCCATTTTGATGTTGATCCGCTTTAGATGAAATCGGTTTTATTCGCAAGTTTGTTCCTGTCCCTGCTGATTCTTTCAAGCTGTGATGAATGCAACGACTGTGACCTCAAAATTACCGAACCACGAATTTCAGTAACTTTCATCAATGCTGACAGCCTGTTCACATTGACCCAGCTTTCAGATAGCCTGGGCCTGATGCTGGACAGTCTGCAGAATGAAAGCGACACTCTTGAATCTCACCGGGATTTTCTTTCCGATAGTCTCATCAACGTCGAGATAGGAATTGATTCAGGGAATGTGTCTCTTCAGCCCTTTAAGGATCAGCTGGTACTGGCTATTAAAGACGACTCAGTTTTGATCGCGTCTATATCAAATGAGATCACAGGTGCCGACTCGGTCCTGCAGATGTATTCCGGTATCATGGACCTCATCAATTCAGGGTCAGTTCTCGTCGATCATATCACCAATGTACATAATGATCTGTCGATCAATTTTGATGACAGCATTAGCTCCTACACCATTCCACTTAATATCCATGATACACTGAGTTGGTTTGAGGTCAGTATTGCTGATCAGTCCTATGATCTTCAACTTACCCATTCAAACACCGAATTCGTGGATGGAAGACGTAATGTCAGCATTGAGATCAGCGGGATTGAGATATTTACACACAGCTTTGATTCTGTAGCAATAGATTGTAACCAGGAAAATTGTAAGGCTAATGAAACGGTTATTACCTGTTCTTTTTAGTCTTATAGCGGTCGCCGTTCAGGGACAGAATGACACTGTTGAGGTTCATAGAAAACCGTTCACTCCAAGACTTTATTGGGATTATGGCAAAACAGCGCTTTCCTGGTCGAATTTCGAAACCAAAACTGAATTCGGGCTGGAAATCCTCCTATTCGAAAGAATCCAACTTATAGGAGAAGGAGGTACCGCCACACTCAAACCGGAAAAGGCCTTTCAAAATGTTGAATATACATCCCAGGGTCAATACTTTCGTATCGGGGCCGGTTACCTTGCCAACCTCAGTGCAAAGGATCGTATTGGTATCGGTGTAAGGTATGGGATTTCAAATTTTGAGGACGAGGGCCTGGTTTCAATCGATTTCCAATCTGACTTGAACGATGTGTATACTTCGCAATTCAATCGCAAGGACCTCAATGCGTCCTGGTACGAGATCGTCCTGAACTCAGAGCGAAAAGTTCATCTGAACAGATCCAATCCTGAGTCCATCCTAAATGATATTTTTCACATAGGGTTTTTATTCCGGTACAGGGTATTGATCGAGTACACCGACCAGCAACCTATTGACATTTATACCATACCCGGATACGGCAGAACATTGGACAAACGACTACCCGCCATCAATCTGTTCTTAAAGGTGAACTTGTTCTGACAGGAATCGCAATAATGCCCCCTGTCAGTTGCCCCATGAGTCATCTACTCCAATACGTGGATATTCTTCTCAGCACAGATATCTTTAAGCTTTTGCGGCCACACAGTCACACTCACTTCCCCAATATGGGCCTTTTGCAACAGGAGCATAAACGTCCGGGACTGCCCTATCCCACCTCCTATGCTTAGCGGCAGTTCATTATTGATTATGGCTTTATGATATGGCAGCTCAAGAAAATCAGTCTGACTGGTAATCTCCAGTTGTTGCTTCAGTGTATCGGCATTCACCCGGATCCCCATGGATGTTAGTTCATGTCTGCGCTGTGTCACAGGATTCCATACCAGGATGTCACCATTCAGGCCATGCATCATTTCCCCGTTGACTCCAACTGTTTCAGTAACCCAATCATCATAATCCGGGGCTCTCATTTCATGAGGATATCCGTCCTTGAGCGTCCACCCGATACCGTAAATGAAAATTGCAGGATACTCCTGCAGGATTGCCGTTTCCCGTTGTTTTCTGGGAAGATCAGGATAACGATCCAGAATTTCTTCGGCATGCAAAAATTTCAATTCTTCCGGCAAAGCCGGGTATCCGCTTTCCCTCAAAGCAGGGAACATATCCCGGACATGTGTTTCAGCGCCTTTCAGGACTTTCCATATCTTTTTGACCACATCCGTAAGGAATCCAAGGTTTCTCTGATTGTCATCGATTACCAGTTCCCAATCCCATTGATCCACATATGCACTGTGATCGTGATCCAGAAAATAATCCTTTCTCACCGCATGCATGTCCGTGTACAGTCCCTCGCCCAGTGTCAATCCAAATTGCTTCAATGCTACTCTTTTCCACTTCGTGGCTGCCTGCACGATCTGCGCATCAATCGGGTTCTTATTGTGATCGTTATTTATATGAAACTCCACCGGAGTTCGGGAGCCGTCCCTGTCCAGGTAGTCGTTCACGCCGCTATTACGATCAACAATCAGTGGAACCGTAACACGAATCAGGTTTAACTGCTTACAGAGGTTTTCTTCAATGTAATTTTTGGCGGCCGTTATCGCGATCTGAGTTTCTTTCGGAGTTAGTGCGGAAGTGTAGTTTTGAGGTAGAACCTGGGACACTTCCTCATAGGTGCCGATTCCGGGACCGGCAAGATCTAGGTGTTTATCCATCATTTTCGGGGTTTATTTTTCATCTAAAATGGAGAATGCCTCCATACTATAGAATGATATTTATCAATACCGTATATGTGAAAACCCCAACGCCGGTGTGATTTGACCTTACTTTTCTTGCCAACATGACAAATCTTATGCCCAAATTCGCCATCAAAGCGTAAATTTAAAGAGACTGTTCAACTGGACGCTGACTATCATGAGTATACAAAAACATCTTTTCCAGACAGAAACACTCAGAAATCTCGGGTATGCCAGCCTGGCCATCTGGCTGATTACCTGTATTTCATACTCCATTCTCAATCTGTTCATGAGTGGTCTGGATGACCCGGTGACCTACATGGTATATTGTGGCCTGGTTTCTTTTTGCCTTTCAATTTTTATGGTCTTTCTGCTTCCGGAGAATGAAGAAAGACCACCGATAACATCCAGGATCATTGTACTGGCGGGCGGGTTTTTACTTTATTTCTCAGTAAATGGTATCCAGGCTGTGTATGCCGGACTTAACAGCAACAATTCCGGCGAAAACATGCAAACAGCTAACCTTATCCCCTTCATTGACAGCAGACCATGGCTTCCTTCGGCCACAGATATGGAAATCAAACTGTACGAGCGGGATTCCCGGATTGATTCCTTGCAACAGGTCAATTATGTAAAAGATCGGGCAATTGACTCTCTTGCCAATCTTCTCGCAAGCTGCGGATTGATGACGGAGGACATTTTTCTCACGGTTGTACCAAATTCCCGGGAAGTGCCAAACGGAGGTACTTATCGCGCTGAAGTCGTCCTGGCTGCTAAACTGGATGAGTCCTACGTAAAAAAGGTTACAGTGAATGAACTGGACCTTCCTATCCAGGATGGTGTGGCGGTTTTTGAAGAACTCTCACAGATTGGGCTTGCGAACGAAACGGTCGTAAATCTGAATTTTGCGGCTGAAATAGAACTTTTCAACGAGATCAGAACTATTACCACGTTTGACTCTTACAGGACTACCAGACCATATATCGAGGCATCCTCGCAGTCTGTAAACAATCTTTATCTGAATTGCGGGAATCAACTTAACATCGAAGTACCTGCACTAGGGAATGACTATAATCCTAAGTTTGTAGTTTCCGGAGGTGAGTTCCGATATGGGAACAGACCCGGACTCATAACTGTCGTGCCAAACTCAAAAAAAGTGAATGTCAGCGTCTACAATCAGGATGTAAAAATTGGTGATAAAAGTTTTGGAGTACGGAGAGTGCCATCTCCCACTATCAAAGCCTATGCGATGGCTGGTGAAATCGATCTGAGCACGGGTGTTTCCAAAGATATCCAGGCACTGGAACTCAGGGTAGTGCCGGATCCTGATTTCGTCTCACAACTTCCAAAAGATGCACAATACAGGATCACAGCTTCCATGATTTCACTGATAAGCGGAGGAGTCAACAAGGGTAGTATTGAAGCAAGAAACAGATTTAACCTGGGACAGTTGATACGCAATGCCAGATCCGGCGATCACCTCCGGGTAGAGGTAACTGCCGTGCAGCGGAAAAATTTCAAAGGGGATATAGAAAACGTGATACGGTTCAGCCCACAAATATTCAGCATCCCTTTGAGATAATGCCAATAAGGCATTCAAAGAAGTCTATTTCACTATTTTAGGTAGAAGTGGATTCAAATGCATCAGAATGTCATAAACCGAATCTCCGGTAACATTTGATACGTGATTAGGATGGATCTCAGGATGATCCGGACCATAAACTGTCACTTCATCGCCAATTTTTACTTCAGCCTCATCCCCTACCTCAATGATCGCGTGGCTGGCGCTGACCGCGCCAATTACCGCATACAACTTTCCATTGACCAGGACTTTAGCTCCGTTAACCGCGTTGCGCAAATATCCATCCGCATGACCCATTGGCAGCGTCGCAATCCAGGTTGGTTTTAAAGCTTGATATTTTCTTCCATAGCTAACCGTGTCACCCGGTTGTAGTTGCTGTGTTCTCACTACCCGTGCCTTTAATCTAAATGCCAGTCTCAGTTCCGCAATTTCTTTCTCCTTTTCATAGTAAGTGGGATAGGCACCGTAAATCCCAATTCCTGGTCTTACCATGTCAAGGCTTGAATCACTAAAATGAAATATGGCATTGGATGAAGCAGCATGTAGTTTTCCAAGCGAAAGTCCCAGAGTTTTGGCCTCTGTAGCCATCCTCTGAAACCTTGCCAGTTGCTCACGGTCAAAATCAGGATCCTCGGTAAAGGAAGTGAAAGTACCTTCAATATCAATGGTGGGCGTCACGGCAATGGTATCAAGAAGTGGTAAAGCCCGCTGGTATGGAATTCCCATTCGGCTCATTCCTGTATCCACATAGACATGAACTAAAGCGGATTTACCCAGCTTTTCCGCAATTACAGCTAGTTGCTTTAATAACTCTTCGGTGTATACCGCTACCCGGATATCATTTTGGATCAGGTCCTCCAGAGATCCTTCTGCCGGCATTCCCATCAAAAGAATCGGTTTGTTAATACCTTGTGCCCTCAGAGCCAGACAGGCTTCAGTTTTTACATCTGCAAAACCTTCTATTTCCGCGACGGTGTCAAGAATAGGTGCGACTTTTTCCAGTCCCAGCCCATATGCATTATTCTTTACAACAGCCAGTACAGGTTTTTGCCCGGATAACCCACCAAGGGTCTTAATATTAAATTTCAGCGCCTCAGGGTCTATCTCCATCCAGGGATCAAATCGATCTGTTTTCCTGACGTATGTAGACGATGAAAATATTGGTTTCGGCATAATGGTAGCAATCCCGGCCATTGCCGAAGATGTGATAAACCGTCTGCGATCAGTCTTCATTGGTTTGATGGTGAAGGTGAATATCTTTCTAAATTTAGCAATTTCGAAATATCTGAAGAAAGTGATAAACTGCATTTGTGTAGTTACTTCACTCAATTATAATAAACAGGTACCGGCTTCAATCTGTACGATTTAGAGGTATTCAATACGACAATTTCATAAGTTGTCGGAGCCGGTTCCATTCTTCAAAGGAGGAGAAAGATGGAGAGCATAGCGAAAGAAAGGGAAAGCGAGTACGGTTAGTTAAACTTTTTCAAAAGCCTGAATAAACCGCTTCTCTCCTGATAAAGGACTATTGCCGCACAGGCAGTGGTTACTAAAGCAAGGAAGAAAAGATAACCGCCATCATCCTGGACGACGATTCCAAGTTTGGTTAAATGGGACGCTATCGCTCCGCACATCACGCCAACGGTTAAAATTGCTCCGTAAAGCGACAACCTCGGAACCAGCAGGAAAACGCCGGCAAATAATTCAACAACACCCGTTCCGATACGTCCCCATGGCTCCATTCCAAGTGTAGAAAATATGTAGACTGATTCCGCTGCCGCGGTAAACTTAAAATACAACGTCTGTAACAGTATTAATGCTGCCACTATCCTTGGTAGCCAAAATAAGATCTTCTTCAACATGATTAGACAAATTTTTGTGAAGTAAGACTGGTCATAGTTAGTGTCGATCGGCGGGCCTTATATATCCCAGTCGTCATTTAGACGGGAAATCGCGTAGTGCCCTGTCATATCAAACTGACAAGGTACTACAGAAACGTAATTATTTGCAATTGCCCATTCATCATTGTCTTCACCTTTATCATGGTTTATGAAGTTGCCCAGCATCCAATAGTACTCTCTTCCATGTGGATCCACCCTTTTATCAAAGTCCTCTTCCCATTTGGCGTTAGCCTGCCGACATATCTTTATTCCCTTGATTTCCTCATGTTGTTTGGGCGGAATGTTGACATTCAGGGCAATACCTCTCGGAAATCCCTTTTCGAGCGATTCTCCTGCTATTTTCGTGACGAATTTATCTACATGCGACAGATCGCCTGTCGGACTGTAATCGCACAATGAAAATCCCACAGCTGGAATTCCCTCTATTGCTGCTTCGATTGCAGCACTCATAGTACCTGAGTATAAAATACTTATGGATGTATTGCTTCCATGATTAATTCCGCTGACCACCAGGCTAACATCCCTGTTTTTCAGGATCTGGTGCTTAGCGAGTTTTACACAATCAGCTGGCGTCCCGCTACATTCGTATGCCTCAATTCCCTCAAACATGTGGTTGGGAGTTAGCCTGAGGGTATCTCCCACTGTGATGGCATGCCCCATTCCGGACTGTGGTGAATCCGGAGCTACAACTACAACATCCCCAAGCCCTGTCATAAGGTCAACGAGCTTTCGAATTCCATTGGAGGTTATTCCATCATCGTTAGTGATAAGTATAATAGGCTTAGGCATTTGCTTCGGATTAATTTAACGCAAGATTAGCAACTAATCCCTGGCCATTCAATGCACGTTCCGATAAATTCCTGACAATTGGAATTTATATTGAATTGTAAAAAGAAGTTATCCTGATCAGATCCTGAACCTGATCGGATTTAAGCTTATTGGACTTAATGTATTCCTTGACCTTTGTCCTCTTTTTACCCAATATGTCCAGAAGTTCATTTTTAGACCCGGAGTAAAAGGTGATATTTCCTTTCTTGTCAAGGAAGAAAAAGTCATAGGCCACTGTATTTCTCGCATAGCTTCCGCTTGCCCAAAATGGATTTGCAGATGTAGCAGTTTCCTTGACAATCTTTTCTCTTGCCAATAGTGACAACCCACCCTCAAACAATAATTCAAACAGTACGGGCGCTTCATAATTTGACCTGAGCTGGTATGGTATGGAGTAAAACTGCCGGTAGTTTTCCAGCACTTCGTCAAATATTTCGAAATAAAATATCTTGAAACTGGAGTATCCTTTGATGATCTCTCTCGTCGCAATTTGTACGGAATTGGTTTCCAGATCGTATTTCAGCTTTCCTCTCAGCGTATCACCATCAGCAGTCACCAAAAAGCCATTGTGCCACTTGTATGCCGAGAACTCCTGCGAAAACGTGCTTAACGGTAAAAACACGACCAGTATGATCAGGAACCTTTTATAAATGCTATACATAGAATTAACAGTTTTGGGTCCGGAGTTTGGAGTTAAGCATGTAGCTACCCTAATTTCCAACGCACTCCAACCACTAAACCCTGACCTCTCTCACTTCAATATTTCATGCCCCATTTTGTCCCTTTTTGTTTCCAGGTATTTTTTGTTATGCTTATTTGGGAATATCTCAATTGGTACATTTTCCACAATTTCCAGGCCATAACCCATCAATCCTATTCTTTTTTTAGGATTATTGGTGATCAACTTCAATTTGGTTGCTCCCATGTATCGAATTATCTGGGCCCCCACCCCATAATCCCGCTGATCCATCTTAAAACCCAAATGAAGATTAGCTTCAACTGTATCCATACCATCTTCCTGAAGTCGATAAGCCTTCAGCTTATTTTCCAATCCTATTCCTCTTCCCTCCTGATTCATGTAAACAACCATGCCTTTACCGGCCTTATCTACCATCTGCATTGCGTTGTGCAGTTGATTTCCACAATCACATCTGAAAGACCCGAATATGTCGCCGGTTAAACACGAAGAATGTACCCGTACCATAACCGGTTCTTCTTCTTCCCATTCTCCTTTGTATAAAACAAGGTGATTATCTCCGGTGTTCGTCTGTCTGAAAGTTTTGAGTTTAAACTCGCCATAAGCGGTAGGCATATCTACTTCAATAACTTCCTCAATTAAAGATTCATTCCTCAACCGGTATTCTATCAAATCCTTGATGGCCACCAATTTCAAATTGTGTCTGTCTGCAATTTTTCTTAAATCAGGCAGCCTGGCCATTGTACCGTCATCTTTGAGTATCTCCACCAGGACGCCGGCAGGCTCTAACCCGGCGAGCCGCGAGAAGTCAATCGCAGCCTCCGTATGGCCGGTACGGCGCAATACCCCTCCTTGCTTGGCCTTCAGTGGAAAAATATGACCCGGACGAGCAAGATCTTCCGGCGTTGTTTCAGGGTCTACCAGTGCTTTTACTGTTTTCGCCCTGTCGGAAGTTGATATGCCTGTGGTAGTACCATTTCCGAGCAAGTCCACTGAGACAGTAAAAGCTGTCTCGTGTACAGCCGTATTGCGACCGACCATGAGGTCCAGGCCCAGGTGATCACACCTGGCTTCAATTAACGCTACACAGATCAGGCCCCTGCCCTCTTTTGACATGAAATTGATGATATCCGGGGTCACTTTTTCCGCAGCACAAATAAAATCGCCTTCGTTTTCCCTGTTCTCATCATCCACGACAATGATGATCTCGCCATTTTTTACGGCTTCAATCGCCTCTTCAATGCTGTTCAGCTTTATGTTCTTTGTCATCTATTTGATTTATTCAACTCTAATAACAACTATTTTACGGTAACGTTTCCCAAAATCTCAGCTATTTGTACCTCTGTTTTTTTCATTTCATTGATTTCGTCAAGAATCTCATCTACCTCATCTTTTGACGCATTTTTCAGCTTTTCACCTTCTTCTTCTATCAAATGCTGAATCACCCTGAACTTCAGCCGCAATATGTTTGTATATGCCACATCCTTGAGATGATTAACTTCCAACGGCACCAAAATCTGGTATTTGGATTTCCAAAATTCGCTGATCTCATACCTTGGCGCACTCAATTCTATCACTGTTTTCTGTATGTCCTCATCATCCAGTGACATGAAATATGTGATGTCAGCCAGCTCTTTTTTTTCGGCTTTCTCACGAAAGTGGGTCATGATCCTGTTGTAAGTAGGATGAGTGAACTGTATTTCTTCAGCCTCAAGCAGGAAATAATCGATGAGCTGCTGATCTTCTTTTTCTTTTTGTACAACCTGGTTACCATAGTTAAGCAGCAGCCGTACACTTTCCCTTTCCTGGTTGGCGATGATCTTGCCAATATCAAGTGTTTCTATCTGCTCATCGTCTATTGGCAGCAGCGGAGGCTCCACTGCCTCCTGGCTTTCAAACTGAGCCCTTCTGCGTTGCTTATTTTTTTCGAGAAGCAGTTTGTTCTGCTCAACGATGAGAACGGATTCACTGATCTCAAGCAGGTCACTGCATTCTTTTATGTACAGTGACCGTTTGATCGCGTCTCCGATCCTGGCGATACTGCTCACAATATCCTTTATGACGCCCGCTTTCTTCACGGGATCATTGTTCACCTCCCCGATCAGGATCGAAGTTTTGAACCGGATGAAATCCTGTGCCTTTTCCGTGATGTAATGCCGGAAAGCCGTTGTTCCCAGTTCCTTGCTGTAGCTGTCCGGGTCATGTCCTTCGGGTAATGTGACAGCCTTCACATTCAGCCCACACTCCAGAAGGATGTCAATTCCCCGAAAAGAAGCTTTAAGTCCCGCCGGATCAGCATCAAACAACACCGTAACATTCTCACTATAACGCTTGATTAATTTGGACTGATCCTCCGTCAAAGCCGTACCGGAAGATGCTACCACATTTTTCATCCCGACCTGATGCATGGAAATGACATCCGTGTACCCTTCTACGAGATAGCAATTATCTTCCTGACGAATAGACTGTTTAGCCTGAGAAATCCCATAAAGAACTTTGCTTTTGTTGTAAAGTTCCGTTTCAGGGGAGTTGATATATTTGGGCTGCTTTTTATCCGAGGTGAGAATCCGCGCACCAAATGCTATTACTTTCCCGGTTACATTTTGAATGGGGAAGATCACCCTGCCCCTGAATCGATCATAGGTCCGGTCTTCCTTTTTGATAACGAGGCCCGCTTCCTCCAGGATCTCTTCCCTGAATCCTTTTTTCAATGCTTCCCGGTGCAGGTGGTCCCATACGTCCAGAGAATAACCAAGGCGAAATTCTTTTATCTCATTGTCCGATATGCCACGTTCCCTGAAGTAGGAATAACCTATTGACTTGCCCTCGGGATGATTCATAAGAAGGTCCTGGAAAAAATCACAGGCAAAATTCAAAACTATGTAGAGGCTTTCCCGCTTATTTTGAGCTTCCAGGGCTTCATCCGATTGTTCCTCCTCCGCTATTTCGATACCGTATTTAGAAGCCAGGTAGCGCAGTGCTTCAACATAACTCAGCCCATCAACTTCCATTACAAACTTGATGGCGTCTCCGCCCTTTCCGGAACTGAAACACTTGAATATGCCCTTCGAGGGAACTACAAAGAAAGAAGGCGTTTTCTCCGAAGTAAAAGGACTCAGCGCCTTGTAGCTGGAACCGGATTTCTTGAGATTGACAAAGTCTTCCACCACCTCAACTATGTCCATCCTGTTTTTTATTTCCTCAATGGTGGATTGGCTTATCATAAAACGAAATATTCGGGAGCAAAACTAACTTATTTGACAGACTATTTGTTGATAGATAGACCTTACGTAAACTTGTAACTGATAAGAAACCCCAATTGATGAAAATAACAAAGGAGAAAGTCCTGGAGGCACTTCGGGAAGTTCAGGATCCCGACCTGAAGCAGGATCTTGTAACCCTGAATATGGTCGAAAACATTCGGATTTCCGACGCAAAGGTATCTGTCGATATTGTGCTTACTACCCCTGCGTGTCCGTTGAAGGAAATGATCAGGAAAGATTGTGAGCAATCCATTCACAAGCACATTGGTAACGACATTGATCTCGTGATCAATATGACATCTGTCGTGACAACTACCCGGTATGATGATGCTCCGCTTCTACCCGGGGTGAAGAATATTATCGCCATTGCATCAGGCAAGGGAGGAGTTGGTAAATCTACCACCGCCGCTAACCTGGCAGTCTCGCTGGCCAAAACCGGGGCAGAGGTAGGCCTGATCGATGCGGATATTTTCGGGCCATCCATTCCGACAATGTTCAATTGCGAATTTGAGCAACCAACCGTCCAGCAGGAAAACGGAAAGAACATGATCATTCCCATTCAGCAGTATGGCGTGAAGTTAATGTCCATCGGATTCCTGGCGCCTCCTGACAATGCGGTCGTATGGAGAGGTCCCATGGCAAGCTCGGCGCTGAAACAATTTATGAGTGACACCAAGTGGGGTGAATTGGATTACCTGCTGATCGACCTTCCCCCGGGGACCAGTGATATTCACCTTACACTCGTGCAAACCGTACCGGTAACCGGGGCAATAATTGTGACAACCCCCCAGAAAGTCGCCCTGGCAGATGCACAAAAGGGTCTGGCTATGTTCAAACAGGAGCAGATCAATGTACCGGTACTTGGGATTATTGAAAATATGGCCTATTTCACCCCTGAAGAGCTGCCGAACAATAAATATTTTATCTTTGGTGAGGATGGCGGAAAGAACTTAGCGGAGAAAAGTAATGTTGAACTTTTAGGTCAGATCCCGTTAGTCCAGTCGATCAGGGAGAGTGGAGATAACGGTCATCCGGCTGTTTTAAAAGATGATATTACTGCAAAATCTTACAAAGAACTGGCTGAATCCGTGGCAAGGCAGGTTGCCATTCGGAATGCTACCCGACAAAAGACCAAGATCGTAGAAATGAAGGTATAATAAGTACTATGGATCAGGAGTTAATAAATAAGGTTGAAAAAGCTTTGGATAACATCAGGCCATATCTGATCGCAGACGGAGGAAATGTGAAAATCCTGGAAATAGAGGGTGATAAAGTAACACTGGAATTACTGGGGAGCTGTGGCTCCTGCCCCATGTCTACCATGACCCTGAAAGCCGGAGTGGAGGAAGCTATTATCCGTGCCGTTCCTGAGATAAAGAAAGTTGATGCTATCAATGTCACTGATCCTGATGATCCAAATGCCAGGATGCCGTTCATAACGAGTTAGCTGAAGATACTTATGCGTTTCATTTGGATCCTGTCGGTGTTAGTGCCGACACTTGTTTTGGCACAAGATCGATGCGGTGTAAACGCCTCCTATTTTGACAAAAGACCCGAGTCAACGGAGACTTTTGAAAACTGGCTTGGCGCTCTCAAAGTCAAGCGACGGCTTCAAAGCAAATTTGCGGAAGAATCCATCTACGCTATTCCTGTCGTTTTTCACATTATACATGCCGGTGAACCCCTGGGAACAGGTTCAAACGTACCTGATGAAAAAGTCCTGGAGCAACTGCAAATCCTGAATGAAGACTACCGGAAATTGAATGCCGATACAATCAATATACCCTCAATATTTCTACCGGTTTCGGCTGATGCCGGGATCGAATTTGTTCTTGCAAAGCGTGACCCGGAAGGCCTGCCAACAACCGGGATCATTCGCAAACAGGGGTCACAACCGGGGTACAACCTGAACAACATAAATGACAATATAACCTTGAAGGCCGAAAGTTACTGGCCCGCAGAAGAATACCTGAATATTTATGTCACGGAAATGACCGCAGGACTTATCGGATGGGGGCAGTTTCCATTCTCGAGTCTGGAAGGCATAAAAGATATAGAGCCAAATCGTCTGACAGATGGTGTCGTGATAGATTATCAATATTTTGGGATTAATCCCGATGCTTCATCATTCCCAAGTTTTGGCAGGACAGCTACCCACGAAATAGGTCATTTCCTGGGATTGAGACACGTTTGGGGGGACGTATTTAATTGCAGTGGAAATGATTACTGTGAAGATACGCCTACGCAATCCAAAAGTTACGCCGATACTTGCCCGGATACCCCGCAGTTCTCCTGTGACTCCGAGGATATGTATTCAAACTTCCTCAACTACACGGATGATGGATGCATGAACCTGTTCACTTCTGATCAAAAGGAGAGAATGCGGCTCATTCTCGAAAACGCGCCCAGAAGGACAACACTTTTGAATTCGCCCGCACTCAATGCCCCCATTCAGGTGGCTGATGATCTGGGAATTCGAAGAATAGTTGAGCCGGCAATCTCGGGGTGTACCTCCAATATTTCACCGGTCGTGGAGGTGCGTAATTATGGAACAAACTCCATATCAGCATTTTCTTTACGTTTATCTGTAAATGGCGCTGATATTGAAACTATCACCAAAGAAATTAACCTTAGTCCGCTGGAAACTACTATTGTCAATTTCACGCACACCCTGGCGCTGACGGATCCTGAAAATGATATGGTGTTCACTGTAGATGCAGTGAATGGGTCAGCAGATAATAACCACGAAAACAACACGGCAAGTATTCGCATCACCAATACGAATCCTGAGGTAATTCCATACGCATTGGGGTTCGAAAGTATACCGAATACCACCTCAAGAACAGAATCCGGAATAGCCTCTGCGTGGTCGATTTCAGCCGCACCCTATATTACGGGCTCGAACCAGGCTGCATCAATTGATTTGAGCAATATTACAAACCCAGGGGAATTTGACTACCTGATCACTCCTGTTTTTGACCTCAGCTCCCTCACTTCAGCCGAACTCAACTTCTCATATGCTTACAGCGGAGATGGAGGCGAGTGGAATAAAGACGGATTTATAGTAGCTGTATCAACCGATTGTGGCGAAAACTTTCTCCGTGACAACTACCTGTTTGAAAAATATGGTGCAAGTCTTGCCACTACAACGCCCCGGACGACAACATTTGTCCCCGGTTTTCCCGATGACTGGTCAAGAGAATCCATAAACCTCACAGCCTTCACAGGCCATGAAGATGTGCGCATCGCTTTCATAGGCGTAAACAGCGGGGGCAATATGCTTTACCTGGATAGTATTGAGGTAATGTCGGCAGGATTGAAAGCATATGATCTTGGCATTAAATCATTGAGTAACATCCCCGCAGTCACATGCTCCAACACTATTTTGCCATCTTTCGAAATCCGGAATTATGGTTTCGAAGTGATCAATAGTTTTAACCTGGATTACTCCATAGAAAGTGTCACGAATGCCGTTTCAGAGACTGATCTTTCGTTGACTTCCGGTCAAACACATGACTTGCAGTTTCCCATCACAAATCTGAATGAAGGCACTTATGACATCCTGTTCCGTGTAAAAGATCCAAACAACCAGACAGACGAGGAATCATTTAATGACACCATCAATTACAGGATCGTAGTGGATAATACGCAGGAAGAATTACCATTGAGGGAAGATTTCGAAGATGAAAACAGTTGGATCATTACAAATACTTCATCCAGTACGATTCTGTCTCTGGTTCAAATCGAAAACAATACAGCAGTCAGGGCCAATGCTTTCGAAAACGCTACGCTCGGTACCCGGCACTGGCTGGTTAGTCCGGTCCTGATCCCTGAGCCTTTCGATAGTCTGGGAGTATTTTTCAAGTATGCTTACCGCTCCAGGGTGGGTGCCACTGATCGCCTGCAGGTATATCTGTCATTAAATTGCGGAGATAGTTTTGAGTACCTGCTGTACGAAAAAACCTCCGCAGAACTCAATCCCGAGACATCAGGATCGGCTTACATCCCTGCAAACGAAGATGAATGGGTTGAGGAGTTCATTGATCTGAGTGAGTTCACGGATTGGAATGACGTCCGGCTGGCATGGGTATTCACAAACGGAAATGGTAACAATCTTTATATCGACGATATTGAATTTGTCAATTCCGGTAATCAAAACCTGCCAAGATCCGAAAACCAACTGACCGTCTATCCAAATCCGGCTGCGGATCAGGAATTCAATGTTGTGCTGAACCTTAACCAAAAGGAGGATGTGAACATCAGCCTGGTAGATGTTACGGGCAAAATTATTTTTTCTAAAGATTTTCCAAATGCACTTAACCAGGCGTTGAGTTTTGCCACGCCGGCTCAAAACGGATTCTATTTTTTGAGAGTCCTCGGGAAAAAAATAAATCAATCGCGTAGAATTTATATTCGCCGATAAATATCTTTCTATATTAGAAAGACCAGTACCACTTATTTAAGAATCAAAAAGTACTTTTGCCAGTTATGGCGCTGAGAGTAGCAATTATTTACGGAGGAAGATCCGTCGAACACGAAATCTCAATCAGATCTGCCAAAAATATCGTTGCAAAGCTCGATCCGTCCTTTGACGCCGTGATCATCGGGATTACCAAAAAAGGCAATTGGTACCTGACCACGGAAGTCACGTCAATTATCGACCAGGGACAACCGGTTCAGCTTTTTTTGAATACTGAAGAACCGGGATTCTATAACACCACCGATCGTTCAAAGGTGGAAGTGGATATCATTTTCCCCGTTCTGCATGGTACCGATGGTGAAGACGGCAGTATCCAGGGCTTGTTTAAATCAATCAACCTGCCTGTCGTGGGGTCAAGTGTTCTGGGGTCAGCCGTTTGCATGGATAAGATCATAGCAAAAAAGATCCTGGAGCATGAGGGCATACCAACCGCGCCTTTCTTGTCCTTTTCGAAATCGGATGATAAGGAAATAACATTTGAGACGATCACTTCGCAAATCGGTCTGCCATTCATGATCAAATCGGGTAACCTGGGATCGAGTGTTGGCGTCTCCAGGGTGAATTCCAGGGAGGAATTTGAAATTGCCCTGAAGGACAGTTTTAATTATGCTGAAGAGGTATTGGTGGAAGCTTACATCGATGGCAAAGAGCTGGAATGCGGGGTGATCGGTAATGAAAATGTTGAGAGTACGTGGCCAGGTGAAATTGCCCTGAAAGGAGACTATGGTTTTTATTCATACAAAGCGAAGTATCAGGATGAGAATGCCATAGACATCATAATCCCGGGAAGAGTTGACAAAAGTGTCCAGCGGGAAATCCGAAACCTCTCCGAAAAAGCCTACAAAGCCCTGAAGTGTAACGATTTTGCGCGGGTAGACCTTTTTGTTTCAAATGAAAACAAAGTTTATATAAACGAGATCAACACTATCCCCGGTTTCACGAGTGCAAGTATGTTTCCCGTTCTCTGGGAAAAGATGGGGTTATCGTATACTGACCTGTTGTCCAAACTCATCAAACTTGCACTTGACAGATGGACTGCTGAAAATCAACTTGAAAGGAGCTATGAAGACGCATGAGCAAGCTTAAAACGATCATGAAGTTTTTTGGAACGTCGACCTGGCCTGATGTGATCAAGCACTTTCTTGTGATCAGTGCAATTGGGATCTCGGTGCTCCTCTTCTTCTTTTTTGTATATATGCCCATCATCACAAACCATGGCGAGACGATCACCGTTCCCGATGTCATCGGAATATCTGTGGATGATCTTGACGATTTTCTGGTAAAGCGCAATCTGAGATATGAGATTTCATATGATTCAGGATACTCATCGGAATTGCCTCCCCTGTCCGTTTTGAAGCAATTTCCCAAACCAAACGCCAAGGTCAAGGAAAACAGGAAGATTTATCTCACATTGAATGCCAACTCTCCTCCCATGGTCCGTATGCCAAACCTTGTGGAAGGCTCAATAAAAAATGCGCAAATGACGCTAAAATCCTACGACCTGGTGCTTGGCAAAAGAGAATACATACCTGACCTTTTCTTCAATACGGTCCTGGAGCAAAGAATGGACGGCAGGGAAATCATGGAAGGAGAAATGATCCCAAAAGGGAGTGTCATTGATGTCGTGCTGGGTGATGGCATGGGCCAGCAAAGCCTGGAATCCCCCAACCTGATTGGCCTGGACGAAGAGAGTGCCATGATAGCCATCATCGGATCAGGACTTAATGTGGGGGAAATAACATACGTTATCGATGAAATTGCCGTTGTATTAACTACCGATGAAGAGGGTAATGAGATCACGGAGGAGGTTACCGTTTCCCCGGGTGGTGTTCAAAAGCAACGACCGGTTCCCGGAAATCCCATGAGACTAAAACAGGATGTCGACATCTGGATCTATAAACCTGACTCATTGAATTTCAGTCCGTCACTACTGGATCATTAATGAGAGGTCTTTTAATATTTCTTCCCGGACTCATCAGTTTATCAGCAGTCGCACAGTTGACGATTGTCCCGATTGCTCACCCCGCGAGATCCAGCGCAAGGATCGAACAATCCTTTGCGGTAGGTGACACGCTGATGGAATTGCCTTTTTGGGATGATTTTTCTCAGTCAACCGGTGTGCCGGATACCACCCTCTGGCAGAACAGCGAAAATGTCTTTATCAACAATACACTTTCTATTAACCAGCCCACTCAAAATGTGGCCACATTTGATGGCATTACCAGGCTTGGCCGGCCATATCAGCCAAGCGCTACTTTCACAGGAGCAGGCGACAGCCTTGTATCTATCCCGATAAACCTAACCTCCGTTCCTGAAAGCCGCCGAAATACGGTCTTTCTTAGTTTTTTCTGGCAACTGAAGGGAAACGGTGAACTGCCGGATGAGGGAGATTCTCTCAGGCTTGAATTTCTGACAATGGACAGCGTATGGCTACCACAGGATATCAACGGAGATGAGGATGGATTTGCGCTCACGGGGGGTATTGAAAATCTGGCATATGATGAAGATAGCCTGTTGTCATTCAGGCAGATCATCATCCCGGTGAACAATGCCTGGTTTTTTCATGAGGGTTTCAAATTTAAGTTTCAGTCCTTCAGCAACCTAAGCGGTATTTACGATACCTGGCACATTGACTACATCTATCTCAATCAGGACCGGACTATTACCGATCGGTCGCATTTTGATCGCAGTTTTTCATCTCAGCCCACGCTCCTGTTTGACCCCTACTATGAAATTCCAGCTCATCAATTCAGAAAAAATCCGGGTCGTTACATTACGATGCAAACAGCGTACGGATCTAATCTCGACGACCAGTTCTTCCCGATGGAGGTAAATCATATCCTGACCAACCTGACCACAAATCAGTTCGTGACATCTGATTTCGACTTTAAAAGCACCCTGCAACCATTTGAGCTTGGTAAAGCCTTCTCCGGAATCTCATTAGACGGGCTCAATATTGCCGAGGACTCCGTGGTTCTGGAATCCAAATTCATTTTTAAATCGGGGGATAAAAATCTCTTCGAAGTGGTGGGATCAAACGATGACACCCTTTTCCTTCCCGTTGATCTTAAAATCAATGACACATTGACAACCAGCTATACCTTGCATAACTACTACGCTTATGATGATGGTACGGCCGAATTTGCGGCAGGCATCAATCTGATCGGCGGTGAAATTGCCGTGGCTTTCTACCTCGAAGAACCGGATACGTTGACCGATATTCTCATTCACTTTCCGGCAGTGACTCCCAGCAGTGATGGACAGGCCATAGATATAAAAGTTTGGAGCAAGTTGTCAGAAGATCCGGTGGAAGGATTACTTCATCTTCAGCCGGCGGTCATTCAGAATGGATCGAGGGATGAATTTCAGCAGATCACGCTTTCTCCCGTCATGGTCAGTGATACTTTTTTCGTCGGATACAGACAGTTTACCAACAATTATATCGGCATTGGTTTCGACAGAAATAATACAGGCGGAATGTCTAACATTTATACAAATACTGACCGCAAATGGGATCAAAACAATCGCCTCGAGGGTTCGCTTATGATCAGGCCGGTATTCAGATCATCTGATGATTTCGTACTTGGAACGAACCCGGAGCACCAGGAATTTAAGGTCTATCCGAATCCTGTCTCAGACAAGCTCCACATCACCGGCCATCATCATCAAATAGAAATATTAACTGTGAGCGGTCAATCGCTCTATTTATCCAGCGGAAGCGAAACGCATGATCTTTCTCATTTACCCAATGGATTGTATCTGCTCAGAATATTTGCAAACACAGGGATATATACACACCGCATCATTATCCGGAGATAATTCCCCTCTCAGTTGATTATAAAGGGCTGAGGACTGAAGGAAAGAATGAAAACAATGATGGCTATCCACCCCACAACCTTGCGGCCAAAGCTCAATTCGCGATTGTCCGGAACCGGAGGATGATAAACACCAAGGAACCTGCCTATGATCAAAGCAAATAATATCCATCCTCCATACCCCTTTAAATCCAACAGGTAGGTTAAAGCGAACTGTAATGTGAGCAAAATGCTGGCGACCATCCATCTGTCCCTTTTCTTTTCAAACATTGATCTCAAACACAGGTAGATCACATACAGGATAAAACCCAGGTATAAAATCGAATATCCGGGGGTAAATTCCTTGAACTGATCAGGATGCACCCAACCCATGCCGGCATACATCAGGAATCCCAGGAACACAATGCTATTGAGCTTCCTGGACAAACGAGGACCGAACAAGCCAAATGTAACGTGACCTCCGTCAAGCTGACCGATAGGCAGAAGATTGAGCGCAGTGAAAAAAAGTGCCAAATACCCGGCTAAGAGGTAAGGGTAATGCATAATTTCATTTGGATGCGGCATGAGTGAGGCTTCTTCCAGGAAATAGTTTTCAAACCACCAGAATATCAGGTTGTTGCCGAACTGCAGGGAATATCCCCCCTCATCCTCATACACATACTGCGGGTAATCCAGGCCATATTGTTCATATTCCGGATGGATCTGGAAAATGTACTCAGGTTCGGGTAGGTGTGTGAATCCGTACCAAATGACGACAATTGCCACTACAAAACCAGCCAATGGCCCGGAAACACCAACATCAAAGTAGTTACTTCGGCTCGATATTGCCTCCCTGATCCTTATAAACGCTCCCATGGTACCAAACGAAGGCATATAAGGTATAAACCCAAACCAAAGTGGTATGTAATAAGGTAATGATACTTTGACGTTGTGGTACTTGGCTGTGAAATAATGTCCAAATTCATGGGTGGTAAGGATCAACAGGAAGGGAACCGAGAAATTGAGTCCAAGCTGAATCTCAGCCCACGTCAGGGGGCTTTCCCCGTAAAACAGGAACCTCCCGAACATCCACTCCGCACCAGCAATGGTGGTGAAAATGAAAGTGATTATAAACAGGCCCAGTTGAATTAGTTGCCTACGGTCGTCAGTCATTGAAGTAATTCCAGAGATGATCAGGGTGTTTTACCTGTATCCCATTTATTCCTATTTTATTTGCGGCCTCAATATTCTCCTTTCGATCATCAAAAAACAAGACTTTTTCCGGATTCAGGTCATGAATTCGGATCAGTTCCAGGTAAATGTCTTCATTCGGTTTTCTCATTCCCATTTCGTGTGAGTAATATGCTTTGTGGACTACATCGTCCATAATTCTGCCATTGCTCTTGTCTTGCACCATTTTGTCAAAAGCTGATTTATGGATAGCGTTTGTATTGCTTAGAACATACACCTGATGCGAGGTCTTCAACTTCTCCAGGAGTCTGATTTTCGACTCAGGCAGATCATGCAGGGTGGAGTTCCAGATTTCTTTAAACTCCGCAAAAGAGATCCTGAGCCGCAATAATGCCTTCACTCCATCGAAAAACTCTTCTTCAGAAATGCTGCCTATCTCAAAATCCGGGAGAAGTGTTGACTTCTGCAATATTTTGATGATCTGCTCAGATGTAAAGTCACTCTTATCTGACAAACTTTCGAGGACGAGTTCGTCATTCAGATGGATGATGACATTCCCAAGGTCGAAGACCAGTACATTGAAATCCTTGTAATCTATCTCCATTATCTGCTTATGATATCGTTTAGAATCCGGACAAGATTATGGTTCTCCCAGGGTTTCTCAAGTACCCTGGTTATCCCAGGATTTTGGCTTATCTCCCTGATCTGATCCTGATTGACCACACCTGAAAGCAGGAAATTGATACTATGAGGATATTTGTCGTGGATCTTACTGAGCAATTCATCTCCCAGCATAGTGGGCATGTGCCAGTCAGAAAAGACAATCAATTCGGCAAGTTGATCCTCATCCATTTCCGCGAGCAATTCCAGCGCCTCTTCTCCACTTTGCGCAAATTCCATCCGGTAATCATCAAATTCGCGGCGAAATATTTTTCTTAATGTTTCCAGAACATAATATTCCTCATCAACAAACAATATGAGTCCTTTTCTATTGCTCATCTAATCCGGCATTGAGACTTCCCTCATCAATGTGTTTTGGTAAGGTCACTGTAAATTTTGCGCCTTTGGATGTATTTTCCCAGTCAATTTTTCCGTTGTGCTTCAAAATGATGTACCTGGAAATATCCAGACCTAATCCATTTCCCTCCGTTTCTGACTTTGTTGTAAAAAACGGCTCAAATACATTCTCCTTATCAGCCACGTGTATACCACCTCCGGTATCTTCAAACTCAACCACCACTTCATCAGTAGACCCTGTCATATTTATTTCAAGTGTTCCGGATTTCTTCATGGCGAAGGATGCATTGGACAGAAGATTTGACCATACCTGACTCAGCTCATCGGGGATACCATTTACATGCAGATCACCCTTTTCCTTCTTTATTACCTCAATCCCTTTGAGCTGGTTTCGTTGTAACAAAAGCATGGTGTTTATACTTTCCGAAACGTTCAAGGTCTGCATATTGGCCCATCCTCTTTTATAGGAATACATCCGGAATGACGAAAGGATCTTCTCCGCTTTGGATAGTGCTATCATGGCCGTATTGGTAGATTGTGACCTGTTTACTACATAGAGGGCCAGGTCCAGTAAGTCAATATTCCGATCGTGACTATAGATCAATGTGAACCGGTTAAGGTCATCAACGACTTTCAAATCCGTGAAGATCTCGATTACCTCATCTTTGTTTTCAATTGCCACCTCCTCAAAGAACTTCCCAATTCGTCTCTTTAGTTTTCTTTCTTCTTTTGTACTAAGTGTGTTTTCCTGAGTGGTAAGCGCTATCCGGGTCAGATTGAGTAAACTATTGAATGTTTCCTTATCGATCAGATCAGCTATTTCCGCCCATTTTTCCAGTTCCCGGTACTGTATGTGATGGATCAGTTCGACATTACTTTTAATTGCTCCGAACGGATTATTGAGTTCATGGGCAATCCCTGCCGACAGTCGCCCGAGAATTGCCATTTTTTCCGAGCGGATCAGGCGGTTTTGAGTTTCCTCAATCAGTTCATTACGATCCCGGATCTCCGCATTCTTTGATTCCAGAACATTCCGGGTCTCATTTTTCTGACGCGTAATACGTCTGAACACGATGACAAATCCCAAAAAGTATGTTAGAATGAGAACAGCCAGAAAAATCCACAACTTTTGGATCTGATTGCTCCTCTTTTCACGGGCCAGCTGGGATTCAAGCATTTCAGCCCTCAGAGATTCGAATTTTCTTTCAACATCATTTTCGATGTTTGAGATGGTCAACCTCTTTTGATCCAGTGCAAGCTGCTTCTTCAGGTTGGAAATATTAAGGAGAACTTCTGTCGTCTCTTCAAAATCCCGCAGATCATAGTAGTAGTCGAACATCGCATCATATACCTTCAATTTCCATTGCAACTGCTGGTTTTCCTGGCTTTTTTGCAAGGCGATTCTGAAATATTCATCAGCCTTATCCTTCTTATTGAGCTTGCCATTTATTTCTGCAATACTGCAATAGACTGCCGGAATTATGAGCTCCTCCCCGGATTGCTGTATCAAGGCATCCGCAGTTAGCAGTTGCCTGAGGGCTGGGTTGTATTGTCCCTGGGTAATAAGTAGATCAGAGGATATCCAATAATTGGTTGCCAGAAGACCGGGATAACTTCCGGCTGATTCCAAAAGCGATCTCGCCTCGCTTAGCAGTTCGCCTGCCACCGAAACATTCCCAAGCATCATGTTGACCTGCGCCAGACCATTCAGGGCACTGCATATATAGAAAGGATCAGGTGATTCCAGTTCTTTCAGATACTTCAAACTCTCCGAAAAATAACCCTCAGCGTCCTCCAGGTTTGACAATGCCAGCTTGGTATTACCCAGATAAAACATGGTTTCAGCCCACAGCGAGTCCAGATCATTTTTTTCAGCTACCTGTAAAACCTCTATGTGAATCATGAATGCTGAGTCATAATTTCCTTTTATGGCATGAATATATCCCTCCAAATTTCTTAACCGGTGAAAGGTCAGCATGTCATTTCCATCGATGGCCAGGGACTGGCCCAGATCCGTATAGTAAAGCGCCGAATCGAAATCTGCCTGAAAGAAATAGTACCGTCCTTTGGAAATATATTCATCCAAATTTTCAAAATGCATAGATTGTCCTGAAATGGATAGTTTCAGGAGGAAAAACAATATGAAATGTGGCCGTAAATTCAAATTCCCGGAAGAATATCCGACAAAAATACTACGTTAACCAACGACATCTTGCCGAACATCTGCATTTTGTTTTATGCGGATATTTTTTAGCGTACTTTTGCTTCAGACAAACCGTTACTAACATGGTCAATATAAAAACACATCTTCGAACACTGGTCAGGTTAGCGCTTGTGGACCAACATTTCGCTGATGTCGAAAAGGAAATGATTTATAAAATTGGCAAGGCGAATAAGCTTGACAAAGGAACAGTCGATGATCTCATTAAGGAGGAATTTACCCGAACCGGCGGTAATGAACCACTCGAATTCAACGCGTTGTCGTTTGATGAGCGATTTGATTACCTATTCAATATAATTCAGCTGATGAAAGTTGATCATGAGATATTTCTAAGCGAAATAAAGTTCTGTGAAGAGATGGCTGAAAAACTTGGATTCAATAAAGGTGCCGTACACGCGCTTTCACCAAAGATCCATGCGGATCCCGGCGTGATGGTGCTGGGAGCACTTGACGATCTTAAAAGAGAGTTGAAAGAATACGAAAAATAGGAAAGGAGCTTCAGGCTCCTTTTTTCATGCTAGTCTACTTTATTGATGGATGACGCTTCGGTGACTTCCAGTCGGGTTATTACCGCATCTCCCTTGTAATTAAGTGAACTCGCTCCCGAAGCAACAATATCGATCGATTCATTAACGGTTAGACTTGCTGTACTGGCTCCCGACAGGACCATCTCCAGTTCATCGGCTACCATGTCGAAACTACCGAATACGCTGGCCCCCGACACATTAATATTAAGCACTTCGGTAAAGCCGGAAAGATCTAAAGCGGAGGCGCCGCTTAACGTCACATCAGCGTGAAGCACGTCCAAAGTCCCCAGAAAGCTACTTGCACCCGACATACGAATACTTACTCCGTCGGTTACAAGATCATTCTGCAAGGTCACACTTGATGCTCCGGACACCTCAAAGGTCTCCAGATGATCTGTGGTCACATATGCACGCAAGGTCGAATTCCCCCTGATATTTACATTATTTCGCACCCGTATGGTAAGAATATTATTCTCTTCGTGCACCACAATGTATTGGTGGAGATTTTCATTGGCTTCAATCTGAATGTTTTCTGCTGTGGAATCAAATGTAACCTGTGCATCGAATGCCGAGGTTACATGAATTTCATCAAAGTCAGCGTAGCTGAACTCCTCGATCGTAATATTTTCCGTAGGTATCACCCCGGTAACATTGTCATAGAAACAGGAGGTCAATGTGGCAAGCAATCCGATCAGCAGATAGAATAGCAAATTTTTCATGGGGATAGTCATTACTTTGAGTTCGCATACTAAGGACTGATATGAAGTGAGAAGGTTTCCCGGAATCCAGAAAATAATCAATCTATCTTTTTTATATAGGATTTATCCAGGTCCCGGATGGAAGTACATCCGATTAACTGCATCACCCGGATCATTTCACTTTTCAGAATCTCATAAGCCCGGTAGACACCCTTTTCACCCCCAGCTGCCAATCCGTAGAGGTAAGGCTTACCAATAAGACAGGCCGAGGCACCAAGGGCTATCGCCTTGATGACATCGGATCCCCTCTGAATACCACCGTCAATGATGATTTCTGTTTTACTTCCCACCGCCTCCACCACTTCCGGTAGTATGTCGAATCCGGTCGGCGCGCCGTCCAGTTGCCTGCCCCCATGATTGGACAATATAATTCCCGACGCACCTAATGCTACGGCTTTTATACTGTCTTCTACGCTTTGGACACCCTTTAACACGAAAGGTCCTCCCCATGCCTTGAGCATTTTTGCCGCATCGTCCCACGTTACACTTGCATCAAACTGGTTATTTACGTCATCAATAACTTCAGTGGTTTTCGCGCCATGGGGAAGATGGTTGACAAGGTTGGCCATCCTCCATGCAGGTGAGGTAAGATAGTTGAAGAGCCATGCAGGTTTGGATAATGCCGCCAGGGCAGTGTTGCGCCTGAGTTTTGATGTTCCATGACCATGTCTCAGGTCTCTTTCCCTCTTCCCCAGTACGGGTACATCCACAGCCAACATCAGGCCCGCATATTTTGACTTTTTGCATCTTTCGATAAAATCATCCACGATAGCCTGATCTCTCCAGGCATAGATCTGGAAAAACAAGGGTCCCGGTGAGGTTTCCCTGACCTCCTCGATTGAACAGGTCGAAACGGTGGAGAGGCAGTATGCTGTCCCATGTTGATGCGTGGCTTTTACGACTGCCCGCTCACCTTTGTGATGAAACATGCGTGACATGCCGGTGGGTGCACTCAGCAGGGGTAAATCAATGTCAACTCCCTGAACGGTCGTTGAAAGATCAATCTCCCGGACATCTCTCAACACCCTCGGTACAAACTCGTACTTATTGAATGAATCACGGTTACGTCTCAGCGTGACTTCATCTTCCGCCCCTCCATCGATGTAATCAAAAATAGTACCTGGAATTCGTTTTTTTCCTAAAGACCGCAGGTCACTGATATTATGGCAGTCAGATAGTCCGGACATGGTTAAAGCAATTGTGAAGTGATAATTTTTTTGTGAATTGTCTTGGTTAAAGCTACAAAAAGGTCTGAATTCATTTGCACTCTATTTCACAAATATCAACTAATTTGAAAGTTCTTTTTGATCCTACTCGATTACTGGTTCAATGCAAAAAACACAAACGGAGATCCTGATCATTGGCGGAGGTATTGCCGGTATTGCCGGCGCCCTGGAATTACTGAACCTTGGCAAAAAGGTTTGGATCGTTGATCGTGACCGGGAGGAAAATTTCGGGGGCCTGGCAAAGGAATCATTCGGCGGGATGTTCTTTGTGGATACACCCCAACAGAGAAAAGCCGGGATGAAAGATAACCCCGAGCTGGCCCTGGAAGACTGGTGGGCAACAGCCAGGTTTGAGCCATACGATCACCTCCCAAAGGCCTGGGCACGACAATATGTTTACAACTGCACTGAGCACATTTACCATTGGCTGCGAGGTCAAAAGATCGGTTTTTTTCCCGTGGTTCATTGGGTGGAACGCGGATTGTTTCGGCCGGGTAACTCCTATCCGAGATTCCATATGGTCTGGGGGACCGGCTATGAATTGGTTAGAGTTCTTGGCAATCAGCTCAAAAACCATCCTAAGGCAAAGGAAAACCTGAAATTGAGCTTTGGGTACAAAGTAGAAGAACTCATCAGGGATGGAGATCGGATAACAGGAGCCGCCGGCATAATTGAGCGGTCGGGTGCAACTTTTGAAATAAGATCCGAAGTGACCGTTGTGGCAACCGGCGGGATCGGCGGAAACATAGATAAAGTGAGGGATAACTGGTATAAACCATGGGGATCACCACCCGAAAAAATCCTGAATGGTGCCCATGAGTTTGGTACGGGTGTCATGCACGACGAAGTGGAACGAAAGAACGGAAATGTGACTCACCTGGACTGGATGTGGCCATATGCTGCCGGCGTTCATCATCCCCGGCCGACCAGGCCAAATCATGGATTGAGCCTTGTCCCGCCCAAATCTGCACTTTGGCTGAACTACAAAGGGGAAAGGATAGGTCCGATGCCGCTGATCACAGCGTATGACACGCAGTTTTTGGTGGAGCAGATCTGCCGGCAGGAGAAGAAATATAGCTGGCAGGTACTGAACCTTAAGATCGCTCACAAGGAGTTTGCCATTTCCGGATCAGAATTCAATGGCGCCATTCGCAATAAAAATTACCTTCAATTCATCAAGACCGTTTTGTTTGGCAACAAAACACTGGTCAGGGATATGATTGACAATTGTGAAGATTTCGTTACAGCAAACAGCATAGACGAACTTGTCACAAAAATGAATGCATTGACCGGGACGAAAGATGTAGATCCCAGACTGCTTCAAGCCTCCGTGGAAAGCTATGACAATCAGATTGACAGAGGGTCAAAATTCTTTAATGATGAACAGCTACGCAGGATCGCTCATGCCCGTAATTACCGGGGTGACCGGGTACGCACCTGCAAATTTCAGAAGATAATTGACAGGAAGGCATTACCCCTGATCGCTATCAGGGAATTTATTATTTCACGAAAAACATTAGGCGGCATTCAAACTGATCTTTCGTCCAGGGTGGTGGATAAGACGGGCGAACCGATCGGAGGGCTTTATGCAATTGGCGAGGCAGCGGGGTTTGGCGGCGGTGGTGTCCACGGTAAGGGAGCCCTTGAAGGAACGTTTTTGGGTGGGTGTATACTGACCGCCAGGATTGCTGCGTATGATATTGCGGGAAAAAAATTAATTACTTGACAATGAAAATGAACGGTGCCCAAATGGCTGTTTTCGCTCTAGAACAAGTCGGAGTAAAATACACTTTCGGCATCCCGGGAACGCACACTACGGAGTTGTATGACGCCATGGATCGATCAAAACAGATCACGCCCATCCTCGTCACACATGAAGGCGCAGGATCTTTTATGGCCGATGCCATCTCACGTACTTCCGATAGCATAGGTGTGCTTACGATTGTCCCCGCAGCCGGATTGACCCAGGCCATGAGTGGCATTGGTGAGGCTTTCCTTGACGGAATTCCGATGCTGGTAATTGCAGGAGGTGTCAGAACGGATATCGACAAAAGCTACCAACTCCACCAGTTTGATCAGACGTCACTGGCAAAACCTGTCACCAAGGCCCAGTTTAAAGTGGAAAGCCATAAGGACATTGTCAACACTATCTACGAAGCGTACGACATAGCTATGTCAGGTGAACCCGGACCGGTATTCATCGAACTCCCGGTCAACCTTTTACTTTTCTCCGAAAATGCAGGAAAACTGCCGGAGTACAAGAAGAAAGAAGAAACAGCAAAAGTCGATCAAAACAAAGTCCGGGAAGCAGTTGAACTTCTTAAGGGTGCGAAAGCCCCGATGATATTTGCAGGATGGGGTGCTGTGGATGCCAGTGAATTCACGGTCAGGCTTGCAGAAATGCTGGTAGCCCCGGTTTCTACCACCCTGCAGGGTAAAAGTGCTTTTCCCAATACCCATCCACTGTATTGCAGTGAATTTCTGGGCGCCTCAGGGAAACCGTCAGGCCAATGGGCGCTTGCGAAGCATGATGTGATGCTGGCCGTTGGAGTCCGGTTTGGGGAGATCGCTACCGGCAGCTATGGGCTCCAGCCTCCTAAAAATCTCATTCATATTGACATCAACCCCGAGGTTTTTGACAAAAATTTCCCAACCCGCCTGGCAATCGAAGGTGATGCAAAAAAAATACTGGAAGCAATTATTTCAGAACTTGACAACAGTCAATTCACCGCCCCCGGAAACATGGGATCCGTTTCCGAGAAGATCAGGGACAAGAACGACAAGTACTTTTCCGGGTGGCTGACAGACAAAAAAAAGGATATTGTTTCTCCCGGACATTTTTTCAAATCTCTAAAGGAAAGATTGGACAGGGATGTGCATCTCGTCATTGATGACGGAAAGCACACCTTTCTGGCATCGGAACTCTTCCCGGTCGAACTTCCAAGACACTTCATCTCCCCTACTGATTTTAATTGTATGGGTTACTCAATACCGGCGGCCATTGCTGTCAGGCTGGCAAACCCGGATAAGCAGGTTGCCGCAATAGTAGGTGATGGCGCATTTATGATGACATGCGTGGAGATGGTCACTGCCGTTGACCTTGGGTTACCGGTCTTATTTTTTGTCTTCAATGATGGTGAACTTGGGCAGATCTCCCAATTTCAAAGGATCCCGCTTAACCGGAAAACCTGCGCGGTTGTAGGACAACTGGATTATGAAGGCATGGCAAAAGGTACGGGAGCCCAATACGTTAAGATTGAGAACGATTATGAAATCGATGGAAAAATAGATGATGCAATCGAAAAACTTAAAGAAAACCGGCCTGTCCTTGTTGAAGTGAAGATTGACTACAGCAAGAAGACGATGCTGACAAAAGGCGTTGTGAAAGTCAATCTAAAACGATTTCCATTTGGTGAGAAGGTACGCTTTCTGAGCCGGGCACTGAAACGCCATACATTTGGGTAAACTCACCTCTCAGATTGATCTGGTGTGAACGATAGCATGACATTGGATCAAAATATCCACATATCTAAATCGTTTGTTTAGTCGTACAAAGGTTCAGGGTCATTATTCCTCCATTCAGCATGACAGACCACAAAAAAACGAGATGCCAACGGCAGATTTTGCTGCCTCTGATCGTAGCTTTCCTTATTCCGGGTTTGGGGTATTCACAAGGGATTGAGTTTGCAGATACTTCGCTGAAACAAGCCAAAATCCTTGCAAAACAATACCAGAAACCAGTTTTCATTGACTTCTACGCCGAATGGTGTAAACCATGCAAGATCATGGAGGAAGAAGTTTTTGATGATGGCGAAGTGGGATCTTTCATCAATCAAAACTTCATCGCCATCAGGGTCGATGGTGAAGAGGAACAAAATCTAACCCAACAATATGGCATACAGGTGTACCCTTCCCTGATGTTTCTGGATACGGATGGTAAACTGCTCGTAAAATATGATGGTGCATTGGGTAGCAGCGAATTCCTCCGTCTTTCTCAAGATATGCTCCATCTTCGGACTTATCAACGAGTGTATAAGAAAAAAGACTCGGATCCTGCGGCGGTATACAACTATGCCAGAAGTGTAAATTGGATCAATCCCTCAGCAGCAGGAAGGGTAGCCCGGAAATACCTGTCCAACACGCCCGTCAAAAAATGGAACAAAGAGGAAAACTGGTCTTTGATCAGGGAATTTGTCCCCGGAACAGAGCAAACGCTGTTTCGTAAAGCCATTGCCAGCGAAGACCTGCGGCGTCAGTATCCCGAAGCTTTTAAGGCATATGTACTGGATGGCCTGAATGATATCCTGAACAAAAGCCTGAAGCTTAGAAACAGCATTTACCTGAAACATTATGCAAAATATGTAAATGCTTTTTCGGGGTACTTTCCAAATGCTGACAGCACGATACTGGGTGCTAAAATGACCTATGCAAGTGAGCATGATCCTTTGACATTGCCCGCTTTGATTGAGGAATACCTTTCAAAGTACGAAAAGGAAAATCCGGAGGCGCTGGCCAGGTATGCAGAATACCTAGCTGAAAACTACTTCCGGAAAGAATTACTGGAGCACTCCGTAAAATGGTCAACCGCGTCCCTTGAACTTCAAAAAAATGTCACAGCGTACATCGCCAGGGCACTGGCATATGAAAAAATGAATGAATTCAGGATGGCCTATGCAAATATTATTATGGCTGAAAGTATTGCTCCGCGTGAAGACCTGGAGCTTATAGTCCGGCATGAAAAGAGGATTTTCGGGAAGATGGCGCCGGAGCACAGTGTTGGCGTCAACGCTGCAAAATACAGCACCTCAACCGAGGATGGCCGGTTTACCCTTGGCGCCGGTAACAAAAGGCTCATGTATGGTTATCCTGTACCCACATCTACCTCCCACTTTGTGATTAATATAGATGGCAAACTGGCTACAAACAGCCCAGCCCTGGCAAAAAGGGGATTGGAATATTTAACCGGGCGGCTGGATTACGGCGGTAAAGGTATCACTCCGGAGGTACGGGTCTCATTTTCATTCAAAGAGGTGAGGATTACCCAGATACTGACGCCCGTTGATAAATCATTCAAGGAGCTCGAAGAAGGTCTGGCTCAGTACTACAAAGTCAGTTATCAGTTCGGGAACCCGACAGGTAACCCCAGGAAAATTGGGCTGGGAGTACTCTTTGATACGATGATTGATGACAATGATCACTGTGTGATTGCAGCAGACGGGAGGGTCTTACAAACTGAACTCGCATTTGCAGGGCCATATATCCCAAATGAACTGCTTTTTTATAAAACTCCTGGTGATACATCGGATATGATGGGTACTGCGATCCTTATGGGCCATGGAGCGACTAAACCTGACAAACTCGTGGTCGGGAGATGGCCCGTCTTACACCAGGTGACCTGGAAATTGAGTCCGCAAAAAGTCGGGTACGGCGACAGTGCCTATTTCCTGAAATGGGAAAACAGGACCTTATACCCCAAACGCGAATTGGAGTTTATCACGTACTATGGTCTGCCGGCACACAAAAGACCGGAACTTCAAATCCTGGTCGAAGATCCAAATTATCTCACCTTAAAAGAAGACGTCTATTTTGAGCATGGCCGTGCTACGCTTGATCTTAATGCTAAAATGAAAATCAGTCAGCTTATTGAAAAAGAGGATATTATGATTCTTGGAGTGTTACTGAATGGTTATACCGATGTTATAGGAAAAAAAGACTACAATTTTGATCTGAGCCGGTCAAGGATTGAAAATGTTGGCAGGATATTCACTGCCTATAAAATCCCGTATGTCCCAAAACCGTACGGACTGGAACGATCTGATCATAGCGCTTTTAACGAAAAGTATGGAAATGTGTGGGATCGACGGGTCGAGATCGTCATCTATTATAAGCCGAAGAGAGACCCTGATCCGGGTATGTCCGCAAGTCTTCCGGTCGAAAATCCCTGATAAAGTGGGAAAAACGGCTCCCGATGGATATCGGGATGCCGTTATGACTTGGTAATTATATGTCAATATCAGGTTGTTAGTTACACGAGAGCGAACTGGCCACAGATTCGTACTGACTGATGGCTGCTTCCCACTGTGAAATATCCTGCTGTGTCCCACAGTCCCGGATGATCACCTCAACCTCTTCTATGTAGGTGTTCACTGCATTCAGATAACTGGTGCAATTTGCGGCGGTGGGATCGGATGAATAAGCTGTTGCCGCGTCCAGGAGATTATTTAATACGGGCTCCAGCGTTTGCGCGGCACTCGCACAGTCTGTTTTATCTTTTTCATCGTCTTCACTACACGCCCCGGCAAATGCGATAACCATCAAGGCTAGAATTAGGTGTTTTAGTTTCATAGTTCATAAAGTTTGATTCTGTGCAATAATGGAAACTAATATCACCTGGCACAATACCGAATACGCGGTATTTTTCATGGTTGCCGTATAGCGTGGAAATCAGGATCACACAGGGAAAAATCTCTGAATAGATTAAAGTTGAATTCAATTCAAATCAAATATCATACTTGATCGAAAACAGGAAATACCTTGGCTGGACATAATACGCGTAGGAGTTGATAAGACTTTCCGAGAAACTGTCCCGCCTGATGGCAGATGTATTGAGGAGATTCAAACCGCTTATTTTTATTTGCCAGGGACTCTTTTCTTTTTGGAAGTAGATAGCTCCATTGAGGAATTCATATTTTGAATTCAGCAACCCGTCTTCGCTCCTGTAATGATTATGCTGGTAATCTGCTGATAGCGTGAATAATTTGAACAGGTTCAATTCAGCTTTCCCGAAGGGTTTATCATTTATGTATGTTGTGGCCGTGGTACTGCTTTCATATTGATTGTATATCTTTTCGTACCCCACCTCCATCGTAAAAACTTTGAACAAGGTTGTTTCTGCCTGACCCGCATACTTCTGAACTAATGAATTATTACGATTAGGAAGTCCGTTGATCAGGTTGCCGGTCGAATAATAAGACAGGTTGGTCCTCCCGCTGATCTTAAACTTCAGGAAGGTCTTGGTCACATTCCCGTAAACCGTGAAAAAATCATTGGGATCGGAAATATTCACCGGGGTAACTGTTCTTTCCAGGTTTTGATAGTCTATTTCATTGCTGATATCATCATATTTTTTCTGATAATTCAATCCCCCGTAGATATTGAAATGATTGAACATGCTAAAGTTGTAGTAGTTCAAACCAAAACTGTGAAATGTGCTGTTAGTCAGGGACCGGTCGCCACGAAAAAGATTATTATAGTTTTCGATGACTATTCCCGACGCAATATTCCGGATATCAAAAAACATTGCCTGCAAAGCATATTGGAACCAGATAGTTTGTGAACTGCGTATCTCATATTTAGCTGAAAAATCAGGCAATAACAGGGTTTTATAGATGACTTCTTCCGTAGATAACTGCCTGTCCCTGAGTGTGTATTTATGAAGGTTTATACCGGGATTCAGTGTAACATCACCCCACTTGGTTTTATAATTGAATCCGGCATAAATATCACTGAAAGAATAGTCTATATCATTTCGGTAATCCTCTGAGTCCAGTGAGATATTACTTTGCTGCCTGATGGCGGAGGTCATTTTCTGCCAGGAAGTGTTGGAGCCAAAACTCACATTCACGTGATTGGTCTTATTTAGGATATGATACCAATTGGCTACAGCATCCAGCCTGCCGGTTGTGATCTCTTTGTCCTGAAAAAAAAGATATCCTGAATCGGGAACAAGAGGCAGGTTGATTTCAAACAGCCTGTTGGTGGAAAAAAATTCAATAAATGGATTCTGTAACTGATAACTGTAATTGCCCTCCAGGGAAAAAACATTCCTTTCGCCAGGTGCAATGAACAGTTCCAGTTGCTGCGTCAGGGTAACCGGTTCCTGCTCCGAATCCGTTTCAATGGTATTGAAGAACCCCAGGTTATCCGATAATCGCTCCCGTTCACTTTTGATACCAGTGGTTTTGACAAATGCTTTGTACCCGAAATGGACATTGTCATGAGGTGTATAAGTCAGGTCAAACTTACCAAGACCGGAAAGATTTTCGGCCAAATCCCTGGTTTCCAGCTGCTCCCTGTTATCCTGTTCGGAATTAATGTATGTTCTGTTACTCCGGGAGCTTATTTGATTATCAATGGCTGATGCTATCAGGAATCCTGAGAATCTGAATTTTTTGGCAGGAACATAGTCGAAATTCAGGGCGCCAAGTTTTGTGTCAATGCTTCGGGCCATATTATTGGTCATTCCCATAACTCCGAGGTTGTCTTCACTGACATTGAAGAATGATCCCGAACGCTGGCCTAATCCCTGCATGCCACCTGTAAATCTGTAGTAATCCATTGCGGTAAATGCCTGTTTGCCTATGTTGTTGGCATCTCCAATAAAATTGACTGTGGCTTTGGGATTGTAAAAGAAGAGATTTGCATGGGCCAGATAACGGCGATCCGGTCCGGGCCCCGCTTCCACATCTCCGAAGAGCATATTTTCCTTTCCCTCCGCCAGTTTAATATTCAGGGCCAGCCGGTCTTCATTTCGATTCAGACTACTCATTGGCGCTATTTCATTCAGGTTTCGCAATACCTGTACTTTCTCCACAGCGCTTGCCGGAATGTTTTGAGCAGCAATCTTCGTGTCCCCCTCAAAAAACTCCTTTCCCTCCACCAATATTTTCTCCACCTCCTTGCCCTGCACTTTTACCTGGCCATCGTCATTCACCTCGAATCCGGGTAATGCCAGGAGGACGTCTTCGAGTTTGCGTTCCGTTCCTTTAGTGAAAGCATCGGCGCGATAAGTAATGGTGTCCCCGGTAATGACTACAGGAAACTCGTCTACTATTTCCAATGTGGCGAGTTGGGTTACAGAATGCTGCATATTAACCCGGTAGGGATCACTCAGGTTTTCCCGGGCTACAATGGTTTCGTCAAATGTTTCAAACCCCATGAATGACACCTTCAGCGTGTATTGTTTGCCAATTTCAAGTTTCAAAACAAATCGCCCCTGGTAATCCGTCACTCCAAAAGATGTAATTGTGTTAGATTCCGGATCAGTGGCCACGACATTGGCCAGTTCAACCGGGGAGCCCGTAGAATCAACCACAATGCCCATAAATCGAATGATATCCTGCGATTTGGCGGTGTACAGAGATGCTGAAAGGAGAAGTACCCAAAGAATCCTCATCGTAATTGCTCCCCCTTCCGCCTGCTAATTTCTGATCCTGATTACTTGTCTTGTCCCTGTCCCCTGGTACTGATTCATCATCTCCCGGGTTTTTTCGTCACGTAGTTCCTCAAATTCCTCCCTTGAGACTACTTTTCCTCCATCGGGAATTTCAATTTTGACTTTCTCTGACGGATTTAGCACAACTTTTGTGCATATGATGGTCGTTGAGCCGTCGTTCACTTCAAGTACCAGACCCGGAAGTCCCCAATAATCAGCGGGTCCGTGATTTACCGAAATTTCAGGTGTGAACCAGGCGGAGACCTCCACGGTATCAATGACTTCTTTCGGTTCATCTTCTGTCGAATCAATTTCCATACGTCTGATTTCCCTCTTAAATGTGGCTTTCCGGCATTCATATTTGCCTATCTGCTTCGTTTCATTACCAATTTCCCAGTCTAGTGTCCTCGCCTCATCATCTACTATGAAAGGTTTCCCGAACAGATCGGCCCCTTCTATCACCTTTCTTTCCCGCGTATTTCGATAGATGATGTTGTCTCCACCAGCTATTTTTACCATTACTCCCCCACTCTGAACGGCAGGACCCTCTCCTAACGATTCTACCTGTTTGTAGTTAGACTCATGAAGATTAAATCTGAGCTCATACTCTCTCTGCATGGCTTTGCTCAATTGCTTTTGCATAGCCTCCTGATCAATGCCGGACATTTCCGTATCCTCCATTTCGATCTTAAATGACGATGCTGTTTTGTAAGTTGCGATTCCCTGGAAGTCCTGTGCCTCCAGCGTGAAACCGGTAATAAATGCAAAAACTCCCGGTACCCAGGACCATTTGAAATATTTAGATGCCTTCATAATAAAATTCTGTTTCCGGCAAATAAAACCGGCCGGGTGTAAAGATTGCGTTAAACAGTGTTAAGCAGTGTTAACGCCAGTATGATCGCCGTATACTGTCTTTATATTTGAACATGCAAAAGGATAGATTCAAGGCAATATCCTACACCATCATATTTACTATCCTGGTGACTATCGCTATTCAGGGTTACTGGAATTTTAAGAATTATACCATCAATAAACAGCATCTGGTCAACGACATACAAGCTGCACTGGATGGGGCTGTGGAGTCGTACTATGCGGATCTGGCCAAGACCAATATGGTCCGGCTTACTAATATTTCGGATAGCCTCAACATGGATGTAAAGAGAGATTCAACGCATTGGATCAGCAAGCAGGATACCCTTATGATCTCCTATATGAAGAAAGGCAGCATTCCCCAAAATGAGACGCATGATTTCAGGATCGTTTTATCAGATTCTGCAGACCACAGGAAAATCATAGCCAATCAGAAAATATCGAAAGTACAAACCGGTCACCTGATTAATCTACATACAGACACTATTACAAGAAATTTCCGCGATCTGGCAGCCAGAATTGTGATTTCGCTGGAATCAGACAGTCTTGACATGGCGACGCTGAATAAATTCGTGGAAGATGAACTTAAAAGGAAAAATCTTGATGTTGAGTTCACCCTGGCTTGCAGGAGTCCTGTCGATCAGATCGTCACGGGCAATGAATCAGCTGCTCAAACACTGACCGCAGTAGCCACTACCGCTTACCTGCCACCTGGCACAAATCTGGAACTCCGATATGGAAACAATACCATGGAAATATTAAAAAGAGGTCTTGCCGGTCTTTTGATCTCATTACTTGTTACCGGTGTGATCATAGGTGTACTGATCTATCTGTATGGTATCATCAAGGATCAAAAACAACTGATGGAAGTGAAGAACGATCTCATCAACAACATAACACATGAGTTTAAAACACCGATTACAACCGTAGTTTCCGCTCTCGAAGGGATACGGAATTTCAATCAACAGGGCGATGTGGGTAAAACCAAAAAATACCTCGATGTATCGGAAATGCAATTGTCTAAACTTGACAAAATGGTCGAAAAACTGCTGGAAACGGCATCATTAGACCAGGACAAAATTGAATTGCAGAAGGAGAAAGTAAATGTATCGGAAGTTGTAGGCAGCCTTGTCGAAAAATACTCCGTTTTGAATTCCGGAAAGTCCTTCAAAAGCAATCTGAAGAATGATGTATCAGTTAATGCCGACCCATTCCATTTTGAAAATGCCATTTCAAACCTGCTCGATAATGCTGTCAAGTACGGCGGTGCCAATATTGAAGTGGACATTGAAGAAAATAATTCAAAAATAGAACTTACCGTAACAGACGACGGAGGCAAGATACCCAGGTCACAAAAGGAAAAAGTGTTTGACAAGTTTTACAGAATACCGACCGGCAACAGACACGATACTAAGGGCCATGGCATTGGTCTCTACTATGCCAGGAAAATTGTAGAAAAACATGGTGGACAACTTTCACTTCATTGCGGATCGAAAAAAACCGAGTTTAAAGTGGTGATCTGATCATGGGAGAGAAAACAAAAGTCCTGCTGGCCGAGGACGAGGCTTCCCTCGGTATGATCATAAAGGAAAGCCTTGAGTCCCGCAACTTTCAGGTGTCGCTTTGCGGTGACGGCGAAGAAGCCCTTGAGACCTACCGCTCCTATGATCCTGATATTCTGGTGCTTGATGTTATGATGCCCCTGAAAGACGGTTTTACACTTGCCCGGGAGATCCGGCGGAAAGACCCCGATACCCCAATTATCTTTTTGACAGCAAAATCAAGGACAGAAGATGTCGTGGAGGGTTTTGGGCATGGTGGCAATGACTATTTGAGGAAACCTTTCAGTATGGAAGAGCTGATCGTGAGGGTTAATGCGCTGCTGAATCGTCAGCAGGTAAGGAAAACTAACGGAATAGTGGAAATAGGCCGGTACAAGTTCGATTACCCGAAACAGCTGCTGATCCTTGGCAATAAAATACTGCCTTTAACACACCGTGAAGCGGAGGTTTTGTTAAGGCTGGCGAGACAACCTAACCGGTTGATTGAACGATCTCAGATCCTGAATGAGATATGGGGTGAGGATGATTTTTTCAATGGCCGGAGCATGGATGTGTTCATCACCAGGTTGCGAAAAAAACTGAAGCAGGACCCATCCATACAGATTGTCAATGTGAGGGGATTCGGCTACAAATTGATCTGCTAAAGTCAATCGCCTTACTGCAGGCAGGTTTGCGCACAAATCTGCCAAAACAGGCCAAAATACCACATTTAGGTTAGTAAAATACCAGAATTTTTACGCTTAAGTCAGCACGGTATTTAGTAAATTGAAGTGACAACACCAGGGTCCATTCTCTTTACAATCACATAAAATAGTCAACAATGAGTTCTCTGGATCAATGGCAAAAGGGATTATTACCATATATGAAGTATATGCTCTTTGGTTTTGCCCTGTTCTTCTTTGCATCTTCCATCATCCAATTGTTCTATTTACACAATAAAATGGATTTTAAGTCCGAAATCAAATTAAGTCATGAAAGGTCGGGGAGCCTGCCAAAAGATAAGGAGACCTTACAATGGAATACCATTTCAGAACTGGAGAAGCATGCGTTGCTCAGAAGATACCATCAGGCCAATGTCAGCCTGATGTCCGGAATCTGGATCAAGTATCTCGGCTTTTTGACCGGAATGATCATTGCCCTGACCGGAGCAGTATTCATCCTGGGCAAAATCAATGTTGACAGATCGGAAATAAGTGGTGAAAACCCCATAACCGGCGCTTTTTCCCTGAAGTCGAGCTCCCCGGGACTCTTCCTCGCCCTGATGGGCGTTATGCTCATGGGGTATACCGCTAACCTGAAAACCGAAATAGAAGTGAAAGACGGAGCAGCTTACATCCCATCTTATTTTTTGGATGAAAGTCAGTCCGGCAACACTCAGACAGCTGAGGAACAATTGACAGAAGCACAACGCAACCCTGAGACCGATCCCCTTCCGGAGGATCCGGTAATAGAAGAAAATGAAGATTCCACCTCAACTCAATAAACATATAAATATTATGCGTTCCTTTCTCGTTTACCTGATTATGTTGTTGGTCATCGTGCAAGGCAATGCCCAGCAAAAGGAGTTTTATATTTCAGTTGAAGACAGTATCTGGACAAAGAACAACTATGCCGGAGCGATCAAGGTCATTCGAAACCGTATTGAAGCTGAGAATTACACGGATGCAAACATCCCCGTTCAGTTGGTCTATTACAAAGGAGTTGGCTATTGCTGTTACAATTACATCGACGCAGGCATACGGAATTTTGATTGGATCGTCGGAAATTTTCAGTTATCTACCAAAGCTTTGAATTTAATACATGATCAAAAAAGCAGTTGCAAAGATCCTACCGCTGCAAGAAAATTTCACAGGTTATATGAAATATATGAAGTTGATAACCGCCGGGGCGGAGCCATTGCGGGAATCAGAATAGAACTTTTCCAACCGGGAGTTACAGTGGCCACCAAGGGTGGAAATACAAACATTGACTGGGACAACTACATTGATGAAATCGAAGTGGGCAACACCTATTTGGGAGAACAGCCATTAAGCGTCGGTTTTGATAAATTAAGGCAAAGGCTAAGTACCACAATGACAGAATCAGTCTTTGAAGATTCAATCCGGTCCAGGCTGGATATAGCTCCCGACGATTACTTGAAAAGGGTCGGGCCACAGTTCGCAATTTCTTTCTTCGAAAAATATCAACACGAGTATTTTCAGGGAAAACTTGATTATGCAATGAATGACCTGGAAAGGAGTATGGATTTCATGACGGAAAAATATGGTTTGAACAGGCCTCCTGAAATAATCACAATTTACATTGCCACCAATTCGGATCAGTTTGTACAAACAGCTGAAAAATTGCATGGTATTAAAGTGAACAGGAACCTGTTGGGCTATTCAATGAATGCCGATCTGAGTATAATTGCCAAAGCAAGCCAGTTATACACCGGTACTATCAAGCACGAACTGATGCACGTACTGATCAATCACAACTACCTGGCAATGGCGCCCTGGCTATCTGAAGGAATACCAGCTATTTACGAAGTTTCCGGATTTAAAGATGACCAGCTGTTAGGCCTGTCCAACTGGCGGGGAAGAATTCTGGACGGTGCACTTGAACATGACATTGAACTCGATCTGGAAGCTTTGGTGGGATACAACTGGATGGAATTCAATGCTTATAAACGCAATAAGTACAATAAAAATATGCTGGCAGTGAATCATGCTCTTGCCCGTTATTTCTGCATGTATCTTGATGAGCAGGGTAAACTTGTGGAGATCTTTAAGAAATACACTCTCAGGAATCCGGAAACCATGACAACTTCAGTTCCGGAAAATGCTGTGGATATCGTTGAAGAATCCCTGGAAATGCCAATAGCCCGGATCAACGACAATTTCCTGAAATGGTACAAGAAAAAGCATAAAGGAGAATATCGTTAAGCCGGGAATTGTGGATCGAGGAACTTTGGCCTTATCAATGCCTGCCATTATCCGGCGGTAGCAGCATCCGGCCTATTGTTTCACAAACATCTTTGAAATGACGCCAGTCCCCTGGCTTATGTTTATAAAATACACGCCGGCAGGCAGATTGGCAATAGATACCGACCATAGATCCTGCCCTGAAATTTGCGGATCAATCCGGATCACCTGACCTGACAAATTTGATATCTCAATCTTAAGGGAAGGCTGAACGATTTTGCCGGCGATTTGAAGGAATATGTGATCCCCGGCCGGATTGGGAAATAATTTGATCTTTTCTTCCTGGCTGAACGGGGTGGATGTTCCCAGCACCGGATTGCAATCGAGCGCTGACCGATCTTTTTCATAATAATAGGCCATTCTGGCAAATTGCCCGGGCGAAAAATAAGTTCTGCAGCTTTTGCGGGAATATGACATGATGTTGGTTGGGTCCGGAGTGTACCGCTGGTTATTGAGATCGGTTTCATCGCCCGTATAAACACAATCTTCAGATACGTTGTGACTTCCAAGCCTGGGGTCAGCAGGTGTATCACATATCAGGTCGCCGGTAAACAAACAATTCGTGCCATTTACGAGCTCATCACCGCTCGCCGTAGAATGTGTATGATACAATCCCAGGTAATGACCGATCTCATGGGCTGTGGTACTCCCATTGAGGGCACAGGAGTTTTTCACCACTACGTATTCTTCTTCATACCAGGGAAAACTGGCATAACCGCATATGAAGGTTTCGTCGTTCAGGACCTTGTTAATAAAATAAACATTAATGGGCCCAGGGATATTGTAGGTTACCAGGCTATCTGCGTACAGGCTGCGATCAAAATCAAAGAAAATATCCAGGTTCACGTATGAAGGCTCATCGCAATAGTAAAACTCAAAGTTACTCCCCGAGTAGCCCCGGTTGACATCTGCCAGGATCTGCTCCAGATCATCCGGATCAAGTCCCCCACTTCCGTCGGTATGCCGTACGATCCGGGGCAAAATGGGTATCTGTATGGTTTCCGTCTGCCTGCTATGAGAGAAATAGCTTTGCCTGAATGACTGGAAAACAGCATGATCGAAATCCGGATCCGGTGTATCTATGGTTCCGCAGACCTCCGGAGACATTAAATCCTGACTCCATGCGGCCAGTGACGATAATAAAAACCAGATGACTATGCTGCATTTCATGAATGAAACGTCATTTACCGGAAGCTGATCCATTACAATGGTAAAACATTCGGTTGCGAAGATAAGATTCAAAACCTGGTTTATCCACCGCGCTACCCTAAGCTTTCAAGCTTTAGGTTATTCCATAATCTCAACTTCTTCCTTTCCAGTTGGTGTTGTCACCAACTGGCCAATAGTACCAATTTTTATATATCAGATGTTGGTCATAAGACCACAAGAAAATTAACGCTTCTTTAAGGAAAATCCCTTAAGCCTGGAGGCTTAAGGTAGCACCTGAAGAATCCTGCCGTTTCAACCATAAATTGCACTTTGCGGGTAACAATTTGATCTGCTTCCCCCGATTGTCCAAATCACTATAAGATCAGTCAATTTTTAAGAGAAAAATACCCTAAAATGGGTATTTCCTTTTACATAAATGATGAGTAAATTCATTACTGCCAGGCTATGTTATAACCATGTTTCCCTTCCTCATACGACAGCGGCCCAATTTTTTACGCCTTTTTGATTTGTCAGAAAATAAAAAAATTTTATCATGAAGACATACTTGCAATCCCTTGTCCTTATCACACTTTTTGGTCTTTTGTGCATCTTATCAGGTTGTCCGCAACCCACCGTTTCCACCCTGAACGTGCCGTTGATTCCTCAAGAAACCAGTATGTGGTGCTGGGCGGCCAGCGGCGAGATGTGCATGGATTTTCTGGGTTATGATATTTCCCAATGCACGGAAGCAAACAACAGATTTGGATTTACCGACTGCTGTGACAATCCTACACCACAGGCCTGTGTGCAGGGAGGCTGGCCTGAGTTTAACAAATATGGCTTTACGTACAGTATTACCAATAATGCCGCTATCTCCTGGAATGAACTGGTAAATCAGATAGACAGCAAAAAAGCTCCCGTTGCTTTTACCTGGGCGTGGGATGGCGGAGGTGGCCATATGATGGTTGCCATCGGATATCAGGTAACCGATAACGGAACTCAATATGTAAAGATCAATGATCCATGGCCGCCGAATGTAGGTAAGCAGAAGTATATAACGTATAGCGCCTATGTTAGCGGTTCAGGGTATACCCATTGGGATGATTACTATAACATCACAAATACCAATTGACAGTTTATAATCACAAAAAGAAATACTAATTATGTCACATTTAAAGCACTTCATGATCGTTTTGGCGTTCGTGTCATGCGCAATTACCGTGAAAGGTCAGCCTGCAACATTCAATGAAGTCGTAACTAATGCTTTGGCCGATTTCCAGGAGCTCACTGAGCTTGAGGAGGGAAAAGAGTCCAAGCTGTACCTTTCCCTTTCACAAGCCAGCGCAGGTGAAACCATACAACATTATCAGGTTGGGTTGAACGATCTGCAACAATACACGGAGGAAAGTACAGCGCAGGAACTCATCCGGGAAATCGATCGCGTTTCTGTACCCCTTGTCGGCGCATCAAATGAAATGATTTCTACGATAGACCTTGACAAGTCCTCAGGTGACTGGGTTGTTGCGGAACTAGGGATGAGTGACTTCCACGCTTCTTTTTATGAGATGGCGCTATCACTGGAAGGTCCGCAAACCGGGAAGAGACTTATCAGGATCCCAAGTCTGAACCTCAACTTTATTGGTGTCGACCAGGACGGTATCCTGAATATGGCTTTGCTGGATAATCAGCAACTGGACGGGATACCCAGGGGTCAGCTTATGCCGGCTCATGAAGTATTTCTGCTCCTGGTCCCGCTCGCCAGGGATCACGACGGTTTACCGCGCTAAGCGGATTCAAGGTTCGAAACGGATTGAGCTGCTGATCTATCCGGGGATGGGCTTGGAGTTATAATCATGAATTACCGGAACAGATCCCCCTGCAGGTATCTCAGGCCTGAGTCAATGATCACAGTCACGATTTTTTTACCGGATCCTATCTCACGGGCCCTTTGCAGGGCTCCCCATACATTAGCGCCACTGGTGATACCGCAGAATATACCTTCCGTTCGGGCAAGCTTCCTGGCCGTTTCATAAGCATCTTCGTCCTTCACAGGAATTACATCATCTACCAGGTCAGTCCTTAATTTGGGCGGTACAAACCCCAATCCAATTCCTTCTAAACGGTGCTTTCCGGAAGTATCCCCTCCGGAAATATTTCGGACATAGTAAGGCTCAATTGCGGTACAACGAATATTTGGTATTTCTTTTTTGAATACTTCGGAGTTTCCGGAGAAACATCCACCCGTGCCAACACTTGTGATAAACTCATCAACGTCTGTCCCAAGTACCTCCATGATCTCATCTGCCATTTTATGGTAAGCGTTCCTGTTATCGACATTATTGATCTGATCCGTCCAAAATGTATTGCGTTCCCTGCTTAGCACTTTAGCCCTGGCAATCATATCATCAAGTATTTGGGCGGTGAGCATGCCGTTCTCGCCTGGAATAATCTCCAGTTCACCGCCAAAGGCCGTCATCGTTCTCAGTTTTTCATCCGCAAATGCATCCGATGAAACGAAGTGGGCCCTATAGCCTTTTGTCGCACAAACCATGGCTAAGGAAGCTCCGGTACTTCCACCGGTATATTCTACAACCTTCCCTCCCGGTTTCAACTCACCCCTTCTTTCCGCACCCTCGATCATGGAAAGCGCCATGCGGTCCTTCATGCTCCCGGTGGGATTGCCGCCCTCATATTTTACATAAATGTCAGCCCATCCCGGCGCTGACAATTTCTGTAGTTTGATCAATGGTGTATTTCCTATCATCTCTTCTTTTGACTTAATTTATCCAATACCCTGTCCCTGAAATTTCTGTATTCAATAAGATCCTCCAAATTCTCCAATTGGGAAGTAAAGGTTTCATTATCCTTCAGTAATCCTTCAATAGTGGCTTGTCCGGCTTTCCATACTTCTTCAAATGCGGGTAATTCCTCAATAGCTTTCCGGGAAAGCTGTAATTGTTTTTTCCGGTTATCCCTGGCGTCACCGGCTGCTTCGACATAGCCTTTTTTCTTCATTTTATTGATGATCTTCACCACAGCCGGCTGCGAAAGACCCAAAGAATCGGATATTTGTGTCATCGTCCTTCTCTCATGTTTTTTTAATATCAGAAAAACCAAATGCCAATTGGGTTCTATATCAAAATCCTTCAACTTGTAAAGATCCCTGATACTGTACAGCATGGAATCACTCAATCGCTTGAGCCTGGCGATCAATCCCAAATGCCCGAGTTCTTTTAAATAATCTTCCTTCATGTGCATATACTTAACCAGTTATGTAAATATAGCAAAAATACTTAACTCGTTAAGTAATAACAGCTTATTTACAAGTAGGAGTTTGTTTCTAACCTTCATGTCGCTGCAATTGACCAATTATTTTAATATTTACATTTAAATAAAAAATAACAGATCCATGGTTATTCCGCATGACCATTGTGTTCTTCACCGCCTCATTGCAAGGCGTACAAGGTGACCATCATCAAACCGTACTGAGATGAATGATTTTCTGAAATTATGCGTTTTACTGATACTTTACCCTTCTTTTTCCCTGGCCCAGATAGCCAATGACCAGGCTGTATCAGGGCCGTATCTTGGACAGCAACCTCCGGGACTTAAGGTTGAGATTTTTGCTCCCAGCCTGATTTCAACGGAAAGAAATGAAATGAATACCGCATTTACCCGTGACGCCACGGAGTTGTATTTCACGCGGTCGGTTGACAACAAGCAAACCATATTTTATACCCGCGAGGCAAATGGTAAATGGTCAGACCCTGCACCGGTTCCATTTTCGGGTAAACACAACGACAGGGATTTTACGATCAGCCCTGATGAAAAGCAATTATTGTTTGCATCCGACAGAAACCTGACCGGTGAAAGAAGACTGGATATCTGGATGGTCGATATAAAGGAGGGAAAATGGTCCGACCCCTACCCTGCCAACCTTGTGCCTGAACTTACATGGGGTTCAAATTATCCTTCAATGAGCAATGATGGCACTATTTATTTCTTTTCCTGCCTGGCAGATCCCGACAGGAAATGCGAACTGTATAAAAGTCAAAAGGTGGGTACTGAATTCACCAAACCAGCTGTTCCTGATCCCAAATTGAACACCAGTTTTCATGAATGGGATCCATTCATCGCACCGGACAAGACCTACATAATATTCGGATCCAAAGATCGTCCCGACGGTTACGGAGATGGAGATCTTTACATATCGTTTAAGGATGAGCACGACAACTGGCTGGAGCCGCTGAATATGGGTCCCGATATAAATTCATCCGCGAATGAAATATGTCCCGTTGTTACACTGGACGGACAATATTTTTTCTTCACTTCCAGCAGAAAGGGAAATAATGACCTGTTTTGGATAAGTACCGGAATTTTTGAGAGCTTAAGGAAATCTTTCCCGCCAAAGTAAATCAACCATGGCCGGCTTTTCATTTATCACCAACCGGAAAATTGACTGTTTTGAATTATGCTTCAATCTCCCAATTGATTATTTATTCATTGAGGGCTTTTTCTATTCTCCTGAGCCAGCTTAAGGCATAAGGGTCCTCCGGAGTTATCTCCAGAAATTGTTGATAGTACTCGCGGGCCAGTTCAAACTCCCCCCGCCGGAAAGCTATCGTCCCCAGACGGTCAAGGGCCATGTCACTTTTAGGATAAAGTTCGAGAACCTTGAGGAAAATGGGCCTGGCCATTTCCCACTCCCTTCGTGCTATAAACTTGTCCCCCTCGAATACGAGTCCGTGTTCCGGAATTTGGATCTCGAAACCGTACTGCCCTGACAAATCCGTGTAATAATTTTCGATGGCCTGAAGCTCCTGGGGTGTGTCCACACCTGGAAATTTATAGGACTTGAATAAGGTTTTGAGTCCATGCATAAACCCTACCGGACTGGTAAAATGGGCCCCTGCGTCCAGCGGATTCAGAACAAATTCAAGCGATGAATTATTTTTAACCAGTATCCGTGACAATGTATCCAGATATTCACGTTCCCGGTTTGCCAGACGGTCTTTATATGTGATCATCAAAAATTTTCTATCAAAGCTGTTGGTTCGTGAGGCACTGTCAATCAGGTTTATAAGGGGCTCCCTGGCATCTGGTATCCAAAATGGACTTGTGAGAAAAAAGGCATCAAATAATTCGGGATTCCTGGCCAGTGAATAAATGCCGAACGCTGCTCCGGCCTGTGGACCGGCAAGAATTCTGTATCCGTTTGTCCGGTAGTTTTGATCGATGAATGCGACCAGTTCTTCTTCAAAGAATCTTAAAAAGTTATCAATTTGACTTTTCGTTTGATTGTGATCCACGGGAAGTAAATCGCGGTATCGAAATTCCAAGTTCTTCACTCCTACCACTATGGTCCCGGGAGCCTCCCCATGTCGCTGCATCCAGATTGAAGCGCTAATGGCCGGTAGATAATAATTGTATGTAAAGTGACTGTAAAGCTGAAATATAACAGGATACGACGAATCTGACGTCTCATAATCCTGTGGAAGATGTACATAAAGCATCCGGTTTTCACCAAGAATTTCCGAATTCAGTATCCTGTAATTACCGAATTCAATGGCATCCGTATCACTTTGACCGTAAACCAATGCGGCGCCAGGCCACATACTAACTAGCAGATAAAAGATGGTCGCTGTGCTTTTCCCTTTGTTCATACAATTTCAGAATGTTTGGTGGTCTTGTTTCAACAACTGTTCAGGTCCTAATTCTTCAATAAACTTCACTGATTCAAAAAACGTTTGATCTCCGGGTACACGATTTGCGGCTGCTCCACCCAGGGGTAATGGCCGCATTTCTCAATGAATACAAGTTTTGATCTTTCGTAATAATCCGACAGAGCCAAAGGAACGGATTCCCCAACAGGGTCCTGTCTGCCATGCAGGATCAGCACCGGATTCGAAAAGGAGGATTCCACAGCGGTCAGGTCCAATTTCCTCTTTACAATATCCTTCCATATCAATCGCCCCATATCAAAACTGAAATGATGCCCCCGGATGTTCTCGCTAATAAGCAAGGATTTTTCCCTGTCATAAAAATAACCGGGCATAATTGCACGGATCCACTCCGTTAACGCATGCCTGTAGTTTTCTGCCATTCTTGTGGAATCCCTCCAATATTCTACCAATAACTTATCGGACTCCGACAAACGCGATGTGACATTATCCATAAAATAACTGAATACATTGGTGTTGAGACCGATTGATTCCAGGAGGATCAATGATGAAACGGACTCAGGATAGGCAGAAACGTATAATGAAGAAATATACCCTCCAAAGGAAAACCCAAGGACCGCCCATTGCTCAAAACCAAGACTTGTCCTGATCTTTTCAAAATCCGCCAAAGTCAGGGCAATGGTTACCGTCGTCGTATCCAAAACCTGGGGTGTTGAATTACCGATTCCTCTTTGTTCAACTAAAATGCATTGAAAATTTTCGCCCAGACCTTTGGCAAAACGCAAATACCTGTCAGAATGATCTCCGGGCCCGCCTCCTATCAGGAGTAGCGGTTGTCCTTCACCAAAAACTCTGAAATAGATATCAAGTCCCTGATTGTTGACTTTTTTGAATATACCGTCTTCATCATTCCGCTGTGAAAAACAGGAAAGACCCGCAAAAAAAATTACAGATGCTATTAAGGTTTTCTTTGTTGACATACGGTTCCTCTTAAGACAGAAGTTAATTTATTTTACATAATAGGATATTATAGATTCTGATAAACGGATGAAATACCTGACCATGACCCTTTCTTCATCGACAGGGCTGCGTTGCACATACCGTGGTGCGGACACATTATATTCCTTCGGAGTATATCGGGTTTCGCATTGTCCGGGAGAAGTGATCTGAATATTAGCATCACTCATACTTAAGTGAGTCAACCGGATTGGCACACGCCGCTGTATAGGTCTTCAGGCTTACTGATAATAATGCGACCAACATTGACAGGACTGTGGCTGCAAACAGGACTTCCCGTGGAAATTCGATGTGGTAGGCAAATCCATTCAACCACCGGGTGAGTACAAGCATCGCCGGGCCGTAGGCGATCAAATTGGCAATCACTACCAATAGTATAAACTCTTTTGAGAGGGTCATCATTATGGTTGTGACAGATGCGCCCATTACTTTTCGAATTCCTACTTCTTTGGTCCGTTGTTCTGCCATAAATGATGCAAGCCCGAAAAGTCCCAGACAGGAAATGATCACTGCAAATGCCGCAAAAAAAGATACGATTCGATTCATATTTGTTTCCAGCCTGTATTGGCTGTCATACTGTGTATCCAGAAAAAAATAATCTATGGGCACATCAGGCTGAAACCGGGTCCATATCTGCCCGATTTTGTCGACGGTCGATGAAACATCACCGGCACTGATCCTTATATTCAGGTAAGTATTGTACGGGTCATGCACGTGCATCATAAGGGGTTCAACTTCATTGTGCAATGAAGCATAGTGAAAATCTTTGATGACACCTACTATGCGGCCTTGTTTTGGTTCCGGCAGTCCATAGAGATATTCGAACCGCCTTCCGACAGGATCTTCTTCCAGTCCAAACTCCCTGATTGCAGCTTCATTCAATAAAAACCCGGCCGACCTGTCTGATGCTATATCTGCAGATAATAACCTGCCCTCAACCACCTCCAACCCGAGGGTTTGTCCTAACTCCTCGCTCCCTGACATGATCCTTATTCCACGTACGCCATCGTCCTGCTGCTGGTTTGTGGTTTCAATGTCCTCAACCGCCAGATCCGGTATCCTGACACTCATAATGTGGACTCTTTTTCCCGGAATTGTAGAGCTGGCCGCAGTGCTGATTACATTGCTTTCCTTATCCAGTTCTTTTCTGATGTTTGCCAGGTTTGTAACCTTTCCCCCGCCGGGAAGCTTGATCACCATAATCTGTTCTTTATCAAAACCCAAACTGGTATTCTCCACAAAATCCATTTGCCGCCTGATCACAAAAACTCCGATGATCAGGAAGATGGATATACCAAACTGGAAAACAACCAATCCCCTTCTTATGTAAAGCATCAATTTGTTGTCATTTCCGGATTGCAGGTTTGCCTTCATGCATTCGATGGATTTGAACCCGGACAATATGGCGGAAGGATAGATTCCCGAAAGAATAGCAACTACCAGGAAACCAACGCCAATAAAGGCCAGAAGCTGAGGATTAAGAAAATAGTTCTGATCAATATGCTTGCCCGAGAACTCATTGAACGCCGGTAGAAGCAAAATCGATATGGATATGGAAATCAGTATGGCGATAAAAGTGAGAAAGAAAGACTCACCGATAAATCTCCTGAATATTTCCGGCCTGTCCGCACCAAGCACCTTTCTGATCCCTACCTCCTTCGCCCGCTTAAAGGACTTTGCGGTAGCCAGGTTCATATAGTTGAACCCCGCTATTATGAGGATCACCACGCCTATGGATCCAAATATGTATATGTACCTGACATCACTATTTGCCGACATTTCTTTTTCTCCATGTCCCTTTAAATGAATGTCCGCAACAGGCATTAAATCAATGCTCATACTGAACCCCTCGGGAGGGCCGACATTTCCCTGTTCATTTGTTATCTGATATATTTCATAGACATCCGTGGCTAATTTTTTCTTCAGATTATTCACATTTTCCTTGCCCGGCACTTTTACGAATGAATAAAAAACACTGCCCACCCTCCCGTCTACCAGTTGCGGATTTCTCCTGCGAAGGGCTCCTATGGAAACAGCCAGATCAAAATCCAAATGTGTATTGTAGGCAACCTCACCCAGGACGGCAGTCACCTCGTGTGATACGTCGTCTATTTTAAGGATTTCTCCAATCGGATCACTTCCGGCAAAGTATTTCTCCGCTGTTCGTTTTGACAATACTACCTGATGCTGGCCGTCAAGAGCGCTGGATGGGTCACCATGCAAAAAGGGGAAATCGAAAATTTCAAAGAACGTGGAATCGGCAAATATCAAATTATCTTCATTGAAATATTGATCTTTATAATTCACAATATTTGTCCTGGTAGTGGGTGTGATCTTCCCTGCAAGTTCTATTTCCGGATATCGTGAAACGAGTTCGGGAATGATGAATCCCATGGTAGCTGCCCAGTGCCGGGAATTCTCCGAATTGAAAGTTGATTCAATTCTATATATGTCCCCATGGTCGCTGAAACCTTTCTCATAGCTGAGTTCATCCTGAATGAACAGGAAAATGATGATACAGGTACTTAGTCCCATTATAAGACCAAGAAGGTTTATGACCGAATACCATTTATCCTTAATGGCCCTTCTGTAGAGCAGTTTCAGACCTTGCATTTTTCAATAAAAAAATTTAATCCCTGTTTTTAAAATTCAAAATGAAAGAAGAATCAATCCAGTAAACATCTCCCCATCCATTACCCGGCTTATTGGATTCTTCAATAAGACTTTCGTAATCCGGCTGTTGAGTCAAAGGCGCTTTTGTCAACGCTCTGCTTGAAACAAAAAACAAATATTCACCATCGGGAGACAGCATTGGGAACCTATTCTGACCGCTTTTATTTATCATTTCTCCGAGGCCTGCAGGGGCAGTCCATCCATCTCGCCTTTTGAATGAAATGTTGATACCTTTCACACCGGTAGCGGATATATGGCTTTTCTCGTAAAGAATGTAGCTTTCGTCCGGAGCGATGTAAGGCCAACTTTCATAGCCAGGGGAATTCACCGTGGTGCCCAGATTGTGTACGACTTTATATTGTCCGTTATCCGGCTCGGAACGGTAGATATCGGAATTACCGTATCCGCCATCTCTTGCAGATGAAAAATACAGGGTGCCATCATTGGCAACACTAACTCCCCTGTCATGCGCACCGGAATTAATTTCAGCCATATGTACCGGCATCCCCCATCCCACCTCCGTGCGGTCCACAAACCATAGGTCATAATCGGACCTGGCAGAATCATCCTCATGTATCGGTCGCATTGATTCGAAATAGAGCCTGCTTCCATCCGGACTGATGAATGGATTTCCATCCTTGAAATGGGTGGAGAAAGGAGCCACTTCAGGCGCTGACCATACGCCATTCTCCTGTTTCATCCAAAGTATTTTCTGAGGCCCGCGAAATTCAAAAAAGACCGACCAGTATATCTCCTTTCCATCAGGGGAGAAAACAGGACTGCTATGCTCGTGCATACCTGTGGAAATGACTCCAGGAGCAAATAATTCAGGTTCCTCCCCGGGAGGGTCCTGCCCCAGGTATGCGCCTTTGGATAAGGTTCCCGCAAACTTTTTGTACTCCCCGGGGATCGGATTATCCGGTCTTTCACTATCATATACCCATGACAGTATCCAGTACCTGCTTCCATCATGATAGAGCTCAATACTATTAATCCCGCGCCCGCCAATTTTACCATCCTGTTCAATGCTCCATTCGTAAGCACTCCAGATGTGGGTGATATTTCCAAATTGCAGAACCTGCCTGCCTATCTCCCTTTCAAAAAAACCCGTATTTACCAATCCTGATGAACTTTTGTGAAATTCACTTAAAGTCATAGCGCGGATATTTGAATTACCGGGATGGTTTGTGTTTGTAACCCATATCTTTGCCGACGGATGATGCAAAAAATGATCTCTCTCCCAGTCTCTCTTCCGGCCCTTTGGTCCTGAAACGACCTCATAGTATGCCCTGATAATTGCATCAATTGACACTACGTCCGTTTCATAGTTCTTGGTCGATGTCTGACTCCAGGCTTTTGGGCTACTCACCGGCAACATGGAAATGAAAAGAACAATTGCCACTGAAAAATGGGATCTCATATGAAATGACTTGTGAGAAAAGGTAAATTCGCATTATTAATTCTGCAAAATAATATATAATGTATATTTCCTGTATCCGCTCACATAATAAGTAGTCTCGTCATCTTTCCTTTTCAAACTTTAATGAGGTCAAACAGTATTTTCCATCCTCCCTGGTGATTTGACAGGTACACCAATGTCAATTTATTCTACATATAAATATTATATTGACCGTCTGTAAAAAATAAATACTCTTTCAGTCCGGAAGAACGTAATGGGTGGTTAGTACGCAGATAATATCTAATACAGGTTTTCGACAACAAGCCAAGCCATGGGAACTAAAAAACTTTTGTGCATTCTGACAAGCGTTACTTTGTTTGGCCTGTGCATGAGCAATGCCCAGGAACATGATCTTTCTATTCCTGAAGGACCCTACCTCGGGCAGGAACCGCCTGGAAAAACACCTGAGATTTTTGCGCCAGGACTGATATCAACCGATGCAACTGAGTTTGGTATTACCATCTCAAAAGACAGCTATGAAATATACTTTTCTCGCCGTGAATCAATGGAAACAGGTAATCGGATCCATGCCTATAAATATGAGTCAGGTCAGTGGGTCACGCTACCTCAGCCGCTGTTTGGGTGGGAAGGCCGGGAATCCGAACCAAATTTTTCACCTGATGAAAGAAGGTTATATTTTGGTTCCGGGAGACCAAAACCTGAAATGGTCACGGATACGAAAATGCCTGTTCAGTGGTATGTGGAAAGGATAGGAGACAAATGGTCTACGCCCGAGATGATAGGTACTCCCGTAATTGAATATGGAAACATGTTCCTGACCCAGGCAAATAATGGGACCATTTACTTCACAGGCTTTAATCCTGAAAAGGGAATATATTCAGCCAGGAAAAAAGGAGACGGGTTTGACACCCCACATTATCTGCCGAAAGAAATTAATCATTTGGTCAATCCGGCGTACCCGCGATACTTTAATCCGGCACATCCCGGCATATCCCCGGATGAAAGCTATATCATATATGATAATGCGGTAGACGATAAATGGACAACTAATCTTTTCATAAGTTTCAGGAAAGATCATTACTGGTCTAAAGCGTCCAATATAACGGAGTATATTGGTTGGGAAAGGGAGTCATGGGGCCCTTTCGTCTCTTTCGATGGTAAATACTTATTCTTTTCTTCCGGTGGCAATATTTACTGGGTTGACGCCGGTTTTATTGAGGAACTCAGATCTGATATTGACTAGCTACCGTACCGGTAAACAGTTGTTTCACTGTGAGATCGGCTTCGATCAGTGCAAACTCTAAGTTGTCCAAAGTGAATGCCGGCGGTCCGGATTATTTTGCCTCATCGCCATACACACGTTACAGTGACACTCCGCGTTTCCATGGCATAAAATCAAATTGATCAAGTAACATCGCTTTGGTTTTTATCCTGCCACTCGCTACTTCCAGTACAAAATCAAACATCTCAGCGCCCATTTCTTCAATGGTTTTTGTTCCGGTAATGACAGGTCCCGTATCTATATCAATAATATCAGACATCCGGGTGGCCAGTTTGGAGTTGGAGGCTACCTTGATTACAGGAGTTACCGGATTCCCTGTGGGCGTACCCAAACCCGTAGTGAAGAATATGATGTTGGCACCTGAACCGGCTAATGCAGTAGTGGATTCCACATCATTTCCGGGTGTACACAATAAATTAAGTCCCGGTTCCCTGGCATACTCTGTATAATCCAGTACATCATTGATGTTAGAGGTCCCCCCTTTTTTTGCAGCGCCTGCTGACTTCATCGCATCCGTAATCAGGCCATCTTTAATATTCCCCGGAGAAGGGTTCATGTCAAAGCCGGATCCCACTGCCTCCGCCGCGGATTGGTATGACCGCATGAGCTCACTGAATTTCAACGCCAGTTCTTTACTGGCACAGCGATTGATCAACTCTTGTTCTACGCCACAAAGTTCAGGGAATTCCGAAAGTATCGTCTTGCCGCCGAGGGCGCTGATAATGTCAGAAACATAACCCAGGGAAGGGTTTGCGGAAATCCCGGAAAACCCATCTGACCCCCCACATTCCAATCCTATAGTTAACTTATCAGGGGAAGCCGGCTGCCTCGTTACCTTATTGAGTTCTACCAATCCCCTGAAGGTCTCCGCTATGGCCCTCGCGATCAGGTCCTTTTCCAGTCCTGTCTCCTGCTGATCAAGTATCAATACCGGTTTTCCCTGATCTGCTTCAAGCGATTTTAACGCTTCCGTGAAAAGCTTTACCTCAGCATTTTGACACCCAAGGCTCAAAACGGTAACCCCACCAACATTTGGATTTTTAACATAGCCAGCCAGTAGCCGACACAATGTCTCGGCGTCCTGACGTGTCCCTCCGCATCCGCCTTGATGTGTCAGGAACCGAATACCATCTACGTTTTCAAATATCCAACCTTCCCCTGAATTGTGATCCGGCTTCAGATCTACATCCTGGAAATCCTCATTATTGCCATAACGCAGGGCCAATTCCTTCACGAGCAATTCGTATTTATCCTGCTTCTCAAGTCCCAGTCCTTTTGTGAAGGCTTTCCGGACGGTTTCAATATTCCGGTTTTCACAAAAAACCAATGGAAAGACCAGCCAATAATTGGCGGTCCCAACCTGCCCGTCTCTGCGGTGGTATCCTAAAAATACCTTGTCACTCCATCGGGTTACATCAGGTTTATCCCACTTATATTTCGGGACAGCCCCAATATCATACGAAGCTGATTGATGAAGTGTATTCTCGGTAGTCAACACTTCACCTTTGGCGATTGGATGAGCAGCTTTTCCAACAATCACTCCATACATGATCACCTGGTCACCTGCGGCCAGATTAATTAGTGCGAACTTATGTTTCGCCGGGACCTGATCCCGGATCTCAACCTGATCATTTCCAATGGTTACTTTTTCGCTGGGAAGAAGATCCGCCAGGGCGACAGCTACATTATCGCCTTTATTAATTGTCAATGCTTTCTTCATCTACTTCATCGTACTTATAATATCCAAAATATCCGAACCCTGGTCAATTTGGATCAGATAATCGGTAATCAATTCCTGCAAACCATCCAATTCTGTCAGATCCTCATCCCAGAAGTCAGTGTTAGACAGTACTTTTTCAGTGACTTTTGCTATCGGGTGATTGCCTGTTTTTTGAAAGAACTCCAGGACAAATTGATCATCTTTCAACTCAAACTGATCTTGAATTAAGTACATCCTGATGAGCGCGGCAAAAGCAAAAACCAACCTGTCAGGCCATTTTGAATGTGCAGCGTAGTAATCCTTTATAACAGGAAGAACTCTCACCCTGAATTTTGAAATCGAGTTGAGGGAGATCGCAATCAACCTGTGTTTGATAAACGGATTCCTAAATCGTTCCAGTACTTCCCCTGCGAATTGATCAACCTCTTCCCCGGGCAATTGAATCGTTGGTCCAATTTCCTCATACATTAAATTTGTGATGAAAGTTCCGGCAACCTCATCTTCCAATGCGGCGTGAACCGTATCCAAACCGGCAAGCAGGCCAATGGGTACCATACAGGTGTGCGTTCCGTTCAGAATTCTTACCTTGCGCGTTCTGTACTTTCCTAGGTCGTCCACAAACTTAACATTCAGGCCATGCCGATCTGCCGGAAAAACATCCCGGACCCGCTCGTCACCTGCAATCACCATTAAGTGAAACACCTCTGAAGCTACCACAAGGCTATCATCAAATTTAACACGCTCACGGATTTCATTGATCTCGTCAGACGGGAATCCCGGGACTATTCGGTCTACCAGGGTATTCGCAAATGAACAGGACCCATTGATCCAATTTGTAAAGCTGAAACCATAATCCCAGTGATCAATGTACTGGAGAATTGTTTCACGCAATTTGTCTCCATTCTGAGCAATGAGTTCACAAGGAATAAAAACCAATCCTTTGTCAGGGGCTCCCTGAAAAGTATCAAATCGCTGCTTTAGCAATTGTGTTAATTTCCCGGGGAATGTGGTAGCCAGTTGACCGGGACCAGGTCGATCCTCCGCTATAAATTGAATACCCGCCTCAGTGGTGTTGGATACTACCATTTCCAGATCGGGAATATTTCCCAGTCTCAAATAGGAATCGCTGGATTGAAAGGGATTGATACACTCCTGGATAGATGAATTCAGGCAGACTTCATCTATCACCTTACCCTTCAAAATGCCCCTCAAAACATGATGGTATAGTCCTTCCTGTTCTCTGAGTACCTGCACCATACCGTTTTCAATGGGCTGAACAACGGCAATTCCGGAGTTATAACCTGATTTGTTCATCTCATGGATCATCCAGTCAATGAAGGCGCGAAGGAAGTTCCCTTCCCCGAATTGCAGCACTTTTACAGGTAAGCCGGGCGGAATTCCGGCGGATACGCGGTCCAGCTTTCTTACTTCAATCATTGGTATTTTCTTGCGATTGCCACAGCTGATTTCACATCTTCAGTCAACTGGCTATAATTTTCATCCTGTACCACCTTCTTTGAAATCAACTGTGATCCCATCCCCACGCAGAAAACACCCGCTTTGAACCATTCGCTCATGCTCTCCTCTGTCGGAGCCACACCTCCTGTGGGCATGATGCTTGTCCATGGTTGCGGACCCAGGATCGCTTTCACAAATCCAGGGCCATACGTTCCGCCAGGGAAGAGTTTCACCAATTCGCATCCTAACTCCTCTGCCCGGGTAATTTCCGTCAGCGATCCACATCCCGGCGACCAGAGTACCTTCCTTCGATTGCACACCAGGGCCACGTCTTCCCTAAGCACAGGTGTCACCACAAAGTTGGCTCCCATCTGCATATACAGGGAGGCTGTTCCCTGGTCGGTCACCGATCCTACCCCTAACGCCATCTCCGGTAATTCCTGATTCGCAAACCTGATCAATGCCGCAAACACTTCATGCGCCATATCGCCCCGGTTGGTAAACTCCAGCACACGGGCACCCCCATCGTAGCAGGCTTTCAATACCTTCTTTGACAATTCAATATCACTGTGGTAAAACAAAGGCACAATCCCCGTGTCCTTCATTTTCATCAGTACTTCTATGCGTGTAAATTTTGCCATCTGTCTAAAGTTGTCAGTTGTTAGTTATTAGTTGTTGGTCATCATTCATTTTGATTTTTCCAAATATCTGATATACCCGTTAATTAATTTAAGTGTCTTATTTACAAGATCCCTACCAATTTGCAGATTCTTTTGATCGATATATCCTTCATCAAAGGCTGTAATCAGATCATCCAAAACTTCATACGCAGATCCTCTGGAAATTCGAGTGAACTGAAGATTTTCCTGATGATGATGACGACCATAACCTTCTGCCAGATTTCTTGTTGTCGAACGTGAAGCCCTTCTGATATTATCTATCAGGTCATATTTTTCACCCTTGGGAAGTTTATTGATAACCTTTCTGACAAATTGTTTTAGCTCCTGGCATGATTTCCAACACTCTAAATCCTCAAAACTCTTTATCTCACTCATAATGTTCAAATTAGAGCATAACCATCAACAATCCACTAACAACTAATAACAATCCACTAACAACCATCAACCAACAACTATCAACTATCAACCATCAACCAACAACCATCCACTAAAAGCCATCAACGAGCAACTCTCCCGGACGCATCCCCGCCCAGCAACTTCTCAACTTCCGGTACCGTCACCTGATTGGCATCTCCCTTGATCGTGTGCTTCAGACAGGACGCCGCCACTGCAAAATCCAATGCTTTCTGATCATCACCCTTATAGGTTAAGAGCCCATAGATCAACCCGCCCATAAACGAGTCTCCTCCTCCTACCCGGTCCACTATATCCGTGATCTGATACTGTGTAGATTCGTACATCTCTTCCCCATCATATAATACTCCGGCCCAGGTGTTGTGTGAGGCTGAGATCGATCCTCTTAGTGTCGTGATGACTTTCTTTGCCCGCGGAAATTTCTCCATCATTTGCTGGCATACCGATAGAAAGGCTTCCGCTTTCACATGGTGTCCTTCTGTCTGTACCGAAATACCCTCCGGTTTAATACCAAAGTGCATTTCCGCATCCTCTTCATTTCCAAGCACAATATCACAGTGGGAAGTCAGTTCGGTCATAATCGCCTCTCTATCCCCATCATACTTCCAGAGTTTAGCCCGGTAATTCAGATCGGTGGAAATGGTGATTCCCATTTCATCCGCAATTTTCACTGCTTCCAGGCAGGCATCCGCAGCTCCTTGTGAGATCGCCGGAGTAATACCTGTCCAGTGGAACCATCCCGCATCTTTAAAGACCTCTTTCCAGTTGATCATCCCGGCCTGAATCGTCGACATAGCAGAATGTGCCCGATCATAGACCACCTTGCTTCCTCTCGCGACCGCACCTGTCTCCAGAAAATAGATCCCCAGCCGCTCACCTCCAAAAACTACATGGCTCACTCCTACGTTACGCTTACGCATCTCCATCAGCGCGCACTCACCAATATCATTTTCAGGAAGTCTCGTCACAAACTCCACCGGAATACCATAGTTGGCCAGAGATACAGCCACATTGGATTCCCCGCCTCCATAGATCACATCAAAAGAGTTGGTTTGCGAAAATCTTAAAAAGCCGGGAGGCGCCAGCCGCAGCATGATCTCCCCGAAGGTTACTACTTTTTTCATCTTAATTCATTTATCCAATTCCAATATATTAAATTCTTCGTGTTGACTCCCTGATAATCAACTCGGGTCTGAGTAAGGTTTTCACAGGATAGCTTTGCTTCAAATTTTCTCCCTGAAGTTCAATAAACGAACGTCCTACTACCTCCCCCATTTTCTGACTCTGCTGGTCCACTGTACTGAGTGAGGGAGAGACATATCCTGTAAATGGTTCATTGCTAAATCCGATAATGCCAATCTCTTCGGGGATGTTAACCCGGTTTTGCAAAAATTGCATCGCACCAAGTGCTGAAAAATCGCTGGAAGAAAGGATTGCATCTGGCGGATCTGATAATTCCAGTAACTTTTTGGCAGCAGCTTCACCAGCTTCCACACTGGAATCCACTTCGAGAATGTAATCCTCATTCCAGGACAGGTTGTGATGTGCCATTGCCTCTTTATAACCACGATACCTTTCCCGGAAAATATTGATCTCACGGTTGCCGATGAACAATGCCACTTTGCGATACCCCATAGAAACCAGATGTGTCACTGCTTCGTATGCTCCGCGATAATCATCAATCATCACGGAGTAAGTGTCCAATTCCTCGACTACGCGATCAAATAAAATCAGTGGCATCCCCAGTTCGCTGGCCTTCTCAATATGTTTATAATTCCCTACTTCACTTGAAACGGAAATCGCAATGGCTGCCACTCCCGCTTCCAGTAATGCCTCCACACATTTCACCTCCCGTTCGTAAATGTCATGAGACTGGCATATCATCACATTGTATCCTTCCCGGTTGACAATGTCCTCAACCCCACGGATGATGGATGAGAAAAATGAACTGTCTGTAAAAGGAACCACCACGCCGATCACATTGCTTTTTCCACTTCGCAGCGAAGAAGCAAAATGATTGCGCATGTACCCAAGACGCTTCGCAACGCGGGCCACTTCCTTCCTTGTTTCTTCGCTAATCCTTCGATTACCATTTAGCGCCCTGGAAACGGTGGACGGTGCTGTCTTGAGTTCCCTGGCAATGTCCAGTATTGTGGTTTTTCTTTTCAAGTGGAAACGTTTGCACAAACATACTGGATTATTTCTAATTAATTATTAAATTAGCACGAAAATATGTGCAAACGTTTGTCTCATGAAATATATTATTTGCCAGGAACCGGGTAAATTTTTTCTCAGGGAAAAACCTGAACCTGCAAAAAAACCGGGTGAAGCGCTGCTCAAAGTCCGCAACATAGGAATTTGTGGAACCGATCTTCATGCGTATACCGGACAACAGGCATTCTTCAGCTATCCGCGTATTTTAGGTCATGAACTCGCCACAGAGATTATCGCAATTGATCCTAACAGTAAAGGATTGAAAGTGGGAGATCGTGCGATTATTATGCCGTACGTCAGCTGTGGTGAATGTTTCGCCTGCCGGCAGGGAAAAACCAATTGCTGTTCAAATATTCGCGTACTCGGGGTTCATGCAGACGGCGGGATGCAGGAAATCATCTCCGTCCCTGCCGACCTGTTAATTCCCGCAGATTCACTTTCCTGGGATGAAATGGCGATCGCAGAACCTTTGGCAATCGGGGCTCACGCCATTCGGAGATCAGATCTTAAGAAAGGCGAAACAGCGGTGGTGGTGGGATGCGGACCCATTGGAGTCGGCATCATGATGTTTGCAAAAAATGAGGGTGCCAACATAATTGCCCTGGATATGAACGACAAACGGTTGAGATATGTCAAGGAGCGTATCGGCGTGGATCACACTGTTAATGTTTCCGATGACCCGCTCCAGAGCATAAATGAAATCACAAATTCGGATCTGGCACACGTGGTCTACGATGCTACCGGCAACAAACGAGCCCTGGAAACCGGTGTGCAATTCATGGGACATGGAGGAAGATATGTACTGGTGGGACTTTCCAAGGGTGAGCTTATCTTTAAACATCCGGAGATCCACGCAAAAGAAACGACCCTTATGTGCAGCCGTAACGCAACAGAAGAAGATTTTGAATATGTAATTAAGGTGTTGAAAAGGGGCCGGTTCCCCGTTGATTCCTTCATCACCCACCGGGTTCCGTTTACTGAAATGATTGACCATTTCGATAGCTGGCTAAAACCGGAAACGGGTGTGATAAAAGCTGTAATTGACATAAACTGAATTCAATGATGATAATCGACGCACATCAACACTTTTGGAATTATGATCCCGTAGCTCACTCGTGGATCGATGATAGCATGGCGCTCCTCAAACAAAATTTCGGTCCGGAAGAACTGATCTCCGCCGGTAAGCCCGAAGGTGTGGTTGGCTCCATAGCCGTGCAGGCAGATCAGAGCGATTTGGAAACCGATTTCCTCCTTGGATTAGCCGCCGAATATGATTTCATTAAGGGAGTTGTCGGCTGGGTCGACATTAGGTCAGAGGACCTGACCGAAAAGCTTAGCGGGATCTCAAACAAAAAGCTGGCAGGATTTCGTCATGTAATTCAGGACGAGCCGGACGTCAATTTCATTTTGCAAAGGGATTTTCAGCGGGGAATTGGTCTCCTCGAACAATTTGGCTATACCTACGACATACTTATTTTCCCTACACAGCTGGCAGGCGCAATCCGGACAGTCCGCAATTTTCCCAACCAGAAGTTCGTAGTGGATCACATCGCCAAACCTTATATAAAAAGCCGGGAAATTGATCAATGGAAAAAGTCCATGATTGAGATGGCCAAAAGTGAAAATACCTGGTGCAAAATATCAGGAATGGCCACTGAAGCAGATTGGCAGAATTGGAAATACGAAGACTTTATACCTTATCTCGATGTGATTGTTGATGCTTTTGGGACCAATAGGATCATGTTTGGCTCAGACTGGCCCGTGTGCCTTTTGGGCGGATCTTACTCGGAAATCAAGCGTATTCCCGATCGCTATTTCTCAGCGTTTTCGAGGCAGGAGCAGGAAAAGATCTTTTTACAAAACACAATTGACTTCTATGGAGTTGAACCTTAAAAACAAGATAGTCATCCTGACGGGTGGCGCAGGAATTAAAGGCAGTATCGGGGAGACCATCCTCCGGTCTCTTGCCTCCGAGGGAGCGATCCCTGCCCTGATAGATCGAAATGACAGGGGAATTGACTATATCGGAAGTATCCGGGAGCGTGGCATTGACGGATTATTTGTCAAAACGGATCTGACCCAACCCGATGAAATTGAAAAAGCGGTCACAAGTGTTATTCACAAGTACGGACGAATCGATGCGGTGATCAACAACGTCGGTGTGAATGACGGGGTCGGGCTGGACGGCTCGTACCAGGATTTTGTCAGCTCGCTCCATCTCAACCTTATCAGCTACTTCCTGACGGTAAAACATGCATTGCCCGGGCTAAAGGAATCAAGGGGTAACATCCTGAATATAGGGTCCAAGGTTGCCTACACCGGACAGGGAAGTACCTCCGGCTATGCTGCCTCCAAAGGAGGTGTCCTGGCATTGACACGTGAGTGGGCAGTAGATCTGGCACCTTCCGGTATAAGGTGCAATTGTCTGATCATTGCTGAAAGTTGGACACCGGCATATGACAACTGGATTAAAACGCTGGAAAACGGCAAGGAAAAACTGGAAAGGATCAAACGAACTATTCCTTTTGAAAATCGAATGACCACTCCCCGGGAAATAGCGGATCTGGCCCTGTTTACCATTTCTGAAAAATCCTCTCATACAACAGGACAGCATATTTTTGTAGACGGTGGATATGTACACCTGGATCGTGCGATGTTGTCGGAATAAACCTGCTTAATCATGAATGAAAAAAAATCAATACCCGTAGTCAGCAAGGAGTACCTGATCCCTTTTGTGCTCGTTACTACCCTCTTTGCCCTGTGGGGTTTTGCCAATGATATCACGAACCCAATGGTTGCCACATTCAAAACCGTAATGGAGATATCAAACATTCAGGCATCCCTGGTACAGTTTGCTTTCTACGGAGGATATTTTACGATGGCAGTGCCTGCTGCTCTTTTCATTAAGAAATACTCCTACAAGTCCGGTATTCTCGTGGGACTGGCACTTTATGCCACGGGAGCGCTTATGTTCTATCCGGCAGCCGGTGCCCAGATATTCGGACTCTTTCTGATATCCCTGTACATACTAACATTCGGACTGGCATTCCTGGAAACAACCGCCAATCCATTCATGCTGGCGCTTGGCGATCCGGCGACTGCAACACGTCGCCTGAATCTTGCACAGGCGTTTAATCCGATTGGTGCATTACTGGGACAAATTGTTGCGATAAACTTTATCCTCGTAGCACTCCAATCTACCAACGGCAATTTTAGTGATCTGGATGAAGCAAATAAAGCCATGATCCGGACGCACGATCTATTGCTCATCCGGGATCCCTATGTCGTTCTGGGCCTGGTAGTTCTGGCTATGCTGGTGTTATTCTTCATATCGAAGATGCCCACGAAAGGTGATGACGTACATGATCTGCATGTGGGAGATTCATTCAAACGGCTTTTCGCCAATTCAAAGTATATGTTCGGCGTGGTAGCGCAGATGTTTTACGTAGGTGCGCAGATCATGTGCTGGACGTATGTGGTGCAATACGGCGAAAGCATCGGAATGACGAAGGCCGAGGCTCAGCGTTTTAACCTGATTGCCACTTCACTTTTCCTTGCTTCACGCTGGATATGCACATTTCTTATGAAGTATGTCAGCGGGCCGAAGCTGATGATGTTCTTCGCGTTTGGGGGAATCATTATGATGCTGGGAACCATGTTCATCGGCGGGGCATTCGGTCTTTATACACTGGTGGGTGCTTCGGCCTTTATGTCGTTGATGTTCCCCACCATTTACGGTATTGCCCTGGACGGATTGGGAGATGACGCAAAACTTGGTTCCGCCGGCCTGGTAATGGCCATTGTCGGGGGTGCAGTCATGCCCGTTGCACAGGGAGCGATCCTGGATATGGGAGGTCCCGGATATACGGACCTGTCCATTCTCGGTACGCCTGAGGTCAATTTCTCATTCATACTTCCGCTCATATGCTTCATTGTCGTTGCGTATTACGGGTACTCCTCAGGCAGACCTCAAACCGCGCATTGATGGAAGCGGAAGGTCCCTGACTGAAGGGGGATTAGAACTATGGGGCGCTAGGGATAATGGGAAGGCTACAATGCCAAGAGTTTATAGCATCAAAATATTTAATAAAATCCATCTCTCTTAATTTAACATGTAATTAGGACTTTGGTAAGAGTATAATTAATACGATGGATGAGCTAAATGAATTTATTCCCTCTTCAAATCCCTGAGTTCAAAATCTACTTGTTGGATAGTGATTCCAGATTCAATTACATAATTGAAACAAAATTCGGCATTCTCGAAAGTGCTATTAACTTGCTCATTCTCACTTGCTACGAAAGAGTCGTTTGCTGTTCTATATCTGCGAGGAGTAAGAATATCGAACTTGATATATTGTTTATAATCCAACCCAAGAGCATTTATTTGGAGCATTTTGTCAATTGCTTCAAATCTTGTATTTATATCACGAGTGAACTCTTGAAACTCCTTTGAAAGTGGTTTGTCGGATAATCTAGGATGCCCTAAAGGACTACTTAAACTATCCGCTACTTTGAAAGGATCATTTCTATAAAAACCCATTTTATTCGATTTATATTCTTCAATGAGTTCATCAAAGGCAAACGCTGAGTACTTTATCGAATCCCTAAAGTTCCCCTCATTTAATTGATTCTGAGATTGCTCTAGATATTCTTTAGCTTTCTTGAATTTTAGCAAGTCGAGAAGAGAAATTTTGCCAAATTCTACATTGAAAAAACCAGGACAATTCTCTTCAAAAAATTCCTTACAAATCATTCTACATTCCGAAACACCTTCCTTATCTGGCATTATTCCGTGATGTTTTAGATTGACTCTCATTTTGTTTAATGTACTCATAGGTTCTTGCAAGGTCAATTCTGGAATCTTTTCAAAATATTGGGTAAACTTTTGTTGGCTTTTGATATTCTTTTTCTCCGCTACAAGTTTCAGAAACATTTCTACCGCATCATGGAACGATAATATTGAAAACCCAGCTACAAGACCAGATCTTTTAGATAATTCAGTTCCTTGAATAAAAAGGAATTTAATGAGTGATAATCTCCGGCTTACTAATTCAGTTTTCATTTATTCTCAATGATCATTCAGAGTAATTTTGAAGTTTTGTATATTATTTATAAGAAACATTATTTGTGATCTTTTATTCTTACAACTTGTTCAAGTGGTCCTCGAAAACCTTTATTGTAAATGTTCCTTAATCTTGAATAAGTATAGTTCTTAGTTTGTTTTAAGTTCTTAATTGGTTGATGTTCGTAAATGAGTGCACTTTCTACATCATGAACAACTGATTCATCAACAAAATATGGCCTTTTGAATTGGCCGAACCTGACAACGATGTCACCTAGTAATTTACTTACCCATTTCTTGTCATGATCATTCATTCGACTGTAGAAATTAGATTCATAGGCTTTTCCAATATAAAGAATCGCCTCTTTCCCCTTTTTCTTTTTTGAAATACAATAGACTCCCCAACCATTAAATGATTTTTCGGAAAACATCCCATTATAGTATTCTCTTGGGTAAGACCATTTTATCACAACTTTTCCGGGGATGAATTTTCTAATTAAAGTCCATAATCCAAACAATCCTCCAACTAGTAGTAAAGCAATGAGATTTTTATTGTGAGAGTGTTTTTCAATGTTTGAGTCCTCAGATTCCATGAATAGCAAATTCAGAATTGATGTTTAATTTAAAGAATTTCTATCGCTATTCTAAAGGAGAGCGTTATGAACTACATATCACGGAATCAAACGAATTAATCGTCACTCTCAGTCTCCTCCTTCTCCTTATCCACTTGGTTTAAAGATTCGACGAAAAGTTTCATGAGTCTCGACGGTCTGTTTCGATGGTTTTGAAGAAGGTAGAGTAATATTGTCAATACAACTGCACTGATAGAAATCCAAAAACTTATTGTTGATCTATCTAAATATTTAGTTACTAGAAGATTTCTATTATGTAGTTCATCGGCAATTCTTATTATGTCAGTCTGAATTTTTATGTAGTCATTCCCTGATTTTATTCTGACATTTTCAAAATCATTTTTTTGATTGTATTCGAGTTTATCAAATGGATTGGTTTGTCTATGAATCGTAATTATTGAATTGAGTTTTGTTAGGTAAATAGAATCTAGCTCTGTATTCAAAAAATAGTCCGATTTCATGTCATCTAAAATTTGAGATAAAGGAGTTTCAACCAAATAGTTATTTTCACTTGCCTTTCCCGAAAAAGTTTCTAGGATATTTGGTCTTCTATTTGACCTATTCTTATAGATATTTTTTATTACATCCAAATCTCCATTATTCATGATTACTGTTTTCAAACTATCCTTTATGGATTTGGGGAAATATTCTTTATTGTAGTTACCACTAAATATCCCAACTCCTGCAACCATGGTAATCGCGACAGCAATCGTTACCATGAGGTTCGTTAATAAAGACAGTAAAATTTTCAACTGTTTTTGATCTTTTTCCGCCTTCTTACTCAATTCTGAAAGGGAAATATTTGTGCCATCAGAACTCATAATTTTCCATAAATTGGTTTAGTGTGATTTTAGTAAAGTTTAAAATCAATACAAAGCCAAAACCGATGATTATGGACTAGGTGTTAGGCAAAATGTTAGGTACATAAAACAGAAGGAGTTACAATTTTATGTAACTCCTTGACTATCAATGTGGGCCCACCAGGGCTCCCCGACTTGTGTCGGGGTAAACTCCTCGCCCTGGTGGTGATAAATAAAAAAACCTCGCTTTCGCGAGGTTAATCACGTGGGCCCACCAGGGCTCGAACCTGGGACCCCCTGATTATGAGTCAGGTGCTCTAACCAACTGAGCTATGGGCCCGAATTTTTCTTATTCGAGTTTCGGTTCTCGAATTTTCCATACCCCCTTGGCTGGCCGCCCGCAACTATTCGTTCAAGTCAGGTGCTCCCCGCCCGAACGTACCGTCCGGTACGGGCGGGTAACCAACCGGGCTGAGCCCTGCCTGCCGCAGGCAGGTATGGGCCCTGTTTCGGTTACAAATTTAACGCATTAACAGCTACCTTTCCCAATTGTTCTGCAGCCTGAAAACAGGAGCGCAATTTTAGTCGAATTCAGCGACTCCAGCAAACAAAAATCCGCGTTTTAATTAACTCCCTAATTCAATAAAAATCAGCGGTTTCATAAAGCGGTGGTTTGGCGATACATTTTGAAATTCTTACAATAGTTTCTTGTAGTTTGTTAGATATTTGTAATTTTATGTTAGAAATTAATAAGTAAAATCTAACAGAATAGATTGATTACTCTGACATGAATATAGATCAGGAAATACAGAATGCTATCCGAAAAGCTGGTGATGGCGAATTAATTTTTAGCGAAGATTTTCGATATACACATAAACCTGATGCAGTAAACACTGCATTAAGCAGAGCTGCTAAACTCAAAAAAATTAGGCGAATTGCCAATGGCATTTATGTCAAACCTAAAAAAGGAACTATCGTCCCATATATCATGCCAACGGCTGAGGAAGTTGCCAGGGCTATTGCCAAAAGAGACAGAATCCGAATCTTACCAAGTGGACCATACGCTCTTTATCAGTTGGGACTTTCAACACAAATTCCGGCCAACATAGTCTTCCTGACCGACGGATTTCGCAAGAAATACAAAGTTGGAAAGAACTCAATTCAGTTTAAGCCTACTACTCCAAAGCTTCTTTCAGTTAAAGGAGAATATAGTAGTTTGGTCATAATGGCATTGAAAGAGATTGGAAAACAAAATGTCGATGCGGAAACCAAGAAAAAGATGATTGATATTCTGAAACAAGAAGATCCTCGTATTCTGGAATTCGATATTGCCGCATCCCCTGTATGGATAGGAGAAATTATGGCAAAAGCATTAGATTAATATGGGATATTACAATTTCTATCAACTTGGAAATGGAGAGAAGAAGCAAATATTTGAGTTTATCGAATATCAGCACGGCTTGCCAGCCTTTGCCGTGGAAAAAGACTGGTGGGTGGTGGTGACATTAGATCTATTATTCAAAACAAGTATCAAAGATCACCTGGTGTTCAAAGGAGGAACTTCCTTAAGCAAAGCATGGCAACTACTTGATCGCTTTTCCGAAGATATTGATTTGGGTGTTGATCGCTCATTTTTCGGCTATGAAGGGGAGATATCCAACCGGGCGATCAATCGACTGAGAGCAGATGCAAGAGCCTATTTTCAAAAAAATCTGATTCCGGAGTTACAAGAGCTTTTTATAAACAGGGGGTTTGATGTGAGCCTTGAGCTTGAAAGTAATGGAAACGAAAACCAGGATCCAGCAATAGTTCTTGTGGAATATCCTGTAGTGACAGACAATGATTCTTATGTAGACCCTCGCGTGAAAATTGAAATTGGATCGAGATCCTTGAGAGAGCCTTCAGAACTCCGTTCCATTAGAAGTTTGGTAAGTGCGTATTTCCAAAGTGAGGAATTTGCAGACAATCCAATAAAGATCCCTTGCGTGACTGCTGAACGAACATTCATTGAAAAACTCTTTATCATGCATGAGGTTACAAAGCTTGAGAGCAAGAATAAGAATCCTGGCAGGTTGTCCAGACATATGTACGATCTTTACCAACTTAATCGCACAAAAATCGGTGAACAAGCTTTTCAGGACCCTCAATTAATTGATGCTTTGATTGCACATAGAAGAAAATTCTACCGAATCAAGGAGCTTGATTATGATCAACACTATCCTCCTTCATTTGATCCTATCCCTCCTACTGAATTTCTGGACAACTGGAAAAAGGATTATCGTGCAATGCAGGAGAACATGATTTATGGGGAGAAAGAAATTTCCTTCGATGAACTGCTTACGACGCTTAACCATCTTCGTGATACTTACAATAACTTATCCTTAACCAGATCCTGCTGATGTAAAAAACAATTGGTTTTGTTTAACTCCTCTTCCTGCGATAACCAGGGTGGTATTGAGTAGCATATGGCATTGAACAAATCGGACAATCGAAGTTTTTAGTCATCAAAGTCTCTAAAAACTTGGGATTGGTAATATTTTTCATTGAGAATTGAACGAAATTTTCCTTACTCTTCTCTAATCTGAGACATTCATCAGCATTAATCATATGATCTAAGGATATTTCTTAGTATCTAGTTCGGAGGAATCGTCAACTGAAAATACGCTTTCCGGTAGTTTATATGTCCCAATGATTAGAGCCACAGCAACAATAAGGTTCATGATTTTTGAATTTTAAATTTCACAAATATTGTATCTTATTGGCCCGACTCAGGGAATGAATATGTCTGAAAAGATAGGAGGAGATTTTCTCTCCTGGTTGGGATCAGAACTTAATCAACACCCGGAGACAGGTTAATATAAAGTTGTCAAAATTCAGTTCGTCTTACAGAAAAATTCTATCTGATACCAGAGCATTTAGTGTTATGTCAAACCCCACTTTCAGCACATTATCCCCCCTTTACCAACCGCAGAAAAAAAACTGACCCATATCATTTGAAAAGATTACTGAAATATAGAAATTGGAAGGTGTCAAATTCAGTTTGATGTCACGGTTAAAGAAATTATTTGCGCTGCTAATTGGAGTTTTTTTTCTGCCTGGTTGTGTAGTCTACAACATATCCGTACCATCGGATAAAATTGATCAGGCAGTCGACTGGAATGGCGGCATAATGGTTGTTGGTCATTCAAATGAAACCCTGGAGCTTCTCAGCATACGCAAGGACTCGGCAGGAAATTATATCGGCTACAGGGAATTTTTTTCTAACCAGTCAAATACTTCGAAAGGCCAGGACATTCCCCTGGATGTGAGAAACATAAAGGAGATCCGCCTGGAAAACAAGTCCATGAGCAGGCTCAAAACGAATCTGACATATGGCGCTATCGGGGCAGGTATGATTGGGTTTGGCGTGATCTGGATGGCCCTGAAGAAAGAAGCCGATTAAATCCGGAACCCTTTACCTGCCGGAATGGGATCCCTCGCCCAAAAGAATTTCATTCAGTAATTGGCTGATCTCTCTGGCTCTCGTCAAAGTCATCATGTGAGAGCCGTTTTCAATAATAAAATCCGGATCACGGATATTTCTCAACGGAAGGGTGTGGTCATTATCCCCATGGATATGTACAACATCTTTGTCATTACGCCTTCTCTCCCACCTGATGATCAGCCTGACCGTTCTCTTGATATACCTTGGACTCTTCGCATTCATCATGCTTTTAAAGACTTCCCGGTTGTTCCTGCTATCCGGTTCCACTACCGGCTGAAGTATTTTGGCGCCGGCGAATTGGACAAATGCCGGAATGATCTCATTCAGTGGAATGAACCTCATGAACCTGTACCTGAATGGTAATTCTTTTCTGTTCTTGCAGCTTGAAATGATCACCGTCTTTTCCGGATCCAGTATTTCATTGAGCTCCGCACACATCATTCCCCCCAACGAAACCCCTACCAGGAAGTAATTTTCCGTGGTGTCTATTTTCTGCGCATGCTGAACGGCAAATTCCTTCAGGGAGATCTTTCTTTCCGGGGTACCGTATTCGATGAAGGTCTTTTTAAAAGACGGATCTATGTCGAGGGAGTCAAACAGCCTTTTATCCGCACCCTGCCCTGAAAAAAAATAGATGGTCCCCCGGTCCTGGGCAGGAGCCAATTGCGGTCCCAGACAAAATACAAGGACTAAAACCGCCAGGCTCTCCCTTCGCATACTGTACCGGTATGTTAAATAAAAAGTCAGCTGGATACCTGGTGATCCGTCCCGGATAGTATCCGCGCCTTTCTTTTTATTAGTTTACCCTTGTTATCGGATCACGCCCCGCCAGTACTTCCGTAATGTTCCTGGCAGCTATCAGTGCCATGTTATTACGTGTATCAAAAGTGGCGCTGGCAATATGCGGACAAGCCACCACATTTTTCAGTTCCAATAGTCCCTCCGCCGCCTTCGGTTCAAATTCGTAAACATCAAGGCCCGCAGAAGCGATATCTCCATTCTGAAGCGCTTTGACCAGCGCCTTCTCATCGATCACCGGGCCCCTGGACGAATTGATCAGGACTGCCGAGTCCTTCATCAGGGTCAGTTCCCGTTCACCGATCAGGTGGGTTGTCTCAGGTGATAGAAAAACATGAAGTGACACAAAATCCGATTCCTTCAACAACTCATCTAATTCAACCTTTTTCGCGCCCAGTTTGGTTTCGAGTTCTTCATTTCTGCGCACATCTGCGTACAATACTTTCATATTAAACCCTGCGGACTTCAGGGCAAAGTTCGTCCCTATGCGACCGGCGCCGATGATACCCAGTGTCCGGCCGGTAATATCCTTTCCAATAAACTGAAGCGGTCCCCACCCATCCCATTTTCCACTTCTCATATGGGCGTCACTTTCCACAATCCTTCTTGCGGTCGAAAACAATAACGACCATGCCATATCCGCCGTAGCATCATCCAGCACTCCCGGTGTATTTGACACGACGATATTGCGCTTTCTGGCCGCTTCCAGGTCTAGGTTGTTAAAACCAACTGCCATGTTTGCAAAGATCCTGCATTGCGGCCCGGCCGCTTCATATACCTGATCATTTATGATATCCGTCAACAGACATAAGACAGCGTCCCGGCCTTTTACCTTTTCCAGCAATTCACCGGGTTCGAGCACGTGATCGTCCGGATTGATCTCCACCTTGTCGCAATGAGCTTTCAAATGTTCAATTCCTGCTTCAGGAATCATCCGGGTGACATATACATTACTCATCAGCTATATACTTTGTCCAGTTCAAGATATGATTTCAACCTTGTAAGCCCTTCCTGTATGTCCCCGACATCGATTCCCGAATAGGCAAAGCGCACATATTTTTCCTTTTCCTCCCCTACTTCACGGCCAAAGTGCAACCGGGTACAAAACGAAACGCCGGTATTCTCAAGAACGGCTCTTCTGAAGTCATGGTAATCATCTATTTTCAGGTTTGCCATGGCCCCGGTCACATTTGGGAAAAGATAGAATGTTGCATCAGGTTTGAAACATGTTACCCCCTCAATATCATTTAGCAGTGAAACTGCCACATCCCTTCGGGCATGCAATACTTCGGCGATCCTTTGAGATCCCGACTGATCGCCGGTAAGGGCTTCAATACCCCCGTACTGTATAAAGTGGTTGGTGCAGGACTCGTGGTTGACATTGATCTTTGCAATAACTGAAATAATGTCCTCCGGTCCCACTGCCGCACCCAGACGCCAGCCCGTCATAGCATATTTTTTTGAAAAGGTGTAAAGAATGACAGTGCGCTCCTCCATCCCCGGAAAACTTACAATGGACCGGGATTTCCCCGTGTAGCGAATGTCAAAATATGCCTCATCCGCAAGGACGTATAAATTGTGTTTTACCGCCATTTCAGCGAGTCTTCGCAGTTCTTCTTCCGTCGATTCCGCACCGCTGGGATTCTGAAGATTGTTAAATACCAATATCCTGGTTTTAGGGGTGATCAGGTTTTCGATGGCATCCACATCCAGCGTAAAGTTTTCATCGCCTTCATTGAAGGCATAAGGTACCGCAACGCCGCCGTGAAACTCTATTTGACTTTCGTAGATGGGATAGCCGGGGTTTGGGTAAAGCACCTCGTCTCCGTGATTCATCAGCGAAAGAATGAACTTACCAATTACAGGTTTACCCCCCGGCTGGATGGCAACATTCTCCGCCTTGTAGCTGGTATTATGCGTTTTATTAATGTCCTCGGCAAGCAATTCCCTGAGCTGAGGCACCCCGGCGGCAGGGCAATATCCTGTCTTTCCGTCTTTTATGGCCCTGAATATCGCCTCCGTTATATTTTCCGGAGTGGGTATATTCATATCACCCAGATGGAATGGAAATACTCTGTTTCCTTCTGCCGCAAAAGCAGCAGCTTCTCCCGAGACTTTAAATGCGGTTTCCGTCCCAAGATTTTGGATTCTGTTTGCAGTAATCATAGTGGAAAGGGTTAATGTCTGTTAATGTAAATTTAAATTTTACAAAAAAAAGTTGGGTGTAAACTGCTCAATATCAACCGGATTCATGTAATAGATCATTCAATTACACGGAAAACCGCCTGAAAAGCGGCTTAAAATTGCTTATTTGCCACATAACATGCCTGTCGTTGAAAATATTTCAATTTGGTAATCCATCATCCCAACGGTTTTGAAAGATTTTGAGTGAAATCGCAGGGAAATTTTCACAATTAAAATAATATTCCATCTTCCATCATTTATGCAAAATATCCTCTTGACATAGGCTTCTTATGTGGTATTTTCGAAGCTTCGTTTAACCACAATTTTTCAAAATTTCCGTATGAACACAAGTCTTTACACACCAGAAATGGAGCGGGATTCCTGCGGAGTCGGATGCGTAGTAAACATCAATGGAAGAAAAACGCATAAAACGGTAAAAGACGCTCTCACCATGTTGAAGAATATGGAACACAGGGGAGCAACCGGGGCGGATAAGAATACGGGTGATGGCGCCGGCATACTTATTCAGCTGCCACATCTTTTCTACAAAAGAGAGCTGCGCGAGTACGGAGTAAATCTTCCCGACGAGGGACACTACGGTGTGGGACTGGTATTTCATTCGCAGAACCAGGAAATAAGAAACCGGTGCAAAAAAGTAATGAATACCCTTATGAAAAAGATGGGGTTTTCACTGATCACCTACCGTCTCCCACCACTAGACCACAGTGTCCCGGGCCACGAGTCCAAATCCGTGGAGCCTTACCTCGAACAGATCTTTATCCAATATAAGGATACCGGGATCAGCGGAGACGAACTGGAGAGAAAACTGTTTGTGTTGCGCCATTATATTACACACTCCATCAACAGGACCCTGGAGAGCGTGAACAATGAGTTCTATTTTTCCAGCCTGTCCTCCAGAACGGTTATCTACAAAGGCCAGCTGAAAACGGATCAGTTGGAGAGATACTTCCATGATCTGCGAAATCCACTGGTCAAATCGGCCTTGGCCATTGTACACTCCAGGTTTTCAACCAATACTTTTCCAAACTGGAAACTGGCACAGCCGTTCAGGTTTCTGGCACACAATGGAGAAATCAATACGATCCGGGGGAATGTCAATAAAATGCAGTCCAAGGAGGCGCTCATGCATTCCGACTTCTTCACCAAAGAAGAATTATCCTGGCTGATACCGGTAACAGATCCCAATAACTCGGATTCCTCCAATCTTGATGCGCTGGTGGAGCTCCTGGCCCTTTCCGGCCGCTCCCTCCCACATGTGATGATGATGCTGGTGCCGGAGGCATGGCAGGACAACCGCACCATGGACCCGCTGCGCAAAGCGTTTTACAAGTACCATGCTTCCATGATGGAAGCATGGGACGGACCAGCGGCCCTGTTTTTCACCAATGGCTACCAGGTAGGCGCAACACTCGATAGAAACGGATTGCGCCCGGTCCGGTATTGCATCACCAGGGGCAACAGGCTTATTATGGCCAGTGAGGCCGGTGCCGTACCGGTCAAGGAAAGCAGTATCGTTCGTAAGGGCAGATTGCAGCCGGGCAAAATGTTAATGGCCGATCTCGATCTTCGCAAAGTGTATGATGACAATGAAATAAAAGAAAAAGTATTTAAGGATAAGCCATACTTCGAGTGGATCAAGGAAAAGCGTATTAAGCTGCAACTGATGCCGATCCCTGATCTGGAAGAAAAAGTGATCATCCCGGAGCGGCTGATCACAAGACAGGTATCAAACGGCATGTCGGAAGAAGATGTAAAAATGACAATTCTGCCACTTGCTGTTCAGGGAACGGAGCCTCTCGGTTCCATGGGTGCCGATGTACCCTTGGCGGTCCTTTCCAATCAAAGCCAGCATGTTGCGAACTATTTCAAACAATATTTCGCCCAGGTCAGCAATCCGCCCATCGACCCGATACGCGAGCGATTGGTAATGGCGCTGTTTACAAGGATAGGGAGATCTCTCAATATACTGGAAGAATCAGCGGACCACGCCAGACAGGTCCACATTTCCCAGCCGGTACTCTCGCGCGAAGACTTCTACCGGATCAAGGCTCTTGAAAATGTGGGATTCACCCATTATATCCTGGATGCCACCTTTGACGTGGCAGCAAATAAGGAAACACTCAAACATGCTATTGAAAGGATCTGCGAGGAAGCTGAAAAGGCCATAGGTGACGGGCACACCATCCTGATCATTTCCAATCGCAAAGAAACGAAGGACAGGGCGCCTATCCCCGGGTTGCTGGCAGTAGGGGCCGTACATCACCATTTGATAAGCAAAAGGCTGAGGACCAAAGCCGGTTTGATTGCCGAAAGCAGCGATGCCTGGGAGACCCACCACTTTGCCACGATGATCGGCTACGGGGCAAGCGGGATCTATCCCTATCTTGCCTACGATGCCATTCATAATGCGTATGATAGTGGCCAGCTTGATCAATCAGTTCCGGTTCGGGATTTCTATCAAAATTACATCAAAGGGATAGGAAAAGGATTGCTTAAGATCATGAGTAAAATGGGAATAAGCACCATGCAATCCTACCAGTCCGCTCAGATTTTTGAATGTATAGGCCTGGGGCACGATGTGATATCAAAATGTTTTACGGGTACGGTTAGCAGGCTGGATGGATTGACGTTTAAGGATCTGGGCGCGGAAGTGTTGCAAAGGCATCTTGTCGCTTACCAGGATGAGGGTCGCAAACTCCTGGAGTCAGGAGGAATTTTCCAATGGAAAAGAAACGGAGAAAAACACCTGCTGAATCCTGACACTGTCTCACTTCTCCAGAAATCGACGAAACTTAATGATTTCGAGGTATTCAAAGCCTTTACGAGGAAAGTTCATGATGAAGAAAGTGAGATTATCAATCTCCGGGATCTTTTTGAATTCAAAGAAAGGGATTCAGTACCCCTGAGTGATGTTGAGCCTGCTGAGGGAATTCTGAAGCGATTTGCCACCGGCGCCATGAGTTTCGGATCCATTTCCCATGAAGCGCACACCACACTCGCGATCGCGATGAATCGCATCGGGGCTAAAAGTAACAGCGGCGAAGGCGGTGAGGATGAATCCAGGTACATACCAAAGGCTAATGGGGATTCGGAGAGGTCCGCCATCAAGCAGGCGGCATCAGGACGGTTCGGTGTAACGATCGAGTATTTGAATAATGCCGATGAAATTCAGATCAAAATCGCCCAGGGTGCAAAGCCCGGGGAAGGCGGACAATTACCCGGCCACAAAGTAGACAAATGGATCGCAAAAGTACGACATTCCACACCTGGTGTTGGGTTGATCTCACCTCCACCCCATCATGACATATACTCTATCGAAGATCTCAAGCAATTGATCTTTGATCTGAAAAATGCAAATCCGGAAGCCAGGATAAATGTGAAGCTTGTTGCTGAGGCCGGCGTCGGAACTATCGCCGCAGGAGTTGCCAAAGCCAAAGCCGATGCCATACTGATTTCGGGCGCTGACGGCGGTACGGGAGCCAGTCCGCTTAGCTCGATCAGGCATGCCGGCTTACCATGGGAAATGGGCCTGGCTGAAGCCCACCAGACACTCGTCATGAATAACCTGAGAAGCAGGGTCACGCTGCAAACAGACGGAAAGATCATGACAGGACGTGACCTGGCAGTCGCAACTTTGCTGGGAGCTGAAGAATATGGTGTCAGTACAGCTGCCTTGATCGTGGAAGGATGTATTATGATGCGGAAGTGCCATCTGAATACATGTCCGGTCGGCATAGCTACGCAAAAACCCGAATTACGCAAACTATTTACAGGTAATCCTGATCATGTTGTGAATTTCTTCACACTGCTTGCTGAAGATTTTCGTGAGAAAATGGCCGAACTTGGATTCAGGACGGTAAATGAGATGGTAGGGCAGGCACACGTCCTGAAAGTGAGACAAGATCTCAACTACACCAAGATCCAAAGATTGGACCTGAATCCTATTTTACGATTTCCACATACACCAACTCACGTGGGTAAGTTTAAACAGATCGAACAGGATCACGAGCTTGACAAGGTTCTGGACAACAAAATCATCAGAGATCTCAGGAACGCAACCCCCCCTGTTCATCTGAAATACAATATTAAGAATGTCGATCGGTCCACCGGAGCATTGACTTCTTCTTACCTCACAAAAAATAAGAGTGTCATGGGAACACCTATTCGCATCGAGTTTACCGGATCGGCCGGCCAGAGTTTCGGAGCGTTTCTCGCCCCGCACCTGCATTTTACCTTATGCGGCGAGGCGAATGACTACCTGGGGAAGGGACTATCAGGTGGAACACTGGCTATCAGGCCGGGTCCGGAGTCCAACCTCACTCCCCAGGATAATATCATCATTGGTAATGTCTCACTCTATGGAGCCACCTCCGGCGAAGTGTATATCAACGGTCAGGGGGGTGAACGATTCTGCGTGCGAAATTCCGGGGCTGAGGCAGTAGTGGAAGGGATCGGTGATCATGGGTGTGAATATATGACAGGGGGGCTTGCGATTATTCTTGGGCGTGTCGGGAACAACTTTGGTGCAGGCATGAGCGGGGGAATAGCTTATATCCTGAATCAAGACCAGGATCTTGAAACCGTGTGTAACCTGGAGATGATAGGACTCGAAACACCCGATGGCGAAGATCATGGATTGATCAAAAGCAAAATCGAGAAACACCTGGAGTTTACGGGTAGTATCAAAGCAAAATCCATTTTGGACGATTGGGACAAATTCAGGTCCTCATTTGTGAAAGTGATGCCCAATGACCTGAAACGGGTGATGACAAGTGATGTATCAACTAAAAATGTAGCATGAAATGGGAAGTATCGAAGGATTTATATCGAAGGGACGACAATTACCCGGAACCAGGTCAGTTGATGAGAGGTTAGCGGATTACAAAGAGTTTTATGAGTCCCATGGTGAACAACTGACAACTGACCAGGCCAGCCGGTGTATGGATTGTGGCATACCCTTTTGTCACAAGGGATGTCCTCTGGGAAACTTCATTCCCGACTTTAATGATGCGGTCTATCACAACGATTGGAACCGGGCCATTAAAATACTGGATGCTACTAACAACTTTCCCGAATTCACGGGAAGGATCTGTCCGGCGCCCTGTGAGGGTTCCTGCGTTTTGGGGATCAATAAACCTCCGGTAACCATAGAGCATATCGAGAAAACCATTGTCGAAAAGGCTTTCGAAAAAGGGTTCATCAAAGCGCGGCCACCAAAGTATCGCAATGGCAAAAAAGTGGCGATTGTGGGATCGGGGCCGGCAGGTCTGGCCGCTGCAGCACAATTAAATCATATTGGTTACACCGTCACAATTTTCGAGAGGGCCGAAAAGCCCGGAGGTCTGCTGCGATTTGGAATTCCGGATTTCAAGCTTGAGAAATGGGTTGTTGAAAGACGAATCGCACTGATGGAGGAAGAGGGCATTTCATTTAAACTGAGCTGCGACGTAGGCAAAGACGTACAGGTCACGGAACTCCGGAATGACTTTGACGCAATAGTGTTAGCCGGCGGCTCGACCGTTCCCAGGGATTTATCAATTCCGGGTAGAGATCTCAAGGGGATCCATTTTGCAATGGACTTTCTTACCCAGCAAAACCGAAGGGTTTCCGGCCTTCCGTTTACGGAGAAAGATATTCTTGCCAAAGACAAAAATGTGATCGTACTGGGCGGCGGTGACACCGGGTCGGACTGTATCGGTACTTCCAACCGGCAAGGCGCCAGATCAATCAAGCAATTTGAACTGCTGGCAAAGCCCCCGGTCAGCAGGTCCGAAATCAATCCGTGGCCGGAATGGCCATTGATCCTTCGTACTTCCTCCTCCCATGAGGAAGGCTGTGAACGTGAATGGTCCATTCTCACCAAAGCGTTTGAAGGAAACGAAAAAGGGGAGTTGACAGGGATCAGGACCGTTCAGATCGAATGGGAAGGCAGAAACTTCAAGGAGATCCCCGGGACCGGGGAAACTCATGAATGTGATCTGGCATTACTGGCAATCGGATTTGTTCATCCGCAAAAAACGGGTATGCTCGAAGACCTGGGTGTTGAATTGGATAATTTTGGAAATGTTAAAACCGCCAACTATCAGACATCCGTTCAGGGTGTATTCTCGGCAGGTGATATGCGGAGAGGTCAGTCACTGGTGGTATGGGCTATTTCCGAAGGGCGTGAAGCGGCTAAGGCTGTTGACGAATACATCTTTTCGAAAAGTTCTCTGCCCTCCAGGGATTTATCTAAGTATCAGCTGGTGTAGATCTCCCTGATCTCAAAGTCCTCACCTGTTCCGAAGCGGGTAATGTCACTCATGTAATAGATCTCCAGTGTATGCAGATCCTTTAGCTTGAATTCCTTATGATTTACAATTTCATGTAATTCGAATTCAAATCTCTCGCCGTAGTTTACGGCCCAATACTTCTTTCCTACCCTCAGGCTGGAAAACGATAAACCTTTCATTTTTCAAAAAATACCTGATAAATTATAAAACTATTTATTTCGATCACACCTAAAAAAGCATTAAAATTGAAGAAATAGATCCTAACTATCAATCATGAGCAACAGGCTAAAACAAATTTTTGATTTTACACTCATCCTGCTCGTCCTGCTCACAGCATCCTGTAAGAGTAAGGTTGCCGAAGAGCATGCAAAAATGGAAGAAGAGCAAATCATCGCGGATATTACGAAATTGGTTAAGGACCTGCCCCCTCCTTCAGCCGTTCCAAACGAGATCAGGCGTATCGGTGCGGATTTTGATCATGGACTCATCGCAGATATTCTTGAGATGGAATCCTATCTCGAAGAAGAAGATAAAGCTGCGCTTAACCTGGGCATTTTCACCACGGATATTGGTTACTTAATTGAATATGGGCAGGTGGAAGAATCCATCGAGCACATGAAAGCCTGCGATCAATTCTCGGAAACCCTGGGATTACCGACCGCATTCAGCGATAGCGTCATTCAACAATACCGGGCGCTGAAGGGTGATACGGTAAAGTTATTGGAATTGTGGGATGAAACGGAGATCTCGCATGAAGAACATTTTGAAACCGAGGGGCGTCATACGATGGCTGCTTTGGTCCTCACCGGAAGTTTTATTGAAGGACTTTACCTGGCGGTAAAAGTAGCCCAGACTTACCACACAGATGATATGGATCAGCGGACCAGGGACAAGATACTGGAACCCCTGGTCAAACTAATTCTGGAACAGGAACAACCACTTTTGGACATAATAAAATTGCTTAGAGACATACCAACTGACCAGACCATTGCCAAAATGATCGCAGAACTTAGTATATTGGAAAGACTTTTCCAGGGAGATCTGGCAGATGTAGAGGCTGGAATGCAAAATGATAGCAATTTTGTGGTAACGCAGGACATGCTATTGGATGTGAATTTGGAAGTGTTGCGAATCAGGAACGAAATAGTAGAATAAAAATATCTTCAATCTAACCAACTACTCTCGAGCACTGTCCCGGTAGATATCGGGACCGTGCTTTTTTTATGTTTTAACTGCACCGCGATCAACCTAGTCCATGAGTGAAAAAATTCTTAAAGCCATCATCCAGCTTCTTGCGATTGTTGCCAAAGAAGATCAGGTTACACTGGATGAAAAAGCCTCCATCAAGAATTTTCTGAATGAAAGTCTGTCCACGGAGGACGCTGAAAAGTATTTCAAATACTTTGAATCCCTGATAGATAGTCCGGCCAAAGACGCCAAAGATGAGTTCGATGAAACCGGGGCCATCTGTGATCAGATAAACCAGGCTCAGACCAATCAGCAGAAGATTGTGGTCATGCTAAAATTGATGGAACTGATAGCAGCGGACGGGATCATTACAAAGCGTGAATCGGAACTACTATATTTCATATGTGAGCGGCTGAATTTCAATGCCAGGGTAGCTGATTTGATTAAGGCATTCGTAATGTTCCAGGAAAGGAGCAAGATCATTTCATCAAATATCCTGATCGTAGATGATGGAACAAATGAGATCCCCGAAAAGTGTAAGCATATTAAAGTCATTACACTGAAGGGATTCATATTTATCCTGAGGATACCTGAAGTAGAGGTTTATTTCGCAAAGTACGTGGGTGAGGAAATCAACCAGATAAACAATGCTCCCATGAGGAGCAATCACGTTTACGTCCTGCCCATTGGATCGGTTATAAAAACCGAAACCAACGATCCCATTTTCTATTCTGATATTGTAGGGAAATTTCATATCTCCAAAGAGGCTGTCAATCTCAGTTTTGTTGCGGAGAACATTTCCTTCAGGTTCAGGAACGGGAACATTGGGCTCAGAAATATTGACATTCAGGAACACGGAGGCAAATTGATCGCACTTATGGGTGGATCGGGAGCCGGAAAGTCCACGCTGCTGAACGTCTTAAACGGTAATGAACAACCCGGCGAAGGCACTGTCAGAATTAACGGGATCAACATTCATTCCGACAAAAAGAAAATTGAAGGAGTTATTGGATATATCCCCCAGGACGACTTGTTGGTCGAGGAACTGACCGTACTGGAAAACTTGTTTTTTGCCGCAAAACTGTGTTTCAAAGATAAGTCTAACGAGGAACTGACGGAACTTTGCGAGCATACGCTGGATTCGCTGGGATTGCATGAAGCCCGGAATCTAAGAGTGGGAAGTCCGTTGGATAAATCAATTAGCGGTGGCCAGAGGAAACGATTAAACATCGGTCTGGAGCTGTTGAGAGAGCCTTCCGTACTGTTTGTTGACGAGCCTACAAGCGGATTGTCGTCAAGAGATTCTGAAAACATCATGGATCTTTTGAAAGAACTCTCCTTGAAGGGCAAAATGATATTTGTGGTCATCCACCAGCCCTCGGAGGATATTTTCAAGATGTTCGATAAGCTGATCCTGCTTGATGTCGGAGGTTACCAGATTTACTATGGCAACCCCGTTGAGTCCATTTCCTATTTCAAGGAGATCATCAATATGGTGGACAGCAAATCTTCCGCCAATCCCGAACAGGTTTTCAATATTGTCGAATCCAAGGTCGTCAATGAGTACGGTAACTTCACGAATCAACGCAAGACCTCGCCGGTAGAATGGTATGCCGAATTTAAGAAAAGGATCCCGGTTACGAAGGTAGATGAAGTAGAAGAAGTACCATCTAAAACACTGAATATCCCTAACCGGATCAAACAACTGCTGATCTTTACCAAAAGAGATTACCTGGCGAAGCTGAGCAACCGGCAATACCTGCTGGTGAATTTCCTTGAGGCTCCGATCCTCGCGATCATACTTGCATTTATCATACGCTATATTCCGGAGGATACCGGAGATTACATCTTCCGCAAGAACCTGAATATTCCTGTATTCTTTTTCATGAGCGTCATTGTCTCCTTGTTTATGGGGCTAACCGTGAGCGCGGAGGAGATCATAAGGGACCGCAAAATACTGAAACGCGAATCGTTTCTCAATCTCAGCAGGTTGAGTTATTTAGGATCCAAGATCCTGATCTTAACAGTGATCAGCTCCATCCAAACCATCAGTTACGTGCTCATTGCTAACTGGATTCTGCAGGTCAGGGGGATGACAGGCCAAATGTGGCTGATACTGTTTAGCGTATCCTGTTTTGCAAATATCCTGGGACTCAATGTCTCGGCCGCATTCAAAAATGCGGTGACAGTCTATGTGCTCATACCTCTTCTGATCATACCACAGCTGATCTTAAGTGGAGTTGTGGTCAACTTCGACAAACTCAACCCCGGTATAACGACCGAGGATAAAGTGCCCGTCATAGGTGAGATCATGGCTTCCCGGTGGGCATATGAGGCCCTGGCAGTCAACCAGTTCAAGAATAACGAATTCAACCGCGATGTCTACCCGCAGGAAAAAACGATTGCGCAGACAGAATTTAAAAATTTGTACTTTATCCCCCGCCTTCAGTCTGAATTGGACTTCGTCAACTTTCATTATAAAAGTGATAAAAACGAGGACAAAACGAAGGTCATTTATAGTTTAAAAACGATCAAAAATGAACTGGAAAAGGAACTCTCGAAAATCGGGCGGGATAAATTCCCCGAAATCGATCAGCTGAATATTGATGATTTCGACGAGAGGACTTTCGAAAACACCAAAGAATTTCTCGCCAATCTCAAGTCCTTTTATAACCTGAAGGCTAACAGGGCAGGTCAACGGAAGACAGAAATACTGCAAAATAAGTTCAAGGGAAAAGAAGGAGAAATGGAAATGATGGAGATAAGAAATAATCATGAAAATGACGCGGTTTCTTTAGTGGTTAAAAATACAGCGACAGAACACCGGATACTGGAGCACCGAAATCAACTGGTACAAAAACTTTATCCTATCTACCTGGAGCCGGAATTTCCCTCTCATGTTCTGGATTTCAGAGCTCAGTTTTATACACCCACCAAGCATTTTCTGGGGGTACTATGGAGCACGGAAAACTTCAATGTAATCGTGATATGGAGTATGTCAGTATTTCTGGCTATAGCTCTTTATTTTGATTGGCTCAAAAAACTGGTGTCAGGATATGGCAGGAAGTAATGTTTTTCTTTTTATCCAAAACGCTTAACATATTACTAAATCCCCTCGTCTGGATTTTAGTATTGTTGCTACTTGCCCTGCTTAACCGTTATCGACGAAAGTTCTATTTGACAACCGCTACGTTAACTTTTCTGATCCTGTCCAATCCATTCATTTCAAACCTGTTTATGGGTTGGCTGGAGTATCCTCAAAAGCCGGTTGAGAAAGCGTATAAAATTGGCGTCGTTCTCACAGGTATGATCGATCCTTTTGTGAAAACAGAGCAACAGGTAGCCTTTTCGGGGGGTGCTGACAGGTTTACGGAAACTTTAAGGTTATACCATTTAGGCTACATTGAAAAAATATTGATCAGCGGAGGCTCCGGATTACTGCTCGACAAAAATTTCTCCGAAAGTCCTCAACTGGGTGAACTAGCCGCTATTTTGGGTGTTTTGCCGGGGGACCTGATACTGGAATCAAATTCCCGAAATACCTACGAAAATGCCAAATTCACCAGCCCTATTCTGAAGGAGTTATCAGGAAATGAAGAAGTGTTACTCATAACCTCCGCATTTCACATGCGCAGGGCAGTGGCATGCTTTCGCAAGCAGGGTATCAATGTGGTACCCTATCCGGTGGATTTCAGATCGTCGAAAGTTGTTGTGGACTACAATCTGTGGATCCCTGGCTCCGGGGCTATTGACGGCTGGAAAATCATTGTTAAGGAATTGGCGGGAATGGTCGCCTATAAAATGGCCGGATATACATGAAAAAGCCGATGCACCTCATGGTACACCGGCTTCCATTCAATTATCTGAAAATTGTGATTACTTTTTGCCTGCTTCCTTCTTGGCCGGCTTTTCCGCCTTCTTGGCCGAAGCTTTTGGCTTTGCCTTCGCCTTGGACTTTGTTTCTTTCTTCTCCTCCCCTTTTGTCTCTTTAGCTGGTTCTTCTTTTGGTTCCTTAACTTCCTTCACAGCAGTTTCTTCCACTTTCATTTCCGCCTGCACCTCGGGAGCAGTAGTCTGTTCGGTTTCAGCTTTTGCAGCCGGTTTTTTGGCCTTGCTGCCCTTTGCCTCAAATTCAGCCTTAATTGCTTCTATGTCAATATTTTTGATAACAGGTTTGCTCGAAAGATGCTTAATGACACTCTTTCTCCTTTTCGCCCTCGCCACATTTTTCCGTCCTTTCCTTTCTAATCTGGTAACTGCCATGTTCTCTGTTTTAATTCAAGCCTGCAAAATTATAGGATTATTTAGCTTTGAGCAAAATTAAATCTAACTAAGTGCAGAAGCCATCTTTACCAAAGGGCACCAGGGATTTTGGCCCTGGAGAATCCGCAAAAAGAAAGTATATCACCGGCACCATTGAAAAGTACTTTACGAAGTACGGATTTCAAAAGATCGAAACTCCTTCCCTTGAAAACCTGTCTGTGCTTACCGGGAAATACGGGGATGAAGGCGATCAGCTTCTGTTCAAGATCCTCAATTCGGGTGATTATCTCAAAAACGTCCGGGAAGACGATCTGCATGAAGGAAGCAAACATCTGCTGCCCAAAATTGCTGAAAAGGGCTTGAGGTACGATCTGACCGTTCCCTTCGCCCGGTATGTAGTTATGAATCAGCATAACATCTCCTTCCCGTTTAAACGTTACCAGATCCAACCCGTATGGAGGGCTGACCGGCCGCAGAAAGGCCGGTACAGGGAATTTTATCAGTGTGATGCGGATATTATCGGAACAAACAACATGTGGAATGAGACCGAACTGACTTTGCTGATCCATGACATCTTCCTGGCGCTTGGTCTTGAGGACTTTGTTGTGAAGATCAATCACCGCGAAATTCTCTCAGCACTCGCCGGCCTGGTTGGAATGAAAGGGCGTGAAGAAGAATTTTGCGTGGAACTGGATAAACTTGATAAAACCGGGAAAGATCACGTCGTGGATGCCATGGTGAAATCCGGCGCTGAAAAAAAGAAGGTAACAGATCTGCTTGAGATCTTTGAAACCGAAGGCTCAAACATCGAAAAAATAAAGATCATAGAAAGCGAAGTAGGCCCGGCAAACGGAGGGGTAAAACAACTTAACGAACTTCTACAGCTTCTTGGGGAACAACCTGACAGGTCAAATAAAGTTGAAATTGATTTCAGTCTGGCAAGAGGTTTGAGTTACTACACCGGCGTGATTTTCGAGGTTAAAACTACTTCCATGCAAATGGGAAGCTTATGCGGTGGCGGCCGGTATGATAATCTTGCAGGAGTATTTGGATTGCCCAATGTGTCGGGCGTGGGAATATCTTTTGGGCTGGACAGGATATATGATGTGATGGAAGCACTTGGTCTTTTCCCGAAGGATGTCACGTCGGGATTAAAAGTTCTGATCACTCACTTTGATGAGGATACATTCAGGCACGGGCGGAGGATCCTTGACGAACTCAGAGGATCGGGGATTCAATGTGACATATACCCTGAAATCGCCAAATTGAAGAAGCAACTCAATTACGCAAACAGGATCGGGACAGAATTTGTGATAACTATCGGTGACCGGGAAATGGAATCCGGCAAATACGCATTTAAAAACATGGAGAGTGGGGATCAGACTACGCGCACCATTCAAGATATCATCCATTATTTCACGGCAAAGGACTAAAGCTTAGTATTTTGCGTTAATTGTAGAAGGAATTACCTTAGTTTGAAGGCATTTGGATCATTAGCCGTCTTTTTATTCTCGATTTCTTTGCTTGCCCAAACAGCGAGTCAGCTGGGTAGATTTTCTGTGCCATTCGCTAAGGGATGTGCGCCATTTACAATCAATGTAACATCTCATGACGACTTTGGCGTCATCACCCGGGCTTATACCTACGAACCAGGGGCGGTTCAGACTACCGATACTTTTTATACCTACACCGTTCCGGGCATTTATGAAATATCCCAAATCATTGGAGCAACAGTGGATGGGAATTTAGATACACTATTTTCAATTGAAGTCTTCGACCCCATTCCTCCCGGTTTTGACTATAGCTTCTGCAATCCTGATGAAGTGTATCTTTTTGTAACAGACAGTCTTTATGATTTCTACGAGATAAATACGGTCAATACATCAGTACAATTGAGAACCGATTCAAACCTGGGTACCCGGTTGAGTTTTGCGCCTTCCGATCAGCGATCTGTTACCATTGAAGGGTTTTACGACGATGCCCTGGATAACTGCGGATTCACGTCCTCAACACTTGCAACACAGGAGCTGATCAATGATATTTTTATCAATGATTTTGAGTTTGAATACGTCTGTGATGACGAATACAACCTGACAATCAACTACTCAAGCGGAGTGAATACGTACTATGAAGTGGAACTGAGTGACGATGGCACATCATTTTCACCGATCTACACCGGTTTTCTCCAGGATTCCAGCCATACATTTTCAGGTTTGATGATCAATTCCAATGCCACGGAGTTGTGCTTTAGGGTAAATGCAATCTCAATATGCGATTCAAGAACCATTACGGGCGCTACCTTTTGTGAAGCCTTTACCCCCACCTCGGGTGTCCTGGAGAATGCTTACGCTACCTATGTCGATAATGATATTCAAATTGTATTTGATCAAAACCCGTTTGGCCGGTATGACCTGGATAAAATTGTAGAAAATGAAGTGATCAAAGTATTTGCCTCGATATCGACCGGATTCGTTGACGAGTCCATTTCACCACTAAGGGAATACAGTTATGAATTGATTTTTTCACCGGACTGCGAGGCAGACCGGCAATCCGTTCTGATATCTCCCCCAAAGATCTTCGTGGAAGAACTCTCCCCCAACAGATTTGAGGTCACCTGGCTGGAGCCGGTATCTTCATTCACCGATCAGCTGGGCTACAGGTTCATTATCTCGAATGCGGATTCCTCACAGACCAGTACCGTTGATAACCCGGAAAACCCTGAAACAGTTAACATCACACGTGATCTTGATGTGCAACAAAAGATATGGCTCTCGGGAACAACCGGTGATATCACCCTCAACTCAAATACCGTCCGCCTGGATTATCAGTATGTGGTTTATGTTCCTGGGGCATTCACACCCAATCATGATGGCCAAAATGACCTTCTGGAGGTTTTTGGGCTACCCACTGAAAACTTCACAATGAAGATCTTCAGCAGATGGGGCGAAGTGATATTTGAAACGAGTGATACGGACAATTTCTGGAATGGCAGGTTGAAAGACGGCAGCATCATCGAGGGGGCATATGTGTACCAAATCGAATTTTTGAACGAAGAAGGTGAATTATTTAATCAACTCGGTAGTTTTGTACTTCTAAAGAAATGAGTCTGTTATGTTGGATATGATGAAAATGATGGGTAAGGTGAAGGAAGTACAGGAGAAAATGAAAACTGCCCAGGAAGAGTTAAAGCATATTGAGGTGGAGGCAGAGGCAGGTGCGGGGATGGTAAAAGTGAAACTAAACGGGAAGAAAGAGCTGATTGAGTTGAAAATCGATGATTCCCTATACAGTGAAGAAGACAAAGACCTGATGAAAGACCTGATCATTGGTGCGGTGAACAAGGGCATTGAAGAAGCAGAGGTAAAGGCACGTGAACATCTCCAAAAATCGACTCAGGGTCTTATCCCCAACATTCCGGGTCTTGACTTAAGCGGAATGGCGTAATGATAAAAGTCGTGGTGGTCATTCTGAATTACAATGGCCGGGACTTCTTAAGACAATTCTTACCTTCTTTCGTCAGATTTTCAGGAAAATCCAAAATCATCGTCGCGGACAATGCCTCCTTGGATGACTCCGTTGATACCATTGAATCGGAATTTCCCGGTATTTCAGTTATCCGGTTGCCCGTAAACTATGGATTTGCCGGTGGATACAATGAAGCGCTTGGTCAGATAGATGCTGAATACTTTGTAATCGTTAATTCGGATATAGAAGTCACCGAAAACTGGCTGTCCCCTCTTATCACTTTTCTGGACACTCACCCCGACTATGCAGGCTGCCAGCCCAAAATACTGTCCCAACGTGATAAAACGCACTTCGAATACGCAGGCGCCGGAGGAGGGTTTATTGATGCTATGGGATATCCATATTGCCGCGGAAGGATATTTGAACAGATCGAAACGGATCTTCATCAATACGACGAAATCATAGATACATTCTGGGTTTCAGGAGCCTGCATGGTTATCAGATCCAAAGATTTTCATGAGGCCGGAGGATTTGACGCGGATTTTTTTGCACATATGGAAGAGATTGATCTGTGCTGGCGACTACATGGCCTGAACAGAAAATTGGCATGCCTGCCGGAGTCAGTAGTATACCATTTCGGAGGAGGTACACTTTCCAAGTCCAGTCCACGTAAAACCTACCTCAATTTCAGAAACGGGCTTTCACTGCTACTGAAAAATCTATTGTGGTACCAACTATGGAAAATACCGGTAAGGATGATCCTGGACGTCATCGCGGGGTTCAAATTCTGGATGGATAACAGTGTGGAGCATTTATTCGCCATCCTGAGAGCGCATTTCCACTTCCTGACGAACATTTGGCGAGATATCAAAAAAAGAAAATCAATTACCCACAGAAGAATAGACCGGAGGTTAATTCATTCAAAACATATCACATTTGACCGGTTTATCCTGCGTAAAAAGAAATTCAGCGACCTGTCCTGAGAGATATCTCAATAATACCAGAGAGCATTGTACCGTCTTCGGTACAATTTCCTGAAATTCATGATAAATGCAAGCGCCAGGTATATGATTATCGGCGACCCGAATGTGAGAAAGGACGAATAGATGAAAAACAATCTGATACTGGACGTGGGTATCCTCAATTTTTCTCCCAATCTTGTACACACCCCGAAGGCATATTTTTGAAAGAATTCCTGCATTCTTAACGTGATTTCAAATATTGGCTTAAAGATAACGATTAAGGGGCGTTTTTTGTTATTTACCACCTAGAGTAATAATTATTTTATACGTATTATTGCGGTTATAAAAGTCAATTTAGAGAAAGCGAATAACTAAAATCATGATCAAAATGAGAAATTTCAACCTTGCCATGGTGACTCTGGTTGCTGCTGCTGTCTTTTCAGGGTGCAAACTCCAGAATATGATCAAACTTGCCAACCAACAGGACTTGCAGGTTGATCCCAATCCATTGGAACTCCACGGAGGCAAAGTAGCGTACAATATGTCTGCGGTACTGCCACCGAAAATGCTGCCTACCGGAATGGTCTATACGATTAAGAATTTCTACCAGTATGGAGATAAGGAAATCGAAGTGGGACAGGTGGAATTCAAAGCGGACGATTTTCCGAACAGTAGCTCAACTACTTCAAGGAAGGCCGCTGATTTTGAATTCAACTTTGCAGATGATATGACTCCCGGCAAAGTTTTGGTTCAGGGTGTTGCCAGCGATCCGCGAAACGGAAAATCTTTGGAAACGGCAAAACTGGAAGCTGCAATCGGGATTATTACAACTTCCCAGGCGGTAAAGGACAACTATCTGGTGGCATATGCTGACCATGGTTACAACGATGCCGAAGAGTTAATCCCAACTAACATTAACTTCTACTTTGATCAGGGGAGATCAGTGCTTAGGGCAGGTATTGCTACAGACGGTACATCCAACAGGCAAAAACAAAGTGACCTTTCGGCGTTCATTGCTGAAAAGAATGTAACGAGAACCGTGACCATTACAGGTACACACTCACCTGAAGGACCTGAAAGAATAAACAGCAACCTATCCCAGGAAAGAGCGCAGAGAATTGAAGATTATTACAGGCGACAGATGAGACGCTATGACTACAAAGGGGCAGCTGACTCTGTCAAGTTTATACTCAAGCCCATTGTTGAAGATTGGACCGCATTTAGAAATGCAATTGCGGATTATGACGGCGTAGATGCCTCTACAAAAGCGGAATGGGGAAGAATCATCAATGGCTCCGGAACTTTTGAAGACAAAGAGAAACAATTGAGAAAATCCTCTGCTTATCAAAAAGTGTTTGATGAGATCTATCCCGGATTGCGATCGGCAAAAACTGAAATTTTAACTGTAAAAGAGAAGAAAACTCCTGCTGAGATCTCAGTTTTGGCAAAGCAGGTAGCAAACGATGAGGTAAATCAGGATACATTGTCCAATGAAGAATTGATGTACGCCGGATCCATCACGCCTTCCCTGGCTGAAAAAGAAGCTATCTACATGGCCGCCACCAAAAAATCCGGTCACTGGACTGCACACAATAATCTCGGCGCAGTGTACCTGGAGATGGCAAAACAGGATAGCGACAATAGCGCAAAGCTGGTTCAGGATGCACTTACTCAGTTCGAAATTGCAGTTAACAAGGAAAAAGCTCCTGAAGTACTTGCCAATATGGGTTCTGCCTATGTTATGCAGGGAGATTACGAGCAGGCTGCCGGTGCACTGGCTGAAGCAGAATCTGCTGGCGCCTCCAACGAACTCAGCGCCGATATTAATGCTGTCAGGGGACCTATTGAAATCAGAAATGCAGAGTATGGCAAAGCAAAGGCAACACTTGCAAATGCTTCAAACTCTGAAATCACTAACTTCAACAGAGGTCTGGCTGCTCTTCTTTCCAAGGATTGGAATGATGCAGATGACTATTTCGAAAATGTGGTTGGCTCCGAAACCATCGGTGCGGAAGCTTCCTACTACAGAGCTGTCACTGCTGCAAGAGCACAACGAACCGGTGATGTCATTTCAAATTTGAAAGATGCTATCAGCAAAGATGCATCGATGAAGGATAAAGCATTAAATGACCTGGAATTCACAAACGTCGCCGATGCTGTAGCTCAGGCCGTTCGATAAGAATTATTGCAAGTATAAGTATGAAGCGCTCTCTGTGAGAGCGCTTTTTTTATGTTCACCCCCCAATATCCACCGTGGCTGGTTAATGCTTTCGAAAAAGGGAGGACAAGACTGGCCGGTCGATAATGGAAAACCGGGGAGATCAAACGAATAGGTCTTTATCAAAGAGCGATGCAGGTGCAACGTGATTGTAATATCTGAATAGCGGCCTTCAACCCAAAAATCATCTCCTCAAAGCCGGCTAAAAAATGTTACGGCTAAATATGATCTCCTCCCGGCCTGAAAATCCGGTTTTCCATTTCTAACAGCACAATATATCGAAGCATAATTGGACCCGGAATTGCCATTAGCCTTTCTATTCCATTTAGCCATCTGAAGAGACAATACCTGTAACAAAGACGGAAGTGTAAGGAATGAACGAAAGTTTCTTTTCTTAAATGAGGGAATATATCCAAATCGATATTGACTGGCAAATGGTTGATCGTCGCCCGGGCATTCTCTCACTTACAGGCAAATAAAAAAGCCGTCCACCAAACGGCAAACGGCTTTCTAAGAATTACTGTGTGATTAATTCAATCAGTAAGAAGGATTCTGTACCATATTTGGATTCGCATCCAATTCATCCTGATGAATGGCCAGAATAAATCTGTCGTCAGGATAAGTCACGGTACAAACCTCCGCTGGAGCAGTACAATCTACTCTTACTAAATCCAATCCATTTCTTGTGATATCAAAGATCCCATGCCCTTCAAAACACAATTCCCTTTTTCTTTCCCGGAGAATCTCATCGATCAAGGCTTGACCGCTAAGTCCAGCGTAAGGAGTTCCTGACGGAACTGATCTCATATGCACCATATTTAGGTCAGCCAGTGCTCCTACATCATCTGGTGAAGCTTTTTTTGCTCTAGCCTCCGCACGAATCAAATACACCTCTGAAAGCCTGATCACCGGAACGTTGTCTGTTGCGATGCTTGCCCCAGAGCTAGGATATTTGTCAACTCTACGACCTAAACCGTCCGCGCTGGCATAAATACCACCATCTAAATTTGGATCAAGCGAAAACATGGTACTACGAACATCACCTGCTTGGAAAAGGTCTAACAAATCCTGAGAAGGCAAGTAATCACCATATCCAGTTGATTTGTACATCCCTCCTATGTGGTCAGAACCAACGTTATCGGTTGCACTAAATACAATCTCAAAAATGGATTCTGGGGAATTCCCGTCAAGGAACTGATTAGGATATCCTGCGGAATCTACCAAAGAATATATACCACTATTAATTACACTGGTTGCCTGAGTTTCAGCATTATCCCAATCTTCCATATAAAGGTAAACTCTGGACAATAAAGCCTGCGCAGCTTCCCTCGTAACTGAACCGGCATTGCCCTTATCGGATTTATCTATGGTCATCAAACCTATAGCATCCTGTAAGTCTTGCACCACTTGGTTATATACTTCGCCCACAGTGTTCCTTACAGGTCGGGCCTCAGGGTCGAATTCTAATACTACCGGCATACCCAGATGAGAAGCATCTGTAGTGAAGGTATAGTGCTGACCAAATAGTCGCACAAGATCAAAATGTGCCAAAGCCCTTAAAGCATGTGCTTCACCTACCACCTGGTTATATTGATCTTCAAATCCAGAGGGAGGTGTGAACTCACGGTTGATAATCGCATTAGCTGCATTGATGACTTGATAATATCGCTCAATGAACTCACGATTTTCCTGTTGTGTGGTAGTTGCCCCACCACCATACGCAGCCCAGTCGGCGCCACGATTAGCACTCGCATTTTGCTTCACATCATTACCCATGATATCGGGGATAAGGATAAAATACCTTCCGTATAGATCCGGATCCTGTAAGAGGTCATATGCACCGGCAATTGCCCCATTGTAATCATCAAGAGTTAGTAAAAACTGATCATCAGCCACATTTAAAGGTGGTTTCAGATCCAAAAAGTCATCTCCACAGGAGTAGCCAAACATAGCTAGTATGACTAAAACAATATATTTATTTAGAACTTTCATTTTTCTCAATACTTTTTGATTATATACCGACATTAAGCGCAAAAGTGATGGTCTTGTTGATCGGCGTTACTGTATTATAATTCCCATTTATGGTCTGTTCAGGATCAAAATGTAAGTCGTCATCTTTCACCCAGGTGAAGTAGTTATTCAACAATATGGAGACTCGAGCATTTCGCACTTTTGCCCTGCCAATCAATGATGTAGGTAGATCATATGACAAGCTCAAAGTTCTCATTCTAATATAATCACCTTCAAACAAATATCGATCCTGATTTTGTTGAGTACTTACACCGTCTCGGTTACCCCATTTGTGCTGAGGGAACAATGCTTCCTGACCTGGTGTGGTCCAACGATTTTCAAATGCCCACTTAGAAGTACTTCTAGGTGTGAATCGACCATCGCCATGGATCACCCAACCCGGACTGTCGTAAACATAGTTACCAAACTGGTAATTAAACTGAGTACTTAAAGTGAAAGCTCTCCAAGAAGCTACAAGATTGAAAGCTCCGAAGAAGTCAGGCGTAGCGCTTTTGCCATCATAAAAACGTTCAGCATCGCTGCGATCCTTTGTGACCTCTGTTTTTGTTTCATCGGTGTACCAAAGTTTAGATCCATCAGCTGGATCTACACCTGCCCATCCATATAAGTAATATTCCTGGAAATCTCTACCTTCCTCACGTCTTTTCGTACCATCGACAATAGGCTCGTCCAATCGTGTAATCTCGTTTTCAATAAAGGTGATATTCCCTCCAATATTTAGGGTGAAATCACTTATTTCTAATACATCTCCATTTGCAGAGATCTCCCATCCTCTATTTTCCATATCACCGATATTGGAAGGTTGACTTTCAAATCCTGTGGTTCTGGAAAGCGGTCTATTCAGAATTAAGTCCGACGAGGTTCTAACAAAATATTCGATAGTACCATTCAATCTTCTATTAAAACCTGTGAAATCAACCGCTACGTTGAAGTTTTCCTGAGATTCCCACGTTAACAAACGATTTCCGATCAATTGCGGAATACCGCCTGGTACGCCATCATAAGCGATGTTGTTGAATCCGTATGCCTGAGCCCAAATGTAATTGTTATCAGTGTCAACATTATCATCATCCAAAGAGGCATTTCCAGTTACCCCATAGCTTATTCTTAATTTTAAGTAATCAACAACTGCCACTCCTTGCATGAATGATTCTTCACTGATGGCATATCCTCCTCCAACGGACCAGAATGTTCCCCATCTTTCATCAGGACCGAATCTGGAACTACCATCTGCCCTTACTGAAAATGAAGCAAAATATTTCTGGTTGTAATCGTAGTTAATCCGACTGAAATAGGAACTGAAAGATGATTCAGACCTTGATGTAAATGAAGGTGGATCCGGATTGGCTCCCGCTGATACACCGGTAATAGTTGGATGAGGTAGACCTTCCCGTACTACATCTACCTGGTCAGTAGTAATTTTTTGAGCTTCATAGCCCACCAAAACATCCAAATTATGCATATCAGCTAAAGTGGTGCTATAATTGACAGTCTGGGTGCCTAGCCAGTTCAATTGGTCCACGGTAGCTTCCTGACTTTGGCCACCAACATTACGTTGATCACCATACCTTGGGTTGCCGTAAATGAAATCATCAATATTTAGAATATCAAAACTCCAGGCAGATTTCACCGTGAGTCCATCGATCACCTCATACGCCACACTGAAATTATCAATAATTCTGGACTGCTCACGTTCTCTTTTGTCATCATGCAAGTGACCTACTGGGTTGTTGCCACCCATATAGAAACTGGCGTGATCTCCATAATAACGTCCCTGGTCATCAAAAACAGGAACTGCCGGTGACATGAGGTAGGCCAGGTAAAATGGCGCTTGCCACCGTGTACCATCCGTAATTCCTCTCTGATCAAAATATGAAAGGCTTAAATTATTTGAGATAGTCAACTTGTCAGTTGCCCTCACCGTAAGATTGATTCTGGTAGAATAACGTTCAAACTTGTTATTGACCACGGTACCTTCCTGTCCGAAATATCCACCTGATACGTAATAAGTGAGATTGTCCGTTCCGCCTGATACGCTAACATCATATTGCTGCGTGACTCCAATTTGGGTCATTTCTTCCAACCAGTCTGTATCTGCTTCTCCTGCAAATGCTTCAGGAAATTGCTGCTCATACAAGTCAAGCGCTTCAGCTTCAGTGGCAAAATCTCCTGCATTCACTTTTCCTTCTACGTACAGCTGACGATACTGTGCCTCATTGATAGGTTCCAGTAAATTATTGAAGGCAAAATCAGAAAATCCAATACGTGTATTGATATCTACTTTCGCCTGTCCTTTTTTACCGGATTTTGTAGTAATTAAAACTACCCCATTAGCTCCCCTTGATCCGTAGATAGCAGTTGATGCCGCATCCTTCAATACAACTATACTTTCAATGTCATTGGAACTAAGCGCCGCTAAAGGATTAGCACTTCTGCCATCATTATCGAAATCAGACGTAGAAATCCCGTCTGCTGCTGCGGTAATGGGTATACCGTCAATTACATAAAGTGGATCATTGGAAGCATTGATAGAACCAATTCCTCTTACCCTAATTGCAACACCAGCACCTGGTGCCCCATCTTGTGCTACTACTTGTAATCCGGGGGTGCTTCCCTGTAATGCTTCCTGGAACGTAGGTGTTGGTATCTGTGCAATTTTGTCAGCTTCGACCACCGCAATGGATCCGGTCAATTGCTCTTTTCTGCTCGTACCGTAACCTACCACAATTACCTCCGATAACTGTTGCAGGCTTTCCGCAAGCGAAACATCAATAATAGATCTTGAACCCACAGCAACCTCCTGGGTTTCAAATCCAATAAATGAAAATACCAGAACCGCGTCGTCAGTGACGTTGATCCTGTAGTTGCCATCAAGATCCGTGATGGCACCTGTGCTGGTTCCCTTCACCAGGACATTTACTCCCGGTACAGAGGAACCGTCTTCCGCTGTAACCTTACCGGAAACAACGCGTCCTTGTCCGTACACTAATTGAATAGCGATAAACAAGAAACTCGCTAAAAGCAGTTTTCTCTTCATACGATTTTGAGTTTTAATACGTGAAATGAATTATAAAAGAACCTTCTAAAAAGGGTGGGACTCATTTATATTGGTTTAATAATTGTCCTAGTACTACAATGGTATCCTCTTATGGCAATAACATCACCTGTGGTACAATCACATCAGTGATTTACCAATACAAACAGTCGAGCAATTAAAAAACCCTTAGAGTGGTTAGTTAAATTTAGCAACAAGACCTCATTCTACATAATAAACATGCCGTAAATGAGGTATGAACGAACACAAATCATTTAAAAGGAAATAATTATACGTAAATGGTATTTTAAGCGACATTTTCAAAAAATAATACAATTTTTATAAAAAGTTACACTTAATCGATGGGGCTTTGTAACCTGATCTTTCATGGCATATTTCAAGATGCAAGAAAATACAGCAACTAGTCAGGTCATGATTATTTAATTACAATCAAAACACTCCGATTTTACCTGATTCAATTAATTTAGCGATCGCGTAATTCACAGCAGGAACAATGAGAGAAATTCAATTCAGAGAAGCGCTCAGGGAAGCAATGGTCGAGGAAATGCGAAGAGATGAAAACGTCTTCCTTATGGGTGAAGAGGTAGCGGAGTACAACGGAGCATACAAAGTCAGCCAGGGGATGCTTGACGAATTCGGGCCAAAAAGAGTTGTGGATACCCCGATTGCCGAACTTGGTTTTGGTGGATTGGGCGTGGGTGCAGCCGTCAATGGTCTACGACCTATAATCGAGTTTATGACTTTCAATTTTTCCCTGGTGGCAATAGATCAGATCATAAATGGTGCTGCTAAAATGATGTCCATGTCAGGCGGGCAATACAATGTTCCGATTGTTTTTCGCGGACCAACGGGAAATGCCGGTCAGCTGAGCTCACAGCATTCACAGAATTTTGAAAACTGGTATGCAAATACTCCGGGATTGAAGGTGGTCGTTCCATCTAATCCCTATGACGCCAAAGGGCTTCTGAAATCAGCAATTCGTGATGACGATCCTACCATTTTCATGGAATCGGAACTCATGTATGGTGATAAAGGCGAAGTGCCGGAAGAAGAATACCTTCTCCCGATCGGACAGGCCCATGTTGTATCGGAAGGAACCGATGTGACGCTTTTGAGTCTTGGCAAAATGATGAAAGTAGTGAATGAGGCAGCGGATGAATTGGGCAAAGAAGGAATAAATGCAGAGGTAATTGATCTCAGGTCGGTCAGGCCGATTGATTATCAAACGATCATTGAGTCCGTGAAGAAAACAAACCGGCTGGTGATCGTGGAAGAAGCATGGCCATTGTCTTCACTGGCGACGGATATAAGTCATGTCGTGCAGAGAAACGCATTTGATTATCTGGATGCGCCAATACATCGAATTAACAGCAGGGACTTGCCTCTGCCCTATGCGCCGACACTCATTGAAGAGATCCTCCCCAGCGTGAAAAGGACCCTGGAGGCTGTGAATGCAGTGATGTATAGGTAAGTTACGAGTTGCCAGTTGCGGGTTAGACCTGGAGATCACAACTAACCGGCAACCCGCAACCCGCAACCGGTAACCCGCAACCCACACCATCATTTCATCAGGTTCGAAAGCGCTTTGGCGCCACCCATTTTGTTCATGGTCTTCATCATCTTGCGCATTTGCTGAAATTGCTTCAGTAGTTGGTTCACTTCCTGCACAGTGGTCCCGCTTCCTTTTGCAATTCGCTGACGTCTGCTCCCGTTAATAATATCAGGATTTGTTCTCTCCTGCGGGGTCATGGATTTGATAATGGCTTCTATCGGCTTCAATGAATCATCATCTATATCCATGTCCTTTATTGCTTTTCCTACTCCGGGTATCATACCAAGAAGGTCTTTCATACTTCCCATTTTCTTGATCTGCTCCATCTGGGAAAGAAAGTCATCAAAACCAAATTGATTCTTTTTGATCTTCTTGTTTAGCTTTCTGGCTTCTTCCTGATCAAAACTCTGTTGCGCGCGTTCAACCAGCGAAATGACATCCCCCATGCCAAGAATTCGCTTGGCCATACGGTCAGGATGAAACAGATCGATTGCATCAAGCTTCTCACCTGTACTTATGAACTTTATTGGCTTAGAAACCTCGTTTCGGATAGATAATGCCGCTCCACCACGCGTATCGCCATCCAACTTGGTGAGTACGACTCCATCGAAATCCAGTCTTTCGTTAAATGTCTTTGCCGTATTAACTGCGTCCTGGCCCGTCATAGCATCGACCACAAACAGCGTCTCAGCCGGGTTCAGTCCGTTTTTGAGCGCCTCGATCTCATTCATCATCTGCTCATCTACTGCCAAACGACCGGCGGTATCAACTATCAGCGTTTTCTTGCCATTTTCCTTCGCATACTTTGCGGCATTCCTGGCAATAGCAACAGCATCCTTATTTTCAGGTTCCGCATAAACATCCACATTGATCTGTTCACCGAGAACTTTCAACTGGTCAATAGCGGCCGGGCGATAAATATCGCAGGCAGCCATCATTACCGATGGTCCCTGCTTCCGGATATGAGCTGCCAGTTTTGCGGAGAAAGTGGTTTTACCTGAACCCTGCAGACCCGAAATCAATATGATATTGGGGCTTCCGCCGGTATTTATCGGAACATTCGACTCCCCCATCAAAATGGTAAGTTCCTCCGCGACAATCTTTGTAAGCAATTGCCCCGGTGAAACCGCGATGAGTACATCCTCACCCATGGCCTTCTCCCTGATCCTGTCCGTTACATCTTTGGCTACCTTGTAGTTTACATCCGCATCTATCAATGCCCTTCGGATCTCCTTTACCGTTGACGCCACATTTATTTCAGTAATCTTACCCTGCCCTTTCAGCGTCTTAAATGCCCGATCCAGTTTATTACTTAAGTTGTCAAACATACTATTTCGTAAATTGCAGGTGCAAAATTAATAAAACCAAATAAGGTTATTGTTGTAACCTTTTTCAATAACCAGAGTATATGTTATATATTAGTACCTTGTAATACAAAATACCGATGAAGAAGCTTTTACTTACAATTGGAATCCTGGTAGCTGTAATAGCATTGACAACGAGCCAGAGTTATGCCCAGCAAAAAGTCACGGAAAGGAAACTCCTGGGTACCTGGAAACTAGTGATTGATATTGAAGAAGAAATGGAGGAGGCACGTGAGGAGATGGAGGAAGAAGACAATATACTCGGTGAACTGCTTATCAGTGGCGTGACCGGTTTTGTAGAGGGGCTGATGGACAACATCGACATCTACTTTGAGTTTATGAAGAACGGTGAATTGAAAATTATGGTGGAGGCATTCGGTGAGGAAGAAATCGAGTATGGTGAATGGTATATCAATTCGCGGGGTGAGTTGATCATCGAAGACTCGGATACCATGGAGATGGATGGTGATGATTACTGGATGTTCGATGGCAGTCTGCTTGTCGCTTTCGAAGACAACAAGAGAGATGAGAAAGACAATGTTTTCATGAAAAAGATAGAGTAGCCTGTAGGTTGCCGGTTGCGGGTTGCGGGTTGCCGGTTGAACACAACTCGCAACCCGCAACCCGCAACTCGCAACCCATATCACTTCTCCAAAATACGCTTCAAATCAGCTGGGGAATAATTGACTGACTTCAAAGTTTTGTTATCCCCTTCCCTGTAAACCAACCATTTTCCATCCTCTTTTCTATAATAACAGGGAGTGTTTCTTTCATTGTTATAGTAATCGACCGTATCTATAGCTTCCTGTTCTGAACTGCAAGCCTTGCTCATGTTGGATCGCTGGACCTCATCGAAAAGCGCTTTGAATTTGTCGCCAAGGCCAAACTCCAAAACGGCGCCAGACAGAACGTATTGAATATCACACAAAGCATCTGCCACTTCCACGATATCATTGTCCTTAATTGCCTGTTCCAGTTCTTTCAGCTCCTCCGAAATTAACTCTACCCGGAGTTTGCATCTCACTTCATCAGGTATCTGAGGATCCTCAAGAACCGGATGCTTGAATGTGTGATGAAAATCCGCTACCTGGTTTAAGGGATCAATCTTTTCCATTTACTGACTGTAAGAATATGCCACCATTAACCGCCACCTGAAGCTTCGCCGAACAAACCCACCATGTCAAGGAATACGAGCAGGATCACAATGGGACAAATGTACCTAATGAAAACAACCCACACCTTTTTGAAAGTGAGGCCACCAACAATCCTGTTGTCAAAAGTGGCTGATCCCTCCGATATTTCATTACTCACCTTGCTTGTGTCCATTCCCCAGCCTACATATAAGCTGGTGACCAAAGCCACTACAACAATAAATACCGTCCCAAAATAGTAGTCGAGTATCCCAAACCATCCGTTCGAGGTCTGACCTCCATCCAAAGTGGGTAAGGATAAATTGGTCAGAAACTCCGATCCACCGTAGGACAGCGCAGATGGAACACCGACAATGAATAATATGATAGAAACAACGATCGACGCTTTCTTTCTATTCCATTTTCTTTCATCAATAAAATAAGATGCCGGCACCTCTAACATGGATATGGATGATGTCAATGCAGCAACACCCAGCAGCAAAAAGAAGATAGCTCCCACAACCGGTCCCCCCGGCATCACCGAAAACACATCAGGAAGCACTGTAAAAACCAGGGAAGGTCCGGCATCCGGTGCTTTGCCAAATGCAAACACCGCAGGAAAAACCATTAATCCTCCCAGTAAGGCAACTCCTGCATCCAGGAAACCTACCCAAAGTCCGCTATTTACAATGTCACTTTGCTTGGATAAATAGGAGCCATATGTGATCATGATCCCCCATCCTATGCTCATGCTGAAGAAAGCCTGACCCAATGCAGCCAATACCGTTTTACCGGAGATTTTTGAGAAATCCGGGTTTAGGTAATAATCTATTCCCGCCATTGCACCATCCAGCGTTACACTCCTGATGATCACGATAAAAACAAGCACAAATAACATGGGCATCAGGAATTTCGCCGCCTTTTCAATACCTCCTGATATTCCCCCAATCACAATTATTGATGTGATAACCATGAAGGCTGCAAACAATGCTAAAATCATTCCACTATTTGAGGCAAAATCCGCAAATGGCGTAACATCACCAACCACGGACTTGAAGATATAACCAATGGTCCACCCTGCTATCACCCCATAGTAGCTCAGGACAAAGAAGCTTACCAGTATTCCCAAAATAGCACCAAAGAAGGTGAAAAAGTGATTGGATCCGGTATCCCGAAATGCGCCGAACGGATTTTTCTTGGTCAGGCGGCCCAACCCAATTTCATTAAACAACAAAGGCGCACCAATTAAAACTACACAGATGACGTAAACAAATACAAAGGCGCCACCCCCATTTGTCCCTGTGATGTACGGAAATCTCCAGATATTTCCCAGGCCAACAGCCGAACCCGCTGCTGCCATGATGAAGCCGAATTTGCTTCCCCAGTTTTCTCTTTGCATAGGTCAATGATTTGGGCCCAAATATAGCAAAGATTATAACTTGGGATTAACCGCTTGTCACATCAAATTACTCATCTTTTAAAGTCTCCGCAGGATTGATGAACGCCGAAGTTATAGTGCGATGACTGATGGTCAGCATGGCAATAACCAAGGTGACTACAAATGCCAGCGCAAAGAACTCCGCCCCTATTTTGATCCTGAATGCATACTCCTGCAACCAGCCCTCCATTAAGAAGAATGATGCCGGTGTGGCAATGACAAAGGCTATTGCCATGAGGATCAATATCTCTTTCGAAAATATGCCCAGAATGCTGTAGACGGATGCTCCCAGAACTTTTCTCACTCCTATTTCCTTGGTCTTGTTCAGGGCAACGAAGGATATCAGTCCATACAATCCAAGACAACCTATCAAAATGGAGATAATGGAAAAAATTCTCATCATGGAAGCAATACTCTTTTCATATTCATATCGCTCGGCAATTTGTTCATCATAAAAATTGTAGTCCACCACATATTTCGGATACACCGCTTCCCATGTTTGCTTGAAATGCTCAATAGCTGCATCAATTCCTTGTGTAGAAGCCGTCTTGAATGAGATACTGTAAAATACATCAGGCCTGTTCAATAACAGCACGTACTCAATATCTTCGGAGAGTGAAAAGACATGAAAATCCTCGACCACTCCAACAATATATTTATCTCCGCCCCACCCCGTGGAGAGCTTTTCCCCTATCGCCCCGTGATAATCATCCTTAAACCCGATGAGGTCAGCTATTTTACGATTGATCACAACATTGTTGCTATCACCCTCTTCAATCGCCCTCCCCGCCAGTAGTTCAATATCAAAAAAATCAATGTACCTGTGGTCAACAGGTTTGAAGTTTCCGTGATAGCTGGTTTCGCTTTCCAGGGAGTCATAGTTGAACCCTGAACTTGAGTTGCTGCTCCCGGTGGGTTGACTTAAAGAAAATGTGACATCCGAAATTGCGGACGATGAGAGCATGAGCTGCCGGAATCTCTCCCGCTTTACATCATCCCGCTCGGGCAGATAAGTAGTAATTATCGCTTCAGTCTCAAATCCCAGGTCTTTGGAGTTGAAGTATTTCATCTGAGCAGTTACGATCAATGTGCCGATGATCAGAAATTGTGTGATGGCAAATTGCGTTACTACCAACCCCTTTCTTATTGATAATCCCCCGGAATGATTTTTGGCCGTGATCTTGCTTTTGAGGGCCATGACCGTATTCATCCTGGATAATAACACGGAGGGATAAAACCCGGAGAGAAGGCTCACAATCACAAACAGGACCAGCAGAAACAGCACTGTGAAGCTATCATTCAGGAGATCAAGCGTCAGACGATAACCAAGTAGTTCTTCGAGGTTAATGAACATAAGCTCACTGATTGCCAGGGAAAGAAGAAGGGCAAACAAAGTAATAAGTCCGATTTCAGAAAGAAACTGCACAACGAGCTGACTCGACATACTTCCGATGGCTTTGCGTATGCCAATCTCCTTTGAGCGGTTTGCCGCCTGGGCTGTAGCCAGGTTCACAAAATTGATACATGCTGTCAGGACCAGGAATACGCCAATTATTGCCAGCGCCACCAGGAAATTTTTGGAAGTGGTTCCTTCGTTATTTCCATAGTCTTCATTGAAATGAATATCAGATAGTGGCTGTACTAAATATTGCGTCTGTTCCGATTCCCCTTCACCCCTGTATTTCTCCACAAAATCGATAAGTGCGGCATTAAAGGCACCCTCATCGAATGAGTCAGATACCGGGGTGAAGTAAGTATTGGTATTGGAGCTCGTCGAATTCCACCTTTTCCCATCTCCGTAATACGGGTTTGTTTTTGTGAGAGCGGAGTGATATTCAAACATCATCGTAAAAACGAAATTGGTGGTTTCGGGAGGATCCTTTACTATCCCCACTACTTTGAAGTCCTCTTTGTTGTTGTAGTTGATCAGACGGCCCATCGCCCCGGACTCCTCACCCGGACCAAGATCAAACAGGCGTTGCGCTATGGATTCGCTGATGACGACCGTTTTAGGGTCTGTCAAAGCAGTCCCCTGATCACCGGCAACCCATTCCGTCGTAAAAATTTTGAAGAAGCTGTTTTCCACAAAGGCCACACCTTCATCTATCAGGAACTTTTTGAATTGACCTTTCTCATCTGTCACATTAATTTGATCCCCGTACACATAGTGAACCCTGGTGACGTATTCCAACTCCGGGTAATCCTCTATCAATGCCGGACCGAGCGGATGGGGTGTCCCCTGCCCCTTATCAACTACATCCGGATAGATGTTTTGATTTACCACCCTGTATATCCTTTCATAATTGGCCTGGTGTGTATCGAAACTCAATTCATATCGGATTATTTTAAATATTACGACCGCACAACCTATGCCGAGCGCCAACCCGATAATATTCAGAGAGGTATAAACTTTGTTCCTTCTCAGGTTTCTGAATGCTGTGATCAAATAATTTCTGAACATTTTTTATTCGTCTTTTAGCGTTAAAACAGGATTTAAATTGGAGGCCTTGTAAGACCTGTAGGAAATTGTTGCCAGCGACGCAAATAGAATCGTTGCAATCGCAATTGCAAAAACAGTCCACCCGATTTCAATTCGATATGCATAATTATCCAGCCATTGGTTTAGCAACCAGTACATAAGCGGACCACTCACAATCATTGACAACCCAACCAGGAAGACCAACTCTTTACCAAAAATGAAAAGGATATTTTTCAGTTTTGCGCCAAGTACTTTGCGGATCCCAATTTCTTTGGTTTTCTTAACAGCCATAAAATCAATTAATCCGTACAATCCAAGACAGCTTATGGTAATTGCCAGTATGGCAAACAGTCTGAATAATTGAACCATTTTCAATTCTGTATTGTAGCTCCTTTCGATTCGCTCATCTAAGAAATCATATTGAATGACATATTCGGGAAAAACCTTGTCCCAGGATTCATTTAATTTCTCTAACGAACCGGATATCGCTGTCTGAGAAGTTGATGCCATAAGAACACCTACCTCATGGAAATAATCTTCGTTGTAACTTAAGATCACCGGATCCAACTCAGAATGCAACGAATTTGCATTGAAGTCCGCAATAACGCCTTTGATAATCCTCGATGCGCCCCAATTTGTTTTGATGGTTTGTCCGATTGCCCCATAAGGATCATTCATTCCAAGTTTTTTCATGAGGGATTCATTTATTAGTACCCTTTCCTCCGCATCGGTCCTTCGAATGTTTTCACCGGCTAACAATCGCAGACCGAATAAATCAAGATAGTTCTCATCCACATCCTTGAAATTCACTCCGCTAATCTCATATTCACTTCCTTCTTCATTGAGATTTACCAAGGTACCTGTATTATTTACACGGGCGACTGGGCTTCCTAAGTGGGCACTTGCCTTCTCAAACTCCGGGTGAGATAATAATTCATTGATAAACAATTGCGTTTTTTCAGGCTTGTACTCCGGTAGCAATATGCTGATGATCCCTTCTTCATTGAATCCCAGCTCCTGTGATCTCAGGAACTCATTTTGCCAAATCACTACCAGAATTCCTATGAGAAGCGACTGAGAAATAACGAATTGTGTAGTTACCAGTATCCTTCGAATTGACATTTTTCCTTTCTGACGGACCGTTCCAAATGAGGCTGCTTTCAGGGCATGGATTGGCCGGAATGATGAAATAATGAATGAAGGATACAAACCCGTCAGCAGGGTAAGTGAAACCAGGAACATTATCATCATTCCAATAATCCAGGAAACAGAAACGTCAACAAGACTCAATTCCTGCTCTATTATTGGTGCAACCAGCTTAAACATAAGTTCTGCCACAGCCAGGGCACCTAACAGGCTGATCACTACAATAATCAGGGTTTCCATTAAATGCTGAATAACTAAAGTGGATTTGCGACTCCCCAGAACCTTTCTTACTCCTACTTCTTTGGCACGTCCGGTGGCTTTGGCAGTAGACAGGTTTATGAAATTAATGGAGGAAGCAATAATTAGCAGTATGGCAATAATGTTTAACGTCCAGGTAGCCCAATTCGGGAAAACCGGCCCTCCCGGCCTTCCAAAGTCAGAATTGAAATGGATATCAGAAAGCGGCTGAAACAGCAATGAATAGCCCTCTAATACATTATGATCCTCAAAAATTGCATTTGTCTGTTGTTGTAGTAAATACAAATCCGCATTCGCAGCCAATAGTACCAAACATTGCGTTCCACCATTCAACCTCCCCCAGAGTTTACCTTCACTGTAGTAGTCATTGATCCCTTCCTGATTTTCATAGGTGATAAGCATTCGGAATCTGAAATCACTATTTTCAGGCAGGTCTTTGTATATCCCACCTATGACCAGTTCATGCAGATTGCCTATCGTAACTGTAGTCCCAATTACCTGATCGAAAGGGCGATTTCCAAAATATTTCAGTGCAGTTCTTTCATCTATTACCACGTTGTTGGGCTTATCGAGAGATGGTGCTCCGGCAATCCATGTAAAATCCAGAATTTCAAAAAATTCATTGTCTGTGAAAGCTATTCTCCCCTGCATGAATTTTTTGTCTCCATCACTCTCACTTAGTGTAATTTGAGCATCACCATGCAGTTTATATCGTGAAACTTTGTCCAGATAACCTGCTTCAGTTTTAAGCATGGCACCCAGTGGATGAGGGACAGTAGCTGTGAAGCCATCATTATTCTCATTATGCACTTCTCCTACAATACGATATACCTGGTTGTAGTTTTTATTGAATTTGTTGAAGTCCTGATGAAACCTGACGATCGTAAACAACACAATGGAACTTCCAACTCCCAGTATGAGGCCACCTACATTAATAACCACAAATAGCTTATTTCGAAAAAGATTTCTAAGAGAGGAAATTAACAAGTTCCGGAACATTACCTGACGTTTTTATGTACCTGTTCAATCCTGATGCCAATAGTTTATTTTATTGATTATGAGAGGCTTACAAAGAAGCTGCAAACTTATCCGCTATAAAGCGTACATTTAAGTGTTTGTTTTTGATACAGTATGATAAAGACACAGGCTTCCATCCTGGTTATTGATGATGATCCGGCGGTACTGACCTCTGCCAAACTATTTCTAAAACAAAAATTCAGTTTCGTCAAAACACTTCCCTCGCCCGAAAATATGTACCAGGTCCTGAAGGATGTAAAGGTCGATCTGATCCTGCTGGACATGAACTACAGTAAAGGCGAGAGTGATGGAAAAGAAGGTCTTGATATTATAGAGAAAATCACCCGGGAATTTCCAGGAGTAGAAATCCTTCCAATAACAGCATACGGTGAAATCAATTTGGCTGTAGAAGCAATGAAACGAGGTGTCAGGGATTTTGTGACAAAGCCCTGGAGTAATGAAAAGCTCCACGCGACCATTATGAATATTCTAAATCTCCAGGAAGCTTCCAAACAAATTGAACTACTCAGGGACACCAACCAGCAGCTTAAGTTTGATGCCGGAATTCCGGACGGGGATTTGATTGGTCGTTCCAGGGCTTTCAAACAAATAATCGAAACCACAAGAAAGGTTGCTCCTACGGAAGCTAATGTTTTGATCCTGGGAGAAAATGGTACCGGAAAGGAAGTTATCGCAAAAGCGATCCATCAGCAATCAGAACGGGGTGACAGGGGTTTTGTGAAGGTGGATCTGGGATCACTCCCGGAATCCCTCTTTGAATCAGAGTTGTTCGGTTACGTAAAAGGTGCATTTACCGATGCAAAGGAAAATCGCGAGGGAAAGTTTGAGTTGGCAAATGGTGGCACCCTGTTTCTTGATGAAATCGGAAATATCAATGCCAGGCAACAGTCGAAGCTATTGACAGCCTTACAAAACAGAACTATCACGCGACTGGGTGCTAATCAAACCGTAGAACTGGATGTAAGATTGATCTGTGCAACCAATATCAACCTCCATGAATCGGCTAACTCCGGGAAATTCCGGCAGGATCTTCTTTATCGCATCAATACGATTGAAATTGAACTTCCCGGTCTCAAAGACCGCACGGATGACATTCCCTTACTGGTGGAACACTTCCTGAAGATCTACAAATCAAAGTACCGGAAAAGATATTTAAAGGTTTCCAAAGAGGGCATGAAAGTGCTTCAGGAGTATAACTGGCCCGGTAATGTAAGGGAACTCAAGAATGTGGTCGAAAGGGCTGTGATATTGTCCGACCAAAAGATGTTATCTGCCAATGACTTTCACCTGACTAATGAAAGATCAGAAGAATTTTTGGACAGTCTTAATCTGAGGGAAATGGAGAAATCGCTTATCCTGAGAGCGCTTGAAAAAAATAAGGGTAATATCACGCATGCGGCAAGGGACCTTGGCATAGATCGATTGGCATTGTACAGGAGGCTGGAAAAATATGGTCTTTAACAGATTTTTTCTCTTCATCTTACTGCGTGTAGGTCTGCTATTTGGAGCGATCACCGCGTTTTCGTTGATCTTCCTTCGACCCGATTTGCTTTTTACACAGATCATTCTTGGCACGATTATCATCATTCAGATCGGGGAATTGACACATTTCGTAAATCGTACAAATTATGATTTAAGCAGATTCCTTGCGGCGATTAAGGATAATGACTTTTCTATTAACTTCTCGAATAAAGAAAAAATCCCTTCCTACCGGTCGCTTAATGCCTCTTTCTCTCAACTGATTGAAACGCTCAAGGAACTCGAGACCGAAAAAGAAGCACAGTTCCACTTTTTGAATCAGCTGGTAAACCAAATTGAGTTTGGTATCATCACCTTCGATGAACAGGAAAACATCGAATTGATCAACAAACAGGCCTGTGATCTGCTGTCCATCCCCAAGGTGGGGCACTGGAAGAATCTCAAGAATCCAAATCTCCGGATATTATACCGTCTGCTCCAGCTTGAAGACGGCAAAAACCAGTTGATCGAAAACAGGATTGCCAACCAGGACCGGTATTTCTCAGTAAGTGTAACAACCATAACCATTCGCGACCAGCATTTTAAAATTGTTTCCTTCCAGGATATCAGGTCCGAAATCCAGCAGAAGGAAATTGAAGCATGGCACAAGCTTATTCGGATCCTTACTCACGAGATCATGAATTCCGTCACCCCACTGGTTTCACTTACGGAAACGATCCAAATGATATTATTGAATGACGAGACCGGGAAAGTACGATCGCTGACTCAGCTGAACGACGAGAACATCGAGGATGTCTCCCAGGCAGTTGAAACTATCCGGGATCGCGGTGAAGGTATATTAAAATTTGTCCAGGATTACCGGAAACTCACCCGCATCCCAAAACCTGAAATCGAAAAAGTGGAAGTGCAAACCATGATCAGTGAAGTGACGAGACTTATGCAATCGGACATGGAAAGGAATGGTGTAGGCATTATATCCAATACGGAGCAGGATTCCCTGTCTATTGATCCCAATTTAATTCAGCAGGTCATGATCAACCTTTTGAAAAACGCGAAAGAAGCCCTGATCGACACCGAAAAACCTGTTATTTCGATCGAATCAGAAAAAACACCGGAATTTTTCAAACTGCACATCAATGACAATGGCCCCGGGATTCCCGTGGATCGCATCGACAGAATTTTCGTCCCGTTTTACACCACAAAACCGGAAGGATCAGGTATCGGCCTTAGCGTTTCACGGCAGATCCTGAATCTCCATGGCGGTTTTCTGGAAGTTCACAGTGAACCTGGTGACACTACGTTCACCATGGCATTTCCTGTTCGGAATTTGGTCTGAACCTGACGCTAGTTATGCCTTGTATAACAGATCATAGTATTCCTGAAGCATTCGCCTGACCGCAAATTGCTCTTTGGTACTCAGGATACTTGCTCTCATCATGTCTACCCACTTCTCCCTGTTTTCATAAAACGTTGGAATAACATCATTCAGCAGTACATCATACAGTGCGTTGACGTCATGTTTGGCCTGCTTCTTTTCTCCGGTACTTTCAAATCCATCACCAAATTGCCACCCATTTACCCCATGATCGCAAGCCTCGGGCCACCAGCCATCCAGGATGCTTACGTTCAGGACGCCATTCATTGCCGCTTTCATCCCTGACGTACCGCTAGCTTCCTTGGGCCTTCGCGGATTGTTCAGCCAGATGTCCGACCCCGCAGTCAACAAGGCCCCGATTTCCATGTCGTAGTTTTCCAGGAAAACTACTGATTCCGGGTACTCCCTGGAAATAGACACTATTCGTTCCACAATGCCCTTTCCAACATCATCAAGCGGATGCGCGCGGCCTGAAAATATGATTTGCAGTTTCCCTTTTTTCAAAAGAGGTGATATTATTCTTCGCTTGGTAAAGATCAGATCACTTCGTTTGTACGGCGCTGCTCTCCTTGCAAATCCGACGGTAAGCACGTCAGGGTTTAACTCAACATCATTTTTTTTCTTCACATAATCCATAAGCTTTCGCTTATTTTCCATATGAATCGCCCAGAGGTCGGAACCATCTTCGGCGGCTTTGATCATCCTTTCGTCTACCCATGTTGGAATGTGAATGGCATTGGTGATCCCGATAATTTCAGCCCTGTCTTCAACCTTTTCCCACATTTTGTTTGCTGTTTCATTGTGCAGCTGGGCAACAGCGTTTGCTTTTTTAGACAAACGAAGCGCACCAACCGTCATGTTAAATGGATTGCCGCCTAATTCACGCAGCCTGGACCTGGTAAAGACTTTATTATCGGCGCCCATATACATGAGCCGGTCTATCGCATGCGATTCATTTCCCTGAATAATTGGTGTGTGGGTTGTAAAGACGATTTCCTGTTTGGTTTCTGCCAATGCTTCTTCGAAGGTTTTTCCATTCTCCATCTTCTCCCGCATCAACTCAAATCCCGCAAACAGTGCATGACCTTCATTGAAGTGATAGATATCAATGTCAATGCCTAACGCCCTTAAGGCACGAAGTCCACCAACACCCAGTACAATTTCCTGCGCGACTCTCTCTTCCTCAAACCAGCCATAAAGCTGACCGGAAATCCAGGGATCCTTGTTATCTGGCAGGTCGGTATCGAGCAGGTACAGATCGGCATTGCCAAACTCAGTCACTTTCCAGACCTTACATTTGACCCTGCGTTTCCGTATCCTCACCTCAACCTCCACTCCCGTGTCTTCCAGGAAGTCATATTTATAATTATGGTAGGAATCATAGGGCCTTCCTTCACTATCCAGCACTTGATCCGTATATCCCTGTTTCCAGAGAATACCGAGCCCTACAATTGGAAAATTATGATCTTTCGCTCCTTTCAGATAGTCTCCGGCAAGAATGCCAAGACCACCGGCGTACAATTTGAACGAGGTATGCAGCGCATATTCCATACAGAAATACGCTACTCTTGGAAGGGAATCGTTTGAAGCCATTTTCGATATAATTTAATTGAGGCTAAATATGAGGAATCGACTCATATTTAAAAAGAAATATTGAATTTACATGTTCGTTTAAATTGACCTTTGATGTCTGCAGCACAATCCAAGTTAAGTCTGTTAACCGCCACCTCTATGGTAATTGCTTCCATGGTAGGCACGGGAGTATTTACCAGCCTTGGATTTCAGGTTGCCGACATCAAAACCGGCTTCTCTATTTTGCTCGTCTGGTTCGTTGGTGGCCTGGTTGCCTTTTGCGGAGCAGTTACGTATGCCGAACTTGGCAATGCATTTCCCAGATCCGGCGGAGAGTACAACCTGCTTTCCAGGCTTTACCATCCTTCGCTTGGTTTTGTGGCAGGATGGGTATCGGCAACAGTCGGTTTTGCGGCTCCGGCTGCCATCGCTGCACTGGCATTTGCCTCTTATATCAAACCTATTTTTCCTTCAATTAACGAAAATCACACGGCCGCGGCCTGTATCCTGATTTTCGGGTTACTGCATGGTAACAGCATAAAAGTCGGAGCCACATTCCAGAATATCATTACAGTAACGAAAATTCTGCTGATCCTTATCTTTATTTCATTAGGGCTCGGAATTGGCGAACCGCAACCAGTGACTGTCATCCCTCAAACTGAGAGCTGGAATGAGATATTCAGCACTCCCTATGCCATTGCCCTGGTTTTTGTGATGTATTCATATACAGGCTGGAATTCATCAATTTATATTATCGGGGAGATAAAGCGGCCGCTGATAAATCTGCCAAGGTCATTGTTTATCGGCACCGGCATTGTCACTATACTATATGTATTGCTCAATTTCATTTTTCTTTATACAGTTCCCATCAGCGAACTGGAAGGACAAATTCAGATTGGTTACCTGTCCGGTTCCGCCATCCTGGGAGAGACCGGCGGTTTCATCATCAGCTCCCTGATCGGAATGTTACTTTTAGCAACGGTAAGCGCTTATATTTTTGTGGGACCCCGGATCACCCAGGTTATGGGTGAGGATTTTCCCACGTTAAAATGGCTATCCATTAAATCACAGACCGGAATACCACAAAATGCCTTCATATTTTCAACCATCCTCAGTCTGCTTTTCATCTACACTTCCACTTTTGATGAGGTACTGCTTTACACTTCATTTCTCCTGATACTGATCACAACGCTCGCGATTGCAGGAATATTCGTTCTAAGAATAAAATTGAATGAGGTCAGGACAACCTACAAAACATGGGGATATCCCGTCACCCCACTAATATTTTTAGTGATCAGCATCGGCACATTAATATTCATGGCCATGGACAAGCCCTATGAGAGTACAGTGGGTATAGCGATTCTCCTGATCGGCTTGCTCCTTTATTTCATTACCAACAGAAGAAAATCCGGTAATTAGTTTTTAACCTGTCACCTGGTTTATCCGGGATGTATTTCACTCTTCTGCCTGCCGGATCAGACGTAAAAGTAGTTTGCTGTCCGGTGACTGCACAGCCTTACCGAAATCCCGGGGCGGAGTCAGGCCCCTGAGAGGACAGTCCGTAACCGGCAAAATATTCTGCTTATCCCTGTCATCGGTTGTATCGCTCAGCTCATCAAATATCTCTCTGAAACAATACCGGCAAAGGACAAAATGAAGTGATGGAGGCTTTTCGACTGATAATTTCCATGTTCTGCCTGTAATCTGTATTTTACAACATGTCGAATTCTGAATTAAGTAATGCACCCCACCTGGAGCGGAAATTAGGACCTCTGATGTTATGGGGACTGGGCGTTGGCTATGTCATTTCCGGGATGTATTTCGGATGGAATCTGGGGCTTGCACATGGCGGCACACTCGGACTGGCCGTAGCAACTATTTTCATAATACTGCTATACCTGACTTTCACTTTCAGCTATACGGAAATGGCATGTGCCATTCCCCGCGCAGGCGGAGCCTTTGATTACGCCTATAAAGCCGGAGGAAAGGATCTGGGATTCTTTGCAGGCATGGCGCAAAATATAGAGTTTGTTTTTGCACCACCGGCGATTGCTTTTGCTATCGGTGCTTATCTAAACCTCCTGATACCACAGCTTTCAGTTCTTACCATTGCTATTTCTGCCTATATCATCTTCACTGCCCTGAACATTTACGGGATAAAAGCTGCTGCAACTTTTGAATTACTCGTAACCATTCTGGCTGTGCTGGGCTTAATTCTTTTTTTTATTGCAACAGGTCCGGAATTTCAATTGGAGAACCTGGGTAAAAACGCACTTCCGAACGGATGGAAAGGCGCCTTTGCCGCAATACCCTTTGCCATATGGTTTTTCCTGGCCATAGAGGGAGTGGCTAATGTTGCTGAAGAAACGGTAAATCCGCAAAAGAATATTACCATTGGTTTTGGATCGGCTATCCTGACGTTGGTTGCGCTGTGTGTATTCACCTTTACATTCTCCGTAGGCCTCAATGGATGGGAAACTGTAGTATTCAAACCCGGATCAGGCGAGTCATCCGATTCTCCGCTTCCCCTTGCATTGATGCACCTGCTAGGTGAAAGCAGTCTGATGTTCAGGGTTATAAGTTTCATCGGCCTGTTTGGTCTTATTGCATCCTTCCATGGAATTATCCTGGCAGCCGGAAGAGCGACATATGAATTCGGCAGAATAAAATTTGCACCGCCTTTTCTGGGAAGGATCAGCCGCAGGTTTAAAACGCCAGCAAATGCTTTGATCGTTAATACAATCGTTGGGATCATAGCCCTGTTAACGGGTAAGACCGGTGAAATAATTACAATAGCCTGTTTTGGGGCATTGAGCTTGTACATTCTTTCGATGATCTCTATGATCCGGCTGAGAAACAGGTTCCCGGAAATGGACCGTCCTTTCAAAGTCCGGTTCTATCCTCTCGCTCCTGTTGTTGCCCTGATTATCTCAATTGCTGCCTTTGTGTCCATCACGATCTATAATCCTATCCTGGCACTGATATACTTCGGTCTGCTGATTTCAAGCTACATTTGGTTCAGGCTTTTTCAATATGAATAATTACCATGTTAATTAAGGGACGACTATCAACAGATGACCTTGACGAAAAGGTGGAGAAGGAAGAAATTGAAACGGTCATTGTAGCTTTTTCAGATCACTACGGGAGACTGATGGGGAAACGGTATGATGCCGAGTTCTTCCTGGAATCCGTACTGGATTCCGGTTCACATGCCTGCGATTATTTGCTGACAACTGACATGGAGATGGAGCCTGTTCCGGGTTATGAATTCGCCAATTGGGAATTGGGTTATGGAGATTTCCATCTTGTACCGGATCTCAGGACCCTGAGGGAGGCAAGCTGGCTGAGTAAAACCGCTATAGTCCTTTGCGATGTTCATGATGAAAAAACCCATACTCCGGTCGAAATAGCACCCAGAAGCATACTCAATCGTCAAATAAAGAGATTTACGGACCAGGAATACCATCCATTTGCAGCTACTGAACTGGAGTACTACCTGTTTGAAAACGACTACCGGTCAGTTTATGAAAATAGTGATAAAGAACTCACCCCTGCCGGTTGGTACCTGGAAGATTATCACATTCTCCAGGGTTCCAGGGTGGAAGAATTCACGGCAGATGCAAGACGGCATCTTAAACATTCGGGAGTTCCGGTGGAAAATTCCAAAGGTGAATGGGGATTGGGGCAGCATGAATTGAACGTTCAATATGCAGAAGCCGGGGAAATGGCCGACAGGCATGTCATTTATAAGCAGTGTCTGAAAGAACTCGCTGACCAAATGGGAATATCGGTCACTTTTATGGCAAAGTTTCACGAAGACCGTGCCGGCTCCAGTTGCCACACACACGTCAGTATTTTCAAAAACGGAGATAACATTTTTGAGGGGGATGAGGATTATGGGCCACTAAAAGCCTCTAAAGAATTCGGGTGGTTTCTCGGAGGCTGGATCAAATATGTCCCGGATGTTATGGTTTTTTATGCGCCTACCATTAATTCCTATAAGCGATTTGTAGATGAATCCTGGGCGCCAACCAGACTGGCCTGGAGCCGGGATAATCGTACCGCTGGATTTCGAATTGTCGGCAACGGTAAAAACTTAAGAATTGAATGTCGTATCCCCGGTGCAGATTGCAATCCATATTTGTCCATTGCTGCTTCCCTGGCATGCGGATTAAAAGGTATAAATGACAAAATTGATCCGCCGGAATGCTTTGTAGGGGACGTTTATGCAGCAAAGCACCTGGATCATGTGCCTAAATCCCTTCCACGGGCCCTTGCAATCTTTAAGGAAAGTGATTTTGCCCTGGAAACGTTTGGCGAAAAGGTAGTGGAACACTACTCTCACTTCTTTCAGAAAGAAATCGAAGCGTACGAACGCCAGGTTTCGGACTGGGAGCGAAAAAGGTATTTCGAACGTATATAATCACTATTCAATGAGATTAGAAGATAAAGTAGCACTCATAACAGGTGGCAGCAGTGGAATAGGTAAGGCTACTGCATTACTATTTGCCGGTGAAGGTGCCAAAGTGGTAATTGCTGACATAAATGACGAGGCTGCGCAGAAGACAATCAACGAAATTACCGCACAGGGACACCGGGCATCATTCATTCACGCCGATGTTTCCAGATCCGATGATTGCAGATCAATGGTGGAACACACGGAAACCGCATTCGGACAGCTCGACATCCTGTTTAACAATGCTGGCATCATGGATTCGAGGGATGACAATGCTGAAACAACAGACGAAGAAACCTGGGACCTCACCATGAATATTAATGCCAAAGGTGTATTTCTTGGATGTAAATATGGGATCCCGGCATTAAAAAGAGCAGGTGGAGGCTCCATCATCAATACTGCTTCCTTCGTTTCTCTTCTCGGTGCTGCCACGCCACAGATCGCCTATACTGCCAGCAAGGGAGCTGTTCTGTCATTAACCAGGGAACTGGCGGTCTTGCACGCAAGAGAGGGCATAAGAGTTAATGCATTGTGTCCCGGTCCGCTGCGCACGGAGTTACTCATGAAATTTCTGAATACGGAAGAAAAGAAACAAAAACGACTTGTCCATATCCCGATGGGAAGATTCGGTGAAGCGGAGGAAATGGCTAAAGCCGCCCTCTTCCTGGCGTCCGATGATTCTTCCTATGTTACCGGGACGGAGTTTCTGGTAGACGGTGGGATCACAGCGGCTTATGTTACACCCGAATGATGAATGATAGTTTTGAAGTTATCAGCCCGGTCAATGGGGAAGTGATCTTTGATCGCAAATATGCGGATCAAAGAACCATAAACCAGGTATTGGCCAAATCCGCCCACGCATTCGGAGCGTGGAAAAAAACATCGATTTCGAGTAGAGCCGATATCTGCAAAAAGGCTGTTGATCACCTGGTAGAAAATACCCATGAACTTTCCAATGAACTTACAATGCTCATGGGTCGACCTATACGATATACCCCTCTGGAGATCAGGAATGGATTCAGGGAAAGAGCAAACTTCATGATTAAAATTGCCGGGGAAGCTCTTTCGGATAAAAATGTTTCCCATAAACCGGGTTTCAGGCGTTTCATCAGAAAAGAACCTGTTGGAGTGGTATTGGTGCTGGCACCGTGGAACTACCCTTACCTCACTTCCGTCAACGCAGTTATCCCGGCTTTGATGGCCGGAAATACTGTAATCCTGAAACATGCAGAACAAACGGCATTGTGTGCGGAAAGATACCTCGAAGCATTTAATGCTGCGGAATTGCCCGAAGGGGTCTTCCAGTATCTGCACCTGGACCATGCGCAGGTGGCTTCTGTCATCAGTGATGAGCGGATCGCGTTTGCGGCCTTCACCGGCTCGGTGGAGGGTGGGAAGGCAATACAAAAAGCCATCGGTGACCGGTTCATATCGACAGGTCTTGAATTGGGTGGTAAGGACCCTGCCTATGTTTCAGAAGATGCGGATCTGGAGGAAGCGATTGAAAATCTTGTCGACGGATCCTACTTTAATTCGGGTCAATCCTGCTGCGGGATCGAAAGGATCTACGTTCACCGTGCCCTTTATGACAATTTCGCGGAAGGTTTTGTAAACCTTACCAAAAAATATATTCTTGGAGATCCTACTGACCCTTCAACAACACTTGGTCCCCTGGTAAGGATCAGCAATGCCCAAAAGGTGGTCAGTCATATTGAATCGGCAGTGCAAAAAGGCGCCGGCAAGCTTATCCATTCTAACGACTTCCCTGAGATGGATCTCCCCTATCTGGCTCCGCAGGTTCTGGTGGATGTAAACCATGAAATGGAGGTAATGACAGAGGAAACATTCGGTCCGGTAGTTGGAATTATGCCGGTCAGTGATGACAAAGAGGCCATCAGCCTTATGAATGACAGCAGGTACGGCCTTACCGCAAGCATCTGGACAACCGATCCGGAAAGAGCCCTGAAAATTGGTGACCAGGTCGAAACCGGGACCTGGTTCATGAACAGATGTGACTACCTGGATCCGGAACTGGCGTGGACCGGCATCAAGAATTCGGGTAAGGGCTGCACCTTATCGGCACTGGGTTATGATTACCTGACCCGTCCCAAATCCTTCCATTTAAAACTCAAATGAAGACGGCGCTATTAGTCTGCGATCACCTGCCCGAAAAGCTTACTGCCGTGCATGGGAATTACATTCATATGTTTAATTCTATCCTGGATATTCCCCTCGATCCATTTTACGTAATTGACCACAACTTTCCCGATCCGGATGATTATGACGCATACGTTATTACCGGCTCAAAATATTCAGTCTATGACAGTTTCGGGTGGATCTCGATGCTAAAAGAGTTCACGTCCATGGCTTTTGACAAAGGGAAAAAAACAATAGGGATCTGTTTTGGCCATCAACTGATTGCCGAAGCATTGGGGGGAAAAGTGGAGAGGTCCCGTAATGGGTTTTTAATTGGAATTCATGATTTCCGGATTCTTCAAAAAGAAAAATGGATGGATCCGCCGGTGTCAAATTACAAAACACTCATGCTATGCCAGGACCAGGTTGTGAAATTACCTGAAAATTCCATCGTTTTATCAGGATCATCTCACTGTCCGGTCGGGATGTTTAGCGTAGACAAGCACTTCCTGGGCATCCAGGGTCATCCGGAGTTTACTAAGGAATACAACAGGGATGTATTCGAATCCAGGATTGAGAAAATTGGAATAGAGAAAATTGAAGTGGCAAGGGCGAGTCTTCATAATGATCCTGATACTTCACTATTGAAGAGCTACATGATGAGCTTTATGAAGCGTGATGATATTGAATAAATGATGGATTATCCTTACCTTTTCTCCACACCAATATCTTTCCAATGAGAAAACTCCATTTTATGCTCTTCATTTTGCTGTCAGGAACCACGCTCCTGACCAATGGACAGAATGATGAATATATACTGTTTTACCACTTATATCTGGATCCGGAGCCTGGCAATAGGGTCAAGGTAGCCAAGGGGGCACGCTATCACAACCAGAGATATCACAAAGAAGGAGAAAGCAAAGCATATTTATGGGATGTCGTGACTGGACCCAGGGCCGGAACGTACATGTGGGGGCAGGGTCCGATGAGGTATAGTAAATTCGAAGAGAAACAGTCTGACGAGCACAATATGGACTGGGAACAGAATGTGTCGGCTTTTTGCCGGAACATCTCGGATGTGCGATTGTCCAGAAGGATTGAAGACCTCACCTATAATCCTGAAAACGAAATTATTGCCGACAACCAACTCGCACGTATATTTTATGGCGTAACCGACAGGCAATCTGCCTTACAGGTCATTGGAAAGATCAAAGAAGTAATGGTTGCCAAAGATCATGACTATGCACGGAGGGTTTATACTACAGATTTTCAAACGAAAGATCGCGAAGACATCATGCTGATATACCCGTTTGAGAAGTGGTCGGATATGGAAAAACGGAGGGGACTTGAATTCGATTTCGCCGATCAGTATGATGAAGTTCATGGTGAAGGAAGTTGGGAAAAAGATATTGCCATTCTCAGTAAAAGCGTCGGAGGGTTTTACGATGAAATCAGAACCATGGTCAAATGAGAATTTTAAGTTTCTTTTGACTTAATTTTATCACCAAAACAATCACCATTGACTTTTTTAAATCCTCTTTTTAGTACTGGGTGAAGCCCATACCTGAATATTAATAAATGACATCATGAAAGAAATTCTGAACCAAAATCAATCAAGAAGAAAGTTTGTTAAAAATTCCGCCACTGCAGTCGGGACGGGATTTGTACTCAGCTCGCTTCCGGTCTCCGTGGGAGCTTATGGAGCGGCGCAGGAGGAAATAAAAGTAGCGGTAGTCGGATGCGGAGGTCGTGGAACGGGGGCCGCTGCCCAGGCCATAGAGGCAGATCCGGGCGTCAGGCTTGTGGCTTTGGCTGACGTCTTTGAGGATCAGGTGGAAAAAAGCTTCAAAGGCTTGTCTGCAAAATACGGCGAGGGCAACCAGATGATGGTGACCGAAGAATCCAGGTTCGTAGGGTTTGAAGCTTATAAAGATGCCATTGACATGGCGGATGTTGTCATCCTGGCTACTCCCCCGGGTTTCAGACCCGCTCATTTTGAATATGCCATAAACCAGGGGAAGCATGTGTTTATGGAGAAGCCGGTAGCCACAGATGTTGTAGGTGTGAAAAAGGTTCTGGAAGCTGGCAAATTAGCAGCAAGTAAGAAACTAAATGTGGTCGTGGGACTTCAGCGGCACTATCAGCGAAACTACAGGGAGGTTGAGAAGGTCCTGCAAAAAGGAAAGATAGGGGAAATCTTGTCGGGACAGGTGTATTGGAATAGTGCGGGTGTCTGGGTACGTCCAAGGCAGTATCAGCAAACTGAGCTCGAGTATCAGATGCGCAACTGGTATTACTTTAACTGGATCTGTGGAGATCACATCCTGGAGCAGCACATTCACAACATTGACGTAGCCAATTGGTTTATAGGGGCCACCCCTACCAGCGCCCAGGGCATGGGAGGACGTGAAGTGCGAAAAGGAAGGGATCATGGTCACATATTTGATCATCACTTTGTGGAATTTGAATACCCCAATGGCGAGATCATTTCAAGTCAATGCCGTCATCAAAAAGGATGTATGAATCGTGTGGAGGAGGTATTCCAGGGAACCAAAGGAAGTATCCGTGTGCATGCCGGAAACCTGGGGTTGGTGAAATCCTCAAAAGGATCGATCATTTACGAACACGAGGGAGAAGGAGACACTAATCCTTATCAGCAGGAACATAACGAATTATTTGCTGCTGTAAAGGCCGGCGAATATTTGTTGAACGATACGGAAATCGGTGCAAACAGTACAATGACCGCTATTTTAGGCCGGATGGCTACATATTCCGGCCAGGTGATCAGCTGGGACGAAGCCATGGCAAGTGACCTGAGTCTTGTACCTGAACTCAAATCCTTTAATGACACTGCTCCGGTATTACCTGATGAGGATGGAAATTATCCGGTACCCGTTCCCGGCGTTACAAAATATGCATAGAAATGAAAAGAAGGAAATTTTTCCAAAATGGTGCGCTGCTGGCTTCCTTACCCCTGGCTGGCAGCTTTTCCTGGGCATCCTCAAGGCAACCTCAGCAGCGTGCTTTTAATTTGAAGTATGCGCCCCATTTCGGCATGTTTAAAAACAATACCGGGGATGATTTCGAAGATCAACTGCAATTTATGTTTGACCAGGGTTTTCGTGCATTGGAAGATAATGGCATGAAAAGCAGGTCCCTCAAGGATCAGGAGCGTATTGCAAACAAAATGTCAGCACTGGGAATGGACATGGGTGTTTTTGTGGCACACAAGATCTATTGGGACAAGCCAAACCTGGCCAGCGGTGATCCGGAATTTCGAAAAGAATTCCTCAGCGGAATAAAAGAATCTGTAGAAGTGGCTAAAAGGGTAAATGCCAAATGGATGACTGTTGTTCCCGGACATGTCGATCTCAAACTGGAAATGGGCTATCAGACTGCTAATGTCGTGGAATCACTAAGAAAGGCCTGCGACATCCTTGAGCCACACGGTTTGGTAATGGTCCTGGAACCGTTAAACTGGTGGGCTAATCATGCAGGACAATTTCTGACGAAGATCCCCCAGGCTTTTGAAATATGCCGGGCCGTCGATAGTCCTTCGTGCAAAATCCTTTTTGATATCTATCACCAGCAAATTACCGAAGGAAATATCATTCCGAATATCGACAAAGCATGGGATGAGATCGGATATTTTCAGGTCGGTGACAATCCGGGAAGAAAAGAGCCGACAACAGGAGAGATCAATTATCTAAATGTTTTCAGGCATATTCATGGCAAAGGATTTGGTGGAATAGTAGGCATGGAACATGGCAATTCCAAATCAGGAAAAGACGGAGAAATAGCTGTAATTGATGCCTACAAGGCTGTTGACAATTTTTGATTTAACCTGGGTTGGATGTTAAAAATCAACAAAAACCACTTCTACCGCTTCTCTGAACAATTTTTACAGAGGATTTGTGCCAGGAAAAATTGTGAATGAGTCGCCGACGGCCAGTCCCGTAAATTGGAGATTCATTCGCACAGACGGTTTTGGTTGGTTGGTTATTTATTCTGACCTCGAACGTACGTTAATTTAGAATTTCAGATTGATCCCGGCATTTACGTTAGAAATGCCATAGCCGATCTCAGCAAAAACACCAATATTATTAACCAAGGCTACCCTTCCGCCAAGAAACAGCGAATACGCTATCCCGCCCGCTGATGGTTTTGGTAAACTTGTGGATCCGTCAAATTTTGCAGAGGCAACATTGTATCCCGCCAGCACCCCGACATAGGTGTCTATGTTGTCATCACCAAATATATCGAAGTGATATGATCCCCGGAGACCCAGAACCATGTACGAGTACTTCCATGTGCCGACACCAATATCCTGGTGAGAGGCCGTGTACCGGAAACCTGCTCCAATGCTGATCTCATCGGTAACCCCGAATTCAAGACTGGCTCCAAATGGAGGAACTACGATGGAACCCGTCGTAATATTAGATCCGAGTCCCACCCCTATGTTTAGATTTTTATCACCGGCATTATGCTGTCCGAAAGCTATCCCCGAAATGGCAAATAGCACGGGAATGATGAGTGTTTTTTTCATGTGGTTCTGATGTGAGCTGAATTATCTGAAACCGTAAATTTCAGGCGAACTTACAGACAATAAAACAAAGCCGAAGATAATTTTCAGAGAATATTAGTTACTAAAACGAACGTTTCCACTTGACGTAACCGCCCTGATCCAATAGCCGCCTCTTTTGATATACAGGCTTTTGTCACCACTTCTCCCTCCTGCCCTTAAATTACCTGATGATGTCTGCAGATCAAAACTTAAATCGTCAGGGTCATTTGACAGCTCGAATACAATACTCCCGGAACTCGCACGGAATTCGGAGTCATCAGTTAGCTCGACTCCATACCCGCCAATGTCACCTGATGTCGTCTTCAGATTGAGAGCACCCATGCCCCTGTCTACATCAATGTCACCTGAAGAAGCCTTGGCATAAATATCTCCCCTATAGTTGTTTATCTCGATATCCCCTGAAGTCGACCTGGTTTCAATATTTCCGGTTATTTCCTCAAATTGCTGATCTCCACTTGTCGATTCTGCGTAGATCTCTCCATTTATGTCCTCCACCTCTATATCGCCGGATGAAGTTTCAACACTTAGTCTTGCGGCAATATTCGAAAGTTCTATGTCACCACTCGATGCTTCAAATTCGTAATCCTGCGCCACCAGATCGGAGGCAAACACATCTCCCGATGAATTATCCACCCGGATAAAAATGTTTTCCGGAACGGTCAATCTAAGTTCGGACCGGGTCACCCTGTCCCAGGAGCGATTGTTTTTTTCAACTGTTATGTACAGGTCATTTCCCCGCAGATCGGAGATGATTTCATAGTCGTCTTCATCTCCGCTTCCTTCAATGATCCCCTTGAAATAAACCTTGTCGCCCCCCTTGATGATCACATCACAAAATCTCCCTTTGATGCTTACGGAATTGACCTCCTCTGCTTCAAATTCGTTCGAAGCCAGTATCCTTTGAGCATTAACACCCGACACTGAAAAAACTATGATAAGTAATATTGTGAGAATACGCATAATTGATACCTGTTTATTTTAATAAGACAGATTAGTAAGCGAAAGGTTGCTTAAAATTCTGATCCCAGAAGAGTTTTTTGCAGAGATGGAATGTTTTGGGGTTGCGGGTTGTGGGTTGCGGGTTGTGGGTTGCGGGTTGCTAGTTGCGGGTTACTTGTAACCACAACAGTTAACCCACTTTGCTCTTGACCATTTTGGCCAGCAACTTGAGGCTTTCCCGCAGATACGCATCTTCTGAGAGTTTTTCCCTGTGCTCATCCGATGTTAAAACCTCACTCTGCGAAATGGTAGTAGACATGTCATCGGTATCCTCCGATTCGGATCTGCGAACATCCAGATTAAGGGAAATCCTCGTATCCAGGATATCGGTCCTGGTTTCTTCCACCTCCTTCACCAACTGTTGCATCACCTTGTCATTCGTTATGTCATCGAGATAAAGCGCGTAAAGGTTATCGAGCAATTCTTCGGAAATCTCGTTTGTCGGGTTAAAGGGCGCGGAAGAAATTTCATCCCATGGCAAAGCATTTTCCCTTCCACTTTCTCCAAAGGTATCCGGATCAAAGGGTGAAGGAAAGGAAATATCAGGCTGCACGCCCTGTTTCTGGGTACTGCTGCCGGTGGCCCTGTAGAACTTGGCCAAGGTCATTTTAAGCTGACCAACACGTATTTTTCCGGATTTAATACCATTGTAAGTATTCAATAGTGATGTTGCCTCTCTTTCCGATTTTTGCGGTTTAGATAAAAGATCCATTGTTCGTCCCATCACATAGCGATCCAAATCAATCAAATTCTGGACTGTGCCTTTTCCGAAACTGTTTTCACCTAAAATAACGCCTCGTTTGTAATCCTGAATAGCACCGGAAAAAATCTCTGACGCCGAAGCACTGTACCTGTTTGTCAGGACTGCCAGTGGACCATCATAAAATATCTGACTATCTCTGTCGTAATGAGCTTCAACCGATCGATCAATATTTTTTACCTGAACAACAGGGCCACTTGGAATAAACAGACCTGTAAGTTCAATAGCTTCGGTCAAGGAACCTCCACCATTGTACCTCAGGTCAATCAATAATCCATCCATTCCCCTGTCCTTGAGATTTGTGATCAATTTCCTTACATCCCTGGTTGTGCTCTTATAATCCTGCACACCATTGTTTTTATCCTCAAAATTGATATAGAAACTGGGGATCGTAATTATTCCTAAATTGAAGGTTTCATTGCCCTGTGTTATAGGAATAAGCTCTGCCTGGGCAGCTTCATCTTCAAGCTTTATTTTTTCCCTGACCAAACGCAGCGTGTCGGGTAAAGCATTTACATCTCCCTTTTTGAGTATCTGTAGCCTCACCACCGAGCCTTTCGGCCCCCTGATCTTTTGTACTACATCATCCAGCCGCCATCCGATCACATCGATGAATTCACCGTCATCTCCCTGGGCGACCCCGATGATCTTATCATCCTTATGGAGTTGTTTACTCTTGAATGCAGGCCCACCGGGGACAATTTCGGCAACCACGGTATAATCCAGTCTTTGGGACAATCGCGCACCGATTCCCTCCAATGACAGACTCATCGCCATCTGGAAATTTTCAGAGCTTATGGGAGAAAAGTAATTTGTATGAGGGTCAAATGCCTGTGTAACCGAATTCAGATAGGTTTCGAAAACGTCCTCGCTATTGTATTGATATACCAGTTTCCTGCTCCTGTTATATCTGTTTTTCAATGACTTCGTGATCTCATGCCATTCCTTTCCCGACAGTTTGTACGCAATTGATTGGTTTTTTAAGATAACTCTCCACCTTTCATCTAACTCCTCTCTCGAAGTAGCCCACTCCACCTTTTCAAAATCGGTATCGTAGTACTCGTCCCTGGAAAAGTCAAATTCCTTGATAAGCAAGCGGCTAATCTTTCTGTATCTTTCTAATGCCCTTTCCCTGTAAATAGAGAAGATCTGATATGCAACGTCCAGGTTGCTGTTTCTCAAGTCATTGTCCAACTGGTCCCTGTACTTCTCAAAGTATGCGACATCTGACTTTAAGAAATATGATTTTGTTGGATCCAGTGCACCTATATAATTATCAAAAATGACCGAAGACATGGAGTCAGAAAGGGATAACCTTCTGAAGTGGTACTGTTCAAGCAATGTCAGCGTGACAAAAAGTGCCTGGGGATGTTCCTCTTTGGGGCTCAGAGATTTTAACTCTTCAGTTTGGGAAAAGGCCACAGGCCTCAACCCAAAAGCCAGTAATATCAATAATCCGACCAGCTGTATCTTTCTTCTCATTTCCACTTTAGGTCAAATACCCAACTCAATATATCAACAATAACTTTTAAATATAACTCAAAAATTCCCAATAGGTTCTCAACATTTTAACCGGGATGTGCCAAAAAGAATTCCCTACATATGATCCCAAACCAATGCCGCACCGCCCAGGATTGCCGCATTTTTATCCATCATACCGGAAGGCAGCAGCTTAACCTTGTTTTTATAATAAGGTAGCAAATATTGGTCCAGATATTTTTCTGTCGGTTCGAAGATCCATTTCCCAGATTTGGCAAGTCCCCCTAGCAGGAAGACAGCCTCAGGATGTGAAAAGGCTACAAAATTGGCAAGCCACTTTCCCAAAATTTCACCTGTCATGCGAAAAGCTTCCTGTGCGATCACATCTCCGTTTTCGGCAGCTTTCGTTATGATCTCACCGTGCAGATCGCGGAAGGAGTAATTTCTTAACTCACTATCAGCCATGGAATCCGACAACAGGTAAAAAACAGTTCTCTTGATTCCTGTCGAAGAGACATACGCCTCAAGACAACCCCTCCGGCCCGTTCCGCATTGGCGGCCACCCTCTTTGATCAGGACGTGTCCCAGCTCTCCGGCCTGAGCATCATATCCGTATATCAATTTCCCGTTGCTGACGATCCCGCTACCCAACCCGGTCCCCAAAGTGATCACCATAAAATCCTTCATGTCATGAGCGTTACCATAAATGTTCTCTCCGATGGCAGCGGCGTTGGCATCGTTGGTAATATAAATCGGCAGATCGAATCGTTTCCTGAATTTTTCAACAAACGGTACGATGTTCTTCCATTTGAGGTTCGCGGCATGTTCGATGGTACCCCGGTAATAATTCGCATTCGGAGCGCCAATCCCGATTCCTACAATCGAGAAATTTGATCGTAACTGTCCTTTTAAGAACTCGATCTTGTTTTGGAGCTCATCCAGATAGTCATCAAATTTTGGAAAATCCGTAGTCCGGAAATCCAGGTTACCATATAAATCTCCTGCTCTGTCAACCAGACCAACTTTTGTGAGTGTCCCTCCTATATCGACACCAACTGCGATGCTTTTCATGTGATTTTATGCGCTTGCTACCTGATGATAAATGTTAATTTAAATATTGACGATTGTCATGAAATTATAAAAGACCCAAAAATAATTTAGCGAAAGTAAGAAAAACCCTTTATTAATTGGATTAGGTTAGGTTGTTTCAACCATTTTAGTAGTTTACCACAGTCAGAACCGCCCTCTTTTGGGCGGTTTTTTATTATTTTATCAAAAATAAGCCAAATGGACGAGTGGTATTTCCCAATTACAATTTTGCCCGGCGTGGGGCTTCTGATCATGTCGACAACCCATCTGTCAACTTCACTCAGCCAGGAGATCGGAGGATTAGTTGCTGATGACGTAAGTTTCAATCATGACATTATCCTCAAGAAAATAGGGCAACTGAGCAGGCTGAATATCAGCCTTACCGGGTTTTATGTAAGCTGCTGCACGTTGGTCCTGTCCGGTTTATTCTCAGGATTATATGATAGAAATTCCTTTTCCGAACTTCTTTTGTTCACATCGGTAACAGCCATCTTCTTCGCTTTGATCCTTCTTATAATTTATTCGGCTAAAGCCGTGATGATCAAAAGAAAACAATTCAAAAAACGATTAGAAAGATGAATTCGTTATATTGTATTTCGTAAAAATATGACCATGAAAAAAGCGCTAATAGTTACCAACATCATCACATTCCTCCTCCTGGTATTTATGACGGTTTATGCGCAATTGAAAGCCAATCAGGCAGCGGAGAACGCTATTATAGCCCGGGAAAATGCTAAAGAAGCAGAAATACAAAGAAGAGCAGCGGTCGAGCAGGCAGGCATAGCCCGGGCTTTTCAGCAGGAGGTGGAGGACGCCCTGAAAGAGGAAAGATCCAATGCCGAAAAATTGCGGGAACTGCTTGAAAAATGCAATTAAATGCTATTGCCGATGAAAAAAGTTCTGATCATCACTAATATAATTTCACTGCTGGTTTTAGTGTTTTTCTTCGTGTTTGCACAGCTCAAAGCCAATGAGGCAGCGGAGAACGCCATTATAGCCCAGGAAAATGCTAAGGAAGCAGAAATACAAAGAGAGGCAGCAGTGGAACAGGCCAGACTTGCAAGGGCAGCGCAGGCTGAAGCAGAACGACAAAGACAAATAGCAGAAGATCTACAGGAACAATTGGAACAGTGCAAAAAATAATATAATGTCCAGAATCAAATTAAAAACCATTATGTGCATCCTAAACGACGAAATCGACAAGGATGAAGTCTACCTCAAGCTGAAAGGGAAGAAGATCTGGCCATCAGGATCGGCTTATAAGTCAATTGATTCCGGGGAAAGAACGCCGGTTGACATTGATTTCGAACATGAAGAAGGAGAAATGGATATCGAGTTGTGGGATTTTGATTACATGAGTCGCAATGATCACCTGGGTACTTTTACCATGAAGGTTGATGATCACAAGGGCAATTACACAACCAGCATGAGACTAAAAGACGAGAAAAGTACTGCCAGCTACATCCTTGAGTGGGCGATAGTCTAAATGTGGGCCAGGGTCCTTTTCTTTATCAGACTTTGATCCAGGAACTGGATAATTGCCACCATCACCCCGATAATTACTCCCCACATTGTGATGTTCTGAAATCTTGCCATTGATTCAAAACCAAAGCTATACACCATGATCGCAACAAATCCCGTGATCAAGGCAAAAACCCCTCCGAACATCAGGGTGTAAAAATTGCGCCGCTTAACCCGCTCCAGCTTCTCAAGCCTGCTTATGACATTCCCAATGAAATCTTCGGAAAGCCTGAAATCCGGGGATTTCTCCAATTCCCTGAAGATAAATTCGTACGTCTCCTTATGCCTGGGATCTTTTAATCCTTCCTGTGAAAAGTGTTGATATATTTCATTTTCTCTTACCATGACTACAACACAATTTCTTTATTAAGTTGAGGCTCTAACAGTTCTTTTAATTTTCTTCTTGCCCTGAACAAATAGTTCTTTACCGTTCCTTCCGGCATCTCCATCACTTCCATGATTTCCGGGTAACTCATCTCCTCCAGGTGATAAAGCGTCAGGATCGTTCGGTACCTTACCGGTAACAGGGCTATCCATTTATTAATAAATTTCGCGTAATCTTCTTTTTCATAGGTATTTTCCACGGCACTTCCCTCAAACTTTATCTTGTCAATATCGTCCTCGTTTTTGAACCTTTGGCTTTTCTTCAATGCATTTATGGAATGACGATAGGCAATGGTTGCGATCCAGGTCGAAAGTTTCGACTCGAAATTGAAGTCGGCAAGCTTCTGGTATACCTTCACAAATATGTCCTGCGCAACTTCCTCCCTGTCCCTGTCGTCGTCAATGAGTCGTGCAACCATGTGTTCCACCAATCGCTGATAACGCCTTATCAATTCTCTAAATGCATCTCTTTCACCTTTTAATACTCTTTCAACAAGTATTTTGTCCTCCATTTTATCCATAGGACAATGCGGTTACGGAATATGTTGCCCAAGGTCAGCATTTTATTTCAAAAAGAAAAAAATAATCGAAAGTGCAACATTTCACCGGATCACGTCTGTCAAATAGGGCAAACATAATATTCAAAACATGGAAGATATAATTGTACCAGTCGTAGCTATGATTTCCGTTTTCGGAAGTATTGTTCTTTTTATCAAGATCCTGACAGATTACTGGTTAAGAAAAAGAATGGTCGATAAAGGAGCAACAGATGAAAATGCTGTACAGCTTTTAAAACAGCATGTAAGTGAGGGAGGAAAGTACGGCGCATTAAAGTGGGGTTTGATTATCCTCTTTGGTTCTTTCGGCTTAATAGTCATCAATTTCCTACCCTACAATTATGATTACGAAACAAGTATGCCGTGGGGGATTTTTGCCTTCTTCCTGGCGTTAGGGTTCCTTGTGTACTATTTCTACGTCAAGCGCGAAACTGAAAAGTAGTTCTTATATAACTGTAAAAATGAGGGTTTTGATCTGATTCTGAAAAGTTACCTCTTAAACCTGGACCCCGGTCATGTCAATACATGAAATTCACCGGGGTTTATTGTTGATCGACCAGTAAGCACAGGTTTCACAGGACCAGGCATCCCATGAAAGACCAGGTTAAGATCAGCCTCGTGAATACCTGGACTGCCGCCAGGTCGCCTTCATTCTCTCTTTGCTTATCCTCCTCCGCCAAGTTTGGAATTCTTTGAGAATCAATCCGGCCGGGTCATTGCGAAGTGGGTGAGAAATAGTATTTTTAATCATGGCCTATAATGAATCTACCGCGGACCGGATAAGGGAAAAGGTCCTTGAGATGGGGATATCCGTCGAAGAAAAGAAGATGTTCGGCGGATTAAGTTTCCTGTATAAGGGAAAAATGACGGTTGGAATAGTTAAAGACGATCTTGCGGTCCGGATCCTGTCGCCCGATTTCGAAAACGAGCTGGCGTCAAACACTTTCGTCAGGGAAATGGATTTCACCAAAAAACCGATGAAGGAGTTCGTGTTTGTGGAGCCAAAAGGGTTTGAGCGTGAGAAAGACCTGGAAAAATGGATCGAATTCGGGATGGCCCATGCGAAGTCGAAGCTGGAGTGATTTACGGTTCTCCCGGCAAAGCGGCCGGTTGTCAGACCCCTGCTGGTCTTTGCGTCTCGCTGAGACCAAAACATCTGAGACCCGACAGCACCGAAAATAATTCACACGAAAAACCCTGGGAAAGAAATTTCCCGGACCAAAACATGCGTAAAACTCCAGGAAAGAAATTTCCCGTAATAATTCACGTGAAAAACTCCGGGCAAGAAATTTCCTGCAATAATCCACGTGAAAAACTCCGGGCAAGAAATTTCCTGTAATAATCCACGTGAAAAACTCCGGGCAAGAAATTTCCTGCAATAATTCACGTGAAAAACTCCGGGCAAGAAATTTCCCGCAATAATCCATGTGAAAAACTCCGGGCAAGAAATTTCCCGCAATAATCCACGTGAAAAACTCCAGGAAAGAAATTTCCCGGACCAAAACACCTGTGCAAGCGGAAGACCCGCTGTATCGCCATCAGGTCGGAAGACCCGCCTGCACCGGGAATTGTAACACAATTAAGTTGCCTTAATCCGGTTGCCTCCAGATCCAGATACCTATTGCCACCCTCACCAGGGGCTGCAAATAAGGATATATCCACGTGTAAGACCAGTTCACAGGAGTATTGAGAAAGCTCATTCCCAAATAATATCGCGCAAACGAGGACAGGCTTAACAAACCGATGAACAGCAGGGCCGCTCCAATCCATCTTTCCCATCCATTTTGACGGATAAACGCCAATCCATAAAGGAAAGATCCTATACCAAAGCCATAGATGACCAAAAAGTATTTGCTATCCGATATCCCGCCGGCAGCCTCGATCAAAGTCATAAACATATTTTTGGACACTTCGCTTTCCGCATCGATGTATCCCGGTCTCCAGATTTGATTCAGGGCATCAATAAGTAATGCCTGCTGAGACATTTCGGTAAATGCCCAGACCAGCAAAAAGAGGGTGCCGGCTATGATCTGCAAGGGATATTTTCTCAATAGCAGGTATGCTATTCCGAGGCTGGCCAGCATATTTACCTGGGGATGAATGAACAGGATCCAGAGCTTGGTCAGATAAAGATCATTGTTGATCAACAGGGTCCGTGATTCAAAATCATCTGCGGCCGGATTCGGGAGAAAGATCAGCAAGGCTGTGGTCAACGCTCCAAGAAAGGAGCATATGGCTGCCAGTTTTAAAAAGTGCCTGTAGTTATCCTTCTTCATAATGTTTTCCATGACATCGGAATAGTTTGTTTCTAATTAAATCATCCTGAAGAAAAAATTAAAGAAATCTGCCGCACTGTGACCAATTACAGGAAATACCAGACTACCGCTTCTTTCCCTGAGTAAGGCAAACAAGAAGCCATATGAACCGGTAAGCATAATAGTAATAAAATCAAAATGTAATTGATATTCATTCCCAAGTCGAAATCCATGCATCAACCCAAAAACCATGGACGTCAGTATTGCTCCCCACCCAAAACTTGTGCCCAGGAATCTAAACCTGATTTCAAAAATTTTATTCAATAGCCCGAGTAATAAGCCCCGATATATTAACTCTTCGCTTACCCCGGGAATGATAGCGGTATACAGCAAAGTGTTTGCATCAAATGGGGTTTTCCCGCTTGAAATTCCAAGCGTTGATGCAGTCAAAAAAAAGAACAGAATAAATAACATGGAAAATTTCCGGGAGTCTTTGTTTTGTCGAATTTTCAAGCCGATTTCGTCAGGCATAATAATTCGCTTTAATGGAATCAACAAGAGCAACACGAAAACAACACTGTACAATTTGGCGCTCCAGTTAAAAATCAAATTATTGTTCCATACGTATGTATTTATCAACTGAATGTCCGGATAAGTCATTGTTAACGCATGGAACAAATTGTCAACTAGTCCGATTGCGAAAAACAACACTAACAGGTACCAGTACTTAATGGATCTTTTAAAATCAATCAGAAATGACAATAAGATCGCAAATCCGAAGATTATAGTATTTGCTATAATGGTCGGCACCATTTCCCTTCACAATTATTCAAGTGCCAAATGTACAATCGGCTATCCAGGATCAATTGATTTTTAACTCTTCATAAGTGACAAAGTTTCACTTGCGAATAGAAGTCATCCATGGTGTTAGTTGGCTAAAGACTACTCCGGATGATATATCCTTTTGGCGTTTTTCCTTACCTCATCGATATCCAGGGTCATTAGCTTTCTTTCTTTCCTGAGAAACAGGTCCATCTGATCATCGTAATGAGGACTCCCGGGCCTGGCTGAAGCGCCAAAGACATGAACGGTCTCAATAACCGGCAGCCCTTCCTCAGGATACCTGATCATCATGATGTATGACTCCCCGGCATAGGCTTTTGCCCTTCCCTTCTTATAGGGTGTGGAATGCATGGCCGTGATCACATCGAACATTCCGTCGACAGGTTCTTCCCTGTCCCCTCTCACCAGTAGCTGGTACTCTCCCAGTTTGACATCTACTCTACCAAAGTATTTCAGAAAGTGATCCTCCGTGTACGCCAGCGACTCCAGCATTTCTTCAGGTTTTACCCTGATCGCTTCCGAATAGGGTTCCAGGGTTTTTTCAAGTGGTATTTCCATTTTTTTTGCCAGATGCTTATAAAAGATGATCACCTGGGCAGGTCCTATATCGTCTTTTCCCGCTTCTTTGTTCCAGCCCTGAATGATCTCCAGCACGCGGCGGCCGCTCCTGACCTTTGACGGATCTATAGTAAATATGGCGTTGATATCAATCAATGATACGATAGAATCCGGCATACGGGAATCGTACTTGATCACCAGGAAATCCTCCCAGTCCAGTTTGTCATATCGCCCGATCAGCTCTTTGAACCTGACACTTCTGTTATTTTCCCATAGCTGATACCCCATCGTGGTGTCAAAATCCCCGGGATCAAGATAATCAGCGAAACCGGTCGAGGTGTAAGCGGAATGGTTAGTGTTAAATACAAATCCCGAGGACGGATTCAGGTATTGAGGCAGATCCTCAAATGGGTGATAGGACCCGTTCAGGGTTGCAGATGTATCGCCAGGCAGTGTATTCTGCCAATTGTATCGCGGGTTACGGTGAGGTATTTTCCCATTGCCAACGTAAAATATATTTCCCGCTTTATCGGCATAGATGGTATTGAAACCCGGGATAGCGACCATCTTCATGGCAGTCTGAAACTGATCCCAGTTCCGAGCCTTGTTCATCCGGTACCACTGATCCGGTGCCCGGATATCATCCAATACACTAAGCTTAAATGAAAACACACCATCGTCATTCTTAATAGCAGGACCGTAAATGGATGAGTAAACTTTTCGTCTGACCCCGATCCTCAGACCCGGGAAAAGTCTGACTTTGATCTTCAGTCTTCTTTCCTCCAATTCATACCACCTTCCATCTACAGCATAGCGATTGTCATTGTCAGGATCTGTATCCAATTGAAATACATCTATTTTGTCAGGGTAATTGACTGTATGTGCCCAACCCAGATTTTCGTTGGTTCCATGGAAAATTGTGACGCCGCCGGGAAGTAATCCACCCAGTATATTCCAGCCTTCGTCACTTACGAGGTGAGCCTCATACCAGGACCCGATCCCTTCCAGCGGCTGATGGGAATTGACGGCCAAATAAACGTATTCGTCTGTTGTCTTTTCTCTGCTGATTGCAAAGGCATTTGACCCCCTCGTCTCAAATATGGGCTCCGTCTCACTATCTACTAAAGCCCTGATAGTATTACCTGCACCGGCCATCACTGACAACTGGAGTACATAGCCCCGGAGCAACTCCCTGGCACTGACCGGGAATAAGTTCTTCACCAAAATATCCTTTGAATTCCTCTTGGCATACGCATTTATGCCCTCCGTGTATCCATTCAGTACATTGATGAAATCAGGAGAAAGTTCTTCAAAGTGCCCGTTCACCACCTCTTTGCATCCAAGCAAACCGGTGACGTAGTCCACCTGAGCACCACTTTTACCCAGATGTACGCCTAACATCCCTTTTGATGCCAGCATCATCAACTGAATGGTTCGAAAATCATCCTCAGCATTAGCCCAGGCCAGACCATATGCCACGCCCGCATCCGTTGGTGCATAAATGTGCGGGACACCCCACTCATCCCTGATGATCTCCACTTCTTTTGGATCCACCTGCCCTGAAAGGGATAGAAATGATCCCAGAAGAATTGTGATAGGTAAGGTCCTCATATCTGAATTAAATATAAAAAAAGGCATCCTCATCAGATGCCCTCCAAATCCCTTTAAATCAAATGAACCAACCGATCAACCCTCCGTTTTCTCGTTCAGCTCTACATTGCATGAGATCATCACTTCCTCTCCTACTACCAGGCCGCCTGTTTCCACAGTCCTGTCCCATTTCAATCCATATTCAAATCGATTTACGGCGCCTGTAACTTTAAATCCTGCCTTTAATCCTCTTCTGGCCGGGATCGTTCCGTTGAACCTTACATCAAACCTGACTTCTTTAGTAACATCCCGCATGGTAAAATCTCCATCCAGGTAGTATTTACCATCTTCATTCACAATCTTCCCATTGAATGTAATTTCAGGAAAGGACTCCGCATTGAAGAAATCGTCCGATTTCAAGTGATTGTCCCTGCGTTCGTTGTCTGTATTGATAGAACCTGTTTTGGCCGCAAACTCGACCGTAGCACCATTAAAATCTTCACTTTCGGAGGTAACCGTGCCATCGAATTCCTTGAATTCACCATACACTTCCGAAATAACCATGTGTGTTACGGTAAACCCAATGTCGGTATGGCTTTTGTCAATCGTCCAGGTGGTCTGCGCATGGACAAACCCACCTAAAGTAGCAATCAGTGTGAATAGTGTGATCTTTTTCATAGTAGTTTAAGTCTTTTAACAATTAATTATAAACTCCATCTTGCAACAATAATCATACTTGTTGAAATCAACCTGAAGCAAACCTGAAGAATTTTTGAATTCGATGTGTATTGCTAATAGTCAGCTTTTCTGCCACCCCTGTCAACCAGCTCCCGTAAGAAGCCGTTAAATCCATGCTGCTCCAGGAGATCTTCCATATCCAGATGCAGGCGATATCGCCAGTAGTGCTGCGGGATGGATGGCACATTTATCCGCTCTTCCTCCGGTACTTCCCTCCTCAGCGTCCCGTCCATTGCCAATAAGTCCTGAATCGGAAAGATCGCCCACATGCTGGGGGAGTGCAGATGTTGATTGATGATATCCTTCGCTACCCAGGGCTCACAATAGTATGGGGCTTCTCCCCATCCACCGAGTATTGTATTGTAAAATCGCTGGGTTCGATCCGTATCTTCCTGCCACCACTCGCGTAGTGTGGACATGTCGTGACTGCCGGTACTGGTAACGCTCCCGTACGGTGTATCCGATGGGTGCCAGAATTCCCTGTCATCATTAGGCATTCTCTGGATGGCAAGGCTCAGAATATTCAGCTCGCGCATCACCCCTGGAACGGAAGCGGGCACCATTCCCAGGTCTTCGCCGCATATGAGCATATCCGTTGCTTCTTTCAACGCGGGCAATTTCTTCAAAGCGCTTTCCCGCCAGAATCCATTGTGCCGGTGATAAAAGAACTCATTGTAAAGTCGATCCAGTGCTTCTTTGGTGTAGTCGTCCAATTCCTGAAAAGAGTAAGTTGAATGGAATGCTATCCTTGGATTGAATGCTTCACCATTGCTCAGAGGCGCTTCCAGGAATAATACTTCCGCAAGCAGCCGGTTCAAATTGATGCTGATCCAGTTATTAAACTCTGCATGTTGCGGATTTTCCGAGTTCATCCGGTCAAAATGGATCTTAACCTTCCGCTGGGTATTGACATGGTCCTGCAATTCGTAGCATCCCGGTGCAAATTCCTGGAGATAACTATCAAAAATCGATTCCGCATGACTATTGAAGAGATCATGGATCATGTGCCTCCTTATATAGGGCTTGCAGAACCTGTCCCGGTCAAAATAGATCCCAAGTTCTCTAAACTCATCAAGATGTATCGGCAACGCAGGGTTAAATCTGCCCATAATTCCTTCTACGTGCTCCCGGGGGATTTCCCAGATCCTGAAGAATCCCAGAATATGATCTATCCTGAAAACATCAAAGTACTCCGACATCTGTACAAGACGCTCTTTCCACCATTTAAACCCATCCCCGGTCATTGCCTCCCAATTATATGTCGGGAAACCCCAATTCTGTCCTGAAATGGAGAAGTCATCCGGAGGGGCACCTGCCTGGCAATCCATATTATACAGGTTTGGCTCAAGCCATGCGTCAACAGAATTCCGATAGATCCCTATGGGTATATCACCTTTTAAAACCACTCCGTGCTTCCGGGCATATTCTGCAGCCTCTTTCAGCTGTTTATCCAGGTAAAACTGAATGTAATAGTGAATGGCGATATCATCATAATTCCTGCCGCCGGGAGAGGTTATTTTGTCGAGCTTCCTGGCATCTATCGTTGCATAGCCATCCCATTGTGTAAAGTCGGGGGTTTCGTATTTATCTCTCAGTGCCGAAAATGCGGCATAAGACTTCAGCCAGGACTTATTTCGCTTGAAAAATGATTTGAACTCTTTGCTTGAAAGCACTTCATCCTTATTTTCATCGTAGCTGATCTTAAAGAATTTGCTCTTAAGCTTCATTACCGCCTCATAATCTACCTCCTTGAGTTTATTCAGTCGCTTCCTCTCCTTGTCCACTTCCTTTTGGAAAGCTTTGTCCCTGAGTTTTCCAATGGATTGAAGATTTGCATAGATCGGATGAAGCGCATGAACGGAAATTGCTGCATACGGATATGAGTCTACCCAGGTGTGGGTGGCAATCGTATCATTCACAGGAAGGATCTGTACCAACCGCATTCCGGTTTTTGAGGCCCAGTCAACCAGTAATTTGATATCGGTAAATTCACCGACTCCAGTCCCCGTTTTACTTCTCAACGAAAATACCGGTATGGCAACTCCTGCAGCTTTCCAGTTTCCAACAGGGTACCGAAAACCCTCATCGGTTTTGATCATCTGATGCTGCTCGTCGAGGTCCTGTATCGGAATGTAACGATTCTGCCCATTCTCCCATGTGACAACTTTCTTTTCTCCAAGACTGTAGATCACGTACTTATACTCAACAGGCAGGTCATCCTCATTGACCCTGACGTCCGCTTTCCAGGTCGGAAATGCATCGTCACCCATCAAAATCACTTTGGAATCATCCCAGGAGCCAAGGGTCTTCGATGATCCCACGATTCCAACCTGATAATCCACACCCACCCTGGGAGCTCTGAGCTGAAATCGAACATACTTGCCGGTTTTCTGATGGCTGAATTTTGCCTGCTTTGTATTTCTATTGAAAAAAGAATTGATGAAAGGTGAAGTGTAAAGATTTTCTTTTTCATCATACTTCGACCTCCAGTAATCCCTCAAAAGAAATGAATGAAATCGTCCGGTAGCACCATCGAATATGCGGTTTGCTCCCACTTCCCATTCATTATGACCGTCCCTGGAGATGAAATACTTGTATTCGAATTTCGTTTCCGGCATCTCCAGCTCACCTTCCCAGTATTCACCGGAAGACTGATGAAGGGGAAAGGCCTTTTTTTCATCCCAGCCTCCCAGTGCCGGGTCAGAACCGCACACATAAATGATTTCACCCCACCGGGTCCTGTAATCGATCTGAAATCTAATTTTCATTAATTATTCAACTAATATTTGTCCTCTACTCTTATTACCAGGAGTGCGGCGATTATTAATGATATTCCCCCTGTGATTATCACATAAATAGCCTGGTCATTGTAAAAAGTACTTAATAAGAATCCGTATATACTTGACGCGGTGATTTCAGGCAGCACAATAAAAAAGTTGAAAATGCCCATATAAATGCCAAACTTCCTCGATGGCAGACTACCGGTTAAGATTGCATAGGGAATTGCCAGAATACTGGCCCAGGCAAACCCTACTCCTATCATGGACACCAGCAATAAATTGGGATCGGTTACTGTATACATGGATATTAATCCAATCCCTCCCAGGATCAGGTTGACCATGTGAAGGCTTTTCCTCCCGATTTTAGCGGCGACGGGAGCAAACAGGAAAGCTACGAGCGCCGCCACGCCATTGTAAGTACCAAACATCACGTTCACCCAGTCTGCTCCGGTATTGTATATCTGTGAGGTAGGGTCCGTCGTCCCATACACATGACTCGTCACCGCCGGTGTCGTATACAAAAACATGGAAAACAGGCCGAACCAGGAGAAAAACTGAACCCAGGCCAGTTGCCTCATGGTTTTGGGCATTTTAAAAAGGTCATTGATGACCTCAACAAAACCGGAATCCGTCCTTCCCTGCCTGGTGAGCCATGCCGTCAGGTACTGGATAATACCAAAAACGATAAATCCGATGGATAGTATCAATGGCTCTTCATGGTGAGAGTAATTAACGATCAGGAAAGTGAGTGCAATCCCGACGATCAGCCACCAATGTGCGTGCTTCGAAAACACACCTGCTGCCAGTGGAGAAGGATCAAATGAACTTGCCGATTCCTCTCCTTCAGTTTTATCTTTTTCCTCCTCTTCGAAAGCATCCATTTCCTCCGGTGTATATTCCTTCGTACTCAATACAGTCCAGAGTACCGCACCGAAGAAAACAACTCCTCCCGCGTAAAATGAGATCTTTAAAGATGGAGGGATCTCGCCTTCCGGCGCCGTATTTTCAATGCCGATCCAGTTGGAGAGGATCCACGGCAGAAGGGATGCTATAACAGATCCCGTTCCGATAAAGAAACTCTGCATTGCAAATCCTTTGGTCCTCTGTTCATTTGGCAGCATATCACCCACGAAGGCCCTGAACGGCTCCATGGATACATTGATGGAAGCATCGAGGATCCAAAGCATACCGGCAGCTACCCAAAGCGCAGGCGAATTCGGCATTATCAGTAAGCCGATGGAGGCAAAAATCGCCCCTATCAAAAAATATGGTCTCCGTCGCCCCAGCCTGGTCCATGTATGGTCGCTCATGTGGCCAATGATGGGCTGAATGATCAGACCGGTAACCGGCGCGGCAATCCAAAGAATAGCTATGTCGCCAATATCCGCTCCGAGTGTTTGAAATATTCTGCTGACATTTGCCAGTTGCAATGCCCAGCCAAACTGGATGCCGAGAAAACCGAAGCTCATATTCCATATCTGAGCGAAAGACAATAATGGACGTTTCATATAATCTTCTTTTACCAGGGGGTGATTGTTTTTGTCTGTTTTAATTTTCCTGCTGAAACAAGATCATCCGTTGTTAGGAATAATACGTTTTCCCATTTCCTATTTTGAACTCTTTCCCAACCGGGATCTTCAGCTACGGAACATGAAAAATTTTTATCTTTTTTTTGTTTCATCTAAAGAATTTCTTCAACATCCGGGTGATTTCATGTAATTTCAAAAATGATCACTCCGGCTTTTTGCCGTCTGAAGTTTTCTCCGCAATCGATTGAACTCACTGTATTGACCGATTCGTATAAAAGACCCATAAATTTCAGTATGGAACGGCATGTTAAAATAGGAAATTTTCAACTATTTCGGCTTTTTTCGGGGATTCTTCCAATACCGCAGGCAGTGTAATTTTAACAATCTATATTTGCCGTCCGGGAAATCATCAACAGTAAAATCAACTAAGAATCTATGAAATTTACACCAGGAGTTTTAGCAGGCCAGGAGGTCACGGATCTGTTAAACTACGCCAATGAAAACAGCTTTGCCTTGCCTGCTGTCAATGTTGTTGGTACCAATTCCATCAACGCCGTTTTGGAGACGGCCAGGGAGGTTAACTCACCGGTAATTATCCAATTCTCAAATGGAGGTGCGGCCTTTGTTGCCGGTAAAGGATTGTCAAACGATAACCAGGCGGCCGCCGTAATTGGAGCGGTTAGTGGCGCACTGCATGTCCACACAATGGCGGAAAGGTATAATGTCCCTGTTATTTTGCATACGGATCACTGTGCCCGAAAGCTCCTTCCGTGGATGGATGGTATGCTCGAGGAAAATGAAAAACATCTTGAGGGGACCGGAAAACCTCTTTTTAGTTCCCATATGCTGGACCTCTCCGAGGAGCCTATTGAAGATAACATTGGGACATCTGTAAAGTATTTTGAACGAATGGCCGGAATGGGGATTACACTTGAGATAGAACTTGGAGTTACAGGAGGTGAGGAAGACGGCGTGGATAACACGGAAATCGATAACTCAAGACTTTATACTCAGCCGGAGGAAGTCTCCTATGCCTATGAAAAACTCAACACTGTTTCAGATAATTTCACCATTGCAGCTGCCTTTGGAAATGTTCACGGTGTTTACAAGCCTGGAAACGTTAAACTTACTCCGATTATCCTGAAAAACTCGCAGGACTACATCCAGGAAAAATTTGGTACGGGTCACAATCCCGTAAATTTTGTATTTCACGGTGGATCGGGCTCCACAACCGGGGAGATCAGGGAGGCTATTTCCTATGGTGCCATCAAAATGAATATAGATACGGATATGCAATGGGCTTTCTGGGAAGGTGTCAAAGATTATTATAAGGGAAATGAAGGGTACCTCCAGTCACAGATAGGTAATCCCGAAGGAGATGACATTCCAAACAAAAAATATTACGATCCCAGAAAATGGCTGAGAGAAGGTGAAAAAGCATTCATAAGCAGGTTGAAATCTGCTTTTGAGGACCTGAACTGCATTAACAGAAATGCTTAAACAAGTTTAATGTAAACATCAATGTTACCCCATACATTATATCATATTTATAATAGGGGTAATAACAGAGACCGGATATTCTACAAAAGGGCGAATTACCACTACTTTCTGGGTAAAGTCCGAAAATATTTCTTGCCATATGTTGACATATTAGCCTATTGCCTCATGCCAAATCATTTTCACTTCCTGGTATACAGTAAGGAAGATCTTGTCACTGAAAAATGGAGTAATGATCTAAGAATAATGTTAAGTTCATATACAAGAGCTATAAACAAGCAGGAAGGCAGGGTGGGATCTTTATTTCAGCAGAATACAAAGGTCAAACTTTTGGAAAACACAAGTCGTGCTACCACTTTAAGTGGTGGCACGACTTGTGTAGATTATCCCTGGACCTGCTTTCACTACATTCATCAGAATCCACTTAAGGCCGGCTTGGTCCGCCGGATGGAAGACTATGAGTTCAGTTCTTTCAGAGATTACGCTGGACTAAGGGACAGTGACCTTTGTAAAAAGGCTCTTGCCTCTGATTTGATCGGAATATCCGACACTCCGGAAACTTTTGCTACTGAAAGTTATGCCGCACAAATTATTACTTAACGGACATCCATCGGTCTTTCCATGAATGATAACTCTCGCAAACAACGTGTGATCATTTACCAGTTGGTAGTCCGGTATTTCAGCAATACAAATACCACTAATAAACCCTGGGGGACCATCGTGGAAAATGGATGTGGAAAGTTCAATGAGATCAATGATACTGCTCTTGGTGCACTGAAAGATCAAGGCTATACCCACATTTGGTTTACCGGTGTTTTGGAGCATGCTACATTAACAGACAATTCGAAGTTTGGGATATCGCCCGATCAAATCGTCAAAGGTCGTGCCGGATCCCCATATGCAATTAAGGATTATTATGATGTGGATCCTGACCTGGCGGAAAATGTTCCAAACAGGCTAAATGAGTTTGCAGATCTCATCAGGCGAACACATAATGCAGGACTGAAAGCGATTATCGATTTTGTTCCTAACCACGTAGCCCGCACCTATCAATCCGATATGAAACCGAATGGTATCAGGGATCTGGGAGATGACGATGATACACGAAAAGCGTTTCTTCCAAACAATAATTTTTATTATTTACCAAATTCAAGTTTTACTACCCCAAAAGACTATAAGCCACTGGGAAATAGCGAGTTTTTATTGAAAAACTCCTCTTACACCGAAACTCCTGCCAAAGTGTCAGGAAATGATGTGTTTTCGCCTTCTCCGTCCATTTCAGACTGGTTTGAGACCGTAAAACTCAATTATGGTGTTGATTATCAGAATGGTGGGAAAACCCACTTCCATCCCATTCCCGATACATGGAAAAAGATGAAAGCAATCCTGCTTTATTGGATAGATCTAGGCGTGGACGGTTTCAGGTGTGACATGGCAGAAATGGTCCCGGTAGCTTTTTGGAGCTGGGCCATAGGCAACATCAAAAAAGATCATCCGGAGGTTGATTTCCTCGCGGAGATCTATAATCCCCAAGCCTACAGGGACTATATCCATAATGGGAAGTTTGACTACCTGTATGACAAAGTGGAGCTCTATGACACGGTAAGGAACATTATCCAAAACAACGCCTCAACAGATGACATCACTCCGGTATGGCAAGGCCAGGAAGGGATCGAAGATCATATGTTACGGTTCCTCGAAAACCATGACGAACAGCGTATAGCCTCTTCTTACTTTGCAGGAGACGCATGGAAAGGGATCCCGATGATGGCGCTGATATCATTCATGCACAGAGGTCCTGTGATGGTGTATTACGGCCAGGAGGTGGGGGAACCGGGTAGCGGAGTCCCTGGCTACAGCGACGATGATGGCCGCACTACGATCTTCGATTATTGGGGGGTTCCGGAGCATATAAAATGGGTGAACAGGCGGCAATACGACGGAGGTCAGTTGTCCGGGGATCAAAAGGAATTATTTGATAGATATGGTCAAATCCTGAGACTGTGCAACAGTAATCCTGCCATTCAAAAAGGCAGCTTTTATGACCTGCATTTTTACAATCGAAATGATCAATATCAGGGGTATTCCAACAAGGTTTTTGCATTTTTACGCTATCACAAAAGCACCTGTCTATTGATCATCATTAACTTTTCGACATCACACGAAAATGCAGATATCAGGATCCCGGAGGATGCATGGAAACTAATGGGTATCACAGGGCCAAACGCAGGGCTCCTGACAGATGAAAAGGAAGAGATCATCAGCAGGTCTTCTGCCACCGATCCCGGAGCAGGCAGCCAGATGCATTTTGCGCTATCACCCTTGTCATATGAAATAATCCAAATCACATTAGTCTAAATAATCCTAAAAATGAGTATCAAAGAAGTTTCAATAATCGGATCAGGCACCATGGGAAATGGCATAGCCCATGTATTTGCACAAAATGGATATTCGGTAAATCTCATTGACATTTCCAATGAGGTCCTGGAAAAAGCAATGCAGACCATAGCCAAAAACCTGGACCGACAGATCAAAAAAGAAGTTATAAGTGAGTCTGATAAATCCTCCACCCTATCCCGCATAACCACATTTACCGATACCGCTGCAGGTATATCATCGGCGGATCTGGTGGTGGAAGCCGCTACTGAGAATTTTGAGATCAAAAAGCAGATATTTAAGGTAATGGACGAATGTGCACCGGAAACAGCGATCCTTTCAACTAACACCTCTTCCATATCCATTACAAAAATTGCTGCTGAGACAAAAAGACCGGACAAGGTCATAGGTATGCATTTTATGAATCCGGTCCCGATGATGAAGCTTGTTGAAGTGATACGGGGATATGCTACTTCGGATGAAACAACCGGATTGGTCATGGAAACCAGCAAATCTTTGGATAAAATTCCGACGGAGGTTAATGATTATCCTGGGTTTGTGGCCAATCGCATTTTGATGCCGATGATCAACGAGTCGATCTATACATTATTCGAAGGAGTTGCCGGTGTTGAGGAAATCGATACCGTCATGAAATTGGGTATGGCCCACCCCATGGGGCCACTCCAACTGGCTGATTTCATCGGCCTTGACGTTTGTTTATCCATTCTGAAGGTCATGCACGATGGACTGGGTGATCCGAAATACAGACCCTGTCCGCTTCTGATCAATATGGTGGCAGCCGGTTACCTGGGCGCGAAAACAGGTGAGGGCTTTTACAAATACACTCCGGGCTCAAAGGATCTGGTTGTGAGTAATCAATTCCAATAGCACTATTTTAGCCTGAACTCGGGATAAGGACGGTCAAACAAACAAGGACGTCATTGCTGTATTTTGAACATATCGATGAGATAGAATGAGATTCCTGAACTCCGCTACGCTCCATCAGGAATGACGTCATTCCTTGTGAGCATCCGGGGAGGTATTGCGCAAGATCGATACAGGAATCTCGCTATATTAACTTGAACTTCGATAATGCATTATCCCGAACTCAGGTTACTTTAGCTAAAAAAACGTCCTGACCTCTCAAAAATGAAATCGATCGTAATTGGATTGATCCTGATAGGAAACCTGCTGTCTGCACAGGAAAAGAAGCCGGTGAGAATTGGAGTAGTAGGTTTGGTCCATACGCATGTTCACTGGATACTTGGAAGAGAAAAAACCGGTGATATCGAGATCGTCGGTATTGCCGAGCCCAACCGGGAACTGGCCCAAAGGTATGCGGATCTTCATGGTTATAGCATAGACATCGTCTATCCATCCATCGATGAAATGCTGGACAAAACAAAACCGGAAGCGGTCACTGCTTTCAACACCATCTTAGGTCACCTGGAAGTGGTTCAAAAATGTGCACCCAGAGGCATCCATGTGATGGTGGAAAAGCCATTGGCCATGAAGCTGGAGCATGCATTGGAAATGAAGAGACTGGCGGAGCGGCATGAAATTCACCTTCTTACCAACTACGAAACCACGTGGTATCCGACCACTGTGGAAGTATTGAGAATTGCGGACCAGGGCACGCTTGGTTCATTAAATAAAATAGTCGTGAATGATGGTCATCAGGGACCCAAAGAGATCGGCGTAAACAAGGAGTTTCTCGACTGGCTAACAGACCCGGCGTATAATGGCGGAGGTGCTTTAACCGACTTCGGTTGCTATGGTGCCAACCTTATCACCGCGCTGATGGGGAATCAAAGACCACTGAGCGTCACGGCAGTAACGAATCAGAACAAACCCCATATTTATCCGCTAGTGGAGGATGAAGCCACTATCATATTGACCTATCCTAAAACACAAGGCATCATCCAGGCCTCGTGGAACTGGACCTTTAGCAGAAAAGATATGGAAGTTTACGGCACGGATGCTTATATAAAAACAATTGACGGCACAAGCATGCGAATAAGGAATTCCGAAAATCAACCGGAAGAGTATATGGAACTGGATCCTCTACCCTCTCCACAAAATGACCCGTTTGCCTATTTAGCTGCATTATTAAACGGTGAGATATCACCAAAAGGCGATCTGTCATCACTGGAAAACAACCTGATCGTGATGGAAATTCTGGAAGCTGCAAAAAAATCTGCTACATCAGGGAACACTGTCACCCTGGAATGAGTTTTTGGAATGACTCTATTCTTATTTAGAATTGCACTTTAAACTAGGATCCACATATGAATACATCTAAATCAACATTTGTTATCGCTTTTCTCACATCTATAATTTTGGCAGGCTGCGGCGGGTCGGGTTCCACTGAATCTACAGAATCAACTGAAACTGCCGCTATCGAATCCACTGAAGAAGTAGTTTCAGATACAGCGTACCTTGTCATAGAAGGGAATGATCTGATGCAATTCAATCTTGACAAACTGGAGGTGACTGAAGGACAGACAGTAAAACTGACGCTCAAGCATGTTGGTCAGATGTCAGTGGAAGCAATGGGGCACAATTGGGTTTTACTACAGTCGGGAACGGATAAGACGGCATTCGGAATGGCAGCAGTCAGTGCTCGTGAGACCGCCTACATTCCCGAGGATATGAAAGAAAGCGTTATTGCAAATACTGATGTGATTGGTGGTGGCGAGGAAACGACCATTGTTTTTGATGCACCTAAAATGGGCTATTATGATTTCATTTGTTCTTTCCCGGGGCACTGGGGTGTCATGCAGGGTACATTTGTAGTTCAACCCAGCTAATTTGTATACCATTTGAAAAATTATTAAGCTCCTTGTTGAGCTTTCTTGTTGGGTAGATGTAAAAGATCACTACATTGGTGTATAACATTTACCATCATGAGATACTTATCGATCACCCTGGCCGTAGTTATTGCTGCATTCGCATGTGAAGGGCCAAAATCAACTGAATACATGACATCCGGAAATATGCCTGCACCCCCCATAGCTGATAAAGACGACTCCGTCCTGACCATGCATGGAGACACAAGGATAGATCCTTACTTTTGGATGAGGCTGACAGATGAGCAAAAAAATGCTACTGATCCGGATGAGCAGACACAGAAAGTACTGGACTATCTGAGTGCTGAAAATGAATATACGAAAACCGTAATGTCACATACGGAAGAACTTCAGGACAAACTTTACGATGAGATCGTTGGCAGAATAAAGCAAACAGACGAATCGGTTCCATACTTCAAGAATGGTTACTGGTACTATACCCGGTACGAGGAAGGAAAAGAATACCCTATCTACTGCAGAAAGAAGGGGTCACTGGATAATGATGAGGATATAATGCTCAATGTTAATGAGATGGCTGAAGGTTATGAGTATTTCGCGATAAGTGGATTGAGGGTAAGTCATGATAACAAAATATTGGCCTATGGAGAGGATACTTTGAGCCGGAGGATTTACACCATTAAGTTCAAGAATCTTGAGACGGGAGATATCCTGGATGATAAACTGGAAAATACACAACCCGGCGGTGCATGGGCAAAGGATAACAAGACTTTCTTCTACACCACAAAGAATGAGATCACCCTTCTTTCCGAAAAGGTCTGGAGACACAGGCTTGGAAACTCCCAGGCAGCGGACGAGTTGATGTATCAGGAGGAAGATGATTCCTATTACATCGGGGCGTATAACTCAAAATCAGGTGACTATGTCATCATTTACAACAGCAGTACGCTAATTAGTGACTACCATATCTTGCGTGCAGACAACCCTGATGGTGATTTTCAGCAGTTTACTCCTCGTGAAGGGCCTCATGAATACTCCATTGAACACTTCGAAGACAAATTTTATATTGTCACTAATTGGGATGCCACAAATTTCCGGCTGATGGAGACGCCTGCTGTCTCCACGGAAAAGCAAAACTGGAAGGAAGTAATTCCCCATCGTGAAAACACCCTTCTGAACGATATTGAAGTATTCCGGGATTACCTGGTAGTACAGGAAAGGGCCAATGCGCTCACCCATCTCCGGATAATCAATCAAAAAACAAAAGAAGAACATTACCTTGATTTTGGCGAACCCGCCTATGTGGTATATTCATCGACAAACCCCGAATTCAACACTCAAAAATTACGATACGGATATTCTTCATTGACCACTCCCAGTTCCACCTTTGACTATGATATGGGAACCAGAGAAAAGGAACTTAAAAAGCAACAGGAAGTAGTGGGTGGCCACAATCCGCAGGATTACGTAACCGAGCGGCTCTGGGCCGAAGCGAGAGATGGCGTGAAGGTCCCTGTTTCACTGGTATATAAGAAAGGTTTGCAAAAAGATGGCAATGCGCCTATGGTGCTGTATTCCTACGGCTCATACGGCTCATCCACTGATCCCTGGTTTAGCTCTCCGCGACTGAGTTTGCTGGACAGAGGGTTTATATGGGCCATCGCACATATAAGAGGTGGCCAGGAAATGGGGCGGCAATGGTATGACGATGGCAAAATGTTCAAGAAAAAGAACACCTTCCGTGATTTCATCGACTGCGGAAAATTTCTGATCAATGAAAAATATACTTCTGCGGATCACCTTTATGCGTATGGCGGAAGCGCCGGTGGACTACTGATGGGAGCGGCGGTAAACATGTCTCCGGAAACTTTCAATGGTGTCATAGCCGCGGTTCCTTTTGTCGATGTGGTTTCAACCATGCTGGATGAAAACATCCCTTTGACCTCCAACGAATTTGATGAATGGGGAAATCCAAAAACCCTTGAGTCTTATGAGTATATGTTATCTTATTCTCCTTATGACCAGGTGGCGGAGCAGGATTATCCCAACATGCTTGTTACAACCGGTCTGTTTGACTCGCAGGTTCAGTATTGGGAGCCTGCGAAATGGGTGGCTAAGCTGAGAGATAAGAAAACGGATGACAACATCCTGATCCTGGATACGGAAATGGAAACCGGACACGGCGGTGCATCCGGGCGTTTCAAGCGATATAGACGAACAGCGCTCCAATATGCATTTTTCCTCTCGCTGGAAGGCATAAACAACTGAACAGGCTACTACCATAATTAAAAGTACATCATGAAAAAAGCATTTACCTTTCTTATGCTGGCTATACCCCTGATCCTTGCGGCACAAAGGGACTGGGATGCCATTGAAATCAAAACTAACCCGATTAATGACCGCATCAGTTACCTCGAAGGAAGTGGCGGTAATATCGGGGTCCTCCATGGCCCGGAAGGGATCATGATCGTGGATGACCAATATGCGCAACTCAGTGAGAAGATCAGAATAGCCCTTAGTGAGCTTTCAGGATCGGACTTGAGATTCATACTGAATACACATTACCATGGGGATCACACAGGTGGTAATGAAAACCTTTCGAAAGATGGAGCAACCATTGTCGCACATGAGAATGTCCGGAAAAGACTGGGAACCACTTTCTACAGTGACTTGTGGGAACGGGATATTGAAGCGAAACCAGAATCCTTCTGGCCAATTGTCACATTCAAAAGTGAGCTAACTTTTTACCTGAACGGAGAGGAAATCCAAATCATCCATATCCCTGAGGCACATACGGATGGTGATATACTGATTCACTTCAAAAGCAGTAATATCCTCCATACCGGAGACGCTTTTGTAAGGTATGGTTACCCTTTCATAGATGTTGCTGCCGGTGGCACCATGGATGGATTTATAAAGGCCCAGGAAAAGATCCTGGAAGTAGCAGATGCCGATACGAAGATCATTCCGGGACATGGCCAGATATCATCAATAGCGGATGTCAAAGAATTAAAACAAATGCTCGAGGAGACCAGGAAGATTGTCTTCGAAATGAAAGTTGCCAGAAAATCCCTGAATGATTGCATATCTGCCAAACCACTGGCGGATTATCATGAGCGATGGAACGGAAGTTTCATTACTTCAGATCTGTTTGTCCGAATAATTTATGAATCGATCAAAATCGGAGTGGTAAAAGGGAAGAAGTGATACGGGTTGCGGGTTGCGGGTTGCGGGTTGCGAGTTGCGGGTTGAATTCAACTGGAAAACTCGCAACCCGCAACCCAGTCATTTCACCCTCTCACCGTGTTTAATGACAATATCAACATCCTGCAGCAAACTGATATATCGTAATACATCACCTTTGACAGCAATAATATCGGCATATTTCCCCTCACTGACTGTCCCATACTCGTCATCGACACCCATCATCTTTGCAGGCCAGTACGTCGCTGCCTTTATGGTGTAGATCGGATCAAAGCCAAATTCATTGACCCAGACATCCAATTCATTCCAGGTGGATTGTATATGAAATTTCATGGGAATCCCACTGTCCGTTCCCGTCATTATCACGACTCCGGCCTCTCTCAGCTGATTTACTTTTCTCTCAAGCGTGGGCCGTCTGATAGGTGTAAGTTGAAAATACGGAAGCCTTTCGGGATATTGAAATGACTGCCTGATATCCTGAATGATAGAATCCGGCAATCCCAGATGCCATTTATCCGTGTCCAGTTTTTCGGGGTTATCCCTGACATATTCATAATTGTATAAACCTTCAACCGTAGGCGTCCAGTACAGCGGCCCAAGATTCATCTGGGCTGTGCGCTCCCTGATCATTTCCATCACGTCAGCGGGATACTCCGGCGCGGATGATAATCCCGTATGCTCGAAGCAATCCACACCGGCCAGCAGACCCCTCCTAATTTCTTCGGGCCTGTGGGCGTGTGCTACGACGGTCAGATTATTCTTATGAGCTTCATCCACTACGGCCTTAACCTCCGCCATTGTCATCTGATCCTGGTCGATCAGTTTGATACAGTCTACTCCTGCGTCTGCCAGACGTTTTACCTTTTCCCTGGCATCCTTCTCTCCATTCACTCCCCATCTGAATTGCTCAGTGCCAGGATAGGGTTCGTTTTGAATGAAAGGTCCGGACATGTACATGGTAGGTCCGGGTATTTCTCCACGATTTATAGCATCCCTTACGGCAAGACTCTCTTTCAAAGGTCCTCCCAGGTCCCTCGCGCTGGTCACACCAGCCATGAGTAACTGATGTGCTGACGCAGGCATTATCACCTTCTCAAACAAAGGAGGGTATGTTTTGTCCCAATGGCCATAATCAGCATGACCATTGATCATGAGATGCACGTGCATGTCCCACAACCCGGGCAACACGCTCATTCCTTCGGTTGAAATTATTTCCGCACCCTCGGGGATCTCTAACTTTCCCATCTCCCCCACTGCCTTTATTTTCTTACCATCAATGATGATAACACTATTTTGGATCGGGGTGGATCCGAATCCGTCAATCAGTGTTCCTCCCACCAGTGCTTTGACCTGGGCAAAGGCGGGCATCATAATGATCAGGATCAGAATTGAAAACAGGTATCTCATGGGCTTGTGATTTTGCCCACAAGATAACGAATAGATCCATTTGATCTATCTCGAAGAATCAAATGGGAGCATTTACTTCTTACCGGGTCCCTGGAACTTGTCCAGGATTTTTTCCATGTGCTTCCCGGCTGCTTCTCTCCCTCCTAGCCCGTAAGCCAAAGCAATGGTCACTGCAAGTGATCCAAGGGTGAGGCCAAAGGCAAGTTCCACAATACTGTTTGCAATACCCATTGTCCTCAGGGCAATTGCCAGAAACAGTCCCAAAATACCGATCCTGGCAATGGAGGCAATGTACTTATTATTCTCAGACTTAATAAGGGCCTTGTGAACCAACGTGCCGATTGAATTTCCAATCACCATAATGATCAGTCCGAATAATATGCTACCGGAAAGGTTAAGTATGGAATACAGGATGGTGGTGAGCTGATCAAACCCGAGCATCTCAACTCCTGATACAATACCAAAGAAAACGACAAAGAAGAAAGCGATATTGGCCAGAATACCTGATAACGAACTGTCACCTAACATCGTCAGTTGAAGTTTCTCAGTCAGTTTATCAGTCCCGAGATTCTTCAACAGATCCCTTAAGAATCCACTTACAAAACGTCCTCCTATTACCGACAGGACAACAATCAAAATTGCTCCGATAATACTTGGAATGGCATCCATCAATTGATGCAGAATATTGTTAACTGGAGTGGTGACAGACTCAAGGTGAAGCGTATCCAGTGCCTCAATAATGAAAAGAATGAATATTACCAGAAAGACAACCTGCTGAATAAAGTAAATAAGTTTATCGGTCTCCTTAAATCCTACGGTAATGGCAAACCGGTCAATTACACTACCTGCCATTTTTACCAGATTGGAAACAAATTTCGCGATGAGGTACCCTATAAATGCCGTTGCCACACCAGCTATGATATTTGGAATGTAGGTCAGGAATTTGTTGAGCATGTTGTTGATAGGATCCAGCACATAGCTCACACCCAGCATCTCCAGAACAACCAGCAAAATGACCACCATAAACAGGTAGTACACCAGGTTCGCAATGAATTTATTGGTGTCAACGATGGTATTACCTAATAATCGCTCATCCCACTCCGTCCGTTTCATTAACCTGTGTACAATCTTGCGGAGTACAAGGGCAACAAGCCATCCAAGAATGAGGACGACAATGGCGCCGAGGATCGGTGGTAAATAGCCAGTGACTAGTTCGATAAGATTTTGCAAAAAATCTGGTAACATTGGATTACTGATTAAAGATGAAAACTTAATGTAGTCAAAAAAAGTATTTTATTTCAAATATGCCGCCATTAGTTTAATATATCCAAAACCTCAATCAGTTATATCAACACAACACAACAACCTGAATTATTATATTTGAAGTTTTTAACAGCCTCTATATGAAATACATACTATCAGTTTTCCTCCTTTTGTTTTTTAGTTTAGCCAATGCTCAGTTATTTGGGAATTTGAGTGACGATCGAGACGGGCAGACCTACAAAACCGTAATATTCAAGTTGCCCACCGTTGCTGAGGTAGGCATTGAGAGAGAATGGATGGCCGAAAACCTGAACTTCAAAATCGATCAATCCTTTTGCTATAAGGGGATTGATGCTTATTGTGAAAAATTCGGCCGGGTTTACAATTACGATGCAGCTCTGGCCGCCTGCCCTGACGGATGGCGTGTGCCAACTGCAAAAGATTGGTTCCAGCTTTTCGACCTTTACGGCGGAATACACAATGCCGGCCAATCGGTTTATGAAGGTGGCAAAAGCAAACTGAATTTACAGTATGGCGGTTTCGGTGAACCCGGCGGCTATTGGCATGGAGTCGGCAAGGAAGGATATTACTGGGATTCGGAAGAAAAGTCGGCGGAACAAGCCGGCCTGATTATCATACACGAGGGTACACGGGAGATCTTTCATGACAGATCTGCCAAGTATCATCTGAATGCAGTCCGCTGTATCAAAGAGACCGACTAAAAACACCCTCAATTATTCTAGCTAGATAGCCTTCAGCTCAGTTTTGATCCCCATCACGGATCAAATTGATGTTTATTCGTATGAACAATGATTTATATCATCATATGTTCATTCGATCAAGTATAGTTTCGTGAAAACTAATTGGAATTACTTCCAGGCTAACGTAATGAAAAATCTCAGTAACAAAAATCCCCTATTTACTATCCTCTTTTTGGTATTCATTTTTACAGGCTCAAGCCTTTATGCCACCAACGGTTATTTCAGCCATGGCTATGGTGTAAGGTACAAAAGCATGGCTGGCGCCGGAGTTGCTATTTCGTTCAGCACCTTAGGCTCAGCGACTAATCCTGCAGGATTGGTTTACCTTGGCAATCGATACGATGTGAACATCGGGTTGTTCAACCCAAACCGGGAGTTCACGGTGACCGGCAACCCGTCAGGATTTGATGGCACATTCGGTCTTGCGCCGGGAACGGTCGAAAGTGACAAGCCCTACTTCATCATACCGTCAATCGGAGCAAACTGGGCCATCGATAATAATAGTTCGATAGGCATAGCAATCTACGGAAATGGCGGCATGAACACGGAATACCCGTCCGTACAGGGTCCCAGCGGTGAAGTTGGTATTTTCGGTGGAACTTTCCCTACCGGCGTCAACCTGGCGCAATTATTTGTCAACGCCACATACTCAAGAAAACTTGGTGAAAATCACAGCGTTGGCCTTTCAGCAATATTTGCTTACCAGATGTTCGAAGCAACCGGTCTGGAAGCTTTCGCGAACTTCTCTAGTGATGCCACAAAACTTACAGGAAACGACACTGATAATTCGACCGGATTCGGATTCAGGATCGGTTACATGGGTGAAATTGCCACAGGACTCAGGATCGGGGCTTCCTACCAAAGCCAACTATTCATGAGTGAATTTGAAGAGTATGCAGGTCTGTTCGCTGAGCAAGGCGGATTTAATATACCGTCTTCATGGACGGCAGGCCTTTCATATGAAGTGTCTGACTGGTTATTTGCCTTTGATGTACAGCAGATCCTGTATAGTGATGTAAAGTCTATTGCCAACGTTATCGATCCTACCGCCCTGCCGCCTGCATTTCCTGATGGAGCAGGCGGATTTACGCCAAACCCCAATCAGGTTCCACTTGGGGACAATGATGGTTCAGGATTCGGATGGGAAGATATGATGGTTTTTAAATTCGGAACCCAATTCAGCGGAGTGGATACCTGGAAATTCAGAGGTGGTTATTCATTCGGTTCACAACCCATTCCTGAAAGTGAAATGCTCTTTAATATCCTTGCGCCCGGAGTAATTGAACAGCATGCAACATTTGGATTCTCAAAGGCCCTGAATGAGAAAAATGAAGTAAGTTTTGCCTTTATGTATGCTTTCTCCAATGATATCAGTGGCCCGAATCGTTTCGAAGCACCCGATCAGCAAACCATAGAACTCAAAATGAATCAGCTGGAATTCGAGTTGGGATTCTCGTTCTGATTACCAACCATAGTTTCTTTACCAAAGCGCCGGAGAACCTTCGGCGTTTTTTTTGAGTCGAGTCTTTAGCAGGTATCCCGGGCAAATGGGTGATGCCATTTTAAAAATAAAAAAGTTATTTTCGGTAAAGTGATTTCCTGAAGTAATCGTGGAAAACAAGCATAATATCAAGGTAAAGTCTCCGCCCAATGCTGCCGCGGGAAGCAAGGCGGTCGCCGTTGCCTCGAAAAAGCTTTTGGGCAAAATGTCTCTCATGAAGGGGCTCAGGATTCTTCGCAGGCTGAATCAGACTAAGGGGACAGACTGCCCGGGATGTGCCTGGCCGGATCCTGAAAAAAGATCGAAGCTTGGTGAATTTTGTGAAAATGGCGTTAAAGCCATTGCGGAAGAGGCAATGAGCAGGGATGCAGATTCCGGTTTTTTCAAAACTCATAGCATCAGCGATCTGAGATCAAAGAGTGATTACTGGTTGGGATTGCAGGGCCGGTTGCACGAGCCAATGGTTTTGAGTGAGGGTGAAACCCACTACCATCCTGTATCCTGGGACGATGCATACGAACTGATCGGAAGTCAGCTGAAGATGCTTTCCAGCCCGGATGAAGCTGTCTTCTATACATCGGGAAGAACAAGCAATGAAGCCGCTTTTCTGTACCAGCTTTTTGTCAGAAAATTCGGTACCAATAACCTCCCTGACTGTTCCAATATGTGCCATGAGTCCAGCGGTGTCGGGTTGAATCAGACCCTGGGAATCGGCAAGGGTTCCGTACTTCTTGACGATTTCGTGCATTCGGATCTGATCATTATAATGGGGCAAAATCCCGGCACCAATCATCCGCGCATGCTCAATACCCTGGAGAAAGCAAAATCCCGGGGCGCAAGGGTCATTGTGGTAAATCCATTGAAGGAGGTTGCCCTTGAAAGGTTCAGTAATCCACAGAAAATAGATGGCTGGATCGGCAAGTCCACAGCACTGGCAGATATGTATTTGCAGGTTAGGATCAATGAAGATGTCGCACTGCTGAAGGCCTGGATGAAGGTACTTTTGGAAATGGAGTACGAGGGGAAAAATGTGATTGATCACCAATTTATTAGAGACAAAACAGAAGGTTTTGAGTCATTTAAAGAAAACCTGCAGAAAGAGAAAATTGAAGCCCTGATTCAAAGGACTGCAATATCTGAAGAGGATGTCTATAATTCCGGATACTGGATTGGCGAAAGCAAAAATATCATCGTTTGCTGGGCTATGGGGCTGACGCAGCACGTCAATGCTGTCGACAATATCCGGGAAATTGTAAACCTCCTGCTTATGAAAGGCAGTATAGGCAGGAAAGGCGCCGGCACCTGTCCGGTCAGAGGACACAGCAATGTGCAGGGTGACCGAACAATGGGCATCTGGGAAAGGCCTACAAAAGAATGGACTGATAAATTAAGGGATACCTTCAATTTCGATCCGCCGGCAACTCCGGGGTATAATGTAGTGGAAGCGATTGAAGCCATGCATGAGGGCAAAGTGAAATTCTTCATGGCACTGGGCGGCAATCTTTTACCCGCCGCCCCCGACACAACTTATACCGAAGCCGCCTTAAGAAATTGCGAGCTTACCGTTCATGTGAGCACCAAATTGAATAAGACACATCTGGCTCATGGCAAAACCTCACTGATCCTGCCCTGCCTGGGCCGCACGGATAAGCACATTCAAAAATCAGGTGAACAAACGATAAGTGTGGAAAATTCCATGGGTATTATCCATTCATCCAATGGAGTACTCACTCCACCTTCACCTCACTTAAGAAGTGAACCAGAGATCATCGCAAACATTGCTGCTCAAACACTGGTAAAGGATGATATAAACTGGCTGGGATTGATAGATAATTATGATTCGATCCGGGATCTCATTGGCAAAGCCATCAAGGGATGTGAAGATTACAATAAAAAGCTCCGGCACAATCACGGTTTCGAACTTCCTAATGGAGCCAGAAAGGGAGTGTTTAACACTGCTTCAGGGAAAGCAGTTTTTACAATCAACAATCTTGCGGAAGAAAAGCTAAAGGGTCACAACTTTCTAATGATGACCATAAGAAGCCATGACCAGTTCAATACCACAGTCTATGGTTTGGATGACCGGTACCGGGGTGTGTACGGTGGAAGAATGGTTGTGTTTATGAATAAATTGGATATAGCCAAGGAAGGGCTTAACACCAATGACACAGTTTCAATCTACAACGATTATGGTGACAGAAAGAGAGAGGTCACCGGATTCCAGATCGTTCCCTATGACATTCCGGATGGATGTATTGCCACCTATTTTCCGGAGGCTAACCCGTTAGTGCCCCTGCAACTGAAAGCCAGGCGAAGTAATACGCCTGCTTCCAAGTCTGTTTGGGTAAACATTCGCAAAACATGAAAAGGATGGGATGATCAACGCCTCTTTTCCTGTCAGACGTGCGCCGGATCACAATGATTTTCATCAACTCCGCAAATGATGATATCAGTCATCGGAATAGAGGCTTTACACTTTAATTTGCGTTTCTTTATGAAACGATCCGTTCTGTATTTTATACTTTTCTTTGGATGTTTTCTCGGTCTGAAAGCCCAGGAAGAGAAAGAGATCAATCATCAATTGCAATCATGGTGGAGTGTTAATTCTACTACCCGGATAACAGAGTCCTTAGGCGTGATCGGGGATTTTCACTTTCGCGCCAATGATTTCTTCTCTGAAAGTAATTTCTATTTTTCAAGAATCGGATTGGCCTATTGGACCTCCGACAAACTCACTGTCGTTGGCGGATATGCGCATCTCTGGCTGGCGGTACCTTCTCTCGAATCAGGTACTGTTTACCAGAATGAAAACCGGATCTATCAGCAGGCGCAATGGCGACATGACGAAGGCAAAGTGATTTTACTGAACCGTATTCGCAACGAACAAAGGTGGCATGAAGTCCTGAATCCGGATGGATCAGTTGATCGTATTCGATTTTCCAACCGGGTTCGTATCCTGATGTCAGCTACAATCCCAATCTTCAGGAATGAATTCCTCCCGGCATTGTCCGTAGCCGAAGAAATGCATTTTCATTTCGGTAAGGATCTTATTTTCAACACGTTTGATCAAAACCGGATCTTCCTTGGGATGAAACAAAAGATCAGTCCTAACCTGAAGTTTGATATCGGGTATATGATGGTTTATCAGCAAAAATCGACCGGGTTCGAATACGATTTAAACCACACTTTTCGCTGGTTCTTTTATTACACACCTGATCTGAGAAAATCCAAAAAAGGACCACACTACTCCATCCCTGGAGATGAGTGAGGATTTACGACCTGTTCATGATGAGACATCAAAGTGAGCCTTTGTCATTTTCTTTCAAAACGAGCTTTCCAAATGAAGATTTGACATGAAAATCAGGTTCATCTGTTTTTGGATCAATCCAGGTAATCCATGTTATTTTATGATCGCTGTTGTTCGTTAATAAACACTTGCCTCTAAAAAGGCCTATTTCCATCTCGTTATTTTTGATCAGGCCAAATTCTTTTAATGAAAGCAGGGATATCTCTACCATAACGGAGTAGCCGGCATCATGTCTTTGCACATTTAGATTGATATGATCTGCCGGCCATTGCCAGCTGTTATCGAATTGACGGTAGTATTGAGCGCAATAATCCAGCAACCTCCCTTTTGCATCAATTTCGAGACAATAGTACGGGGACATATGACGATCCCTTCTGAAGAAAATCTCCACTCTTTCTGAACTGGCCACCTCCATTTTATCTCCATTCTTCTCAAAGACAAAAACCTCACTATCACTGACGTCATATCTGATATACAACGATCGGTTGTCCCACAAAGCCCGAAACATCAAATTCGCTTTTTGCACCGGATCCCATGGACTGGAAAAATCATTCAACCGATTGGCCAGGTCCCAATCAACACCTGCTAACGATGCAGCATGTTCTACTGGATTAACAATATACGACTCCATGGTAACCGAATACCTTGTTTCTCTATGATTATCTTTCCAATCTAATGGTATATGAGAATTCGTAATTCCGTATCTTCAAAATAAGGTACAAATCAAAGTGAAATACCGGGATAATTGAATGCAGCAAAAAAATCAGAACCGTCATATTGAAAATGAAATATTGAAATCAATAACAGACTGCAGGTCCTTGCGGCGTTTGTTGACCTGCTTAAAAAGATGGAACTGATTTCTGGCCCTGTGAAGATTGTGACCAGGATATTTTACCTTGTAATAGACGTCTCCCATTATATGATCGGACAGGAACCTTACGCCTTGCATGAAAGGGAATAATAAAGTCGATTCGACGAGATGCTTCGCCTCCACCACAGTCAGTATTTCACCGGCTGATTCCAGGTAACCGGTTGTAAACGCTGTGTACTTTTCCACATCCAGGTCAACTTTATCCAGGTCCAGTTCATCCTCATCGGCTGTGGCTGCACCGGTCCTTATACCATCCCCAAAGTCACTGTGCATCACACCCGGCATCACTGTGTCAAGATCGATCACGCATTTTGCCTTATTTTGTTTGTTGAGTAATACATTATTGAATTTCGTATCATGATGGACAGCCCTCAGCGGCAATATCCTTCTGTCGGTCAACCGCTGTATCTCACACAGGCTATCAGCATGCTTTTTCACCAGACTGAGCTCTTCCCTGATCTCACTAAGAGCGGTTTTAGTTTTCGAAACTTTCAGTTGCTCAACGGCCTGATTCAACTGCTCCAGCCTGAAATACAAATTATGAAAATTGGGTATTGTGATCACCAGTTTGTCGATGGGAAACCCATCAAGCAAATACAGGAACATTCCAAAGGCTTTGGCACCTTCATATACCTGATCCGTGTTTTCCGCCAGGTCATACGACTTCAGGTCAATGAATTCAAAAACCCTCCAGTACTGATCTCCGTCTCGTGAAAAGTTTTCTCCTCCCGTTGTTTGTATCAGTGAAAGAATCCTTTCGTTGATGTCCTGGTATCCAAGCCTTTTTAATTTCTTTTTGGCATACTCCGTTACCTCAAATACATTATTCATCATTCCGGCAACATCCCGAAACACATGATGGTTGATCCGCTGGAGCAGATAATCGGGAGCATGTCCGCTACCATTTGTGATTTTATAGGTATCATTGATATGGCCGCTGCCGAAAGGTTTAATTGAAGCAACATTTCCCTGCAGCCGAAATTTTGACAGGATATTCTCCAGATCTTTCACTTCTAATTCCAGAGTCGGTTATTATATATTCCCTGTTCAATCAAACGATTGATGGCTTTTTGTGCGATCGGCTTGTCTTCCTGGTAAGTCACTCCAAACCAGGTTTCAGCGGAATTTATCACGGGTACATTCACTCCTCTTTTCCTGACATCATCCAATACACCGGGAATAAAATATTCAGCTTTCAAATTGTAAAAATTGTGATGGAAGAAATCAATGAATCCCTGTTCGAGGATATCAAACACGGGCGAAGTAAAACCCATCAGATTCATGGAAACGGTTTCCTTACCTGTCAACGGGTATCTGTTTCCGGATTCTTCGTAATATGCCGATGTATCATTTCCCTTATAGATATCAGTTTTTTCCACTATCTCCTGCAGAAAGCCATTTTCTGAAACTTTGCAGATCCCTCTGGATACACGACCATGGTCTGAAAGGGTATTTTCAAGCGAATAACCGATCAGACAGGCATTCAACACATTGTTATCAAGATGACACAGATGGTTATAAATAAGCGACAGCGAAGATCTGCCGTAAAAGTCATCGGCATTCACAATGGCAAATGGTTCTTTGACCTTTTCGCGACAGGTCCAGACCGCATGGGCTGTTCCCCAAGGCTTTTCACGTCCTTCAGGCACTGACCACCCGGGCAACAGGTCCTCCAACTCCTGGAAAACATAGTCAACCTCTACATGAGGAGACAGGTTCGGTAAAAAGATCTCTTTGAATTCACTTTCAATATTTTCCCTGATGACAAATACAATTTTGTTGAATCCTGCTTTAATAGCGTCAAACAGAGCGTAATCCACTATCGTTTCGCCATTTGGGCCGAATTGATCAATCTGTTTCAGGCTACCGTACCGGCTCCCCAGGCCGGCCGCCAGTACAACAAGCGCAGGTTCCGCGCTATTCTCCCGGGAGCGGGGATCTCGATCATTTAACATCTCAATTAGTAATTATCCCGAATTCAACATCTAATAACAGCAGTTCGCAACACTACCTGATAGTACAACTCTTCTGCCTTAAGATTCCCATATACAAAGAGAGTCATTCAAAAACTAAAAAACAAGGTTTTTTCGAATTTGTTCACGTGAACATTTAATTTGTACTCGTGAACATGTTCTCAAAATTATTTTTTAATTTTGTCTGGAACACGGTCCGTCAAAATATGATTGAATGCCGGAAAAAAGAATAACCACAAAGGATATTGCCAGGCTCGCTAATGTGTCAAGGGGTACGGTCGATCGTGTGATCCATGGCCGGGGCAAAGTTTCTGAAGGTGCCAGAACCAAGGTTGAAAAAGTCCTGAAGGACATCAACTATCAGCCAAATGTGATCGCGCAAACATTGCGGGCAAACAGGAAACTGAAAATTGCATTATTAATACCTTCCCCGGACGAAGACCCCTATTGGATGGCTGCTCTGGCAGGAATCAATCTGGAACGTGACAAGGTAGCGCAATTTGAGATCGATATAAGGCATTTTTACTTCAATCAGGACGATGTTAGCAATTTCGCGACATTGTCGGATGAAGTGTTGTCGGATAGACCTGACGGATTACTTGTTGTTCCCTTTTTTTACAAGGAGTCTGTAGCATTTCTGGATAAATGCACCTCTCTTAAAATTCCGTATATCACTTTCAATACACACCTGGATACCGCTCAATCGCTTTGCGCTATTGGTCAGGACCTCTGTCAAAGCGGAAGAGTAGCAGCAAATTTGATCCACCGGCTAAGGAGAAAAGAATGGTCTTTGCTGATCTTTCATTTTGATGAGGATATTTCGAATGCTCTTCACATGCAGGAGAAAGAAAGAGGGTTTAGGGAATATTTTGACGAAAAGGAAATAAGAGATGTGTACACCATCAACCTTAAATCAACGGACAATATTGACGAGATCCTCAGTGAATTCTCATCTGAAAACGTGAGCGGTGTATTTGTTACCACCTCCAAATCCTACAAAATTGCGGATAAGATCAAATCAAAGTTTGATGATTGCATCCTGGTAGGATATGATTTGCTGAGGGAAAATGTAAATCATCTTAAGTCCGGAAATATTGATTTCCTCATCAACCAAAATCTGGAGATCCAGGCGAGACAGGGGATAAACTACCTGATTGACAGCCTGCTTTTCAAAAGACAACTCCCGCAAAAGGAGTTCCTGCCTATTGCGATCGTTTCCAGGGAAAATATAGATTCTTATCTTCTAATGAATGAATCATATCCAATTCAATGACTGAATAAAATGAAAAATAACTTTATAGAATATTTGAAACTTCAGATATGAAGAAAATCAAGAATTTACTATTACTGCCGGTCGCAATGTTGATCATGTTTTCCTGCTACCAAACCGGCAGTGATCGGGATCCTGACAAGCCAAACATTATCATCATCTACGCAGATGACCTTGGATATGGAGATGTAAGCAGCTATGGTGCCACAGAAATTTCTACTCCAAATATTGACCGGATCGCCAATGCCGGGATACGCTTTACAAATGGATATGCCACATCCGCGACCTGTACACCAAGTCGATATGCACTACTGGTGGGAGAATATCCATGGAGAAATAAGAAGGCGCATATTTTGCCGGGTAATGCTCCACTTTTGCTGGACACAGCAAAGCAATCCCTTGCATCTATGCTGCAGGAGGTTGGGTATAAAACTGCCGTCACAGGTAAATGGCACCTTGGGCTTGGGGGGGAAGGATTGGATTGGAATGGAAAGATCCTTCCGGGACCTAACGATGTGGGATTCGATTACAGTTACATTCTGGCCTCAACCAATGACCGGGTTCCTACTGTCTATGTGGAGAATGACCGCGTTGCAGGTCTGGATGGAACGGATAAACTGGAAGTAAGTTATGCCAGGAATTTCCCCGGTGAACCCACCGGAAAAGACAATCCGGAAATGCTCAAGCTACATCCCAGCCATGGCCATAACATGAGTATTCATAATGGCATCTCCAGGATCGGTTTTATGAAAGGCGGTAAGTCAGCACTTTGGATCGATGAACAGATGGCAGATACGATCCTCGCCCGGTCACAGGAGTTTATCATCAGGAACCGGGAAAATCCTTTTTTCTTATTTTATTCCCTGCATCAGCCACATGTGCCCAGGACGCCACATCAAAGATTTGTCGGACTATCCGGCATGGGCCCAAGAGGAGATGTGATCCTGGAAGCGGACTGGTGTATCGGTCAATTGCTGAATACTTTGGATAGTCTTGGAATAGCTGATAACACAATTGTGATATTTTCCAGTGACAATGGTCCGGTTCTCGACGACGGGTACATGGATGACGCTAACGAGCTAACAGGCGATCATAAACCAGCCGGACCATTACGAGGCGGCAAATACAGTTTGTTCGAAGCCGGTGCAAGGGTGCCATTTATAGTAAAATGGCCAAAGGTGATCAAATCGGGGATATCGGATGCACTCATTTGCCAGATGGATCTCATGGCGTCTTTGGCTGTATTAACCGGGGCTGTCAGTCAGGGTCAGGATAGCAGGGACGTCTCCAAAGCGTTTACTGGTAAGTCTGACTTCGGCAGGGCGGATCTGGTCATAGAAGCTACCGGAAGATTGGCCATTAGGCAGGGTGACTGGATCATGATCCCACCACATGAAGGAAGACCCATTGTCAATCAGTGGGTGAGAAATGAAACCGGAAACTCCACAGAATACCAGCTGTTCAATATCGCAGAGGACATTGGTCAGCAAAATAACCTGGCGGAAAAATATCCGGACCGGGTAAAATCAATGGAGGCGTTATTGGAGGAGATCAGTGGTAGAATCAAATAACCACACCAATTCGAAGTATTATATTGAACAATAAACCGGAATAAGACAGTCAAAAAAAGTCAGTAAAGCGTCATTCTAAACTCAGGCTATATTAACACGGTAATCATGAACATTAAAAGTAAAATTTCCTATCAGGCCATCACAAAATACATTGCCATCTTGTCGGTTATCATCATTAGCTCCCCTGTGCACGTTAAAGCGCAGCAGCTTTTGAGTGAACGCATCTCTGTTCTAAAAAAATATGATGCTGACCATCTCCTCCGTGTTGCATTGCCATTAGGAGGTATTGGTACAGGTACGGTTTCCCTTGGCGGCAGAGGTGAGTTAAAGGATTGGGAAATTATGAACGTTCCGGCAAAAGGATACAGCACTGTTACGGACGGTAACGATGCACCTTTTTTTGCAATTTATACCAAATCCAAAAACGGTCAATCCAAAACCAAGGCACTGCTGGGACCTGTAGACGACTCTGAATACGAGCACTATGAGGGGCGAAGTGTTAATCACCATGGCCTGCCGCGGTTCAGGAATGCATCCTTTGAGGCTTCTTATCCCTTCGGTATTGTAAACCTGTCTGACGCTACGTTTCCCGTAAACGTGAAAATAGTTGGATATAACCCGTTCATTCCAGGCGATTCGGATGCCTCCGGTATCCCTATAGCCATACTGCAATACGAAGTGGAAAACATTACAAATGAAGAATTGGAAGTTGCCGTATCGGGCAGCATTCGAAATTTTATCGGAAAGGACGGCAGGGAATCCACTACAAACTGGAAAGGCGACTTTGTACCGGTGGGTGCCGAAAAGAATTTCAATACTTATCAAGAGAACGATGAAGTGTCCGGTATTTTCATGCAATCGAGAGGGGTTGATCCGTTACACCGCGCCTGGGGCACTATTGCTTTAACAACACCTGCGGAGGGAGGAATTATCACCTACAGAACAAGTTCAGAAGCTAACGTCTGGAGCAGAGGGATCCTCGACTTTTGGGATGACTTCAGCACCGATGGGATACTCACGGAAAAACCTGAACAAAAGGATGGCGACCCCATGGCTTCGTTGTCAGTCAAAAAAAGTCTTAAACCCGGTGAAAGGGAATCTTTCACATTTTACCTCACCTGGCATTTTCCTAACAGGCAATCCTGGGGTAGCTGGGGCATGGACGAAAATAGGGTGGGAAACTACTACACCACACTTTACCAGGACGCCTGGGATGTGATCAAAAAAGAATTCCCGCGTTTACCGCAACTGACTGAAAAATCGCTGGTTTTCGTGAACGCCCTGGTAAACAGTGATCATTCAGAGGTGATCAAAGAGGCTGCCCTTTTCAACACCAGCACACTGAGAACACAAACCGTCTTTAGAATTGAGGACGGGAAGATGTTTGGATGGGAAGGCGTGATGGACCGGTTTGGCTCGTGCTACGGTTCCTGCACACATGTGTGGAACTATGAACAGGCCACTGCTTTTTTGTTTAATGATCTGGCGCGAACGATGCGTGAAGTTGAATTTGGCCATTCTACTGCTGATAATGGACTTATGGTTTTCAGGACAAAGCTTCCGCTTGAGAAGGATTTTGAAAACGGTCTTGCTGCCGCGGACGGGCAAATGGGGACCATCATGAAGTTTTACCGTGAATGGCAATTGTCCGGAGACACAGATTTTCTGCGGAAACACTGGGAAAAAGTCAGGTCTGCCCTGGCCTTTGCCTGGATAAAAGGTGGATGGGATGGGGATGCGGATGGCGTTATGGAAGGTGCGCAACATAATACCATGGATGTGGAATACTTCGGTCCTAACCCGCAAATGCAATTCTGGTATTTGGGCGCGCTTAAAGCTGCTGCTAAAATGGCTTCGGCCATGGGCGATCCGGAATTTGCGCAAAAATGTGAGAGGTTATTTGAGTATGGATCGAAATGGACTGACGAAAACATCTTCAACGGAGAATATTATTTTCATCAAATTCAGTCTCCCGAATCCAGGGAATCCATTGCTGAAGGTTTAATAGTTGGAATGGGAAGCCTGGATCTCGACAATCCCGATTATCAGTTAGCGTCAGGTTGCCTTGTAGACCAACTGGTAGGCCAATATATGGCCCATATTCTTGGGTTGGGTTATATGGGAAATAAAGAAAATATCAAAATGGCCCTGACCAGCATTTACACATACAACAAAATGGAAGACATGTACGAACATTTCAATAATTCCAGGTCTTACGCCATGGGAGATGAATCAGCTTTGTTGATGGCAAGTTATCCGAAAGGAAACAGACCCAAAGTTCCTTTTCCGTATTGGTCGGAGGTGATGACAGGATTTGAATATACCGCTGCAATCGGGATGCTGTATGAAGGGATGGAGAAAGAGGGTCTGGATGTCGTGTCAAATATCCGGGCCCGTTACGACGGTGCCAAAAGAAATCCGTTTGACGAAGCTGAATGCGGCCATCATTATGCCAGGGCCATGGCTTCCTGGGCCGGGATTATTGCGGAAAGCGGATTTCTATATTCCGGGATTGAAAAATCAATGAAATTCACAGATAGTCCGGGCAGGTACTTTTGGTCAAATGGCAGCGCCTGGGGTGAATGTGATATAAAAAGGGAAGGAAACAATTACAATGTAAGCTTTTCAGCTCTTCATGGAAATGTCGAGCTAGCCAAATTTCAATTGGGAGACGACAAAATGAAGGAGTTTAAAAACATTGAAGTCATTAAAGAAAATGAAAAGCTGGATCTGACCCTAAAAGAATAGGGATCTATCCACTCCAATCGTTATCGTTTTCAGTTGAGATATTCGCCGGATGTTCATGCATCTTTAGTATCCCGGGTTTTGTGTAAGGCCATCAGACAATGAAACCTGCAGCGCCGGCTTGGGCAAAAGGTAATCATCACGGGTGACACCCACATGGAAATTTCCATTGACTGCTTCGACAAGCTCTCTTCTTATCAAGTCGAACCATCTGTTAGCTTCAAATGCCAATTCCCAGTTACGTTCATCAAGTACTGCTTCATCAAATTCTGTAAAAGACAGTCCGGACAGGTCCACTCCTGCATCCGGGATATCAGGGTCCAATCCGGCTGCTCTCCGCCTTACCTGGTTAAGTGCTTCATATGCCCCGACAGCTGGACCACCTTCGGCCTGATTTGCCGCTTCCGCATAGATTAACAATACATCTGCATATCTAAGTACAGGGAAAAATCCGTCGCCATGTTCCGGGCAACCAACATCATCGAAACCACAATCGCCACCGGGATTTCTGTATTTGGCCGTAAATGGTTGTCCGGGGCCTCCACCGGGCACATTATTCACGGACCAGTCTGTGCCGTTACTGAACGTAAGCCGGAATGAAGCATCTTTTCTTGGTCCGTCGGGAAAAGCATTCAGGAATCTTTCCTCGCTGTACCAATCGCCCCACCCGCCATCTGTAGGTGGTCGTGATGCAATATGATGATGGCTGGCATTTGTTGTTCCGTTTGCGGATATCCCGTGAAATATGAAAATGAATTCAGTATTTGAGAACTTATTGTCACCGTCCCACAAGTCTGCAAAGTCCGCTTCCAGGCTATATATCCCGGAAAGGGATCCTGATATTAACTCCGCTGCTTTGTCCCGGGCCAAACCGTAATATTGACTCCCAAGGTTTAGTGGCCACCCAGCCATAGTAAGGTACACCTTGGATAGTAACCCCTTCGCCGCCCCTTGTGTGGGTCTTACGGAAGTTTCACTGAAGCTGACTGGTAAAAGTTCTTCTGCCATTTGCAGGTCGGAAACAATCAGGTCGTATATTTCAGACACTTCCGACTGTACAACGTCTCCCGCATTCGACTGATTTTCGAAGGTGATCAGCTGGATTTCACCGAACCACCTTGTCAAATAGAAATAATCAAGCGCCCTGACGAACCTTGCCTGACCTTCTACGCGGTCTCTTTCTTCAGATCCAGGGACGTTGTCAACGTTTCCAATGATGTTATTAGCATTGTTAATGGATTTGTAAAGAGCCTTCCACATGGTAGAAATCGATCCGCTTCCCGCTTCCGCCCTCAATTCATCAAATGGGCTGAATATTCCTGCCTGAGAGTCCACATCCTCTCCCCCTCCCGTCATGACAATCGGCCAGTCAAAATCAAAAGCCTCGTATCCACCAAACAACGGACGGTACAATCCTACGGATGCGGCATCCAGATCATCCTGTGTTTTGTATAGCGATATCGCAGTCAGACTGCCCGGGGTGACTTCCTCCAAATCCACGCATGAGAATGGAATGGAGAAAAGGACAAGCACACAGATTGAATTTTTCGTAATAGTTCTCATTTCCTTAGAATGTAACGTTGAGACCGATAGTGTATATTTTCTGCTCAGGAAAAGTGGCCAAATCCACCCCGGAGTTAAAATCCTTGTCAGAGTTGGTACTTTCAGGGTCATAACCGGTATAATCGGTGATGGTAAACACGTTGTATGCTGAGATATAAATTCTTGCTGTTTCAAGACCCAATCCGGACAATAATTCCTCAGGAAAGGAATAACCCAGCGAAATATTCTTTACACGTAAATAGGAGGCATCTTCGATATACCGGTCGGAATTGGGAATGCCGTATGTTGCTTCGCCAATTCTGGATGGAACATCGGTATTGGTATTTGTAGGCGTCCATCTGTCGAGGAGATCTTTACCGGTACCCCTTAGCAATTGCAGTTGAGACAGATTCAACTTTCGAATACCACGGACTCCCTGTATGAATACATTCAGATCAAAGTTGCGGTATCGAATGTTATTGTTCCATCCATAGGCAAAATCAGGCTGGGAATTGCCCAGGATGACAACATCATCCTGATTGATCACCGTATCACCGTTGACATCCACACCTTTCGGTGATCCGGGAATGGCGCCATACAAAGCAGCCTCGCCTGCCTCACCGGCCTGCCAGATCCCTGCAAACTGTGCTCCCCGGAATTGGCCGATAGGTTGACCCACCTGCACCCATATGAAGTTATCAAACCCAGGAAATCCGACACTTCCGATGGGCAGTTCTTCATTTCCATCTATTAACTCCAGCACTTCATTGCGGTTTCTGGCAAACGTCAAACCAGTGGTCCAATTCACCTCTTTATCTACTGGCGTTCCCTCAATGTACAGCTCGATTCCCTTATTTTGCATTGCCCCCACGTTCACAAATTGCGTGGATGATCCGGTCGCTTCGGGAACAGGGCGTTCGAAAAGGAGATCGCGTGTTTTTTTCACATAGTAATCAGCCGTTACATTGAAGCGGCCTGCCAACAACTCCATATCAACACCGGCATTAAACTGTTCGGTTGTCTCCCATTTCAGGTTGGGGTTGGATGCTCTGTCAGCCAGGCCAATTCCCGGACTTACAATATTTCCGTCAAGGGGGTAAGTAAAATCATCTCCTATCAACCCAATGGAACCTCCGGGTGGAATAGCCTGACTTCCGGTTAACCCATAACTGACACGAATTTTGAAAAGACTTATAAAATCCAGATTATCCTGTATGAACGGCTCATTTCCTACATTCCATCCCAGCGCTCCACTGGGAAAGAATGCCCACTTATTGTTTTCACCAAAAACCGATGACCCGTCCCATCGTGAGGTAAATGTGAACAGGTATTTGCCCCTGAAAACATAGTTTATTCGGGTCATGTATGACCTAAGGGAACGCCTGGTCCGGTCTGATGAAAGCGGGAACTGGTCTTGCCCAAGTCCCAGGTTATTATAACTTACTGCATCTGATATGAAACCTCTCGCCCCCATCCAACTTGAGTTAAATTCTCCGAATTGCTCTTCATACAAACCCGTGAAATTCAGGCTGTGGGCTCCTCCAAATTCATTCGTGTAGTTGATCAAATATGAAGTTTGGGTGAAAACATTCCTTGAATTTTGAATAGAAGCCGTTTCCGAATTCTCGATCTGAGTGGGCCTGTTATTGATAAATTCATTGTTTTCTTCATCAATCAGCCTGATCGCTCCTCTGATGTTCACACTCAGGCCTTCCAAAAGTTTGTAGCTAAGATTTGCATTGATCAATGAGGACAATTGATTAAAATCACGAATTGGCTCGGCGGCCAGCGCCACAGGATTATAGTCAGTGAGTGGCCCAACGTCCGTATCGTATCCTGGCAGTGTGTATTCTCTATTTGCCTTGTCTGTAAATACAGGGTCGGTAGGTGACCACAGTAAGGCGGAGTTGATCGGGCTTCCGGAGTTTTCCCCGGAAAATGTGTTAAGTGTTACAGGGCTGTCTTCCGTCTTTGAAATATGAGAATTCAGGTCCAATTTCAACTTTTCGGTAAGCTCATAACCCATATTGGCCCTAATCGCATATCGCCTGAATTCAGAACCCAGCACGATACCATCCTGATCGAGAAAATCACCCGATAGAAAATAATTTATTCTTTCGCCTGATCCATTTAGGGAAATATGGTGATTGATGGCCCATGCTTCTGTGAATATTTCATCCTGCCAATCAGTTCCACCATTTGCGGCAAAAGAAGTTATTTCGGCCTCTGTAAAAGGCTGGATGCCTCCTAACTCTGCCGCGTCCTGATTTTGTCGCTTTGCATATTGCGCTGCATTCAGGATATCCAGCTTATTCCTGATTTCATGCCTGGCAAAATAATTGGAATACGTGAACTTCAGTCCTTTTTCCTTTTTTGTGCCGGATTTTGTGGTGATGAGTACTGCACCGTTTGCCCCTTTTGAACCATAAATGGCAAGTGACGAGGCGTCCTTTAAGACTTCTATTGAAGCAATATCATCCGCATGGACCATATTCAGTCTGCCATCCTGAAATCCGTCAATGACGATAAGAGGGTTATTATTTCCCAAAAGTGAGTTGGATCCTCTTATCCTGATCCTCGTTTCGGAGTTTGGAGCTGCATTGTCATTTTGGATGTTTACCCCCGCTATCCTCCCCTGAAGGGCACGGTCCGTCCGGCTAACCGGCAAACTTTGAATGTCCTTAGGCTTCAGACTGGCTACAGCACCTGTTACATCCCTTTTTCTTTGGGTACCGTATCCAACAACTACAATTTCCTCCAGCGCTTCGATATCTGACAACATCGTTACCGTAATTTGCGCCTGTTGACCAACACGTATTTCCTGCGTGACGAAACCAATAAAGCTTATAACCAGAACATCCTCAGGTTGCGCTTGCAGAATGAACTTGCCCTCATAGTCTGATACCGTTCCTTCGGTAGTGCCTTTTACCTGGATGGTAGCACCTATAAGTGCCTCACCCGTATCGTCATATATCGTACCGGAAACAAAGGTTTGAGAAGCGGCTTTGAAACACCCGATGAGTGAAATAAACATCAATAGTTTAGGGACCATTATTTTGAGAATTAGCAGTATTGATTTCATAATATAAAGCTCTGAAACCTAATGTTTAATCAAGGTACTTAATCCGTTAAAATGGTGTCATAATTCTGATTTAAGAATTGTTTGAAATCAGAATTCCGTGAAGTTTATTGAACGATCAATTTCCCAAGGTACCGGTGATCGTCAGATGCAAACTCCAGTAAATAACATCCAGGCTTCAGATGGCTTGTGTCGACAATCAGATAGTCATCTGAATGGAATGAGTTTTTACCGGTCTTCACAATCTCGCCCGTCATCGACATCATATTCAGACTGACATAAGTTCCCCGCAATCCCCGTACAATAACCTCATTTTTTGACGGGTTTGGATAGATGATGATCTCATTGGAAATATTTGACGACAAAACTTCCTGAGGCTTTTCAGCCAGATATGGTATGTCGATAACTGATTCATACGAGGATGTTTGGCATTGTGGCATATCCTCACTTTTGGAAACCCGGATAACCAGCCTTATAAATCCTTTTCCATTCTTGAGTGAATCGGGAAAGTGAACAGTAATTTGCCGGGATCCGTTTATCTGATTGGAACCACCTCCAACAATTATCTCGTTATCCTCAAATTTCCTGTTGAAATCAAAATCAACCCACATTTTTGAAACATGCCAATTTGATTGGTCATTGCCAATATCAAATGTGACTGACATCCCCGGTTCGACAGTTAATTGATGATTCTCCAGTGAATGATACCGATCCTGAGGAACCAACGTCAGGTCGTAGCGGCCATCGGATTTGGCGCCATTCGTTTGAATAGCCAGATCATTGATCTCGCAATCTCTGTCTTCACCTGCAGACAAATAGGCAAGTGTGGCCTGTGCTTCAGGGATTACACTTTCCGAATCTACACCACTCGAAATATCAAATGATTGAAGCATAATATCAATTTCGCTAAGTATTTCCAGTTCATCGGGATTGGAAGATCCCGAGTAGAGGTTTCTTAAGATCCTGATTTTTTCGAAGTCCTCTATACCCTCACGCAGCATTTCAAGTCTCAAGCTGGAGAAATATTGCATTGGGAGACTATTTCCGTCTCTGTAGATAAATGCGAAATCTCCGGCGGTATTGGATCCGTCCCTGATGTCAAGGGCATTCGAATTCTTCCAATTGTCAAAAGCCCACCGGAGGTAACCGTCAAAATTGTTGGAAGCGCTATAATAAGGCATCCAGGTCATCTCAGCAGGACTATTTTCAATGGTTACATAATTGTTGGGGAATAACTGGGTACAACTGGTATAAAAAGTTGATACCTTTTCATCCAAAATCCCTTCGTTTGAAGCATCTTCCAGAATGCCACTTAAATCATAAAAATGGCTTTTTGATTCATTGCTGAGACCGTGAGAATAGGCAATGCCCAACTTCCAGTTTGGATCATTATTCTTTACTACATCCACAACACTTCCCAACTTTGTCTCTGCAACTTCATCAAGATATAGTACTGATTTATCAAACCAACCTTTTTCCTCCAGGTGATCCTTGAAAACGGTCAGGAAATGATCCCATCGCTCATTAAATGCTTCCGAACCAATAGGAGCATCCAATACCTGATAGGATTGGGTTGTTTCATCCCAAAATGGAATTTCGGACTCGTTCCAACCTACGGGTGAAAAACAGCTGATTTGTTTGGAAATACCCAGGATCATCATTTCGGAAACGTACTTATCGAAAACTGAAAAATCGTACGTCCATTCCGTTTCGGATTCCCTAATCCACCTGACCATCGAGGGGCTTCCAAGCGCTCCCTGCTTTATGTGTGCTGTGATCACTTTCTGTCCGGCATTTGCCAGTATCTCATATGCCGGACGAATGAATTGAAAGTGCTCATCTGACCACAATTCAATTTTTGAGGTTGGGTTGTGGTCGTTGTAATGCTGCAATCCGGCAGCAGGAAACTGCCAGATATCAAGATGAAAAGTCCAATCCGATATTGCCGGTAATGTATGCGGAAGTACATCAATAGAAATACTTAGATCTTTGTTTCCTGCATCTGACGTTACTGTGAACTTTCCATCATACACGCCCGGGGCAATACCCGGGGGGATATCCAGCATTATCAGCACCGGAAGCGAATCACCGCTGTTGAGTGAAGTGATTGCCTCTTCTTTCAGAGCATCGGTGATGAGATAACTGCCGGATCTTGAAGGATATTCACCACATGACCGGGCTTCAGGATCCCCTTTTACATAAGCCGGAAATCTTATAGAGGCATTATCACTACTAATATTTGTACTATCCCCCGTCAAATCGGAGAACCGATATACCATATCTCCCAGAGCAATTTCACCCCAGATCAACACCTGAAAGTACACCCGCTCACCCCTCCAGGCTGTCTCATACACGGAATCCCTCGCCGGATATTGTGGATTTGACCGGTTATTGAGTCGATCAAACTTGCTGATGAAGGTGCCATCTATATGCTGAGCCACAGCGATCTGCAGCGAAAGGAGCAGGCCGAAGAAAGTCAGTATTCTCATATCAATAAAGAATGAAGGGAGCCAGCACTCCCTTCACCTAATCCAAATCTATGAAGAACTATTCAGTAACATTAACAATCCTCAGGTTCCGGAAATATAATGGGTTTGTGTCCCCGTCAAGAACCTGTGCTACATCATCCCAGTAATTCCAGATCTCATGGGTATAGGCCGGAATAAGAGTCACGCCATCAACCTCGTCGATTGTTGCCGGGTTACGAGTATCCAGATTAGGTCCTTCCCCATCTTCAAGAAACTGCTGCTGAGCTTCACTTGCTACTTCAAATGTCAAAGTCACCCATTTGTTAGGTTCATCGATCCATGCCGAATAGGCAGTGTAAAATCCCTGAACCTCTCCTGTGGTAATGTCAATGTGCTTAGATGAATTAACCAGGGCAAGGTCGACCTGGTAGCCCCTGGAAAGGTCCAGCCCATATATTTTTTGTATCTGCTTGATATCGTTTAATGTAAGATTTGGATTGACGGTATCATCATAATAGGCATCCACCTGTATTACCCTGGTATACCCGGATGCCACAGTTGCGACACTGGCATCATCCACTTCATCACCATCAATGTCAACAGTCCCATCAAATTCTATTTGTGGCAAGGCCTGTAATTCCTCGACCGGAATATTCTCGCCCAGGTCAATCATTCCAAAAATATAATGACCTCCCCAACTACCTTCTCCATCTTCGGTGGCACCAATAACCTTAAGTACTTTGTCCGACTCAGCTTCATCAGGGTTGTCCTGTGCAAAAAGTGCATGACCCTGCGATGCAACAAATTGCAGCGTAGCTGTAGAAGCATCAAAACTGGATGTATTTGTAAATGTGGTGACTGTCCGGATATCCCATCCCTGGGCTTCCACATCAATCTCTTCAGAACCGGTTGCTTCACCAGCCAGGTCTGATAATACAAACGGAGGAATGGGAGGCTCAACCGCAATGATAGTTGCTGAAGCAGATGCTGTCATCTCCTTGGAATCAGTTACTTCAAATTCAATCGTGGTTGTCCCCTCCTCGGTTGGCGACACCTGGTAGGTTACCTCATCCGATAACTCAGTTCCACCATAGCTTTTGATAGACTGATCATTTGCAGTAACTGAGATCAATCCTGCATCCGCCTCAACGCTCAATACAATATCAACCGTCTGGCCAATCTCTACTTCCAATCCCTCAGCTGGTATTGTTGGCGAGGTAATAGTTATGGTAGGGGGATCAAACGTGGGTTCCGGTTTATCATCATCACTACACGAAACGTAGAGCATCAGTGTAAGAGCCAGAGCCCAATACACTATTTTAGATGTTTTTTCCTTCATAGTCATTTTCATTGTGTTTGTAACTTAGTAATGAAGCAAATGAACAAAAGGCTACGTTGAGGAAGGGTTCCTATTCCTTCAAGGAAGTATCCATTTTCGTTTTTCGGTTAAAAGAGGCTCTCAGGCTGATAAATCAAAGAAAATTAGGCTTATTCGCCGGATCCTGGGATTGAGTTGAGAATGTTTTTTCTGGCTAAGTCAATGTCTTCTATATTTTTCAATCTGCCATCCTGATTCCGGGTAGCAAGGTCAATAATCATTATCCGCTCCCTGGCAGAGAGCTCAGACTGATATTTTGCAAACAGCTCAAAATCTTCAATACCATCCCTGAGTACCTCAAATCGAATACTGGACAGCGGACCATTAGGTCCCGGATACACCAGGTATTCATCACCCTGAATAAAATTGTAGACCGGATCCTTGATCGGATCATTTGTCCAATTGTTAAAAGACCACCTCAGGTATCCATCCATGTTATATTTCAAGGCCAGCCACGGGATCATCCGTGACTCAATAATTGGAGAAAAAGTAAATGAATTGGGATGTGCCGGTTGGCCACAAAGGTAAAATGTGGTTGTTCTGTCCTGATCATTTCGCATCTTTATCACCGACAGGGTTTCTTCACTCGAAAGATTCTGGTCAGGAAAGAACTCATACGATATTGAAAGGAATCCGGTTGCAAACAAGTTGCTCTCCGGGTGACCCGATATTGAGATCCTGTCGCTAAAACCAGGCACTTGTTTCTTAATAAATCCTGAAATGCTTTTCATGGTACTGTCAGGCTGCTCGTCAAAAGAGAGATAGGTCTTATTCTCCCATCCCCTGTTACTGAGATGATCGTAGAAATCCTCAAGAAAAATCTTCCAGACCTTTTCATATCTCAAGTCCTCAGGCGAATCAAAGATCATTTCTTTGGTTTGATCATCCTGTTCACCAAAGTACCGGATTCTCTCTTTCCCCCGGAATGCTGTAAGCGAGTAGACGTTTATCCGGTCCGTTAAACCACACCGCAATCCGGTCTCGACGTATCTGTCAAATATGTTGTAGTCAAAATGCCAGGAACCATCTCCTTTCAGCACCCATCTGACCATGCTCTCGTATCCTGTAAAAGTCTGCGGCTTCATTCGGCCGCCGGTCCAGGGGATTTGCCATGGTTCATTTACAATGGTGGTGGTAATGGATTTCGTCCCCAAAGATGCAAGCACTCTCATATACCGTTCGATGAGTATCCAATGTTCTTCTGACCAGTTTTCAATACCATGGAAACCGGATATGGAATTCGGATTCATCCACAGGTCCGTAAAAAATCTGAAGTTATCCGGGTCGGGAATACTTTGAGGCAATACTTCCAGTTTCAGGGGTATGTGGAAGCTTCTGGTTTGGGTGTTGATGGTAATTCCTCCGGCATACAGGCCCGTCTCAGTATCTGACGGGATATAAATACTTACCCAAACAGGTTGATTTCTGTAAGCGGGTACACTTAAATAATCCAGATCATATAAAGGATCGGCTACAATATCAGGATTCATCGTTCCGGAAACGGAAAATCCTGTTTCCACCACGTCTTCATATTTGGCGGACCAGTCGTATTCGCTACCGGCACGTTTCACAGGAACATAACCAACATACCTCAGCTTAACATTGCCCCCGGGTATTTCAAAACCCCGGGTGGATATGAGTGAAGATGAAGTAGCCTCCAGACTTTTAATTTCCTTCTTTGAGATGAATACAAGCTGTCCTGAAAACACCTCGTTACGCATCACCTGGATTTCCAGTGTATCTGTCTCTTTAATTGGGACAATCTTCTGGTTCCTCAATCTTCCATTGACCTGAAGGTCGTATCCGGTGACCGGACGGGGAAATCTCGGCACTTTAATCAGGCTTGAATTTTGAAAATCCTCTCCCGGGAACCATACCATTCCCTCCAGACTATCCGGTAAGGCTTTTTCAACCTGCAAAATGATCCATTCGGGTACTTTATCAAAAGGATCGATTTTAATGGGCCGGGGGTTATCCGGTGCATTATCAGCATAAAAGTTCACACTGTAAAACGCAAATACACCCAATGCGGCCAAAATGATAATGACAGAAAATAACCTCACCATCCGCGAAAATTTGGCAAAAGTTATTTCACGCCGCGTACACTAATGTATCTTATTTCATCAGATCAGTATCCTAAATCGTTCAACCTGATCTCGTAAATTTCCTGCGTCAATGATTTCCGAAATCCGATGGATTTTTCCCAAACTTGGCCTTGAAAGAACGACTGAAATAACGTCTGTCCGTAAACCCGGATTTTAAGCAAGCCTCCTGAACGGAATATTTATATTTCCTGAGAAGTTCGGCGGCAAGGTTTAATTTAAACTCCCTTACATACTCCACAATTGACAAACCCGTCAGTTGCTTTAGTTTCTTGTATATCACAGAGTGGCTCATTCCCAGTTCCTTTGCCAAAAATTCAGGATTCAGGTCATTTTCAAGTATGTTATTATTGATGATGTCCCGAAGTGAACTTATGAACTGATCGTCCGGATCCTCCCCCCTGACATCAGGAGGTTTGGAAAAGATATCCAGTTTATACTTCTCCCAAAGTAACTTTCTGGAATTGATAAGGTTCCTGACCCTGGCGATCAACAACTGGTCGTTAAATGGTTTTGAAATGTAGTCGTCGGCTCCGATATCAAATCCCTCCTTTTTGAAAACCAAACCTGTCCTGGCTGTCAATAGAATTATTGGGATATGGCTGGTCCTTCTGTCTTCCCTTAGCTTTTTGGTCAATTCAATGCCATTTCTGCCGGGCATCAGGACGTCACTGATAATCAAATCCGGGAGCTCGCAAACCGCCACGTCAAATCCATCCAAACCATCAGCAGCTTCCAGGATGGAATATCTGTTTTCCAGAATACGTTTAAGGTAGTTTCGAATCTGCTCATTGTCCTCAACCAGCAGAACCGTATGTGATTGGTCAGGGGATTCCGGCGATTCCGTCAGATCATCAGACTTATGATCCACCACATCCGGTGATGGCATGCTCTCACCATCCCGGAAATGAAAGTCACCTTTCGGTAGTTTGATGGAGAACGTGCTGCCCACACCCAATTCCGAGATAAGACCAACCTCTCCCTGGTGAAGCTGAATGATATCCTTTACAATGGAAAGACCTATACCAAATCCGATTTCCCGGATGTCTTTGTCTTCACTTTGGTAAAATCTGTCAAAAACCTTCTCCTGAAGTTCCGCAGGAATTCCCTTTCCCGAATCAACCACTTTCATGAATATATGCTGATCATCGGATTCAAGAACCAGTGCTATCGAATCCCCTTCCGACACATATTTGAAGGCATTTGACAGTAGGTTGAAAAGCGCCTTTTCAATTTGGAACGGATCAAACCAAACCTTTTCCCCATCTGTTGAATTTTTGAGGGTGTAGGATATGTTGTTTTCTTCCGCCTTTGTGGTAAAAGCAAGAAATACTTCCTCTAAGAATTCTGACAGATCTACTTCCTGTATGGAAAGCTTAACCTGATCCGCCTCAAGCTTTCTGTAGTCCAGGAGTTCATTGACCAATTGATGTAAATAATCTCCGTTTTTACGAATTACATCAAGACTATTTTTAAATCGAAAGAGTAAATGCCGCTCGTCCAGGATCGATTTGATGGCTCCCAGGATAACTGTAACCGGGGTGCGAATTTCATGAGATATGTTCACGAAAAACCTTTGTTTGGTTTCGTGCAGCTCCAGGTCCTTTTCATGCGTGATCTTCTCAATTTTAAGGTTGGTTTTCATTCTTTGCCATGACGCCGACAGTTTCATAGCTACCAGAATAATTGCAAAAATTCCCAAGACATATAGTGTCAATGCCCACCATGTGGCCCATACTGGTCTGGCCACAAACACATTGATCGAAGCATTACCCACCAGCGCCATATCCCTAAAGGCCCTCACTTGAAACTGATAATCTCCCGGTGCTAAATTCGTATACGTGGCCTGGTTCTGATCCCCGACACTTCTCCAATCTTTTTCAAATCCGTCCAGTTTTATTTGATAGGTGAGATCGTCATTTTGCGGAAATTCCAGTCCATTAAACTCCAGGGTGAAAATATTTTGATCATATTTCAAAAAGATGGAGTCGGCTACTGTGATCGGCCTGGATACAATGCCCTGATCCAATTTGACCGATTCACCGAATAATTTAAAATCAGTAAAGACCACATTGACCAATTCTTCTTTTACCCTGATCCTTTCCGGATCAAATGAGATCAATCCTGCTGTACTTCCAAAATAGAGCGTTCCAACCTGATCGGAAAACGAAGATTTAATGTGAAATTCACCTTCCAACTCCGCAAACGGCTGAAATTTTTCAGATGACCTGTCAAATTTCAGGATGCCATTTTTGGTGCCAAACCATAAATTTCCACTTCTGTCTTCCTCAATGGAAACAAACGACTTGCGATTTAAAACCTCTTCATTTTCGAAATATCTGAAGTTGCCTTCCGAAGGGTCATACCGGATCAACCCATCCTCCCAGGTACCTATCCATATCATTCCGGTGTCATCAGCATGAATCACCAGTAAATTTGAGTACTTTGCAGACAATGCATCTTTCAAATTGACATTGACTCGCCGGGGTGGACCATTGTTTACACCAAATACAAACAGACCGTCACCAAATGTGGCGACATAGACCTCCCCTTCTTTCCCAAATTCCAGATCCAGTACATTATTGCTTTTCAGGATGACGTGTGTGGAGTCTTTTGCACTGCTGTAGTAATTCAAACCTCCTCCCCATGTAGCGATCCAAAGATCGCCATCCGACATTTCAATGATATCCCGTACATCGTTAAAGGACAAGGCATTCCTTTTGTCACCTTGAACAAACTGGCGAATTATTCCATCCTTGCGATTGTACTCCAGCAGGCCATTTGCAAAAGTGCCGAGCCAATAAGAATTTGAATTAGAAGGTTCAATGAATTGAACATACTTCGTCATATTCGGAAAGGGACTACTTATTATGTTTCCCTTTTCCAGAAGCTTCAGGCCTGCACCGTCCGTACCCAAAAGAGAAAGGTCTTCTGAAAGATAAATGGAAAGAACCGGTTGATTATTGATATTAAAAGGTTCCGCACTGTAAGTTGGAGTAGAAATCACATTCACGCCATTCCATGCAGTTCCCACCCAGGTATTTTCCTGATTGTCCGTAAAAATATCAGTGACTGATTGTCCGCTGATCGGTGGGCTGGAAGATTTTGAAAAATTTATAATCTCCCGCTTTTCATTTATGTAATAGAGTCCGTCACCTTCTGTTAAAATCCATAATTGACCGGAATCAAAAAAAACTCTTCTGACGATATCAGACTTCCTGTTGATTAGGTGATTTTTGTCCGACATGCTGTTCGACCCTATTTCATAAGACACCAATCCCCCTCCCTGACATCCAAGCCATAACCTGTTGTCATTGTCGGAAGTAAGGCTTAGAATATGATTTGGGGCGATTTCATCAGTTGAATTTATACGCAACAGTGAATTGTCCTCCAGACGCAGAAGACCATTTCCGAAAGAAGCCAGCCAAATACGGTTATTATCATCCTCATGGATGTCCTGGACATTTAATGGATCATCAACAGCCTCTTCATTCAAATTGATCATGAAATACTGATCATCAATCCACTCAATTAAACCAGCGGAAGTGGCAAGCAGCAATCGACCCGAACTCGTTTCAAATATCTCGTTTACAGATCCGCTTTGATCTGACAGGATCCGGTCAAATCCAAGATCTTCAAACTCCTCCATTTCATAATTGAACCGGTACAATCCTCCATCTGAAGTTGATATGTAAAAGAGTTTGGCAGTTGTGATAAAAAGGTCCCTGATATCCTCTGATTTCAATCGGGAATTTTCCGAATTAAACACCTCCACTGTGTTTCCATTATACCGGTTCAATCCGTTTTTCGTACCAATCCAAATAAACCCAAGGCTATCCTGAGTAAAGGAGGTTATGGAATTTCCCGAAAGGCCTGTGCTCCTGTCCAGAGGCAGGATATCATAAGTCTGCGCTTCCAGCAATGAGCTGGAAGAACATATTATTATCGCAACTTTAATACACTTTAAAATTTTCATTGTGCTCGTGCACACTCACTTTTATCCAAAGTTATTCAAAAGTGATTTGATGTCCCTTACCGAAACAATGATATCTAAAAAAAGGTTGGCCAATGTCTTTATCCCACTCTCTCCGCCGCATCAAAGTGCTTTACCAAATCGAAGCAAATGTCGCCTGAGGTATAATTCCGGCGAAAACTCTTTTTTGTTCAAAGAAATTGATCTGAAATTACCGGCTCAAATCTTATAAAAATATGAGCAATCCACTGATACGATTAGCTAAGATTGAAGACCTGGAAGAAAAGAAACCGGCGTATGCGCTTGCTGAAAATACTGACCTTGTAGTGGTCAGGTATGGTGAGAACATTTCCGTATTATATGGAAGATGCCAGCACAGGGGAGCGCTTATGTCTGATGCAGTGATCATTGGCGACGATATCGTATGCGGACTTCATAATTGGGACTATCGATACGATACAGGCGTCAGTTCATACAACAATAGTGAGAAGCTTCATAAGTTTCAGGAAATTATCAGGGACGGTTGCGTATGGGTCGACAGGGACGAGATCCTAGCTTTTGAAACGGCCAATCCCCAGCCTTTCAAAAGAGATGAATACCAGGGTACTTATGCAGACACCCATCCGGAAGATACAGAACCCTACACAAGATATATTGGTGAGCTTTCGCACCATGGGTTGAAAAGGCTGGGACATCATGGATTCACCGAGGCCATGGGTGTCGATAGAAATACGTTGCCCAAGTGGGAGAGCTTACAGTTTCTTCCTGCGCAACTACATAAAAAACCTTTGCTGGACGAAGCGCAAGTTTCAACAAAGGTCATAATTGGACCCGGAGCAATGAAACCTCTGGAGCTTGATATCCCACTGTTTGTTTCGGATATGAGTTTCGGGGCGCTTAGCAGGGAGGCTAAGATCGCCCTTTCCAGGGGTGCTGAAATGGCAGGTACAGGCATATGCTCGGGTGAAGGCGGCATGCTGCCTGACGAACAGGCCGGCAATTCAAGGTATTTCTATGAACTTGCTTCAGCGCAATTTGGATTTTCATGGGGCAAGCTGGAAAAAGTCCAGGCTTTTCATTTCAAGGGAGGTCAGGGTGCGAAAACAGGAACAGGGGGTCACCTGCCCGGTGACAAGGTCCGCGGAGAAATCGCCAAAGTCAGGGGCCTCAAACCCGGTCAGGCTGCAATCAGTCCGGCTACATTCCCGGAACTCAGGGAAGTCGAAGATTTTAAGGAATTTGCTTCACGGGTCAGGGAAGTTACCGGTGGCATTCCTGTTGGGTTCAAGCTGGCTGCAAGTCACATCGAAGAGGATATCGCATTTGCCCTGGAAGCGGGTGCAGACTATATCATCCTCGATGGCCGGGGTGGCGGAACAGGAGCTGCCCCGACGGTATTGAGAAATAACATCAACGTCCCTACGATACCGGCACTGGCACGAGCCCGGAAGTTTCTGGATGACCGGGAAGCTAAGAATGTCTCGCTGATCGTCACGGGAGGACTGAGAATAGCCGAAGATTTTGCCAAGGCGTTGATGCTCGGGGCAGATGCCATAGCCGTGTCCAACTCAGCTTTACAGGCGATCGGCTGTCTGGGAATGAGAGCTTGTCATACCAATAACTGTCCGGTGGGAATTGCCACACAAAAAGAAAACCTGCGATCTCGTCTCATCATTGAAAAGTCCGCTGAACGATTAAACAACTTTTTCCGCGCGAGCAATGATCTTATCAAAGTAATTGCACGGTCATGTGGTTACGACGACATAAATAAATTTAACGAGGAAGATCTGTCAACTTTTGACCGGGAAATGCATAAGCTAACCGGCGTTAGATATGCCGGAATAGGATAATTTGTGACCAACCTGATGGTATCCCACATACATAATCAGAAAACTTATGGACCTGCTCATATAAACAACTTCAAATCCAATTAATACCAAGATTATGGCTAAAACTGTATGGCACAAAGTATTAGATGACAAAAGCGAACTTCCCGAAGGACGGGTGATGACTGTCACTGCAGGTCATAAAGGCATTTGCCTGACGCACTATGAAGGGAAATATTCCGCCCTTGACAATCAGTGTCCGCATCAGAAAGGGCCTTTGGGTGAGGGATCGATAGAAAATGGCGTTTTAAGGTGTCCATGGCATGGCTGGGACTTTCATCCGAGTACGGGCAAAGCTCCCGGATTTGACGACGGAGGGGTTCCTACCTATCTCCTGAAAGAAGAGGGCATGGCCATTTACGTAGGCCTTCAAGAAGAGGAAGAACACAAAACAACTATTTCGGATATAATGGTAGAGACCATGATCAACTGGGGTGTGAACAAAGTATTCGGGATGGTGGGTCACTCAAACCTTGGATTTGCCGATGCAATGAGAAGGCAGGAAGAAAAAGGAAATCTTACCTTCTATGGCATCCGGCACGAGGGAGCCGCCGCGTTTGCGTGCTCGGCATATGGAAAGCTGACCGGTAAACCGGCGGCCTGCTTCACCATCGCCGGACCCGGTGCGACAAATCTTTACACCGGGCTGTGGGATGCTAAAGTAGACAGGGCCCCTATCCTTGCACTGACAGGCCAGGTGGCAACGCAGGTGGTTGGAACAGGAAACTTCCAGGAAGTGGATCTTGTACAGGCATTCAATACCGTAGCGGAATTCAATCAGCGTGTCCAGGCAAATTCGAAACATGGAGAACTTATGTCTCTTGCCGTCAAGCACGCGATCCTCAGGCGGGATGTTTCCCACCTGACTTTCCCTGATGAAGTACAGGAAACGCCTGCACCGGAATCGTCAAAGCCCGTATCACCTCAGGGCCGCGTGGCCCATCAGCAGATCATGCCTCCTGAGGAATCTGTCAGTGAGGCTGTTGAGCTACTGAAAAAGTCAAAACGTCCCGTCATCATAGTTGGCCACGGTGCGCGTTTTCACATGAAGCAGATCATTGAATTCGCTGAAAGTTGCAATGCTCCTGTCCTCACCACATTCAAAGGCAAAGGCCTCATCAGTGACCATCATGCGTTAGGATGTGGTGTACTGGGAAGAAGTGGAACACCCATCGCATCGTGGTTCATGAACGAATGCGATACCCTGCTTGTCCTGGGAGCTTCTTTTTCAAACCACACGGGAATTACCGACCACAAACCCACCATACAGGTAGATTTTGATGCACTGGTGCTGGGTAAGTTTCACAAAATAGATGTGCCGGTCTGGGGTGAGATTTCCGCAACCATGAAGATCCTGAAAAAGGAACTTGCCGGGAAAATGGATACCATCGATCAGCGGCCTGAAATTGCCGAACGCTGGAACATCTGGAGAGCGGAAAAGGCCAAACGTCTTAAGGAAGATCATGGGAAAGGTGTGAGCTCCATTGCCGTATTTGATGCAATGAACAGGCTGGCACCCGGGAATGCAGTCATGTGCGTTGACGTAGGAAACAACGCCTATTCCTTCGGCAGATATTTCGAATCCGAAAACCACGACTTCCTGATGTCAGGATACCTGGGATCCATTGGTTTTGCTGTACCGGCCTCCATGGGAGCTTTTGCTGCCGTAGGCGATACACGACCTATTGTGGCGGTGGCAGGCGATGGAGGATTTTGCCAATATCTTGCAGAAATAACCACACTGGTCAAATACAACATACCGGTTAAGGTTATCATCCTGAATAATCATGAACTGGGTAAAATTTCCAAAGAGCAGCGTGCCGGCGAACTTGATGTGTGGCAAACAAGCCTGAGCAACCCCAACTTCTCCGAATATGCCCAATCGTGTGGCGCCTGGTCCATGAGGGTAACTAAAAAAGAAGGGCTGGATGATGCGATGGCGGAACTGTTTAAGCGGAATGGGCCGGGACTTTTGGAGGTAATGGCAGATGTATCGCTGATCTGATGACAAAAAGAAGGATCCTGCTGTTTGCTTTCATGGCATTGATGACTCAAATTCCGGTATTTGCGCAATCCTGGAGTGTGGGATCGGCGCTGATATATGGAGACGATATCGGACAGGCCGGGGTGCATTTCCGGGGATACTATAATTTGGAGCGTGAGATCATCTGTTTTGGGCCGGAATTCTCCCATTTTTTCAGATCTACCAGTTCACACAATGGGGAACATGGAACTTTGCAACTGGATGAAGTGAATTTTAACATTCATTACATTTTTGAGATCACGCACAAATGGGCAATTTATCCGGTGACCGGCCTGAATGTGAGCAGGGAGAAAGAAGAAATAAGGACATCAATAGAGAAAGAAGAAGTAACGGTGACGGAATATGGGATTGTTTTGGGTTTTGGGATCCATCGCCCCGTGAACAATTGGGTGATATTCGGTGAATTTGACCACCTTTTTAGTGATCTTGGCCAAAACTCACTGGTGATCGGAACATTCTACACTTTTGGTAAAAAATCTGAAGAACATCATAAAAGACAATAAAATATGGATAACTGGAAAAGTATAGTAGGACTGGATTTGGCGCTTTTGGAAAAAAATCGAAAAAGTCTGCATCAGGCAGTTCAAATTGTAAGCGCCTTTCCGCGCAACACTTTACCGCATGATCCCACAGATGGAACGGCCAGTTTGGTGTGGAATACAGCAATGAGCAGTCTTGAATCAATCCCTGTTACCAATCCGGGCGGAAAATTGATAAGGGCGGGATTATCTTTCGATTCGTTCACACTTTATTTATCTAAGGACGGAGCTGTTTCGTCATCATGTAGTATGGATGGAAAGTCAGTAACCGATGGACTTGGCTGGTTAAAAGAAGAAGTAGCCAGGCTCGGCCTTCCCGATGGAGCCATAAACCTGGATTTACCCTACGAGATCGAAAATTACGACTACACATTCCCATTGAAAATTAACAAAGAAGCATTGCTGGAGTTTGCTAACCTGTTCCAGAACTCGCATAATATTTTATCGGAAGTGGAGCAAAAATGGGAGAAAGCATTTGATGTAAGATGCTGGCCCCACCATTTCGACATAGCAATGCTGATACCTTTGGAAACGGATGCCGGAGGTGAAATATTAAAGAGTGTCGGGGTAGGTCTTTCTCCCGGAGATGATGCCATAAATGAACCGTATGTGTATGTGAACATCTGGCCCCATGTCAATTTTGAGGTGTTGAAAAAGCATGCTTTACCCAGTGGCCGCTGGAATCCCGAAGGCTGGTCCGGGGCAGTTCTGACTTATTCACAGTTAGTGAAGAAGGAGGATCAACAATCCGAATACGAAAATTTTGTGAAAATTGCCGTCGACACATTGATCAGTGAGGCTGGAGCCTGACCCGATCCGGTAGTGATTTGAATTTAATTAGTATCCGCAGATTATGCGTTTAATGAAATACTGGTTTCTGGAGGAATCGTTCAACATGATGAAAAGGATCGGGATGCGTGACATGATGAACCTGTGTGAACTCCTGGCCATGAAAAACTTTCGAAAGGGAAGCGAGATACACGAACAGTTTGAGGATAATCATTTGATCTACTTCATCAAAAAAGGACATGTCAAGATCGGACGATATGAAAACGATCAATTCACATTAAAATATGTTTTGGGTAAGGGTAACATTTTTGGTGAAAACAAAATAACCACCGGTGATGAGGCTGAGCCCTACTCCGCTATTGCCATGTCTGATTGCGTGATCTGTTTTATTGAAGAGAACCGGATTGAAGCATTGATGGAGCAATATCCGAAACTTCACAATTCCATTCTGAAGATCGCCGGCCTCAAGTTCAAAAAGATAGAAAGGCGCCTTGATGACATTCTCTACAAAGATGCTAAAACAAGGATCAAAGATTTTCTGACAGATTTTGTGAACGAGAATGGCAAGGAACATCCAAAAGGTTTAGAAGCAAGCAATATTTTCTCGCACAGGGACATAGCAAAGCTGACCTCCACCAGCAGGCAAACTGTCAATAATATTATCAGTCAGTTGAGGAAAGAGGGAGTGATCCTGTACGACAGAAAAGACATTGTGCTGATCAGGGGGTAATACCGCCCTGATTACTCATCCTGTAGATCAGCTATTATTTAAAATCAGACTTTTTAAACCTGAAACTCGAAACGATCAAACGGTTTCTTACGGACCTGAATGTCCAGACAATAAATGATAAATAGATAGGGACAAAGCCGGCTAAAACTGCCATAAATGTTTTGTTCTCCGATAAGGCTGGCCATGATTCCATTCCCGAAACCATGACAATAGGTACCACCACAAGGTAATAGCTGATCAGAAATGGGATAACGTTATTATATATTTTTCTAAATCGTGACAAATAGTCCGGTGGATTCCTGATATCAAGTATGAGGCTTTCAATTATTGCGCTGCGCTCGTTCATCCTTTTCTTAAAGAAGTCGGGATCTTCCCTGACCAACTCCCGGATATGTTCAAGGTTTTTCTGAACTCCACCCACCCGGTATCTGGCAATTTTCAGGTTTAACGGTGACAATTGAAGGTTTGAACTTACCAATACTTTATCTCCTTTTTCCAGTTTTTCGATATCATTGATGGTTGATCTCAGCATATCTCCGATGTCTTCTGAAAAAATATCATAGATCAATTTTGTCTGGAGTGTCTTCAATCCGTAGCTACATCTGAAAATATTGGAAAGGTGGATCGATTTCGCTCTTATCTGATTGCGTAATCGCCGATTCCATGTTTCCAGGGTGTCCAAAATTCCATCAACCTCTTTTTGCTGTTTACTTTTTCTCAAAAAACCGATGATGAGGTTGTTAAGGTCATCCGTATCTCCAATGACCGTTATCTCGAATTGTCTCAGCCTATTGGAGAGATAGGTAAAATTCTCCAACGCGAATTGAACCTCGTCCGTCAAATTGTTCGGTATGCCAGCTGCCCTGGTATCTTTTTCGTTCCATTTTATGCGTAGAAAGCTGTTCTTAAGCTCCGCATAGATCCTGCCGAGTTCCCACACCTGGTAAGTGACATCCTGCTTATCCAATTCCAGTGATGAGAGCAGTTTTTCTTTTTTAAACAGGTGCCGATAATCCATGGATCAAACCAAAAGGTTATTCTTTTCTTACGATGCGAATGGTTGTCTTTTTCGGAACAAACCATCTGAACCCCCAAACACTTGCTTTGTAAAGGAAGGGAACAAGCAGAAGGTCCATGGTATCAACCGACAGTTTGTTTCCCAGCTTCGTCTCCAGGAATGCTAATTCGTTTCCATCCGGGCCCAATCCTACCCGGAAGGCTCTTATTTCATTTAACAATCTTAAAGATGAAGAATCGCGAGTGACCGGCATGCTTATGACAAACAGGGAATCACTCTCTACCGTCCATCCGATATCATGGGTTGCCGCAACCTTGCCTGAATCAGGTATTACTTCAATCATCATCTTTTTTCTGCCTTCGTTATCCAGAACCTGAATCGTTGATTTTTCCTTCAGCCATTTCGAAATGTCTTCTTCCAGCCTGATTTCATTGATACGAATCTCCATCAACCCCTGGGCGTCAAGGGTAGAACATATGATGAAGATGCACGGTATTAAACTCAGGAAGTAAACCCTGATCAATTTACTGGCTGCCATTAGTCATTAATACCTTTTAGTGAAGTTGCAACCGAAGAATGAAAAAATCAATCCCCATTTTTGGGTATTTTGATGGGGTGATTCAACTTGTAATGAAGAGAAATTTCTTCAGGGAAACAGGTCTTGTTTTTTAGGTATTTCTGTGGAATCTCCGATTGAAAAGTACGGCTTTCTTCCACTTATTTCTACCCGTGGAAGCCTCTGAAATAGGGCCTTTTCTGTTCTTAAGAAATTCTATTGGGATTATTATATCAAACTGACGTTAACTATGTGTTTTTTTCTGAAAAGCTAAAAGAGAAATATCTGGAGTATAACATTTGTATAACATGTTGTGATGGAGTACTTTTACTTTTTATTTCTGAATTATTTAATGAAAATTCAAACTGCGTTCAGATTAGACCAGGAATTACTGGAATTGTTGAAAGAGAAGGCTAAGGCAGAAAAACGAAGCTTGAACAATTATGTGGAATACATATTGTCAAAGGTGGTTGGGAGTATTCCAAATGATGAAACAAAACAAGCTATTTATGAGGCTGAACATGACATCAATCTAGGTGAAATAGATGACTTAGATACCTTCAAGAAGTCAATGATATCAGATGTATAAATTACTTCAGACTTCCCAGTTCCGAAAGGATCTAAAGAAGGTACTGAAGCGAAACAAGAATGACTTTGAGAAGGTCTTTGAGGTATTGGAAATACTCAAAGAATTTGGCTTTAAAGGCATCCCTCCTTCGATGCGGCCACACCGGCTTAAAGGTCAATACAGTAATAACTGGGAATGTCATATTAAACCAGATTTACTCATTATCCGGATTCAAATTGAATCCCCAAATAAGGTTAAGCTGGTGCGAGTCGGATCACACTCCGATCTGTTTAAATAAACTGGGTATGGCTGATGTAAAAGCGGCATTTCTGACAAATTGTCTTCTATGTACTCCGGACTTTCCTGTCAAAATTAATTTTTTACTACTGCTTCTATATGCAGAAAATCATTCTTCATTAGGTAAACAAGGTAGATGCCATTTGGCAATGATCCAAAGTCCGTCAAAACAACGTTTTCATTTAAGCCTTCCATTGTCATGACCACTCGTCCCGAGAGATCAGTCAACAGAAGGCTTACATTTCTAATTCCCGTAAAAGTGATGTGGACCGAAGATCTTGAAGGATTTGGGAATATCTTGATGCTGCCGCTGGCATGATTTAATCCGGTCACATCACATTCCTCATCCAATTGACCATCCAGCCATTCCATCCGGTCTGTTAGCCAGGCCTTTAAACGATCAACTTCCTCCTCGTAAGTATCCAGTATTGGCTCAGGTTCATCCCATAAATTATCCCCCAGATAATTCCATTTTTCAAAATTCCTGTCCACCGAGCTTCCTAACAGATCTACCTGTTGGTCAATAAAATCAAAAAGAAAACCTTCATTCAGGAAATCCTGTCGATAAGCTTGCCAGCGGCAGTGAACAGCCTTCCTGAAGAAAATGTCTTCCATCATTCGCTCCCACCACACCGGCATTAAGAAAAGATCGTCACACTCACTGTCCAGCTGTTTGTAAGTCCAGCCGGAAACCTTGCTTCCACCACAATAAACTACATTTCCAAAGGCAAGATTGAAGTCCCAAACCGGACCTGCCTTCAAAATCCCACCTTTATCCTTGTGTATGAAGCTGCTGATTTTGTACGCATCCACAGACCGGCTGAGCTCATTAATGATAAACAGGTCCGCAAATGTGTATATGTCGATCAATGCATTATACCTGTCACCGTTCCTATTTCTGAAGTTGTCGCTAAATAATGCCTCCTCAAAATCATTGATATACTCCCTGATGTATAGCCTTTGAGCTGGTTGAATATTTTCCGCCCTGGGATAATAATATTGGAAGTATAGTGGTTCCCCACCCATCGAATTATACTTTGATCTCCATCCGTCACCTTCCGGCCAGTCCATCCTGATAATATATCCGCCTGTCAACTCATTACCCTCCAAATCATTTGCTCTAAGGGTGGCGATCGCCAATCGGTTATCGTCTTTTTTCACTTTTTCCATCAAAATATAGATCCCCCTGTATTCACCATCCAGCACCAGTTCACAATAGCGAGTGCGCGAAGCCCAGTATCCCATTTTTCGCCAGAGTTCGAAGGTCATCACATTACGTAAATGTGTCTTATCGATGGGTGATCCGTACAGGATCCAATCCTCTTCCTCGGGAAGTCCAAGTAAGGAAGCGTCAATGTCCTCATCATTCTCGTCTCTCAACTCTATTGAATAGCTCTTCTTTCCGAATAACTGAGTGCTGTTTCCCCGGAATTCAATTCCAATTTTGCCATTATAATCGTTGAAAGGATCGGTCAGCCTGTTGATCCCATCCGGATTACTTATGATACCCATCTGTACGACTACCTTGGGTTCGTCCAGGATTGCAGTACCGTTAGTTTCTATAACTACAATTGGCAAATGTGAAGAATTAAACTCCTGAGCCAGCAAGGGAGCTACCGGAAAAAGAAAAAGACCGGACAACCACGTAATACGAATGCAGCGAAGCCAAATGATACATTTCATCATAATCTGTCAGCTATCGGTTTATGAACCTGAAGAACATCAGGAGGACGTCCAATAGGTTTTGTTTATCCGGAAATTTCAATTCGAACAGGTTCCATAGATTCCATCTCTATAAACAGCGTAAGCGTGTATGTACCATCCGTATCGCGGATAAAGCCTTGTTTCACATCCATCTTTTGATCATTCATTGTAAAATTAATCTCACTTTTATTTCCCCAGTTTTTAATTACCAGGGCCGGATTAATCAACGGCGATTTTTCTGAAGCACGTAAAGTAAAAGAAATTATTTCTCCCATCCTTTCCAGAACATAAGCCCTTTGACCGGATTCATATTCTCCTTTTGCTCCCGTGAGCGCTTTCATTTTTGGTGCCCGCATCCATGATCTTGCCAGTGGGACTAATTCCGAAGGCGATTTATCGAGCATTCCCTCCAACAATATCTTTTGATAATATGGCGTCGGACCTCTCAACTCTTCACGATAGGTAGTCGGGGGAACGTGTGTCAGGGAGCTATGAGCCGTCCGGTCCGGATAGGTCGCATACCTTCCATCCGAGGGCATTTGAGCTACAGGCCAATGATTCCATGTTGGAAATACTGCATAATCAGTCAATTCTCCACCGTAAACATCTGACCATTCGAAATCGCCAATGGTCACCGGTTTGTACTCACCCGTATAATTGATGTATTGAATACATTGACCTTTTGGTTGATCCACGTCATCAGGCGGCCCGTTTATCCAGTCATAGTTCACAATAGCCCCGTCAAGGTTCAGCATGGACAAGGCATTTTTCGTATGTATGATCTGTTCCGGATGCTGATCAGGACCGAAAATTGCCATTGATTCCTGCCATTCATGGTCTCGTAGACCATCGGTCCACAGATGCATGGTCTTAACTGCGATACCATCCGGATAAATATAATAGTACCAGTCACTCCAGTCACACCAGCCTGTATTTTCATCAAAGTTGGCCATAACATGATTGACATCAATTAACGGATATCTCCAATGTACAACTACCCTTGCAGGTGTATTTTCAATAATGCGGGCATGATTGTTATATGATTCCTTATCAGACATAGGCTCCTGACATCCCTCTCCCCCTGACCTGTTCCAGGTCTCGTTAAACTCGTTGCTGTACCATTGTCCCCTGTCATTGACCATCATCGGTATATAGCCTACTCCCCTCCAGAATACAAACTTTGACGGGTTATCGTCAAACTCAACTACAACATCCGGATGATCTCCGAATCTCCAAAGATTATCCCAGATGTCATAGAACTTAAGATGAGTGAAATACGCTCCGAATTTTTTTCTGTTCTCTCCTTCGGGTAGCACCCTTTTATCCATGTCAACTTCCGCAAATGCATCTATATTTGGCAAGAAGCTATTATATGCCCGGGATATCTGTTCTTCCGTTAGAGCAACATCATAGATCCTGATCTCATCTACCAATCCATCCAATGAGTAAGAATCGGAGAACGTATTATCACGAACCGGCCTGATTGGTCGACGATTTTTCCCTTTGCCAATTTTTATGTTGTTCTCCGATAATTCTATCTCAGCTTTAGCTACCTGTTTTTCCCCAACCTTCCGACCATCAACATAAACTTTCATTAATCCGGAAATCTTATCGTATGCAGCGGCGATATGATACCACCTTCTTCTTTCCAGCACGTTATCGGTCACAAGCTGTTCCCACTTACCACCTACACGAAGTTTGAACGCCGGGTTACCATATCCGTCAAGGCCCAGGAAGTAGCCTGAGTCATCTTCCTCCTTAAGAACGAAATCGAAACTATCATCCGGTTCCTCCATATCTCTTTCTTCCTCACCAATCAAAAATGCCTCCGCACCTTTCTTTGCCAAAAGTATTTCAGGATTATCACTGGATTGCTGAATTATGGGCACATAACTCCAGGGATACGCTCCGATCACCACCCAGCTTTCAAGCGTAATGGCTCCTGAAAGTTTTGGTGCATTTTCAGCCGGTAACTCAATTACAGAACGATATCCGTCAAGCTGTAAAGCCGTTCCCGACACACCTTCACGCCAGAGCGTTTTATTTCCGGCTACCTCTGATGTTATATCGCTTACAGATTCAGAGGTCGAATTTCCGATACCTTCATCAAACTTCCACCAGGCCACCGGCTCCACAATTGTTCTTGTGATAGCAGGAACTCCCTCAATCTTTTTCCGCTGCAAGGTAAGGCTGGCTTCTTTCAGGCTTACATTTTTAATCCCACCACTGGTTAATGCGAATGTTTGAATAGCTGTATTTCCCGGATCTCGCCATTCATCTATTCGCGTAGTTCCTTTTTTAATATGCCTTGTAACCTGTCCATTAGGTTTGATGTAGAAATATTCATCAACAAATTTTGTGGCATCCACACCCAATTGGGGATTGCCCCCGATAAATTCCGGCAGATAACGCCAGTGAACTATTACATTTTCAGGGTTGCTCTCAATTAATTTAACCACGGAGTAGGTATTGGTTCTGTCGGGCATGATGTCGGTTCCGTCTCCGGACCTGGGAATAACTTCCTCAACGTACCATTTACCTTTCGGTGTTTCCAAATAAGGTAAATAGCTTGAGCCTCTCCAAAAAATAAAGGCCGCCCCGTCCTTGCCCAGATCGACTATTAGATCGGCATGCTCACGAACGCGAGCATATTTTTCAAAATCTTCCCCGGAGTTAATGCGGGTATAAAAGGCTCCAAATTCACCAAGTTGATAGGTTACCGTGCCCCGCTGCTCGGAGCAACTCACTAAAAATATTAGACCCAAGAAAAAGAGACCTACTGCTTTCATTATGTTCATTATTTCGTTTAAGAGGTAATAATCTATGTCTGGTTAATAATTGACCCATTTCGCCCGCTAAATATCGCTCCTGAAAGTGCGACTATCGGGTTTTCCGATTCCATACGCATCCATATGACAAGATCAGACACTTCAAGGCGGCTCAGGTTGTTAGCACCACAACCGACAGCTATGGTGATTACATGAAGCAGACATATTTTTAAATTTTTCATGTTGACGGTCCAGGTAATTCCGGGACTTTAATTGTATGTTACAATTGACTTTGTTTTGATATCCTGTGAAGAAGTTCCTATCTGGATTTCAAAATCCCCCGATTCAACATCCCAATTACCGGTCTCCTCATTCCAATAGCTAAAATCCTTTTTATTGAGCTCAAATGATATGGTTTGGGACGCACCGGGATCTAAAGAAATCCGTTTGAAATCCCTGAGTTTCTTAGAGGGCTGGATCAGTTTTGATTCGATATCCTTAAGGTATAATTGAACTACCTCATCTCCCCTGACCGACCCGGTATTCCGGACATCGACCTGAATGTTGACAGTACCACTTCCCGAGTAACTGGTTTTGTCCGGGATCATATTGGAAACTTCAAAAGTGGTATAGCTTAAGCCATATCCGAATGGATACAATACCTCTCTATCGAAGAACCAATAGGTCCTGCCTTTTGTGATATCATAGTCCCCAATGTGAGGCAGTTCATCCACTCCTTTGTGAAATGTGACCGACAATTTGCCTCCCGGGTTATAATCGCCGAATAGCGCTTCTGCAATCGCTAAACCCTGAGCCTGCCCCGCATACCAGGCCTCCAATATGGCCGGAATATTTTTATCCAGCCAGTTGATAGATAATGGCATCCCATTTATCAGAACCACTACAGTTCGTGGATTTGCTCTGAAAACAGCCTGGGCAAGCTTCAACTGGTTCCCCGGAAGCCTGAGATCGGTACGATCAGCAGCTTCATTTGCGATGTCAAGATTAGTACCTAAAAATAAGATCGCAACGTCCGTCTCTGCCGCCAGCGCTGCAGCCTCCTTAATGCTATTCGTTTCGTCCAGTGTTTCCATGACCGGACGATCGTTTTCGTCATCCCAATCTACTTCCACACGATCAGAAATCTCACAACCTTTGGCATATCTGATATCAATGTCCTCCCCCACTAATTGCCTTAATCCAGTCAGCGGATCAATCCTTACGGAAGGGGATCCTGAATATCCTCCCAATTCAAGTTTATCGGCATTAGGACCGATCACAGCCAGGCTCTTGATCGAAGATCTGTCCAATGGTAAAAAGTTATTCTTGTTTTTTAACAGGACCAAGCTTTCCCTCGCCGCCTGGAGTGCCACCTTTCTGCTTTCATCCGTATCAAGATCATTCCTGGAAATACTACTGTATTGCACCATTTCAGGAGGATCAAATTCTCCCAGCCTGATTCGCGCTCTGAATAGTCTCCTAACTGCCACGTCGATCTCATCCTCAGTGATGTATCCCTTATCAAAGGCACCTTGCAGGTATTTGTCAAACATAAATTGTTCCGTTTCACAGGTTTCACATTCGAGATCCAATCCCGCTTTCACAACTGCTGCAACGGCCTTTTCCGGATCTGTCTCGTATTTGTGCTGATGTACCACATCACTTACCGCACCACAATCGGAAACGACATAACCCTCAAATCCCCACTCGTCGCGCAACACCCTGGTCATAAGTCGCGGGTCAGCACTGACCGGTATCCCGTTCACCGCATTGTAGGCGCTCATCACAGAATACGCGCCCCCTTCTTCAATTGCCGTTTGGAAGGCAGGCATGTAATATTCCCGCAACCAGCGTTCACTCACATCGGCAGAACCGTCGTGTCGGTTATACTCACTGTTATTGGCAACATAGTGCTTTACCGTAGCGATTGCCTTAAGGTATTTCGGATCATCTCCCTGGAATCCCTTTACAAATGCCAAAGCCATTTGCGACAACAAATACGGATCTTCACTGTATGATTCCTCGTTGCGACCCCATCGCGGATCTCTTAAAATATTTATGGTCGGAGACCAATACGTCAGCTTCTTACCGTAGACATTGTGATGGACCCGGGCCTCTGTACTTGATATGGACATTGCCTTTTCAACCAATTCAGGGTTCCAGGTACAACCAAGAGCAATACTTTGCGGAAAAGCCGTTGCCAGTCCCGCCCGGGCCACGCCATGCAAAGCTTCGTTCCACCAGCCGCCGTCCATGCAGCTTCCCTCATCCCAATACTCATAGTTTTCCCACGGTCTTTGCTCAGTCAGTTCCGTTATTTCGTCTTCCTCCCACTCAAATCCCTCTCCAAGCGGATTAACAAAATTTGGTTCATAGGGGCGAATGTTCAGCCTTTCAATCCCGGGAGCAAGATGACTCATTTGAGCAATTTTTTCCGCTACGGTCATTTCTGAAATCAGCGCCTCGACACGTTGATCAACAGGTAAAGCAGGGTCCATGTATCCGGCCTGGCTTTCACATCCCCATGAAAAAATGGACACTGTTAAAACCAAAAACACAGTGACAAGCTGATTTATCTTATGCATGGCTATAGTCATTATCTCTTAATGTTTATTTTTCTTTTAGTCTTATATCTTCTGAAGATGCGCCTGTCATTAGCTCGTATTCCCCGGACTCGCCCGGATCAGGGTGGATTTTTTGAAATCCCCTAAGTTCTTTGACAGGCCGTGTGAAGATTGCCGGTATACCGAACCGGTTTCCTTCGATGATTAACCTCTGGTATTTATTTGTGATCTCCGCACTTTCTTTCGGACCTTTATCAAAGAACCGGTTAGGTTTACCCATCTGGCCTATACCTTTTTTTAGATTCAGGAATTCAATGTCACTTAGATCCACATCATCATTACGCCATTCTTCATCAAAATGCACGCTGTGAGTTTGCGCCAGTTTTTCCTTCCAGGTCATTTGAGAAATGAGATTTTCTACCCTTGCCGCAATTGAAAGACCTTGATACTTGTAGGAATTATCCTGGGCGTAAACACTTATTACGAGTAATAAAGACGCGGAAATCAGGCTATACTTAATGGTAGACATTTGTAAATTTTTGTGATTGAGTAAAGTTAATATAAAATACTTTCTAAACTTTACTTAGAAAGATATAACTTTACTAAATAAAAAGAGAGTACCAAATGAAAAAGTTACTAGCTGTCCTAATTGTACTGTCCATGCAATGCTCCCAGATCGAAACCCCCACAACTTCCGACGAAAGAATGAAGTGGTGGGATGAAGCCCGTTTCGGTATGTTCATTCACTGGGGACTCTATTCGATACCAGCCGGGGTATGGGACAATAAAGAAGTGGATGAGCTTGGCGAATGGATCATGGCTTATGCCGATATTCCTGTGGATGACTACAGAGAGCTGGCGGCGCAATTCAATCCGGAAAAATTCAGTGCTACGGAATGGGTTGAAATGGCGAAAGACGCCGGGATGAAATACCTCGTTCTGACTACCCGGCATCATGATGGATTTTCTCTTTTTGATACCAAAGCTACCGATTGGGATGTGATGGATACCACTCCATTTAAAAGGGACGTTGTAAAGGAATTGAAAGAAGCGTGCGACAAAGCCGGAATTAAGTTCTGCGCTTATTATTCCATCCTGGAATGGTATCACCCTGCCATGGAACTGAATACCGATTTTGAAGATCTGGATCCCTTCTCCGACCAGGCAATCGAAGGCGGTGCATTTACCTCGATAGATACTACATGGAGGAAGTATGGGAACGTCAAGGTTAAAGATGGCCGAAAACAGGAATTCATCGATTTCATGAAGTTCCAGCTCCGGGAGTTGATCGAGAATTATGATCCCGCAATTATATGGTTCGATGGCGGCTGGGTGGACTGGTGGACCCCGGAGGACGGTAAAGATCTGCTCGAATACCTCTCAAGCTTAAATCCGGATCTGATCTTCAACAACCGGGCTGGTGAGGATTTTGAAAATGATACCTGGTATGGAGATTATGGCACCCCCGAGCAAACGATCCCGGATGAGGGACTGGACTACCGGTGGGAATCGTGTATGACCATGAACAGTACCTGGGGATATAAGAGTTTTGATCAAAACTGGAAATCATCCCAGATGCTGATTATCCAATTGGTAGATATTATAGCCAAGGGCGGTAATTTCTTACTGAATGTCGGACCAATGCCGGACGGTTCATTGCCACAGGAGAGCATGGATAGACTAAAAGATATCAAGGACTGGATGGCAATCAACGGTGAATCTATTTATGGTACCACCATGTGGAAACGTTATATGGAAGGAAATAATGAATTGGAGTTTGAGTACTATGACTCACCGGATGTGGCCTCAATAAAATTACCTTTCACTGCACAGGATATTCGGTTCTCCAAAAAAGGAAATACCATTTATGCTACCTGCCTTGGTTGGCCCGAAGAGGAAGTTCGAATTAAATCATTGGGCAAATATCAAAGTCCTGAAATCAGGATTGAGGAAATATCCATGCTGGGTTCCAATGAGGGAATAACCTGGGAACAGAATGAGAATGAGCTCGTTGTCTCAGCGCCCACGGAAAAGCCCTGCAAATACGCTTTTGTTTATAAGATAACTATTGACGAAATATGAAGATCATCGGAATATTGAGCATAATACCCATCTTATTTTTATGCGCTTCAGGAAACGCCCAAACCATAAAAACTCCAAAATGGAGTATTTCCTCGGGTGAGCCTGACGATGGCGACACGGGATGGAATTCACCCGCCATTGGCCCTGATGGTACCGTTTATTTCGGGGCTAAAAACGGCAAAATGTGGGCTGTAAACCCTGATGGTTCCGTAAAGTGGGAGAAGAAATTCGCCAAAGATCTTGCCGGCAGCAGTGCGGTTTTGACATTTGGTGGTGATGCATTTTACATCGGGGAACAGGCGCATCCGGGCAGATTATTTTATGTCAGTACTTCCGATGGAAGTATAATCTGGGAATATCAATTGCCTCCGCCGGATCATCTTGAAAAAACACCGGAACCCAAACAAAAACTGGGTGGCGGTATCAATAGTACGCCTTCTATCAGCCACGATGGCAAAACCATATACTTTGGAACAGGGAACTGGGTGGAATGCAATCCATGTCAGGAGGATATATATGACGACCGCCTGTTTGCCCTGGACGTATCCGGAAAAAGACCGAAGCTCAAGTGGATATTGAAGGGTTCGAAAGTAGATAAGGTTCAAAATGAATTTCGTCTCTCCATCTGGCCTTCCCCTTCGATTGCTCCTGACGGCACCATATATGTCAGTAACTTCAATGGTTTTCTATACCATATCAAAGATCTTGGTGACAGTTTCAAAATTTTACATCGATTTAATTTTTTCGAAATCCGGTCACAAAAAGCCGTCAAGGAATTAATCCCACCCGAGATATGGTCGTCATGTGCAATTGAAAATGACGGAACAGTATATATCTCTTCAAATGATGGTCAGATGTGGGCATTCAATCCCGATCTTTCAGTGAAATGGAATTATAAATATGAATATGATGGTGAGTTCTACGAGGCATTTGCCTCACCCATCTTAACCCCCAATGGACTTGTGATCATGGGGAATGAAAAAGGGTATCTCAATGGGCATAGAATGGAAACAGGCGAGCTGGTCTGGAGATTTCCTGATACCGATGATCCAACGGAGGAGTGGTGGAGAACTCCTTCAGTAAATGCTAATGGCATATTGATCATTGGTTCCGAGAGATCCGGAAAATACTTCGGTATAGATTCTGAGGACGGAAGTCTGGTGTGGGAAACTCCGGAGATCGGTTTGGAAACAGGCTGCTTCCCGGCTATAGCCGATGACGGAACTATTTATGTGACAGGGGGATTCAATGGCGGGTTATTTGCTTTGCCGGGTGATTCTCCTCTGGCTGACACGGATTGGCCCAAGGGACTACAAAATGGGTATAACAACAGCCGTTTCGATGGAAATCTAAAAGAATGAACATGCTCAATCGAAAATATGTACGGTGTATTCTGTTAGTCATTTTCATGAATTTTGGCTTGATCCCGCAAGTCACCTCGCAAGTTAAATACAATGAGGATCTAAAAAAGTCGGAACTGGATACCGAGACAGCGATGGAATTCCTGCTAGATAGGCTAATGGCTGATCCGTATCTGAAAGAACACTTTCAATGGAAGTTGTTTCTTGCCCAACACCCGATGTACCTTCTGGTGGCCGAGGACCGGGGTGAGCCTGCTGTCGGCGAACGTATTCCCCCCTGGGGAGCCAAAACCAAAGAAGCGTATGTGGAGCGTGTGAGGAGGAATCTTAAGTCATTGGATGACCTCCCCGAGTTAAGGTTGAACTATCAATGGTCTGCCCTGGAACTCCAGGATCTTTGCCGGAATTTCGATGATATCTATCGGTGGATGCAAAAACATTACGAAAATGGGTCACTTGATTTTGTGGATGGCACCTACTCCCAGGCACACTTGCAGGTACTAACTTCCGAGAGTAACTGGCGACAGTTTGAGTATGGACTTGAACTCTATGACACACTTTTAGATGCCCAGGTCAAAGTTTACGCCAGGCAAGAGACAGGACTGCACATGCAACTCCCGCAATTACTGAATAAATTCAATTACCGTTTTGCCACTCAGCCTGCCTTTACCTCGACTGTAGAAATCACTGAAGGTCCGATCGAATTATTCATCCAGGAAGCACGTATTGAAACTACATCCGGCAACGGGTTCATTGATTTTGTCGGGTTGGATGGATCCGCCATCCCCTATTATTTACAGGTAAGCCTGGGCTGGGACCACATAACACCCGAACGGGAGATCCAGCAGGATCTGATCAGTGGACCCAAACTTTTTAATGTATTCCCCGACCTGGATGAAATTGACCGGGAGGTTTTCGAGGAGTATTACCGGATGTTTGATTGGGTAATACTGGAAGATGCTCTTGACGAGTTATACATCGACAGTGTAAAAAGGGCCAAAGCAAAGGTCTATGCCAACTGGTCCTACAATGAAGGCGTTTGGGCCGAGGAACTTTTCCGAACCATGAGGAAGGCTGAAAGTTCGGTTTTGTTGACAGATCAAATGAATGCTATGGCGAATTTGAATGGATCCGATATTGATAAAGCGGTCGAAATAAAAGAATTATGGAAAACAATCTTAAAATCCCAACATCATGATATTAGTTGGATCGAAGTGACTGATCTGAAGAGAAAAAGTATTGACCGGTTGAAGCAAACAATCAGCAGCAGCGTTACGATCATGGATGAGTTATCCTCCCGGATGGTAACCGAAAACAAGGATGCATTGTGTGTATTTAACGGTCTGCCAAGGCAGAGATCTGCATTGGTAGAACTTGAGGAAGATGTTTCTCTAAAGGATGTGGTATTTCAAAACTATGATCGTAAATCCTATGGATTCGCTCAACTTCCTGCGGGAGGATTTCGAAGTTATTCCATTGGCGGAAGAAATTTGAAATCCAGGGAAAGGCCGATCCCCGAACAGATCAATGCCGGAGATTACACAATCAGATTATCTGAAGAAGGATTGATGGAACAAATTATCACCAAAAATGGAGATCAATTACTCGATGGTGATAATCCAGGTGGGGAAATAAAGGCCCGAATTGACCAGACCTGGTACAATAATCGCAAAGCATCCACTAAGTATTTTACAGGAGAAGTGTTTGATGTGGTTGAGAGAGAAAGTTCGATCAATAATATCCCTTTGTCCGAGACATATTTCTTCTACAAAAACCAACCTTTCATAAAAGTAGAGCTGGAATTTCAGTTCGATGGAAATGAAGTAGGATACATGTGGCTCGATGAGACCAAACTTAACGTTTATTATCCCACAAAAGGAAATGAAGTTCATCAGGACATTCCATTTGGATATTTGGAAGCTAAGCAAAGCAGGCCACTATTCCCCACTAATTGGATAGCTTGTGGCGGATTGGTTTACATCCACAGGGGAACTGTAAAACATTGGGTGAATGACGGTACCATTGCCAATGTCCTCGCCTGGGGCGACAATCAATTCACCAATCGACTGCATTGGGACTGGATAGAATATTCCGAATACGACATCAGGTTGTATGGAAATCAGAAAATAGAGTATTACCTCCTGCCCCTCGGAGAATTTGATGGAAACAGGATCACCCAAATGGTTGATGATATCGTTTCACCAGTTTTTGTAACACAAGGTGAAGGAGAAAGATCCTTTTACAGCCAGAATGAGGCCGATACGCAAGTAACGGGTATTTATCTCGATGATGGTGAGGTTTGGGTAAGAGGGTATCAGATGCCCGATGGAAAGCGGTATAAAAACTGGGAAATATTTAACATCCCCCTGGATCAATACAAAAAATGAAAATGCTTAAGATTGATGCCAAATCAGCAAGGACATAAAAAGGACCATTCATTGAAGATCGGCAAAGCATCATATTTTGTCTTTTGCCTGTTCATAATCAACCTTGGTTGTTTCGGTCAACCGGGAAGGGCAAAATACGAACCCACCTGGGAATCTCTCGCAAATCACGAGACACCGGGGTGGTTTGAAGACGCTGTGTTGGGGATCTATTTCCATTGGGGGGTCTACTCCGTTCCGGCTTTTGGTTGCTGGGGTGGCCGGAACATGTATCAGCCAGAAGGCGGAACATCCGAAGCGTGGGGGCATATTGACGATAAATATGAGAACACCTATGATTACGTGAGCAAAGTCTATGGCAAACCGGGACTGGAGTTTGGATATAAAGATTTCATTCCTTTGTTCAAAGCTGAGAAATGGGATCCGGATCGATGGGCAGCCTTATTCAAGGAAGCCGGCGCTGACTTTGCCGGACCTGTGGCCATCCATCACGATGGTTTTGCAATGTGGGACAGCGATCACCATGAATTCAACGCTGGAGACATGGGACCGGAACGTGATATTGTGGGAGAAATGCTGGAAGCAGTCAGAAAGCAGAACATGAAAACATTCGCGTCATTCCATTATTATACCAATTGGTTCTTTTTCAATCCCGGGAGGCTGCTAAGTCCGTTTAAAACAGACGTCAATGATCCGAAGTATTCCGGTTTATATGGCCCAATACGCGATATCAGGGGGCCCTGGCAAACAGAACCGATCAGCAGGGATTTCCAGGAAGGATGGTACCGGAATGTCATCGAGGTAATTGATAAATATTACCCGGATCAACTTTGGTTCGAGATTGGCTTCAGTGATCCCGACTGCATAGGTGAAGATTATGTCAAAGCATCGCTTGCTCATTACTTCAACGAAGCGGACAAGCGCAGTAAAGAGGTGGTGGTAACGCGTAAGGACGACGATCTTCCCCTCTCCTGCTCGGTTCTTGACATTGAGGCAGGCGACCTGGATGAAGCCCAGGCGGAGATATGGCAAACGGATATTTCACTCGGGACGAATCATTCATGGGCCTATTCTCCTGATGCAATCTGCAGGCCAGTGAACATGGTGATCGACGAGATCGTAGATCGGAAAAGCAGGAATGGCATCACCTTGCTGAGCGTAGCGCCAAAAGCTGACGGCACGCTTCCACCCTCTCAGGTCGAGGGTTTAAAGGAATTGGGAAAATGGATGGCCGTAAATAAGGAAGCATTGTACGCTTCAACACCGGCTCCCTTCGCTGAAGGCGGTGTGGACGTCTGGAAATCTGGAACCATCCGGTTTACTCAAAAAGGAAAATACCTGTATGCCATCGAATTGGGCAACGAGGTTCTGGACATGGAAGATGCGCATAGGTATAAGAAAAGCAGGAAGCCAAAGAGTCCCTTTACGATCCCGGGTGTCCGTCCGATAAAAGGATCAGAGATCATGATGCTTGGAAGTGATGAAAGATTACCCTGGAAACTTAAAGGGAATAAACTGATCATAGAGAAACTCCCCAGCCAGCTCCCATGTGATCACGCCTGGACCTTCAAAATACAAATTGATAAATAGGAAATTTCAGTATCAATCGGCCAGGTAGTCAACTCCATCCGGAAGTATCATTAGGAATTCCTTAATAGATGGATCGGCGAGTACCCAACAAAAAACTTTATGAACTGTAATTTTCAGAGGTATGGGATGGGTGTTAGCGATTTGAATGAAGAATGGTCCCTTGTTTTTTCCACCTTAATCCTGATATCCAAAATATTGACTTATTCAGTTCATCAGTCCTTAGGAGTAATTGAAAACTGAAGTGGTTTATACTCCTCAAGCTCAAGCCAGATGACCAGGTCTAGACCAGAAGCTGTGGCCACGTATCCGGTGCGTACATTTTCTTCCGCGATTCTACCATCCACTTTTACCTCCACAGGCGTTTTTCCATAGTTTTTCAACACAAATGCCGGGTTTATGATCGGATTATCTTCCGATCCCAACAGGTTGAATTCAATTTTGTCTGATCTGACGTCCATCTGGTAGGCGCGTTCCTCCTTGTTATAATTAGGATTGACCGTTCCTTCCGCGACCTCAATTTCCGGAGGCCTGTTCCACGACTTTGCCAGTGGTAATAAGGATTCTACGGACTGGTTGGTAAATCCGTAAAGTCCAATATTTGATTTCACGATTGCGTCATAATCTCCCTCACCCAGTGCACAGGACGTCATCCGGTCGTAGCCGGTTACCATTCTTCCATCAGACAACAATTGAGAAACGGGAAAATGATTCCAGGGTCCCGCGAACGGATCAGGCGTATGCGCTGATTGCTCGGTATTAAACCAGCCATGTGAGATGAATTCATTGTCCTCGGGGAAAATCGAGAATATTCTGTAATCAGATTTCAGGTTATACAATTCAATGCAGGACTGTTCTTGTTTGTTTACCGGTGGCCCGTCCGACCAGTCCAGCTCATTGATCTCACCTTTCATGTTGGCCACTGTAACAGCCTGCATTTCGATAACATCAAGCGGACCGGAACCGGCCTGACAAAACAGTTGCGGTTCATACCAGGTAGGTCTTTCCACACCATAGAAATTGACTTTACGAATGCTTGTCCCATCCGGATAAATGGTCAAATATTCATCCGTCCAGTTGTTGGGACTGTCAAATATATAGGCGATATCGGCACACGAATACCTCCAATGGATCATCACCCTTGCCGGAGTGTTCTCGATTATTCTGACATAGGTATGTCTTTGCTGTTTATCGGCCATATGCTCCGCGCATCCATAAGGACCTCCAACCTCAGCGCTCTGGTCACCCATCCAGATATTGTTTTCAGTTATCCATGTGGGTGCGCTACTGGTACCACGCCAGAATACAATGCTCGTCGGCATTTTGTCAAACTTTACTGTAATGTCGGGTTTGTCGCAAGTTCTCCACATGTTATCCCAGAGGTCGTGATAAGGAAGCCTGGTATAATAAGCTCCGAATTCGGATGAAATACCCGGAGACCCGGGCAAGATCCGGGGTTGAAGATCCGGATTTTGCATCAATTCATCCAATGGAACAGGAGGAGTGTAAAAATCAATAAGGTCTTCAGGCTCAATCGGTTCATTGAAGAGGCGAACCTCATCGATCAATCCCTCAATGCCAAACAACTGGGGTATGTTGTTATTTTTCCGGACCAGATCAGTGGCCACCGTTTTATGGCTATTGGCACCGATCACCAGATCCGTATTGCTAAGCGTTATAAAACCTTCAGGCACAGCCAATGTTGATACCAGCCGCCCATCAATAAATAACCTGACAACCTTTTCTTCGGTATTCACTGTCAATGTGATATGGGACCATTGGTATAGTGGCACCTTACTATCGGTAGTTGTCGCATAGATCTCATGCTGAATGGCTACTTTAAACACGAGGTTGCCGTGCGCATTTACACCCAGAAAATAACCAGCATCTTTCCCATTGAATTGTTGAATAATGGCGGCCTCATTGAATGGATAAGCCCCCAGTGCAACATATGCATCTATCGTCATCATGGTTGAAAAGGTAGGCGCTTTTGATGCCGGCAAGGTTACCCTGGTATTGTAACCATCAAAGGCCAGGGCGGTCCCGGATACTCCTTGTTTCCACAATGCGGTATGCCCGTCGATCCTGCAAGGTACCCCGCTTGTAGTTTCTTTGGTGAAATATTTTGCGTGATAGGACCGCTGATCTAATCCCTCATCGAATTTCCAACTGGCAGCAAACGCGTGATGCTCTGAAAACAACGGGTTTCCCTTCACCGGCTTACCAGGCAATTTCTGCTGGCGGGCCTCCACAATCGATAACTCTTTTACACCATCCTGAGATAGCTCCAATTCCTGGATAATCCTGTTTAACGGATCGATCCAGTCATCCAGTTTTGCAGTCCCCAACCGGACCACACGACGAATTCTCCCCGAAGGCTTGATGTAAAAATATTCATGAACCACTCCATCAGGTTCAACATTCCCGAAATCCTTCATATATCTCCAATGGACCACTACCTCGTCCTGTGAGTTTTCAATTACCCTGGCATAAGCGTACTTATTATGCGTATCAGCCCTTAACCCCGGGCCATTTCCTGTACGCTCCACCACTTCAGGGAAAGGCCTTGAACCTAAAGCGGTCTTCCATTGGGGCAGGAAGCTTGTTTCCCGGCTAAAAATGATCTCCCCCTCAGGTTCCGCGACCCTGACAACGATATCAGCAAATTCCCCGGAATGGCTGTCTTCAAAGGGCAGCCGGGTGTAATAGGCCCCAAATTTACCGGGATCCCAGTTTTTAATAGGGAAAGGATCCTTTTCAGGTACAGCCTGTGATTTAGCTACCTCAAAATGTCCCACAAGGAATAGTAAAATTGTCAGTCTAATGAATTGCTTCATTTGCCTAATTAGTTTTTGGTTTTAATGAGAACCTAAGCGATCTATGTAGTTGTTGCTCATCTCTACTTCCCCCACACTCCAGGTCCATGCCGGCTTTTGGCGCTGCAGCCATGGCCTGGGCATGGTTGTCCGTATATTGATGCTGGTGATAATGTCACTGATTTTCCCAATCCATTGATTGACCTTCGGCCAGGACTATATCCCATGTTCTTTCCCTGAATACCAGCTTAAATTTTGTGTCTCTGTCTGCCCGGATCTTAGCGGATTTGGGTTTACCCAGTTCCCAAACCAGATCTATTGTTGCACCGCATCGTGTCCTGACCCCTTTGATCTCACCGGCTGGCCATTCCCCAGGAAGTGCGGGCAACAAAGTAATTTGGTCTTTTGAGGATTGAATGATCATCTCAGCCACAAGAGCCGGTAATCCGCCACTGATATCGACATTAAATATTTCCCCCGGATCATGATAGGAAGTAAAGGCAGGAGACCAATATGAGTTGCACAGGTAATCGACGCACTCGTAGGCATGTTCCATGTCGCCGATATGGGCAGCCGCCAGCCCTTTTTGTACTAAACCAAATGCCATTTCAGCTCCGTTTTTCACTCGTCGATATTCCATTCTTTTTTCAATCGTGGTCTTTGCTGCCTGAATGAGCTCCGGTCGATCTTTAAATTCCGGATCTACTTCGTAGAAAAGCGGGTAGAGGTGGGAAGCATGCCGGTGGGCATTGTCATTTTGATAACCAGGCCAGATCCATTCCTTCAAATCACCATCTTCATCGATTTCATACGCTGGCAGATTATCCAGTATTTCCATCCAGTTTGCCACTTTTTCAGTTTTCAAATAACCTTGATTTTCCAACGTAAGCAGGTTTCTGATTAACTGCTTCAATCCGGCAATATCCATGGTTGCATTGATAGCCAGCGGATGTGTATCAATAGGTCCTACTTCGGGTGAATATGAGGGAATAAACATATACTGTCCATCCTCCCCTCTTGCGAGTATGAATTCATAAAACTCCATAGACGCCAGCATGAATGGGATAACTTTTTCTCTTAAAAAATCTTCATCACCGGTGTATTGCCAATAGTCATAAAAAAATTGGGAGGTCCATGAATTCCCTGCAAACCAAAACAAATGCGGATAGTAATCTCCATAGTGATAGGTACTGCCGAATGAGCTGCTGCGGGAAGGAACAAATATTCCGGGTGCGCCGTAAAGTCCTTTTGCATTGGCCTTGAATTCCTCAAACATCGAATACATATAACTCATATATGCTTCAGTTACTTCCTGGAAGTTGGTATTCAGTCCGCTGGCTATGGCAGACGGAACATTTCCATTGAGGGTAAAATCTCCGGACCATGCCGGTAACCAGGTCCCACCCCAAATCCCCTGAAGTGTTGGGGGAATTTCACCGGTACTGCTGATCAAAGTGTAACGCGCTGATTTACATAACTCTTCTACCAACTTGTTGTTGAGGTTACCAACGGATGAAGCTTGTAATAACTCCTCGGGTGGTAAATATGTGTCATTGTTGGAAAGCGTTAATGCAAATCGGTTGAACATCTCCCCGTGAACGCTACCATGGCCATCAAGCAGATCTTCATATCTTCCGGTAAACCTGCTCACATCAGTCTCGATGGCTACAGGCAGGTCATATGAAAGTAATATTTTCGTATATGCCGTTATAGTGTTTGCATCTTCGATATGCAGCCATTCACCATCAGATCGGAGAGTGCCCCCGCTTAACTTTACCTGGGTTTCCACTACAAATCCTTTTAAAGATCCTTCCCACTTTTTCTTAAATTTTGTAACATACCGGAGCTTCCCATCTTCCTCAACACCGGCTTTTACCACATCTACAACCTGATCGTAACCAAACTCCTGTTCTTCATCGTTGTCTTCCATATCCACCGGCAACTGTGTCAGCCTCATTTTCGTGGTAATGGTAGACGCTGTCGGACTTGAGATTTTCAATACAAGAGCATCATCCACTCTTGAGGTAAACACTCGGCGTTCAAATACGTTGTCACCCGCCTGCCATGCCACCATTGCTTCCCCTGTTTCATAATTGACCCCCCGTGTATAGTTATCAATTTTTCTTTCAGATGTTACTATTTCCAGCTGACATGCCGGCACCAGGGGATCAGTCCATATCATATCGTCGATACCTACCTCCTGCCCCGCCTGAATTAAAAGGTCTACTGCGTCTTGGTTTTTTCCGGCCAGGATCAAACTTCTGATCCTTTCAAGGCGGGAACCAAGATCAGGAGCAGGGTAAGGTGGATATTGTGGCATAAACAATTTTTCATGACTCAAAATCAGCCGGTCACTTAACGGATCACCAATAACGAGCGCTCCAATTGTGCCATTTCCGGTGAGCATCGCTTCTTCCCATTTGGCGGCCTGACGCTGCGTAACATAACCCTGCTTAGGAGGTTCAATAAGGAAATTATCTGAGCTGTGTGATTTTCCTGCACCAGGTCTTTCGGCACAGCCTACAATCGTTATAATGAAAGCGATAAACGATGTATTCAGTATCCTCATCTCTTCATATTGTAAAGCTGTATTTCTGTTTCAAATTGATCATTTCTGTGTTCGGCTCTCCGGTCTCCGGGTAATGTGGAGAGGCCGATTGATCCTTTTGATCACTCATACATAAAGTCTACTTATCCAATAGAATCAATTTGATATCCTTAAAGTACACCTTAAACCGGGTTTCCCCATGCATTTGAAAAGCAATGAACCCGCTTGTTTGAATTTCCGGATCTTCTTCTTTCCAATCCACCATCTGCGTCCCATTTAGCCAATGCTGAATTCTATTTCCTTCCGCACGTATTCTCACGTGGTTCCATTCCAGAGGCTTGTAAGTCCGGTCTATTACTTCACGTCCCGGTCCGACCCAAAGGTTTCTCCGGAATGGGTCATGTAATTCCCCCCACCAGTTTTCATTGTCTTCTTCTCCCCACCCTCCAATATCAAATTCATACCCCACTACGTACTGTCCTTCCTCCTCGTCCCACTGACCTCGGTAATAGACTCCGGAATTCCGGTTTTCATCACCTAACAGTTTTACCCACAGTGTGATCTCAAAATCACCGTACTTAGCCTCAGTGGTAATCCAACTCGATTCCTCAAGTATCCCGTCCATCGTGCTCCCGACGAACATCCCATCCTCTACAAACCAATTATCCATAATTCCTGTCCATCCGGTAAAATCCCGGCCATTGAAAAGTGAAATGGTATCGGAAGACGATACAGAGGTATCGACGGTATCTGCTGAAGACGCAGATTGCGAATTGCAGTTCCAAAGTATGACAAATACACCTGTCAAACTGATTGTTTTCATTATAGGTCGAAGCTGATCTCTCATAGTAGTATTTTATTTTTCTTTAAGTCAGTAACCAAGCAATTATCAACCATTATTGGCTCTCCGAAAGCACCCTGATCTTAAAGCTCCAGGCATGATCACCCGGCAATGGATCCGGTAATTCCTCAATCACCAGATTCATACCTTCCTGACGCCAGGGTAGCGCTTTTTCAACCCCCAGAACCTTAATTTCAGAACCAGGCACCGGCTCTACCCCGGGGATGACGTATGGCGCAGAGGGTGCTTCACTTTCTTCATAATCAGCAAAGCCCACGGATGGAGGCCACTGATTGCCCAACTCAATGGCATACAGAAAACCGTCTTTTTCAGTAAAACGTAAAGAACCTGCCTGCCATTCATCAATTCCGCCTTCTACAAACGGCGCAGGTTTCGCCCCGTAGAGCGCCTCCTTGTTGATCTGCATCCAGTCACCTAACTCCCGCAATCCCTGTATCTGTGCTTCCGGTAGCGTGCCATCGGCTTTTGGAGCCACATCCAGAAGGGTAACCCCGTTTTTAGAGATCCGGTCCACTATCCCATCAACCAGCATATTTACCGGCCTGCAACCCACACCTTCCGCATAGGCCCAGAAATTGCCAATGGGAACATCTTTCTGCCATCGCTGTTTCTGAGGTTCTTCCATACCGGCCCATTCCCACCTACCATCTGGAAATATGCCTCCTTCAACATCAAAAATTGAACAGGAAAGAGGAGCCATTTCATGCTTCTGGCTAATAAAAACCTCCGTTCCCCATTCTTCTGCCGCATTGTAGTAATAGGCAATGAATGGTTTCCAGTTCTTCTCGCCGCAATACTCATCCTCAAACCAGATCTGGTCCGGGCGATATTTATCTACCACCTCGAGCAGCTTTTTATTCTGAATGCTGAACGGTGGTTTTTGATACAGATTTGCCAGCTTTGGATCATTGGCGCCCACCCCTTCGGGGCAATAGTCCCTTGCAGGATCGAACATCTCCTCAGGCACTTCATGGAAAGAAACCACTGTTTTCAGATTGGCCTTTCTCGTGGCCTCAAACATCTCGCCTAATATGTCACGGCGGGGTCCTTTGTCCATGGCGTTGAATTCATCAAATTCAGTATCCCACATGGCAAAACCATCGGCATGCTCTGCGGCAATTCCGGCAAAATCCGCTCCTGCGTATTTATACAGTGCCACCCATTGATCGGGGTCCCATTTCTCTGCCTTGAACATGGGTACCAAGTCGTGATAGCCGAATTCGGCAGGGTCACCATAGGTATTTATATGATGATCGTAGACGCCATAATTGTCATCTTCCGAATCGTTAGGAACGTACATAAACCAACCGTACCATAGTCCGCTATCCACCTGTTCCGCACCCGAGTTAAACCGATACCCCGGGACAGAATATACTCCCCAGTGGCAGTATACTCCCAATACGGCATCGTCAAACCATTGAGGAACTTCCCATTGTGACAGTGATCTCCAGTTTGGTTTATATTTCTGTCCCCTGGTTTCACCCGTAGATAGCAATAATAGCAGCAGTACTGCCATAATTATGGTAGGAGTTTTCATACTGCGCTTTTCAACATATTCTTTCATATCTATTTTCAGATCAGTCTAGCTTAGGCCTGTGATACCTTTCAATTTTAAATACATAAGCATGGTCACCTTTTTTGGGAGGGGTCTTAATCATCAGACCTAACCTCGTCATGGCCCATTCCAGGTCTGTATCGTCGCCAAGCATACTGATCCTTTTGATCTCCTGACGGTAGAATCCGGGATAACCCGGTGCATCAAAACCTCCTAAACGGAGTTTCTTTCCATCATATGTAGCAACGAAGGTTTCGATTTCCACATTCAAGAAAACCAGTTCTCCTATCTGTTCATATGTACCATTCATTCCTTCTCCAATTTCTCCACCGGAAACCTTGAATTCAGTTTCATTGATGAATTCAAAATCGAATATTTCTTCCTCGTCCTCATCTTCTTCTTCGGCATCACCTTCCTCGTCTTCCTCGTCGTCTTCATCTTCATCCTCTTCCCATGTTATATTTTTCCAGGTGGTTCCTGCCAGTGAGGCAACCGGTTTTTCCGGTTTCGCCCATTCCAACGGACCCGAAGTTATCTGGTCAGGTGCTTCGGCGCGTAAAGTTTTGATCAGAGCCGTTTCTCCCGGCCAGTCGAGAAATGTTGCATACAGATTATCCCCATTTGCTGTAAAACGAATATCTTCCGGGGTATAAACTACATTTTCTTCATTGAATCCAATGTCTGAAGCCTCACCCAGATTGGTAGGGCCTTCCCCGGCCACAAACCAGGGAGTGGTATTATAAATGGCTTCACCATTAGTTTCCAGCCATTCTCCCATCTCCAAAAGCACCTTTTTGGCTCCTTCCGGAATGGTTCCATCCGGTTTCGGACCTACATTCAGCAACAAGTACCCATTCTTGGAAACCCTGTCCACCAGATTGTCGATCAAACGGTTGGTGGTTTTAAAGGTAAGGTTTTCGGCCCAGCCCCAGGCTCCGCGATCGTCCACAGAAGTGTCAGTGATCCAGTCGTGATAGGTAATTTCCGGCTCCTGGCCCAATTCCAGGTCCCGGACGCCCGAGCCCGGTATCATATCGTGTCCTTTGTAGGTTACAACTACCTCCTTATTGGCTGCAACAGCATGGTTGTAATAGTACGCCAGAAAATCCTTTACGTAACCTTCAGGAATGTCGTCCAACGCAAAATCGAACCAGATAAAATCGGGGCTATAATTATCAATTACCTCGATGATCTTACCATACCATTCATCCAGAAATTCCTGGTTGCGCATCGCCCCTGCTTCATGAGGCTGGCCATACAAACCGGCATATTCGGGATTTCCGGTATCATATTCTTCATTCCACACTGGGAAGAAGAACCAGTTAGCCGCATGATGAAATGCCGTAACATATTTCATATCACGCTTCTTAATGGCTTTCTCCAATTCTCCCACAATATCCCTTTTAGGACCCATTTTAGCTGCATTCCAATCTGAATATTCAGTATCCCACATGGCAAAGCCATCGTGATGCTCAGCTACCGGACCGGCAAAACGGGCACCGGATTTCTCGAACAGGTCGGCCCATTCCTCAGCGTCGAACTTTTCGGCCTTAAATTCCGGGATCAGATCCTTGTAACCATATTCCGGGGTTAGTGGTCCGAATTTTTTCTCAAAATGTTTGCGGGCTTCAGATTCGGGATCCAGGTACATGGCAAAAGAGTACCATGTGGTATTCTCACCATATGCATGGACAGCATATATTCCCCAATGGGTATAAATCCCAAATTTTCCATCCTGCAACCATCTTGGAGTTTGGATACGCCTTAATGACTGCCAGTTTGGTTCATAGGTTTGAGAGAAAGCAGACAATGTAAATGCCACTGAGACAATGGCCAGACTTATTTTGACAGAGATTTTCATAGCTTCTTTGATTTTGACTTTGTCCAAAGTTACAATTAAAATTCTTTCTTTCTAAACTTTATAAAGTATTATTTTCCTACCTATATGATTCTTGTCTGGAGACCGAGACTGAAACAGATTATAATATGGGCCGTATCATTGAATACTAATTCGCCATTTGCCATTATTTTTTCAAGATGATCTCGGCTGTCAATACCTCGTGATCGGAAGGTGAAATCCCATTCACATCTTCAATTATCTCTGAATTCAGCAATTCGAACTTTCCTGTTTCAGCAAAGATCCAATCAATACCATTTTCCACAACGATTCCCATTTTTTCCTTCAGGATTTTGATGCCTTCATCAGTACCGATTGCATTGAAGTCCCCAGTCACGATAAAAGGATCATTAGCGTATTGTCTGCCGGCAATGGCTTCCACCATCATACGAGCACTATTGATTCTTGATTCCTGTGAATCGTAGCTCCAATGTGTATTGTAGAAGTAAAGACCGTAACCGGTGACTTTGTCGGTCAGACGTACAATGACACAGTATCTGAGATCTTCCCATCCCTCTGAGGATTTGTGCGGAGTGGTACTAAACCAAAAGCTATCTGAATTAGCAGTATCGAGCAAAAAGCGCTCCTGGTTATACATTATTCGGCATGATTCCCCTTCGACATCTTCCGGGTACGGTTCAATACAGCCTTCGATCGTTCGGCCATACCAGCGCAATTCCTTGAAATTATCCAGTACCCACTTCAGATTACCTGGCAGAAGCTCCTGGAATCCAATTATGTCAGGATCCTCATTTGCAATAATTTTCTGCACAGCACTTTTTCTTTTCTCCCAGTCCTCTGAATCCCCGGCGATGTTAAATGAAAGAACTTTAATGCTGCGTGATTTATTAAAGATATCTTTCCGACCATCTGAGGGTCCCGTCAAAATGACCATTCCTAAAAGAAGCAGTAAAAGACTTTTCTCTTTCATGACCAGATGACTTCAATCAAGTATTTGTCTTTTAAGTATCTATACCGGTAGATGATCACCTTAGATAATTTTCACCTGAATCTCAGGATCTTTCATCACACCCCAAACCCAAATTTACGGATCCATCCATTTCAACCTGGCAATCCATAAGCCTGTAAAATTCATCAACTGTGGGTCTTCTATGCCGCAGGAACTCATGTAGGTTACACCATCGATCTCGATCAACTCGCCGGCATGAGCAAATAATGTTGTCACCACGTTATCCGGATGAAAATGATACGGGTTATCAGAAACTACCACAAACGTTTGGTAATATCGCTGATGTGCAAAGCATACAAAAAGATAATATAATCCATCCTTCTTAAAAACGAAGGGGGATTCAAACATGCCAAAATCTACCTCCGAAACCCTCGTACTATAGCAAGGCTCAACCATTTCCCAGTTCACCATATCCTTTGATACGGACAGATTTACCACTTCGCCATATTTCTCTGGATTGTCGGACTCCCCGGCAAAATATTGCAGATAGGTACCATCCTCCAGCTTTATGACGCACGGATCCCTCCACCCTGCGACATTGGCGCCGGGATGTTTAGGCGGACTGAACTGATCCCATTTGTACAGGTCTTTGCTTTTGGCGAGGGTGACCTCCGAATCCAAAAGCATATAATAATACTCCTGGTGTTTTGCTATAAAATTTGAACCATAAAAGTCAGTGCCTCCTTTTTTGCCAAATATGGCATCCTTCCTTTCCCATGGTCCCCAAATGTTGTCTGCCACTGCATGCCCAAGACGATAATGGGTATTGATCCCATCGCGGTCATAGGCATGAAAGTGAAGTATTTCACTCAAAGTCTCCATAAACGGCCTGTCCGGGTCCCGGGCCAGGAATTCACGAATATCATATTTGGCAGTAAAATCCTTTGTCAGCGCAAACTGATTTTCTATACCAAAAAAATGTATTTTACCATCCTCGTCCAGGATTAGACAATGATCATTGATAAACCATCCCTTTGGATTTTTTGGATCCGGCGAATAAACCAGTTTGAACTCTCCGTCGATCACCGGGATCTTCAATTTCGGATATTCACGCACAATGCGATCTATTTGTCCTGAATATTCGCGCTCCGGCAGTTTTGTTTCTGCTTGCGTATAACCTCCGACCGGAAGGATGAGTACTATTGTTATCGCCAAAAGCCATTTGTGTTTTATCATGTCCGTAGTTCTTTGTTCGTGTTTCCTTTTCCACTCCAAGAGCGAACCCGATAATAAATTTACAAAATATCTTAATATGTTTTTAACATTAAGAAAGAAAGTTTTATCTTGAGTATCTTATTAGAAGCGGATTTAGGTGATGATAAGTAAGATGATTATGAAGAATCCAATTATTTTAATTAGCACCGCTTTGATTGCGGTTTTGTTAACCGGGTGTAATGAAAGATCTCCTGAAAAAATGAAGTTCAAGCCTGAATGGAGTTCTCTTCAACAACATCAAACTCCCGAATGGTTTCTGGATGGCAAGTTCGGAATATATGTTCACTGGGGGGTGTATTCCGTGCCTGCAACCGGGCCTAATGGTACGTGGTACGCTCATTACATTTATATGGATGAAAACTCACCGCAAAGAAAACACCATGAAAAAACTTACGGTCCCCTGGAAGAATTCGGTTACAAGGACTTTATTCCCATGTTCAAAGCTGAGAAATTTGACCCGGATGAATGGGCGGAATTGTTTGCAGAATCCGGCGCAATGTGGGCCGGGCTTGCAGCTGAACACCATGATGGATTCTCTCTCTGGGATACAAAATTCAACGACTATAATTCAGTTAAGATGGGACCGAAAAAAGATATTGTGCAGGAGCTGGAGAGAGCCATTAAAAGTCGCGGCATGAAATTCGTCACGACTTTTCATCACGAAACAAACTGGTGGTTTTTTCCTACCTGGGACAAACGATATGATTGCGGAGATCCTCAATATTCAGATTTATACGGTCCGATTCATGAAGATGGGGATGAACCGACAATTGAATACCTCGACGAATGGTATGGGAAATTAATTGAAGTGTTCGATAATTATAGTCCTGACATGATTTGGTTTGATACAGGTTTTGGAGCCATCCGGGAATCATATCGCAAGAAAATGCTTGCTTACTATTTTAACCATGCAATTGCCAATAACAAGGAAGTTGTGATTACCTATAAAGACAATGACATTCCACCCGGAATTGGAGTAATGGACCTGGAAGTTGCACAGATGCGGGAGAAGACTGAATTTCCCTGGCTTACGGATACTTCTACTGATGACGGTGAAGCGTGGTCTTATGTGAATGGCATTACGTACAAGTCTCTCAACCGGCTGGTTGATAATCTCGTTGACCGGGTAAGCAAAAATGGCTTTCTCCTGTTAAATGTTGGACCTAAAGCGGACGGCACCATCCCCGATGAAGTGAAAGAACTATTGCTTGGTCTCGGCAAATGGCTGGACATAAATGGTGAGGCAATTTACAAAACAAGGCCCTGGACCATTGCCAGTGAAGGGCCAACTAAATTACTGTCTGATGCTACGTACGGAAACGAAAGCAATGTAGAATACTCTGCTCAGGATATCAGGTTTACAGTCAAAGAAAACAGTCTTTATGCTATCTGTCTGGATTGGCCAAAAGAAAAACTATTAATTAAATCAGTAACCACAAATGATTTTCCTGACGAGGATTTTGTGGGCATCTATCCGGATGAAATTAGATCAGTTGAATTGCTGGGCTTTGAAGAAAAATTAAACTGGGAAGTCACGGACGAAGGACTGGAAATCAGCGTTCCGGAAGAAGTTCCCCTGGAACACGCATTTGCATTTAAGATTTCACTCCAGGATTAAGTTTCTCCGATACCTGTTTTGAGTGATGCGATCAAAATGCTATTTCTCCCTGAACCATCTACCCCCTGCCCCTGAAACCAGCAGTACATTGCCATAGGCAGTAAAATCCCCCGTGCGGATAATGGCCTTGACTTGCTCGGATCGTTTTTTCAACTCGACATGAGGTATTATTTCTCTCTCCGCTCCCCTATCCAATAAAGAAGAAAGCTGCTGATAGAAGGAAGGATTATGATCGGACGTTTCCCGGGCAGTTACAATTTTTTCCACGGAGAAATATTTTAGGAGTTCGGACATCAACTCCAGCACTTTAGGCTGATTTTGAGCCCAGGCAAGATCTATCACCTCCGCACCCCTTGGAGTGGCAAAACCGGCGTCGGCGATCATGATCTGATCACCATGGCCCAATCCGGCCAACAGACCTGCAATCTTACCATTGATGAATCCTACTTCCAGCATGATTATTATTACAATTTTTGAATCATATGTTTATCCTGCCTTTCTGATCAGGTAGGTATGAGCCACCGGCTTGTTAATCGTGTAGATCTGATCTACCATCAAATCATTTTTTTCTGCCAGGGTTTTGAGTTCCTTTTCCGATAGCCGGAGTATTTCGTCAAGGCTGGCTTTATGAAGTCCCAATTCCTTCGCATCCTCCTTGTCCACATCATCCGGGTATAGTGCGAAATGCTTTGCCAACGCGATTTTTGCCAGAAGATCGCGCATAGGCATGACTATTTCTTCATTTCGCTTTTGATTGAGCAACGCTACTTCCATCGCCTGCTTGTACTGAGGTGTGTTTCCATTCGCTTGCAACTCAATACCCTCACCCCAGTCAATATGGCTGTAAGTGCCAACCAGCTTGTCATCAATAGACAACGCGTATTGACCGGGAGGTAGTCCACTGATCCTGATGGTTTCCCTGCTTAATTCACTACCGGCCCCGGCCAGCTTATAGCCTAAACTTGCCTCCGGGGGAACCACCCATGGCAGGCTATTGGCTTCAAATGAAAATTCGATTCCACCACCCTCAATTTTGTTCAGGTTGCCATTTTCCAGGTCAAATAATCTCCAGTCATCGTCCTCTGCTTCTATATGAATGAATGAAACCGACGATTCGGCATTTATACCTTTGAGCATTGAGGATGCCATTATCATCTGACCGTCTTCCTCCGGATGAATAGAATCCTCGATCAAGGTGAATTTGGGATTCCTTTTGCGCTCTTCGCGGGTAATTTCATTGAGGGGAGTATAGAGATTGGCATATGCATAGCCGTTTTCGCCAGCCACCTGATACAACCACGCCCCGAAATAGGCCAAAGTTGCATTGTAGTGATTTACTTCAGCCTCATACAGGTCGTCACTTTTATCGATATATGCGGCCAATCCGTCAAACATGGTGGGTGTGAGTAAAACAGGCCTGGCCCCTATTGCTTTAATGCGATCCAGCAGCTTATACATGTCTTGCTTATACGTATTGAAAATCTCGTGATCAAATGACTCGTAATGGCCGTCATTCATTCCCAGCAGGATACTAACATAGTCAGGCTTATGTTGAGCTACATCACTGTCAAATCTATTTAGTGCATCGATGGCTTCATCTCCGCTTATTCCGGCGTTGACAAAGTTTATTCGCCGGTCAGGATACCTGGTAAAGTAGTAATCCTCCACGTACTGCGTATAAAGACATTGATGTGTGATACTGTTGCCGAGAAATACAAACGTTTGACCTCCTGACAGTTGGACCTCTTCAATTTTCACCGGACCATTTTGGGCCAGCCCCCACCAAGGTGTGAATGAGCAGATCAAAAGAGCAAAAACTATTCTTTTCATAACCATAAAAATCCAGTTCTAAGTTTTACTTGAAATTCTCTTAATTCAATTCGTTTTTAACACAAGCGCATGATCACAAGGCCGGCCCTGGGGTACCCACCAGCAATGACACAAACAAACACAAGTGAATGGGACGTTAACAAATAATCTTTTATCATTTCAAGTTGAAGACCGGGAGTGCATTCTGTCTACTTCCTAGTGAAAGAAAAGGACACCTTTTTTTCATCTTCAAACTTCAGCCAAACTATCAAATCGATCGAATTCAGGGTGTGGCGATGGTCATAGCGGACATCTTTTCCCTTCGTCAGGACTTTGTCATTCAAACTGATTTCAACGTCATTGGCGCCCCAGTTTTCGATGACAAAAGCAGGATTGATTACCGGAGATTGATTGCTTCCCTCGAGGGTAAAGGATACTTTATCATCATCATTTATCTTAATGTTGTATGCCTTTTGCTCCGGCCTGTATTCGGCATCTATCCCTGCTTCATTCACCACGATTTCAGCAGGGTATGACCAGCTCTTATTAAGTCTGACAATACCATTGATATCTCCTTTGGTCATTCCGCAAAGCATGATTTTGGTCATGGAGCGGTCATCGGATTTGTATTCTTTCCAAAACCAATGTGATAAAGAGGCATGCGCTGCTCTATCAGCGAAATTGGCGTAACGGCCATCTGTCGGTCGAGGCGCTACAGGCCAGTGATTCCACCAGGGAAATACACTCACTTGCCTCCTGATCTCACCGGCATAAATATCCATTCCTTCAATATCCTGCGGCCTGATGGCTGAAAAGGGTTTGTATTCGGATTTGGTATTGACGATCTGTGCATTTTTATTGGCGGGCAGTTCCGGGTCACCCGGTGGCGTTTCAAATTCCCATGAATAGGTTTTTGTTTCGCCTTGTATGTTGGCCAGGATCAAAGCATCGTATTCAAGTACATCTTCAGGGCGCTGACCAGGCCCCAGGACCATCATACTCTCCTGCCATTCATGTGCAGCATGCGGTGCATTACTCAGCAAAACATCTTCTCTCACTGCCGTCATATCCGGATAGATGTAGTAAGTTTCATTCGTCCAGTCACCCCATCCCGTTTCAGGATCTTCAAAGGCAAAGACACCCGTGACATCCACCAGGGCATACCTCCATTGAACGACAATCCGGGCCTCATTGCTTTCCACGATCTTCACACTGGAATACTTCGTTTTTTTATCCGACATGGGCTCACAACTGCCATGATCATTCCATCCCTCATTGAAACCATTGTTGTAATGGATCCCGTTTTCACTCACCCAACTTGGGATATAACTCGTCCCACGCCAGAAAACGAACTTACAATCCGACTGGTCAAACTGAACCACAATGTCTGCGTTGTCTTTAACAGCCCAGGGAGCATCCCAACCCGGGTAATACTCCAGCGTTGTATTTACTGCCCTGAAAATACCGGGTGATTGCGGACCTGAAGGAAGTTTGCGTTCCGGTAATTCCGGTTTTGCCGAAGGTTTGTTTTTATTGTAAGATGACTTTATATCCCTGGCATCAACCACCTGATCAAATAATTTTAATTCATCGATAATACCATCGAGATATGTAAATGATTCCTCCGTGCCATAGGGCCTTATGGTTCCCGTTGGCCTGTAGGGGATCCTGCTTTTGCCGATCAGGATACTGACTCCCTCATAAAATACAATTGGAGAATAGTCTCCCTTAAATTTCCTGTTCCCCGCCAGCTCGCCATTCAGATAAACGGACATCCCCGTTTCCGCCGAGTAACTACCGGCAATATGTGTCCATTCATTCAGGTTTATGGTTTTGTCCACGATGAGTGTTTCCATTTTACCATCCAGGGTAGCCACCATAAGGATTGGCCTCCCCCAGGCATCTATTTCAAGGCTGTACCCTTCCGTACCACCCTCCTCTACGGGACGCCTGTGACTGAATACGGGACAAAAATTCTTGGGATAAGCGCCCAGTGCAACCCAGGCTTCCACAGTGAATTTATCATCGATTTCCGGAATCGGTTTGATGGTAACATCCTCGTTTTCCTCATCGTATACTTCCTCAGCCCTGATGTATGCTGAATAACCATCCAGGAGGGCGGCCTTTCCCACGACCCCGCCAACCTCTTTGTAGTACTTACCTTCGAGGTCATACTCAAGACCACTTACCGACTCTTTTACATAAGCAAACACCTCCTTGGGAACGTACGTTTCTCCTCTTACCATTTCCACTACTTCCCGCTTCACCCGTATTTCATCAAATTTGAAATGAGCGATAGGCCTTTTTTGAGCGCTTGCTATTCCGGATGTTAACAACACCACGATAACAAAAGCAAAGCGTGATCTAATCCCGATGATAGCGTTTATCAGTTTCATTATTCGTTAGGGTTCATTAATTCAATTTCATTTATTGGAATGTACAGTATTCAGCAGCGTAATGAACATCCTATTCATTTTTCGAGCCGAAATCAGTTGATCACCTTTAAATTAAAGCAGGTAACAACCATGTAAGACAAAAAAGAATGCAATTCAAAATGAATTGCACTCAAATAGTATGAAGATGTATTGCCTGATCAATTCCATAAAGGATTCTGTTCTAACAATTCATTGAAAAGCACTTCATCGTTGGGATAATGGAAATACTTGTGTTTTTCAGCATCGATATTTGATGCGCCATCAGGGAACCCGTTGGTTTCAAGGGTTTCAACCAGCTTTCCCCAACGGATCAGGTCAAGGTATCTTGTTCCTTCCAGAACAAATTCCATTATTCTTTGATGCTCAATTTCATCCATGATATTGGCTGCGGTGAGTGGATCGCCATTCTGATCAACATCTACCGGTAGGTTTGCCCGTGCTCTCACCGCATTTACATCGGCGATTGCATCGGCCAGTGATCCACCTGACATCACCAGTGCTTCGGCATGCATCAATAAAACATCAGCATACCGTAGTATTCTCTCATTGTTTACAGCAGGTCCATCTGTTATGCATGCCATGTCAACAGGTATATATTTTCGGAACCAGCCATCAAAATCACCACCGTCACTGCTGCCGGCCTCACATCCATTTCCAATCAGTTGTTCTTGCCAAGCATCAAATGTCAGTTGACAACCCAGATCAAGTGTTACGATAATATGTTCATACTCCTCATCAGTTGCCTCAATCCAGCATCCCTCAAGCCTCACCTCTGTAATGGTACCATCCGGTACTTCTTCGGCTACAATATCATCCCAAAACCCTTCTTCTCCCGTGAGATCTTCTTCCCAGAATTCGGTGCAATCATCTCCACCGCCACCGCCACCATCGCCGGAACCACAAACAAGGCCGTCTCCAAGGTCGGCAAAGTCAACACCATAAAGTGATATGCCATCCGCCCAATAAAGCGTGTTCAGGGTTCGAACATCAAAGTTTCCATCCACATCCCGCTCGGCCATCATTTCGTTTGATATCCACTCCGAGGGTTTTGAAACAATTTCACCTGAAATCCCCGGTACACTTGCGTTAAAAGGTCTCTCCTGAACTGCTGCATAAGAACCTGTAAATACATCGTATTGTGCCTCATACAAGGACTCTTCGTTATTCTCATTTCCGGAAAGGAAGTTGTCCATCCAATCTGATACCAAACCATATATTCCGGAGTCAATGATTTCCTGAAATTCAGTTACCGCTAATCCATAGGAAGAAGGATCATTAAGGTATCCTGCCCGATACAGATACAATTTTCCAAGGAATCCTGTCGCCGCACCCCAGGTAACCTGACCGGGAAGCTCACGTTCAGTGGGTAACCCCGCTTTTGCTGCCGTCAAATCATCAATAGCCTGCTGCCAGACCGCCTCATGAGTATCTGCCGCCGGATTATTGAATTGACTCTCTTCTGCCGCAGGCTCCAGCACTATGGGCACCTTGCCATACAAGTGAGCAAGACGGAAATACGCCATCCCCCTGAAAAACAGTACTTCGGCTGTCATCAGATCTTTCTGAACGGCATCCGAAAACTCAATACCTTCCATCTGTTGTAAAATAGTATTTACTCTGAAGATGATGGTATAGGCATCATACCAAAAATCATCTGTGACACTATTTTGAGGTGTATTCACAAACGTATAGTACTGATTGAACTGGGCAAAATCCGTTGCAGCAAGGGCAACGGCATCACTTCTTAGATTTAATGCTTCAGGTGCCCCATTCCACAATGAATTAAATGTGGGGTACAAGGTTACAATTGCCGCCTCAACATCTGCAGTAGAGGACCAAAAGTTACCTGATGTGATGGCATTTGGGTCAGTAAGATCTAAAAAATCATCACTGCAAGCGGTAGTAACCGCAAGTAAAACCGCTATGATTATTTTATTATAGATTTTCATAATTCTGATTTTCAATTTATTAGAATGAAACACTGAGGTTCACCAGGAAACTACGAAACTGAGGGGTGGTACCTCTGTCTATTCCGGCACTTAGCCATCCATCTCTTCCCTGTTCCGGATCTATACCCTGATATCCGCTGATCGTGAATAAATTCTGTGTACTTAGGCTAATCCTTGCTGAAGATACTCCAACCAGGTCCGTGATGTTGTTTGGAATGCTATATCCAACTTCTATTAATGCAGCTTTGATAAAATCTCCCTTCTCCAAATACCGGTCCGAGGCTGGATTGGAATTCCAGTTCTCATCTATGTCATTGGGATTATTTCTTGGAAAATTTGATTTAGGATTCGTTACCGGATCATAAGCCTTCAATAGTTTCGCGCTGAAATTGTCATAACCATAGGGTTGCTCGATGAGATAGCGTGGCCCGTTAAAAACATGATGGCCAAAATTCCCATACAGGTTTATCGTGAAATCAAAAGCCTGGTAATTCGCATTCAAATTGAGTCCCCCTGACCAGGGCGCCCTGCCTGTTCCTGCATATTGACGATCCCCCTCGGTTGTAATCTGCCCGTCACCATTAAAGTCAATAAATTTAACATCACCTAATTGAGCCTCCGGCTGGATCAGATTTCCATCAGCATCAATGTGTGCATCAATCTCAGCCTGAGATTTGAATATACCGTCCGTCTTGATCAACCAGAATTCAGACGGACCCCTTCCTTCAAATATCTGAATGGCATGAGGAACATCCCATTCGGGAGCATCGCCAAATATCACATCTTCCGGTATCTCCGTGAGTTCAGTATCCACATAGCTGGCATTCAACCCAACATTAATATTGACCTGACCAATGGATTGGGTATAATCAATGGTAAATTCTACACCATCATTTTTGATCAGTCCACTATTTGTGGGAATTTCACCCCCACCTGCGGACCCGGGGATAATCACGCTTGACACAAGCTTATCTGTCTCCCTCCGGAATATCTCAAATGAACCGGAAATCTGGTCATCTAAAATTCCGAACTCCAACCCAATATTTGTAGTTTTGGATTCCTCCCAGGTAATTTTCGTGTTAACAGGACCCGGTGTCATCAAGCCATCTATCAATGATCCATCGAAAGAATATGGTATATAGCTGAGTGTGGCAGCCGGTGGATACGTACCAACATTTTGTCGTCCTAATACACCGTATCCTGCCCTTATCTTAAGGTCATTTACGTAATTATCCAGTCCAAGCGAACTCCAGAACCCTTCATTGGAAATCCTCCAACCTGCTGAAATACCGGGGAAATTGCCCCAACGCACATCGGGATCAAATCTGGAAGAACCATCTCGTCTGAAGTTGAATGTAACCTGGTACCTATTATCATAGGAGTAGAACGCCTGAGAAATGTAGGAAATGAGCCGGCTTTGTGAATTTGACCCGCTTAAGTTGGTTAGCAGAGGATTAGCTCCGGGACCGTCCAGTGTGGAAGTGAGTGGAGACAGGAAATCTTCCTTGGAGCCTCCAATGAACCGGTCACTGAACTCTTGTGTCACATATCCTGCCAGCACATTCACCCGGTGTTTACCAAATTCACCATCGTAGGAAAGAATGTTATCGAGAGACCAGTTGGATTCTCTGGTCTGCTCCTCTTCTATTGCCCGTTCGCTATTAAAATACTCCTGCGGCTGACTTTGTGTGCGCGTTCTCGTTTTGATAAATGCATCTGTTTGATTGAACGAACCACTGATTTTGTATTTTAAGCCTTCAATTATTTCATATTCCAGGTACAAATTCGCCTGAATATTGTCCTGCTTGATGTCTCTGCTCCAGAATTCTGCATAATCCAAGGGGTTTCTGATCAGCGCCTCCGGATTATCACCACCTCCCCAATAAAATGATCTTGTCCTTGGACCTGCTGAACGATCGTTAGTTGGATCGGGATTGGTCCCGTACGGAGAGAAATAAGGTACCTGCGCTATGGCCTTGTAATAGACCGACCGGCTGAAAGCATAAGGCTCGGGGTCCGTTTCACTTCTGGACATTGCCAGTGTTTGCCCGATTTTAAATTTCTCATTTACATTGAAATCGCTGTTCGCCCGAATATTGCCACGCTCATATCCGGTTCCCAATGCAATGCCATCCTGATTTTTGTATCCGGCAGAAATTCGATAGCTTCCGTAATCTCCGCCACCGGAAACCGAAACATCATGTGTTTGTGTGGGCGCATTGTCATAAACGAGATCATACCAGTCATATGAACGAAACTGCGTAGGATCAGCGATGTAATCGAGCGCCGCCTGCGGAACCAATTCCGCATCTTCAAGATTTTCACCATACATGCTTTGCAGGATTTGGACATACTGCTCCGCATTTGCCGTATTGGGACCATCAAAAGGAACCTGGGTTCCTATTGAGGTGTTGTACGTGATCCGGGGCGCACCGGTCCTTCCCCTTTTCGTGGTAACCAAAATCACACCGTTAGCCGCCCTGGATCCATAAATGGCTGCTGCGGCCGCATCTTTCAGGATCTCAATGGATTCAATGTCATTAGGGTTTAAATTCTCAAGACCGGTTGTTTGCCTGAGTCCGTCTCCGACGCCTACAACATTTTCGAAATCAACAAGTTGCAGACCCGAGATCTGCACACCATCTACAATCACCAAAGGCGGTGTGTCCGCTGCACCTTCAGGAGAACTAATGCCCCGAATGTTGAAGTTAAAAGCAGACCCAGGCGAATTGTCCGTAGCGTAAATCTGAACGCCTGTAACATTTCCCTGCAACGCCCTGGTCATATCAGCTGTGTTACGTTTGGTCATATTCCGAACGTCCACAGAGGCCACCGATGAAGTAACATCTCTCTTATTTCTCGAAGCATATCCAACCACAACCACCTCCTCCAGTTGAGAAAGGTCAGTCTCCATTACAACATCGACAACAGACCTTCCGTTTATGGGGATTTCCATGGTGGTTAAACCAATGAATGAAAGGATGAGAACACCATCTGACGGCGCATTGATGGAGTATTTCCCATCAACATCCGTGATGGTACCAATGCTGGTTCCCTCAAGCAGTATTGTCACACCTACAAGTGGTTCCCCCCTTTCATTGTCTGTCACTGTTCCAGTGACCAGATCCTGAGCAAAGACCTGTTGCGATAACAAGGTCAACATGGCTACAGGTAGCCATAAAGTTTTCAATTTTCTAAACATACCTCCCGACATAGTAACATGGTTTTTTTAGTTCTTTCTTGAATCTAGTTTTAAATACTTTCTAATATTACAAAAGTAAGTTCACAAATGCAAGTATTTCTTACTTAATTATCAACATATTGTATAATATAAAGAATTATTTTGACTTGACTGTTATATTTATTTTTGTGATCCTCAGGATTCCAACACACTTTCTTATTGTGTGTAAATAACAATTACTCCATTATCGGATTTCTGCAAGTACATTTTTAATGGTGAACAGGTAACAAAATCTTCTCCGGGGCCACGCTATTATCCAGCAAGAGAACTTTGGAGATAACAAGTGAGAAAGCTCCCATCAGCGTAGCATCATCCATGAAGGAGGATGGTAGAAGTGAAAGTCTTTTTTCTTCAGGAAGGAGTCTGCTTGTGCCCAGATGCTCATTCAATTTATCAAATACAATATCGCCGTTCTTAGTCAAACCACCACTCAACACAATTGCATTTGGATTGAAAAGCTTGATAAGCACATCAAGACCAATCGCTAAATAATTCATGGCATCATCAAAGATCTCCATTGCCAAGTCATCTCCTTCTTTGGCACAGTCAGCGACGATTTTAGCCGTTATGTTCTCCGGGTTACCTCCGGCCTTGCTTAAAATCTGACTGGAACCACCTTCCTCATTGACCCTGATCTTTGCTATCTCTGCAATTCCATAACCCGATGACAAAGCCTCAAGGCACCCTTTTATGCCGTCTTTTCCCACATATCTACTATTTCGATCCAACACAATATGCCCCAGCTCACCGGTAAACCCTTTACTTCCGTAAAATCGATTACCGTTTATGATAATTCCTGCGCCAATGCCATACCCACAGTTCACACTGACAAAATTCTTATACTTTTTCCCAACGCCATAGAGTAGTTCTCCCAGAGCTGTGACCCGGGAAACATTATCGTAGAAAATAGGCAAATCAATATGCTTCCTGAGTTCGGTCTCCAGGTTGACATTTCTCCAGTTAAAGACCGGTGAGTATTCTATGTCCCCGTTTTCTTTATTGATCAAACCAGCTACGGCTAAACCAAGACCCAATATTCTGCGCTCATCAACTTTGGATCGCGTGATCAATTTGGGAATTAAGTTTCCAATTTGTCTGACAACTTTTTCAAAACCACCTCCCAGATCCGTTGGTGTTTCAATTTCAGTGATGAAGTTCCCATCGAGGTTAGAAATACCGGCTCGAATGCTGGTGGATCCCAGGTCGACTCCGATTACATAATTATGACTTCCGGTAAATCTTATCAGTTTTGGTGGTCGTCCCCCCGTTGAGTCTCCCTCCCCTATCATTGTTACGAGTTGATCACTGATCAAACTATCCACTATCCGCGTCACGGTCGGAGCACTCAAATTGGTTTTTTTTACTATGTCTGCCCTGGATATCTCAACTGATTCCCGTATCAAGCTCAAAACGCTGATCTTGTTTAGTTTGTTAATATAAGAAGCGTCCTTCTTTTGATTGCTTATTTTCATCCTGTGTTAGGTTCAAAATCGCACAAAGATCACTAATTACTTTCTTAATTTCTAAAAATAAGTATATCCTGAGAATTCATTTATTCCGGATGTTCTATTATTTCTGATTTCAATCGTTTACAAAACTCAATAATTATCTGGCTAAATTTCCTTCCTAGTAAGAAGCTCTTACCAATTCCAGCATATCATTATATGTGGCAACTTTCGGATTATTTTCATAATCGGGTAATACCATACTTTGCTTTGCCAGAGCTCCAATTTCCGATTCCGGCATACCTACATCCTCAAGTTTCTGTTGCAGGTCAATCTTCTTCAAAAATTTGGATATTTCATCACTTGCCAACCCGGCTGCCTCGTAATCACCTACCCCATTCATTTCACAGTTGAAGGTTCTGGATAAAAATGCATATTGATCTACAGCATTTTCCCATGTATATTCGGTACAGGCCGGATATACAATGGCAAGCGCCTGGCCGTGTGCTACATGAGGATACATGCCTCCAATGGCCATTCCCATGCCATGAGGAAGTGTTACACCGGCATTGGCGATACACAACCCTGCCAAAGTATCAGCCCATGCCATTTTTGACCGGAATTCGATATTAGTCGGATCGGCCAGTACTTTTGGCAGATGATCTGATACAATTTTGATTGCTTCCTTCGCAAGCAGTTCAATATAGGCTCCCCTGTTTGGATGCAGGAGGCTTTCAAAAGCATGACAAAATACATCAAATCCTGTGGTAGCGGTTACAAAAGGCGGAAGGGATACCATTAATTCAGGATCTATAATGGATACTCTTGGATATAACAGGTTATTGTACAAAGCAGATTTATCCCTCTCCCTGGGATTGGTTACCACAGATACTTGGGTAACCTGGGAACCTGTGCCCGAAGTGGTGCTGATGGCCACTATGGGGAGTGTTTTTTCCGTAGGTTGAGTCTTATAAAAAAGATAATCCCAGCTTGAACCTTCATGTGTGACCTCCACCGCAATTGCCTTCGCGGCGTCCATGCTGGAGCCGCCCCCCAGTCCAATGACAACATTCGCCTGAATGGAGTTGGCCATTTCTGCCCCCCTGGAAATGTCATCAGTGGTTGGATTCGGCGTAACTCCGTCAAAATGAGCAACATTCAGATCTGATTTTTTCAGGATTTTGATAACTCTATCATAAAGTGGTCGAAGCGCCTCATTGGCTTGTGTCGTCACCAACAGACAGTTATTCCCATATTCACTTGCAATTGACCCAACTTCTTCCACTTTTCCTTCGCCAAAAACAAGTTTAGTGTCCTGAAAAAAATTAAAAGCTTTCATGATAAATCTTCAGTTTATGGTTCTAGTGAGTTTTTAGTTAGTTTTCTTTTAAAGATCAATGATCACCTTAAGTGTTTTATCGCCCTGGGAATCAATATATTTATATGCGTCCAGGTACTTTTCAAATTCAAAATGACCGGTGAAAAGTGGCGCTGTTTTTATTTGGCCAGCCTCTATGAGTGAAACAGCCTCGACATAATCCTCATGTTTGTACATAAGCGTTCCGATGAGGCTTAGTTCCCTGTCTCCTATGATAGACATATCGACTTTAGGGCGATCACCGTAAACCGCCACCACCACGATTTTACCTCCTTTGTTCACATGCTGGACAGCCTGGTCCAAAGTGGTTTCAATTCCCGCACATTCAAATGCAACACTGAATCCGTCTTCACCAAATGTTCTTTTAGAAGCCTCATGCAGCTGTTCCTTGCTCGCGTTTGACGTGAAATCAATGCCACAATCCTGTGCTTTTTTCAACCGGAACTCGCTGACGTCTGTAATCAGTACCCTTGAAGCTCCGCGGGCTTTTGCAAATTGAGCCACCAAATTGCCAATCGGACCTGCTCCCGTGACCAGCACATTTTTACCTTTTAAGTCTCCCGCCCTGGCGGTAGAATGTGCGCCAACCGCAACAGGTTCCACCATTGCGCCCTGTTCGAATGACAGCGAATCAGGTAACCGGATAACCCTGTCCTCCGGCAGTGTAAAAAAGTCCTGAGCCGTACCGGGAGCCTGGAAACCTTCTACTTTTAATTCATTGCAAATATTATAATCACCCCGGAGGCAAGGTGGACACTTGCCACAAACCTGCTGAGGACGGGCTGTTGCTTTATCTCCGGGCTTAACAACTGTGACATCTTCACCGACTTCTACTACTTCCCCGCTATATTCATGACCCTGAACAACCGGGTAAGGCGTAAAAGGATGCTTCCCGTGATATACGTGGATGTCACTTCCGCATACACCGATTTTCTGTATTTTGATTTTGACTTCATTTCTCTCCACCGGTGGCAGATCGGGAACATTTCTGATCTCGATAACACCAGGTTCGGTCATTATAGCCTGTCTCATTTCTTACTCCTTATATTTTTCTTAATTACAGTATTCAACATCAGTTTTATCAATGATCAACCCAACAACAAATACAATATCACCATGAGTGTAAGCAGCAACCCGGCTAAAATCCGAATGTCACTTATGCCTTTAACTGGTCCTTGCAATACAGCTCTTGGATTTTTCCAGGTTGTTTCGGCAATTTGTTCCGGATCAGGTTTTGGCGTAAGGTTACTTATGATCAGAAATAACACGACTGAGATACAAAACACCCACCATCCTCTCATCAGAAAAGGGATCCCCATTCCATTGGTTATGTACTTGTATCCGCTAATGGATTCAAAATCCAACAGGAACACTGTCACACCAATAATGAAACCGATCAACAGCGTACAAAATCCGGCTTCCTTTGTTCCTCTTTTATAAAAAACCCCTAATAAAAAAACAGCTGAGATTGGAGGTGCAATCGCCGTAGCAATATCATTTATAGCCTGGAAAATGCTCCCGAACCTCCCCCCTTGTGTGGACCATAAGATGGCGATGAGCATTACAAAAACAGCTGTAATACGGCCGTACCGGACCTGTTTTTTATCAGAAATATCCGGATCAATTCGCTTAAGAATGTCAACCGCGACCAAAGAGGAACAACTGTTAAGAGCCGCCGCAACCGTACTCATCAAAGCAGCAAGCAGAGCCGCGGCAAAAACACCCTTCAAACCAATCGGCAATAAGTTGTTTATCAGAACCGGGAGGGTCTCATTGGGGTGACCGATATCCTGGTCAAACAGGGCAAAAGCCATAACTCCCGGAAAGATCAATATGAACAAAGGGAGAATTTTCAATAGTCCTGCGAATAAAGCGCCGCGTTGTGCATGTACTTGATTTTTCGCTCCTAAAACCCGCTGAACGATAGTTTGATCCGTACACCAGTACCAAATTCCCAAAACGGGATAACCCAGGAAAAACGCATACCAGGTATACCCCTCATTCCTCCCGATATCAGAGCTGTGGCTGTGAAGCATTTTCAACTGATCCGGTCGAAGCGCCTGTTCGAGCTCCACCCAACTCGTAATGCCAATTTCGCGAACAGCTACCACCGCAATGACGGTGAGAATTGTTGATCCGAGTAATAGTATTACAGTCTGAACATTCTCAGTTATAACCACCGCTTTCAATCCTCCGAAAACAGTATAAACAGTAGTCATAAATGACACGACCAGAATTGACACGTATACATTCACCCCGAAAAATTTCTGGAAGACAATGGCTCCTGCATAAATGCTTATTCCAATATGTATAAACAGAGCGCTCACGATCGCCATGAACGCCAAAATGGTTCTCGATCTTGAATCAAATCGTTTTTCCAGAAATTCCGGTAATGTTGATATCCTGGTTTTTATGTAGAAAGGTGCGAATACGATACCGAGCAGGAGCAAAGTGAACGTCGCCATCCATTCCCAGTTCCCGGCGACAAAGCCCAATCGAAAACCGTCAGCAGCCAGGCCAGTCAGATGAATGGTGGAAATATTGGACGCAAATAGGGCCGCTCCCACGGTTGGCCAGGAAAGCCCTCTGCCCGCCAGGAAGTAATTGTCGCTTGTTAATTGCAATTTCCTGGTAGAATAAATGCCCAGGGCAACAATTCCTACCAGGTATACAATGATAATTGAAAGATCAACTGATGATATTTGCACGACTTACTAATATTATATTATAAAGTTACACAAATAATTAAATATACCTAATAATGTGCGTTTTTTAATATTATTTACTTTGTTGGCAAACATTCCTTGTACATATTGGAGTATATTTATAATTTAGTTTCTTAACGTAAGAAATTTGATATTAAAACCAAACAATATGAAAATCATATCAATAGTTTTCCGGATCAGCATGATATCATTTGTTGTAATATCCTGCAGCACCAAAAGTGGAGAAGTCAGAAATGAAGAACCCTCATTGAGTAAGGAGGTTAAGCGTGTGGGAATGGTTATTCGATTGCGGGAGGACATGATCGAAGAATATAAAAGATTACATGCGGATGATAATGAGGGGGTACGTGATCTTCTTTCCAAATACAACATGAGAAATTTCAATATTTTTTTACACCGGCTGGATGATGGTAACTACTACGAGTTTGGCTACTACGAGTATGTTGGGGACAACTTTGAAGAGGATATGAAAAAGTTAGCTGCCGAGCCCAGGAATAAAGCATGGTTAGAAGTGTGCGATCCCATGCAAATCCCCCTTGAAGGATATGAAGGGTGGGCGGAAATGGAAAGGGTTTATTTCAATCCATGACCCAATCCGTTTATTAATTGCAAAACTCATTTATTGTCCTCTTAATACAATATTTGTTGACTCATCCTTCGAACTCCTGATCCATAGTACAGTCAATGGATCGCCATTTACATTATATGTTACACCGTAGCGAAAATCTTTGTCGTCAAGCTTAACTCCATCCATAAGACATTCGAGGTTTACAGGTGCATAATTGTAAATGATGAAAACGGGATTATGAATAGGCGAAAGTGTACTCGCTTTCATAAAAACTGAGCGTTCGGAAGCATCCCCCAACGCTTCCAAAACAAATGCGCGTTGAGCGTGATCATATCCCCTGGACTTAAATTCGTCCTCCTCCGGATTGATTTCCGGCGGATTGTTCCAGGCGCGGGCGATCTTCAGTACTTCTTCCTTTCCTTTATTGGTCATGCCATAAAGTGCATAATCCTCACCGGGGTCTCCCCAACTCAGCGATGAATGCGCGGCACGGTCCGGTGCGCTGGCGCTTCTTCCATCCGAAATGATCTGGGCCACGGGCCAGTGGTTCCACCAGGGGAAATGAGAGTATTCCGGCCGAACTTCCAGGTTGAACACCTCAAACCCTCCCCCCTCTCTAAAGACCATAAACGGTTTGTATTCCGATTTAAGATTGGTGATCTGGATGTTGGCATCGGGTAAATCAAAAACGGGATATCCCCTTTCCCACGAATATGTCTTGCTTTCACCTCTTAAATTCATCAAAGTACAGGCTTCCAGTGATATGTTATCTTCCGGCCTGGTACCCGGTTCATTTAAAAAAATCGTTTCCTGCCAGCCTCCCCTCCCCGGAAGCACCTTTCGAACGGCCACTCCGTCTGGGTAGATATAATAGAGCTCGTTTCCCCATTCACCGAATCCGGTATTGTTAGGCAGGTCGAGCTGCCTGAACTTTACGTCCATCTGAAGGTATCTCCAGTTAATAACTTTTCTGGCAGGATTATCTTCAATAATTGAAACTCTTGAGCTTCTTGTTTGCACATCCGACATGTGCTCAATGCAACCTGTTGCCATTTCCTCCCGATCACCCTGTGATAAAAACCAATTATTACCTGTTTCTCTACTCTGGTCAACCATCCATTTGCCATTTTCGGTTACCAGGGCGGGTGAATATCGTGTGCCACGCCAGAACATGATCTTAACCGGAAGTTGATCAAACTGAACAACCACATCCATGTGGTCTCCTGCAGGCCAAAGGGCATCCCACTCCGGGTAATATTTCAGTCTTGTATAGTTAGCGGCAAAACGATTCGCGCTTTTGATAGTTGGGAATTTTCTCGGAATAAATTCCGGTGGGTTTTCGGGCCTGGTATCTTTATAAATTGCTTTAATGGCCTCCGCACTCAGAGTACCCCCTCTGATTTTGACTTCGTCGATTATTCCGTCCAGTGAATACTGTGACGGATAAGTAGCCCAATCTCTGATCGGATCGGTGGGCGGCAGATCTTCCCGGTTCATTCCCAGCCGAAATCCCTGTTCAATTTGACTGTAGGCAATTCCATAGTCGAATGTGAAATCATTGTAGGTATTTGCCAATTCACCATTCAAATACAGTTTTATGCCCTCCGTTGGGCTGTAAGTTGCTGCTACATGATACCATTTATTCAGTTCCAGACCTAATTTTGTGGTTTGATCTGTTTTTGAATTGCATTCATGCCAAACAGACGTTGCATCGGACATGTGAAAGCCTACCCGACCCCTCGAATCTACGCCAAAATAGAACCCCGTGACTTTATATTTTCCTATGGTTAATATGGGCGCCCAATTCCATGGATACGCCCCAAGTGCCACCCACGTCTCCACTGTAATCTCACTGGGAAATTCGGGCCCCTCATCATCCATTTCCTCAAAATCAGGGGCTCCTTCTATATAGGAGGAGAAACCATCAAACTTAAATGCAGCGCCCTTCACCCCGGGCACGTACTTACCTAATCCAACGATTTCGTATTGATCGCCAAATACTTTTTCAGAAGTGAAAGTTTCGACGTTTTCACCCTCGCCAAGCAGTGACGGATCAATGATCTCTTTTTTGTCATCAAAATCCCACCAAAAAATGACATCATCCTGCGCGGTTAATTCCTGCACCATGGTAAATACAAGAAACCACGATAAGACGCTATACTTCATCACATCAATCAATTGATAGTTACGGACAAAGGGTCTTCGCTTTTGAATTCAATGAAGAGAATGGTGTTTATATTTCCTTGTGAATTTCTCGATTTTCCTATTCTTACGTTTTGAGCCTTTTTACCATTGACCCTTACATCGGGATCCTTCAACGATTTACCCTCGAAAATTAATACAGGATTTACAACAGGAGAATCAACAGAAGCATTTATTAATAAGGACACTTCATCTTTTGAATCGGTGAAATAAAATGCTTTCTCTTCCTTTATAAAACCTTTGGTTTTTGCCCCATTTAAGTCGGTGATCTCCGGTGGATTTTGCCAATACCTGGCCAAAGGAATTATTTTTTCTACTTTTTGTGTAGTAAATCCATAATGAATCATTGCGCCGAACTGGGGTGCCAGATCATTGGCTCCCACTGCAAAATGTGTGACACGATCGGACGCAACCGCGTATCTTCCATCAGAGGGAACGAGGCTTATCGGCCAATGATTCCATGGGCCGGCAAATGGATCGTCTGTATATTTTGATTGCTCAAATTCGCCCCAAGTGGTAATTGACCCACCCTGATGTATCGCATATATTTTCCACTCCGATTTTGTATTAAGCCACTGGATCGTAGCATCCTCTAACTTCTGTTCGGGATTTTTATTCGGTTTCTTCCAAACCAACTCCCTCACGTCACCACTCGTATTCGCCACGGTAACGGCATTGATATTGACAACATCAAGGGCGGTTTCACCTGGGTTGGTGAAGAACTGGATATCCTGAAAACCAGGCTGATTCACATTGTTGAAAACTACCTTCCTAACTGCAGTACCATCCGGATAAATGGTATGGTACTCATCAGTCCAGTTTCTCTTATCCGTGCAAACATACCCAACATCTACACAGGGGTACCTCCAATGAACGACTACCCTGGCGTCATTATTCTCTATAATTCTCGCATAGCTATGCCGCGTCTGTTTATCCGCCATGTGCTCCGAACAGCCATATTGGGTGAAGATCTCGGAACTCTGATCCGCCATCCAGCGGTTATTATCTGTAACCCAATTGGCAGCAAAATTGGTACCGTGCCAATAGACTACACTGGCCGGATTGTTATCAAATTTTACAACGACATCCGTTTGATCCGGCAAACGCCACATCCTGTCCCACAGTTCATGATGCTCAAGATTTTTATAGTAAGCTCCAAATTGTTGGGCCTGACCTACCTCACCAGGTAATATGGCCTTTTCCAATGATGAGGTTCTATCTGATGGTACAAATGTCTCATAGTGCGAGCTGATTTGGCTATCGGAAAGCGCCTTATCATATATTCTGACTTCATCCAGCAAACCCTGGATACCATAGATAAATGGGATATTTTGCATATTGGACCTTACGAAATCAGAACATCTTTCTCTTTCGCTATTCAATCCGATCATGAAATCAGTTTTTGGCAATGCTATCTCTCCATTGAAAGTACCGGTAGCAGTCTTTACGCCGTCTACATATATCGTAACGGATCCGTTGCCAACAACCCCTGATACATGTGTCCATCTGTACAGCTCCAGCGGATCGGTAGAAATCACTGTTTGACCATTAACCGTAAATACCACTTTACCATATGGATCAATTCCGAAATAGTATCCTTCTTGTCCAAAGCGTTTTGAATGATGCACTATGGGAGCAAGGTTATAAGGATATGCATCCAGAGCAATCCACGCCTCAATTGCAAGTGCGTCCTTTATTTGTGGAAACTCCAACTCTTCAAAATATGTTGCGTTAGGATTTTCCAGGAAAGTCTTCATTTGAACTCCGGTGTAGTATCCGTCAAAACCAAGAGCCGTCCCTGAAACTCCTTTTCTATACAGTGAACCATGACCGAGAATTTTTGTGATTTCCATTGTCATATGCTCAATCGTCACACCAACAAGTTCTTCAGGTTCATATTCCATTATTTCTTCAATATCTTCCCGTAATTCCTCGGGATAATCCCCCCCTCCCTCATCAAAACTCCATGACAGCACGGGGTTTTCAAGCCGTTTTGGACTTATGACCGGATTCCCTTTTGCTAAAGGTGATAGCACCTGAGATTTATCCCCCCAGGTGACACTTCCATGAACAACTCCATTGTCATTTAACTGAAGTATCTGCCGGTCACCGTAACCGGGTTTGTTCCAATTGTCATAGAGAGATCCCCTGGCATCTTTCACTTCACGTTCGACTTTACCGGAAGGGTAAATGGTGAATGTTTCATGAACGGCTGCCGTGAAACCTTCCATAAACGTTGGGTTCAGGTCGGCATTTGCCTGATCTACCATCGAAATATCAGGGATGTACCTCCAATGCACCACAATTTTTTCCGGGCTTTGTTCCAGTAACCTCACGTAGTTATAGTTGAAAAGGTGGTCGGAATCCCGGCCAGGGAAGAAATCATCCACCATAAATGATCCTTCCGGGGTAACCCATCTCGGAAGATACTGGGTCTTGCGCGTAAATTCAAGCTGCCGGCCTTCACCAATTACAATGATAAGATCAGCATATTTTCCAAGGTAGTCAGTTGAAGTATGGACCCGCTTGGTATGGTAAGCGTAGAAATTGTCCTGACCATAAACGGAACTAATCAGTATGGCGATAAATGCGAATGAAAGTATTCCCCCTTTTTTCATTTTAAAGATTTTTAGATGTGAGTTAGCAAACTTACTTATTTAATGTTAGAAACTAACAATAATACTCAGGTTTATTTTAAAATGATACCAAAAATTGATAAATAAACTGAAGATACTTTTTCAATATTTTCCTTCCACCTCCCCTGCATAATACAGTTGAAGCTCCTGATGCTTCAGTATTTTGATAGGGCGGTACTGTATATACTGAAGAAAAGTTTCTTAGTGGCAGCAAGTCTGCCTCGAAATGTATATATTTAATATGACACCTATCGGATAATATAAAACAGAACCACCATGGGAAAAGATTACAAAAAGGACTCCAAATTCTTTAATTGCAGCCAGGACCACGAACGGAAATATCTTGCCGGCAGATACAGCGATCACAAGAAAGTAGAAGAATTCCTGATCGCAAAGTGCAAAGACGGCACCATAAAGTATTCAACCCACCAGGAAGTGTATGAACTGATAGAGAAGGAATTGGGGTTTGCAGTGCCTGTGCATAACTAAATACTGGCTCGGTAGTTTAAGCTGGCCTCTAATTGGCTGTCCAAAAAGTCCTGATTTCTGAGTGAAACGAAGAATCTCCTCACAGTAAGGCACTGGTTATCAACACAATAGAATCTTTCGAAATCTCAGGGATCTGTCAATTTTTGACTTTTTGGTTAGCCACTAGCTCCGTCGCAAGCTCCGATTAGATGGGGTGGACCCTTAATAGATGGTCGTAGGACTGCTACGCTGAATTCAGGATGAGATGGTGTTTTCACCGAACAGTTGAACAAATAGGAGATTATTTTTAACTGAGATTAAGCACGTTTAAATTTTCGGATTCACGAAATATAATGTTGAAAATCCTTTGGCTCCACATGCATACGTACCCCACGAGGTAGTTAGTGCCTGATAGGTATGTAGATGTAATTCACGATTAAGTGGGGGCTTTTAATTTCCAAATTTCTAGATCAGTTTTTGAATCATGAGTTTCTGGTTGCTTCTTATGGTTTTTCCGTTTATAATCCCACTTTTCACGTGTATAAAGTTCAATGTACTTGTCAAAATGAGGATTCTTATATCGCCTGAAGCCATATTCGGATCCTGGTTCGAATGTTTTTGTCCCGATCCTTGGAATCTGATCTGACCAATATAAAAAAGGGCCACCAGGCCGGTTATTTACAAAAACAGTGACACTATGATAACCAGCCATTATACTCATTCCGAAGATATGCCACCCTTCGTGTTTACTGGAGCGTTTGATAATATAGTTCCAAGCACTTTCCCGTAGGTTCTTGGGAACTTTGAACGATTGTTTTTTCCCCTTTACAAGTCGATACTCCCAGTTGCGTTTAAATGGTATTCTTTTTTTGCTCCCAACTATAAATCCAGCCTTCTTAAGCCCTTCCATTACATCCATAATTCGATTGCCCCTTAACCGACATAATGTATCAACTTCTTTCTTTATGCGTTTCATGTTTTTGGGATGCTTCTTATATAATTGTGGCAAAACGATCTCTCGGATAGTGGTAATGCAATCTTTTTGAGAACTGAAAATCCAATTCCATAATCCGGCATTCTTAATCAATTTGAGCATGGCAGCTCGAACTAATTCAGGATCAAAAGTCGCCCCTTTGGCTACACGTCGTCTTTTACGCGCATTTTTCATTTTCTTCAAGCGTTGTATTTTTTCTTGAGAGAAACGATTTATTGCGCCATCTACGATAGGAAGGAGTTTCTTATAATCGGATTCTCCGGAATATGACAGCAAATCAAGAATACCTTGTTGATCCGAATCTTCAAGATCCCCATCCATCATTTCTTTAATCAGAAATTCTTTATGTATTACCGTCAGGATATATTTGGAATCACCTCGTTTCCAACGTTTTACAATATCCCTAGCTACATTATCAGATAAAAGTCCGCCAAAAATTTTTCTTTCTTTCTGATACTTCTGGAGATACAATTCATGAACAGCTTCCGGGTTCAGTCCAACAAATCTCTGAATTTTAGTTGACGCGGTATTCTCTTTTGAAGTTTTATAGCCATTCTGTTGCATGGTCAACTCATGCGCCAGCCAGTGTTTACCCGAGCTGCTAGTAGGATCATACCTCCCCCGGTTAAAATAGACGTCATTGCCATGGGTGAATGCCTGAGCGTTGAGCTCTTTGTTCATTTGAACTGAATTGCTGTCAGTGTGAATTTTCACTTCAGTGAAATCCGATCCAAAACGGGATTCCATAAAATCCCGCGTATTAGCAGATAACTGATCTCCTTTTCCCTTACTGGAATTCAGTTTAGATTCAAAAGAACTTTCAAACTCTCTTTTTTCTGCAAAGTTTGATTCATACAGATTATTAGTTTTTTGTTTAGGCAAAACAGGAGATTTTTTAGCTGGTTGGGTTGTTCCATTTCGGGATGATACTTTCTTATTGACTTTTGTTGCTATGGTGGCAGTTTTAGGCATCTGAATTCACGCTACTTTTTGTATAAAAGAAACTCTATATTCTTTCTATTGTCCCGGACCCAACGTCCCATTTCATCAGGCATCGGGACGGGTAATTTCTTTTTCTTTTTCGCAGCTTCCACTCTTCTCTTCTTCAGTGATTTTGCTTTTTCCTCACTTTTGCCTGTATGAAACAATGTGGCCAGTATCTCAGGCCTGCCACCTATCTGTACTCCCGCAATTTTCAAGTAGTTTTTCTTGTGAATACTCATGAAGGCGGCTATGTATCGAACCGCCCATACCGGATCAATCAGTCTCTTACATCTATCCCTGCTATTTTTAGCGGCCGGGATATTAGTCTCTTTTTCAATTTTTTCTGCAGTCTTAAGATGGATGCTCCCATAACCAATTCCGGCATCGTCACTCAGCCATCCTTTTTCACAGAGGAATCGCTGGTATAAGATGTCGCTCCAGTAGCCCCTTGGGTTCTCTTCACGTTCCCAGGCCACAACTCCCGCAATAGCCACCGGGTGAATACCGTACTTCCTAGCCGCAATTCTTATTTCTCTCGAGTAATAAAGTATGAAATCCGTAGTAAAGTCTTCCCATCCCATTTTCTCAATTTGTTTTTTCCTCTTGGACTTGAATTTTTTAATGCTGGGAGCTTCAGGATATTTTACCACCAATTTTATTTCATCGGAATCATTGTTACTTATCAGGTAATGCAACTGCTTGTTATTAAATTTCGACAATATCCCGATGCATCCGGCTGTTCCGTCTCCGCTATCCCCATGAAGAAAAAATCCGCCTGTTCTTGATGTATCAAGCTGTCTGCTTAGCGAAGTGAAGAAGGATTCATAAAGACGAGATCTGTAAAATCCCCAAGCTCCAATGCTTTTGTCAAATTTTTTATAACATTTTACCGCTGTATTTTTTTGTTTAACTGATTTATGGCATTCCACCTCCTCTTTTTTGACTTTGTATACGCCTTCGGGAACCGGACCGGTGTCTAACATATGCTGATATTTCTTTAGATTTTCCTTCGAAGTAAAATCAATACCCGATCTGTTTTTCCTGTTAAACGACTTCAACCCGGAATGCGCTCCAATGGTCAGGCTATGTGACCCCCGCACGAAGAGAGTCTTTCCATTAAACTCCAACTCAATATCAATTTTCTTTTTTTCTGCTGATTTCTCTCCATAAACGTACTTGGCCCTTTCCAGCCGGTATCCGGTGGCTGGCTGCCATTTCTTCTTCCAGTGATAATAGTAATATTTTCCGCCCTTCTTTTTGTACCATGCACCATCCCCTTCAATATCCTGACGATTTTTCTTTTGAATTCTCAGGTTTATACCGCCAGTCGGGTTTACACCATCACGTCCCTGCTGTATGGTATGTGTCAACTCATGCGCCAGTAAGTGTTTACCAGAGCTGCTATTGGGATCATACCTCCCCCGGTTAAAATAGACGTCATTACCATGGGTGAACGCCTGAGCATTGAGTTCCTTGTTCATTTGAACTGCATCGCTGTCTGTGTGAACCTTTACCCTGCTGAAATCTGATCCAAAGCGGGATTCCATAAAACTTTTTGCATCATTGGCCAAAGGACTACCCCCACCTTTACTGGAATTCAGTCGAGATCCAATCAAGGTTTCAAAATCGCTTTTTTCTCCGAAGTTTGATTCATATGAACCATCAGCTTTTTGCTTCGGTAACACGGGAAGTTGCTTAGCAGGTTGGGTCGTTCCTTTTCCATGTTGGGACGAGGCTTTTGTATTGATTTTTGGTGTTATGGTAGCAGTTCTAAGCATTTCTTAATACAATGATTTGCTATAAGTCGATTGTATGTCTAATAACCATGTCTATCAACATTCAACACTATCTTATTGTAATGTGCAGGTGATGTCTATGATCCCATTCCACACCTGGTCGCATCCTGTTTCTATGCCATCCGGGAGGTCGTCCTCTTACTCCTCTATGGTACCATGGTCCAATAACCTGACTTGTATTGGAATGCGCCCAGGACCAAATCCTGATTTTTTTAGCCAGTGATGGCTCGGTACTTGCTACACTAGTGTTGTAAAAAGTGGTGCTCCCTAAATTTTTTGTTTTAAAATATGTTAAATCCAAACCTCTTCCTGAGGTATGAGGCCCACCACCGGCACCCCTGAGAAGTGAAGAAACTCTAACATCCGTGATTTCGAATTCTTCGATAAGATCCCTGACATATTTATATCCTTTGTTACTAACACCTTTGAGAACCTGTTTCATGGTTTTTCCAGCATCCCTGGCACTTTCCCATGAACTGGCTGGAAGGTCAATCCTAGTTCCATTAATAAATGTTTCATATTTTTTCGCGGTTACATTCCTTCTCTTGCTACTACTGTAATATGTCTCATTTCCCAGATCAGCCAGGTTCCCCACCGCTTGTTTTTTTGGATCCTTTTCTGAAACGAAACTTTTTATCCACTTCACAAATGAGTCCCACCAGCCAGATATTTTAGATCCGACGTCCGCAAAGAATTTTTTGATGGCTGTCCAAATGCTCTTAAATGACAGACCTTCATTTAATACAGCCTTACCTCTTTTAATTGTTTTGTCTCCTAAAATTCCATCCCATTCATTCCTTTCTTTTTTCAATGGAAATAATTTCTTCTGAGTGGATAAAACCAGATAAACAAAATTTGAGGTGACACGACCTTTATCTTTCAGTGCTCTATTGTAATATTTCTTGTCGCCTGAAATCTTGTACAAAAGATCCAAGAGTTCTTTAGTAGCCTTATGGCCTTTTTCTCTATTTCTTCGGATTGCATATGCAAGCCAGCTTTCCCCTTTTCTTCTCTTAGTATTAATCAGTTCTCTATATGCCCGATGTTTTACCTGCCGGACCGGATGTGTTGCCAAACGTTTGGTGGAATCACTGATCTGTCGTTTTAGTGATAATTTTGGATTTCCAGCTTTCGGCTTAGGGAGGATCGGAGGTTGTCTAGCAGGTTGGGCTGTTCCTTTTCCCTTAAGAGATGACCTTTTCTTGTTGACTTTTTTTGCTATGACAATGGTCTTACTCATTAGCTTATGGTTACAAAACATTTAGGTCACACTACCTTTCTTACTCCATACCTGAGAATGGGCATACTCCTTCTGTGATAGTAGATATCGTAGTTTTCCTTGAGCGACTTGTCTTCCATTCCTGGTTGAGAATTTGGTATTCCTGGATCTGGATAGAGTCTTTTTCTGTTTTGAATCGACGCTTGACATTTCTCCGTGATTTGTTAAGGTGAATTCATCACTATTTCCCTCTGGACCTTGATATTTTTACTCTTTTGCATATGCTTCAATCTCCGGATTTAAAATTCTCCCCGGCGCATGTCTTCAATAAATGGCTGCATATCTGTACAACTGTTTGGATATGGACCACATAAATAGTAATCCTGCACCAGCTCAGCTTGTGACTCACGATTAAGATCTTTGAATTTAGTACCCTTGCTTCGTAAAGCTGTTAAGGTTCCCTCTCGTTCATAATCATAAGCATCTTTCGTCCCTCGACCACTTGGACTTTTTACGCCATATTTCGCCTGGGCGTGTAAAGCTTGCGGCATATATATCGCCCCCGCCTTTTCATATTGTGCCACGTGAGTTAGCTCATGGACCATCAGGTCCAATGAGATTGATCCGGAAGGAAAATGTAGCACGTGCATGGAGGTGACTGCGGCCCCCCCAATTTTACTTACTATTGAATTTTCGTCTACTCGTATGAGGCCATAAGGGATCATACCTTCCGGATGAACAGTTTTCGATGCATCAATTTCATTCTTTGTCAACTTCCGCATCCTAAAGATCAAGCCCCAAATCAGTTGTAAGGCTTCACCTCCTCCAAGTAGTTCAATTAAATACAACAACATTTTTCCAGCCCATTCTGCACCTCCTTTCAGTCCTTTCCAGAGCCATTTTCCAACACCTTTTAATCCCTCCCATCCCCATTTAGCAGCACCCACAATGCCTCTCCAACCCCAACGTGCCAATCCGGCAACTCCGCTACCTAACCACCGGACACTGCCCAACAGCCCGTTTTTCAATTTGTCCAGGCTGGGATCACGAATGAAGTCAATGGCCCACTTTGCTCCGCTTCGGATGCCCGAGGACAACCATTTCGCCATTCCCCTGATTCCTCCTTTGATCCAATTAAACGTTCCCTTAACTGCTTTCCAGGCGTGTCCGGCTGCCCCTTTAAGCCCGGACCAAATCCATTTTCCGGTCCCTTTTATCAGGTCCCAGCCATGAACAATGACACGCCATAGCCGTTTGGGAAATCTGCTGATAAAAGTCCAGGCCAGGCCCCCTGCATGAGACAACTTTTCCCACAAAAACGCCCCTAACCACTTTATCCCAGCCCAGGCATGTTTCCCAAACCACTTAATCGATCTCCAAACTGCTTTACCGGCCCGCTTTAGCCAGTTTAGTGTTCCTTTGCCTAACTTTTTAAGCTTACCGGCTAACCAGGAACCCGCTTTTCCCAGGAATTTCCAGGATTTTTTCAAAACGGAACCCACTAATCCTGTGAATCCCCGAAAACCCTTCTTGACGCCCCTCCACGCCCTTTTAGCTGTTTTTTTGATCCACTTCCAGGCTCTTCCCCAAAACGGCTGAACTTTTAATGAGGTAGCATGTTGGACATTGCGGTAAATTCGGATTTTTGGTGAATTTCCAACCAAACCGCCAGAGGTTTTTGCTTTTGCAGTTGAAATAAATGAATTCCTCTTTCCAGGACGTGAAATGCAGTTTTTCCCGGCATCAATCGTCCGACGTTGATGGGATCTGCGTAATTTGGTTCCTGTTTTTGACATCCCGGACCAAGATTATTTCCCGCCCCCCTGTTGCACCGTATGCGTCAGTTCATGGGCCAGCAGGTGTTTGCCTGAGCTGCTGTCAGGATCATACTTTCCCTGGTTGAAATAAACATCACTGCCGTGGGTAAACGCCTGGGCGCTAAGTTCTTTGTTCATCTGAACCGCATTGCTATCGGTGTGAACCTTAACGCCACTGAAATCTGATCCGAACCGGGATTCCATGAAACTTCTTGTTTCATCAGGCAACGGACTGCCCCCTCCCTTACTATTGCTTAAACGGGACTCAATGGATGGTCCGGCTGAAGTTTCCCTAACTTCTTTTCTTTGAATCAGTTTAGCCTGGGCAGGTTCCTCCTTCTCTTCTTCCTGTCGTTGTAACAGTTTGGCCTGGGCAGGTTCTTCCTTCTCTTCTTCCTGTCGCTGTAACAGTTTGGCCTGGGCTGGTTCCTCCTTCTCCTCTTCCTGACGTTGCAACTGTTTAGCCTGCGCAGGCTCCTCTTCTTCCTCCTGGCGCTGTAATAACTTGGTCTGGGCCGGTTCTTCCTTCTCTTCCTCCTGACGCTGGACCAGTGGAGTGATCAGGTTCGCTAATGGTTTTGTCTGGGCCTCCTCCTTCTCACAGGCCGCACATTTGCGCTGAACACCTTTTTCGCCCGGCGCCGGCATACTCATGACCTTATCTGCCATGGCATCCGCCTCCTGCTCATATTTGTCATTGGGCGCCCCTACTTCAACTTTTGGCTGGACTGAAAACATCTTCCCATCGACCGAGGCACCTGCCCGAGATCTGGGTTTCCTTTGCGGGATGGGTTTCTCTACCTTGGCAAACATTTTTTGTTTTATTAATTGTTATCAATTCGTTATTCTTTGAATCAAATCGTTTTACCCTCTTTTTGAAATTCTTTTTTAATTCCAATCTCAAGGTCTTCCAGCTGGATAAGCTGGCTTTTTCGCTTCAAAGCCATCAGGCTGCTGTAGCGTATCACATTCATAACCGAACCACCTGACATTTCGTGATTTCTGGCGATCCTTTCCAGATCAATTGCTTTGTCCAGTGTGCTGTACTCCGAAAAACCCTGCCGCCAGAGCTGTAGCCGCTCGTTGTGGGCCGGCATAGGAAACAGGATAATGGATTGAAACCTGCGGGTAAAGGCCTCGTCAAGGTTACTCCGCATATTGGAAGCCAGGATCACAACTCCGGGAAAGTCCTCGATACGTTGAAGCAGATACGAAACTTCCTGGTTCGCGTACCGGTCGTGTGAGTTGCTTACATTTGTGCGTTTTCCAAACAACGCATCTGCTTCATCAAAGAAAAGTATCCAATGCTTGTTTTCTGCAAGGTCAAAGACCTTCGACAGGTTTTTTTCCGTCTCCCCAATGTACTTGGATACCACTTTGGACAGATCGATCCGATATACGTCACGACTCGTTGCTTTGCCAAGTAAGGTAGCCGTAAGTGTTTTCCCGGTGCCGGGGGGACCATAAAACAGCGAACGGTAACCCGGTTTGATCTTTCGTCGCATATTCCAGTCATGCAGCAGCGTATCGCCATGTTCAATCCATACCAGGATCTCGTCAATCTGATCTCTTGTGGATCTCTCAAGCACCAGATCATCCCAATCCATTTCAGTCGTGATGAGCTGCGCAGGAAAATCTATGCTAAATGACATCTTTTGCTCTTGTCCCGTAAGCAGGTAGTGCAAATAACTCTCTGAAATCGTTAGCAATCCGCTCATTGGCGGTTCTCCATGTTCCGGGGCCCCCAGGGACAATATTCTGTGTTTTATCAAGGGCTGATCCCGGTCAAACAAATGCTGATAACTCAATCGCCGCGCAAGGTCATCACCGGCAAACAAAAAGAGTACGGTTTCGCCGGTTGGCAGGAAACCCGAATGACTTTTCACTTTGTACCCTCCAAATTCCGTAAATTCACGGTCATAGGTCGAGTTTTTAACAAAGAAAGGATCCAGTAGCTGAGGCTGTAAATGAGGTAGCAACGCCAAAATCAGCAAAAGTCTTTGTTCGAAGTTCAGGTCCAGATTTTTGACCAACAAAGCATATGGTTCTTCATTGTTTGTCAGATCCGGCGGAGCAACTTCTCCGATCTCGTCATAATCGCAATCATGACCAAAATAAAGTTTCATTCGTGTTTCCAGAACCTCAGTAAACCATTCTAATTCGGCAGTTAGTATCGTTTTATGGTCAGTTAGTGCCATTCTACTGTTATCGTTTGGTCCAACCAGGGAACTGATACCTGGTAAATACTCCATGGGATCTGTTCCAGTAATATGTCATATGACCGTTGCTCCACCTGGATGGTCCATCGGTCAGATGATTTGATCATCCGGCCCTCGCGACGGAGGAACGCTTCCCTGAAACCGTCAACTGATGTGTTTTTCAACGCTGACCAATGCTTAATGACTGTTTCCAATAATTCATTAGCTTCCTTAACGGCATGCTCGTCAAGTGTAACCTGTTGAGGGACAGGAGATAACGGATCAATTCCGCAAAGCAATTTGTTCAGCGGAAGCAAGTATTCCGGCGAATTATGCTCTGTGGTGACCATCCATTGCAATAAATGAACGCCCTGATGGATGGAATCTTCATTTAAGAATTGCTGATGATCATCCAGTAGTTCTACCTGCTTGAAATATCCGGGCAGAAATGGGCCTAACACCACCAAACCTGCATTCCGGATGTAAACTTCAAAACCCAATGATTCCTTATCCTCCTGATCCCAAAAATCAGGAATGGTCTGGTGAGTTTCCCGATTGTATGAACCTGAATCCAGGGTTCTCTTTTCAATCTGAATTTCAGAGGTCTCTTCCGGACTTTCTTGTTTGCCGACTGTTTCCGAACCAGCACCGGAACTTTCAAACAATTTCCCGTCCTTTTCCCCGGAAGTCCCATCTGGCCCGGTGTTCGTTTTGTGCTCCGGCTGTTTAATTATTTTCGGATCCTGATCATCTTCATTGAAAGCATCTTTGGCAGGAATATCCACTGAAGTCCGGTCAGAACCTTCAATGTTTTCAGAAAAATCATTTCCAAACTTTGATTCGGCATTGTCCCCTGAAAATCCGGTGGTTTCCACTTTCCCCTCCGGATCGGTCTGAATATCTTCCTTTTCCCCGATTTTCGATATGGAAGAATGACGTATTGTATCGACAGCCGGTTTTTCCGGATCAATAGTACTTCCCAAACCACCGGAGGATTGGACGAGTCCTATTTTGCTAATTTGCGCCAGCCACTCCGGGACCTGGGGATTACCCGTGGAGGAAGATTTGGCAATCTTCAAGGTTTCTGAAATCAGCGCTTCCGGAGCAATCCTTAACCTGCTTCCAAGCTGCTGATAAAGCGTGACCAGGATCTCTTCAATGGAGCGCTTTTCATCTTCCCTCAGAACGTAGATTAACGCCATCCACAATTGATTTCGGAGCCGGTACCCTGGAAAATCTCCGATCTTGTTTTGGGTATAGATTGCAGCAAGATTTGAGATACCCTGAATGGTTTTAAGGTCTACCCTGTGGTAAATCTTATGAATAAGTGTGGCAATCTTATGATCATCGAGATGTGCAACAAGCATGTCCAGGTCCTGTCCCCGGATAATTTTTCGAAAGTATTCAGCGTGGCCGACCGGCACATTGTCAATAGCTTTTTCCCAGTGTTGGTCAAACTGAATGAGGTTCCGTACAAGTCGTTTCTCATCCCCATGCATCAGTGCCTGAGCGATTTCCTGCAAAAGATCACCTTCGTTTACACTTTGATCATCAACACCCGGTTGCGCTATGTGGACCTGTTCTTGTAGCATTGATAAAACACTTTCAGCGTTTTGGTGCCTCGTTCCAGCTTGGGTGCCCGAAGCCATTATCTGATGAATGATATCGGAAAATGACAAGCCAAACGAAACAGAAAGTTTGTGAAGCAGATCCACAGCTTCCAGGTCTTCGTCTTTACCGGTATCCATGCAAAAAGATTGATGTCGCCACACTTCGTGCCAGATATAGTTCCTGAAATCGACATAGGACAATCCCAACTTCTTATCATGTTCCGCCAATATTTTTAACAGGAATTCAAGGTCCTCATTTATTATTCCCGGCTTTCCGAATATCAGAGAGTAGATTTCAGATACTGTCTCATCGTCGGTGCTCGCTACAAACCGGTACCGGATATGATCTTCACCAAGGGATCTTAAAAGATCCGTCTTTAAATGCCTTGTTCTGTTCCTTTCACCTCCGGAACGATCGGGGGGTTCATCTATAAGAAACGGTTTGATCCGCTTTGAGAGCCTTTTTAGCTTCCTTTCAGACTTCAGTTCCTCTTCCAGTATAGTCAGTATTGATGATACGCCGGATGATGTGCCGGATCTTCTTTCAACACCTGACTTTCGGATCATGGATCTGACGAATCTGTCGTAAGGTTGTCCGATGAGTTCTGCTGTGCTTCCTACCAGGTTGCACACCAATTCATCTCCGGAAGATACCCTGCCCGCTTGCTGCAACACCTCATTCCAAAAAATACCCTCAGAAACATTCGGTGACGGTATTTTCGAAACGGCCTGCCACAATGAATATGCCATTTCAGCTCCTGAATTAAGCGGAGAAAGCATCTTTATCATGGCCGCAGGAGTAAACTGCCATATGATCCTTTTACGAATAGTGCTATCTCTTAAAAGTGCAGAAAGCGTGTCTTGCCAGTCGCTGCGGTTTTCTTCAACTGCTGACTCAATGACCTGCTCCCAGGAAATATGATCAGTTTCCCCCGAATACCACCATGGCACCTGGCCATTTTTTAAAAAATAAAACAGTAATTCGGATTGAACATTTAAAACGGTTCCAGGCGGAGGCTGAATGACAGGTAGTTCTACCTGTGACGAGATTAATGCGTTGGAGAGTGCCTCCCTAAATGCTGCCTCTATCTTTTCGGGTAACTCATCCGGTAATCTCTCACGATCACATCTTCCTACATCGAGTTCAAGTCGCTCTATTTCATAACACATACCATCAGGAGCCAGCTCATGACAGATGTTTTCCATCTTCTGAACTACGCGCTCATAGTAGATTTGCTCAATCTGCTGCTGAAGGGAATGCGCTCCGGAAGCATTCGGAGTAAGTACCTCGAAGACCTGTTCTTTGATCATATATTGATCCTCTCTCCTCATTAGTCAATGAAAAAGTTTCGACCGACACTTCCATATCCGACTCCGGTTTCATATTTCTGATGGAAAGAATAGGCGATTTTAAAATCCTGGCCTACTATCATCTCGCCGATTACATCATTGAAATCACAGGTCTTTCCAATCACAAATTCTTTTCCCACCGTCATTTCACCGACAACCCATTCGTCATAAGGATCGGTGATCAGGAAATCATTCCAAAAATGAACTTCGGGATCATCCGAAGTATTTGTCACAGACATACCGTCCCATTCATCCTCTCCGGAAGACGAAACACCGGAATTACATCTGATCATCGCGATCGTCTCCAGCAGCTCCCGGTGAGCTTTATGCAATTCATAATCATATTGCATCCGGGAATCCTCCGCGATGGGCTTGTCCTTGTAGTTTTCCAACAGCCAGTGTTTGTAAGCTCTTTCAAATCGAAGAAAGTCATACTCCCTGGCCCAAATAACTTCCAGCACAATGTGAGCGGGCATCTCTTCGTGTAGTTTTTTTTCCGCCAGCGCACAGAAGAACGGGTCGGAGAAGCGACCGGCACCCAGGGGCAGTACAGCTATGGCGCGAAAGGAAAACGGATCATTCTGAAGCGATTGCGGTAAGCCTTTGGGAAAGGTCAAACATCTATCCTGAAGCAAAACTTTTTCCTCGTGAAATGTTTCAAAAAGCTCGACTGAACTGTTAATTGCCTTCATTCGTGCCCGGGAGGAACCAAAAGGCTGGTCACATATGGCAATGGGCTGGTCATACCAGCCGATCAACTCAAACCAATAACGAGTGGAGGAAGTGCGTTTCTCCGTTTTCTTGTAGTACCTTCCTTTCTGTATCCCGAATCTTGCGACGTCATTGAGGGTTTGCCTCAGTTCATACACACTGTAAATTGGCTCAATACTTGTCAACCGGTGCTTGCCCTGAAGGTCGAATACTTTGAATCCGTATGCCTGCCGGGATACTTCCGCTTCAGATATATTGTATTTGAAGATGATAAAATGCGTTTCAAGGGATGAACCGAGCTTGTCCGGGTCAGGAGTATTATTTGGGTCATTGAGCGAAATAGTGACTCCCTCAAATGGTTTTAAGAACTGGACAATGGAGGATGTAGTGATGTCGGATTGAATCTTGGGACGCAACAGGATATTCTCGATCAGGTAAAACCGTTCCGTCCAGAATTCTTTTCTAAATATTGAGACGATTTTTTTGATTTCCTGATCCGTCAGAAGCTCACTTTCGAAAAGCTCAATCCTTTTGGCAATAAGTTCGTTTGAGCGATTGACCAATCCAAAGAAAAATTTGCCGTTGGTAGCAATGCTGCATCGATAGTTGTAATTGTGAATACCGGCGGTGACTACTCCTTCCATCCCCACCCTTAATTGATCGGGATCCTGGTAGGTTCTCGTGCTGCTCAGTAACACTTGTCCATCCTTTACCAGCCTGAACCCAAACATCCTGGTGTTGTCCTGGTCTGTTACTTCATAGATTTCAAATAATTCCTCAACCCTTTTGTCCGAATATATTTTCCTCCTGACGTGATTGTCCAGTCCAAGCTTGGCATAGATCCTCTTTTCGACTCCGGAAATATTCTGCGAATCCCATACAGCCGGGCAACCGAATGTATCTGTCTTTTTGTAATTGAATGCTATTCCGCGATTCCTGCTGAGATCATCATAATTATTCAGCATGTCCACCTTGTCATGGATCAATTGAGACCGGTAACCTTCATCCTGATTGAGCATGGTAAGCGCGTAATCCGTAAAGTCCTCGCTGAACCTGCCTATCAAATGGTCCAAAAAGCGATTTCTCCGATCGGTATATTTTGTATCGTCCTCTGTAATCTCCTGCAAGTGCTGTTCGTAGATATTATCAGGATTTGCAATGAAAGCTTCCCAATCCTCACTTCCTGAATTTAGAACCGGTGAAACATTCGGTATTTGATACAATGGCTGATAATAGTACGTATGCCGGACATGCGGACTCATACTAAGCAAGTGTTCCACATGATGCAGTTGGGAAAGGAAATTGGCCAGTAGCTGTTCAAAAAACAGCAGGTAACTTTTCAGTTGTGTGGCCTGGGCTTTTCGCTGCTCTGATACGGAAGAATTGAGACCCTCATGGCCAATCCCATACACCTGGGGGAAGTCATTTTGTATGGAATAGTATTCATTGATTTTCAGGTTCTCACCTTTTGGCAATGGCAGATCATTACTGGTTGGAACAGGGATCGCAACCTCCCTTTTTTCATCCAGCAACCGCTTAAGTTTATTCGGGTCGATGGGGTAGTCTGGTGTGAAGCTAACCTGCGAGAGATCAATGCTCAGTTTTGGTTTATAGATCTCTGTGTTCAACCTGAGACAGTCGTCTGCTTTCCGGATGAATTGATTTCTCACGAAGTTTGAAACACTGATATCACTGACTCCGACCACATCAGGGATGCCCATGATTATTCTCACGAGGTCCGAAGTGTAAACAGCCTCCCTGTCTTTGAAAGAGGCGAGATCGTCGTTGTCTATGAAGCCGTGTTCCAGTAGTGGTCCGTTGAAAATTTCATCCGGATCTCTGCCTTTATCGAGCAAATGCTCCAAAGAATAAAAATTGATCCCTGGTGTCAGGTATTGGTCAAGCCGGGCATAAATTTCTGCCAGGACCTCTTCTCTCTGAAACAGGTGTTTGGTCTGAATTGTGGCCCGGACCGCTATTTTCTGGATTCGGGTTCCTTTGATCCGGTTAAAATCCTCACACAAATTGCGATTGGAGTTCAACAAGGACCTTATGTCCTTTAAGTGGCTGAAAGCCTTCTGGATCCTGGAATTATATTCCATGAATAGTTCTGTACCAAATGTTCCCTCCAGTAATTCCCGGATATTTTGGGACCACCAGTTTTGGCCTTCTTCCGAAGTCAGGGGCTGATGAAGCTCAATGCTGACTGGAAAACCACTCTTTTGCCAGTCGTACGATCCGGACGAAATACTCAGCTCAATGTAAAACCCGGTTATAGAGTCATCATTGTCATTTACAATATTTGAAGAGATTTGCCTGATCGTAAATTCCGATGGGAATATACCTTTCGGCCATTGATCCCGGACTTCATCCCAATGGGGCAAAATAACTGTGGCCCTATGCTTTTCTTTATCCGGCCCGTCAAAGGAAAAATCCAGATCAAAGTTGTTCAGTCTGTTTTCCTCAAACTCGATCAACACATCGAACAACCCCTTTAGCTTTATGGAGCCGGTAGTTTGTGAGTCCGGGTGTTCCGATTGGGTACAGCCATCATCATCTTTTCCGGGATACGGGTCGATCTCGGTATCTGTGGATTTGACCACCCAGCAATTCCGGACAAAAGGAAGATCGATGATCAGCTTTCTATAGTCAATGAGCGTTAGCGGGGCATTTGGTAATATTTCAGCGGCTGTGAAAAAATGCTTCCATGCGAGGTTGTCTTTCTGACCGGAATCCTTGTGAAGGATATCTTCCATTGGCTGATTGACACGATAACCCAGCTCGGTAATGGCATAGCATAATGATTCCAGTATGGTAATGCCAGGATCGTGGATATTGTGATCAGTCCATATCTTCCCCGCCACCCGGCGTATGTACCTGAGTCCCTCCTCCCGGAGAAGCTCATAATCAGTACTTTGGGATTGAGATGGGCTGCCGGATATGGTCGCAGTTTCAGCCAAACCGATGATTTGAGATTATGCGACTACTTTTTCAGCTTCTTTCTTCTTTTCCCTGGCCCCATTGCCATTGACAGCATCCTGTAGTTGCGTTCCGGCCTGGATTTGGATCTTTTGTATCAATTGATGTACCTGTATGTAGGGTAAACTACCTAAGGCCTGCAAAATGTTATTGGCTTCATCGACGCTAAGTTTTAGAGTAATTTCTTTCATGGTATTCATTGTTTTATGTGTTTAACATTCAATTGATTCATATTCTTGATTCAAGGTCTTTGATCTTTTGATTTAATTCCTTAACCGTATTGATCAGCACGTATAGCATGCTGCTGGGATTGAATTCCAACAATGGGGTTTTCTTTCCATCGGAAGCTTCCAGCCTTTCTTCCACTTTATTGACCATGTATGGAAAGGTCTGCTGCACTTCCTGTGCGATAAGCCCAATTCCAGGCTCACCGGATTTTGTACCCCATTTACCGTTGTATTGAAACCGTACGGGTCTTATTTTCATCAGGGCATCAAGACCTTCTTTGAAATCCTTAATGTTCTTTTTTATTCGCTTATCGGATTTGATGATCCATGAGTGATTGGAAGTGGACTTTCTCGCCTCGCCATTGACGTCTAACCGGTAAAGGGGATCATTATTACCAATGCCAACTTTTCCGTTATCAGTAATTACCACCTGCAAATAATCAGGACGATCTTTATGAATGGTAATATCGCCACCATACGCCTGAAGATGCATATGCCAGGGGTTTCTGCCTTTTCTCACCGCTATTTCGTTGTCATCAAAGGCCATATGATAGTCGGATGGATCACCAAGGATCAGAAGTCCGTTACCTCCGCGCTTAAGATCGCTGGTGCCTGCAATGTGAAGTTTTGCACGAGGCGCCCTGGTTCCCAGTCCTAATCTTCCTTTATCTTTAAATACGACCTCAGATTCAATGCCTTTATCTTTGTGTATGGTGATATCCCCCCCATAGGCCTGCAAATGGAGATTGGCTGGTCTTTTATTCCTTCGAACTGCTATTTCATTATCATCAATAACAAGATTATAACCCGATGGACGGCCCACCAAAATATGTCCTCGACTGGTCGCTCCTGGTCCCTTGATATCCATTTGAGGACCGACCACATGTAATAAGGCCCTGGGTTTATCCGTACCGATACCTACCAGCCCATCAACAAAATTATAACCCTTACTGGCTCCCCTGGTCAAAGAAACCCATTTGTCCCTTATTCGACCCTCAAAATCACTTCCTGACCAACGTATGGTTCCCGGATTATTGGTTTTGGAGCTTCCGATAGAGACAGCACCGTTTACAACCAGTTTCTCAGCGGGGGAATTGACCCCAATACCAACGTTCCCGCTTCCGCTACGGATGTCACCGGATGAATTGCGTGTCCATATGGTCAGGTCAACCGGACTTCCGGCACCTTCACCAGTCTGTAACATGAATTCCTTTGCAGACACGGTACCGTTCACATCCAATTCATATTTTGGCATCGGTTGTCCGATACCGATGTATCCGTCATTTTCGATGGTAAGACGTTCTTTTCCCCTGGTCCAGAACTCCAGCCGCGCATTCATCGTCTGCAACGCCACCGGATTGTTCCAGCAGCTCAATACCAGCTTTTTGTTTATTCCTTCATTACTGTAGTTTGATCCGTAAACCCCGACATACCCGTCGATCGCAGGACTGGCCAGGTGTATTCTGGCGCTATAATTTTCACCGGTGGTTTCTATTTTCGCAATAGATTCTTCCTGGTCATTGATGTGCAATTTTGAAACAGGCACATTTGTTCCAATCCCAACGTTACCATCCGTAAACAGATCGTTGCCTGATCTCTTCCATCCTCTCTCGTTAAGGACCGTCTCATTAAGATAACTGTCCTTATAGATCAGATTGTATTTCATATGTGACGGAATCTGAGCGAGGGTCAGGGGTCCGTTGATACCGGCATCATGGTCATTTCCGGAATAATCCCTGATCAGCGGGAAATTGAGATCATTTCCCATTTTCCAGTATCCAACCAGTGTAGATTGGTATTGCTTTTCAAGCTCATGGGTCAATGCGCCATTATATATTTCTCTTACCTCCCCTTCAGACAGCGATTTGTTCAAAATCGCAACTTCATCGATCAATCCGTAGAATACCAGTGTATTGCCACCACTCAAAACCGACCCTAATCTGAAAATATTAGGTGTTGCCGCGACGTTGAGAAAAACATCGTGAAAAATGCTGTTTCCTGCTTCATAATTGATATCACCGGGATCCACGGCACTGCCATTAAGATAAAGCTGATTGAAACCGGATCCGTCAGGATGCTCACCTACCGTAAACAGAAGATGATGCCATCCTGCCAAATTCCCCTCTTGGGAGAGTGAGGTAGTCATTTTAAGTTTAGTCTGTCCTCCGGATGTTATCACAACCCTTACTGACAGCGGCATGATTTCAGGATTGCTGACCTCTATGATCACACCGTCACCTTCACGAAGTTCATCATCTCTGTGCCCCAGGGTAAAAAGCCGGAACCAGTGATCTTTCGACGGGTTTTCGGGAAGATACCTGAACCAGATGCTTATTGCCCCTTGTGAAATGTCTTTAAACGATGAAATATGGTTCTCCAGACTGATAAATGACCCCTCACTGTATTTATCATATTTCCCGATGAGTTTGATACCTCCGTCACCACTTTTGCGAATTTTCAGAGAACCTCCGGCAAACTCGCCGGATGCCGGATCAAGGAGGTTCAGACGTTTGTTTATGGATATCTCTTCAGCCGATCTTATATCGAGCGCATCCTCAACCGATATTGGTTCATCATCCTTGAGGATCAAAAGATTCTCCGCAATAATGTTTCCGGCTACTTCAAGTTTGGCTCTCGGTGCATCGGTGCCAATCCCGACATTTACTCCCGATTCCGCCCGCAGGACATTTATGTCATCGTCCACCTGGTTTATGACAGTATCTATGAACTCTGCAAATTGCTCTTCTGTCGGAACCGCACCCGTCTCAAAATAGCATTTAAGTTTTTGCCTGTCCGTTAATTCCATATCAGAGGTTTATTTGATAAGCCATAATTCTACATTCTCCGATACATCTTTGAGTTTGACCCATGTTGGCGCTACGGGCTGACCTTTTCGCAATGAAACCTGCCCCATCAAACCAACACAATTCCACTCAGGACGATCATGTCGAGGGATGTAAGTTTTATCAGGATCATAATCCGGATTTATCCTGGGTTTCTCAACAGTCCTAAACTTACCAGAACCGATCATTACCTGTTGTCCATCCTTATCTAGGATCAGTTCTTCCTCTACGTAGGTTTCCATGGTAGGAATCCTGTGTTTCCCTATTTTTTCCTTTCCGCTACTATCATATAAATCCACCTCCTTAAACACCGGTTCCTGCACCTCTTTTGTGATTTTTTTCTTTTTTTCCACCTGCACATATTTATTCCCTTTTTTCACCACCTCCTGCTGGTTTACGGTTTCGGTAACTTTTCTGGTTACCATTTTTTGGCGCTCTCCTTTAATTTTTTTGGTTTTCGGAACGAGTATTTCTTCCCTGACCTTTTCTTTGATGATGGCTCCATACTCGTCTCTCTCATATTTGTCAGGCCATTCGGAATACGCTCCGCCAACCAGACCGGGGCTTGCAGAAATAACTCCGAAGGGTGTTTCGTTCTTTTTGACTTTCCTGATCTTGCCATTTACCAAAATCACAGCTGTACCTGCAGGAATGGTCTTTTTGTCTGATGATTCAAAATACTCGGCAAAATCCGATTGTGTTACACTGCCAGACTCTGCATGTATGTTCCCGACGACATGCAGTTTGTGTTTTGGGAGCATCGTGCCTATCCCTACATCCCCTTGTTCAATAATTGTTATCGCGGGTGATTGGGCGCTGGCCTGGATCCAGAGCATATTTTGAAAGGATTGTATATTCCACGAACGGGATGAATACTGATAAGGGGTAGCTATCCCCAAGTGTAGGGCCCCACCATAGGTCTGTGAACCAGCGGATATCGTCAAGTGTTCGCTTCCTCCGGAATCCATATTCCATGTACCGTAGCCATTGCTGACAGCTGCTGATGTCTGAAGGGTACCATCCGGAAATCTGAATCCACCTGAAGATGATTGAATGATGCCGGATACCGTCAGTTTCTCTGATGGATACTCCACTCCAATTCCCATTTTTCCATTGGCCCTGATTGACACGAGAGAAGATTGCTGGTTGCCCGCACGCATCATAATATAGCCACTGCCGGATCCTTGTCTGCCGGATATCCAACTGGGATAGACTGTACCGAAGTTTATCTCATTCCCGGTTGGATGTGTCATTTCAATCCTCCCCCTGACATCGAGAGCAGGTCTGGATTGAGGTGCGTTTGAGCCAATTTTAACAGTACCGGGATATTCTATGATTTCCTCATTAGGTATTTTGGACCAATAACCGGCTTGTGTATTGGTTTCTGTCAATGACACCCACTCATTCCCTTTTCGACCTTCAAAATCAGTACCTGTCCACCGGATGGTCCCGGGATCATTCCCTATTGATTTACTTACCTTAATAGCCCCATCTACATCAAGTTTTTCCCTGGGATTGGGTATGCCTATGCCAAGCTCTCCGGTGGATCTGATCACCACTTTCTGGGTGGGAGGATTGCTGCCATCCTTTGTGACGAAACCAATCTCCGCGTTGTAATTATTGATCCGCTTGGCTGTAATTGACGCAAATGCGTGTGTTCCGGAAGATGAATCAGTCCCCGGATGCAATGCTATACCCACCATCGTGCCGGGTGTGGTTTCACCCGAGCGCAACAACAAATTGTAATTCCCGATACTCTCAATCCCCTGCTGAGGTCCACTGCCCATCTTATTGGCAATGGTCATCAGGCTTGCCGGCCGGTTAGTACCAACCCCAACAAAACCACCCTCATAAGTGAGCGCATGGCTGCTCTGCTGATATTGCCAGTGAGATCCTGCCTGATCATGACCTTTGGTAAAAGAGATCCACTCCGTTCCGATAAACCCTTCGAAATCCGCTCCTGTCCACCTGATGGAACCTTCCTGCACGTGTGTTTCGGTACTCCCTAATTTCAGTGACCCCTTGATGCTCAAATCTCCTTTCTTTTGCAGCAAGAGGGAATTTGAACGGTCCTCATTGCTGTTGCCATCCCCTACTGTGAAAACAGGATCATCTTCAATCCAGCTCGACTCGTGTCCGGTGTCCAGGTTGTATCTTCCGATAGCCAAAGCTCCAAATGAGCCGGCAACGGTTCCACGTCCGCTGGACAATGACCCCCAGCCGGCAGACCTTGTTTCCAATCCCAATGCAGTGGACGCCCAGCTCTCCGAGCTGGTCTGACTGCCCATTGCTACGGCATACGGACCGGAGGCCCTGGTCTGTGAGCCAAAGGCAGTGGCAATATTTCCTGATGCTTCCGTTCCCGATCCGATGGCAACGGCTTCATGGTTTGTGGCTTTGGAACCGGATCCCAGGGCTATGGCCAGATTCCCGCTGGCTTCAGTATTTGCGCCGATAGCAAAAGAACCTTCGCCGGTAGCTCTGGTATTATTACCAAAGGCCACGGAATTAAATCCAATGTTTTGTTCATCCCATGAGTTATCCTGTGTAAATCCAGCTCTCAATGCGGCCTTTGCAGGTACCCACATTAACCGCGTACCATAACCACTTACGGGAGTGCCTCCAACATTTCCGTTAACCAGGAAAGCGCCACCTTCAAAATGCACCTGCGCACTTGGCTGAGATGTCCCTACCGTCAATGTCTTATCGATCCGCAAAGATTCGAAGTGCTCTTTGTCTTCGAACTCACGGGTAAGCGAAACCCAGTGATCACCCTTCCTGCCCTCGAAATCGGATCCGGTCCATCGAATGGTACCCGGCTCTTCGCCAAAGTTATTTCCAATGCGAATGGCGCCATCAACGGTCAACTGCTCTGAAGCTGCCTTCGTTCCAATGGTCACACGCCCGTCACCATAGTGAATATCCTGGGGGCTGTCAGATACAGGGAGCCAAAGAATACGATCCATTTTCCGGTCGCCTATCTTCAATTCATTTGCCTGAATGGACCCATCCACTTTGACCCTGATGCCATCCTCCGGCATGGTGCCGATACCAATATTACGCTCCTCACTTATGAATATTTCATCATCCTCTTTATTGATTGTGGCTTCTATGAATGCGCCGAAATGGTCCTCCGTAGGGCGGGACCCGTTCTTAAAGTAATCTTTCAGTTTGGGTCGACTAATGCTTTTCATGATGTCTTAATATTTTTATGATTGAGCATGACGATAGTTCTAGTGTTTTATGATGTAGTTGACATAGACATTTTTCGGACGGGATTCATTTGCTCCGACCTTACTGGTTTTTCCTACATGAACCCTTGTAAAAGTATCTGCTCCCGAGGCCCCGTCAGTTGTACCTCCAACATAACCTGCATGTGGATAGACATCGTGCTGATGTTCTTTAAATTCATCACCCTGATAACTACCCACTACATCACCCACGACTTCACTTACCAGTATCCTTTGCGCAGCATCCGGATCAAAACCCCGTCCATTATCCCATCCTCTTAAGAATACGCCCCGCAGGTCAGGTAGCCTGAACTGGGTGTTTGTTTCAGGTCCCCAGGAATCTTTCAGGACATCGTGAAGATCTTTATACTGTTCTTTACTTTTCCGGGCTCCATTACAAACGAACCAGCCTTTAGGAGCTGTCTCTCCGGCGAAAGCAACAATCGTTCCTACAGGAACCCCTTCTCCCCCTGCCGGTGCATTTACGAGCTCGCCGTCTGAGTTAATAACCTCCGTATCTTTTACATATAAACTTCCTGTCAGTTTAATATCACCCTCAACATCCAGTGGTTTACTGGGGCTGGTGACTCCAATACCAACTTTCGCGGTAGTATGTACTTTTTGGCCAGTCTTTTGCCATCCGCTGGCAGAAGCTCCTTTCCACTCTCCGGCAGCATTGATCACCTCCTGGTCTCCAATGGTGAGCCCCCCTGATATCCTGAGATCACCGCCAACTTCCAGTTGTTTTTCGGGCTGCTCAACCCCAATACCAACTTTACCATCGGTGTGTAATGTCTCCGAACTCCCCTGCCATAAACTTGTCGAGGCTCCCTTCCATTCTCCACTGGCACTAATGACTTCCGAGTCGCCGATGGTCAGTCCTCCTGATATTTTTACATCCCCGGTTACATCAAGGCTTTTTTCAGGACTTGCATTACCGATCCCAACTTTTCCTTCGACAATGAGACCATCCTGGGGTGGATTCTGATCCGGAGCGTATGAAGTGCCTATTGCTATACCCCCGACAGGTTTATTGTCACCGTCCCTTCTGACGGCTATTTTATCATCCTCCTGGTTTAGGGTCGAATCGATCCAATCGGCAAATTGTTCTTCGGTCGGCTTTTTCCCGGCCTGAAAATATTGTTTTAAAGTATTACGATCGCGCTTTGCCATTTCTATTACAAGCTTTAAAAGTTGTCAAGACTTACTTCCAGTTCCAGTTCCACAGCCATGTCATTTATACCGTCTTCCTTAGTACATTCTTCATCGGCCGACCTGATGACATGGATTTTATGGTCAACTGCAGAAATCAGCACACTCCTTGAATTCGCGGGCTCGGCAATTTCAATATCAGATTTCACCTCGAATTCCGCTTCTTTGGTGACAAATCCTTTCAGGGTGATCATCATCTCCCCGATGCCCTCATTTTCATGGAAAAACTTGAAATCGGTAACAAAATCAACATAATGCTGATTTTCAATGAATTCCAGAATTGCCGATTTATATATCTTCCCGCCGAATACAATGTCTTTCCCATCATCAAATGTCCACGGTGTCAAAAACCTGCGAATGTCTTCGCTGAGCTTTTGCGTATAGAATCCTTCGTCCATACCCTCACTGAATGCCACATTGAATTCCACCCTGACTTCCTGGTAATTGGGGTTAATAACTTCCAATTCCACCGAGGGTGAGATGAATTGCTGAAGGTACTTTTTGATCTCCGACAACGTTTTCAGCGATACTTTGGGAGCAAAGAAGTCCACAGCTTTCCTGTTCTTTACATTGGGTACGACGACCAACGTAACATGTCCCGGGGCGAACTCAGATGTGTAGTCCGTATGATTCAGGCATTTCACCTTATAAATGGACGGGAATCGATCAAGGACCAGTCGTTCATAGTCCCATGAAGTGATGGCCCTGCTTTTGTGTCTTAAGCGCTCACCTACTCTTGTAAAGAACATTTCGTCTTCTTCCGAAACTTTACCCCCATAAGAGGCGTAGGGCTGACTTACTGTTTTGATCGCAGGATCTTTCACAGCCATTTTGGAAATCCTTCCGGACTCCAAAGCTGTTTTCAGGTGATCAGAATGATTATTTTGGTCATCAAAACTGCATAAAACCGCCTGGGTATGAATATCGATGATCCTACTGATCCCTTCCACGGAGTCCGCTTCGCCCCGTATCCAGTGCAAATTGGATGGCATCAGCGTGTGATCCAGGGTTGCGTCATCCGGAATTTGAAACTCCACGATACCCGAGATCTGCAAGGACAAAGTAGTATCGGACAGCACCCTGGATTGGAGCGGGATCCACCGGTTGTCGCTTAGATAACTCCAGCGAAGATCAGTTTTAACCGGCTCTGCAGTTCCATCAACCGTCTGGAACAGTATGGCAAGATTCTGAGGAGGATCCAGGTCTCTTATACCCAGGTAAAAGTATCCTTCGCGATCATAGGCAGGCAATATGGAAACCTGCCCGGTTTCCCGGATCTTCCTGAGACCAAAAGGTTCAATGTGGAAGAAAGAGTTTTGGCCGGCGTGAGATGAAAACTCCAGTGAATCTGTTGCCTCATAATGTAAACAAACGGACTTCAAAGTAGGTGTGTATGGGGCGTTGGGCAAATTCCCGTCTTCGCCCAACATTATTTTTTGCGCATATATCTTCGGGTATTCGGTGTGACCGAAGGCGCTGAAATCGGTTATTGAGCCGGTTGAAATAACAGGTTCTCTTAATTCCAGTTTGACAAATCCATTGACACTGGTATGGTCATATTTTGCGAGATCCTTATAGTTGTAGTTTGGATCATATTTGTAGTCGATCACTCCTTTTTCCCTGTCAATCAGGATCTTAATACCTGGAAACTCCTCGCCGGTTCCCTCACCCTCCACTCCTTTCTTTAGGATTTTCATGGATTTCTCGTGCTCCACTTTTGTCTTAAGGGTTTTCACAGATTTCTCCGTGATCTCCGACTTATCTCCCTTAGTACCTGACTGCTCTTTTTCGAAAAGTGAAAGCAAGGGTGCCCCGGTTTTAGTGTGCCATTGTTTATCGTAGAGTACAGCGGCTTCTGCCTTGAAGCTGTCATTAGTCAACACTGTACTATCAGCCAGGTAATTGGTATAGTGATCCTGAAAACGCGAAGGAAGATCCATCCATTCCATTTCGAGATCCAGGGCTGTAACTTGTTTTCTGAATATTTCATTGCTTCCTATATAAAAGGAAGATCCGATAATTGGTGAAGGACCGAACGGTTGAAAAGGTTTCCCCGGATCCAACACGGTCTGATCATTCTGCAACACCAGGTCACGTACATTCTCAACATTAACCGAAAGGTCAATTTTGGTAGAAGTTATCTTTGAAAACTTTGATAACATCCTGCTGGGAGTACCTTTCAAAATAAACTTCATGACAGGAGTCCGAATGTGGTATTTTTCGAGAAAGATGTCCTCACGATAAGGCAAAATGGCCCCTTCACTCTCCGGAATTTCAACACTAAACCCGATCTGACCAGGCACGGAAATATCAGTACTCAATGCAAAAGGTCCTATCCACCCTTCCTCTCCCGTAAAATAAACCTGCAGCTTGCCTTCCAGATCTTCTTCCCGGAACTGAAACGAATCGCTAAATCTGAATACGCATCTGACGGTCCTCAATCCTTCTTTCAGAAGCAGTACAGGTGAAGAAATGGCAAATCCTATTGTCGCATTTTGCATTGTTCTTGCAGCAGCCGGAAGATTGATCTGACGCTCACCGAAAGGTTTCCACCCTTTGGACGGGTCATCCAGGTCCTCTCCCGACCCGTCCTTTGAATTAGCAACTGGCGCCGCCCAAAGCATATGATAAGGTTCCGGTTCTATTTCCTTTTCTTCATTTCCGGGAGAGTTTTTCTTCACGATGTCTTCAATCTCGGGAAATATCTCATCCATGAAAACACTTCTAACTTCAGCTATTTGTGATTTATTGACAACCAGATCTTTTAATGTTTTGTAGAAAAGCTCCTTACCCAGATCGTCTTTTCCGGCTTTGAGGGCAGTACCTGCCGGAATAATATTTTTGTCAAAGTTTTTAGCCAGTTCAAATATGACAGGGACAAGGTCGGGAATGGCTTTTTTTTCACCGAGCCCAAGAACGTCCTTGTAGTAGAATGTCAGGTGCTTCTCAAGCAGCGAATTCAAGTCTGTTTGTGCAAACCTGAAACAATGAAGAAATGACAGGAACAATGCATAATGGGGATTACACGGATCCTGGTCTTCGAAGAAAGACTGCCAATTTCCGTTAACATTGTTGTTTAAGTCATAGTATGGGATACTTGATGCAAGCCGACTCGTAAAATCAATCAACTCTTTTCGATTTCGCTCATCGATTTTGACGTACTCGCGATTGAGCGTTGGGATCATTCGTTTGTCCTGGCTGGTCCCATCCCTTACCACATTCGATATTTCCTGTCTTTCAAACATTTGTTCCCTCATTCAGATAAAATGGAAAGACCAGATTGTTGCGGGCATTTGTCTCTTTGATGATGTACTCGATGGATATCAGTATTACTCCTTCCGACATCTGTTCTTCAAGTTTTATTTCTTCAGCCGTTATCCGTGGTTCGTAAAGTAAGATGGCAGTCCCGATCAGCTCTTTCATGTGCGTTTTCAGTGTCAAAGTGATCGGTTCATAAAGAAGCGGGGTCAGATCACAACCATAATCCAGTTGCATGATCCGTTCACCCGGTCTTGTCGAAAGCAGTACTTCAAGGCTTTGGTTGATATCATCTTCCTGTTCAGAAATAAGCACCTGGCTCATTTCCGCTAAAAAGGACGGTGGAAATTGCCATCCCCTGCCTAAAAAAGATTGTTCCTGTGTTGTACTCATCAACCTCCAATTTGAACTGTAGGACATCCCAAAGCTATGGATCCGCCATGTGCAGTTGTATCTCCCATCCTGGCTGCCGGCATACCACCTATCATCACCGTTCCCGATCCCATGGCAATGGAATCAGGCGGGCCAACACACGTGACCATATCCCCTACCCGGGCAGCAGGCATACCTCCTATCAAAACTGTGGGTTCTCCCGGAGGATTTACAGGTCCGCCTACATGAGGTACAGGTCCCGTACTCATCGGGCAATTGTGCATGTCTCCTACTCTTGCTGCTGCCGGCATAACTCAATCAATTTATTTGAACCAATGATCCTTTCAGAACGGCCGTTGCACCGGTTGATACTTCTGCGCCGGCGCTGCCTTCGGCCTTAAATTCGGCTGAAGCCGCCTGCTCTATATTCGTCCCTTCCAGTTTGATATCTCCACTGGCCTTCAACTGAAGATCCGCCGAACTCTCGATGACAATTCCATCTGCACTTAGCTCAATCTTGCTGCCTCCCATATCCTCGATCACCACGGATTCCTCATCGTCACTCATTGTCAGCTTATTGCCTCCCGGCGTTTCGATGGAAATACTTTTCTTATCATCGTCAAACATCACTTTCAATTCACTCCTGGTGACAATCCCTTTCTCATTATTCTCGTCATCCGGGGTTAAAGGAGGTGCATTTGTGCTGCTATGCAGCGTTCCCAAAACGACCGGATTTCTCGGATCGTCATTCAGAAAACCGAGTACCACTTCATCTCCGACCTCGGGGAGAAAGAAAACACCCCTGTCTTTACCCGCATCAGGACTGGCGAATCTCGCCCAGAGACCGTCCTCTTCCGTACTTGCCATAGGCATTTTAACCAGTATCCTGCTTTCACCATCCGGATCCTCACCCAACTGTGTTACTGTGCCCAATTGCAGCCCGGAGACAGCCGGAACGATCCCGGCAGCAGGTGCATCTACAATATCAGGTTCGGACTTGAACCACGACGGAGATAACCCGAACTGGATATCCGTCAGCCAGTTACCACTTTGGATGGAATGTTTCACTCCACTGACAAATGCCGTTCCATTGAAACGGTCCCCCAGCCCTTCCAGCCCAATGGTATCACCCGGTTTGATCTTCGCGTACCCCTGAAACCTGGCCCTGCCTCTATGGCCGGACAGGCTGCTTTTCAGCATACAGGCGTCTGACCAGGCCTGTAATTCCTGATCGTTAATGATACCGGCATGCTGCAAATCGTAAGAAGTAAGACCAATCACATCAGCCAGATCGGTACCGGCCAAATTCCCGGGAGGCTTTGTACCCGGGTCAGTGCCATCGGAACTTACCAGGTCTTGCGAAGCAGGATCCCAGGCGGAACTTTTAACTGAGGAAAATTGTGTCCTGGCATCAATTTCACCCTCAAATTCCACCAATGTCCCACCATACACGACACTGAATCCAGGCTTGGTGCTTGTTTTCGGTTTTTGTACTTTTAGCTTTCCGTCATCTGCCAGTACAGTCAGGCCATTAGACTCTGCCCGGGTGACAATGAAATCCCAGTCAGTTGCATAATACTGGACCATTTCTTTATGCTTCACCGAGGTTGCATCTACTTCGGTAGACAGTCCGTAATTTCCGGCCAGTTCTTCTATCACTTCACTGTCCTTTACTTCATAAAAAATGCCGTTTTTCCGGCCTATGGTGAGCTTGATAGCCTCATCCCTGCAATCTATCACCAATTCTGAAGGCCGGCCCTGCCTGACTTTGATACCGTGCCTGACAATGATGCCCTTAAAGATCAATTCGTCTTTGGACTGATATCCGGCACTAATTTCAATTTTGGCTCCCGGTATGAAATCAGAAGAACTGCTGATCCCAAAGTCTTCTTTGGATGAATCCCCGTCTTTTAGTACTACCTGCGCCGATGGAATCCGATTGAGTTCCTTGCTGGTGGAAATACTGACTACGACATGCGTGTCCTTTATTTTATTCCCATCCACCTTAATGGCAAAAGTGGCCAGCTCAGTGGTTTGCTTGTTCGGTATGGTACGATCCTTGGCCATCAGGCAGACTTTTGAACAGGCGGAAAGAAGATCTTCTGACCCGGCTTGAGATGTCGAAAATTTTTCAATTTATTGTACCGGGCCACTTCCATATAAAATGAAGGATCGCCGTAAATTCTACGGGTCATCAATGGCAGGGTATCTCCCGCCTGCACTTCTCTGATATGTGTGAGATCAGGAGAGGATTTGCCTTCTTTTGTAACCCGCAATTTGTCATCAATAGATCTCACGAAGGTAGCATTGGCTTTTGCACGGATCGGACTCCCTTCAGGGGTAAATAACGTGTATGTGATCTTCAAACTTTTAAGACGGACCTTCATGAGAAAATCTCCCCATTCAATCTGAAGGAAATTGGGCTGATGGGTTTTCCCCTGGATATACAGCGCTACCTTCTTGAAATCTTCAATCTGTTTTATTACCGGCTTAGAGAAGGGATCAACTACACCAGTGTCATCAAAGATGAGGTCAAGGGTAAAAACACCCGATTCAATCGCATTGAACTTCTTTTCCTTCTCCTGGGTATTGGGTGCTTTCGTTTCTTCGAATTTGATGTCAACGTTCTCAACAATCTGCTGGGGGTTGAACAAAACTTCGTAGGTTTTCCCCTTGTTTTTGTACTCCTGGTCCTCGTAGGCTATGATCTTTAGTTTCTCAAGACTCATCTTTCTTTCTCTTCTTTTAGTATTTCAAGTACCCGGTCTACACATTCACTTACGATCAGATCAACATTATCTTCATTGCCTGACGGCTGCTCTCCCAAAGGATCTCCCTGATCTTCCGATATGGTAGTTTTCACCACGACTTGTTTTATTACTAACGGCATGATCAACTGCTCATAACGGTGAAATACTGATAATTGAGTTTTATGGTCTCAACGACAATGGAATTTTCCATTGCATTGAAATCCGAAACTGACCAGTGCGTCGGGTAAGCCTTAACGACGTTCCATTTCATAATGTAGCTGTGATTCTCGTTAAGAAGCTTTATGCTGATATCAGTCGGTATGAAAATGAAATCCTCAATAGCATCTTTGCACCACATGATCAGGGCGGAATCCTTGAAGAGACCTCTTTTAAGGGTCAATTCGGAGTACTTGGTCCGTACCGGCAATTTGTGAACAAACCGGTTTTCTCCACCTTCGACAACATCCTCGGTATCCAGTGTGACTGAAAGGCCTGAGATATCGCGAAACAGTACATCGTTATTTGGAAACGGTAATCCAAAGGATACTGAAAAATGGAATCCAGGTGGAGGATAGTACGGTTTCACGGATCAGGTTATTCCATTTTTACACCTTCATGCACCAGTTCCACCGTCTCGACCGCAACGCTGTTATCATCAGCTTTCAGTCCGGGTCCTTCGACCTTGACCGGCCAGGCCTGGGTCACTTTCCACGTACGAACAGGCTCATGGGATTCATTGAGGAGGGAAATGGTGAGATCTCTCCTTTCCGGTTCATTCATTTTTGTGGTGTTCAGCCAGTCATAGAACTCGTTGTCACCTTCCATGATACCTCTTTTCAAGGTGATGTTGCTGTATTTCTTCAGGCCCGGCATCTTGATTTTTGTAAATTCATTATCCGCGCCATGGCGATATTCTATCGGATCCGTTTCAATCGTCAGCCCGGAAACTTCCGAAAAGCCAACATTTGTTCCTCCCCAGCCCACTGTGTAGTGAAATACGGGTAATGGATACTTTTCCATAATATATTTTAGTTAAAGTGTTTAAATCTGTTAATTACGATTCCTGGATCTTGTGAGAAAATCTAAGGATGATGAACTCTGCCGGACGAACGGCGGCCATGCCTATCTCGATGATCATTCTGCCTTCCAGAATATCCTGGGATGTCATGGTGGTCCCTAATCCAACATTCACATAAAATGCATCCTCGGGCACTGCCCCGGCTAATGCTCCGGCTTTCCAGAGGCCAACCAGGTAGTTCTCGATCATGGCTTTTACCTTGACCCAGGTATTGGCATCATTTGGTTCAAAAACCACCCACGCCGAAGATTTCTTGACTGACTCCTCCACCATGTTGAAAAATCGCCTTACAGGGACATATCGCCACTCATTGCTGTTTCCATCCAATGTGCGCGATCCCCAAACCAATACACCTTTACCAATAAAAGCGCGTATCGCATTGATTGACTTTCCGCCATTTACATCCACATTCAGGCTTTCCTGATCATCATTGGTGATTTTGATAGTTGGCTTTATAACATTTGTCAAACCTATATTTGCCGGCGCTTTCCAGACGCCCCTGTCATTGTCGACTTTTGCATAAATTCCGGCCATTGCGCTACTTGGTGGAAGCACCACCGGAAAAGCAGTTATTTCCTTGGATATTTGGTTGTAGAGTTGGTTGTTGGAAGCCTTTACATCCCCAAGGTTAATAGTGGAGCTATCGCTTTTTATGGTGGCCAGCTTGACAATGTTGTCAGCCTTTTTCCCGCTTATGCCAACTTCCGTTAAAACACTCCTAAAGTTGCTTTCGGAATCAAATAGTTTGTCCCAGAATACATTCCCCGCATCCACGTAGGCCTGTAATTTATTCTTGTCCGCCGCATCCAGATCCGTTTCGGTGCCTGTCAATTTATATTCAACTTTCTTTGTGGCTGTGGTGCCTGTAACTGCCACATCATCATTGATATAGTGATATGTCAAGGATGTTTCCAGGTAGGGATGATAAGCAGCCCCATACATCAGATCATTCGACAGCTTGTTTCTAAGTGTTGAAACCGAGACATCAGAAGTTCCCGATGCTCTTACATCCACAATAACAAAGCGGTCTCCCAACTTTTTACACTGGGAAAGCGCAGCATTATGAACATCATAGTAAAACTGGTCATCCAGACTAAATGCATCCGGGAAGAGGATCAATGTAGGTTCATCTTCTTTTGCAATCTGTGATAAACCTGATAGCAGATCCGTTTTGGAAATTGCTGTTTTCGCACCACTGGTCACGTATTTGCCAACTGAGGCTATGAAACAATCGCCACCTCCGTTTGCAAAGAACATTTGCATGGCATAATGCATGGCAAAGCTCGGCATGTTACTGGTTTTGGAAGTCACAATCGTTCCACTGTCAGTAACATTTACTGTAATATCTGTCTCCGGATAGGGTCCTCCAAAATATGTCTCGTATTCGAGCATCGAGGAGATCTTCTTGGGCTCTGTTATGGCCGCTCCGTTTTCCTCTGCTATCTCCGTATAACCGATAAAGGCCGGAATAGCGGTTTCTACCTGGGCAACCGATGCAGGAAGCTTACTGATCTCCTCTACATATACCCCGGGTGTTTTGTAAGTAGACGCCATTTTGTTTTAGTTTTTATTGTCAATTTTCTTTTGTTTCTTTTCAATTCTCCCGATTGATTGCAATTCCACCTCCTCCAGTGTTTTGTCAAATGGGTTTTTAGACCTGACCCTGACTTTCTTGATTTTCCGGACATCCCCTATTTCCAGGTCGGAATCAATAACGAGGATCTTCATTTTATAGATCAGGGAAGGTGCGTATTTTGCTCCAAGCGCTCCCCACAGCTGATTTATCTGTTCGAAATTGGGTGTATACAACTCAAAGATCAGTTTGCCCGGTGGCTGGTCCTCATCCGAATTATCTGGTACGAAAACATTATTTCGCTGAAAGAAGGAAACGACATGAGAGAGGAACTTGAGATCTTCTTCATAATCACTGAAATGCGTTACAAAGAGCAGGTACAGGTTCAATGTCAGGTCAGCATTTCTTTTTGAAAATGAGCCATTTTTGGGTATCATCTTGTAAGCCTGACGGTTGGCAACCTTCTCTTCTTCAACATTTACCAGCGAACACAGGACGGTGTTTTGAGGGAGGTGATCCACACTGCCATCCTGTTTGACAAGGTTGGTGAGTTTCACTCTTTTTTCACCATTGACCTCAGCAAGGATATCCTTGACGTAGCGGTCAAGTTGATTGCATGTGAACGTTACAGCCTTATGGATCAATGCTGAGGGCCTTTTGGTGAAAAGCTAAAGGTTATAACTTATGGGGCAATTTTCAATCCCCATTTTTGGCTATTTTTCACGGTGAGACAGCCCGCGCCAGGTCAAATTCCCATTAAATCCGGGTTAAAGCCAGAAAAATCTCGAGGCCTCTTTGATGAGTTCTGCCGTGTTCTTTACCTGAAATTTCGAAATAAGGTTTTTTCGATGATTGATAGCCGTGTGTGTACTGATATGTAGTTTATCCGCAATTTGTTTAGCGGAATATCCGTCCGCCACAAGGTGCAACACTTCCTTTTCCCGGAGTGACACCCTCAAATTCGATTTAAGCATCTCCATTCTCATTTCCGACGGATCAGGGTGATCCGATTCCAGTAAGCCGCCGGAGTGAGACAAAAATTCCTTTATCCATTTCCCATAAAATTCCTCTTTTCGCTTCCAGACGTTTATATCTTTCAGGATACCAAGGACATTTTTTCTTTTGGACAGATATAGTAGATTGGACTCGAGCCAGATCCATTTCCCGGTAGCGTGTTTGATCCGGAATTCCAGGGATTTGGAGTGCAGGGATTCCACGCTGCTCTTTTCTACATTCGACTGAAATAGTGCATAATAATCCTGTAAAACGTTGAGATCATCCGGGTCAATCAGCGACAGGAAAAAATTGATCCCTTTTTGAAGAAGGACAGTTTTCGAATAGCCCAGTACGGTATCAATCGCCCCAATTAAATGGAGGTACCGGGCGGACCGAATGTCATATACGAAAAAAACAAATGACGGATCGAGCTGGAGCTGGACACCATTCTCCGGTGGCTGCTCTCTGAAAATATCAATGAACGAGTAGTCTGGTGATTCCATGGTGGCTTGGGATAACGAGTAATGGCTGATTCAATCTGGTTCATAAGGAAGGTAGCGTTCTTAACAAGGTAAAGGGTGATAAACTGCCTTACTTAAAGTTAAGTCTTTTCCCTCTTTAAGTAAATACCCAAAATGTGGTATTTTAGGTTAACGGTTTGATGATCGTGGTTATCTTTTGTGATGGAAATATATTTCTCCATTTTCAGCCATAAAAACATCATATCCCTTTGCCTCCAGAATATTTTTAATGTCTCCTGGATTTGTTTTTCGTCCTCCATGATCAGTATCCTACTCATTGGTGTTATTATTTTTTATCGGAAGTTTTATTGTGAAAGTAAAATTTCCCCACCATTAAGTTCTATATATTCTTTTTGGCTTAGCAATGGATTTTCATTCCGCTTTTCGCTATCTTCAATGGTTCGGACTACCATGATATGATCTCAAATCCAGATAAGTTCAGTATCGAGGTTTTGCGTTGATTTCATGAAGCCATTTCAATTTTCACCAGCATGGAGTGATGCTAGACCAAAATTGGTAATTTATCATTGAGAACAACGTGCACATAATCCTTACGTACCAACGATCCTACTCACAATGGAAAAGTCCAACGTGCTGCTCATTACGGATGATGCGAGGTCCCAATCTCTGAGAAAGATCTTTGAGAGTTATGGCTTAGATGTTATAGATGACGTCAGCAAGCAAAACAACCAAATAAGTCTGTTTCCTGAAGATCCATCTCCCCCATTTGTTATTTTAGATGCACACTCAAACTTGGATTTTGACTGGTTGGGTCTAGCCAAAACTCTCCAGAAGACCAGGTCATCGACCATATTTATTTTTACTAATTACCCGGAGTTAATTCTTAAGGAAAATGGAACAGATAGTAATAAGGACACAGCGAGAAACGGAATTAATGGCAATGCTCATTTAGAAAATGAGAGCAACAGTCAACAAGATGTTCTCAACGTAAAGGAAGGACACTATTCCTTTTTCAAAGACATCATATTTGTCAAAAATGAATTTGTTTACCAGAAGATTAAAATTAAAGACTTAAACTGGGTTGAAGCGCATCGGTCATATTGTGAGATCGCTACATCAAAAAAGAAATACCTCCTGTCTATAAGTCTAAATACCTTCGGGAAATTAGTTAATTATCCAACGATACTTAGGGTCCACCGTTCCTATATGGTCAACATTGACAAAATTGATGCCTTCGAAGGAAGCAAGGTTTATATCGGTGAGAAAACCATCCCAATTGGTACTAGTTATAAAGATGACTTTGCCCGCATTTTTCCTTATTTCGAGAAAAGAGGAGTTTTGGTCCACTGATTTCTCTATTGGGAAATTAAATCCAGTCATTGGAAAAGAAAATCCACATCTCCGAAAAAAAAACTTCTAATTTTTTAGGTAGTGCAATAGCTTAATCCCACTGTAATTATTCGTCTCCACATAAAAACTGGATCCAGACTTGATTGCAGTTTAAATGATTAAGCATTTGATTGACAAGGCATTAAAATTTATATCGGACGAACTCAATAGCTACATTGACATCAAGACGGAGCACGCTGGAATCGGAAAAATATACCTGAAACCCATCGTGAAACAAGATGGCAGTCTCGAAATGGAAACGGACACCTTATCTCTAACGCTCATAAACATCCAGGAAGAGTATGCCGTGAAAAATAATCAGGAATTATTCAGGAAATCAGGTGATGTAATCGAGCAAATTCAACCGCCCATTCACTTAAATCTGTTCATTCTATTCGTTGCCAACTTCTCAAACTATGATGAAGCACTGAAGTTCATTTCACTCATCATCACATTTTTTCAGTTCAGATGGTCTTTTAACAAGAAAAGATTTCCAAGCTTCAACTTGGATCCCATAGAGGAACTCAATTTAAAGCTTCAACCAATGACCCTTGAGCAACAGAATCATCTTTGGGGAACGATCGGAGCAAAACTTATGCCTTCCGTGCTATACAAGATGAGCATCCTGAGCCTTGAAGAGCAGGGATTGGTAACTGAAATACCCCGTGTGGAATCTATTCAAACGGAAACCGGCTCATTATGAAAAGGGATTTCAAATCTTTGTTCAGAGTGGAAGTACTCCATGAATATTACACTGATAGGATTTGTCGAGACCTGATTTTCACTCCCACTGTTGAATGTCAAAGTCGGCTGAATGGCTTGCGGCTGACTATGAGATCTCAGCATAATGGAATCGAGATCCTGTACACTAAAGATCACAATCATCAGAAATTAATTGAGATCCCCGCCGGGACACATCTGAAATTTCTCATCGGAATCAAAAACAACTTTTTCTACAACTATTCGAATACGTCGAAAAAAGAGGGATACACGTGCTACTTTTCAAATCACAAACCGAAAGGTAATGGTATCGAGATTTCCATTGACCATTCAGCTTTCCCTGATGGGACTTTTCTCTATAGCTACTTAATCAGTGAAAAGTCAATTATCCAGGAATTGACGGTTGGTAAGGAAAAACATTTAGTGACGAAACTACTGGGCTACCTGGATATCTCAACTGATCATGTAAATGACGGGGATCGATACTTTCTGACTTGGAATAGCAAAAAAATCGTTTGGCGCTATCAATTGCGGACCATGAACGGATCTTCCGAATATGATTATGCCATCCGAAGTAAAAATGACAGGAATTCAAATCGTTACGCTAACATAAGTTTTCATTTTCATAAAACAGATGAGAAGAAACAGGAAAATGGATGGAGGACAACCCAATTCTCCTCTGTGAAGCAACACAGTTCTGGGATTTATGATGTCGAAGGGAACGAGATAATCGGCACGGACATACCTACTACCATCCTGGATCCCAAATCGGTGGCGAGACCTCCCTTCGAGTTGGAATATATCGATTCCAAAGAGAACCTGGTTTTACGCAGAGGTGCCAAATCTGTTACGAAAGCAGATCACTATAGAAAGATCACCCTGGGAGAAAGTAGTGTCCTTCATGTGAATAAAAAGAAACTCTCAGCTGAAAGAATAATAATGGGTAGGAGGTCAAAGATCATTTTTGATCAGGACTGCAAAGTCAGTATTAAAACGACGTTGATGCTTTCCAGAGGGGCCCAGTTTAATGCGGATGACCAAAAAGTGTTTTGCCTGATAGGAACAAAAAGGTTATCCCGATTTGCCAGAGCAACTGTATGTGACGGTGCTTACCTGTCGGCCACACTATTTACCTATGGAATCCTGAATATCAAGTCATCCAAATCCCATTTTGGTGAAGATTATCGGGAAAGAGACGATGACCATTCCGATCAATTAGGAAATGAGGAGATCCTAATGAAAGGAATATTCATTGCAGCAGGCGTCATCGATGGTAAAAACGTTGTATGGATCCAAAACCAACGTATCCCGATTGGATCTAAAGAATTTGAACTACAAGAAATTCCTTTATTTGAAGAAAATAAGTCTCACTTACAGCTTATTCAATACAAAAGTGGAATCGCTGGCTCACGTCGTCGAAATCTCGAAGAAGTAGTACTACGTGAAAGGGTAATTATCGAAAACTTGCCCAATCCGTCCATCAAGCACATAAATCCGGAAGTCTTAATTCATCTATAATCTCAAACTACATATGGCAACAACATACAAATCACCAGGCGTCTACATTGAGGAGATCTCCAAATTCCCTCCCTCCGTAGCTCAAGTTGAAACCGCCGTTCCTGCTTTTATCGGTTATACGGAAAAAGCACAAAAGAATGGTGCACACATAACCAATGTACCTACCAGGATCAATTCCATGATCGAATTCGAATCCTGGTTCGGAGGTCCGGATCCCGTGTCTGTTTCGGTGACCCTATTGGATCAAATAGACGAAAACAACAACAATGCACTGTTGAATCGTTCCATTACCTCCGCTATAGGCAGTCCAACCCCTTATTTAATGCATTATGGCATTCAATTGTATTTTGCAAATGGAGGTGGCCCATGCTACGTCATATCTGTTGGGGGCTATAACGGATCTATCAAAAAAGTGGATATCAGTAATGGCCTTGGTGCACTTGAAAAAGAAGACGAACCCACACTCATTGCATTTCCTGATGCAACTGGTTTGATCGAAAAGGATTTCCATGCTGTCATGGTAGAAGCCCTGATGCAATGTGATAAGCTCCAGGACAGATTTACCATATGCGACACCTATTCGGATGATTTGGCAGCCATTGATAAGTTCAGAAATGGCATAGGTACCAGTTATCTCCATTACGGAGCTTCCTACTATCCCTATTTGAGGACCTCACTCAACTATCAATATCAAGAGGACAGTGTGATCATATCACATCAAACTACGGACAGCAAGGGGACTTCCAAAGCAGGTGGTCTCGACAAACAAACGTTGGCGGCCACCAAGGATCAACACAATGAATCATACGAGAGTATCAAGTCCGAATTAAGAAAGCTAACCGTGAAGCTACCACCCTGTACTGCCATGGCAGGCATTTACGCCAGGGTTGACGGGGACCGGGGTGTGTGGAAAGCACCGGCCAATGTGAGTGTAAATGGTGTGATTGGCCCTTCGGTGAAGATCACCAACGACATCCAGGATGGATTGAACATTGATCCTACCTCAGGTAAATCGATCAATGCGATCCGAGCATTCTGGGGGAAAGGTACTCTGGTCTGGGGCGCCAGAACCCTGGCAGGTAACGACAATGAATGGCGTTATGTGAACGTCCGTCGATTTTTCAGCATGGTGGAAGAGTCCGTCAAGAAATCCACTTCGTGGGCGGTTTTCGAAAGCAACAACGCCAATACCTGGGTGAGAGTCAGCAGCATGATTGAAAACTATTTGACCGGGTTATGGCGGCAAGGTGCTTTGGCAGGACCCACTCCTGAGAAGGCCTTTTACGTGAAGGTTGGCCTCGGGACTACGATGACCACACAGGATATCCTGGAAGGAAGAATGAATATCGAGATTGGCATGGCCGTTGCCAGGCCGGCAGAATTCATCGTCCTCAAATTCTCACACAAACTACAAGAAGTTTAATTATTAAATAAAAACATCACTATGGCAGAATATCCAATATCCAAATTTCACTTCATAGTTGATTGGGGTGGAAGACAAATCGGATTTACGGAAGTCTCGGGACTCACGGTAGAAGTAGATCCCATTGAATACCGGCATGGCGCCAGCAATGAGTTCACCAAAATCAAAATGCCGGGTATGGTAAAGTATAGCAATTTGACGCTTAAACGAGGCACTTTTCATGGCGATGATGAATTCCACACCTGGTGGAAAACCATTGAAATGAACAACGTGGAAAGACGAGACATCACCATCAGCATACTGAATAGCAACCACGAAGCCGTCATTTCCTGGTCGGTGAAAAATGCCTGGCCGGTGAAAGTAGACCCGGGGGATCTGAAAGCAGACGGTAACGAGGTGGCCATTGAGACCCTGGAATTGGCTCACGAAGGGATCACCATCAACCATGTTTGATCCCTCCTTGGGTAGCTCATTACCTGTGGGTTTCCACTTTTCGGTAATGATCACCGTACGTGGAATACCGTTTCCTGATATTCATTTTCAGGAAGTTTCGGGATTGAATGTGGACATAACTACTACTGAATTGAAGGAGGGTGGAGAAAACCGTTTCAAGCATCAACTTCCGGAAATCCCTAAGTATAACAATCTTATATTGAAGAGAGGTTTGATAACAGGTTCAGCACTGTTCAAATGGTGTCAGAAAGCAATCACGACATTCGATTTCGACCCGGCGTTTATCATCATCAGCTTGCTCAACAGTCAGCATTTGCCCTTGGTGACATGGAATGTGATAGACGCTTTTCCCGTAAGATGGCAGACCTCGAATTTCAATGCCGAAACCAATGATCTGGCCATCGAAACCATAGAAATGGCATATAAATACTATAACGTTTATCGCATGTGATATGCCGGTAGAAATCAAAGAACTGGAAATAAAAACTCAATTAGTTGAAGATCATAGTCATAGTATGTCCAAAGACGAGAAAGAAGAACTCATCGAAGAGTGTATAGATCGCGTTCTGGAGATTCTGAAAGAAAAGAATGAAATGTAAATGGTTCCTGGTTTAGACATAGTAGGACAACTCATTAAGCTAAATATTCAAGCTTTTCTAGATAAGGATTTTAAACAACCGGCTGGAACCTACAGCGTAATGTTTAATCCTGAGAGTTTCACCAAAACTTTTGAGGTCGAACAAAAGCGAAGGAAGGGAAAGGGAAAATCAGGACATGAAACTGAGTTTTTTGGGATGAAACCCCAGCAATTTAGTTTTGACTTCATAGTAGATGGTACAGGTGCATCCGGGATTAAGGTATTTGTTGATTCGGAGATCAAAAAGTTTATTGACACGGTATACAAATATGAGGGTAAGATTCATAGGAATAAATATCTGATACTCAATTGGGGTTCAGAAATTTTCAAATGTGTGGTTAGGAAAGTGGATGTAAACTATACTATGTTCAGCCCAATTGGAACGCCTTTGAGAGCTACTATCAAAGCTGTTTTTGACGAGAATCTAAGTGACAATTACCGATCATTACGTGACAAAACTTCCTCTCCTGATCTAACCCATCGGCATGTGGTGAAAGAAGGTGACCGATTGCCTAAACTGGTTTATGACATATATGGGAGCCTAGCGCCAATAGTGATGGTAGCCCGTCACAACAATCTCACAAGTATTCGGAATATTAAGCCCGAAACTGTGATCCTATTTCCACCACTACCATGACCAACTAATGATCACTTCCGGCTCACATACATTCAAATTGTTTACCAACGGGAAAGAGGTCAGTAATCTATATAATGTACAATCTATCCATGTGAACCGTGAAATCAATCGGATCAGCTGGGCTCGTATCGTACTTAGCGATGGAGATATTTCCACCGGCCTATTCGAGGTTTGCGATGGTATTGATTTCATACCTGGAACGCAGGTTCAGATCCATGCTGGATATGAAGGCAAAGAACAGTTGATTTTCAATGGTATCGTAGTGAAATTCGGAATAAAGAGCTTGATAAGAGGAATTACTTCTCTGGTGGTTGACTGTAAGGATGAAGCATACCGCATGACTCTGGAAAACCAAAATGCAATCCATTACAAACAAACCGATAGTAACCTGATCAGTACCCTGGCGAGCAAATACAATTTGAAGAACCAATTGCGGCCCACCAAAGTGTCACACGAAGCATTGGTCCAGTATCAGGTCTGCGACTGGGAGTTTGCACTTAATCGTGCAGACCGAACGGGTCACTATCTGATCACAGACAATGGAACCCTCGTTATGGATCAACCCAACAACGGCCGACCTCCCAAGGCCGTTCTCATCTACGGAGAGGACATTATTGAATTCGAAACGGAACTGGAGAGTAGAAACCAATTTCCAGCCATTCAATATTCGACCTGGAATTCTACGCAGCAGCAGTTAAGGGATGTGACGGGCCAAAAACCTACAGTGACGGAACAAGGGAATCTCCCATCGGACCAATTGGCGCAAGTCGGTCAGACTAAAGGACCTTTAGAAACTGCTTCATATAGTATGGGAATAGCGGAGATGAAATCCTGGGCGGATGCTAAGTGGCAAAAAAGTCATCTAGGTAAAATCGTAGGCCGGATCAAATGCCAGGGCCGATACGACATAAAACCAGGTGACTGGGTAACTCTGGAACGAATGGGTCTCAGATTCAATGGCAATGCTTTTATATCAGGCATACGCCATGCCATCAAAATGGATCATTGGGAGACGGATATACAAATCGGCATGCCCAAAGAAGTACAAATGTTGTCCTTTCAGAAGGTTACTGAAGATGATAATCAATTCCTGCCAGCTATTACTGGTCTGCATATTGGGCAAGTGACGCAATTGGCTGGGGATCCTAAAGGTGAGGAACGGATCAAAGTCAAGATCCCTGCAATAGATCGACTAAGGGAAGGGATTTGGTCCAGACTAGGCACAATACCAGGAGCAGTTTTTCGACCCAACATTGGAGATGAGGTGATAATTGGTTTCATGCAGGACAATCCCTGCGAGGCGATCATACTGGGTGGATTATACAGCAGTGCCAAACCCACACCATTGCCAAATATGAGTAATTCAAATGCCACCAAGGGAATGATCACAACAACAGGGCTCAGTATGGTCTTTGACGATGCGCAAGGTACCATTTTGATCCAGTCCCCAAATGGTGGAAAGATCATGATCAATGACAAGAGCAATTCCATCTTATTGAAAAATACGAATGGTCATTTCATGTTGGATAGTAAAGGGATTTCCATAAATACTAGCGGTGAAATCACCATCAACAGTGGGGGGAAAGTGGTGGTAAACGGTGCAGATATCAATCTAAATGCCATCGGCAGCTTCAATTGTAAGAACGCTCAGGCCAATCTTATGAGTGATGGAACAGCAATAATTAACGGATCCATGGTACAAATCAATTAATAGTTATGCCTCCCGCATTAAGAGTTGGCGATACATCCAATCACGGTGGTGCCGTGATGGGTCCCGGTGTACCTTCTGTGGTGTTGGAAGGTAAGGTGGCTGCTGTAGCTCAAGACCGGCACATGTGTGCCATCCCTCCTCCCCATGCACCTGCATCCAGTCCATTTATGGTTGGGAGTAGCACGGTACTCATTGGTGGAAAACCGGCACTAAGAGTAGGTGATCCTTGTGGCTGTGGTGCTTCAGGCGCGATTGGTGCAAGTACTGTTTTAATTGGATAATGCAATATGGAAAAGGAAAATTCTTTTTTAGGCAAAGGATGGCAATTTCCCCCTTCATTTCGAGGAGAGCACAAAGAAGTGGAAATGACCACTGATCAGGAGGACATCGAAAAGAGTCTGGAGATCCTATTGTCCACTGATATCGGGGAGCGTTTCTTACAACCCGGTTACGGATGCTCCCTCTCCAATCTCATTTTCGACGCCCAGGATGCTTCCATACCCTATATAGAAGACCTGATCAGGGATGCCATAATATTCCATGAACCGAGAATTGAATTGGAAGAGGTCACGGTCAATGCTAACGAAGTGGAGGGCAGACTTGATATCTCCATTGGATACGAAATAGTGGGCACGAATACCCGGTACAACTATGTTTATCCATTTTACATTAAGGAAGGAACCCATATCATCGCATGATCGAAGGAAATCACATACGGGTTCCCCTAAAAAGAAATGGTACCAGCCAAAGAAACAGGCCATTATCATTCCTTGATCCCGATCATATCAAAATCGATGACAGGGGGCCAAAGGAATTTCTTGAATTGGCCAAAAAAATAGCAAAGGGTATACGGTTTTACCATCAGGAAGATCCATCAATAGTTGACGATTGGGAAGCTTTTTTTCAACAAAATGAAAACATGGGACAGTCCCATCCCCCTCATTATGCGCTGTTTCTGGCATTCCTGGAGTTGTTTCAACTGAGCATTAATAACCTTAACACTATTACTAAACGACACCTGGACTACTTCTATGAGCAGGTCCTGCACTTCAGAAAAAATCCGGCGGTTCCTGATAGGGTCCATGTGGTATTGGAATTGGCCAGAAATATTGATCGGCATCTTCTGAGATCAGGAGCATTATTTAATGCTGGAAAGGACTCGGAAAATAAACCACTTCATTATCGCCTGCTTTCTGATACACTATTTACCAAAGCAAAATTGACCTCAATCAAGCAATTGCATTTTCCCAGTGAAAAAGTTACAGTTATGAGCATTGATAATGAGGAGGAAAAAGTGGATTTGAAAGAAGTGACAAGCTTTTTGGGGCAGACCATTACGGAAAATGCGGAGAAAGACCTCGCTGTAATTGATCCCTGGGCGCCGTTTGGCGATGAATCTCTTACAAAATTAGGAATTGGCTGGGCCATTGCTTCTCCTGTACTTCTGATGAAAGAGGGTACCCGCAAAGTGGATTTCACCATCACCGGAAATTATACGGGAGAAGACGAAAGGTTGGATAGGTTTGAATTGACGAATGATGATCTTCTGCTCTCGTTTAGTACGGAAGAAGGGTGGTTCTCAATCCCTTTAGAATCTGAAATAATCGTCACTGGCGGGCAGGGCGAAGAGAATATTGTTATTCAATTTAATTGCGAAATCCCCTCAACCGTTCCGGCGATCACAGCCTTAGCCAATCGGGAAGAAGGAGATCAAATTATCTCTGAATGGCCCATGGCTAAAATGCTACTCAACCCGGAGAGTAAAGCATTCCCTTACGACATTTTACGTCAGATAGAATTGATCGATATAAAACTCAAGGTGCAGGTTGAAGGTGTCCGGGATCTGTTGCTGCAAAACGATCAATTCTTGCTGGATGCCGGCAGACCCTTCGAACCTTTCGGCAGGGAGGCACCCAAAGGTGCTAATTTCTACATCGGAAGTACCGAAGTCTTTCAAAAGTCCCTTAAGCGAATTACCCTTCAATTACATTGGCATACCCCTCCCGCATCTGATCTTGGTAAATATTTCGAATCTTACAAGGACACAACCAGACAGAATAAGTCCTTCACTGCCAGCGTGGAATTGCTTGATGATGGCAGATGGAAATCGCTGACTGGTCCCGGGGAATCCCTCAGATTATTTACCAACGACCTCACCCTCCCGGTTGCGATCGGAATTCGGACGGAAGGAGAATCCCTGCCAGACGAAAATTTTAGTATCGAAGCCGCTGGTTTGGAAAGGGATAGAGATGCCTCTTTACAAGTTCCGGAAAAGTACGATATCTCATCGCAAAGAGGATTCATGCGACTTAGACTGGATGGCAGTGATTTTGGCCACCGGACATACCCCATGTTATTGAATGATACCATTGTTAAAAACACACAGGGCGCAGGCTTACCACTGCCGAATGAACCGTACACGCCGGTGCTGGCTGGGATCAGTCTCAACTATGAGACGGAACATGTGATCAGTCACAATGAGACCATCGATCAAATATTTCACATTCACCCCTTTGGTTGGAGCAGGCATGATTATTACGAAGATACCCCACGTCTACTTCCGCAATATGATGGAGAAGGCAGCCTGTACCTTGGATTTTCTGATGTTTCCCTGCCGCAGGAATTGTCTCTCCTCTTCCAGGTCGTCGAAGGGAGCGCAGATCCCGATGTGACGGTCCCGGAGATTGAGTGGTCCTATCTTCAGGATAATACCTGGACGATTTTCAAGGACACGGAGATTTTGTCCGACCGCACACATCATCTCAACCGTTCGGGTATCATCACCTTTTCAATTCCAGCATTGAAAAGCACTGCCAATACAATCCTACCAGTGGGGTATTTCTGGATCCGCGGAAAAACCGTGAACAATGCATCAGGAACTTGCAAAGTTCTTGACATCCGAACTCAGGCAGCTCCGGTTGTATTGGTATATCAGGACAATGCAGCTGATCATCTGGGCCATCCATTGCCTCCGGGATCCATATCAGATCTGGTGGATTCCGATTCCCGCATCAAGGAAGTTTTGCAACCCTATCCTTCGTTTGGAGGAAAAAGTCAGGAACGAGCCCAACAATTTTACACGAGGATCAGTGAACGGATCAGTCATAAGGGGCGCGCATTAAGCATTTGGGATTATGAACGACTGATCCTGGAGCAATTTCCCTCGCTCTACAAAGTCAAATGCTTCAAACACAGCAGTTTCAAGGAAGGGTATCAACCGGGTACCATTCTGGTTGTTCCCATCCCGGATATTCGTAATAACAGGAGGATCCATCCCTTCAAGCCCTTGACGAGCCTCAACCAAATGGAGGAAATACATGAGTTTGCAAGGGATATAGCTCCTCCATCCGCAGCCATTGATGTTCACAACGGCTTGTTTGAAGAGGTCGAGGTCAGCTTCATGGTCAAGTTCAGGGAAGGGGCCCATGCAGGATTCAACAAAACCCACTTGATCGAGGAGATCCATCGATTTCTTTCACCATGGGCGTTCGACGAAGGGGAGGACATCACATTTGGTAGTTCGATCTACAAATCCTCCATCTTGAATTTTGTAGAAGAACGTCCTTACGTAGATTTCGTCACTTTCTTCACCATGAATCAAAGGGATGAACATGGAAATCAGAAGCTCAATATTGAGGAAGCTGTTGCATCATCCCCACTTTCCATATTAGTTTCTGCAACCACACATGACATCCGAGTAGTTAGGGATGAATCGACCATCTGTGCAGATGGTATCGGGCATATGATCGTAGAAAAAACATTCACTCAAATCAAAGGTTAACATGAGTCAAAAATCCAGATCAGTACTCAAAGAATATTTTGAAGCGGGTAAGATACCCACCGAAGATCAATGCTCGGACCTTATTGATTCTTCACTGAATAAATTGGATGACCAGGTCTATGTAAAAACCGTCGGTTCTGGGAAGGGAGCAAAAAAGCGCTTAGGCGTTGGGGAAGCCAATCCGGATGCACGGTTACATGTGTCCGGGGATCTTAAGCTGGAAAATGGCGTGACAGTCAATGAGATTGCGGATGAAGTTACCGATGAAGCAGAGAATGATGGGCAAGCATTGGCTACTGTAAAAGCATTACGAGAATTGATTTCGGAACATTTGGTCGGATCTATAATGCCCTTCGCAAGGGAATTGGTTCCTCCAGGATGGGTGGAATGTGATGGTAGAACCATCGATACTAATTTAGAAAAAGACAAGAAATTCCGAAGGTTGTATGAAATGATAAGTGAAAATTTCAAAAATGAACTTGGTGATGGGATATTCAAATTACCCGATTTGAGAGGTTTATTCGTTAGAGGCTGGGACGGTAGTAAGGCTATGGAGAAAGAAATTGAATCAGGAAATAAAGACCTCAAATCACATTTGGGAATCGATGGAGATGCCAATGAGAGGAAGAGTTGGAACAAGGGGAAAAAAGTTGGAAATAAGATAGGATCCTATCAAGATGATGCTTTTCAAGGACACAAGCATAGTGGTTTTCATCGTACCGATGGTCCATATGCAGCACGGGGAGGATCACGGTATAACATATTTGGCTATCCTCATCACCTTCCTGATAATCACCAAACTAGTGACCCTGTTTCAGATGGAAGAAGTCATCCACGAACTGCTGCCGAAACTCGTCCTCGGAATATCGCGCTAATGTATTGCATCAAATTTTAACATATGTATATGGTCCGAGAGAAAAAGAGCATAATGCGCAAAAACTCAAGTCCATTATTACAGTGATTGTTGGATAAACAAGTGAATTACAAATTCATCCCAAAAGATACAGACCGGAACTGAATTAACTAATCAAAGTTTAGAATGAGCCAAAAAGCGAGATCCGTATTGAAAGAATATTTTGAAGCTGGCAAAATCCCAACAGAGGATCAATTTGCTGATCTTATTGATTCTTCTCTGAATAAATCGGACGATCAGGTCTATGTGAAAACAGTGGGTTCAGGCAAGGAATTGAAAAAGCAATTGGGTATAGGGGAAGCCAATCCAGATGCCAGATTACATATCTCCGGTGGTATCAAATTGGAGAATGGCACCGCGGTTAATGAGATTGTAGATGATATTACTTCTGTAAGCGAAAATGATCGTAATGCAGTGCCTACCGTATGGGCATTACGGGAATTAATTTCTGACCACCTAGTAGGATCCGTTACGGCATTTGCCACTGACGAAGTCCCCCCAGGCTGGGTCGAGTGTGATGGAAGATTGATCGATTTGAATTTGTCCGAAAATGCAAAGTTCCAAAAATTATTCAGTCGAATCGGATCAAAATTTGGTCGGGACAAGAAGAATAAAAACAGTTTCAGGTTGCCTGATCTCAGAGGAGAATTTATTAGGGGATGGGACGGTAGCAAATTTTTGGAATCAGAAGGTGAGTCTGGACATAAAGGGATAGATGGAGATAGTCCATCAAGATTTGATATTTCTGGTAAGCAAATTGGAAATGTTATTGGTTCTTATCAGGATGATGCATTGCAAGGGCATGGTCATTCTGGCATTCATTTACATGGGGATCCAAATGCGAAATGGAGTGATCCTTGCTATGGATCCCTCGGATCTGGGAGAACTTATCCCGACAACTATGCAGTTACACATTTTGTCTCCGATGGAAGAGGTACACCTCGAACTGCTGGTGAGACCCGTCCCCGAAATATAGCCCTCATGTATTGTATCAAGTATTAGTTAGATGGTCATGATCTCTAAAGAACCAGCAGAAGGTATTCCGGTAATCGATTTTGAAGATGATCGAAGGCTGGACTTTGACCAACTTCGAAAAGAGGGGATCAAACACCTGGAACAGCTAGCCGGCAAGACCTGGACCGATTACAACTCCCATGATCCTGGCATCACCATCCTGGAACAACTTTGTTATGCCCTCCTGGATCTGAATTATCGTACCTCCTTTCCTATGGAGGACATTGTTGGCAATCGGGATCAACCATTGCCGTCACCACACGAATTGTTGCCCTCACATCCCATCACTGTTGCTGATTACCGGAAGCTGCTACTGGACTGTGAGGGTGTCAAAAATGCTTCGGTGGTTCCTGTTACCAATCCGGGGTTCCACATCTTCCACGATCAGGCGAATCAATCATTAACCCATCTACCCCCGGACGATGACTCAGATCAAAAAGTGCCTTTGAAACTTAGTGGGTTATTCAAGGTGCTTTTGGAGTTGGAAGCACACCCTAAACTCGGTGATCTAAACGAAAACCGGCATTACAGGAAATTCAACAACGGAACCATTCTCGAAGTAGAATTTCCCCGATGGGACGATCCGGAAGTCGATTGGAGCCATCCTTCTCTCCTTCCGGAATCTATACGATCAATCGTAAATCACCAGGAGAAAAGTACCATTATATACAAATCATGGGATACCATTCCCAGGTATGTGATCGACCTGTTACAAAAGGAAGAAAATGGGCAGCCTTCAATGCTGGACCTCTATCATGCCAAGGTTGAAAAATGCCATGAGATCCGGGATAGGGTGATCCGCAAGCTCCATCAACATCGAAACCTGTGCGAAGATTTCGTTTCTGTAGAGGCTGTTAAAATCGAGGAAATCGGGTTGGTGGCCGACATTGAGGTCGAAGGTGAAGTGGATATGAAGGTACTCCTGACGGAAATCTTTTACCATGTCAATCATTTTCTCTCTCCTCCGGTCACCTTTCAATCGGCGGCCAACTATTTGAAAAATGGTGTTCCGATCGAAAGGATATATTCCGGTACCCTGTTGGAACATGGTGTTTTGCTAGATGAAGACCTTTCCACGATCAAAGAAGCCGTTCACATTTCGGACCTGGTCAATATCATTTCCGATCTGGGGGGTGTGCGTGCCATCCGCAGCCTGGATGTATCCAGTTATCCGGGAGGGGTATTGCTCAGGGGAGGTCAAAGGTGGTGCATTCCATTGAATACCTCTGGGAATTACACCCCAAGGATTGCCCCACACAAATGCCACATCACCTTTTATAAGAATGACATGGCCTATAAGGTGGAAATAGTTGACATTATCGATCGGTATAATGCGCGTAATGCAGCACACCGAAAATGGGACGCTTCAATGTTCAATCAGACCTTGCCCTACCCTACCGGATCTTTCCACGAATTGGCTGATTATGTAACCATTCAAAATGATTTCCCTCAGAACTACGGCATCGGAGAACTGGGACTTCCGGGCTCCGCAACCGAATTAAGACAAACTCAAGCCCTACAGTTAAAAGGATACCTGCTCTTGTTCGAGCAATTGATGGCCAATTACCTGGCTCAACTGGCCCATACCGGTGATCTGTTGAATCCCCAGGAAGGGCATCACCAAACCCTTTATCATCAATTGTTGCAGGACATTCCGGACATTTCAGCCCTCTATGATGAATCGATGATCTCAAACACCCTGAAGGAACCAGAGGACGCATATCTCCTTCGCAAAAACAGATTTCTCAACCACCTGCTGGCCAGACTGGGCATGGATCTTGAGGACCAGGCCATACTCAATAGTGGATTGGAAGGAGACAAACCGGTAGATCAGGTGATCGCTGACAAACTCGCTTTACTCCGAAACTACCGGGATTTGAGTGCCAATCGCTCGCACGCCTTCAATTACACACATCAAGATGAATTGTGGGACACGAGCAATGTATCGGGGCTGGAAAAAAGGATCCGCGCACTACTTGGGATCAAAGATCCTCAAAGAAGAAGTCTGTCCAATTTGGGTAAAAACAAGGGCAATGAAGGATTTCACATAATTGAGAACATATTGCTCCTTCCGGCACGATTATCTGACCAAGACGGAAATCCGTTAGAGCTCCAATTCCCAAAGATCTTCTCTGATCCGCGATGCTCAGACCATCCATGGAAGGAAGATCCTTATTCCGCTATCATCACCTTCATATTACCCAATTGGATCGGACGATTCGCAGATCCTAGGTTTCAAAGTTATTTTGAACGAACGGCTCATATGGAGAGCCCGGCCCATATTACACTACTCTTTCATTGGGTGGATAGAAAAGACATGAAAAAATTCGAGGCGGCCTACCATCCATGGCTGGAATCCAGGTTTGACTTTGAAATGGACCGGACGAAACAAGCCTCAGATCTGAATGAGATCATTACGGTGTTGAATAGTTTTTATCAAACCGAATCCTTCGAATCCCCCAAAAATCCCATCACCAACGAAAAATCATATGAAATACTGGAAGAGAATCCTAATTGGGAAATCCCTGATCTTGATACAGGTGTTCCGCATTGGATATATCATGATGATCACTTCATTCGACAAACCCGCTACATTGGACATTGTAGACGTAAAAGCCTGGGAGAAGGAACAATAGTGTTGTTTCATCAACTTATGACACAGATTTCTGAAGCCCTGGAAGTCCAGTTAATTATGGATACAGATCCATATGCAGAGGCTGGTATGGTATTCCTATGGCAGTCCAGAGAAGACTACTGGCAGTTCTTGTATCGCAATCACCATAGGACTGCCATCATCACTCATGTGGTGGAGGGCCAGGTAGAACAGGTGCTCGAAAATAAGGTAATTGATTTAAAAGGAAAATCGATCCTGTTCCGGATGGAGCGATTCAAAGGACATATTCGGTTCAAACAAAGTAGTCCTCACACGGTAGGTAGTGAATTTCTACTGAATATTCCGGACACGTTCGAAGGAACTAAATATGGACTCTGTACCCGCTATAGTAATGATACGGTATTTACCCGGATGGAAATAATAGATGAGGAGAATGTACATGTGATCCTGCCCAACAAAAACCTCGAGACCCTATCATGAAGCGGGGATCCGACCACCATATCATTCACAAGGTAATCATCAACCCGATCCTTTCCGGAAAGTGCTGGGACCCGGACCTCTCGACAACGCTTCATCAATTGAGTATGAAAAAGATACCTGATATGGTGGATCAGGCTTTGTCTGATCTCCCACCCATTCAGGGCAATATGTTGTTGGATAAGATAAGTCTTGATCTGGGCGAGATCCAATGGGATCAATGGCAGGAGGATTTTGAAAAACAGCTCAACAAGGAGATTACACACATCCTGAGGGAGAAAATTAACCGAGCGCAATCTCATAGCTATCAGCACCAATCATCAGGCAATTCCCAGCAGGTGATTGAAGTTAATCCTAACGGAGCAGGTCATGACTCACAGCACCAAAATGATCTGACGACCCTGGAACACTTTCTAATGAAAGGAATCGTCCCAATTGGTACTACCTCGGATTGGGATCCGATAGAGGTCATATCGAGTCTTTTCAAAGAAAACCAGGAAGCCATTTACAATATTGCTGTTAAGGTGAGCCGATATCCAAGGTCAGCCTTACGTCTGATCCATTACCTGACGGATGAGCAGTTCGTCCGAGTTAGTGAATTCCAATTTGGAAAAGACATCTCCAAACTTGTTCATGTATTATATGAAACTTCAATGTTAGTCCTGGACAGTGGCACTTTCGATCGGATCCGTTTCTGGCAGGTGGTGTTGCCTAGATTAGGCCTTCAACAGACGGATCAGGATGAAATCCAGGTCATGAAGCGACTAATTTCAATCGTGGCAGATGAAATAGATCAGCCACCTGACTCTGTTCGACAGAACCTGATTGAAAAAGTTAAAAATCAAAGGTCATTATACCGAAAACTGATCGGTGTGTTTGAAGAAGGACTACCTCCCGCCGATCCTCGGGAAAGTAGTATTTCATCAAGAGCTGATACCATCGAAGTTGCTGATCATACCGGAAAGAAACCACCACTAACTGGCAGGGACCAAATCACCACAAACTTTGATAACATCATTGTTTCCAATGGAGGTATCATTCTCTTGTGGCCTTTCCTGGAGAGTTATTTCGAACACCTGGGGCTCACCTGTGAGTCACGATTCGTGGACGATGATAGGGTTGTTAGTGGGATACACCTTCTGCATTACCTGGGAACTGGAAATGAAAGTGGTCACGAATACGAAATGGCCCTGAACAAAGTCCTGTGCGGACTGGATATCGATGTACCCGTACCCAGTGATATACAACTGTCCGATCGGGAGAAATCATCCGCTGATGAAGTGATCCTATCCCTCATCAAAAACTGGGAGGCGGTTGGTGATACATCTTCGGACAGCATTCGAGAGACGTTCTTCAATCGAGAAGGTCTCTTAAGTGAAGTTGAAAATGGCTGGCGATTGAAGATCGAACGACAAACCTGGGATATCCTTCTGGATAGGCTTCCATGGGGCATCGGATTGATCAAATTGCCCTGGATGAAGGATTTGTTGCATGTGGACTGGAATTAATTAAAAATGGACAGCACCACTAAAGAAAATATCTCGAAACGACCCGGAAACCAGGTTCCGAAGAAGCAAACAATGGATAAAGATCTGCTGTCCCGGGACCTGGAGTGGTTCCGTGAAGTGCTGGCTACCCGGCTGAAATTGTATTGGGACCATGAATGTGAGTATCAGGATATCCTGGAGGTAAAACCTCCACCTGTCCAGGGCTCGTCATCTTATGCCAGTCTACTCAAGCGACTGGATCTGACCTTCGAAGAACGACTTGTACTGGTTTTGGGACTCATTCCGCACGTCCAGCCCCAGCTGCTGGATCAGTTCCTGATCAAGAACAGCACCTACGACAAGGAATTTACAGAGTTTGGCGGGGCTGTAGAAAATCCACACAAAGGATTCCTGCCTACCGGTGAAACCTGTTTATTCGTACTGGCCGGTGAAGATGTCCAAAAACGCCTACAATATCATTATCTCTTTAACCAAGACCATGCCTTCTCGGTCAGGAATATCCTGCAACTGGAAAGGAATAATGAAAGGGCTCCGTTCTTATCCGGATTACTGAAGGTCAATGAATACTTATTGGATCAAATTTTGGACATACAACGCCCATCCAATCAATATAGCCTCGACATTCCGGCCCACCTCATCACGACAGAACTTAACTGGAAGGATTTGGTGTTGAATTCGCAGACGTGTGAGGCCATCGAGGAGATCATCACCTGGATTCAACATGGGGATGAATTGTTGTATGACTGGGAAATGAAGGGCCGGATCAAACCGGGCTACCGAGCCCTGTTTCATGGACCACCGGGAACGGGAAAGACCCTCACCGCCACCCTGCTGGGAAAAGTTGCCCGAAAAGAGGTATACCGTGTGGATCTTTCCAAAGTAGTTTCCAAATACATAGGGGAAACGGAAAAAAACCTGGCGAAGATCTTCGATCATGCCGAAAACAAGGACTGGATCCTCTTCTTCGATGAGGCTGATGCCTTATTCGGCAAACGTACCCAGGTCAATAATGCCCACGATCGCTACGCCAACCAAGAGGTGTCTTACCTCCTACAGCGTATAGAAGATTTTCCTGGAGTGATCCTCCTGGCCAGTAACATGCGCAGCAACCTGGATGACGCCTTTACCCGTCGCTTCCAGTCCATCATTCATTTTCCCATGCCCTCATCTAGTGAACGGCTACAACTTTGGGAGAACAGCTTCTCCAGTCATTCACACCTCGCGGATGATATTCACCTGGAACAATTAGCCAGCGATCATGAACTGGCCGGCGGGTCCATTATCAATGTGGTGAGGTATGCATCACTAGAGGCGCTGAAACGAAATTCGGATGAAATAGTCATAAAAGACATGCAAACCGGTATCCGAAAAGAACTATTAAAAGCAGGAAAAACTGTAACTTGAATAGATGATGACTACGGTAAAAACATCAGGTGAAAAGGTATCACTCATAACACCAAAATCAAGAAATGGAATATCCCATTCCTCAAAAAAGCCTCTGATCCAACCCAAACTGAAGATCGGAGCTCCTGACGACCCATACGAAAGAGAAGCCGATGCCATGGCTGACAAGGTCATGTCTATGCCAGCATCTGAAGTTCCCATTCAGCGAAAGTGTCATCCCTGTGCTGAGGAAGAAACACAGCAAAAACCACTTGCTGGTCAGATCACCCCCCTGGTCCAAAGACAAGCCTTTCCAGAGGAACAAGAAGAACCGATACAACCCAAATTAATTCAACGACAGTCACTACCGGAAGAACAGGAAGAGCCGATTCAACCAAAGTTCATGCAAAGAGAAGCACCTCCAATAGAACAGGAGGAACCTATTCAACCTAAAGCCAATCAGGGCATTCAACGAAATGAAAATGGAGAAGGAAGTACCTCCCCATCATTCGAATCCAAACTCAACTCGAGTAAAGGCGGTGGACAAAAATTACCGGATGATACCCGGGGATTTATGGAATCGAGATTTGGGGCTGATTTCAGCGGTGTTCGGGTACACACGGATAACAACGCCATCCAAATGAATCAGGCAGTAGGTGCACGAGCATTTACGCATGGAAATGATATCCATTTTAATCATGGAAAATATAATCCTAATTCTTCTTCTGGGAGGCATTTGTTAGCGCATGAGTTGACGCATGTTTTACAACAGAAAGTTTGTAACGCCACTAAGCAAGTTCAATGCAATTCTATTCCGTGGTTTAAAATAATTGATGAATCGCGAGAGAATATTGTGAATCAAACAAAATCAGGATTAGCTGCAAGTGCTAGAAATTTTCAGTTCGCTGCGGGATTGGTAATCTCCAAATACAAATCCTTAGAAAGAGCGAATGCAAGATTAGGTGCTGTTTTGCTTGACGTTGCCATGGGTTTTGGAATACCGCATTTGTCGACTTACCTCGCGGGACATGCCGGAAGATTACTTGCTAATAAGCTCATAACAAAATCCTCATATTGGATGTTGAGAAAGTTTCTAGAAAATAAAGACATGACGAAAGCATTTTTCACCGGCACTGTCAAATTGACTGGAGATATTACAAGACGTTACTCCAATTATGGCCCTGCTGGTGAGTCAGAGTCCATTAGCTTTGTGAAAAGTTTATGGAATGATTTTAATAGTATGGTTAAACGAGTGAACGGCAATTTGCACCAAAAGAGTCTGTTTGGCGATAAAGAACTGAGCTTTCTATGGATGATGCATTATGATGGAATAATCAACTTAGATTACTACGAAATCCTGATTACGGACATGGTGGAAAGATTTAAAAGTGAAGTTAAACCAATAGGAAATTTTCAATATAGAAAATGGGGTTATTATGAAAATCGTGCGTACTGGATCAAAGCTAGAAGTTGGGACCTCAATGGAAAAATCATACCAATTAAAAGAATGGCGATAGTCACCTACTATCCTGATAAAAGATCGTATGCATTTCGACATTGGGTCTCTCCGGATCTGCTTTGTGCAGCAAAGAAAAAAAGTGCATATTTTGACAATCCTCTAAAAAAACCAGATAAACACGACAAGTCCAACAAGAAACTTAACACGCTGGATATTAATGATCTAGACAACTCCGTCCGGTTCCCGGCGTTTTTCAATGAGAAAAGTAGACTATGGATTCGAGCCGATCAAGAATTTGATCCTTGTATGAAGGATATAAACTCAGCTCTGCAACACTGACTCGATGATTTCCGGACTCTGACCGTCATAAAGACTACATCTAATATAGATCAATCATCACCAAACATCTTTTTCAATTCCTGTTTGAGGCTACTGGAATGATTTCGATTTTTGGCGAGGGAGTGGAATAGTTCTTCATCTAAGTTCCATTTTACTTTCTTTTCTTCCCTTCAAAGAGAATGCATAACGAATCAAAACCCCCATGAAGGCTTTCCTACCTATACCACTCGAGAATTATTCTCGGTTCAGGAGTTTCGCTTAAGAGGTGCAATTCTTAAAAAGTTCAATAATAAATTCGTCACAAACTCATATTCACCTTGAATAATCATTGCAATTGCACCGATATTTTTAAGGGAAGTGTATAAGTCCTTCCTAGATACACCTTAGTTTTCTGTTCTCTTATTCGATCATAATATGTAACATTTGTGACCATAATCAAATGTTTTTTCGACTTTTGTAAAATCATGGATTTTACTCCAGAAAATCATAAAGAGATCAAAGCGCTTCATGCAATTTATGAAGACTATTTCCTGTTGGACAATCGCCAGAGAAATTCCGAATACATATTTAGAGCAAAGCATGAGAAAAAAATTGTTCTTAGGATCGTTTGCCGTGAGCACAATGACATTGTGATTACCGGTTTGGATGGTTATGGAAGAACTTTAAACTTCGACAAAGGCAAACATTTTCATGATGCCATGATCTTCTTGAAAAAATGGATCCATGGAGTAGCAGAAAAATATAATGGTTCTCCCCTGACCAAATTTCCTGCAACTGTATGTCTCAATGGTGATGAAATCCTGCGAGTTGATGAATTTTATAAGAAACATGCACAATACCTTGAAAGGGTAAAATATGGCTACAATACTCTCATATATCGTTTTACCAAATATCCGGAATTTACTTTCCAAATGAAGCCAACTGGCGGAAAAGACCAATTTTCACTTATATTTCGTGCAATAAATGATGTAAAAGGATCGCAGGGTCCGAGGGAAGTAAGTATTATCAAAAACTTTAGTGATTCAGTTCGAAGACTTAACAATTGGTTCAAACCAATAAAAGTAGCAATTGACAAAGAGGAACTTCCAATAACAAGTATGGAAGGTCCTGATGAAGGTCCAGTTCACATTGAGACTATTGATAAAAATACATCCATAGCTCTACCTGATATCAAAACAGTCGTTTGGAAAACTAAAGAACATCTTGAATCTAAGTTCAAACATTACGATATAAGGCCTTATTGGAACGAGCTTGGATGCGACAATCAAATGCAGATCCAGCTTATAAATAACTTAACTGCTGATGACATTATTCATCTATTGGATTCCGACAACTGGCAAGTAATCCTCACAGCTCATGTTGGTCGGCAATTGACATTAGATCAATTAGATAATAATGGAAGGATTTTGAAAAAACATGAAATTCGCAAAGGCGTTTCTGCAGCATTTAACCATCCGGTAACCAACTGGATTATGGGAGTTCAACTTCTTGTTATAATAGCACTATCCACTTTGTGGTATACGGCAGATCAATCAAATCAATTCCGATATGATACCGGCTGGCAAAATGGTTACGAACAAGGTAAAGACACCTATTCCAATGAAAAAATTAAGTGGCTAGATGAAAACCAAAGTTTAAAGAATCAAAATGTAGATCTGACTCAAGAACGAGACTCACTTCTACATCTACTTGGTGACAGAAATAGATGACAAGTTACAACGCCAATGATCACTCGCATCCCTTTTAAATGCCAGTTACAGGCTATTTATTTGATTTCGATTTTTTGAAATGGTACTGGAATCGTTCAGCATATATTTCCCTTAGATTCTCTGAGCGTCGATGCAAAGTCTCCACCAAACAAAGATTACAATAGAATTTAATGTTTTGCCCACGGCACCATTTTGTTACCTACTTGTTACTTGTTGGTAAATTCTACAACCTATCCTCCTGATTATTAGTAAATTACAGTTTTACTTCACTTTCTGTATAGGAATGTGAAACAAACAGTACTATTAATACAACTTTAATTACTATTCGTCACTGAACTTAACACCAAAACTTAACACCACTCGAAAATTGATAACAAAAAAGGCAGTCACAATTTTGTAACTGCCTGATTATCAGCCGTGACGGAGCAGGAATTGCCTCTCCCGATTGAAATCGGGATCGACGAGTCCAATTGAGGGAAGCTTACACCGATTCAGGCCCGAATTCACTTCGTGAGTTACTGGCTTTTTTCTGTGAAAATCCAAAATGTATTTTGATTTCACAGAAAAAAAGCCTGACACCATCATGTCAGGTCATGGTGAATTTTTGATGGTTTATGATATTCGGGATAATTAGTTCATAAGACTAAAAGACATTAATAATAGAATTTATTGCAAAGAAATTGCAATACTGGGATTGATTATTTAGAAGTATTACACTGGTATTGTGTTCCACTAATTTCTGAATATGGTAAAGTTGAATTAATCTTAGCTTTGACTGCCGATTATGTTGTTGGACTTGAGCCAGCGCACTTAATCAAGAATCAGCTATCAAAACATTTTGATTAATGCTAAGATAACCAATTGATAACCTGACTAGTATCACCAAACCACTTGATGCCTGTCATGCAACCGAATTATTGTAAAATCTAGTTTTATTATGGGTTTTTGTAGAATGGCATACGATGTCATTGATATCAACATTGCTCGAATGATCAGCAAATCGATCCGATTCGTCCAAATGTTTGATATGGTGGTAAGAGACCATTAAAAATTGAAAGACCAACACAATGAAGAGACAATCTTTACGCCTGTTTTTGCGTGCGCTTTCTTTACTGGTCATATCGCATATCACGGCCCAATCTCCTAATGGCTGGCGTGGACCTCACCGGAACGGTGTTTATCCCGAAAGTGGATTGTTAAAAACCTGGCCGGAAGAAGGGCCCAGATTATTGTGGGTAACCCATGATGCCGGATCGGGATATTCCAGTCCGGTTATTACCGACAATCGGATTTTCATCACGGGTTTAAAAAAGAATAGATCACAAGAAATATTTTCTGCCTATTCCCTGGATGGAAAGAAGATCTACGCCATCACATATGGATCCTCCTGGGACAGATCCTATCCTGGAACCAGAACCACACCCACCATAGATGGCAACAGGGCTTATGTCATTAGCGGAGGAGGTCAAATTGTTTGTCTTGATACTGAGAATGGGCAAATTGTATGGCAGCTAGATGGAGGTAAAGTTTTTGATCGGAGACCCTCTACGTGGGGTACTGCGGAATCTCCATTGGTGTATGATGACAAAGTTATTTATTCTCCGGGTGGGAATCAGACCACCATTGTCGCCCTCAACGCGAAAACAGGAGACCTTGTCTGGAAAAGCCACTCGCTGCGGAACAGAAGCAGTTATGTTTCTCCTACCTTGATCAACTATAATGGGAAAAAGCAGATCATTGGAATGACAGAACACCAGGTATTGGGTGTCAACCCGGACGATGGAAAAATAGAATGGATCTTCAGTGATTGGGGACAAAGTGCGACGTACAAAATTTCTCCTAATACTCCTTTATATAAAGATGGTCAATTATTTATATGTCAAGGGTATAACATAGGTTCTTTCAAGCTACAGCTTAATCATGATCTTACAGGGGTACAGGTGTTGTGGCGGAATAATGACATTGACACCCATCACGGAGGTTTTGTACTCGTCAATGGGGTGATCTATGGATCCAACTGGATCAGTAACAGTCAGGGTAAATGGGTCGCGGTTGATTGGAATTCAGGTAGAACGCTTTACGAAAATTCATGGGCAGGCGGAAAAAGTAAAGGTTCGATTATTACTGCTGATAACATGATATACTGTTATGATGAACGTCGTGGAGCCGTTGGCCTTGTACTGCCAAATAGAAAAAATTTCGATGTCGTTAGTGAATTCAGAATAACCAACGGAGATGGACCCCATTGGGCACACCCTGTGATCAAGGATGGGGTACTCTACATTCGACACGGATCTTCACTGATGGCCTATCAAATAAAAGGATAATGATATGATTCAAAAGTGAAGATTTCAACCAATATACTGCTTTCCATCACTTCTGTTGGTTTCGTACTGGCACTCCTATGGTGGAATTTCTCAAGCCCGCGGGTTGAGATCAATTTGAGTGAGCCAGGTATGGATAATCGAGTTGAAAAAGCAGATAGATCTATTGATGATATCAATATAGGAGAATATTTTCAACGGTTCATCTCGCATGAAACGGCACTAACTGAAACATGGCCACGTTTCAGAGGAGTTGATTATGACAATATAAGGAAAACCGGAACCAGTCTGGTTGATCGCTTCAATGGTGAAGACCCACAAATCCGTTGGTCCGTTGATCTTGGTGAAGGCCACGCAGCTCCTTCAATATACAAAGGAAGGGTTTATGTCCTTGACTATGATGAGGAAATCAAAGCTGACATGCTACGATGTTTCTCCCTTGAAGATGGTAGTGAATTATGGAGACGGTGGTATAAAGTAAATGTCAAGAGAAACCATGGAATGTCCCGAACCATTCCTGCCATCACCGAAAAATACATTCTGACCATCGGCCCACGATCGCATATAATGTGCCTGGATCGGGCTACAGGTGATTTGCTTTGGAGTCTTGACGTAGAAAAACAGTTTGAGACACAAATCCCTTTGTGGTATACGGGACAGTGTCCGCTAATAGATGATGACAGAGCCATCATTGCAACAGGTGGTAAAGCCCTCCTGATAGCAGTGGATTGTAAAACAGGCGAAATATTGTGGGAAACCCCAAATAAAAATGGGTTGAAAATGTCCCACTCCTCCATCATGCCATGGGAATTTAAAGGAACAAAAATGTACGTATACAGCGCTGTAGGCGGCGTTGTAGGCATATCCGCAGAAGGACCTGATGCCGGAAAGGTTTTGTGGGAATCATTAAAATGGGGATGCTCTGTGGTAGCTCCCTCCCCTATCTGTCTGCCGGATGGAAAGATCTTTCTTACTGCGGGATATGGAGCCGGTAGCATGGTATTCCAGGTATCGGAATTAATTGGAGGCTTCAATATCGAATTGCTATATGATTTTAAACCCAACGAAGGACTTGCATCTGAAATGCAAACTCCAATCATGTATGATGATTTGATCTACGGTATTCTGCCGAAAGATGCCGGCGCTTTACGTAATCAATTTGTATGTGTAAATCCGGATGATTTTAGAGACATCGTCTGGTCCAGTGGTAAAACAAATCGATATGGTTTGGGGCCATACATGATTGCTGATGGCAAGTTTTACATCCTGAGTGATGACGGTACATTATCCATTGTTCAGCCGAGTAAAACTGAGTTCATTTTACTTGACCAACTCAAAGTATTTGAAGGTCATGATGCATGGGCACCCATGGCCATTGCAGATGGATATTTATTGATAAGGGATGACCAAAAAATGATATGCCTGGATATACGTAAAGTATCCTGACTATGCCATGAAAATGTATCTGATATATACGGTTTTAATACTCTTTGGCCTGATAATAGGATACATCATCCTTGGCGATATCTTTATCGATGAGCAGGATCAAAAGAATCCGTATGCCTATGATCTAAACAGGTATAGAGAAGTTGATCCATCATGGATCAAATACCGTGAGACAAAACGAATAAACACTAATATTCCCGAACCTAGGGCCATTGATTATCAGAAAGGACTTCTTGTTATAGGCTACAAAGATCATTTTCAGGTGATCGACACAACCGGAAGAGAATACTTCAATAAACCTGTGGATGATTGGATAACCAGTATCTCGTTTTCTCCGGATGGAAAAATATTTCTTGGTTGTAAAAATCGCATCAAAGTCTATGAGAATAGTGGTCCACTGATAGATTCATGGGAAATCACTGACTCTACAGCCTATATAACCTCAATTACATTCAGGCAAAACACGGTTATTATAGCTGATGCCGGAGGACCGGGTGTTCACATATTCAACCATGAGGGTAAAAAAATCAATTCTTTCGACGGCACTGGCAGAGTAGATCGTGAGAAAGGCTTCATTGTTCCCAGTCCATATTTTGATGTTGCCGTTGGTAAAAATGAACAGCTCTGGGTGGCCAATACTGGCATTCAAAACCTTGAAAACTATTCAGGCAATGGAACACTTATCTCCTATTGGGGGGAACCGTCTTTTAACCTCAATGGATTTATAGGCTGTTGTAATCCAGCCCAGTTTACAATGCTGAGCGATGGTTCCTTCGTCACAAGCGAAAAGGGGGTGGTCAGGATTAAAGTGTACACTTCTCAGGGTGAATTGGAAAGTGTTGTTGCCACACCGGATGATTTTAATTTCAATTCGGAACCACCGGATCTTACGGTTGATGAAAATGACAGGATATATGCGCTGGATATCTCAAGGAATATGATCAGAAAATTTGAACGTAAAAGCAATGGATAGAAGAAAATTTATCATCGGAAGTGGTCGGTGGCTGATGGCCGGCGGATTAACGGGGATTTCAGGTCTGCTCTTGTATCGCCGTAGAATAGGCGATCCGAACGATTGCTTTATAAATCCATATTGTAAGCGTTGCAGTCAGAATAAATCATGCAGTATCGCAAGCATAGTAAACTTGGATGACCATGAAAAAGGAAAAGGAAAATAGATCCATCAAAAGACGGGATTTTATTCAAAGTTCAACACGATTTGGTCTCGTCCTTGGGCTCGGAGGCGTAGGCGGCCTACTCACTAATAAGTCCAAAGCTGAGGAATACGTCTGGCAAATCGATCCTTTTGAATGTATACAATGCGGTCGATGTGCAGATGAATGTGTCCTGGCTCCATCGGCAGTGAAATGTGTGCATGCATTCGACCTGTGCGGGTACTGTGACCTGTGCGGTGGGTATTTCAAACCCGGAGTGATGGACCTGCACACCGGGGCGGAGAACCAGTTATGTCCGTCATCCGCCATAAAAAGGAGCTTTGTTGAGGAACCATTCTTTGAATATACCATCGATGAGAACCTGTGTATCGGATGTGCCAAATGTGTCAAAGGATGTTCTGCCTTCGGCAATGGATCCCTTCACCTCCAGATTAAACAGGACCTCTGTGCAAATTGTAACCAGTGTGCAATTGCCAGGATGTGTCCCTCAGATGCCATCGTCAGGGTACCCGCTAGTGAACCGTACAAGGTAAAGGGAGATTTTGTCAAAACTTAGATCTTAAATTCTTGAAGACCGGATTATTCAAAATATTGTCTGTTTTTTCAACCTTGTGTATTTCCCTGGCAGTACAGGCTCAGCAGCGGTTTCCCAGGCCTGAGTTTGAGAATGAACACCAGGCTCCCTCCCTTTCCTTACCGGAACCTGAACACGGTGTTTTCGAGTACATAGATGTTTTTGTACTGCTGATTGTACTTTCATTGACCACATTCTTTGTCCTCAAAAAAAGATCCCGCCGGGCGATCCTGTACATATCCATTTTTTCACTTGCCTACTTTGGCTTTTACAGAGAAGGATGTATTTGTTCCATAGGTGCCATTCAAAATGTTGCTCTGGCGCTTGCTGATCCAAACTATGTCATTTCAATTTCAACGCTTGCGTTTTTCATGGTCCCGCTTCTTTTTGCTCTTTTTGCCGGACGTGTATTCTGCGGGGGAGCCTGTCCTCTTGGAATTATCCAGGACTTGCTCATCATCAAACCCATTTCATTACCCCTTGGTATCAGGAAGGCGTTGGGACTTCTTCCTTATATCTACCTCGGTCTTGCCATCTTATATGCAACCACATTGACGGATTTCATCATCTGCCGGTATGACCCGTTTGTCGGTATTTTCAGATTGGATGCGAGTTTTAACATGTTTATTCTGGGTGGCAGTTTTCTGATCATTGGAATGTTCGTGGGAAGGCCTTATTGCAGATTTTTATGCCCTTATGGTGTTTTACTTGGCTGGATGTCAGCAGTTTCAAAAAGACATCTTACCATTACTCCCGAGGATTGCGTTGATTGCAAGTTGTGTGAACATTCTTGCCCAATGGATGCCATTAAGGAACCAGCAATTGAACCGGTTTCAGAAAGAAAAGACGTAAACCGATTAATGGTTTCGATGCTCCTAATACCGCTTTGGATATTCCTGGGAGGGTATATTTTTTCCAGTGCACACGTCTTCCTTTCAAAAGGAAATCGCACCGTACAGTTAGCTGAATTACTGATCACACAGCCGGAGTTGAAGGAAGATCTGGATCATATTGATATTCAGACATTCCTTGCCAAAGGTAAAACCATGGATGAACTGGTCACGGAAGCGGCCTTCATCAGAAAGCAGTTTCATACCGGAGGTTGGATTTTAGGAGGTTTTTTGGGCCTCATATTCGGCATATTATTTACCAGGAAAACCATCTTTCGCCACAGGATTGACTGGGAGCCTGATAAAGGTAATTGTGTGAGTTGCGGTCGGTGTATGGACTATTGTCCTGTTGGAAAACCGGATTTTGAAGCCATTATGAAACAGATAAATGAGGAACGAGGATAAAAAGATACTGGCATTACGTACCGCCTACATTGCAGGTATATTCTCGATTATCATCTCATCGATAATGCTCCTTAATTATTGGCAATTGGTGTCAAGTGATCCCCTGGAAAGTGAAGCATTGAAATCCCTGGTTGAAAGACTACAGGAAGATACCAGCAATGAGGAACTGAAACATGAAATCAGGAACCTGGATCTTATGGCGCGAAACGCCTACTTCACGAACCGGTGGCAAATCAGATCAGGATCCTACTTGCTGGTGGCGGGTATCGTTATCACAGTGATTGCATTACGGGTTTATTACGCATCAAAAGCAGAAATTATCAAACCGGATGAACATGAAGCAAGTCTCGACATTGAATTATTCATTTCAAGACAATGGATCATATATACAGTTATGTTGGTGTTCGGACTGGCACTTATAGCTTCTTTTCTGACCATAAATCATTTGTCTGTATACAGGACATCTGATTCACTTAATCAGGAGGAAAGTGTTCCAACAACGCAAATCATACCCAATCCTGATGAGGCAGTCACCACTGCTTCAATTCCTGAAACTGACACCACAGAAACAGAAGTCATAATCAATAGGGATGAGACAAGCGATCAACCTGTAACGGATCCGGTATTAGTGGAGAGTGATAAAAAGGACATGGCCGTGGTCACTGCCGAAACCGGTGAATCTGATCTATTAGCTCCTCCCACCATAGATGAAATCATAAAGAATTATCCATCTTTCAGGGGTCCATTTGGCCTGGGGATATCCTATCACAAAGATATCCCGACAGACTGGGACGGTGCATCAGGTAATCGCATCCTCTGGAAAGCCCCCATTTCATTACCTGGCTACAGTTCGCCTGTATACTGGGATCAATTACTTTTTCTGACGGGAGCTGATGAAGAAAATGAATCGATTTATTGTTTTGACGCCCATACAGGCCAGTTGCTATGGGAACACAAGGTGACCGGAATCCCCCGTCCAACGGGAACTATAAAGCCGACTGAAGACACAGGTTTTGCTGCACCCACTGCAACTACTGATGGCAGGTATGTCTTTGCTATTTATGCAACAGGTGATTTGATCTGTCTGGACATGGACGGAAACAAGATATGGTCCAAAAACATCGGAATACCTGACAATCATTATGGGCACTCTTCTTCACTCCTGGTATGGAAAGATTTTCTTTTAATACAATTTGATACTAACCAGGAAGGGAAAGTGTTCGCCGCGGATGTGCATTCAGGTGAACAATTATGGGAAACACTCAGATCTTCAACAATATCATGGGCTTCACCGATTTTGATCAACGTGGGTGATCACCATGAGTTGATCCTGGCGTCAAGCCCTGATATATCGGCATATGATCCGGAAGACGGGAAAAAGTTGTGGTCAGTTGATTGTCTATCCGGTGAGATCGGCCCCTCTCCTGCTTATGATAATGGGATCCTGTTCTCCGCCAATGAATATGCAAAGCTTACAGCATTGGAGCCTGGAGATCCACCAAAATTATTGTGGGAAAGTAATGAATATCTTCCTGAGGTTTCAAGTCCTGTAGCTACTCAGGGATTGTTGTTCATAAGCACAAGTTATGGAGTGATTGTATGCTATGATGGTAAGAGTGGAGATATATTATGGGAGTACGAATGTGATCGGGGTTTCTATGCTTCACCTATCATCGTTGATGGCAAGATTTACTTTCTGGACAGAAGCGGTAAGATGTACATTTTCTCCGTCAGCAGGACAATGGAATTAATAAATGATCCGGAATTGGGAGCAGGCACAGTTTCCACCCCGGCATTTTCCGAGGGCAGGATATACATCAGGGGAAATGACCACCTATATTGTATTGGGAGCTAAATGACGGCAGAAAATCACATAGCAATTGATAATATTATCCGTGAATGTGGTTCGGATAAGAAGAATGTAATTCCCCTTTTACAGGGGCTACAGGACCATTTCCATTATCTCCCTGCTGATGTCCTGAAAGAGGTCTGTCGCCGGACTGGAATTACACCAGCTCAGGTGATGGGTGTAGCAAGTTTCTATTCCCAATTCAGATTTCAGCCTACCGGAAAACATATCATCAAGGTGTGTACAGGAACGGCTTGTCATGTGAAAAGATCAGGACTGGTGTATGATGCTTTTACCCGGTCATTGCAACTTGAACCCGGTAATCAAACTGATCCTAAAGGTATATATACCCTCGATAAGGTGAATTGTCTCGGTTGCTGTACGCTGGCACCTGTTGTTCAGATAGAGGATACTACCTATGGACATGTAGACGTGGAAGGTGTAAACAGGATCCTTAAATCCTTTGAATTGAAACAAAGCAATTCAAAACAAAAATCCTCTATCCTGAACAACACGAGGAAAATCCAGGGAGAGATCCGCGTGGGTCTGGGATCATGTTGTGTCGCTAGTGGTAGTGAAGCTGTTCGCGATTCTATTCATTCGGCTGTAATTGAAAAGGATCTGAACGTACGAATGAAAAGAGTAGGTTGTGTGGGTATGTGTCATCAGGTACCCCTGGTTGAAGTTATTCCAAAAGGGAAAGAACCGACGCTATACTCAAAAGTTCGGACTGAAGACGTTAGCCTGATCATCAATAAGCATTTCAGACCACAGGGATTATGGCAAAAATTAAGTTCATCTGTTTATGATTTAATGACTGATATTCAGACAGATAAGAACTGGGATGGGATCAGTCAGCATCACCTGCAAATCAGGGAAAAACATGTCACATCATTCCTTGGAAAACAGAAACCCATTACTACTGAGTTCAGAGGCGCTATTGATCCGCTCGATATTGATGAATACAGGCATCACCATGGATTTAAGGCGCTGGAATCTGTTTTAAGTAGTATTTCACAGCAAGACATAATCAATAAAGTGAAAGGCAGTGGACTACGGGGTCGCGGAGGAGCTGGTTACCCAACCTGGGAAAAATGGGAAAAGCTGAAGAATCAGACCAATGCCACAAAATATATCATTTGCAATGGAGACGAGGGTGATCCCGGTGCTTTTATGGATCGTATGCTGCTTGAGTCATACCCGTACCGTATTATCGAAGGAATGATCATCGCCGCCTATGCAACGCAGGTAAAAAAAGGCTATTTCTACATACGGGCAGAATACCAGCTGGCGGTAAACAGGATAAAGGAAGCGTTGAGAATTTGCCGGGAACAGGATTATCTCGGAGAAAATATATTGGGGTCCGGTTTATGTTTTGACATTGAGATTTTTGAAGGGGCTGGCGCTTTTATTTGTGGGGAAGAAACTGCTCTGATAGCCTCTATTGAAGGAAACAGGGGCTTTCCCCGATTAAGGCCTCCCTACCCTGTTGAAAAGGGACTTTGGGGTTATCCCACTTTAGTTAATAATGTGGAAACATTTGCAACCATCCCTTATATCATCAGGGATGAAGGCGATAATTACAATAAGCTCGGAACTCCAAATTCGAAGGGTACCAAGGTTTTTTCTTTGGCCGGGAAAATAAACCGTGGAGGCCTGATTGAGGTACCCATGGGAATTACAATCAGAGAGATCATCGAAGACATTGGCGGTGGGGTTGCCGATGACAAGAACCTTAAAGCTGTTCAAATCGGAGGTCCCTCGGGTGGATGCGTGCCTTCCTGGTTGATTGATACCCCCATAGATTATCAATCTTTGAAGGAAATAGGTGCCATAATGGGATCTGGCGGCTTGCTGGTACTGGATGAAACGGACTGTATGGTTGATATTGCCCGATTCTTTCTGTCTTTTACACAAATGGAATCCTGTGGAAAATGTACTTTTTGCAGGATTGGCACCAAAAGGATGTTGGATATCCTTAATTCCATTTGTTCAGGTCAGGGAACTTTCCGGGCTCTGGAAGAACTGGAAAGATTAGCTCAATCGATCACCAATGGTAGTCTTTGCGGACTGGGGCAGACAGCTCCGAATCCGGTCCTGTCCACGATCAGATATTTCAGGGATGAGTATGAAGCCCATATCCGTGGTGTATGTCCGTCCGGTAAATGTCAGGACCTGATTACATACACCATTAATGACAATTGTATCGGCTGCACCAAATGTGCCCAGAATTGTCCGGTAGATGCCATACCGTTTGTACCGTATGAAATACATACCATTGATCAGGAGCTATGTATCAAGTGTGATGGTTGTAAACAGATATGTCCGGAAGATGCCGTCCTGGTAAGTTGACAACATGGAGGTAAGAGTAGAAATAAATGGAAATAAGAGGAATGTCGAAAATGGCATAACAGTACTTGATGTGCTCGAAAAAGAAGGTATTGAAGTGCCTACAATGTGCTATCTGAAAGGGACAGAGCATTTTCCAACCTGTATGGTATGCATGGTGAAGGACCTTCAAACAAACAAGCTCATTCCTTCATGCAGCACCATTGTAGCCGATGGCATGGACATCATATCAAATGATGAGGAAGTAGTTGAAGCAAGGAAAACAGCCCTTGAATTGCTGTTAAGTGATCATGTAGGTGAGTGTAACGCCCCCTGTCAAACCGGATGTCCGGCCAAGATGGACATACCAGAGATGAACAGGCTTCTGGCAGCCGGAAAGTTTGATGAGGCTTTAATGGTTGTGAAAAAAGATATAGCACTTCCGGCGGTCCTGGGAAGAATATGTCCTGCCCCCTGTGAAAGAGCATGCAGAAGGAGGAATATTGATCTGCCGGTTTCCATATGCCTGCTGAAAAGGTATGCTGCAGATCATGACCTTCAAAAACTGGCACCTTATTTACCGGACAGGAAGAAATTGAATGGAAAGAGAATAGCTATCATAGGAGCTGGTCCGGCTGGCTTGTCCGCTGCTTACTTCCTGCTCCAAAAAGGATATCAGTGTGTCCTTTTTGATAAAAATTCCCTTGCCGGTGGCGCATTAAGATATGCCGTTCCGGATGAACGCCTGCCGAAGGATGTACTTGATGAAGAAATTGAAATCATTAGACAGATGGGTGCTGTTTTTGAAATGGGCAGGGAACTCCAAAAAGATGAACTTGAGACGATCAGAAAGGAATTTGATGGCGTTATTGTCGCTACCGGAGAGGACAACGCAGATTTTGATGGGTTGGATAAAAGACATCGTTCCTTTATTGTTGAAAGACTTACTCACCGATCGAATCTCGAGGGAGTATTTGCTATTGGTAGTGCCATTAAGCCCGGCAGGGTTGCGATTAGGGCTGTAGCTCATGGTAAGGAAGCAGCCATTGCTATGGACCAGTTTCAAAAAAATAAACCAGTCAAAGGCGATATCCGCATGTTTACATCCCGATTTGGGCGCATGTATGAAGAAGATCACGAAGCCTTCATGGCAGAAGCCGATGACTACCCCAGGATAGAAACTGCTGGTGATGAGGGTTTCACGCTTGATGAAGTAAAAAGCGAAGCAGCCAGATGCATGCATTGCGATTGCAGGGCCAAGGATGATTGCATGCTAAGAACTTTATCTGACATGTATAGAGTCAATCAGAGAAGGTTTTTCCCTAAAACCAGGGCCCCAATCCGAAAGATCTTCAGAAACAAGCCGGTCGTGTATGAGCCGGAAAAATGTATCAAATGCGGAATTTGCGTTAAGATCACATCAATGCAACAGGATGACCTGGGATTGGCCTACATTGGTAAAGGATTCGATGTGGAAATAGAAGTCCCTTTTGATGATTCTAAGCTCAAATTGCTTGAAGAAACAGCAATACAATGTGCTGAAATGTGTCCTACAGGTGCCCTTGAACTATTCGAAAATGAAAGATATTAATCGACTGATATTGATATGGGCTCTGCTGGTAATAACTGGCCAATGTTTTGGACAAAATAATGACGCATGGCCAATTTTCAGAGGTAGTCCTGATCTGGCAGGATCGAGCGGGGCCAATATCAGCACACCAATGAATTTGAAATGGACATATCAAACCTCTGATGCCATTATTGCAGCTCCGGTAATTGGCAACATGACCATTTTTCTCAGTTCTGTTGACGGATTGATTTATGCATTGGACCTGGACGGAAATCTTAAATGGCAGTACCAAACAGACAACTCCATCGAAGCTCCTGCTCTTTATATGAATAACATGGTCTATGTTGGGAATTTGAGCGGCAAATTACTTGCATTGGATGCTGAAAGTGGAGAGTTATCATGGACCTACCATGCAGACAATCAAATCATGGGATCTGCCAACCATTTTTCCAGAAAGGATAATCCCTACCTGGTCGTTGGGAGTTACGATTATTTTCTCCATTGCGTCGATGCAAAATCCGGTAAACTGGATTGGAAATACGAATCATTGAATTTCGTAAATGGAAGTGCTGCCATCAGTGAAGATGCAGCATTCTTTGGGGGGTGTGACGGATACCTGCATGTTGTGAACCTGGAAAATGGAACTATCAGGAGTAAAATACAAGTAGCCAGTTATATTGCCGGATCAACGGCCGTCTCGGGAGATCTGGCCTTTACCGGAGATTATGATGGTATATTTTCATGTATTGATATCAGGACCGGAAATATCAAATGGCAATGGGATAATCCTTCCAGCGATCTACCCATACTGGGTTCACCTTCACTTACCAAAGACCGTGTCGTAATTGGAGGTCAGGATAAATTCATAAGATGTTTTGATAAGGAAAACGGCACATTACTTTGGTCTTTCAATGCCGGAGGCCGGATCGATGCGTCTCCCCTCATCGTAAGAGACAAGGTGATTGTTGTTACAATGGATGGCATGCTCTATATTCTGGATTTTGAAAATGGGACAGAATATTGGTCATATGAAATAGGTAGTCCCATTGCCCACAATCCGGCAGTGATTAACGGAATGCTGATTGTCACAGCCGGTGATGGAAATGTTTATTGCTTCAGTAATTGATGATTCTCTGAAAACACTATATTAAAATGCAGATAGTCCATATTGTCCCAGGATCAGGAGGTAGTTTCTATTGCGGTAACTGTTTGAGAGACAGCAAATATAACCTTGGGTTAAAGGATGCAGGGGCCGAAGTGGTCAAAATACCCATGTATCTTCCCATTTTTGCTGATGAACATGATTTGGAGGATATCCCGGTATTCTATGGTGCCATAAGCCTTTACCTGAAGCACACCTTCCCCATTTTGAGAAGAGCACCTGCATGGCTGGATGGATTACTCAATTCTGGTCCTGCCTTGAAACTTGCATCCCGCATGGCAGGATCAACAAATCCAAGGGGATTGGAAGATATGACCATCTCTATGCTACTGGGTGAAAAAGGTGAGCAAAAAAAGGAGCTTGACAGGTTGATCGACTGGATTGCGGATCATTGCAATCCCGATGTCATACATCTTTCTAATGCATTATTGTTAGGTCTTGTAAGAGAAATTAAAGAGAGCCTTAATGTCAGGGTTGTTTGTACCCTGCAGGATGAAGATGTTTGGGTAGATGCAATGGAAGAGAATTTTAAGGTTAAAACCTGGGAACTCATGAAAGAAAAGGCCAGGGATGTCGATACTTTTTTTGCAGTAAGTAATTACTATGCGCGCGAGATGCAGAAAAAACTGGAAATTCCTGATCATAAACTGTTTGTCCATCATCTTGCTGTTGCACCGGAAGATTACAGGAACACACCGAACAAGCCACTCAACATAGGATTCATCTCAAGGATGTGTGAAAGCAATGGATTAGAGGTTCTTATAGATGCTTTTGTTCTTCTGAAAAAGGATCTAAAGTGGAAAGATGTTAATCTTATTATCACGGGTGGATCTACAGGGGATGATGATCATTTCATTAAAAAGCTAAAAAGAAAAATCAATGAGGTAGGTATTCAGAACGCTGTTGATTTTCATAAGGATTTTGAAGAGCATGGACGCAGGGATTTTTTTGAAAAGGTCTCGTTAATTTCTGTGCCGGTTTTGGCGGGCGAAGCTTTTGGATTGTATCTACTTGAAGCGATGGCCTCGGGAGTACCAGTGGTCCAGCCTGCTCTGGGAGCATTCCCTGAAATAATCGAAAAAGCAGGAGGTGGTATAACCTATTTTCCCAACACACCTTCTCAGCTGGCTGATTCACTGGCAGGTTTGCTTTCTGATCCCCAAAGGATATCTCAGTTGAGCGAGGCAGGTGTCCTTGGTGTGAAACAAAAGTTTAACCTGCACCAGCGAGCGAGTGAGGTCATCTCATTCCATAAGTCGCATAATGCTCAAAAGAAAAGTGATCCGGATGCTGCTTAAGCTTATAGACATTCATAAAGCTTATCCTTCGGTCCAATCGGATAATATCAGGCACGTCTTAAATGGTGTATCACTTGATATCGAATCAGGTGAAAGTATCGCCATTTTGGGCCCTTCAGGCTCTGGAAAATCCACCCTTTTGAATATCATAGGTACACTGGATAAATCCGATTCCGGAGAGATCATCTTTGATGGAAACAAATTGGAAAACTACTCTGAGAAACAACTCTCAAGATTTAGAAATCAACATGTTGGTTTCGTTTTTCAATCACACCACCTCTTGCCTCAATGTTCAGTAATTGAAAATGTGCTGGTACCTACATTGCCTTTGAAAGACCCAAAGCTGAAAAAGGATTGTCATTCAAGAGCATTGGAACTGATAGGCGCTGTAGGTCTGGTAGAGCAGAAAGATAATCTCCCGGGCACCTTGTCAGGTGGCGAGTGTCAACGAGTGGCTGTGATACGTGCCCTTATCAACAAACCCAAATTGTTGCTGGCAGATGAACCTACGGGATCCCTGGACAGGCAAAATGCCCTGACCATAATCTCTTTGCTTAAACAGTTGAATACTGAGTACAATACTTCACTGATCCTGGTGACCCATTCCCACGAGATCGGATCCGGAATGGAAAAAAAATATGAGTTAAAGGACGGCCAATTGATCCAGATCTGATAATTGAGATGACAACCATTTTCAAACATGTATTTCCCACTTTACGATTCTATTGGAAATCGCATGTTCTTGTGATTTTGGGTGTGGCAATCAGCACAATGGTCCTTACCGGAACCTTAACAGTAGGTGATTCAATTGAATCAAGTCTTGAAAAAGCTACCTTCCTGAGGCTGGGAAAGACCGATTTTGTGTTTTCCGGAGTCGATCGCTATTTCAGAGCTTCCCTTGCAGATGAGCTGAAGCAAAAATCAGGTCTGAATAGCACACCCTTATTGCAGTTGAGAGGTATTGGGTCCACTCAAGGAGGTACGTATCAATTGAATAATATTCAAATCATTGGTATTGACAGCAGTTTCACCACCTCCATTCCAAGCTTTACAAAATCCTTGTTTTTCAATGAAAATGAGGTATTTATAAGTGAAAACGTAGCGCAGAGATTACAGCTGAAGATTGGGGATCCCATTACATTGAGGATTGAAAAAGCTAATCAAATTCCGAAGAATGCACCATTCATTTCAGAAGGGGATCAATATGTATCTATGAGACTTCAAGTTGGGCAGATCTTTGGACCGGAGGAGTTAGGTAGATTTAATTTGAAGATCTCCCAGACTGCTCCCTATAATGTTTTCATTCCACTTTCGATCCTGAATAGTAAAATGGGTTTTGACAACAAGGCGAACCACATACTGTTTGCCATAGATAATGACAAGAACGAAAAAACATTACTTGAAAACATACAAAAGCACTGGACACTTGAGGATATGAGCCTTGAGATCCATGACATCGATGATAACCAGGGTATTGAAATTCGTTCTGATCGGGTGTTTATTGATGAGACAATCGTTCAAGCTATAAAACAGGTAGATCCCGAAGCTCATGAGATATTGACATACCTGGTGAACTCCTTGCGTGCTGGAAACAAGGAAACCCCTTACTCATTTGTTTCTGCCGGACCATTTATGAAGACAAACAGGGACATTTCCAGTGATGATATGATCATTAACCAATGGGTAGCTGAAGATCTTCAGGTGTCTGTTGGTGACAGTCTTGAAATTTCATATTATATAATTGGTCCTCTCAGGAGATTGTCAGAAGAAAGTGAGTGGTTCAAGATCACCGATATAGTACCTATTGAAGGTATCTATGCTCAAAGGAGTTTGATGCCGCAAATTCCGGGTCTGTCTGATGCGGGTAATTGTCGTGACTGGAGAACAGGTGTGCCTGTAGACCTGAATAGAATTCGGGATAAAGATGAAGATTATTGGAATGATTATCGGGGGACACCCAAAGCTTTTATCTCCTATAGTAATGGAAAAGAGTTATGGAAAAACCGGTTTGGAAAATGTACAGCTGTACGACTTTCTTCAGCCCATTTGACAAGAGACGAACTTGAAAGACGGCTTTTAGGATCCATTACACCAACAAGTCTGGGATTCTCACTGAAGTCCGTAAAAAATGATGGGCTGGTAGCTGCCAGGGGTGGCATTGACTTTTCCCAGTTATTTATGGGTTTGAGCTTTTTCCTTCTGATTGCGGGATTGATTTTGATGGCGCTGTTATTCAATCTTCACCTTGAAAAACGCAAAGTGGAAATTGGAACACTGAAGGCCCTGGGGTATTCCTATGGACTGATCAGAAGGATCTTCCTGTTTGAAGTAGTATTCCTGGCAATTCCCGGGGTGATCCTTGGCGGCTGGCTTGCGATGTTTTACAACAAGATGATTTTCAATGCATTGAATACTGTTTGGAATGATATAGTCCGTACCAATGTACTGCAGGAAGACACGCGCATTGGAACGCTTTTACTTGGAATGGGTATTGCTTTTTTCATTGTCCTGATGACAATGTGGCTGAATGTAACGAAAAAACTAAGCCTCAGTGCAAAAGGTCTTCAGAAAGAAGAATACGTTGTTAGTAACCGAAAGAGTAATGTATTAAAGTATGGTAGCCTGGTTTCCGGATTGATCGTTGTCCTGTTATTGGTTTATGAGATCTTCGTTGGTGACACGCTTAACTCGGGAATGTTCTTTCTGGCAGGAGGATTATTTCTACTGACCTTTATATTGTTTGCTTCTTACTGGATAAGACATAGAAGTCAAGGACAGCATGATAAGTTTTCATTCCAAAGTCTTTTGCAAAGAAATCTATTCATAAATCAAGCCAGAAGCCTGAGGATTATCATCCTATTTTCTTTGGGCACATTTGTTGTCATTTCCACCGGCCTAAACAGAAAGGATCTCTATAGTGGAGCCAAATTGCCTTCCAGCGGTACGGGAGGTTTTCTGTTTTATGCAGAAACCACTCTTCCTGTATTACAAGACCTGAATAGCCCGAAAAACATAGCTGACCTGGGAATGGACACGTCAATTGGTTTTGTGCAACTACGGGTGCACGATGGAGATGATGCCAGCTGCCTGAATCTGAATCGTGTATCAACACCCAGGATCCTGGGAATTCCTTCCGATAAACTGAAAGGTCGGTTTTCCTTTGTTAAAATCGACCCTGACATTGATCCAAACAATCCGTGGAATGCTCTTAAAACAAAGTTGAACCAAAACATCATTCCTGCGTTTGCGGATCAAACAGTTATCCAATGGGGATTAGGCAAAAAAGTCGGCGATACCCTGACTTACCAGGATGAATTCGGTGAAAAACTCAGACTTAAGATCATTGGCGGATTGGAAAATTCAATCTTCCAGGGAAATATTCTGGTGGATGAAAATCTGTTTTTAGATCATTTCCCATCTAATAGCGGAACAAATGTTCTTTTGATTGATGGACCATTCGATAATATGGAAGAAACAGCCGGGGTACTTTCACGTGTCTTCAGGAATGAAGGACTGGAAATGGAGCATACGGCTGATCGGCTAAATACATTTAACCAGGTCGAAAATACCTATCTCACAATATTCCTGCTCCTGGGCGGATTCGCCTTGATCATGGGAACTTTCGGACTTGGGATCGTCATCATCAGGAATATCATTGATCGAGTGCAGGAAATAGGTATATTGGAGGCCATTGGATTTCAAAAAAAGGACATCTTAAAACTGATCACATTGGAGCACGGTGTTTTGCTAGTTATTGGGACAGTATTTGGAACAATTGCGGCATTTCTGGCAATCACACCATCACTGATATCGGAGTTTATCAGTGCTTCCTGGAAAACCGCTATCATTATTGTTGGGGTGATCCTGTTAAATGGATTTTTTTGGATCATATTGATCACCCGGAGGATCCTGCGGCAGGAACTGTTCCACAATCTGAGAACCGAATGATCTGTAAGTATTATTTACATTGTATTTACTTAATTCTAAATAGACGCCAGTCAATTCAACTTCTCCCATACCATGACAAAGTCAATATTTCTCGCCATCTCGCTAATATTAACAGCCTGTACGCCCAAAGCTCAGGATATCGATGCTGACTATGCAAGGAACTGGCCTCAGTTTCGAGGACCTTCATCCAATGGTGTCGCACTTTATGGCAATCCGCCTACCGATTGGAGCGAGTCGAAGAACATAAAATGGAAAATTGAGATCCCAGGCAGCGGCCATTCCTCACCGATTGTCTGGGAGCAGATGGTGTTTGTGCAAACAGCAGTCAGTCTAGGTGAAAATACAGAAGGCGGAAATCCAACCTTCGAATTCCTTGTACTGGCCATTGACCGGGGAAGTGGGAAAACAGTCTGGAGGACCAATGTCGCCAGGGAGCAAACCGTAGATGGTACCCATAGGGCCAATACCATGGCATCCAACTCACCTGTGACTGACGGCAAATACCTATACGCCTATTTCGGGTCAAGGGGACTTCATTGCCTTGATTTTGAGGGCAATATCGTCTGGAGTCGGGATTTGGGGCAGATGAGAAAGAAAAACAATTTTGGTGAGGGCAGTTCTCCGGCATTGTATAGAGACAGAATTGTCATCCAATGGGATCATGAGCGTGATTCCTACATGTATGTCATCGACAAGCACACAGGTACTGTCTTGCACAAAATTCCTCGAGCTGAAGCCACAACCTGGTCAACCCCACTGATCACGGAGGTTAACGGAAAGGCACAGGTCATCACAAGTGCCAGTTCGAAGATGCGTAGCTATGATCTCGAAACGGGTGAAGTCGTCTGGGAAAGCTCAGGAATGGTATCGAATGTGATCCCCCATCCTATCCAAAATGGTGATCTGGTGTACCTGATGAGCGGTTACAGAGGCAATGCACTTATGGCCATCGATCTTACAAAGGCGAAAGGTGATATCTCAGGAACAGACGCGATCATCTGGCAATACAAACAGCATACATCTTACACTCCGTCAGCCGCCCTGGTGAGTGACAGGCTTTATTTTCTCAGGGCTAACAACGGACAACTCAACTGCCTGGATGCTAAAACGGGAGAGGTTTTCTACAGTATGGAAGAATTGGAAGGAACGGGGACCATATATGCCTCACCTGTAGTAGCCCAGGACAGGATCTATATGGGCGGACGAAATGGTATCACCTATGTAGTGAAAGACAGTGAGCAATTCGAAATCCTCGCCAGGAACGAACTTGACGATGGTTATTTCGCTACCCCTGCCATTGCCGGAAATGAATTGTTCATCCGGGGGTTTTCTTACTTGTATTGTATTTCAGAGGAATGACCTAAGTTATCTTTTCATATCCCTATTGAGAGGTGACTTGGACAGAGAGGAGGCCTATTTCTTTCCTACAGCAACCAGGCCTTTTTGCGTCCTGAAAAAGATGATCCCATCCGTAATGGCCGGAGTGACCATGCTTACATCATTCAGTTTCTGGATAGATAAAACTTCAAAATTCCTTCCGCTTTTAATCAGGTAAACCATGCCTTCATCATCCACAATGAAGATCGTCCTATCAGAAACCACAGGTGAGGCAGTAAAACTGGAAGATATTCCCAGTTTCTTCTTGTAAATCAGTTGACCGGTTTCGGCATTGAAGCAAGACAATCGACCATTCCATTCCAGGTTATAAAGTAATCCTTCATACAGGAGGAGTGTTTGCATATAGGATCCACCCCGGGCAATACTCCATTTTACAAATTTGTTTGATAGTTGTCCACTCTTTAATGTTATGTCTCCGGCAGCCTCTTTTCGGACGGCCAGGATTGGTGATTGTGGTCCATGCGCACTGTTGAAATACAGAAGGTTATCTCCTACTACCGGTGTCGGAATTTGAATATCCCCACCCCCGGACATTCTCCAGATTTCTTCACCAGACTCAAAATCATATCCTCCACGATGTTTATAACCATTAACTACTATACGTCTTTTCCCATTGTCCAAATAAATATTCGGAGTGCACCAGCCAGGATATTCATCCCTACCCTTCTTCCAAATTTCTCTTCCTGATTCAAGATCATATGAGGCTACAAAAGAGTTTTCCATAACATCGCACTGAATGATCACCCTGCCATCATAAATAATTGGGGAGCTGGCAAATTCCCATTCTGCAGACGCTACCCTGAAGAATACGGAGCGCAAAACACCAAAATCCTTTTTCCAGATCAAGTTCCCTTCCATGTCATAACAATACAAACCCTCGGATCCGAAAAAGGTAACTACATACTTACCGTCGGTGGCTACAGAACAGTTCGCATGAGAAGATTTGGAATGTCTTTTCTGTTCCGGAATACCCGTATGGGAAATCCGTTCCCATATAACCTCCCCTGTGTATTTATTTATGCAATACACCTTCCATGCATGTTCGGAACGGTCCCTGACAGAACCAATATCCCCATAAATACCTGTCTTAAGACCTTTATCATCGGAAGAGCTAATTGCGGTTGTGATGAAAAGTTTATCACCCCAAACAACCGGGCTTCCAAGGCCGAGGCCCGGAATCTGTAAGTTCCACCGTATATTTTCATCTGTTTCAATATTCCAGGAATCCGGAAGGTCGGCTCCATCCAGGGATCCTGAGGAAAGATATCCGCGATATTGTGACCATTGCCTTTCAGGATCTACATCCTGTGCCGGGCACAATGATGCAGTCACCAACAAAATCAATATATAGGAAATACCGGAAGCCGATGTAATGGAGAACATTTTCATTGTATTTCTCTCCTTTGACAAAAATAACCTTCAAACATTCATTCTTTTATGTTTAGACGGTTTTTAGATCCTGAAAATCAATAGTTTGATCTACACGGATAGAGTTTTCACGGAAGTCAGAGGTACAACTGATCCAGTGTAATATATATCCCACTAATAATTAACATCCAACCCGCAACGATCGGAATCTTTTTCACCCATTTCGTATTCAAAACCGTATCTGCACCATAGTTTATTAACAAGCTAATTGATGCAATTGGAATAAGAGCACCCAGGGCAAACCATACGGGAAATAAAAAAATCTGGTTGTTATTGACTGACAGGGGAATCAGGATCCCAAAGAATATAAATGCTGTAGCCGGACAAAAGGTAAGTGCCAACAAGGTTCCGACAAAGAATGTGTATATAGCAGTTTTATCCTGCAATAATTCCCTGCGTGGCATCCATCCCTTGAACCAATGTCCGACATGGATCATTTCAGATAGAACCATACCTATAAAGATCAACATGGGTCCAAGAAACAATGAATATACTCCCTGCAGGATAATACTTAATCTTGGTATGGACACCAGGCTGAAGCTTATTAATAATGCCAATCCCAGCAGTGCAATTGCATAACCAAAACCGAAAGAAATCAGGACAGAGATTTTTTTGGATTTGTATCGAGTAGTTCCGGATAGAAATGAAATTGCAGCAATATTCGCGGCCATCGGACATGGATGCAATGTTGTCATAATGCCGAGCATCAGGCATCCCGAGACTGAAAGTACAAATTCACTCATTCCCATATCTGAATTGATCCATTTCCTTTAGGAGCTGCTCGGTAAATAGTCGCTCATCTCGGTATAGACCTGTGAATTCCGGTAATACTTTTGATCTGGTCAGCTCATTTTGGTCAAATTCCAACAAGACAATTGTTGGAGCGAAGATCCCAAATGTTTCAATGATCCCCCTATTCTCCGGGTCATCGATTATTATGGTGCTGAATCTAAAATCATTGTTTCCAGGTTCATTATCTCCTATAGCTCTTAGCAAATTGACGGTATGCTCCTCCATTTCCAGGCATTGATAACATCTCTTCTCATTGTGAAAAAGAATAACCATAAATCGATCTGTGGGTAACGCATTAACCAGATCGGAAATGGATCTGTTATAGGTATTCTGTTGAAGATTTTGACATTTTCTAGCCGCAATACCAAGACTGCTTATAATAAAAATTAGCAGCGTCCATTTCATCACATTTTTCCAGATTCCCCTTGGTTGTTTATTTATATGTTTCAATACAAGATTCCTGAAGTCATCATCAATCCTGGAAGACAAATATTTTTCTTCCAATGAAAGCTCATCCTTAAATGCAAACATGGTAACCGGACATGAATCACCCTGTACAGGCTCAGCTAATGAACTCAAAACCCCATGTTTTACCAGATTATTGGCTTCAGTTACTTCTTCCGAAGGACAGCATCCCATTTCATCCTTGATATCATTCCCAATAAGGATGAAATGCTTTCTGTGGTTATTAATAACATCAAGTAACCTTTCCCTTAATTTTCGACTGATCCCGTCAAGCTTTGAGAGATCCGTTTGATAGTATATCGGCTCCGTGACTTCCGGAGTAAAGCTCGTCAACATACAGGCGGATCCCAATTTCTCATATGATTCCTGAAAGGTAGTTACCGGACCATCGGTATCCTCGGGAGACACTTGACATCCTTCCATTTTAAGATCTTTAGCCAGATCCAATGGAACATTACACCATTGTCCACGATGGACCATCAATCCGTCTCTAAGGATAAGCACACGAAATGGTCCGGGATAAAATATATTTCTACTTTCTTTATTTTCTTGTTTCGGGGCATTTTTCAGTCGATCGTATAGTCGTGCCAGGCTCGCCTCAAAATCACCTGATCCAATTACATCCTCTTCGTTTGGATGATTGCTCTCCTGCGTAGTAATCTTACCCTTATAGGGATTCAACTGTAAAATTTTATACGTCTTATCACATACTTCAATTAATTCATTGGATAGCAAAAGATGATTATCATCGTCCAATGCTGCGAGAGCAGCATCCGTATAACCCACTTTTTTGCCATTGAAAAAGCATGGGCCGTGTTTTCCTTTAAATGCCCGTATGATTTTAGCCTGTTCTCCTAACTGGAATGAAATGAGTTCAATTGCTACAAATCCCACCCTTTCAAGATCCTGGATCGTTTGTTCATAATTGGATGATTCTACTTGTATGGATCCTAAGAACGGAATACTCCTGTAAGCTTCATCCAGCTGCAGATACGTGGGGTTATGCAATGTGATCGATCCCATACTTTCACTATCTAATGAGATCCATTAGGATTTCCATCAATTCATTGACGGACTCCACTGTATTTGCTGGGCCCATACTTATCCGTATCGTACCGAGCGCTTCTTTTTCATTTCTCCCCATAGCCAGGATGATCCTGGGTGGTTCCATTTGATTATCATGACATGCCGAACCAGTAGAAACTGAAAATCCTGACATAGACAGTGCAGAGACCAGTTCTTTGCCATTACGTCCCGGAATACTTACAGATAGCAAACCATGTATCCCATTGTCATTGCTATTAACCAGTACATAGGGTAATGTTTTCAGTTTACTGATCATTGACTCTTTCAGCGTTTTCAAACGATCCATTTCATCAATTTGATGCGCAATACTTTTATGCAAGGCAGCTACCATAGATGATAACCCTGCAACGTTTTCGGTGCCTGCCCTGAGATCCCACTCCTGACCCCCGCCACTAATCAGGGATTCAAATTGGTCATCACGGAAAAGAAGCCCGCCTGTTGAACGCACACCTCCAAACTTATGGCCTGAAAAAGTAAAATATGTGAATGGAATGTCGTTGAGTTCCAATGGTAGATGACCAACTGACTGGGCTCCATCAATCAGTATTTTAACCTGCTTCCTGAAGCAAGTATCGGTCAATTCCTTAATGGGATGAATTATGCCTGTTTCATTGCACGCATGACTTAAGCATACAAGTGAAATAGATTCAGTCAGTAATTCCTCAAACTTATGGATTGGAAGCTGACCGGATGAATCAATTCCTATCACATCCACATATTTAGGGTATTTTTTTGTGGCGTACCAAATGGAATCATGAACATCTTCAGCAATGAGTAACCTTCCATCGGGGAACGACTTCAAATGGCCTTCTATAACCACATTATTAGCCTCAGTACCGGAAGCACAAAGCAACAACCGTCCGTCGAAAAATTGGAGTTGATCACAGAACTCCTTTTTCAATTCCATGAATTCCTTTTTTGCTTCCTTTCCCAGAATATGTTGTGAGGACGGATTTGCATAAAATGCTTCCGAAACTTTAACATACGAATCCAGGGATTCAGGCCAGGGTGGAGCACTGGCCGCATAGTCAAAATAGTGGGAATGAGGGAATTCTGCCACTTTTACAAGGTATTAAATTCCATGTTTAGAACCTAATGATGATACTCCATATAGAATTGATCACAGGAAGGAATCCAAAGGAAATAAATTGGGATTGCAAAGTTTATTTATAACAGTGTTGGAATCCCAAAAAACAAATTGAAGTCCTCTTTTCGTCACATCAAAATGTCACAACCATAGGCATTCCGAATAAAGCCAGGTTTTGGATTAGGTACTCTTATTCGGATAATAAGAATCAAGGGGAATGCCATGTGGAAGGATATGCTAACCTCACTAGTCATATGATCTAATTATATAATGTTATAACCTCTCCCCAAAAAACTTTATTGTGCCTTCTCAAAAACCGGAGCCAAGGAAGCCTATTTCAAACATACCTTTTTCACCGAGCTGATGAGGAATTGTAGATTCCCCTAGGAAAGCAGAAAAACCCCTTTTCCTCGAATTTTTTGTTACCTATTTGTTACCCATTAGAATAAATAAAGTCATAATAGGTTGTATTTCAATCTTTTAAAGAATGTCTTCACTTTTTGTATTGGAATGTGAAACAAAACAGTACTATTAATAAAATTTTAATTACTATTCGTCACTGAACTTAACACCACTCGAAAATTGATGACAAAAAAGGCAGTCACAATTCTGTAACTGCCTGATTATCAGCAGTGACGGAGCAGGAATTGCTTCTCCCGATTGAAATCGGGATCGGCGAGTCCAATTGGGGGAAGCTTACACCGATTCAGACCTGAACTCACTTCGTGAGTTACTGGCTTTTTTCCTTGAAATCCAAATGTATTTTGATTTCACACAAAAAAAGCCTGACATCATCATGTCAGGCCTGAATCGTTGTAGCGGGGGTAGGACTTGAACCTACGTCCGCCAAGCGGCGGATATGAGCCCGACAAACTCTAATAGTTTGCACGAATATGTGCCCAAATAAACTCGCTTCCCTGGGCTGATTTCAATTGTTTCTCTCTTGCCACAGCTTCCTTTTCCGTCTCAAAGAAATCTAAGTAGGCAACGATCCAAGGTCTGTAGCGAACT
>JANQEU010000050.1 GCA_028278225.1 Cyclobacteriaceae bacterium
GTCACCCTATATCGAGGAAGAAGGAACGCCTTACCCCTACGCCACAAAGAAAGTGTTTCGGTGTTACTTTAAGGACAAATTGAGCACCTATGATGAAACATGCGAGATCGATGTGGGGAGCTCAAACGTGTTTTATATGCCGCCTGTCACCGTAGAGGGTGAATACGGGATGCAGCTGTATATTAAGACGGACATACCGGACTTTACAGAGACATTAGCCTTTGGAAGCTTTGAAATAACATCAGGGGTTGCCTCAGGATGTCCATGGGATCAGTTTGAAATTGATGAATGGTTGGTCAATACCCATGAGATAAGGGGGATCGTAGAAGAAATAGAAGCGGATTTAGAGGCGCTGGCTGAATCTGAGGTACCGGATATCATCGATGATACGGCAACAGGTGAACCGCCGGATTTATCGGAACACAAAGAAGACATTGAAAACAAGTCTGTAACCTTAGCATGGGCTGACATGCCTCCTGAGGATCCATTCACTCTATCCTTGCCGGAGGTCGGAGGGGAAACCCTCGAAATTGAATTGCAGTTTGATCCACGGGCCTGGGATATAGGGGGATCCATACAGCTGGAGGAGTTGAATGTCCATCGTGTCGTGATTAGAACGTTTCTGATCGGCCTTTTAACCATTTACTTGGCGAGAAAGATCATCGGAGCAATTCGGAGAGTGTGATGAATACGATCATATTGGGTTTCTGGTGGGGTGACGAAATATTAGATGCTATCCAGGCGGCCTGGAGATGGGTTGTCGATGTGTCTGCGGATATGGGCGACGTTATGATGAATGGATTCATAACGGAGATCCCCGCGCTTCAAGGAACCTCTTTAGAGCCATACTACAATATACTACAGATCTGCAATCAGTGGGTACCGATCGACATGGCTATCTTGTACCTGGGTACCTACTTCACGTTTATAATCACCTTCATCGTTTTCAAGATGGTGCTGAAGTTTGTTCCGTTTATTGGGTAATAGAATGATTACTAAAACCATGAAAGAGGCCATCAGAAGGTTTAAAGAAGTGCTGG
>JANQEU010000052.1 GCA_028278225.1 Cyclobacteriaceae bacterium
TAAAGACAGTGTTGGCGGATTGCCATCCTCACTGCCGGTCGCGAAATTTTCGTAAAAGTCAGGGTTGTTTAATTCACGATAACCGAATACATCGGTATCACGGCTTTGCTTCGGAATGATAAACTCTCGCTGGCCTTGCTTATTTTGAAAATCATACTTGTAGGCAATACTATCCCCATCGGGATCAAAGGCCCCGGGGTTATGAATGAACCTTACGCCGGGTGTTCCCTCATCAATCGGCGGTACCGTCAGCACAGGTGAATTGTTGAGTCCGAAAAAAGGATCAATGACAATCAGTGATTCCGTATAAAACGGCGTATCAACTGATCCGGTCATATTGGAAATACCCGCATTTCGATTCTCCTCCCGGTAACTCACTACATAACTACTTGCGGCCGCAAATGTGTGTACCACCTTGAACTCATTCCTTTCAATTATCGGTGTAATCAATGTTTTTATGATATTGAAGCCATCTCTTAATCCTTCAATTTGGGTTCCGTCACCAAAATCGAAAACACCTCCTCCAAACTGGATCGGAGATCCTGCATCCCTGTAGCCGACAAAAGTGAACTCATAGGTGTACGTAAGATTATCTATCCTGCGGGCAATGATCTCCCCCGCCCTGATGTGCGTAGCATAAGAATAATGACTTGTCAGGATCAAAATAATTACGAGACCTATATGATAAACCCGTTTCACTATTGCCAAATAACCTTACTGCTCTTGATCAAATGTCCTTTACCGGATATCAATTGAATATGGTAAACTCCCGGTTTAATATTCCCGGATAATGTAAATGATGTAACCGGATCCGAAAGTTTCCCCCGCAAGAGAATTTCACCACCTATTGAAAATATTCTCAGATTCAGCTCTTTATTGTGATAATCCGTAATATCTATGTTAATTATATCGTTTTCAACTGGGTTTGGATAGATCCTGATTTTGTCAGACCGCAACATCGCATCGGCCACTCCCAATATGATAGGGGAGCTATAGAGAGATTGACAGTCCTCTGAATATATAACCCCAAATGAAGCAAAGGGTTCCGGATACGTGTATCCGTCTGCTTTCATGTACATTTCCAAACCGGCAATATCAAAGTTCTCCGCACTTTCGGAAAACTGAACTGCAAATGATTGATCCCCATCAAATTCCATTTGTTCGGCCTCCTGAGGCAATATCCCATTTATGCTTGAGATGATCTGTTCGCTCGAGATATCAATGACAAATGGGCGCTGACTTTCAACGGTAAATTCTATTATTTCTCCACTTCCTGAACAAAGTTCATCAAACAGAATTATCCGAGGTCCCTCCTTCTCGGGGACCACAACAATCTGGAAGTCCAACAGTATTTCAGAAAGCAATATCCACTCCCCCTCGACAAAACGTCTTTCTTTTGCTAATACGGCAATTGTGTATTCCGAACATCCCTCCTCGTCTTCAGGGCAATATCCTTGAGGTAAATTGAATATATCACCGGGAGCATCCCAGGTGATAGTACCAGTCAAGGGATCAATTCGGAACACAGGTGCTCCATTTTGTTCCTGGTTCCCTTTTCCATAATCTTCATAAAAATCAGGATCGTCCGGAAACCGGTACCCAAATACATCCACACCCCGAGACTGCTGAGGTATTCTGAAGTCATATACAATCACATCCTTTTCAACCGTATCTCTCAGGTTCCAGTGACTGATAAATTCCCTTCCGGCTGCAGCTTCAAAAATCAAATCACTCTGGATGGATGGCAAATTATCATTTATAATCAAAGGATCAATGACGATCTTTGTCCAAACGTGAAAGGACGTATTTATCGAATTTTCCATGTTAGCTATTTCGGAATTACGAAAACTTTCCGTATAGCTAATGATAAAAGTCCTGTTTGCGGCATAAGTATGAACAACGATGAATTCAGCCCTCACCACAAAAGGTGTAATCCGGGTTTCTTTGATCTCAAATTCTTCCGATGTTCCATCAATAGAGGTTCCATCACCTAAATCAAGCACACCTCCTCCAAACTCCACGGCAGATTCCGAATTTCGATATCCTACGAAAGTGATTTCGTAAGTGAGGGACAACCTGTCAATTCTTCGTGCGGTGATATATCCGCCTTTTATATGTGATGCAATAATTGCGTTAATTGTAAATGAAAGAATTGCGGCAAGCAGATATCTCATCATAAGTTGGTTCAACGGGAATTAAACCACAAAAACTCTACCATTTATACTTCAACTACATATAATGAATCAAAATTATATCTTCTGATTGCAGGACAAGCTTTCGGAATATACCTTTGGACGGTAACAATTTGAGCCGCATATAACACTATGAGTTGGTTAATAAAAACGCTGACAAGTACACTCGGCAGGAAGTTAATCATGTCCCTGACCGGTTTGTTCCTTATAATTTTCCTCCTGGTACATCTTGCCGGCAATCTGCAGTTGCTAAAAGACGACGGTGGCATGGCTTTCAATATTTACGCCAAGTTCATGACCTCCAATCCCCTAATAAAAACGACCTCATACATTCTATACGCAACTTTCATAATTCACATCCTCCTTTCCGCATTACTAACTATCAACAATCTCAGAGCGAGGGGTGCAGGATACAAAGTGAACAGGCTCAGTGAGGGGGTTACATGGAGTTCGAAAAACATGGGAATTTTGGGGACCATTATTTTCATCTTCCTGGTAGCACACCTAAAGCACTTCTGGTACGAAATGCACTGGGGTGGCATACCCATGGTCACCTATGAAGATGTCACGGTTAAAGATCTTTACCTGGTTGTAGCCACTGCATACGGGGAGTTGTGGTATGTATTATTCTATGTAGTAGGAATGATTGCCCTTGGTTTTCATCTCTATCATGGATTTCAAAGTGCATTTCAAACTCTTGGATTAAATCACCTGAAGTATACACCTGCAATAAAGGTGGTGGGTATCGGATTTTCCCTGATCGTGCCTGCATTGTATGCACTGATACCTTTATTAATGTATTTAAGTTAAATGCTTTTAACCTGATAATATGATTTTAGATTCTAAAACACCTGACGGACCGATTGCTGAAAAGTGGACGCGTCACAAGTTTGGAATGAAGCTTGTAAATCCGGCCAACAAACGCAAGTATGATGTTATCGTTGTCGGGACGGGTCTTGCAGGCGCATCGGCCGCAGCTTCACTTGCCGAACTCGGATATAACGTAAAAGCATTTTGTTTCCAGGATTCTCCCAGAAGGGCACACAGTATAGCGGCACAGGGTGGGATCAATGCCGCCAAAAATTATCAAAATGACGGGGATAGCGTTTTCCGCTTATTTTATGATACAGTCAAAGGAGGGGATTACAGGTCGAGAGAAGCAAATGTTTATCGTTTGGCGGAAGTCAGTACAAATATTATCGACCAGTGTGTGGCGCAAGGTGTACCGTTCGCCCGTGAATATGGAGGATTGCTGGATAACAGATCATTCGGAGGTGCCCAGGTCTCAAGAACTTTCTACGCAAAGGGACAAACCGGTCAACAGCTTTTACTTGGAGCTTACAGTGCGTTGAGTCGTCAGGTCAATACCGGCAAGGTCAAATTATACCCACGAACAGAAATGCTGGATGTTGTGATCGTGGATGGAAAAGCCAGGGGAATTGTGGCGAGAAACCTTATAACAGGTGTCATTGATTCCCATTCCGCTCATGCCGTCCTCCTATGCACAGGGGGATATGGAAACGTCTTTTACCTCTCTACCAACGCCATGGGTTCGAATGCAACTGCAGCATGGAGAGCACATAAGAAGGGCGCATTGTTTGCAAATCCATGTTACACACAGATCCATCCCACATGCATTCCCGTTTCGGGTGAGCATCAATCCAAATTAACCCTGATGTCAGAGTCACTTCGCAATGATGGCAGGGTTTGGGTTCCAAAATCAAAAGAGCAGGCCGAAAAGATCCGGACGGGGGAAATAAAAGCGGGAAGTATTGCAGAAGAGGACCGGGACTATTACCTGGAGAACAGGTATCCCGCTTTCGGAAATCTTGTGCCACGTGACGTTGCTTCCAGAAACGCCAAGGATGTATGTGATGATGGCCGCGGAGTGGGGCCTACCGGATTAGCCGTTTACCTGGACTTTGCGGACGCTATCCAAAGAGATGGAAGAGATACTATTGAAGCGAAATATGGAAATCTCTTCGATATCTATGAGAAGATAACCGGTGAAAACCCCTACAACGTACCAATGAAGATCTATCCGGCTGTCCACTATACGATGGGTGGATTGTGGGTAGACTATAATCTGATGACAACTGTCCCCGGCCTGTATGCACTAGGCGAAGCCAATTTCTCGGATCACGGAGCTAACAGGTTAGGAGCCAGTGCCTTAATGCAGGGATTAGCGGATGGTTATTTTGTGATCCCCTACGCGATTGGAGACTACCTGGCAACAATGCCCTATGACAAAGTATCTACGGACCATGAAGCCTTCAGGGAAGCCAGGGATAAAGTGGATAATGATATCAAAAAACTTTTAAACATCAACGGATCCAAACCTGTAGATCATTTTCATAAGAAACTTGGGAAAGTGATGTGGGATTATTGCGGAATGGCTCGAAATGCCGATGGGCTGAAAAAAGCGAAAAAACTGGTACAGGAAATTCGGGATGAATTCTGGAGTGACCTTAAACTAACGGGCGGTTACGACGAATTGAACATGAGTCTTGAAAAGGCCAGTCGTTTGGTGGACTTTCTTGAATTGGGAGAATTGATGATAGATGATGCTTCCTTGAGGGATGAGTCCTGCGGTGGCCACTTCAGATCCGAACATCAGACGGATGAAGGGGAAGCCAAGCGGGATGATGAACATTTCGCTTTTGTCGCGGCATGGGAGTATAAAGGGGAGGGAAAACCTGAAGTGATGTATAAAGAGGATCTGGTATTCGAAAACGTGAAACTTACCCAGCGAAGCTATAAGTAGTTGCTAATTATAAGTTAATAGTTCATAGTATGAAATTAACATTGAAAATATGGCGCCAGAAAAGTGCCGGTACTCAGGGCAAATTCATAAAGTACGAAATAGACAATATCTCAGAAGATACTTCCTTCCTGGAAATGCTTGATCAGCTGAATGTGGAGCTGGAAGAAAAAGGTGAAGAGCCGGTACATTTTGATCATGATTGCAGGGAAGGTATATGCGGAACGTGCAGTTTATATATAAACGGACACCCTCACGGTCCACACCAGACCACGACTTGTCAACTCCACATGCGAAGTTTTAAAGACGGAGATACCATAACAATCGAACCCTGGAGAGCAAAGGCTTTCCCAATCATCAAGGATCTGGTTGTAGACAGAAGTGCATTCGATCGCATTATTCAGTCAGGTGGATATATTTCCGTCAATACGGGAGGCACGCCCGATGCCAACGAAATTCCAATTCCAAAGGATGTCGCATCAGAAGCCATGGACGCTGCGAGTTGTATAGGATGTGGTGCGTGTGTTGCCGCATGTAAAAATGCTTCGGCTATGCTTTTCGTTTCGGCTAAAGTCGCCCATCTGGGTAAGCTGCCACAAGGTGAGGTAGAAAGACATGCCCGTGTTCAGAGGATGGTTGCCCAAATGGATGAGGAAGGATTCGGTGCCTGCACCAATACGGGAGCCTGTGCCGCGGAATGCCCGAAAGAAATTAGTTTGACAAACATTGCGTTGATGAACAGACATTATTTCAATGCAAGTTTCAGTCACTGAGCGGAGATGCGGCTGATTAATTAATTCCGACCAGGCTCATCCGGATTATCTGACAAACGTTTACCATATTACCGTAAACTTGATTTATTAATTTCGCTGCGGTGATATGTTGAAAAGGACTTTGATCATACTGGCATCTGTCTCCATACTTGGGGCGGGTTATTTGACATATGACAAGTGGATGAAAAATGCCAATATTTCCGTATGGAGCTTTGTCCCTGAAAATGCCATCTTCATTTATGAAAACAGCCGCGCGGATCTGACCTGGACCGAACTATCAGAGATCAATACCTGGAAAATGCTGGAATTGATTCCGGAAGTGGAACGGATCAATGGTGCATTACTGGCACTGGATAGTTCACTGAATGCTGATCGAAAAAGTCTGGAACTTATAGGTAAGTCACCCTTCCTCATTAGCAGCCATCTAACAGCTAGAAATGTATTTGACTTCCTGTTTGTTCTGGAGATAAAAAGCATCGATCAACAGAATATCCTCAAACGATTACAAGATGCTTATATTGAGGGCGGTTACACGAAGAAAGTCAGAAGTTACCTTAATTTCACAATCAGTGAGGTGAGCAATCCGAAAGGAACAACCTTCACATATATATTTTACAGAAATTTTTTCATTGCCAGTTCCACTGCCTATTTGGTGGAAGATGCGATACGCACACTTTCCGAAAAAACAATGAGATCTTATAGGGAATTGTACCCCTCCCTTTTTGAACTTGCAAAACTTGAAAGGGATCATGGAAATATTTACCTGAATATCAATCAATTCGGAAATTTTTCAAGAGCGTTTTACACAGATCCCACATCAACTGAAATTGCTACGGATGGTTTCCTGGATATGTCCTTTCAGGACAATTCCATTCAGTTTGACGGATTTGTATTTGCATCCGGTGATTATTTCATTCATCAATTTTCAGGTGTGGATGGCAGTGCGTTCAACCTGGCGGAAATCATATCCAATGACAATGGGGTACTGTACCATTACAGCTGCACAAACCCCGAAATCCTGGGAACAAATCTATCCGGCTACTTTTCGGGTCATTCAGATCTGGTCAGCAAAAAGCAGCAATTAATTTCAGATTATGATTTTGATCCGGGTCATGTTTTCAATCTTCTGGATGAGGAAATGGCATTGGGGGTACAGTTTACGGGAATTAACAAAAACAAAACCCTCTATTTGAGAGTTAAGGACGCGGAGGATGCCATGGATTTTTTCCGATCAGCAACCGAACGTCTGGCTCGTGCCGGGGGAGATACGGTATTCACGGAGGCCTACAAAAATTCAATCATTTACAAATTGGATATCAGGGAGTTCCCCTTCACGCTTTTGGGGGACCACGCAAAGGGATTCGACGAATGTTATTTTACATCCCATCGAAATTTTATCATTTTTTCAAACACACTTCCGGGTATTAAAAAACAGCTCGACGACATTGCCCTGGAGAACACATGGAGAAAATCCCTTCGAAAAGTGAAATTCCTGGAAAAGACAAGCCAGGAGTCCAGTTTCAGTCTTTTTCTGCATACTCCCGCGGTCTGGAACCATATGTACACCAAATTGGACGAAAAATGGAAAAGAATCGCAAGTCAGAATGATTATATACTTAAGAGATTTGAAAACATTGCCTTGCAATTCAATGAAGTTGACAACAAATACTATACGAACATAATAATAGACCTTCCGGAGAGCAACACAACCGGGGGCCTAACACTGAAAAAGGAGAAATCGATTGAACTGGGAAATCCCCTTGTAACCAAGCCATTCCTTGTCAGGAATCATAATGATGGATTGTTTGAGACACTGGTGCAGGATTCTTCCAATTATTTGTACCTCATAGACAGGGATTTTGAAGTTGCCTGGGATCTTGATCTTAATGAACGGATCATTCACAATGTGTCCCAGATAGACTACTACCGAAATAACAAACTTCAATATGTCTTCATAACCGGCTCACAGGTTCACATCATTGACAGAAATGGAGACTACCTGCCGGAATATCCCAGGGAGATATCAAATGCAAAGGCGCTACGATACCTGACAATTATCGATTATGACGGAAGCAAAAATTACCGTTTCGGTATAGCCGATGAAGATGGAAATGTTTTCATAACGGACAAGGACGCTAATCCGCTTGAAGGTTGGTCACCCCGGCAGTTCGGAGCACCGTTAAGCGCCCCGCCACGTCACTTCCGCATAGGTGGAACCGATGTAATTCCCGTTCAATTAAATACAGGTGAAATCCACCTTATGAGCCGGCGATCAAGAGAGTATCCCGGATTCCCCATAAAAACAAATCAACCTGTTTCAAGTGATTACAACCTGAGGCCAGGGAGTCAATTTGCCACTACTGCCTATACTACGATTACAGAAAACGGTCAGATTTTATCTGTCAATCTCAAGAGTAATACACTAAGGAGAGAGCAACTATTCAGGCCAAACCCGGAAACTCATTTTGAAATCATAAACGATGTATCGAAGTCAAGCCACATCATTTTGAGAAAAAGTGCAAATGAATATGAAGTTCTGGATAGTGACGGAAGTCAGTACTTTCGGAAGGATTACCTGCAGGAGCAGGAATTCTTCGTGCAGTATTACGATTTGTCATCCAGTAAAAAATACATCGTAATCGGCAATCCTCAGGATAATTTCATTTACTTGTATGATCTGAACGGGAAGCTTGTGACCAGCCGGCCTATCCGGGGAAACAAACCGATCAGCATGCTCTATTCAGGAAATAAAGATGAGCACCAGATCTATATTGTCAACCAAAATGAGCTGGCGCTCTTCTTAATGAACTAAACGCTTACTGTTTTCCACTTACCCCGTCGAAACAGTAGTATGCAAACTATGGCATGCAGGGAATGACATAGCGCTATCGTAAAAAACACTCCCGTTGACTCCCAATTCAGGTGAACTGACAGAATGTAGGCGAGTGGTATTTGCAATAACCAAAAAACAAAGATGTTGATCACCATTGGTGTTCTTGTATCTCCTGCTCCATTGAAGGCCTGACTTATAACCATTCCATAGGCGAAAAACACATAACCAAAACAAATTATCTTCAATGCCGAGATCCCGATCTTTAGCACTCCCGTATCCTGTGTAAAAAATGCCAGGATCGGCTCTGCCAATATGAAAAACACGATCGAAACCAGTCCCAGGAAGATCATGTTCCAGTGTGCTGTTCGCCATACGGAGACTTCAGCTCTTCTGGGCTCATTCGCCCCCAGGTTCTGACCCACCAGTGTTGCAGCAGCATTTGCCATACCCCAAGACGGTAAGATTGTAAATACTATTACCCTGAAAGCAATGGTATAACCTGCAAGAGCCTCCGCACCAAACAGAGACATCACACGAACCAGGAAGATCCAGCTGGCCGACTCCACAAGAAATTGACCCATACCTCCTATTGATATTCTGAATATCTCCTTAATAGTATTCCACCTGACTACTATGTTTTTGATCGTCAATTTCAGAATGGCCTTCCCGTCAAACAGGTGATACAATTGGTACAAGACCCCAATCGATCTTCCGGTTGTGGTAGCAATAGCCGCTCCGGTCACACCAAATTCAGGAACAGGTCCCAGACCAAAAATGAATATGGGATCAAGGATGATATTAAGACCATTTGCGAGCCATAACGATCGCATGGCGATAGAAGCATCACCCGCACCGCGGAAAACCCCATTGATCAGGAAAATCAATATGATGCTTACGTTGCCGGCAAACATTACCCTGGTATAACCAACGCCATCCTCTATGAGATCAGGCGCTCCACCCATCAATCGCAATACATCGGGAGCAAACCAAAACCCAATAAACCCCAGTGTTAATCCCGTGACAATTCCTATCAGTATGCCCTGAAATCCCGCATCACTGGCTTTTTTGATTTTCTTCTCTCCTACCCTCCGGGCTACAATGGCAGTCACTGCCATACTCATCCCAACCGCTATCGAGTATATGATCATTAATACTGATTCGGTAAGTCCGACAGTCGCAACGGCGTTTACTCCGACCCTTGAAACAAAAAAGACATCCACGATTGCAAAGAGAGATTCCATTACCATCTCTGCAATCATAGGTATGGATAACAGGACAATGGCGCGATTGATGCTACCGGTAGTGAACTCTTTCTCACTACCTTTGAGCGCCATAATAAATAACCTGAGAAATTTTTTTATACTACTGAACATTGAAAAAGAAGATTAAATCAAAAAGACTTGAAAAGAGGTTGTGCGGAAACGCACTAATTAATAGCTAATCTCAATTAACTATTCGGCGAGGTGCCGACAATATCAATGATTGTAAAAAGTAGCATAATGCTGTAAACTTACGGAGTTCCTGACAAAATAGTTTCCAAATGAAGAAAAAAAAATAATAATTTACGGGAGATGATAGTCAGAATTCTACGCCCGTCTGATGATGTGTACCAGGCCAGGAATTACAAAATTCTTTTCAATAAACAAGTGTTGGGTTATCTGTCTGCCGGTGAAGAGCATGTTTTTGATGTTGATGAAACCGGAACACTGCAGGTAAAGATCGACTCGTTTACCGGGAGTAAGAAAATCGAGCTGAATGGGATTGAATACACATTGAGAGTATCGGGAAATAAAATTTTAAGTCGTTCACCCGTCGTCATGGCAATTCTGTTCCTGTTTTTTACAGTCGCCAGTCTATCATTTGCAAAGGACCTTCTGTTTACCTCATTGCTGGTGATAAGTGTATCCTACATTATTCTGCTTAGTATCTTCCGCACCCGGTGGCTTAAAACAGAAATCATAACAATTAAGGGGTAATGGTACCCTAATTTCCGTAAATTGTAATTGGGATGGGTGCTGATGAATATATCAATGACCAGGTCCGGACGCTCCGATTTTTTTACCGGAGTATGATTGATGCTCACCCTGGTGATAACGGAATTCTGAACTTTATGAAAGCGCACACCAGATTGATGTGGGAGGCATTTCAAGGCAAAGATGCGAGCGTGGCCGTTGAGTTTTCCAATCATCACCCGGACCTAATCGGTGAACCCCCGGAAAAGATCATGTCCTATCCACTGACTTTGGCTGATTGTGAAATGACAGTCCTTGATCAGTATGGGTTTGTGAGTTGGGAAGAAGCTAAAGACGCGGGCACATTCCAAATCCCATTTGAACAGGCTGTGAATGCAGTGGTCCACGGAAATATCTTAAGGTTGGACAAACAGATCCGCGCTCATCCGGAAATAGTCAGGATGAAATCACAATTTGGACACAAAGCAGGATTGATCCATTACATTGCCGCAAATGGTGTCGAGATCTGGAGACAAATTGTTTCATCAAATGCTCCGGAGGTTTTGGAACTGTTGTTATTCTCCGGGGCCGACCCCGATCAGAAAAATAATATCTATGGAGGATCGGGCCTGAGGACGCTCATCGAAACAAGCGATCACCCGTTTAGGGCAGGAGTCGGGAATGAACTACTTAGACTACTTGAAAATAATGTAAAATAAATGGATGACTGGAAGTGTTACGTGCTGATTATCAACAAGAAAGAGTATTGCACTTCATTATTTAGTTAAATTGACGTAACTTCACCTCCAGCCGACGACTAGTAGAGTTAAAATATGCATAAAACGTATTCCACTCATTTAGAAAACCTGAAAGGAAGGCGCTACGATGAGGTGTTGCAGGAATCTGTATTAAGTGACAGTTTTCACTCACAGGAACTGCCAGAGGTAGTGACGTATGCGCTGGAATCAATGAAAGAAATTGATCCTTCCTACAGTTACAAACTATTTGCCTCTTTCAGATCGACTCAGATTCTTGTGGCGGAACGTCTAGAGAAGAACGGTGTGGATGTTGACTGCAGGTACATAGGCCCGCACAATTGTGAAACTCACATTTCGCTGTACGGAGGACTCGAACTTCTGGCAATATTAAAGAAGTATGACGGTAAACCTTCGGAGCAGGTCAATATGATGGCAGGGCAGATCATAGAGATACTGAATGACGCAAAAGCCTATGACATGGTAGATTATTCGGACCAATTCAAGATCCGAGTCAGAACCAGAAAACCCACTTCTGATGTAAACATTATTCCTGCGATCTGGGTAGATACCCCGTTATTTCAGAAAACCGGGTTGGAAATAAACCGGAGCGTCTGCCACTATAACTTCGGAAAAAAGACCAGAAGGGTCTATCTGCCTTTTCTGAACATGGCAAGGTTGAACTCACGGGACAGAAAGCTAGGAGGCAGTCCTAAGAGCCTGATCCGGCTTTTATTGTCTTTGATAATGGATTCGGAAGAAAGCATTAACCTCACATATGACGAAATTGTGGGCGTGATCTATAATATGAGTACAAAGGAACTGGCCGTACCGCAAAATCAACATCTGAGTTTATTACCCAATGTCAGCCTTCAACTGAAGCAACTGATAAATGATAATGATTTCAGGGAAAAACTGGTGAGTCCCAGTAAGCGTGAGTATGTCTTTGGCAAAAGGTCAAAGTCGGATGAACTGACAAAACTGAAAACTGAAGTTGATATTTTGATCGAGGACCTCAATTCAGCTTTGAAAGAGCTGAACAAAAGTCTGACGAGCCCGTTCGACTATTAATTGGACAGCCCGGCCCGCCTTAGCAAGGCGTCGGCTGTGGCCGGTTTCCCCCGAAATTTAATGTACAGGTCCAGGGGATGTCGCGTTCCTCCCCGGCTTAATATGTTTTCCCTGAATGATCCGGCAACCTCCTTATTGAAAATTCCCTTCTCCTTAAATAATTCAAATGCGTCCGCATCCAGTACCTCCGCCCATTTGTAACTGTAATAGCCCGCTGCATACCCGCCAGCGAAAATGTGTCCAAACTGTGTGCTCATGTTCGTCCCTTCCACTTTAGGAAAGAGATTGGTACGGGCCAGTACTTTTTCTTCAAATGAGCCAATATCACCTATATTTTCGTCCGTTGTCGAATCCGGATGGTGATACGCCATATCCAGTAACCCGAAACCAAGTTGCCTTACGGTGGCATAAGCCTCATGATAGGTAGCCGAGGCCCGCAACTTTTCGATGTAGGTTTCGGGAATTAATTTTCCCGTCTTATAATGTTTTGCAAACAGGTCGAGGCACTCTTTTTCATAGCACCAGTTCTCAAATATCTGGGAGGGTAACTCTACAAAGTCCCAGTACACCGATGTCCCCGATAAACTGGCATATTGGGTATTTGCAAGCATTCCATGCAGTGCATGACCAAATTCGTGGAATAAGGTCTTCACCTCGTCAAATTTCAAAAGTGATGGATTTTCAGGTGATGAAGGTGTGAAGTTGCATACTATGCTGACTTGTGGAACGATCCTTTTCCCATCTTCTTTTTTTTGAGATCGAAAGGAAGTCATCCACGCCCCGGGTCGCTTTCCTTTTCGAGGAAAAAAATCAGCCAGCAGAATGGCAATTACATTGCCACTTTCATCTTTTGCCTCATACCTCTTCACATCTTCATGATAGCCGGGGATGGCCTTATTTTCCTCAAATTCCAGTCCGTAAAGTTTACCGGCAGTTGCAAATACACCGTCGATCACATTTTCCAGCTGGAAATAGGGTTTCAGGATTTCATCATCAAAATCGAATTTGGCTTTTCGCAATTTTTCGGAATAGTATGCCCAATCCCATCTTTGCAGTTCGTGATCCACACCCAGTTCTCTCATAAACTGCTGCAATTCTTCTACTTCTTCCCGCGCCTTTGGCATGGCCTTAAACAGAAGATCGTCAAGGAATTCGAGGACGGCACCGGGGCTTTTGGCCATTCTCTCTTCCAGTACATATTCGGCAAAAGAGTCAAATCCCAATAGTGATGCTTTTTCATTTCTCAGATCAAGTATTTTCCGAATGATTTCCCGATTGTCCCTGTCATCTCCCCTGAATGCCCTGGTCATGTATGCCTTGTGGAATTTTTCCCTAAGGAATCTGTTGTCAGCGTACTCCATAAACGGGATGTAGCTTGGCGCCTGTAATGTGAAAATCCACTTCCCGGTATTTCCCTTTTCCTTTGCTAATTCAGCAGCCCTGTGAACGACATCCGGGGGAAGGCCTTTCAGATCGGATTCATTTTCTATTATCAATTCATAATCGTTGGTTTCTGCCAATACATTCTCACCAAAAGTCAGGTTTAGCTTTGAGAGCTCCACAGAAATCTCTTTGAAGCGCTTTTTATCTTTTTCACCCAGGCTCGCGCCACTCCGGACAAAACTCTTGTAGGTTTTTTCCAACAGCATAACCTGTTCATGATCCAGTGGCAGACTTTCCATTTTATCATGCACGGATACGATCCGCTCAAAGAGTTCCTTATTCTGTTTTACCTCCGCATCAAACCCTGCCAGCAAGGGAGAAGCCTGTTGTGCTATTTTTTGTAGTTCGTCGCTGGTTTCAGCGGAATTCAGGTTAAAAAGTATATTGGCAATTCGATCCAGACATTCACCTGAGAACTCCAGGGCTTCAATCGTATTTTCAAAAGTCGCTTCTTCCTTATTATCCGTAATGGTCCTGATCTCATTTTCAGCCATTTCAATAGCAGTCCGGATCCCAGGCATGAAATGTTCATTTTTAATCTTCGCGAACGGAGGAATATCAAACGGAGTATTGAAAGGCTCTAATAGCGGATTTGACATGTAATAAAACGTTTTTCGACTGATTTAGCTGGCAAAACTAGCAAGGCGTATTAGATTTAACTTTATTCCGAACACGAATAAATTATGCGACACGTATTTCTGCTGTTATCCATTTTTATTGCTGGATTCAACTCTTTCTCGCAAGGCCTTCCAAGTCTCGCCTCACCGGGGCAATCCGTCCGTACACACCTTGATTACCTGCAAGATGAAAAATATAATGACAGTATCGCAAGTACTCCGTTTATCAGCACCAAAGTATCACCCTCCGAAGCGCTGATAGCTGCTATCCGGTGGAAACAGGTTCTTGATGGCAAGGGTATTTATGTGGAAACAGATGAAATACCAATAAATCCGAATCATTTCGATAGCGTCAGTCACAGGTACAGGTATGTTGTCACTTCGGAATTCCCGAACGTGTACCTGGAAAAGTCAGGGAATAAATGGATATACCCACCATCTTCAGTACATGCCATCAACCAGGCTCACGAACAGCTCTTCAGGTTTGGTACCGACAGACTTCTAACCCTGCTGCCTAAAATAGGAACCAGGAAAATACTGGGACTATACCTGTGGCAATACGTTGCAATCCTGATGTTGATCTCTATTGCAGTGATTGTCCAAAGATTATTCAGCCTGTTCTTTAACCGGCTCTTTTTGAGAATTGTAAAAAAAGCGGGTTATGAGCATTTGGCGGATGGATATCTCATACCCATAGCCAAGCCGGCAGGTGTATTTGTTGTCCTGATCCTGCTGGTAGTATTCATTCCCGTGCTTCAACTGCCGGCCTCCACAGCGTATTTTGCCATAATAGCCGTAAAGGCCTGTGTTCCACTATTTGGTACGGTTGTGTTCTACAGGATGGTGAATATTTTTTCCCTGTACCTGGAGAGGATGGCCAAAAAGTCCAGGAGTACCCTCGATGACCAACTGGTGCCCCTGATCAGAAAGGTGTTAAAAACCTTTGTAGTGGTGATCGGGACCCTATTTGTCCTCAGCAATCTCAATATCGATATTGTGCCATTGCTCACCGGCTTGTCTATCGGTGGTCTGGCGTTTGCTCTCGCGGCCCAGGATACCATCAAGAACTTTTTCGGGTCCCTGATGATCTTCATTGACAAGCCATTCCAAATTGGCGATTGGATCACAAGCGGAGATATAGATGGAAATGTAGAGGAGGTAGGATTCAGGTCAAGCCGAATTCGAACGTTCAGAAACTCCATGATGTATGTCCCGAACGGCAAGCTAGCTGATAGCACAATTGACAATCACGGGTTAAGAAAATACCGAAGATTTTATACTCAAATCGCCTTGACATATGACACACCGCCTGAACTGATACAACTATTTGTGGATGGATTGAAAAAAGTTGTTGAAAAACATCCCGATACCCGTAAAGATTATTACAATATTTTCCTGAATGACATGGCGACCTACTCCCTGAACATCATGTTCTATATCTTTTTCGAAGTACCCGACTGGACGGAGGAGTTGAGGGCCCGGCATGAAGTGTTGCTCGAAATTCTGAAACTTGGAAAAAAACTTGGGGTCAACTTCGCCTTTCCTACACAGACACTCCATATGGAAAACTTCCCGGGGAAACTATCCCTCTCGCCTACCTATTCCTCCCCGGAAGAAATGCGAAATTCCCTGGATGAATTCTTCGGTGAACCCGGCAAAGCTTAGTTCAATGAAGACAAACTCATGGAAGAATCAAGGTGGTGACCTTTATTCCAGTAGAATTTTTCCACTTTAAGAAGTTCGGTCTCGGTTTCATCGTTGAATATTTCTTCCACAACGATAAACCTCCCGTGATTTTTCTTATCCAGATAGCCCAGGAAGAAAAATTCCCATTCATTACCATCCCACATCATTTTCAACTTGTGGACAGATAAAATATCTTTTCCTTCACCGTATCTTCGGATAAAATCCTCTGCTTCTTCGCCATGAATGGTGACAGCTTTCTGCTCCCAGACCACATCTTTACCGATGTACGCTTTTAGAGAGAATGTTCCTTCGTATTTTCCCTCATGTTCACTATGATGTTTGATTTTGAAATGATGGAAATCCTCCACGGCGGGCAGACTTACATAATAGCCTGAGAAAAATTGGGCCGATAATACAAGTGGAAATACCAATAATGTTAAAAGTGCCAGCTTTTTCATAATTGTTTGTGACTAGTAGTTCATTACAAATCTATATAACTATTTATAGATTTTATTGCACTTTATGTGATCCAGAAGTGAATAGGAATTTTTTCCGTTGAATGGGAATATGTACTACTGAACAATGCCAGGGAAAAGTCTGACCAGTGTGATCTCATTCACTTTGGCAAAAAAGACCGGAATTTATATCTCATTGATTAACAACCTGTTAGATCCATATTCTTTCCACTACGGTAAAAGACAAGTAGTTCTGACTAAAAAGCCAAATTGCAGTCAATCAAAACCTGCGAGCCACTCTGACTCGGAAGCTACTTCTGCGTCGGAATTATAAATGATCGTAGCGAATGACCTAAAAGGCTAATCCTGTTTGAAGCCCAATTACGATGTAATAATTGTTAAAAAGAATGGACCCGGAACCAGGATCCAAGACTGAAAAGTCATTTTGAAATCCGGCATTCCAGTCAATATAAAAAGAACTGCCAAGTTTACGCTGCATGCCCCACATCAGGTTCAGGAGCCCAATCTCATTTTGGAAACCTATCATTGCTCCGAAATAATTGGCAGAAAACTTGTCAACCGCTTTGCCCTTCATCAAGCGGTCATTTATGTTATAATAGTAACGAACACCGCCGGCCAAGCCAGGCAGAAATTCAAGATCATCAAATAGATCATGAACATGAGATGCCGGACCATAAGCTGTTAGGATCCAGGTTAGATCAGGTTTTATTTGCCTCTCATAACTAATAGCAGGCACAATTGCTTTTGTGCGGTCAGCCGCCAGTACCAGGTATATGGGACTTATTTTAATAAGTCTTTGTTTCCGGTTTTTGATTTCTTCCACCTGGTTATCTTTTTTTAGTTGATCCTGAAAATTATCCGAAGTTATTTCTTCCATGGATTTAGTCACGACCGTATCATCACGCTGACCATACACCAGACATACTGATAACATGCCGGCAATCACTAATACATTCTTTTTCATTCTACATTGAGTATAATATTTCCAAAATTCGCTTTGATATTGATTTCAGGCTTATCGGGATCCCCATATGTCCAAATGAGCCTGTTTGTAATTTCGTCTCTGGGTGCAACCCCAAAAGACTGTGGGATCACAAGCTCTCCGAAATCAGCCTGCAGGAAATACCTAAATTCCTGTTCTCTTCCATAAACCATTGTCACATCAGATTTTGAGGATTCAATATTTAAGGCCCGCAGACGGCCTGGATTATCAATCACAATATCCCCAAGGGAGGATTTTAGATTAATGAAACCTGACGCCCCGGAAATTTCAGCGGGTGTCAGTACCAAATCCAGGACAGAATGCCCTGCAAGTCCATCTGTTTTCAGGTCTCCATAATAGCTCTTCAATTTCAGTTCTCCTCCTACGTTGACCAAAAAGATGTCACCAAAACCGGAATTAACATGGGTTTTTCCATTCTTATTCTCAATCTTAGTATTCCCATAGTTATTCGAAACCTGTAACTCCATCTCAGTTGGAATACTGATTTGTATCTCCACAAAAAGTACCGACTGAAATTCTTTCACGTGCTTGGGAAGGACAATCCGGTTTTCAATGTCAATGACATCTTTGTTCTTCTCGATTGTATATTGATGGTAGGAAAGTTCAGATTTTGCAATTTCTACTGTTCTCGCTTTTGAGATAAGCTTTGTTGTAACGATGATTTCTTCTTTTTCACTACCCGTAATAGTGATCCTGGCCTTCTCAGCATTTATTTTTATGATATCTCCTGTTGAATACCTGAAAGTCCTGTTGTAGGTCCCCGTTATTACCTGCACTGTTTCCTGAGCGTATGAGATGCAGGGAAACATTGAAAGGAGGAAAAACACTACTATGTATCGATATCCCGTCATCCCTGTAAATAATCTATCATGGATTTGCCGACCTCATTTCTTTGCTTCCTGATCCTTACCAGGTATTTGACCAGCTGGGGGGTATGCTGGTTTTGATGTATCTCTTTCAGTAAAACCATTTCCGCTTGCCTCAGATCCTGGTAGTGACTCAACAGACCCTGGAAAATGGGAGCGTCACATTTCACTACAAACTCAATACAATTAGACTCAATAAAGCGCAAAACCTCATCTTCGTCAGGTAGTGTGGCCAGTAATTCCAATACGGTTTCGGATGAATACAGCAGTTCTTCCGTTTGGATTACTTCGATACTTTGCTTCTGAAATTCCCAAACCAGATATGCGCCCATTACCGTGAAAATGATCATTGCTGCAATCTTCCAGTATCGTGCAAATGCTGTCCGGGGCTTGATTTTTTGGTGTATCGACTCAAATAAATCTTTTTTGAACAGGTACTGCGGCAATTCAGCGACCGCTTTCGCCAGGACCTTATCCGATTCATCCTTTCTAAGTTCTTTCTCTATCCCGGGCCATTGATCCGGAGCTGTCAAAGGCTTCAATTGACTGATCGACCTCTTAAGGTTGTCATTTTCATAGTCCTTATCCAGGATCTCTGATATATTCACCCACACCTCCTCCGGGACATTGTATTCAGGCAACTCTCTGATCAGCCTCCGCAATATATCCGGTTGAGATTTCATTATTCCATCAGGTCTTTCAGTATTTTCTGCAATAATCTTTTGGACTGAAATAGCTGTGATTTGGATGTGCCCGGCGCTATTTTCAGCAGCTCACCTGCTTCTTTGTGAGAATAGCCTTCCACTTCAACAAGAAGGAAGACATTCCGATATCCTTCAGGCAGTTTTCTTATTCCTTTTTCCAGGTATTCCCCGGTTAAATTCTGATCCCACTCCAGCGGATCAGCGATGTCGATGGCCGAGTCCAGAGATTCAAAAAATACGGGATTCTTTTGTCTGGCTAGTCCCGCCCGTATTACAATAGTTTTGATCCAGGCCCCCAGCGTCGACTCACCCCGGAAACCTGGCAAACTCCTGAAAACCTGAATGAAGGCATCTTGTAAAGCATCAGCAGCATCTTCCTCGCTATTGAGCATCCTGACAAGAATAGTGTACATGCCGTCCTTGTACTTTTCATAAAGCTTATATTGCCAATGACGCTCTTGCCTGAGGCAGCCAGCAAGAATTTCTTTCTCCAATGGGTCTTTTTTAAAAGTCAACGCCTGATCAGATATTATCTGAATATAGTAAAGTGTGCAAATAAACCCATCGGGTTGTATGGCTCGATAAATTTTCCGTTAACTATCCCGGGCGGAAAGTAATGCTAACACGGAAGTTACTTCCGCGTCCGCATTTATTTTAAAACAGATAATAGGAGATCAGGGATCTTTTTGCTACTCATCCCGTAGTGTAGTAGCCGGATTTGCGCGTGCCGCCCTGTTGGTTTGCCACCAAACTGTCAGCAGAGCTATCAGCATGGTGATAAAAACACCCATAGATAACTCCATAAAGCCAATACTTATCCTGTTGGCTACATCTGACAATACAAGTTGGTCGAATAAATAATAAGTGAGCGGAACGGCAATCAATCCTGCCATCAGGATCATGAGGATAAATCCTTTTGAAAGAAGATATATGAGATTCCGCTCCGTGGCACCAAGTACCTTGCGGATACTGATCTCCTTGATTCGACTTTCAGCAGTGTATACTGCCATCCCCAAAAGCCCAAGGGAGGAGATCGAGATTGCCAGAAAAGCCAGGAATCCGATGATCTTGAAATAGTATTGGTATTCGGAATACGCTTCTTGTAGTTTGTCCTCGAAAAACTCCGCTTCGAATGGATGCACATCATCTATCTTTCTCCACTTTTTCTCAAGATTATGGATCAATGATATCATATCACCGGATTGGACTTTCAGGTTTACATAGTAAAAGTTATCAGGAACATACCTGAAGATGAATTCGTGTTGATCCGATTCGATCATTGCATGCTGAAAGTTTTTCACCACGCCAATAATTGCCATTTTTTCACCATCCACATCCATCACTTTGCCAATTGCTTCATCAGGAGTTCCCATATTAAACCGTTTTAAGACGAGTTCGTTGACGATAATGTGTTCTTCATTTTCAGTATTCACTCTGATGGGAAAAGCGCTGCCGGCCAGTAGTTCGAAATCATGGAGATCAATGAAGTTTTCATCAACGTAGTTCAAATGCGTCGATATTGAATCAAGGGGATCATCATATTTGAGTGTCGCTCCCCAAATATTACCGGAACTCAAAATGAATGCCGACTTTGAAATTGCTTCTACTCCTGGTACCGTCGAAAACGAGCTCTTAATTAATTCACTATCGTTACCCTTGAGGCGAACGTTAAGAATATTTTCAGTATTATAGCCCAGGTCAAAGTTCACCGCATACTTATACTGTTGATAACTGATTGTCGCTCCGATGATAAAGGCTATGGAAAGCGTAAACTGAAAAACAATAAGGATCTTGCGCAAGTTGACTCCCGTAAATAATTTCAATCTTCCCGGGTCCCTGAGCGCTTTCAGTGCAGCAATTTTTGAAAGGAAAGTCGCTGGCAAAAAACCGGCAATCACGCCGACAAGCATTGAAAAGAACACGAAATAGGCAATATAGACAGGTCTGATGACCATGGAAACCGTATCATCTATATCCATGGACAGAAATTCCGGTCTGATAATGTAGAAAAGTCCAAGCGCAAGTACCAACGCGGCCAATGACAGGATCACTGCCTCTAAAACAAATTGCGTAAATATCTGCCTTCGCCTGGCACCCACGACTTTTCGTATCCCTACTTCCTTAGCCCTCCTAAGTGATCGGGCAATGGATAAATTAGTGTAATTGAAGCAGGCGGAAAGAAGAACAATAAACGTCAGACCTCCGATTATGTATATGATATTGAAATCCATTGTAGGTCCTACCTGGTTTGAAAGATCTTTCCCTGGGACGATCTCGGAGAGATGTTCGAGGTAAAAACCAACTTCATATCTATCTGATTTTGCATTTTCTTCCTCGCAAATCTGATCCAGATGATCCTGAATTTGAGATGGGTCCGTATTTTCGTGGAGAAGCAGGTACACATGGTACATCCACATGTTGGTGACTTTGAGGTACCGGTCTGAGCCATCTTCTGTTTGGTCATTTTCATAGGTGATAAATGACGTCAGGATATCAAACTGAATATGCGAGTTTTTTGGCGGATCGGCCACAACCCCGGTTATTGTAAATTCATCTTCCCCATTGATGGTTATAACCTTATTCATCGGATCTTCTTCATCAAATAATTTTTCAGCAGTAGTTTCCGTGATTACAGCGGTATGTGGCTCAGCGAGCATGGTTCCAGGATTACCGCTTTTGACATCAAATGAAAAGATGTCAAAAAAGGAATCACCCATCCAATGTCCCTGAAGGGTGATAATCTTTTCGCCGTACCTGACATCCCCTGAAAAATTTCTCCGGAATAACAGAACCTTTTCAATACCACTGTACGATTCCTTTAATTTTTTTGCTATGAATGGTGATGTGGAGGCCAGATTGGATGGATCACCCTGATTGTAAACGCCTTCGAAAGAACTAATAACCCGATATATCCTGCTGCTTTTTTCATGAAAATTATCGTAACTCAGCAGTTCGCTTACGAAAACAATCATCAGGATCCCAACTGACATGCTTATGGCCAAACCAACGACATTGATGGAGGAGAAAAGCTTGTTTCGGGCAATACTTCTGACCGAAGTTTTCCAGTAATTTTCAAAGAGTCGAAAAGAGTTCATTCGTCCTAAAATTTTGAGTTTTTTGATCGTATAAGTCCTAAAGAATTTGACTGCATCCAGAAAATAGATCATCCGGGCCCTGGAAAGGCCTTTTTCAGCTACATTGCGATTAAAGAATTCATACAGGTCTCCCTGAAGATCTTCGAGCTTGTCCTTACGACAATACCATTCCAGGAGTTTATCTGCCCATTTTGGAGGCTGCGGAGTCATGACCTGATACCCTGAAAAACCACATCCGGTATAGTACTCCAAAGCTGATCCCGTTGTTCTTTGGCTTTGAGTAATGCCACCTTACCTGTATGAGACACTTCGAAAAACCGTTTCCGGCGTCCTCCCCTTTCTTTCGTGGCGTCACCCAGATGGGACTTGACCAATCCCTTTTCTTCAAGTCGATTGAGGGATGAGTGTACAACTCCAAGTTTGACTTTCCTTTTTGTTACCCGTTCGATCTCATCACAGATTGACACGGAATAGGCACTATTATTTAAAGAGGCAATTGTCAATAAAACAAGTTCCTCAAACTCGCCAAGATTTGTTCCTTTCATGTTTGCAGTTTAATGTCACACTTCGACAAGCTCAGTGTGACAATCTAATTTATTCACCAAATGTATGAAAAATAGAAAGTGTAAAGAAACAACAAAATCAATTTATTCATATTTTGTATGAAAAATTCAAAATAAAGCTCTGATCCTTCAGGTTGACCTGAACCAGATCACAAGGCGGAATTTGAAAATCCGGGTTAGTTTACTTTAATCGCCAGTAACCGGTCGTCATCAGTCAAAATAACCGCGAAGAAGGCATTATGAGTAGGCTCAAATACAACCCCAAAGGTCTTGGAAATATTTACCTGTTGATTCTGGGCCATTTGTGCCGTATGGGCTACATAACTTCCATCTGTTTTTTTGTAGACTGCAAAAATCCTTTGATATGCAGAAGAGTAAAGAGCGCCGACGGCTGTTGCAACTTCTGCCGGGGTAGTGGGCTCTAACAATTGTTCGACAGGTTTGAACCGGATTACCCCGGGATCGGCCTCTGTATAAAATGCGTAGATCCGCTGATCACCACTATATTCTATACATCCGATGCTTGTTTGTGCACTTACCAATCCTACGAAACAGAACATCAACAAGGAGAAGATTAACGCTATTTTTACCTTCATTGACTTCAACATTATGTGTGATTCCCAAATAGAAATATAACAATTAATTGTTAAACCCAATGGGTATCCCCGAACGTACAGAGTTCCTGAATTGTGGTTAGCGTAGTTTATTCGGCAACTTCGTGCAGCTCTTTCTCCAGTTCCGCTTTGATTTCCATCAGTTTTGCCATCTTCTCATCGCTGACTTCAGGAAACTTCAGGTCGAGCTCATCTACCCTATTGCTGATCACATCAGCAACAACCGCTCTCAAATACCATTTGTTATCTGCCGGAATCACATACCATGGAGCATCTTTGGTACTGGTGGCATTCAGCATCTCCTCATATGCATGTTGGTAATCATCCCAGTATTTTTTCTCCGCATAATCACTGGCCGAAAACTTCCATTCTTTTCCCGGGGTATTCAATCTTCCGATAAATCTGCGAAGTTGTTCTTCCTTGGAGACATTCAGGAAAAACTTGAGTACGAGCGTGCCATTTCTGGTAAGTCTCTTTTCAAATTCGTTTATCTCATCAAACCGTGTTTTCCAGACATCATCAAGTGGCGCACCTCTCAAATCCATCGGAAGCCACTCACTTTCCAAAAAATCCGGATGAACCCTCACAACCAATACTTCCTCATAATATGATCTGTTAAAAATGGAGATCTTGCCCTTTGGCGGAAGGTATCGCTGCGGACGCCACAGAAAATGGTGAAGGCGTTCTTCCTCCGTAGGAGCTTTAAATCCAAATACATCGCATCCCTGGGGATTGATCCCGGACATGACATGTTTGATAGTTCCATCCTTTCCCGCGGCATCCATCGCCTGAAAGATGATCAGTACGGAGTATTCCTTACTTGCCCATATCAATTCCTGTGCTTTCGCCAAATCCTCAATATCTTCTTTCAAAGTCTCCTTGCTATGTCGTTTTCCACTGATCTGACCGGTATAACCCGGATCAAAGTTTGAAAGTGGTGTATACCCGTCATGAGGAACGATAAATTTTGAATGATCAAATCGATGTAACTGATCCATAACTCCTTGTTTTTTGATATTCTAGAAACTTAGGCTTTCATTTATACAATTTATATGATATATGTCAGCAAGACATCTGGTTTAGTTTCATTGATGAAAAATATTTTTAAACTAAAAAATTAGTTGAATCTCTTGCATTTCAAAACTAAACCTTTAGTTTTGTTGAACTAATATTTTAGTTTAAATAGCAAACCGCGAAAGAAAAAATGAAGGAACTGACAAGAGCCGAGGAAGAAATCATGCAGGTACTGTGGAAACTCCGTAAAGCCTTTGTGAAGGATATCATGGGACAGTTGCCTGAACCAAAACCTGCCTACAACACGGTTTCGACAATTGTCAGAATCCTGGAGCAAAAAGGATTTGCAGATCACGAAGCTTTTGGAAAATCCCATAAATACTACCCCCTGATTTCCAAATCAGAATACAGTAAGAAATTTATGAAAGGATTTGTCACCAGGTTTTTCAGTGGATCGTACCAGGAGATGGTATCATTCTTTGCCAATGAAAAAGACATGACGCTGAATGAATTAGAGCAGATATTGAAGGAACTGAAAAGTAAGAAAGAATGATCGCCTACCTACTGGAAGTTGCATTTTTGCACATTATCTTTTACACAATCTACTTCGCCTTTCTCAGGAAAGAGAGCCAGCAAAGTCTCAAACGATTCTTCCTGCTTGGATCAGTCTTTGTTTCATTGACAGTCCCATTTATTTCCATTCCTTTACCATCCATCACGGATCCCGTTTTGCAGGGGGCGGGGAATATTCCGTTTCTGGATGAGGTAGTTGTCGGGCCTGAAACCACGAAAACATCCGCAATATCATTTTTTTCAATGATCCCTTTCCAATCCGTTTATTTGGTCACCTCAGGAATACTGTTGATGATCTCAGTATTCTCACTACTTCAAATCGCATTGTTGTATTTCAAATCACGAACCGAAGTGATCGACAATATTCAGGTCAGGGTCCACCCATCGGTACGCCGCAGTTTTTCTTTTTTCAGGCTTATATTCATCGGTGAACGAAACAGGACAATTATTGCACACGAAAAAGCACATGGAACGCTCCTGCATAGTGTGGATATTATCGTACTTAATATTTTCCGCGCCTTGTTTTGGTGGCTGCCTACCTCGTGGATAGTGTTGCGGGAGATGAAGCTTATTCATGAATATCAGGCTGATGACATAGCCGCTACTGAAAAAAACATTGAAGAATATCGAAGAATACTGATCAGTGCCTCGATGGCACCTCTTGGAATGAACCTGGCCAGTTCTTTCCATGAAGGTGCTTTACTAAAACGCTTGAATGCAATGAAAAAAACAAAAAAACACATCAGTAAATGGAAGATCGGCATGCTAGGCATGCTGGTGGCCGGAGTAGTTTTAACTTTTTCCTGTTCGGAAGAAATGGCAGGAAACAATGAAGTGCTTACGAGAGTAGATCAGCCGCCTGAATTTCCGGGAGGTATGGCAAAGTTTTACGAGTATATCGGACAGAACTTAAAATATCCGGATCAGGCCAGACGTCTCGGTGTGGAAGGTAGGGTCTACGTGCAATTTGTGGTGAACAAGGACGGATCTGTCGGTGATGTAATAGCAGTAAAGGGCATAGGAGCCGGATGTGATGCGGAAGCTGTGAATGTATTGAAAAACTCTCCAAAATTCAATCCGGGGTTACATAATAGCAAAGTGGTACGCGTACAAATGGTATTGCCCATTGATTTCAAATTGAATGCTGATGGTGAAAACACTAAACTGGAAAAATTAGAAATCGAACCCATTTAAGAATAGAAAGATCAATAACTCAGAAACCGGATGGTAAATCCGGCGCGGAAGTTCCTTCCGCGCCGGAATCATCTCCCCCTAATTTAGCTCTCCTGCGTCTCTCTTAATGAACAGGCTCAATCCAATCCACACCAGCCAGGATATCACATAAATGAAGAATCCATAAAGTGTACTGATCATGGAGATCTTAATGCCACCGGCAATCAAGGCAGGCGAAATATCACCAGCTTTCTGAATGGCATCAAATGCACTGTAGAGGCCGATCAGCTGGCCCAGTACACCCACCACCAGCGCAAACAAGCCAATGGATTTGACATAACCCAGTCTCCTCAAGGCATCTTCTCCAATCAGGTTACCATTGAGGATCGGAATTCCATTGATAACACTAACCACAAGCATCACCAAAAAAATAATCGTTAGAATGCCCATAAACAGTGGGCCTCCCATGTAAAATAACTCCAGCATAATCTTTACATTTTTTGTTTCAAAATCATTTGTGCAAAGCTATCGACACCTATCCCACGCTGACAATGTCAAATCCGGCCTTAATGTGGTCGTTCATCGATAAATCCCGCAAGTGACAGGTAAAAGGTGCATTTTTGAACTATCAAAATGAAGTCGCGGTATCTGAGTCATATCACTTTCTGGATCGCCGTCACGGTTTTCCTGATTGCCTACTATGGCAGAAAGGGCGAAGATTATATTCAGGCATTCTACTTCGTTTCATTTCTTGTTCCGATCGCCCTTGGCACAACTTATTTTTTCAATTATTATCTCGTCCCGGCCTATCTTCTGAAAAAGAGATATTTCAAATTCATTCTTTATTTCATTTATGCGCTGATTTTCTCACTTTACTTCGAAATGCTGGTGATTGGATTTTCCTTTATCGTCCTGGTAAAATATCAGTATGAAAAGTTGAATCAGCTTTCAATAGACCCGTTTTCTTTAGGCACCACACTTTATTTGATCGTTTTCCTGGTTGCATTTGCAAGAATGGTCCGGTCCTACCAGAAGATGATCACGGAAAAAGATCGGTTGGCCGGACAAATTGAAAAAAATCAACGCAAAACTATCACGGTAACCTCGGACAGAAAGCAGGTTCCGATCAACCTGTCGGAAATTTTATTTGTGGAAAGTCTTGCGGATTATGTTAAGGTCATCACTGTCACGGATACAATAATCACACGGGAAAAGATAAGTAAGCTCGAAAAAGAGCTTCCCGATACTTTTCGCAGGATACACCGATCATTTCTGGTTAACCTCCATCATGTCAAATCATTCAACAACGAAAAGATCTATATTGACAAGCATGAATTGCCGATAAGTCGATCCTACAGAAAGAAGGTCACAGAAATACTCTCTAAATAATATTACGCAAAAGATACCGTTGAAATTTAACGGTTATATTTATTGGCATCATCAAATTCATTGCCATGAGAAATACTGCATTAGGTATTGTTGTGTGCTTGTTGACCACCTGTCTGTATTCACAGCACAACACTTACTTTATAGGTCACAGTGGGTTTGGTTGGGATCTGATGGTGGGGGAAATGGTAAATGATCTCGCTGAGGATGCCGGGATCACCACCTATGATTACAATTACCAGCAGATTGGCGGTAGCTGTATTTCGATACAATGGGAAAGACACAATGATCCGGATGTTGCAGGGTCTGATTCTCATATTGAACTGGCAACGGGGGAATATGATGTGGTGGTCATTGCTGAGCAAATTCCTATTTCGGAAGTGATCAACTCAAGTCCATGGGGTTGTGATCTGACATCGTACGATGCCCTGGATCGTTTTTATGATCTGGCAGTTGGAGCCAATCCAGGTGCCCAGGTCTATCTTATGGGATTCTGGAATGAATTTGACCGCTCTGATCAAAATGCTCACCAGGCGTGGAGTGATCTGAATGAAGAACTAAGGCCTTTGTGGATGCATGTAATTGATTCCGTAAATAGTACCAATAACGGCCCCGACATACGTCTGGTGCCTGTAGCCCCCGTAATGCAGGCGCTGAAAGACAGCATCAACCTGGGTGTAGTTCCGGATATCGATGATTGGCTGGAGTTATTTGATCCCAACGACATGGTAGAAGCCACAATACATCCGACAGAGGTAGGCTATTATCTGGTTGCTTTGGTTCACTTTGCAGTCATCTTCCGGCAGAGTCCGGTTGGCCTGACGAACGAGACATTTCATGGAGATGGCTGGCAGTTTGACCCTCCATCCCAGGCTTTAGCCCTAAAAATGCAGGAAATAACCTGGGCGGTTTTACAGGAGGATCCCGGTTTTCAGCAGGAGGTTATCTCATCACTACCAAAAAAATCGAGCGATTTGGGGATCGGGGTGAAGGACAATAGCCTGGAAATTGAAGTCCGGGGTGGGGATTATGACAAATATGTGATTTACAACCTCAATGGAAAGGTATTTGATACGGGAAAGATCAGCCACCATACGAAGATCAATGCAATACCAAAAGGCATTTTCATTGTTAAAGTATCCGGGGCAACAGGGACCGTAATTAAAAAAGTCCTGGTAAGGAAATAATCTGCACAAACGGTAAAGGGTCACAAGTCTTGCAAATTCCTTATAATTCTTAGTTCGTAATGGAACTTTATGGGTTTTGCTATACTTGCATCTTTGAAACAAAATCCAACTATTGATGAAATTCGGAACAAAAGCGCTGCACGCGGGGATCATACCTGATCCATCAACAGGCGCAATTATGACTCCCATTTTCCAGACTTCCACATACGTGCAATCCGCACCAGGCGAGCATAAAGGATATGAATATGCCAGAACTCAAAATCCTACCAGGGATGTCCTGGAAAAAAACATCGCCGCATTGGAAAACGGGAAATTCGGCAGGTGCTTTTCATCGGGAATGGGCGCTACCGATACCATTGCAAAGTTGCTTAAACCAGGCGATGAGGTGGTCTGCACAAACGATCTGTATGGAGGGACATACAGAATATTCACAAAGATCTACCAGGACTATGGAATAAAATTCAGTTTTGTGGATATGTCGGACCTGCGGGAGGTAGAAAGCTCGATCAGCGATAACACTGCCCTGGTTTGGGTAGAGACACCGACAAATCCAATGATGAGCATTGTTGACATCAGGGGAATTTCTGAAATCGCCGGGAGACATGATACCATGGTTGCAGTGGACAACACTTTTGCTACGCCATATCTTCAAAATCCCCTGGACCTGGGTGCGGACATTGTAGTCCACTCCGTTACAAAATACATAGCTGGCCACTCTGATGTTGTGATGGGCGCTATCGTAACAAACAGTGAGACACTGGATGAGCGCATCGCTTTTATCCAAAATTCCGCCGGTGCAATACCCGGCCCCAACGATTGTTTCCTGGTGTTAAGGGGTATAAAAACGCTCCATGTAAGAATGGACAGACATTGCCTCAACGGCGAAAGAATTGCTCATTTTCTAAAATCCCATCCTCTCGTTGAACGGGTCTTTTGGCCTGGATTTGATGATCACCCAAACCACCAGATCGCTAAAAAGCAGATGAAAAAATACGGTGGAATGATCTCATTTATCCTTAAGGATGATAGTCAGGAAGCTGCATTTGATGTAATGAAAAAGCTAAAAATATTCAGTCTCGCCGAGTCCCTGGGGGGAGTTGAGTCCCTGGTAGGTCATCCCGCCAGCATGACACATGCCAGCATCCCCAGAGAACAGCGCCTGGAGTCAGGATTGACCGATTCCCTTATTCGATTAAGTATAGGGATCGAAGATATCGATGATCTTATTGAAGACCTTGAACAGGCTATTGGATAGGTTACGCCTCTTTCAGAAAATCTGACGGTTTTTTCCCGAATCGTTTTTTAAAAACCGAAGTAAAGTAACTCGGATGCTGAAATCCAACCGCATAAGACAATTCGGCCGTAGTGCCATACACCCCCCGGCGGGCCAGTTCAAAGGCCCTTTGCAACCTGATTTCCTTCACAAAGTTCGCAGGGGTATACCCGGTCGTCTGCTTAAGGTATCGGTACAACTGCCTCTCGCTAAGTGATCCTGCGTCGGCCAGCCTGATGACGTTAAAGTCCGGATCCGCGATGTGAGCTTTCACTTCTTCTTCCAGTTTGTTGATCAACCTCTCTTCGAAAGTCTCTACTTCAACGTCTTCAAACTCAGTGGATAGCTGTCTTTCACTATAATTGATGAGAAGATTTTCGATTCTTATCAACAATTCCTCCGGATTGAAAGGCTTTGTGATGTAGTCATCAACTCCCGTCCTCAACGTATCCAGTTTCTCTTGTTCATTCGTAATTGCCGTCACCGATATGAATGGAATCTTACGCCATTCAGGATTTTCTTTCAGCTTCCGGGCAAGTGCCACACCATCCATTCGTGGCATCATTATATCCGAAATAATCAAATGTGGGATCTTCTTTTCGACCTCCATCAGTACTTCTTTTCCATCCCGGAAGTGCTTGACAACAAACTTGTCATCCAAAAAACTAGTAATATACTCTCGCATATCCAGGTTATCATCAGCAAGATAAATTACTTTATCCCTGGCTTTCAAATGCGGTTTCCCATCTCTGCCATCCGCTTCATGCTGATCCGGTGACTCAAGGTCAGAGTCCAGCGCTTTGAGTGAACTCGGAAGCAAAACTTCAAAAGTGCTACCCACCCCTACCTCACTTTCTACCTGAATGGATCCTCCATGCAGCTCAATGATTTCACGACTTAAAGACAGTCCCACACCAGACCCGCCTGAAGTTGAAAGTTTTTGATTTGAGGCCTGATAGTACCGGTCGAAAATATGAGGGATTTCAGCCTTGTCGATCCCCACTCCGGTATCACTGACCCGAAGGATGATCAACTTTGCATTTTCCGTGAGATGAATTTTCACCTCCCCTTTCTGTGGAGTGAATTTTATAGCATTGGAGATCAGATTATTAAGGGCCTTTTCGAACTTGCCAACATCGAGGTTCATCGGAATCGGAGTCCCCAGGGGATAGTCAAACATCAGAGCAATGTCATTTTTACGTGCAAACTCATCAAATGAATCCACAACGGAAGCAACCAGCTTGGACAAATTGACGTACTCTTTTTCCAGATGGATCTTTCCTTCTTCAAGGCGGGATAGGTCCAGTATCTCATTTGTAAGATTTTCCAGTTGAGTGACGTTCCTGGTTGCAATCTGCAAAAGGGCCTTACCATCTTCATCGAATTCTTTAGCTTGATTGAGATACTCAATGGGGCCTTTCACCAATGTTAATGGCGTGCGTAACTCGTGTGCAATGTTGAGAAACCATTTATTCTTGGATTTCTGGATCTTTTGGATTTCCTTATTCTTTTCCTGAATTTCACGGTTCTTGGTTAAAAGCAACTGCTTTGCTCTACGGTTCAATCGTTGGCTCCTGACCACAAGTGTGATGATCACTAACAATATGAGAACACTTCCTATTAAGGCATTCCGCTGATTTTTTTGCGCTTTAACCAGGGAATTTTTCTGTTCCAGCTCCAGACTTGTCTGAGCCAGCTCCTTTTCTCTTTTTTCCGTATTGTATTGTATTTCCAAAGCATTCAACTGACGGGTACTGCTGAGCGTGAATACGGAATCCTCGGCCGTGCTCAAAGCCGCCAGAACATCATAAGCTTTTTCATATTGTCGTAATCCGTAATACGCTTCATGAAGTATTTCCTGGGCATTTTCCCATAACTGAAAATTACTGATCTTGTCAGAGTAGTTAAGGGCCTTTAATCCGTACCACCTGGCTGAGTCAAAAAGGTCTTTGTCCAAATAATAATACCCGAGATTCTGATAAGAAAATCCTATAAGCGAAGTATAATCTTTTTCAATGGATATATTGAGTGCCTGCCTGAAAAACTCATATGCCTCCTCCAGGTGGCCCATCTCCTGATGAACCAATCCTATTCCCATGTACATGTCCACGATCTGTAAAGTATCTTTCTCGGCAACAACAATCTCTGTTGCTTCATTGTAAAGATCCAGGGCTGAATCGCTTTGTCCTTTCCCATTGTACAATGCGGCCAGGTTACCAAGCACCATTGCCAGACCGGGCTTATCGTCTGTCTTTCTATACATCTCAATGGACTGGAGGAAGAAATTTTCCGCTATACCGGGATGCCCCGAAAAATAATAATTTCCCCCGATGGCATTTAAAACCTCAGCTACATCAATATCCGTCCCAATATTTTTATACAGCTCCAGGTTCTCCAGGTAAAGTTCCGTTGAGAGAATGTATTCCTTCACTTCATAGTAAGCGGCGGCCAGACCATACTGACTGATACCAATGTTTGCAGAATCCTGACTCTGGGTAAAGAAATCGTATGCCAGTTGATAATATTTAATGCATGAGTCGAAAGAATAGCTATATTCATAAAAAAACGCCCAGGACAAAGCAATATCACCCACATCCGTTTCGACGTTGCGCCCGGTCGTCAAATAATAACCTGATTCGTCCAGCAGCAGATAGTATTCGGAAGAGTCAAAATCCGTCGAAAGCGCGTCAATCCGATTAATGAGCGAATCAAATGGCAATGACTGGCAATAACCTGAAACATTTCCCGCCAGCAGGCAAACTCCCAATAAAGCTCGGACACACCCTTTCATTACCTTTTTTCTATAGCAACAAGAAAGTTATAGACGAAGATTGAATTTTCAAATGGAAGCCGGGATTAGCTGGTGATTGAAAAACTATGAGTAATTTTTGTGCTTTCGTTCACTGTCGCAGCGACCGAGCAGTATTTTTCCACCGCCAGTGCGATTAATTTCTCTGCTTCCTGATCTGTAAGATCAGGTGATTTGATCTCATAGTGAATATGTATAGATGTGAATTTCCTAGGATGTTCGTCTTTTCTCGGTCCCATGGCTTCACCTTTAAAATCAACAAGGGTTTTACGTCTTTTTTTGATCATCGAAACAATGTCTACGGCGGCACAAGAGATAACCGCTGATAACAGCAATTCCGTTGGTGACATTGCTTTCTTCTCTACCTGCGGCAGCATATCTATATCCGTCCGGTTGCCTGCGCTATTCATGCAGTAATATTCTTCATCACTCTTGAAATGTAAAGTCACTTTTGTATCCATGAATTCTGCTAAATTGTGTGCCAATTACAAACCTAAAATTATGAAGCTCAAAGGAACGACATTAATTCTTATATTTTGCATTTTTAGTGGGCATGCCCAGGATAAATGGGATGTAAATACACCGGCATCTCCAAATAAACAAGTCCAGATTCAAACCGATGAGGGGACCTGGATGAGCCTCGATGTATCGCCGGATGACAGTGAAATTGTATTTGATCTCTTAGGTGATATTTATAAAATGCCAATCGGAGGGGGTCAGGCCCAGGTACTCAGGGAAGGACACGCTTTTGAAGTACAGCCACGGTTCAGTCCGGATGGGTCGAAAATCCTTTTCACAAGTGATGCGGGAGGAGGCGACAACATCTGGATGATGAATAGTGACGGCTCCGACGCCAAGCAGATAACCAAGGAAAACTTCCGGCTGCTCAACAATGCAGTTTGGACTCCTGACGGTCAGTATATCGTGGCACGAAAGCACTTTACTTCCGGCAGATCGCTTGGGGCAGGAGAAATGTGGATGTACCACACTCAGGGAGGTAACGGGGTCCAGTTGACGAAAAGAAAAAATGATCAGCAGGATGTGAATGAGCCATATGTCGGTCCGGAAGGACGATATGTATATTTCAGCGAGGACATGTATCCCGGTGGGTATTTTCAATACAATAAGGATCCGAATAGTCAGATATACGTCATCAAAAGGTACGACATGGAGAAAGGGAAGATCGAAGACGTAATAACAGGTTCAGGTGGAGCAGCCCGTCCTCAGATATCTCCTGATGGTAAAAAGCTGGCATTTGTGAGAAGGGTAAGGACCAGGTCGGTTCTTTATGTGCATGACCTGGCAACCGGAATCCAAAGACCCGTATATGATGAATTGTCCAAGGATCAGCAGGAAGCCTGGGCCATTTTCGGAATATATCCAGGTTTCGACTGGATGTCTGACAACAAAACCATCATAATCTGGGCCAAGGGTAAGATCAGGAGGATCGATACTGAAACCGGTGAAGGAAATGACATCCCGTTTGAAGCTACCGCTACTCATACCATTGTTGATGCCTTGCAGTTTAAGCAGGACCCTGATCCTGATAAGTTCATGGTCAATGTCGCGAGGGGATCAAGACTTTCTCCTGACGGAAAAACCCTTGCATTTAATGCTGCCGGATATTTGTGGACCAAGAAAATGCCCAATGGAAAACCAAAAAGGCTGACATCCGGGACCGATTTTGAATTCGATCCGTCCTGGTCGCCGGATGGTGCTACAATTACATATGTAACATGGAATGATGAAAACAAGGGATCGATCATGAAGATTCCCTCACGGGGAGGAACCCCGGCAAAACTAACTGTAGAGAAGGGCATGTATCGTTTGCCATCTTTCTCCAATAACGGAAGCAAAATTGTTTTTTACAAGGAGGCCGGAAACAGCGCCATGGGCTATGCATATGGAAAAGAGCCGGGAATCTACTGGATGAGCGCTAATGGCGGGAATACAAATTTCGTAACAAATGATGGCTGGAATCCTTCATTCAACACCAGGGGAGACCGTATCTATTACCAGAAAGGAGGAGGACTCGATAAAAAAATAAAAAGCGTAAACCTCCGGGGAGAAGATGAAAGAACCCACTTGAAAGCCAAATACGCCAATAAGTTTGCTATCAGCCCCGACAACAAATGGCTGGCTTTTGGAGAGCTCTACAATATTTATGTGATGCCATTCAACGACCATGGAAAAACCTTTGACCTCTCAAAGGATCAGAAAAACTTTCCTCTGGCAAAGGTCACCGATGATGCAGGCACCGAAATTCAATGGTCCTCGTCCAGTGACAAACTGAGCTGGACACTTGGGTCCAGGCACTATACAGTAGAACTTAAAAATGCTTTCACTTTTTTAGAAGGATCGCCGGATAGCGTTGGGGATATTTCAAAAGAAGTGGTGGACCTCAACCTGGAATTACCAACTGACCGGCCTGATGGAGTCATTGCATTTACAGGAGGGAAGATCATCACCATGGATGGAGACCGGATTATAGAAAACGGCACCATTGTTGTCGACGGGAACCGGATAACCGCAGTAGGAAACTCTGATGATGTGGCGGTGCCCTCAGGTGCAAAAATCTACGATATTTCCGGTAAAGTGCTGATGCCCGGGATAATTGATGTTCACGCTCACTTAAGGGCCTTCCGTTTTGGCATGAGCCCTCAGAAAGAATGGTCCTATTACGCAAATCTGGCTTACGGTATCACTGCCACCCATGACCCGTCATCAAATACTGAAATGTCTCTTTCGCAATCTGAAATGGTGCGGGCAGGTCACATGGTGGGACCGAGGATTTATACAACCGGAACAATTTTGTACGGAGCAGATGGCGATTTTAAAGCAGTGATAAATAAACTGGAAGATGCTCAGTTTGCTGTCAAAAGAACTAAAGCCTATGGAACATTTAGTGTAAAAAGCTATAATCAACCGAGACGCGAACAAAGGCAGCAGGTCATTCAGGCCGCGAGGGAAAATGAGATAATGGTTTATCCGGAAGGCGGATCCACCTTCTTTCATAACATGACCATGATCCTGGATGGCCATACAAGTATCGAACACAATGTCCCGGTCGCCCCGCTCCATAACGATGTTCTTACGTTATGGGAAAACAGTAACACAGCCAACTCCCCGACCCTTGTTGTGAATTACGCCGGATTGAGTGGCGAGTACTATTGGTATCAAACCGGCAATGTCTGGGAAAATGAGCAATTGCTGAAATATACGCCGCGGTTTGTGGTAGACAGCCGTTCCAGACACCGGACCATGGTTCCTATGGAGGAATATGACAATGGACATATCCTTACATCGCAATCTCTGAAGAAGCTTGTGGATCGTGGTGTAAAAATCGGTGTTGGTGGTCATGGCCAGTTGCAGGGTCTTGGTGTTCACTGGGAGATGTGGATGTTGCAGCAGGGAGGGATGACCAACTTTGAGACGTTAAGAGCGGCAACTATTCATGGGGCCCAATATATCGGTATGGGAGACGATCTTGGCTCTATCGAAGTTGGAAAACTGGCTGATCTGATTGTTCTGGACAAAGATCCGCTGGAGGACATTCAAAATTCTCAGTATGTCATATTTACGATGGCCAACGGACGTTTGTATGATACAGGTACCATGAACGAGATAGGGAATCGTGAAAAGCCAAGATCCAGATTTTTTTGGGAGATAGATGGGTACAACGATAACTTTGACTGGCATGCAGTATCAAGTGGTGAGTTGAGACCCAATTGCGTTTGCGGTCATTAACCAAAATATAAATACAAGTCCTATTATGAGTAGATTATTACTGACAATTACCGCATTAGGGTGTTTAATTTCTTGCGAAACCCGGACGCCCAAAGACCTTTCAAAGGAAAGCATTATTCCAAGACCTGCTTCGATTACTGCGACTGGCAGTTCATTTCGTATTACCGGCAGCACCTCCATCGTAATAACCGAGGGAGATTCTGATCTGGAATGGGTTGGCCAATACCTTGCGGGCCTGCTTTCTGAATCCACGGGATTTGATATTGACCTTGTCGATGAAAACAAGGGATCAGAAAGCATAATTCTTAAAATAGATCCCGAGGGACCAATAGGAGAAGAGGGGTACGAATTGAACATTACTGAAGATGAATTGACTTTAACCGCGACGCAGCCGGCTGGTATATTTTATGGCATTCAAACAGTCAGACAGCTTCTCCCGGCTGGCATTGAATCATCGACTCCACAGGAAGGACCATGGGAAATAGCTACCGGAACAATCCTGGATAACCCAAGATATGGCTACAGAGGAGCCATGCTGGATGTTGCGAGACATTTCTTCAGTGTGGAAGATGTCAAACGGTACATTGATTTTCTGGCTTATTACAAAATGAATGTATTGCACCTGCATCTTTCTGATGACCAGGGGTGGCGCATAGAAATTAAGTCCTGGCCCAACCTCACATCTCATGGAGGGAGTACTGAAGTCGGTGGTGGTGAAGGGGGATATTACACGCAGGATAACTACAGGGAAATAGTTAAATATGCCAATGACCGCTATATCACCATTGTTCCAGAGATCGATATGCCCGGTCATACGAATGCCGCCCTTGCCTCCTACGCTGAATTAAATTGTGATAATAAAGCAAGAGAACTCTATACTGGTACTGAAGTAGGGTTCAGCTCACTTTGCACAGACAAAGAGATCACTTACGAGTTTATCGATGATGTGATCCGCGAACTTTCGGAAATGACCCCCGGACCCTACTTCCATATCGGAGGAGATGAAAGTCACGCAACAAAAAAGGAGGATTACCTCTATTTTGTCGAAAGAGTCCAGTCAATTGTAAATAAGTATGGAAAGCGTATGATAGGATGGGATGAAACCGGTCAGACTCAATTGTTACCAAACTCGGTCGTGCAATTCTGGAATAGCAGTGAATATTCCCTTCAGGCCGTGGCCAAAGGGGCAAAGGTGATCATGTCTCCGGCCAAGAAAACATATATGGACATGAAATACGATTCCACGACGAGTTTGGGGTATGACTGGGCCGCCTATATCGAAGTGGATGATGGTTATCAATGGGACCCGGCTGAATACGTGGACGGGTTGACAGATGAAAACATTCTCGGAGTAGAGGCGCCGCTTTGGTCCGAAACCGTCACTAATATGGAAGAAATTGAATACATGGTTTTTCCCAGGCTGCCGGGATATGCTGAAATCGGCTGGACATCTGCTGTACTAAGAGATTGGGAAAATTACAGCGAAAGATTGAGCAATCATGGCGATCGGTTCGAGGCTATGGAAATCGATTTTTATCGGTCGGAACTTGTCCCATGGGATAAGTAGAATAGCCAGAGTTTAATTAACCGTTATTCCTGATGGAGCGTAGCGGAGTTCAGGAATCTCACTTCACTCATCGATTTATTCAATAAATTTCGCAACGATACTCTTGCTAGCGTCTTTCAACAATTTTTATCCCGAGCTCAGGTTAGAATAGGGTCTGAAGGATAATTCCTGGTCATTTCTGCTCATTCTTAGAACAATTTTATCCGCGGATAGTTATTCCGCTGATCATCTTTCTGATCGATAAAATACCGGGTTGACAGGCCCTTTAAGCGGTGGCCATTCGCTGATTTCGGTAAATGGATTGATTGGTTTGATCACTTTACACGTGGGTTGTCCAAAGCAACCATATACTTGCTGTTAACCTAAATCCCGGCATCCCTGTTCGTTCGAAAATTCCCTGAGGTATTCGGAAATAGGATTGGGAGTCGGGATTTACATGTAACCCAGCCGGAATAATGAAACCCCCTCAAATTTTTCTTTTAGCTACCATATCCCCTACTTTTGTGCCCTTAAAATTGAAATCAGGGAAGCAATGATAATCCCCAAGGAGTCGAAATTAACAGCGGAACAATTATCTGAAGTAAAAGGTATTGTTGAGGAGTATGGATGTAAGCTACAGACAATAGTAGGTCATCATCGTACTATTTATGCAGTTTTAGGGGAGGAGCGCAAGACCATCATGGTCAATCGGATCCTGGGGCTTGATTTCATTGACAGGTTTGATGCGGTCGATTCCCCATTCAAGTTGATGGACATACACTCGGAATTGTCTTATCACAAACTGAAAATCGGATCGGTAACAGTAGGTGAAGAGCCTTTGATCATTGCCGGACATTGTACGGTAGACCCCAAAAACCCCAATCTTTTCATCGAAACCGCTCATGCAGTAAAAGAAGCAGGTGCAAGCGCCTTGAGAGGGGGCGTCTGGAAGCCCAGGACCATGCCCTACTCATTTCAGGGGGAGGACAGCTCCATCGAAATTATCCTGGAAGCGCGTGAGCAAACCGGATTGCCTATAGACACTGAGGTTATGGATGACCATCAACTCAAAGTAGCCCTCAACGCCAAGGTGGACATTCTGCAGGTCGGAGCGCGAAATGCATTGAACTATTCTTTATTGCGAAAAATTGGAGAAACAACCCAGGAAAGTGGGACTGCCGTTTTACTGAAACGTTCAATCGGAATGGGGCCAATAAACGAATTCATCGCTGCCGCCGAGTACATTGTTGCTGCCGGAAACGCTGACGTCATGCTATGCCCGCGAGGAACTCAACCCACTATAGACGGATACAGGAATTATCCCGACGAGTCCATAACTCCAATTCTTAAAGAAAGAACCTGGGCACCGGTGATCGTAGACCCGTCCCACTCTGTTGGCAGGGCGCATTATGTACCTTCTGCTGCGATGGCGGCCATGTCTTATGGAGCAGATGGAATTGTTGTCGAAACTCACATTAATCCAAAAGTCGGCATCGGAGACGATCCGAAGCAGGCCATCAGACCGGATGACCTGAAGCAATTGATTTCCGGCATCAATGAGATCTGGGAAATACGCAAAAACTACCGGGCCCAGAAGATTGCGGTGGGCTGAGGCGCTTTGTCCGGGAATATATTTCGAATCCTTTTTAAGGTGACCTACCAAATCCAGTACTTGTGACTGGTCTAATTTGACCTGCGCATGTTCGACACGGTCGGTGACCGCTTTCTATTTCGGATTAATATTGACAAATTGCGGGAATCCATGAAAGATATTGCAGGATACATAAGAGAGTATATCACAAACTATTTCCACGCCAGGTTTTACCTTCTCACCGCAATTTTTCTGGCCGTCTGCATTTTTCTCAATTACTACTTCAATATCGATGAAAATTTCTTTGACCAGTTTGAGCGCACCTTGCTTGACTGGCCGGTAATGTCCGCCCTGGAGGCTTTTCCTTTTCTTGTCACCTGCCTTTTTTTATACCTCCTTTCATTGAATAAGCAATGGCTCAGATCGAAGGATTTTTGGGTAAGATTTGCAATCGGTTTTGGTATTCTGGGATTCAGCCGTGGATTTTATTATCACCAACTGCTTTTCGATGGGTGGGAGGCAGCTGATTCTTATTTTCTGAAAAGGTCCCTGTACTGGGCAAGTAGCCTGGTTCATACTGTTTTCCCGCTGATTGTGGTCAGTCTTCTGATGGAAAAAGGAGAAGACCGTAATTTTTATGGCCTTATCAGGAAAAAGTTCAACTGGAAACCTTACGCTATATTACTGTTGATAGCTGCATTTTTCATTGCTATCGGATCTTTTCTCGGTGAAATACAGAGCTACTATCCCAGGTATACCAAATCAGGCGGCGCGGCCTTTGCCACCAACAATGGGATCGGCGAATGGATAAGTGTTTTGATTTATGAATTGGCGTACGGATCAAATTTTATTTCCGTGGAAATGGTTTTTCGCGGTTACCTGGTCATGGCTTTCAGCCGTATTTTGGGTGGATATGTTGTCGTGGCGATGGTTACTTCGTATTGTTTTCTCCACTTTGGCAAACCTCTCGGGGAAACGATCAGCTCCGTTTTCGGTGGCTATATCCTGGGGATCATCTCGCTCTACACACGGAACATTTGGGGCGGTATCTGGATACACGTGGGAGTAGCCTGGCTCATGGAGCTTTTTGCTTATCTGCAAAATCAGTATTAACCGGGCTGGTACAGGAACACGATGAGAGCTTAATTGACGTAATATAGGCGGACCAGACTTCTGCGTTGCAAATTTTAATTATGTCCACATTTGGCTAAGCCGAGCTTGTAGGCTATATTTTAATTCGGATAATTTCGGTAATAACTTCTGATTATGAATATAAACACGGCATATCCTATTCGAAGGGTGTTGGTGGCTGTCGATCTCACAAGCCACGATGAATCCCTGGTACAATACATTTCCAAGGTGTCTCACCTCACGGAGCTGGATTGCATTTATTTTTTACACGTTGTAAATACATTAAATCTACCCGAGGAGATCGTGGCAAAATACCCGGATCTTGTCGCTCCTGTTGATGAATCTATTGAGAAAAACATACAATTTACAATAGACCATTTCGGGAATCTGCCAAAAACAATCCGGTTGGAAATTCTGGTCAGGGAAGGCAACCCTACGAAGGAGATCCTGAAGGCAGTTCAACAAAAGGAAATTGACCTGTTGGTAGTAGGTCGAAAAAGTGATGAGGAAGCAAATCTCAATATTTTGGAAAAGACTATCAGGGCGGCATCGTGTTCGATATCGGTTATTCCGGAATACTTGCCTGATATATTGAGAAAGGTACTGGTGCCAATGGATTTTTCTGAAAATTCATTGATGGCTTTAGATCGGGCGCGGATGTTTACAGAAAAGTTTCCGGGATTAGAGGTTTTGACGGTACACGGCTATGAAGTGCCCACCGGATACACCAAGGTGGGTAAAACGTTTGGGGAGTTTTCTGAAATCATGAAGAAAAATGCTGAAAAGGAGATGGAATTATTTATCAGGAAATACGAGGTGAACATGCCAAATCTTGAAGCCCATTATATCCGCTCAAAGAAGAAAAATCTACCAAGTGCTATCTATCAGTTCGCTGCAGCAAATAATATTGATGCGATTATTATTGGTTCCCGGGGCAGAGACTCTATTTCACATCTGATCCTTGGGAGCGTGGCCGAAGGACTGATCGACCATGACCAGTATATGCCTTTGATTATCACTAAAAGCAAGACCGATCATATGAACTTACTGGATACTTTGAAAGAGATCTAGTCCCCTCGCGCAAATTATAATCAACCGTCATTCCAGTCCCGGCTCTCGCAAGTTTGAAACTTGCAAGAGCGAAGGGGGCTATACATTTAGTTGTCCAAAATGATTGCAGGCAAACCTGAACTTTTATAAAGGTCATTAAATGCCTTCATCTCAACGGAAATTATCTGATCTCTGACCGTCGCATATTCAGCCCACTCCGATTTCAGATCCCTGAGTCTGTCAGTGGCACCTTTGGTAACCGTTGGATCTGCCTGATCAATATAACTTTTCAGGTTCATCAATTCGGCATTTAGCTGGTTCCCGTAATTAATGACGTCCTGAAAGGTCTTTTGCTTTGGCTGTATCAGTTCTTTTTCCCACTCATCAATTTTCCCGATGATTGCGTCGGCAGTATCAATCAGATCTTTTGCCTCCTCTTTGCCTTCCAGTAATGATTTGTAAGATTTCAGTTGATCCCGTGCCGACCGCATAGTGTTGACGGACTCATGGATCTCGGCAATCGTTCCTTCGATATTGGACAATACCCTCTGCTGAATGGCATACACTTCCTCCGAAACTGCAATCCGCGGGTCAGCTTTAATCGTGGCTTTTGTTTCGACCGAGTCACCCTGCAGGATCAGTCGCAAGGTATATGCTCCCGGACCAACAGTACTTCCCCTGTAGTCTCCATAGGAAAATACCTTCTCTACTGACGGCAAGGTCTCCTTTCTAAAGTCCCATGTAAACCGGTTGATCCCCTTTTTTGATGGAAGGACCTGTGGTTTGGGAGGACCTCCCGGCCAGGATTTGAAATCTTCATTTTCTTGATTGCTGTATGTTCTGATCGTTTTTCCATCCGCAATCACTTTTAGCATCAGTTCGACAGTATCTTTTTCGCTCGACAGATAATAATCGAATGTGACTCCCTCCCTGGGGTTTTGTCCCCAGCCAGGTACAAATTCATCGCTTGAACCTCCAAATAACCGGTAAGTATCTTTCGGCTTGTATATCGCAATACTGTCACCACCAAAGCTTCCTTTTGTTTGCTGAATGGCTCCCAGGTCGTCCAGAACCCAAAAAGAGCGCCCGGCAGTAGCCGCCACAAGGTCACTATCCTGGATGATCAGGTCATTTATGGGAACAACCGGCAGGTTTAATTGCAGCTTTTGCCAGAACCCGCCGTCATCAAACGAAACATAAAGACCGGTTTCTGTTCCGGCATACAACAAACCTTTTACTTTCGGATCTTCTCTGACGACGCGAACAAAGGTCTGTGCTCCTTCAATTCCGTTGTTGATCCTGGTCCAGGAAGCTCCGTAATCCGCAGTTTTGTAAATGTGAGGCGTCAGATCGTTGAACTTGTATCGCATCACAGCGATGTAGGCTGTCCCCGGATCATGAGGTGAAACTTCAATCGAATTGATGATCGACTCCGGCAATCCAGGAGGTGTAACATTGCTCCAATTTTCCCCTCCATCCCGGGTAATATGAACCAGACCATCATCCGATCCGGCCCATAAGGTACCTTTTTCATGAGGCGATTCCACCAGATACATGATCGTATTGTAGTTTTCCCCCCCGGCTGCTTCATTTGTATACGGTCCTCCGCCAGGTCCCTGTTTGGTTTCATCATCTCTGGTCAGGTCAGGGCTCACCACTTCCCAGTTTATGCCACCATCTATTGTCTTAAACACTACATTTCCCGCGTGATAGATGGTATTTCGATCATGAGGTGAAGAAATGATGGGTGCGTTCCAGTTGAACCTGTACTTGAAATCCTTTGGGACATTTCCAAGGGCCAGTTCCGGGTATTCCTTGATAGCTTTTCCTTCCGCATTAAGTTTGGTCCATCTTTCTATGATGCCCTGATAGCAACCGCCGTAGACCACGACAGGATTGTCGGGATCAAATGCCAGATATGCACTCTCGCAACCTGCCACAGAGTACCAGTCTTTCCAGCCAATCCCGCGGCCATTTGTCCTGCTGGCAATGGCGATGGAGGAATTGTCCTGCTGTCCACCATAAACGAAGTATGGTACCTGGCTATCAGTTATAACCCGGTAAAATTGGGATGTGGGTTGATTCTGTTGCGTGGACCAGCTCTTTCCTCCATTGAAAGAAACATTCGCGCCTCCATCGTTGGAATTGATCATAATTTGATTATTGGCGGGATTGATCCAGAGATGGTGGTTGTCGCCGTGGGGTGTTGCGACTCTCGTAAAAGATTTTCCGCCATCAATCGATTTCATGGTTGGTGCGTTGAGCACCCAAACCTCATTTTCATCCAGAGGGTCGGCAAAGATCTCCATGTAATACCATGATCTGGTGATATTGGTCCGATCCCGGTTGACCTGTGACCATTTTTTCCCGCCATCGTCTGAGCGATAAACGCCGCTTTTATCTCCCTCCGCCTCTATGACCGCAAACACGCGGTCAGGATTCGCCCTGGAAATGGAAATTCCTGACTTGCCAAATTCCCCAGGCAGTCCCTCTTCGAGCCGCTCCCAGTTTTCTCCGGAATCTGTCGACTTGTACAAACCCGAATTTGGACCGCCGGAAGATACAGTCCAGGGATACCGTTGGTGCTGCCACATGGCTGCATACAGGATCCGCGGATTGGTCATATCCATCGATAGTGATGAAGCACCTGTGTTATCAGCCACAAAAAGCACCTTTCTCCAGTTCTTTCCTCCATCCGTGGTTTTGTAGATACCCCGGTCCGGTGCAGGTCCGTATAAAGCTCCCTGAACCGAAACGAATACAATATCCGGATCATCAGGATGGATCACGACATCCGAGATATGCATGGATTTTTTTAATCCTACGTGTATCCAGGTTTTCCCGGCATCAGTGGATTTGTAGACGCCATCGCCACTTGAAGTCATCACACCACGCACTGCATGTTCACCCATTCCCACATAAACCACATTTGGATCAGATTCCGCAACTGCAATGGCTCCCACTGACCCGGTCTCAAAAAAACCGTCCGAAATATTTTTCCATGTGATCCCGGCGTCGACCGTTTTCCAAACGCCGCCTCCCGTTCCTCCCATGTAATAGGTCATGGGATCGGAAACAACTCCTGATGAGGCCACACTTCTTCCACCTCTGAACGGACCGATATTCCTCCATTTGAGTCCTGCGAACAATTCCTCATCCACAGGTTTCGGGACAGGAGAACTGCTTCTTCGCCGTTGAGCGAATAATAACGTTGGGAATATTAGCAGGACAATCAGGATGTACTTCTGGTATTTCATTTTTTTAATCAGGTTGACAAGATCTATTCAGAGAACAATTCAATATCCGGGCAATAGCATTACGGCATTCTGCATCATCCGGGACGGACCAAGCCAGAACATTCGATACTGCGTGTTATCGACAAGGAATACAACTTTTCCCTGCCCTATTTGCGCCACACCTGCAAACGTGGTTCCTGCAAGATGTTCTAAATTCTCTGTGGAAGCATAACCCGCAACTGCTAAACTTGAAGGGTCCTTATCGTAGAATCCGACTGTTTGCAGTTTTTCAGAGGGTTTGAGTCCATCATTTCCAAACTTCAAGGCGTATAGGTTTTTCGGCATGCCAAAAGCCAATGGATGGGAGATATCGATTGTGGCATTTAAAGCCGTTCCAGGGATGCGGCGTTTCCCAAAGTAATCCTCGCGGTCTTCATATCTCAGATAGTTGACCGCATCACTGGAGTCTTTCGGAGATTTCTTCAGTTCGACATCCGTGAGCTTTGAACGCTCCTTGGTAAAAAAAGCAGCCGCGCTTTCGGTAGCAATCAAAGTACCCCCTTCCTGTACCCAGCTCTTGATTTCCTCCAGTTGTTTCTCTCCAAAGAGCTGCTTCAGGGTACCGCCACCGCCGGGAAGGATCAGGACATCAAATTCTTTAAGGTCTACCCCGCCAAACCTGAATCCGCCTTTGGGCAAAGAAGTTTGCTGCAGATTGGTCGCTCTCACCCGTTCAATCGGCAACTCTGTCACCCAGTCAAACATAAAATAGATCTGCCCTGCAGTGTACGAGCGAAACGGCGGATCAGTCATCAACGCAATACGAGGTTGTTCTATAGGCCTGTTTCTTGTATTAGCCAGATCCATACCGATAACCATTCGGCCCGAATTAAAACCGACGATTTCCACACCGCATGTTTCTGCCACTTCCTTCATATCCGTATCGATTTGTTCAGCTTTTTCCCGGTTTCTCCCTTTCAAGATGATCAGCGAACCAGCCGGAAAAGTCCGCTCATCGTTTCCAAAAGCCCTGTAAGCAGACCTGACGTTATATTCTTTTGCCCATAATTTTGCAAGCGTTTTGGGAGCATATCGTTGATTCCAGTCAATGACGTAAGCATATTTTGCATCGCTATTGATCACACCGCCCTCCGGACTTATTTCTTCCGTTATCTCTATCTGATCCGCTGAAAAGGAACCTGCTGTAGAGTATGCATCAAGATTGTAGGCGATCGGTGCGGACCAGGTTGCCATATCATACATCACGGAATCTTCAATCGCCATGTTCCTCTCCATGATGCTGCTAATGAATAAATGCCTGGGCTGATCCATTGGAATGATGTAAGTTCCGCCTGGCAATGTTTTCCTGATTGTGCGGCCGGTTCTGTAATCCTTCGCTGAGGATAATTGGAAGGAGGAGTTGGCCTGGTACACTTTTACACCGTTTCTGATAAGGACATTGATCAGATCGCTATTGTACATACCCGCATTTGAAAAGAAATATGCTTTAGTGTTTGTCTTGTTGCTTGCCGGTTGCCAGGAATCGTAGCTATACTGAAGCAGTGCCTGTCGGTTCTTTACAGCTGCCTTGATTGTGGCTATTGAAGTGGTGTAATGATCAAAAATTCCCTGGCGAAGTGTCAATTTGTAACCGTCATCCGTTTCGATGATCCTCCCCCTGGCACTGCCCTGCTCGGTAAGCATGCCAATGGCGCCCATCACACTGGGATAACTCGATCCGTAACCCGGATAAAAGAAATCAAAACGATCCCGGGTAAAATAATTGAGTTGATACTTATCAAATTCAGCAATGTTGGCATCTCCGAACACCTTTGACCAGGACTCATAAGAATCAGGTAATAACATGTTGCGCGGAGTAGTACCCGGCATCGTGAAATAATTACTGTTATGACCCTGTTCATGGTAATCCACATGTACCTGTGGCATCCATTTTTGATACTCGGCAGTGTGCCCGCGGGATTCCGGGTGGACACCCCATACCCAATCCCTGTTCAGATCAAACCAGTAATGGTTGGTCCGTCCGCCCGGCCATGCTTCATAATGTTCCATATCGCGAGGTTCGTAGCCCGGTCTTTTTAACCTTTTGGTGGTTTTGTACCAGTAGACGTATCGGTCCCTTCCGTCCGGATTGATACAGATATACATGATGAACACGGCATTTTTTAGTATATCCATGGTTTCATCATCGGTTGCCGCAGCCATCCGATAGGCTACCTGCATTGCCGCCTCGGAAGATGACGGTTCGTTACCATGAATGTTGTAGCTATAAGACACGAATACCGGCTGGCTGTCTATGACAGTTTGAGCTTCGGACGAACTTGCAGTGAGCAAATCAAGATGAGTCTGTCGTAAGTCTTCAATATTGCTGATATTGTCCTCTGAAGAAATCACCAGATTGATCAGAGGCCTGCCTTCATAGGTTTCGCCGTATTCATTGTAAATCACCCTCGGCGAACGTTTAGCAAGATTTTTGTAGTACTGGACGATATGGGCATAAACCGTAAATTCCTCTCCTAATTCATATCCCAGAAACTCTTTTGGTGATGGGATGTCTGCATTTACAGGAAGATCAGGTTCAAATGCAAATCGCTCCGTATCTGCTACCTTAGGTTGTGCGATGATGGTCAGGGACCCCAGGAGGAATCCCGCTAACAGAACTTTCTTCATGGTTGAAATTGGTTATGGTGACAATTTAAGGCCGATCAATCAAAGAAAGGTCTCTATGTTACATCAGCGGCAGATTCCTGATCATTTGAAAGCAATAACCTTTATTTACAACTCTCTCACCCAAATATTCCTGAACCTGACGGGATCGCTATGATCCTGCAGGATCAAAGGTAGTTTCGGCCTATGTGCAATATAATATGGTGAACCTATGTAGCAGGTAGGACCCGATAATGTTACATTGTTCTGAATGAGCACGCCATTGTGAAAAACGGTAAGTCGTGCGGGGGAAAGCAAGGTTCCTTTTTCTGAAAATCTTGGAGCTGTAAAAATGATGTCGTACTCCTGCCAGGTTCCGGGAGGCTTCGAAGCATTAACAAGTGGTATGTGCTGTTTATATACAGAGCCGGCCTGCCCATTCTGGTAGGTTTCATTTTCATAGGAATTCAGGATCTGAACTTCGTATAATCCCATCAGGAACACACCGCTGTTGCTGTAACCCTGACCGGTCTTACCTTCGTCTACCGGCGAATTCCATTCAATGTGAAGTTGAATGTCCCCGAACATTTTCCTGGTTGCGATCCCTCCTTCTCCGGGAGCAACCACCATTTCATTGTTCTCGATCTTCCAATTGGCCACTCCTCTGCTCGTTTCATATGAGATACCCGGAATAACATCTTTAAGCCCTTGCATGCTGCCTCTCCCAAACCCTTCGTGAGGTTTCTGCCACTCATCCAGGTCGCTACCGTCAAACAGAACAACAGCATCCGAAGGTGGCTCATTGCCTTCTCCCGGAGTAATTTCTTCAAGGTCCACATACAGCTCGGTAGCTTCGGGCACCTGGGCCTGGCCATATGCACCCCCGGCCAATATCAAAATGACACTTGTGACAAAGATGTTTTTCATAGTTTAATAAGATGATCTCAGACAGCTAAGATGTTCATTTTTAGCTGACAATCCAAAGTATTATTATCGCATGGATGTAACGGGAATCGTACCGATGTTACTCATTCTTAAGGGCCTCAACGGGATTTGCGGTGGCCGCCCTGAAGGTGACAAATCCTGAACTTACAAGAATGATAATGATCATGACCAGCGCCGATATTAAAAACGTTGGAGGATCAAGCGAAATCCTGTAGGCAAAATCCTGTAACCACCACTTTGATAAATAAAATGCCCCCGGCAATCCAATCAAAAGTGAAAACCCCAACAAGTAGAGATATTCCCTGGACAATTGCTGAAGAAGCCCAAGCAGATCTCCCCCCAACACTTTTCTTATTGCTATTTCTTTTGCCCGCTTATGGGCATTGTATGTAGCCACACCAAATACTCCTGAGATCGTAAGTAGTATGGTAATCATGCAAAATATCCATACGATATTTTGAAGCTTATTTTCGGCCATGTATAAAAGTTCAAACCGGTTGTCCAGGAATTCGGTTTCCAGAGGGGGTAATTCCGGGTAGATTTTACGGCCGTTCACGTCAATAGCTTCCAGTATCTCCTTTGCGGATTTTGCTTCAAATTTTATGGAGGCATATCCGAAAAGAGCAATTGGTAAATTGCTGATTGTCAACGGCTCAACTTCCGAATGCAAAGTTTGAAAGTTAAAATCCTTTACTATACCCACAACAAGACCCGTGTCTCCGGCTATGGTTATTTCATTATTCAGCGGATGTTTGTCACCAAATACCATTTCAGCAGCTTTTTGATTCAGCATAAACTCATTTTCTCCTCGCTTGATAGTCCCGTCAAAATGCCTGCCTTCCAACAGATCAATTTCATAGGTGTCAAGAAAGGTTTCATCCGCAAACAGCAATCGTGATCCATATTCATCAGGTGCACCGATCTCTATTACATCCTCCAGCATGATGCGATACCCTGGAACTGACGAGGAGGTTGAAACGGACCTGACCCCCTGGATCTGCAACATCTCATTTTCAAATGCTTTGAATTTTCCCCGGACAGACTGGTTTAGTTTGATGAGAATGATCTGATCTTTTTCGAAACCGAGATCTTGTCTTTGAATAAAACGGAGCTGGTTGAACACGACTATGGAACCTATCACCAATATAACGGACAGACTGAATTGGATGATTATCAGTACTTTCCGGGTCAGTCCTATCTTTCGCATAGGTACGGTTTGAGTGCCGGATTTAATAATATCTACAGGTCGGAACTTTGTTAATACAAAAGCGGGATACAATCCACTTATCAATTCCAGGGTCAGCAGAATTGCCACTAAAGGAAAGATAATAGCCGGATCATAGATGAAATTCAATGGAAGATCCAGTCCCGAAAATCGTTGGAAAACAGGGGCCAGTATCACAAGTGCAATCAAACAGATCAGGCCCGCCAAGGACAACAAAACCATGTTCTCACCCAGAAACTGCATGACGAGCTGATGCCTTGAAGCACCCACCGTTTTTCGAAGGCCCACTTCCCTGGCCCGGTCCAGTCCTTTGATAATGGTTAGGTTGACGTAGTTGATGCAGGAAACGATCAGTATGAATACACCGATTGAAAACAAAATGTAGATATACAATATATTTCCATTGTCTGCATATTCTTTCTCATGATTGGTATAAAGATGAATTCTCTCAACAGGTGTCATCAGTATTTCCAATTGAGCGGCTTCGTCCTTACTCAGGGAACGCAATGACACAAACTCCTCTTTCGTGATGGATTTCGTATTGTCAGGATCACTTCCTTCTTCCAGCTCAACATAAGTGTAGACCCAGAAATTACGCCATTTCCTCAGGAAGTCAGCGTCAAAGGTGTAGATGGAGCAAATGAAATCAAATTGGAGATGTGATTGCTGTGGAATGTCCTCGATGATGCCTGTGACTATCCTGGGTTCGATGTTGCCTTCACGATCCTGATCAATGGACAGCTCCAGTCGTTTACCCATTGGATTTTCATTCCCAAAGTACTTTCGGGCAATACGTTCTGTCAAAACAATAGAGCGAGGATCGATGAGTGCCGTTTTCGGGTCGCCCTGTATAAATGTATACGTGAACATTTCAAAAATCGAGCTATCAGCAGAAAACCCGCCTTTTTCATAGAATTGATTCTCTCCGAATTTTACCCATGTATTTCTGATGGGGGCAAAACGTGTCATTCTTTTAACCTCCGGAACATTATCCTGGACAAAAGCTCCCATTCCGAGCGGAGTTGCTGCCCAGGGATTACCCCCGAAAGACATGCCTACACGGAAGATCCTGTCACCTTTTTCATGGAAGCGGTCATAATTCAGCTCATATTTTGAATAGACCAATGCCAAAAGGAAGACGATGACGCCAAGCGACAGGTTCCCTACCCGGATCAGGCCTGAAATTTTATCTCGCCGGAGGTTTCGATAGGTAATTTTGATGATGGATTTCATGGATAAGTAATTAGGATTATTAATGAGCTTTTGAACAGGTTTTAACCTGAACAGCCGAAAGTACCGGATAATGGCAACCGCATATCTGAACCCTGCTGCCCGCGGGCCGATTCTTTGCAGCTCTTTGTAGTACCACTCATGGAGATCACCCTGGACCTCCTCCAGGTAGTAATCCGAACAATACCATTCCAGAAACCTGTCTGCCCAATCCGGTGGAGATTTTTTCTTCATTTTTGTCTTATTTGTAAGACTAATTATGATATAAATTCAAAACTGAACTTTGGCATCACTTCCCACATCCTGTTGCGGACATCCCTTGTGTTGTTCAGAGTCTGATAACCGGCTGAGGTGATCTTGTATAACCTCCTTCTCCGGCCTCCTCTCTCTTTTAGTGTTCCTCCCATATAGGAATGAACAAAACCCTTCTTTTCCAGTCGGGTCAAAACCGTATGGACGGAACTCAAAGTCAGCATCCTGCCCGTGTTAGCATGAATCTCTTCTACAATCGTTACTGTATATGCATTTCCATCCAAAACAGCCGTACCGAGTAAAACCAGTTCTTCAAATTCCCCGAGATGCGTGCCTTTCATATGTATTAGTGTTGTATTTGTAAGACTAATGTAAGGAATACAATTTCCAAATCCAAAATGCTCTTTGAGCAAAAAGCTTTTAATCGCATACCTGACACCATGCCATTTTTTTAATTAATTTTTTGGAATGAATTTTCCTTCTCAATGGATCGCAGAGCAATGGGGAATATCTCCCTACACGCAGGTAAAGCTTCTTTACACCTTAATCGTATTCCTCCTTTTCCTGATCATTCGTTTTTTCAGTATAAGGATATTATTGAAAAATGTTGAGGAGGTAAAGGACAGATATTATTGGACCAGGGCGATCAAATATACCTCGATGGCGCTCTTCCTGATGATAATTGTCCTTATCTGGCTTAGTGAACTTGCATCAATTGCCACCTTTTTGGGATTGGTTTCCGCCGCCCTGACCATTGCACTCAAAGATTTGATTGTAAACGCTGCAGGCTGGTTGTTTATCCTTGTCAGAAAACCATTCAGTGTAGGCGACAGGATCTCGATTGGTGAACATCGCGGTGATGTTATTGACGTTCGGATCTTTCAATTTACACTAAATGAAATAGGTAACTGGGTGGATGCGGATCAAAGTACGGGACGAATCATTCACATTCCCAACGGAAGGGTGTTTCTTGAGCCCCAGGCCAACTATACGCAGGGCTTCAGTCACATCTGGAATGAAATCGGAGTACTCATCACCTTCGAAAGCAACTGGGAAAAAGCCAAGAAGATCCTTGAAGATATTGTCAATCAACATGGGGCAAGTTTTACAAAATCCGCCGAACAACGGTTGATTGAAGCTTCCAAGAAATACATGATCCTTTACAATAAACTTACTCCCATCGTCTACACTGCCGTAAAGGACAGTGGAGTGATGCTGACAATGAGGTACCTCATCACCCCCAGACGGAGGCGAACTTCAGAGCAATTGATCTGGGAAGACGTTCTGCGAATGGTAGCTGACAATGAGGATATCGACCTGGCATACCCTACACAAAGAATTTTCTACGCTCCGGAAGAAAATAAAGAATGAAGCTCCGGGTCTTTTCTCAAATTTTAGTTTACCTGATCCTGCCTCAATGGATCAGTGCGCAGGCTGTGCAGCCCCGGTCACCCCTGATAAAGTCCTATGAGGAATATTTGACACTCAAAGACCAATCCCCGTTTGGTCTGGAATGGATTTCCCTGGGGCCGGTACTAAACAGTGCTCGTGTTGAAGCTGTGCAGGCACACCCGGCCCGGCCCGGTACCATGTATATTGCATTCGGCTCGGGTAATCTTTGGAAAACCACTAATAATGGGCTCACGTGGAAACCAATATTCGAAAATAAGCCTGCCCAGGGCATTGGAGATATAGCGCTGGCCCCGTCCAATCCTGATATTATTTATGCCGGTACCGGCGAGAGTCTCCGGAAACCGCGAAACTTCACCATGCCCGGCACGGGTGTTTACCGTTCCGATGATGGCGGAGAATCGTGGCGACATATCGGACTGGACGATTCATGGCACATTGGTGAGATCGCAATACATCCGGAGGATCCTGACATAGCCATAGTTGCAGTGCTGGGCCATTTTTGGTCATCCAATCCCAACAGAGGTCTTTTTCTTACTGAGGATGGTGGCAAGTCATGGGAGCACGTGCTATACATAGATGATAAGACCGGAGGTAACGATGTGAAATTCTCTCCGGGCGACCCAAACATCGTCTATGCATCCATGTGGGAAAACGATCTGCCAATGGATTTTAAATCCTATTCCCTTTTTAATAATGCCGGGATAAACACGGGAGTTTCAGGGAAAAACAGCGCTGTTTATAAAAGCACGGATTCCGGCAGGACCTGGACCAAAATGACCAACGGTATTCCCTCAAACGAAAACATCGGACGTATTGGTGTGGCAGTATCACACTCAGATCCTGACAAAGCCTATGCATTTGTCGACCATCGGCTCAAGGAGGATTCCCTGGGAGCGGGAGAAGTTTATCGAACTATCGATGGAGGTGCAACCTGGTCGAAAACGCATGAAATGCCGCTGTTGAATCTCTCCGTCATCGGATGGTATTTTATGGATATTTATGTCAACCCTAAAGATGACGACGAAATTTTCGCATTAGGAGTCAGGCTGGCCAACAGTAAGGATGGCGGTGAAACTTTTAGTTTCATAGGTGGAGATATTTACCATTTATTTGAAAATCCTGCTCAGACCTTACACCTGGATCATTGCGAATTGTGGATCAATCCAACCAACCCTGATCACATGATCCTGGGGAATGACGGAGGCCTGTATGTCTCCTATGATCATGGTCAAAGCTGGACACATTTCAATAATATTCCTGCAGGAGAGTTTTATGATATCACATTGGACAACCAGGATCCATATCTTATTTACGGCGGTGTTCAGGATGATGCTACCGTATATGGCCCGGCTGTGGAATGGGATCCCGCATTTGACGATCAGTGGGAGTACCTGTGGATTGACGCCTGGAGTGGCGGAGACGGCTGTATGACGTACGTTGATCCCCGTGATCCGAATACGGTTTATTTCAGCATGCAACATGCTGCCGTTCGCCGGAAAGATATGCAGGCTGATACTTCTACCTCGATCAGACCAGAGCTCCCGAAAGATCATGAAGGTATTTTCAAATCCAACTTTATTACGCCGTATCTTCTTTCCTCTCACGATCCGGATAAATTATACCTGGCGGGAAATTATGTGTTCAAAACAGAAGATCAGGGAAATAATTGGGAAGTAATAAGTGAAGATCTCAGTATTTCCGGAGACTCGCTGAAGAACAGCCACGCAGCAGGAGCTTTGGCCGAATCTCCCATTCAGGAAGGGCTTCTTTTCATTGGGACGGATAAAGGGGCGTTTTGGGTAAGCGAAGATGACGGGGAAAATTGGATGGAACGATCAGATGGCTTGCCCAATGCTTACATAAGAAGTATTTATCCATCACATCACGATCTTAATCGTTTATATGTTGCCATGACAGGCATCAATTATGATGATCTTAACTGTTACCTGTATGTATCGGAAGATATGGGAAAGAATTGGACGTCGATGAAAAATAACCTGCCCAACGAGGTAGCAAATGTGATCATAGAAGATCCACAGTATGAAAACATATTGTACACCGGAACATTGCGCGGAGTGTACATTTCACTTGACCGGGGTTCATCCTGGTCCTGCTTCGGGAAAAATATGCCTCCGGTATCCGTAGCTGACCTTCAGATCGAACCACGATCGAAAGATCTTATTGCCGCCACACATGGACGTGGCATATACAAGGTAAACCTGGATCCCATGTACGAATACCATCAAAATCCGGAGAAGCGGATTTTTGAAGTTCCGGACGGGGTGCTTCCGAAAAAGGTGGACACCCACAAAGATTTCGACCGCCGGACACGTACCAAAACGCCAATTACCTTTTGGCTGGATGTCAGTCAGGAGGTTGAAATTCAGATTTTAAATAACAATGATTCCTTAATATTCTCCGGGTCCCTGCAAGGAAAATATGGGTTTAACCAGTTTCGCTGGGATCTGATCACGGAAAAGGTTGAAAGTCCCTCACCGTATTTTATCCACTATGACAGGTATATCGAACCGGGAAATTATAAAGTCAGGGTATCAACTTCCGTAGGAATTTTGGAAGAAGAACTAATCGTGAAAACTTATAATCACCATTAACAATCATGAAAACATTACTTTCTGCAATCATCATTACTTCGATCACAATGATCGGCTATTCACAAAAGATCCTCATTTCCGTTGACATGGAAGGCCTGGCAGGAGTGGTAACCGAACAACAACTCGGTCCATCAGGATTCGAGTACCAGCGCTTCCGTCAATTTATGACCGATGAGGCGAACGCCGCCATTCAGGGCGCCCTGGAAGCCGGAGCCAGGGAAATTGTAGTGGCAGATGCCCATGGTAACGGGCAAAATCTTCTGATCGAGCAATTGCCGGAAGATATTGAAGTGATCCGCTCATGGCCGAGAAGGTTTGGAATGGTTGCGGGTATAGATGAGACTTTCGACGGAGTAATGTTGATTGGGTATCACTCGTCAACTACCAATAAGGAAGGCGTAAGAGCCCACACTTTTTCGAGTGCAAGGCTCACAAATGTCAGCGTAAATGAAATTCCGGTTTCGGAAGGCATGTGGGCTGCAATGGTCACAGGAACATTTGATGTTCCGGTCATTTTGATCACGGGAGATGATATCGCAACCAGGGAACTGAGTGACTTTTTGGGAGATGTGGAGACTGTGGTCGTCAAACAGGCCTATGGTTTTCATGCTGCCAAATCTCTCACTCCTATGGCTGCGGTGAAAAAAATAAAGGAATCAAGCAAAAGGACGGTAGCAAGAATATCCGATTTCAAGCCTTACAAAGTGGAAACTCCTGTCTTGCTGGATGTCTCCTTCAAACACTACAGGCCGTCGGAAGCACTGGCATACCTGTCTATTGTGGAAAGAATTGATTCACATTCAATAAGGTTCCGGGGGAAGGATATGATCGAAGTAGCGGATTTCTTTGTTTTTCTGATGGAATACAACAGTTCGACACAACCTTAAGTCACGGGACAGGCTTTGCTTTGTCTGGTGCCATACACGGGAGATTACACAACCAAACACCCAACGTCACTCTGAACGGAATGCAATGGAGTGAAGAGTCTTAGAAATCGGAAGATAGTCCATAACTACATAGATTACTAAGATTCTTCCTCAATCCAATTGCATTGGATCTTGT
>JANQEU010000076.1 GCA_028278225.1 Cyclobacteriaceae bacterium
ACAATCTGGATACAAGAACGAAATCACCGAGCATACTTGTCGCATAGAAAACGAAAAGTGTTGGAATTGGTAAATCTGGATTAAGTTGCGTTGTAGGGTTAACCACGGAATTCACAACAAGCATGGTGCTTATGAGGTTCTCTTTCGGGTTTCGAAAATATATGGAATTTCCGGACCATAGGACCCCATTCGTTGAATGGGACTTTGCTCTAAATAAAGTTGTTGGCATCGAGTCGTTCGTAGAGATCATCACATGCATTTTTTAGTCGTTTTATATATTCAGAACAAAGTGACCCACCAAGCATTGCACTCTTACGACCTCTGAAATTATCAAACAATCACTCCAATAATTCAACGCCCGAATCACCGTAAATGCTGCCTGTCCAGTTCAATACCCGGTTATGTGCGCTGTACGATGGATTTTGATTTTTTGATTGATGTCCGGATCGATCAGCCATCTAACAGAACGAAAATTATTTTGTCGATCTGGTTGAATTCCATTCCTGGAGCACCGCATGAAAAGAGTCTCGCATCACTCCTTACGTTACAATTTCGTCAGGCATTCGAGCAAGGGCGAGACCAAGCAAGATTCAGGCTACATGGTCACAGCAGTCCCGCCACCACCGCACATTATTAATTGTTATGGCGCAATGATTTAATAAGATCAGTTATCGAATTGTTCTCATGTGGGTACAAGGCTGATTCATGGAGTGGATTAAATCCATCACGCCAAAAATCAATTCGACAAAGGCGAAACTTAGCAATCAATCTTTTGGAGCAGTCAACTTCATCGCGAGCATACTCCATTTTTTCATCAATAGTGTCCAACAAGGGATATGTCCCTATTAGATAGCCTTCCTGAAAATATGGACGTAAAGTCACCGGAGGGCAAACACTTGCAAGGCGGACTAACTGAATGCTCTGATCAGACACAACTGTTATTGAACCACTAATTTGAGGAACTCCGAGCACATATAAGAAAACATGATCTCCAGCTTCCCTTGAATTTGTAAAAGCAAATGATGCTGCAACAGCAAGCGAATTAGTTAGATCGAGTAATGGCGTAGGACAAACTTCATAGTGTTGTATGATCGCCCATCTTAATAGTTGACTTCGGGAGATTCTATTTCTATATTCAGTTCTCTTCAACTTGTAAACGAGTGCCTCTTCGGTCTGTTTGAGCTTCTCGTAACGTGCCGTCAAAAGGTAGCCACCCTGAAACTTTCTTCTAAACATAGAAGGGAATAGGGTTGTCTTTCTATTCTCACGATAATCTTTAGTTTGTCCTCGAAACAACAGCACGAAGCCAGGGTTCGAGAACGCTATCTTAGCTACGCACTCAACTAAGCGGCGGTAACTGGTGATTTCCACCCCTTTACCTTTTCGAACCTTATTGACAGTGCTTTCGGTAAGATGTTCTGCATCTTCATCAAAGGTTAGTAATTTTTGTCGAATTATCTCCATTTTTTGCCTCCGCATACCATATAGTGAGTCCTTCTTTGTTCATCGCTCAATGACCTTTGCAACTTTTTTAGACGGCTAAAGTCCGCTTGAATCTCTTGTTATGCGAGTTGGTCAAACACGAGGGATATGGTGGGAAGTCCACAGACTATTCGGAACAGAGCACCATGGCGCCAAGCTTCTTCTTCGCGCTGGACTTGGGACACCTATTACACAGTTAACAAGCGCTAATCCCCGTGGTTGCAGCATTCTTCAATTTTTTTTCCTCACCATATATAATTTTCAAGGGACATCGGATTTCTTATTCCGACTAATTTGAATACCTCCTTCTGAGCGGGTGTCGTCTGAGTAACTTTTAGAAAGGTACTATGCCTATTCTCTTTCTCGGAAAATTTTACCTGATATCTCACTAATTTTGACTTGGATATTTCCTCTAAAGGATGCATTATAGCTTTTCCCTTTAGATGGCTTATCTCGAATATCCTTTTCAATAGCAATGATAGAATATTTATAGCTACATGGGACCTCACTCTCATCTCCAACCAATGCCGGAATGGCCTGATATCCACAAAATGTTTCAGGTCATCGAAAAGCATTTCAACTTCCTTCAAATTTTTATATGAATCTACAACCTTTCCAGCTTCCAAATCCAACCTGCTTGTTCTAAGGACAAATATCCCATCAAGAACTTCTTCCTCCAACTGGGTTTCATTATTCAATTTAAATCCAATAGCTTTATTTTTACTGTCCCGTAAAAAAATAAAAAATTTTTTGTAACGGCGTTTATAGCCTTCGAACAATTTGCTCAATTTCTGTTCAATCATCACAGCGTCATCACTTTTTTTTACTTTCTCAAAAAGATCAGAAAGCGATTCCGATATACTTGAAATTTTTATCTCTCTTCTTTGCTTGGAAATTACTTTCCTTTCTTCATTCAAACAAATTATTGACCTGATTGAATTTTCATACTGCCCTTTATATTTACGAATCAGATAATTTATTCGACGAAGAGATTTGCTGTCGGTAGTAACATTTGCGAGAGCGTTTTTTGTCGTTGCGATTACTACTTCATCTTTCTTTGATAGAGAACAAATGAAATCCTTAATTATTTGAATATCCTCTTTATTGATATTGACACCACTCTCTGTCAATATTTTCTTCGTTTTCCATAAAAGGAAATCTTTTATCGATACTTTCCATTCACGTATTTTCAAGCCCTTATAATCTTGATATCGAATTATTTCCAACACTTTGTTGTCCAATATCATGTCATATATTTCACTTTGACGAACCTTAACTCCCATAATATGATCAAATCCTTCCTTTTCAATAGTGGAAAGATTCAACTTGGTTATCATGCCCCGATCACCAACAAAAGTGGTTTCTTCAATATTATATTCTTTGCTAAGATCTTTCACTACTTCCATGACAGTTTTCTCATCCTTGGTGTTTCCTTCAAAAACATAGTGTTTAATTGGAAATCCTTCATATGAAGTTACAACACCGATAACAATTTGTTCTAAATCAGGTCTTTTATCCCTGCTATGCCCATTTTTGCCAATGGCGCAGTTTTTGGTGTAAAAAAAAGTGGATGTGATGTCGTAGAAGGTTAGCTTTACATTAATACTGAAAAGAGTTTTCAATCTTTTATACAACGCAAGTTCAAGTTCATCTTTTATTGCCGTCAAATAATCCATGCTTCGGTAGAAATATTCCACATGCAAATTTAGATCGTCAAACCCTTTCGTTGCCTTATAGCATGTCCGCTCGAACCATCTTGTCACTCCAAGTTTGCTGAGAGGGTCAACACAACGATTTATGACCATTATTTCGACATACTTTTCAACATCGATTGTGATCCGCCTGTTATTTCCTTTCGTCAACTTTTTGATTTCACGAGACAACCCCATTGAATTCCAGATTTTTTGCCAAAATATGATACTGCCATGCTCTAAGGATTCTAAAATCTCAACTTGGTCGGACAGCGAATATTTTTCAATTTGAAAAAGACGTATTAAACCATCAATGAGATTCTCGATATCTGCATGCTTGAATTTTTTTATATTTCCTAAGTTCGCAATATTGCGTGTAGTTGAACCTTTCCCTTTGACATGAATCGATTCACTGAGGACAAGATATTCATATATTTTTGATTTTTTGGTTGATTTTGAAATTCTTGGAAACATGGGTCCTCTCTTTTATGGTTCAGGGCTCGGGAGTCAGGATCCAGGGCTCAGAATACAGCGCTCGGGGCTCGGGAGTCAGGATCCAGGGCTCAGAGTTCAGCGCTCGGGGTTCGAGAGTCAGGATCCAGGGATCAGAGTTCAGCGAGCGGGGTTCGAGAGTCAGGATCCGGAATTAGAGACTCAGGCCTCACTCAATCGTCACCATCTATTATATGGCACAGTATTATGTATGTCAACAATAAAATTCATTTTATCTTTAGATTTTCCGCACCATATTATTTTGGGATTCAAAAATATGCCCTCGGCGGAAACCCCCTAAAACCGGGAGGTTACAAAATCAGCCTCGTCAAAATTTGGCGATTTTGGGCTCTAACTGTGTAATTGGTGTTGGAATCGAGGGGAACGGTTTCAGGTTGTCGGCTGCCGGAACAGACCGGAGTAACTCTGTAGAAGTGAGAAGCCGTGCAAACACACTGGGTGTAGGTTCCGGTTGTTGGCTGGCGGAACAGGCCGGGCCCGGTGCATGGGGGAGAAGGAGGGATTTGTCAAGCTCCTCGCCCACGCCCAAACCGACCGCGTGCTCGGCGTCCACATCATCGGCCCCCCGCGCCGCCGACATGATCGCCGAGTGCACGCTGGCCCTGGAATTCGGCGCCTCCGCCGAGGACATCGCCCGCACCATCCACGGCCACCCCACCTCCGCCGAGGCCCTCCAGGAGGCCGCCATGGCCGCCGGAAAGCGCTCCATCTACATCTCCTGAACCCACGACGGGGCCCGCATCGAGAGCCATCGATCCCATTTCCCGAATCTCTTCCCGGGATGGATCGCGGTTTTGAAACGGGCGCCGTTTCTATCTATTGTTCCAGGGACCGAGGCGGCCGTTTGAAAGCATTTTAATCCTCGGAATAGCTTCCGGTCGAACGGACTCCTCAATCCAAAATGGTTTTGCAATCATAAATGTTGTGTGATACAAATCGATATAGTATTTGAGCCTGCCGGTTCATGCTTTCTTTTGCGAGACCGGGGAGTTTGAAATCGGTGGATTTATTTTTTCTTGTTCTCACCCTGGAAAACATGGAGGAAAAAATGTCCAAGAGGAGATTGATCAGCTTTGATTGGGCTATGAAAAAGCTTTTGAGAAGCAAGGCGAATTTTGAAATACTGGAGGGTTTCCTCGGTGAACTCCTGAAAGACGATATCCATATCCTGGAAATACTTGAAAGTGAGAGCAACAAGGAAGAGCTGCGGGACAAATTCAACCGAGTCGATCTGAAGGTTAAAAATCGGAAAAACGAAATAATCATTATCGAAGTTCAATATGAACGGGAATTCGATTATCTTCAAAGAATTCTGTTCGGAACATCGAAAGCGATCACGGAGCACCTTCACGAAAAAGATCCATATTCGAAAATCGTGAAAGTGATTTCCGTAAACATCCTGTACTTCGACCTGGGACAAGGGTTGGATTATGTTTATCATGGGACAACGACATTCAGAGGTCTTCACAACCAGGACGTTTTGCAGCTTTCCGAGGATCAGCGTGAGCTATATGGAAAAAATCGAATTTTCGAAATTTTTCCGGAATACTACCTTATAAAGGTCAACAATTTCGACGATATTGCAAAAGATACACTGGACGAGTGGATATACTTCCTTAAAAATGAAGAGATCAAGGAAGATTTCAAAGCAAAAGGTTTGAAAAAAGCCAAGCAGGAGTTAGACATCCTGAAATTGCCCGAACAAGAACGCATAGCGTATGAGAAATATCGGGATGATCTTCATTATCAAGCAAGCATGGTTGAATCTTCTTATAAAATCGGTATGATAAAGGGAGAGAAAATAGGAGCCGAGAAGGTGGCAATCAACCTTATGTCCAGGGGCGATATGGATATACAAACGATCTCGGACGTGACCGGATTGACAATTGAAGAAATCGAAGGATTGAAAGCGGAATAATGGCGTGGCCGGCCCCCCGGTTTTCAGGAAGATGCGCCGGCTTTGGCGGAATTCATCGGCTTGCATTCGAAAGGAGGCGAATCATGAAAGCTCTCAACAGAGGCGTCAACCCATTCGTTTCACTATATGTTTTTGCAGGGGGGCTTATATTTTTCCTGGTCATGGCTCCCGGGGTCGCTATGGCGGGGCATCCATTATTCGGACCTCCCCATGCTCAATTTGGACTTAACGAAAAAACAACCGGTCAGGTGGGCGCCCTTTATCTCTGGTTCGTGGACGATGCGGATCCGAATTCAATCGCCGTGGCGGATCCGTCTCTCAAAACCGACGTTTTTATCAAAATCGAAATCCCCTCGTGGACGGCCAATGCCGACGCCCTGCCCGGGATAAACGCGGAGGGCCATCTTTTAAACCTGCCGGGATCTCTTCTCTCCACTATTTACAAGGACGCGGATTCAGGCTACGCGGCGCCGCTTTACCCCGAATTCGGGGGGGCGAGCTTTACGTTCGGATCGTCTTCCCCCGGGATGAATTATGAATATCTCGGGCTATACGGGACCGCGGGCGTCTACACCATCGCCC
>JANQEU010000002.1 GCA_028278225.1 Cyclobacteriaceae bacterium
CATTCGATATGACCGCGTGTAGACCGGGTCGCGTGTAGACAGTTTTTTGAGGTTGTCAACCTGACTTCACGCCAAGTACTATCTGTAAATGTACACCGGATATCTCTCACCTTTTTTGAAAGTGTCCTTACCCTGCGGTAACTCTATGAAAGCATCTCCGTCCACCAGGTTTGCCAGGTCTCCCGATCCATTTCCCTTAACAGGACTGGCCAGTATTCGCGCTGATGCATCATAAGATATTTTGACCTCCAGGAAATACGTAAGGTCCGGCCTGAAACTGACATCTTCGACCAATTCTGCAATGGGTTGAGTTACTTCTTCAATTTTCAGACACTGATCCAGCCAGGGCTTAAAGTACCTGTGCGTACAAAGAAATGAGGAAACAGGGTTACCGGGCATCGCGAAAACCAGCGTGTCGTCTTTCCTACCAAACCAAAATGGCTTGCCAGGTCTTTGCTGGATCTTATGGAACAATTGTTTGACCCCTAATTCCTCAAGCGCCTGCGGCAGGTAGTCGAATTTTCCCTTTGAAACACCACCGCTTAACAGGATAAGATCGTACTTTTCCAAATACAGCTTCAGTTTCTCAATGATCTGATCATAATCATCGTCGAGATGAGCGGTATCCACGGAAATGCCGTAATGATGCAGTGTGGTCTCCAAACGATATACATTGCTGCGCCGGATCTGATGGGGAAGGGGCTCCTGGTCGACATCTACCAACTCGTCACCTGTGGATATGATCAGTGTTTTCGGAAGCCTGCTGACCTTGATGCGGGATTTTCCCACAGTTGCACATACGCCGATCTCCCCCGAGGACAACACTCTTCCATCTGTGATGATCAAGTCCCCGGCGCTTCGGTCAGAACCTTTGAAATGAACATTTTGCTGATGCCTGACTTTCTCGGCATTGATTATTGCCTCGCCGTCATCAAGGGTGATGTCTTCGTACTTGATTACCGTATCAGCTCCATCAGGCATAATGGCCCCGGTCATCACCTCCAGGCAATTCCGGTTATCACTCAATGTCATTTTAGGAGCGCCTGCGGCTACAATTCCTTCGACCGGAAATTTTAGCGTTCCATTTTCAAATGATCCATAATCTATCGCAATACCATCCATCGTGACCCTGTCATAGGGAGGGAAGTCGCGATCAGCAACTATCTTTTCCCGCAGGACCCTGCCCATTCCATTTTTCAGTGGTATTTCTTCAATGCCGAAATCAATGGCATTTTTTGATAAGATCTTTAATGCTTCCTGAACTTTGATCAATTGCTTATCCTCCTATTGTGGCCATCGATTCTGAGACGGGCCTGGTTTGCAACCGCGCTTTTTCAGCTTCAAATCCGTCTTTGAAACGAGATTTCAGGGCCTTCCATAATGCTCCAACAATGTCATTGTCGGATGCTCCGCTTCTTAGCATTTCGCGGAAACTTATTTTTCCATCGTCATAAAGACAGGTTTTGAGATCTCCCTGTGGTGTGATCCGGATCCGGTTGCAGGTGCCGCAAAATGTGCGTGTGTAAGCGGCAATGACGCCAAAAGATCCCGCGAAGCCGGGAATTTTATAGTTTTTAGCAGTGGAAGAAGCCGGATCTTCCAATGTCTTGGCATCAGCATAACGGATCTTAATGTGGTCCAGGATCTTTTCAGCGGGCCAGTAGGAGGGGTTTCCCTGACCATTGGAGCCATTGAAGGGCATTTCTTCTATAAACCTGACGCTAATCGGGTGGGTGCGGGCCAGTTCCAGCATCGGATAGATATCCTCAATGTTTCTTCCCTCCATAACCACCATATTAATTTTAACCTCCATTCCATGATCAAGTAAACTCCGGAATGTGGACATCACCGTTTCAAACAGATCCCTTCGGGTGATGTTGAAAAATCGCTCCCTGTCCAGACTGTCAAGGCTCAGGTTGACGGATCTGATGCCGAGCCGGTGCAATTGGGCAATTTTTTCGCCAGTGAAAGTGCCATTGGTGGTGATACGAACTTTTTCGATCCCGTCAATTTGAACCACACTGCTGAGAAACTCCATAATGCCCTTCCTGACAAATGGCTCACCCCCGGTAATTCTCAGCTTTTTAATGCCCAGGCCACTGAATATGGTCACCAGTCGCTCCATTTCTTCGAACGACAGCAGGTCTTTCCTGTCCATGTATTCGATACCGCTTTCAGGCATGCAGTAAAAACAGCGTAGGTTGCACCGGTCTGTGACCGCTAATCGCATGTAATTTATTTCCCTGCCGTGATTGTCGAACAACATATCTAATTGAAGAAACTATATTGAGACTTGAAACTTAATTTTAACTGGATTAACAACTGATGTAAATTCTTGACTAGTACACTGTTTCTTAATTACTATTACAAATTTATGTGTCTTTTTCCTTTATACATCGTTGAATTTTTTAACCGTAGCGCTGCTATGCTTTTCAAAATTCGCCTTGTCTAAAGAAAAAATACATTATAAATTTTTGCAACACTAATTAAAAAAACAGTGTACCGGATTCAAAGTTCGGTAATGTAGATTAGATAATAAAAAGTTGGTCAGCCAGATTAAATCCCGATTCCCGATTTTTCAGCAGCATCCCGGGCTGGTTTACCTGGATAATGCAGCTACCACACACCGGCCCCAGGCAGTGATCGATGCGATCACGAACTTTTATGTTGCGGACAATTCAAATATTCACCGGGGGATGTACGAGCTGTCGGCAAATGCCACAACGGCTTATGAAAATACACGCAGAAAAACAGCCGCATTTTTAGAGTCTGATAATCCCGGGACAATTGCTTTTACAACCGGAACAACGGAATCAATCAACATTGTGGCCCGGTCTTTCGTTGAAAAAAGGTTGCATCCCGGTGACAACATCGTCATCACCATGATGGAGCATCATGCCAATTTCATCCCGTGGCAGATGCTTGCCAAAGCCCGTTCCGCTGAATTACGAATCGTACCGATCAATGAAAAAGGGGACCTGGACCTCAGGGAGTTTGGAAAGTTGCTGGATGCAAAGACTAAAATTGTGGCATGCACCCACATTTCAAACACACTCGGCACTGTAAACGACATCGCTAAGATCGTGGATGCCGCACATAAAAAGGACATTCCGGTTTTGGTAGATGCGGCGCAGAGCGCGGCGCTTTATGCGCTTAATGTCAGGGAATTACCATACGATTTTCTGGCTTTTTCCGGCCACAAGATGTTCGGTCCGTTCGGGACCGGGGTGTTGTACACTGCGGATAAATATGTAGCTGACATATTGCCTTACAATTTCGGGGGAGGGATCATTCAGGACGTTACCCTGGAGGATACGATCTTTAAAAAGTACCCGTATCACCTGGACGCAGGAACGCCCAATGTATCCGGAGTCATGGGATTAGGGGCTGCCATAGATTTCATCAAAGGCATGGACACGAAGCAGGCCATGGATCATGTAAATGACCTCACAACCTACTGCCGGGAGCAGCTGCTCAAGATCGATGAAGTGAAGCTGGTGGGCTGGCCCAAAAGCCAGGGCGGCATTATTTCTTTCCTTGTCCGCGATATCCATCCCCACGATGTGGCGTCATTCCTGGATAAGGATCACATTGCTGTCCGCGCCGGCATGCATTGCACACAGCCCTTATTGGCATTCCTGGAGACCCCGGCAACGGTGAGGGTATCTTTTTCGATTTACAATCAAAGGGCTGATGTCGATCATTTATGTGATGCATTGAGGGGCCTGATAAAATTTTGGTCATGACAAAGGAAGAACTGCAGCAGCTTTATTCGGATAAGATTCTGGTTCACGGCAAGGATCCGTATCATTTTGAGAAGATCGCGTATCCCGACGTGGAAATTTTGGCCTACAATCCCATGTGCGGAGACAAATATGTCCTTCAGCTGGTTAAAGGTGATGACAGTATTCAATCCGCGTACTTTGACGGATTTGGCTGTGCGCTGTCAAAGGCGTCCATATCGATATTGTTACGGAAAATCGAAGGAATGTCTATTCAGGATGCTGCAGCGTTCTGTAAAGATTTCATACATGCCATTGATTCCGGTTCCGGCATTCCGTCCGATGATCCGGCCTTAAATGTCCTCCTTGAGCTGAGAAATTTTGAGGGCCGTGTTGACTGTATTAAGCTGGGGTGGGAATCTTTGTTGAGTGGGCTGGGGGAGGAGAGTTAGGGGTGGGAAGTTAATATCAATGAAGAACTATCCCGTCAATTTTTGTTAAGGGCTGAGTGTTCGTCGCTTCCAATGAAGGTGGCTGGTTAGATAGGGAGCATCCACGGAATGATGCTGATAGAATGGTGGATGTAAGATGTCAATATATGGGAGATTAAAGCGTTATTTAATATATTTGTATATAAGGCAATGAAATGCTAGGACCCAAACAACTATATCAAATAGCCGGTTTGAATTTAAATTATATAAATCAAGTTTTTTGCATCAGTCTTTTCTATATTTTGAATAGCTATATTATACATCATCGAAATAGCTTCTGCCCACATGGATTCATTATTTCCCTCTGACTTCCTCAAGGAAAGGATAAAGAAATTAAGACTCGGGAGAAATCTGCATGATGAAAAGGAAATCATAGAGCACTGGATTGATGATTTGGAATCGGGCAAGTTAAAATCATCTAAGGAAGAATCAATCAAATCAAAATACATTCAGGAAATTTTTGGAGATGTATTGGGATATAATTATGGCAACTCCAACAAATGGATGTTGGAAGAGGAGTATAAGAGTAAAACTGATGCAACTAAATGTGACGCTGCATTAGGTTTTTTTTATCCACACAAAGATGGAAACGATCCAAGGGTGGTTATTGAAGTTAAACCTGTTGGTACAGAATTGGATAAAAGGCAAAGAGGACGAAAACCGGATAATTCTCCTGTTGATCAGGCTTTTTTATACGTATCAAAGCAAGGAGAGAAATGTAGGTGGATTGTTGTTACCAATTTCGAGGAAATAAGGTTCTATCATTACTCAAGCCAAGATAAATTTCAAATATATGCTCTTAAAGAACTTCGCGATTACAAAACTCTGAAGGAGTTTATTTTTCTTTTTCATAGAGATTTCCTGATTACAAATCAATCAAACTCAAAGACAGAGGCTCTATTGAAAATAAAAAATCAACAAATAAGATTAGACAAAAAAAGAAATCATATACTTGATCTCCTTTATAACTCCCTAATAAGATTTGAAGGTTTTGAGTTTATAGATCCCAGATTTATCTCAAATATTAGTCCTTTCAACATATTGACCGACCATGTTTGGCACTATGATAATTGGAAGTTATTCACCATAAACCCTGAAATCCACAGACTGCTTTCAAGTTTAGAATTTCGTCATAATGAAATAATAGTCAGTAAATCCTTAAAAGTTGAACTCGAAAAAGAAGTAGATGAGTATTATGAGAAACTAGAATATGTATTCAAAACTCTATTCCAATCAATGATTCACGAGGTTATCGCTGTCAAAGACTATAAAAAAATAAAAGAGAGAAGTAAACAGACAATCGGATTTAGTATAAAACATCAATTTTCATTTAAAGAGGGAGAGGGCATTTCTAAGAAGATACATTTCGAAATTCCTAAATGCGATTGTGTTAATTGTGTTCATAAGGATTTTGATTATACGCGACTGTTTGAAAAGCTGGATATTGCAATTGGTGATCGGAAATATATGAATTTTGAATACGCCTACGGGTTCTATCTGGTATCACATAGATATTATAAAACATCTTACTCCCTACTTAAAAGGATCCAAGAGGATTACAAAAATGAGATAGGGAAGGAGATTAAGTTCTTTTTAGCCAAATTAAACCTGAATAATATTCGAAATTTACTCAGAGGATATGATACAGATACAGAAGATCAAATTGAGATTAAGAAATTCATCGATGAGATAGATCTGGATTACACTATATCTAATGAAGTAGAACAACACATTGAAAGTGACGTTAGGAAATATCTGATAGAAATTAAGGAATTCAAACTAGTTAGTTTCATAAGCAAAAAAATAGATGAGGTACTGGATAATATCAAAAAAACCAAAGCGACCATTGAAAAGGGAACAACTTTCTTTTCTGCCCCCGACAATATTTCAGAATTACATTTTCACTATTCTCTCCTGCATCAATTCATAAATAGAAATTTCATCATGTATGATGTGTTTTCAGATTATAAATCAATATTCTATAAAGTCTTTGAAGGGCTTTGTTTCAGTTATTTAACACCTAATTATGGACTTTCAAAATTCAATTCTTTCTACCTTACGGAAGCTGTGTTACACCTCCAAAGTGAGGAAATAAAAAAAGCTGTAAAGGATATCAATATCATCGAAATAGATGAAAAAGACAGAGAGATTTTTGTGAATAAGATAAACAATCTTTTAACCAGCTTTTACGACAAGGGGATAATGAATCTCCCATTTTCCAAAGGAGGTGAGTTTTTAAGTGTTATTGATTTTAAATGGACTATTGAAAGACAAATTTCAAATGCCATTCTTCTGATAAACAAGATGAATTTAAAAGAAGATGAGTCATTACGTATATTCCATAGTTTTGCAGATTTATTGACGGTTGAAAACTTTCTTGCGCATTGGACATTGACCAGTTTTGGAAAGTTTATATCCAATAATGCTAAATACTTAGATTATCAACTCCATCTGAAAATACTTGAGTTTTGTATTAACTCGGAAAAAAAAGGGAATAATAAATACGATGGCTTATCAAAGGAAGTCATTTTGTCTATTAAAAATAATTTTGATGACTTAATTAATGATAAGTCCTTAATTATGAGAGCTTTATCCAATATCTCTAGGCATCAAAGTAAATCCGAATTCCTTGTGAGTTTGTACTTGGTATCGGAGAATGACATAAGAGTTATTTTAAAACAGGAATTTCTGACTACACTTGACAATAAATTTAACTCTTATCTGTATGAGCTTCTTTTGGTTGAAAAAATAATTGATCCCGATTACCTGGACTACTTTGGGAAGTATATGGAATCAATTGAACAAAATAGAGGTAAAGGATTTGTGGGATTTAAAAATAACCACCCACAATTTGAGGACTTCTATTTTTATAATTTGGTCATTCTTTTAAACAAAATTGGTTACGATCCCAATGACTTGAAATTCAAGATATTAAAAGATCTTTCAGATTACGAATCTTGGCTATTTAATCCTGCGAACTTTGATTACACTAAGTTCCGGGTTGAATGGGTATTAGTTGCTAGTCATTGGACATTAAGAAGAATAGGAAACAAACAATTTGTAAAAAGGCTCATAGAAAATAAATTGAAAGAAGATTTCAATGAGAAACTTTCAAAAATCTATATTAATTATTTCGCTTAATCAGATTTTTTGAAACAGTCAAAGCATTGATAAAATGTACCGATGCTTTCACAGCTGGCAGAAGCCTTTGCTCAAGTAGTTAAATGCGGAACACGGACTTGAGCCGCAATGAAACAGAACCAATATAGTAACCAGATGCCTATTTAGCATCAGCTCTGCTACGGTAGGGGATCATATCGTCGCAATCCATCATTCCATAATTAAACATTATACCAACCCATTTAATTGCTAATTTTATTGCGCAATGAATGTAAAACTGGTAGCTTTTGGTATAGCCCGGGACATACTCCGGAGTAGTGAAGTGCAAATGGACCTAGAGGAAAATGCCAGTATTTCGTCCTTGAAGACCCTGTTGTCAAAGCGTTATCCTGATTTTGAAAAGCTGAAAAGCCTGAGACTGGCCATCAACGAAGATTACCAGGACGACGACTACAAGCTCAAGGAGAATGATGAGGTCGTCATTATTCCACCCGTGAGCGGAGGTTAGGTCAAGGTGAGTTCGAGATAACAACCTCAAAAAAGCAGTCATATTGAATAAAATGAGATATCTTTTCACTTTCATAAGTTTGAAATCATTATTTCAAGCATATTATGATCTGAAAAGATTTCTCTGTCGAGTACCTCCTTCGTCGAAAAGATTGTTTTTTTGAGGTTTAGGACACAAACATTGTATTCCTTAACCCGAATTCAGGTTAAATTACTCTTTCATGATCGACATCCAAATCAAGGAAACCCCGCTTGACGAAAAGGACTGCCTCAGCGCTGTGGCGGACGAAGGCGCAGGCGGGACTACGGTATTTATAGGGACTGTGAGAAGTATGACAAAAGGAAAAACCGTGATCCGCCTGGAGTTTGAGTCCTACATCCCCATGGCGAAAAAGGAAATGCAAAAGATCGCCGAATACATCACAGAAAAGTGGGGCGCCCTGCATGTCAGCATCCATCACCGGATCGGGAGCCTTGAGGTAGGTGAGATACCGGTGATCATCGCGGTGGCTACTCCCCACAGAAAAGCGGCTTTCGAAGCTTGTGAATATGCCATTGACACATTAAAAGAAACGGTTCCGATCTGGAAAAAGGAAGTATTTGAAGACGGTGAAGTCTGGGTGGCTGCGCATCCTTAGCTGGTTGCGAGTTGCGGGTTACGGGTTGTCGATTGCTGTAACAACCCGCAACTCGCAACCGGCAACTCGCAACCCGCAACAAGTTACCAGCCCCCGGAATTCTTCACCCGGATGATCTCACCCATCACACTCAAAGCAATTTCACAGGCGGATTTTGCATTGATATCCACACCGATGGGAGCCTGAATGCGGTCGATGAGTTCCCTGCTCACACCTTTTTCTTCCAGCCTGGCTATCCTTTTGGCGTGCGTTTTCCTGCTCCCCAAAGCCCCGATATAGGCGACTTCCGAAGGCAGCAGTACCTCAAGTGCATTATCATCAATCTTCGGATCGTGGGAGAGTATGGCACAGAAAGTGTAAGCATCCAAAGGAAATTGATCCAGTACCTCGGACGGGTAAGCTTCGATCATTTGGGAGGGCTCAACCCGGAAAACGGTCTTTTGGGCGAATATGCCACGTGGATCTATGACAATAGTCTCAAATCCGTAGGTATTGGCCAGCTCCACCAGGTCTGCAGCAATGTGAGCGGCACCGATCACCAGTAAGAGCGGCTTCCTTGGGAATAGCTGAATGAAATACCTTTTCTCGTCCACCTCAACAATCCTGTTCGATCGCTGATTGTAGGCGCTCCTGGCATTTTCCGTTACTTCATCGGGAATGGGATCACCGATGATTTGATCATCCACGGACAAAAGAAGGTTTTGAGCAGGTCCATCTGCCAGCGAGGAGATTAAAATGCAGGGTTCATTTTTCTCCTGGTACGCTTTCCATTCGGCCCAGAGTGATCCCTTTGTAAAATGAACTGGCTGGATAAAAACCCGGATGCTGCCGCCACAAGTCAGGCCTACCGTCCAGGCATCTTCGTCCGAAACACCAAAATCCAGCACCTTTGATTGCTGTTCCTTGATCACGGTTAGCGCCCTTTTGACGACCTCACCCTCCACACAACCGCCGCTTACCGATCCGACTGATTTTTTTTCATCATTGATGAACATCATGGAGCCTGCGGGCCTGGGTGATGATCCCCATGTCGAGATCACCCTGGCCATGGCGATTTTATGGTTTTTACCTGTCCAGTCCGAGAGGGTATCCGCAAACTCAATCATTTGTCCAAAAAGCTATCTGCAGTTGTAATTTATTCAGGTTATGGTAAAATTCGCTACCAATCCCGGGATGGAAACGAATAAATCTTATACGATCCTGGCCGGCACGAACAAAGGACTGGTCGAGGTTGATCTTGCGGTGGATGGTGAACCGAAATTCACCCATGTCCACTTTAAAGGATTCTCGGTGACGATGATCTACCGGGATACCCGTAACAACCGGTGGTGGGCCGGGATAAAACACCGGCACTGGGGTCAAAAACTGCACTATTCGGACGATTTGGGTGCGACATGGCAGGAAGCAAAGATCCCCACTTACTCAGGATACCTTTTACCAGATGGTAATAAGGCCATGCTGAGGGACATCTGGTGTCTGTGCCAGGGTGGTACCGATCACCCGGACAGGCTATGGATGGGTACCGATCCGGGAGGTTTGTTCAGGAGTGACGACAATGGAAATTCTTTCCGGCTTGTTGAAAGCCTCTGGGATCATCCCAGCAGGAGGGAGGAAAATCAATGGTTCGGAGCGGGCAGTGATTATCCTTTTATTCATTCAATTGTACTTGATCCCGGAGACAGCGATCATTTGTACGTTGCCGTGAGCTGTGCCGGAGTTTTTGAATCAAAGGATTGCGGCAATAGCTGGATTCCCCGGAACAAGGGGCTGATTGCGGCATACCTCCCAAATCCCAACGCGGAGGTAGGGCACGATCCTCATCACCTGCTCATGCACAAGGAAAATACCGATGTACTCTGGCAGCAGAATCATTGCGGCATCTTCCATTCAAAAAATGCCGGGCTGACATGGGATCATGTATCTGCAAAAAAGGGAGTGCCCGATTACGGTTTTTGCCTTGTCATTGACGATCATGATCCTGCAAAAGCCTGGGTTATTCCGGCAGAGAGCGATGAATGTCGCATTGCCCCCGGTTTACGCCTGCAGGTGTATCAAACATTGGATTATGGAGGGAGTTGGGAAGAGGTAAGCACAGGGCTCCCGCTGAAAAATACTTTTGACATTGTGTTGCGGCAGGCATTTGCCAGAAAAGGCAACCTGATGGTCTTTGGAACGGTAAACGGCAATCTGTATTATTCCGAAGGTAATGAGATCCGCTGGCAGACCATATCCACAACACTCACGAAGGTAAATACAATTACAATAGTAGATTAACATGAGTTCGATATAACAATTCCAATAGAATTTCTAAAAAACAACATAAACCCTATTTCAGAGGCTTCCATGGGTAGGGATGAGCGGATGAAAGCCGTGGAATCCTTTTCAACGAGACTCCACGGGCCATCCATCCCGCAAATCACTACAAATGACCCTCTGAGAAAGGAGGAGGCGGGTTTTTGCTGTTTTTTATGTCGAACTGACGTTAGATTAAATACCTTTAGTGCACGATATCCGCTTCTTTTCGGGCAAAAAAGTCAGTATCATAGTCAATCGGCTGATTGAGTATTTCACCCACATTTTCAGTGATCGTCATGGAAAGTTGTTCGGTGGGAAGGTCGTTTGCATCCAGCCCGAACGGGTTTTCAATTTCCTCTGATACCACCTCAATCCCGATCATGGCAAAGGACATGACAATGGTGCAGGGAATGGTCAGATACTGGAACTCGTCAACCAGCCCGAATGGCAGTATCAGCAAATAAGTGATGATGAACATCTTGATGAAAGTGCTGTGTGAGAAGGGAATGGGCGACTTCTTGATCCGCTCACAAATGCCCAGTACATCGATAAACTCATGCAATAATCGCTTGAGTTCGAGTTTTTCAAAGTCATTGACGAGCTTTTCCCTGTACATAAGCTCCACTTCATTGAAAAGGTAGGAAGCAATACGGTTCGGAATGTGCCTGGCTTTCCTTGTATAAGTGTTATACTCCTCGTCATCATACCTGAATTCCGCACGATCAATATCATCCCGAAGGTGCCATGCCAGTGACATGCAAAAATTAGAGATGTTTTGAACAAAAAATTTTCTTCTTCTTGCATCACTTTCCGGTATCTGTGTATTTATATGCAGGGCAAGTGTCCTGGATTCGTTTACCAGCTTCCCCCAGGCCTGACGACCCTGCCACCAGCGGTCGTAGGATGTATTCATTCTAAAGACGAGAAACAGCGAAAGGATCACACCGATAAGGGAGAAAAACACCGTGTCTATGTGATAAATGTGATTGATATAGTGGATACTTAAAAAGGTCACAACGGTGGTGTAAATGGCTGAGTACATGATCAGCCTCAGCATTTGTCGAAGGTTGTAGCTTCTCCTGAATGTTTTGAGGATTGTTACAAAGAACCATATCCACTTTTTGGAATCATAAACAATCATAATCCGGATTTTTTGGTGATATCAAAATTCGGTTTGCCCGTATACGGGATAAAAATATCATTAAAAAAATCATTTAAAATGACCTAAATCAGAAAATCATCTGCATAATACCGCTTTTGGACAAATCAACTTCAGGTTGCAATTGGCTGATCAAGAATTTTGTGGTCTTCCAGGTTGGAGATCCCCCAGTTATTCAATTCATCCGGGGTCCAGAGATCCGGAAAGAATATCCGTCTCTGGTGTCTGGGGTGCATATAATCCTTCCAATTGCTTCCTCCTGTGGCTTCCGCCGGCTCCCCACTGCTTTCCAGGTATTTTTCAGCAGTCAAATAATGAGTCATCACCCAGCGTACATTGACCGTATGGTCGTAGTGCCTCATGGCATTTTGCAGGTCAAGGTTCATGCGACCCTCCGCCGGCAGCGATTTAAAAATTGATGCGAGGTTGCTCTTATTGTATTTTTTCATGAAAACGATAAAGTCTTCCATATATCTTTCCTGGAAGAGCCGTAAAAGAGTGGTTTTATCCCCTGTCGCATAGTTTTTGCCGGCTGCCTGCCAGTACAGGTGCTCATAGGCATGCTCGAAGGGCGTATTCCGGTCAATGGTTTCACGAAACCTGTTGTCAATCAGGTTTATAAGTTCGGTAGAGGCAAACTCAATCAGGCGATATTGCGCACTTTGAAAACCACTGGCAGGGGTTAGGGTATTCCTGAATTTCAGATACTGTTCAACTTCCATTCCCTCACGCATTATGGTGAAAGACGAGGACAACATGTCGAAATACCGGCTTATCCGCTGAAGCCTGGATGAGAAAAATTCCGTTGTCAGGTCCTGGTGTGAAGATATCTGCTCGATCTCCCACAAGACCATCTTGAAGAGTAATTCATTTATCTGATGATAAATAATGAAGGTCATCTCATCGGGCTGCTCCGATCTCCTGACCTGGAGATTCAGTAAAACATCCGTTTGAATGTAGTCCCAGTAAGTAATTGGGGTGCTGTGCAGCAGTCCTTCAAGATGTGTATCTACATCCTGACCTATGGCATCATATTTCTTTTTTAGCCGGCTTAATATGTCACGCTTAGCTTCAGACATTTCGAGGGTTTTGGGTTATGATTTTGCAAATGTAAAGGTGTTGCTAAAGTACTATTATATCAAAATTCGTCCTGGGATTGGAATTCGGCTCACACTATTTTTGTTCGGTTAATATACGAAAGGATAATTAGTACGTAGAACAGGATAAAGACTGACCAATATTAAAATGCTTAAAACAATCCTGAGCCTTATTTTTGGTATTTTGACAAGCATTGTGATAGCTCAAGACCAGGACATACATTCCAAACGACGGGAGAAAATGGTCAATAATCAGATTGTCAGAAGGGGAATTGATGATCCGCTGATCGTGGAGGCTATGCTGAAGGTCGAGAGGCACAGGTTTGTCTCAAAGAGCCAGGAGAAGCTGGCCTATAATGACCATCCCCTGCCAATAGGAATGGGCCAGACGATCTCTCAACCGTACATCGTGGCGTTCATGACGGATATACTGGGATTGTCCAGGGATGATAAGGTACTTGAGATCGGGACCGGATCCGGTTATCAGGCTGCTATTTTGGGAGAACTGTGTGATGAGGTATATACCATCGAAATAGTGGAAGAGCTGGGTAACCGGTCCAAAGCGCTGCTGGCCGAACTGGGTTATGATAACATTAAGGTACGGGTAGGGGATGGCTATCAGGGCTGGGTGGAATATGCACCATTTGATGCGATCATCGTTACCTGCGCACCCACCGATGTACCTCAACCTCTCCAGGATCAATTGGCTGAAGGTGGAAGAATGATCATCCCGGTCGGATCTTTTGGCAACCAGCGGCTTGTTCTCCTCAGGAAGAACGACGGCAAATTAAAGAAGGTCAATGTCCTGAATGTCAGATTCGTTCCCATGGTGGATGACACAGGGAGAAAGTACTGACTACATTCTTTTCGCCAGTATTGGAATTTCCTTAGCACATCGCACATCGTTAATCGTCTATCCTCAAATCGTTTTAATGAGATTCCTGAACGCCGCTACGCTTCGTCAGGCCTTGCCTGCCGGCTGGAATGACGGTTGTGTTTTAGAGCGTCATTCCTGTGAACCGCGGGGGAGGTATTGCGCAAGGGTGATACAGGAATCTCACTATGTTAAACCTTACTTTGTTGCATTTCCAGCTTACACTGTTAACGCCTCCTTTTTACCCTTTAATTCCCTAAAGGGCAGGAGGCTTAAATCAACCTGATCCTACCTGTAGCAGGATAAATACACTTTTCTTAGCAAAGGGCTATTTTTCAGTTTACAAATACTCCTTCGCACATCGCACATCACACATCGTTAATCGTCTATCCTCAATCATAATTATTGACATCAACTTATACTGACTTCTTATGGGAAAGCTCAAAAAAGCTGTCCTTTCGACCCGGGGAGAAATCTTTTCACATAGAAGCTGAAAACAATCAAATCTATCCACCCGTGGAGATAAAGAGATATCTCACTCATTCGATATGACAGCTTTTTTGAGTGAACATTCCTAGGTTTCAGTTTAATCTCGGAATGAGATTCCTGTGTACCTCCGGGGAGGTATTGCGTCAAGTGATACAGGAATATCATTATGTTAAACCTACTTTATTGCATTTCCAGTTTGCTTCGTCAGCGCCTCCTTTTTACCCTTTAATTCCCTGAAGGGAAGGAGGCTTAAATCAACCTGATCCTACCTGTAGCAAGATAAATACACTTTACTTAACCAGGGGCTAATTTTCAGTCTGCAAATACTCCTTCGCACATCACACATCGTTAATCGTCTATCTTCAATAGCTACTGGTAATTATCGCTGAATCCGGAGAACATCAACTTATACCGTACTGGAAGCCATTCGTGCAGACACGAACCTGGCTAAAAAAACTCAAAAAAGCTGTCTGTGCAACCCAGTCCTTTCGGCCCAGGGAGAAATCTTTTCACATAGAAGCTGAAAACAATCAATTATTATCCTCCCGTAGAGATAAAAAGATATCTCACTCATTCGATATGACAGCTTTTTTGAGCGAACATTCCTAGGTTCCAGTTAATCTCGGAATGAGATTCCTGAACTCTGCTGCACTTTGTCAGGCTTTGTCTGCCGGCAGGAATGACGGTTGGGTTTTAGAGCGTCATTCCTGTGAACCGTGGGGGAGGTATTGCGTAAGGGTGATACAGGAATCTCACTATATTGATCCTCCTTCTTGCATTTCCAGTTTATTAGTCAGCGCCTCCTTTTTACCCTTTAATTCCCTAAAGGGAAGGAGACTTCCATCAACCCTGATCCTGCCTGTAGCGGGATAAATACACTTTTCTTAACCAAGGGCTAATTTTTCAGTCTACCAATACCCCTTCGCACATCGCATATCGCTAATCGTCTATCCTCAATCATAATTATTGGCATCAACTTATACTGTACC
>JANQEU010000015.1 GCA_028278225.1 Cyclobacteriaceae bacterium
AAGTATGGAAGAATTATTGCTCAAATAATGTATCATTACCAACAGTAAATCAATAGGAGGATTATCCTCGAACCTGTAAACTTATTTTAGGACGATACATGCTTACTTAAACCCAAAGATTAAAAATCTATCTCAGAAACAGCAGTTCCCTGTACTTGATCAACGGCCAATCTTCATCATCTACCATTTGTTCAAGTTTGTCCACCGCATAACGAATATCATCAAAATACTTACCCTTCACACTATCGGCGTATTCAATTGCTTTGTCTCTGGTGTTTTCTATCAGGTTCACTCGTTTTCTTTCCTCCACCATATCGTGAGATAATTTTCGAATATTGCTGACATGCTTGGAAATTTCACTTATCGTCTTAATAATTTCGGAGGCGTCAATACCCAGATCTTTCAACCCATTTGCATTCTGAACCAGTTTATTCTGGTAAGCAATTGCAGTTGGGATAATATGATTCATTGCCAGATCGCCCATTACCCTGGATTCGATCTGTACCTTCATGATGTAGTTCTCCAGCATCACTTCATGACGGGCTTCCAGTTCGACCTCGTTTAGTACTTTATGCCTTTCGAAAAGCTTCTGGGCTTTTTCAGAAATCCAAAAATCAAGCGCTTTCGGCGTATCTTTTACATTTGAGAGTCCCCGCTTCTCAGCTTCCCTGACCCATTCCTCTGAATAATTGTCCCCTTCGAACCGGATCTTCTTTGAAGATTTGATGTAATCTCTCAACACTTCAATCACTGCAAGTCTTTTGTCCTGATCATCATCGGTCAATTTGGTGACCTTTTTATGGAAATCTCTGAGCTGCTCGGCTACGATCAAATTCAGAACCGTCATGGGTACGGATACGTTGGCATCGCCGCCTACAGCCCTGAATTCAAACTTATTACCCGTAAAGGCAAAAGGTGAGGTCCTGTTACGATCAGTATTGTCCAGCATGATCTCAGGTATCTGGTCAATACCCAGTTTCATGTACAGATTATCACCCTTCTCGATCTTGATATTGCCGTTGTTCTCGAGCTCATCCAAAACGCCGTTCAGCGTGGATCCCAGGAATATGGAAATGATTGCAGGCGGAGCTTCGTTCGCTCCTAATCTGTGGTCATTGCCGGAGGAAGCAATAGATGCTCTCAAAAGATCAGCGTATTCGTAAACGGCTTTGATCGTACAAACAAGGAATGTCAGGAACATCAGATTTTCCCGTGCGCTGCCGGTTGGTTGGAACAAATTCACCCCGGTATCCGTGATCAGCGACCAGTTATTGTGTTTTCCGTTTCCGTTTAAGCCTGCGAAAGGTTTTTCGTGGAACAAGACTTTAAGATTGTGATTACCAGCCACACGGGGCATCAGATCTTTCAGCAATTGATTCTGATCCGTGGATACATTCACCGGTCCGAACATCGGAGCCACCTCAAACTGAGAAGGGGCAACTTCATTATGCCTAGTGCGCAAAGGGATCCCTAAATCATGGGCATGGATCTCAAAGTCCTTCATGAAATTGTAGATCCTTGATGGAATCGATCCAAAGTAGTGATCATCAAGCTGCTGGCCTCTTGCCGGATTATGCCCATAAACAGTTCTACCACCCAGTATCAGATCAGGCCTTGCATTGAACAGGGCTTCATCAACAACAAAGTACTCCTGTTCCCAACCTAATGAGGCATTGACTTTGGTCACATTTCGATCAAAGATCTTGCAAACTTTGGTGGCGGCTTTGTCTACGGCATCCAGCGCTTTCAAAAGCGGAGCCTTATTATCCAAAGCTTCTCCGGTATAGGAGACAAATATTGTCGGGATACAAAGTGTGGAACCGTATATGAAAATTGGTGAAGAAGGATCCCAGGCCGTGTATCCTCTTGCCTCAAAGGTGGTTCTGATCCCTCCACTTGGAAATGATGAGGCATCCGGTTCCTGCTGTACCAGCTCAGACCCTTTAAGATTTTCAATTCCTTTGATCGGATCATAAAAAGCATCATGTTTTTCCGCTGTTGCACCGGTCAATGGCTGGAACCAGTGTGTATAGTGTGTTACACCTTTGTCCATTGCCCAAACCCGGACGGCAGCGGCAACTGCATCCGCCGTACCGTTATCAATTTTCTTACGGTCTTTAATGGCGCGATCAACTTTCTTAAAGATCTCTGGTGAAAGCGATGCCCGCATCTGCTCGATCCCAAATGTCAATCTTCCGAAATAGTCCGAAATTTTGTTTGATGGTGGTTTTACCTGTACTTTTTCTCTTGTTTGCACATGTTTCAGTGCCTGATGACGAATATGAGCCATGTTTTTAGTGGTTTTTTGTGTGTTTTTGCGAAATTATGAAAGAAATCGGATAATATATGCACCTATTTTACTTTGATATACAAAAAAATCAAGATTTAAGGCTGAAAAATGAAGAACATCATCACTGCAGTCAGGTTTTGAGGCATCAGATCGGTGATATTATCCATTTGACGGATGGGACAGGCAGTTTGATCGAAGCAAGCATTACTCAAATCGATAAGCGAAGTACCTCATTTAAGATCATAGCAACAACGAAAAAACCGGGAAAACCCTTTTACGCTCATGTCGCGATCTGTCCCACAAAGCAAATGGAAAGGATGGAATGGTTTGTGGAAAAAGTAACGGAATTGGGGGTGGATGAGATTTCCTTCCTGGTCTCAACAAACTCGGAAAGAAGGATTGTTAAAACAGACCGGTTAGAGAAGAAAATGATCAGTGCCATGAAGCAATCGAAAAGTACCTGGAAAGTGAGGATAAATCCCATTCAAAATTTCCGGGATTTTCTCGATTCGACGACAGATTATCCAAATAAATACATCGCATTTGCAGAAGAGTCCAGTCACTACTTTGGAAGTTTGATTTCTCCCAAAGAAAGGATCCTGATCGTTATTGGCCCGGAAGGGGATTTTACACCTGATGAGATCAAGCTGGCTCATGAAAAAGGGTTTTCCTCCGTCAGCCTTGGAAGAAATATCCTAAGAACAGAAACCGCCGGGATCGCCGCAGTCCAGATGATCAATATAGCCAACTGTTATTAGACAGTTATTCGGTATTGGAAAACAAACGATCGGATAACTATATATCTATTATCTGTCAACCACGATCCTCGACTCAAACATCTTGTTTCCAGCATCAAGCCGGATCAAATAAACGCCATCCTTGATACCGGAAATATTGATCCTGAGGACATTATTGAGCGATCTTTCCAGTTTTTGGGATCTGATCTTCTTTCCTGACAGATCCAGCAGGGTGATTTCAAATTCAGCTCCAAACTCAAGATTTGAGGTGGAAATGAAGAAATTATCCTGGTTGATGGGATTTGGATACACCGTCAGGTTATTGGTCACAATACCATCGGTCACGTTGATTACAATAATCTCAGAATATGTGAACGCCCCGTCAAAATCGGTTTGTTTCAACCGGTAGAAATGTATACCGGAAGTGATCTGGCTATCCAGGAAATCATAACTCAGTCGTTCATTTGAATTGCCTGCACCGTCCACAATCGCTATTTCGGAGAATACTTCTCCGTTCCTGCTCCTTTCCAATGTGAAGAAATCGTTATTCAACTCAGAGGCGGTTTCCCATCGAATGACAACTCCTCTTTCAGAACGACTCGCACTAAATGAAAGTAGTTCTATGGGCAATACTGCATCTCCATCCAATTGCGGATCTAATGTACTGAATGAGCTTAGCTCCAACACAAAGGCATCTGCCGATGCAGCGGAAAAGTCCACAATCGTTGGGGTTTCATTGGTAGAAGATCCACCGGTAGTTAGTGGATCCAACTCGGTATCTCCATTTACCTTCAAGACGGTCATGGATGACAGAATACTTGACGTAGTTTCGGAAGTACCGTAAATGTTGTTTAATGAATCCGTGAAAACAGAAATCTCCTGATCCAACGAGTATAATCTAACATATACATTACCTGTGGGTTGAGTAGTGGGTTCTATATACCAGTTTCGATTCAAATAATAAATTCCGCCTGAGTTCCTTACATTGCTTCCATCGCTTAATACCCTTATACCCCAGCAGGTAGAACCAAGATTGTTACCAAATGGATTAATCGAGAACACAATATTTCCGGACTGATCGGTGATATCAACCCATTGATAGCCACTTAAATCCGTACATTGTCCTCCCGTGGCTTCATAGTCAGCAGTCAGCGATCTTAGTGTAGTTACACCCGCAATCGGACTGATAGCATTGTAAGGATCGGTGTAGGTCTGGGCTTCAACATAATCCGGAATACCATCGTTATCGGTATCATTTGTAACTTCAACCGGACTCGCGGTACCACCGGCAATCAGGATATTTTCCAGCGCATCACTGATTCCGTCACTTCCGGAACCTGTACCATCATTAGTATCAGTTCCTCCTGCTCCGCCACTCACAGGATCATTACCATCATTAGGATCATTGCCGTTGATTACTTCATAATAATCGGGAATTCCATCCGAATCCGTATCCGTATCAAGGGTCGGATCTGCTGGACCTCCTTCGGAATTGATCAATACCTCCAGTGCATCGGGAAGTCCATCGCTGTCAGTATCCGAGTCACCGGATGAAGTAGGTGAATTTGCATTGAAAGGTCCCGATCCATTTTCTACTTCGATGTAGTCCGGGATGCCATCGCTGTCGGAATCAGAGAACACTGTCACCGGACTTGTGGCCCCATTCGCAATCAGTATGTTCTCAAGGGCATCAGAAATTCCATCGCCACTCGTACCAGTTGCATCATTGGTATCTGTTCCGCCTGCTCCGCCGGATACAGGGTCATTACCATCATTATGTCCTGTTCCATATGCTGATTCAAAGTAGTCGGGAATACCGTCAGTATCGGTATCTGTTGCGAGATCAACACTTGTGCCTACACCAAAGTTTGTAGCTGAAGAGAAATCTACTGTAGCGAAGGTTAAGATATCCGAACTAAATGATTGAGCAGAATAACTCCGCAGGATACCATCACTAAAGTCCGTATTTCCATCCACAATTAGCGTGAAATCTGATGCGGAATATGCGCCATAACCCTGACCTGATAAGTCAAGTACAACCGTAACTGTACCGATGTCATTCGTCTCCGTTATACCCCAGATTCTCGCTATTCTGTCTCCAACTCCCGGAGGCACACCGGTGGTAGTAGTAGAAGCCTCGGCCACGGATCCATTATCGTGACCCCATATCAGATAGTCATTATTATTCTGGCTTGAGGCATTACTTATAGCCACAATGGCACCTGTATTAATACTAGATGAGGATGTCTGGGCAAAACTAAAGTCACTGTTTGAACCTATGCCAGCTACGTCATTGCTATAGCCAGACAGACTATAAATGGAAGTTCCGCTATTATAAGTATAGTTCAAGGAAGTGATATCCAGTGTAATACCGTATTTCAACGCCAGGTAAGTTTCAATATCACGGCGTTCTGTGGCAGTTTGCGCAGTGGTATACACCATGATCTCAGCAATATCCCCCGTGAAGAAATCTGTTTCGGTCCCACTCACTCTGGCCCCGACTAACACGTCTGTAGTTTCGGAAGATGTACCGATGGACCCCGAAGTTATTTCCTGTGTTCCATCAATATATGCATCTGTATTCGAAGTGTTGGTAACAGATGAAGCTATGATCCAGTTATTCGTAACTGTGCCTGATCCATTTGTTGATGTACCTCCTATCACTTGAGTAAACTGCCCACCGGAAACTCCAAAATGATATTGCCTGTTTCCTTGCGTACCATCAAGGGCCCTGGACAAAACAATCCCGGGTCCGGCAGCTGAAGAATTGAACACCGTATACAACGTCCATGCATTGGTTTGAGGCACATAATCCATGATATCACCACCATTGAGAAAGCTCGTGCTCCCGTCAAATTGCAGAGAAGGATTACCATTGATCTGACTGGTGGCATAGGTTGGTCTGTTTGCGGACGTGCCTTGACTGAAATCACTGTTATTTCCACTTTGATCCTGCCAAAATCTTACGGCATCCCCATTTTCTGCTGAATTGGACGTGCCTTCTTCGGCTTCAATATCGGCTCTCAACCACAATGCCATCCCTGAAACTTCCGGTTGCGGTGCAAGGGCGATCGTGAAATAGTACCCACTATCCAGCGTCACATTATTAAAGGTGAGGGTATCGCTACTTAGTGCCGAAGCACTGACAGAGGAAGTTATGCTATTAAAATCTCCATCAGCATCGATTAGTAACTCATATAATCCAGGAGATTGAGGCCTTTCAGAAAAATTATCAATTCCACCGGCGTATATTTTTACTGTAACCGTACCGGGATCACCAACTTCAGAAACACGCCATTCGGCGGGTAATCGTTCATCGAATTCTGCAGGTAATTCACTGGTTTGAGGCGTTGTCTTGCTACTGCCCTCATTTGCCCAGATCAGGTATTCATTATCGTCCAGATCCGAAGCTGATTCCATTTTAACAATAGCCCCGGAATTTTGGGACATCGATTGAATCTGGTTCAATCCATAATCCAGATGAATGCCGATACCGGCGATGTCATTTACAGCTGAAGTGAAGGCAAACACATCTGAGCTATCTGCCGTGTATGACGTTTCTGTCGAAAGGTCTAAGGTAATTCCATATTTTAGAGCCAGGTAGGATTCCACATCTCTTCGAAGATTATCAGTCAGTCTTGTATTATAACTTATAACCTCCGCAATTTGCCCTTCAAATGCGTTGTCGTTATCAAAATTATTCCCGACTCGGATTGGATTATCGCTCACATTGGTAAATGTTCCCGAGGTAGTTGCAGTAAACGAACTGCCATTTGCAAATAATTCCTGATTCGTTGCTCCCGAGTTGTTTCGGACATTGATCACAACTACATCATCATTATTGATGGAAGCCGCTGTAGCCGCAGCATCATATCCGGCTGCTTCTAGTGTTTGACCAAAAAGATCACTTGTCACAATATTCTGATTGCCAACATAAAACCCACCTTCAGCTTGCGTTTCAAAACCCAGAATGTAACCATTGGTAGATGAATTGCTTATCGTAACGTCAGGTTTAAGGACTGCAAAATAATCGTTGGTATAAAAACCATCTATGTTCTCCAGAACATCACTATTAAAATCAAGCGCATCATTATAATTGATGGCATTGCTTACTAAAGTTGGTTGCAGGGAGGAACTGCCTTGCATTATATCCTTCCCATTTCCACTTTGGTCAGCCCAACTGCTTACTAATCCACCAGAGGAAGTTATTCCGGCATCTCCCCTGAACCACAATGCAAGATCGGAACCTCCGGGAGATGTGCTTTGGATCACACCACAAATTGTAAAGTAATCGCCATCACTAAAATCTACTCCATCAAACGTGACAATTGTTCGACCATCTACAGTGGAGATCACTCCGGAATTGTTAACCGAACCATTCGTGTCAAAATTATCCGGAACTGTCTGACCTGAAGCCATAGTGACAAGATTGATTGTGGAATTATCAATGTCAATCCCCAGGGATGTTATGTCAAATGAAACGGATACTGTCCCCACACCATCTCCTCCAAATTCACTGACAGTCCATACTTTTTCGAAAATTTCTGAATTTCCAGTCGGGACATTATCAGTAGTAAATGTGTTCGAATTTCCATTATTCCCCCAAATCAAAAACTCTCCATCATCAAGATCAGATGCAGATTGTATCTTTACAATTGCTCCGGAATTCACACTCATTGAGTTCGTTTGATTTAGGGTCGAAGAATTATTTATTCCAATTCCAGCTATGTCATTTGGATACCCGGATGCATCATAAATTGCGGTACCTCCAAGTGTGTAGTTCTGCGATGTGATGTCCAGTGTAACTCCATATTTTAGGGCAAGGTAGGTGGCTACATCTCTACGGTTCGCATCAGAAAGTCGGGAAGAATAACTTATAACCTCCGCAATCTGACCTTGAAACGGATAACGTGGTGTCCCGGCCACTTCATCCCCTACATCATACGACGCATTGGTATAACTATTAGTGGCATTCGTATAACCATTAACCTCCGTATTCAAAGTATCACGACCATTCAAATAGATCTCCATGCCATCAGCAGTGGAATTTTCCCTCGGATTCATGATCACTGGTTGATTCAAATTGGCAGTTGTCGAAGTAAAAGCTCCTCTATAGCTTGCTCCACTTCCGGCAGAATGAGTAATTACTTCATTAGTAATCTGACCTGATGTAGGGCCCAAACCTAACCTGGCGAAGGTACCATCTTCAAAACCGATAATTGTTCCTGATGATTCACCACTATTATATATCTCGTTGGGAACGGTCACAACAAAATACTCGATGGTGTAAAATCCTGCTGTCGCTTGGAGTACATCATCGCCATCAAACTCCAATACGGGATTTCCATTTAAGGCATCACTTGTGTATGTAGGCTGCGAATCACCAGTTGCCTGAGAGGCGTCATTGCCATTCCCTGATTGATCGGCCCAATCAGAGACAGTTGAACCATTGAAAGTAAGCCCGGTTTCTGTTTTCAACCATACTTCAAGGTTTGTACTCACATCGCCCGGAGCAGGAGCAGAAGCGATATACGGAATAGTTAAAACTTCAGACGCCGCACTTGAATTTCCGGAAAGATCATCTGCGGCAGCGGCACCTATGGAAATGGTTACATCTCCAACTGCATCGGCAGTAATGTCAACATCATAAGTGGATGCATCAAGCGTGGTAAAATTACTTTTTGTTGCGTTTGTCACATTGATATCTCCATTGGCAAATCCCGTCACATCTTCATTGAATTTGACTGTGAGGGTGAATGGGGTGGTAGTCGTTGCGGCTGGCGCATTCAAAAATGAGATGGTAGGTCCTGTCAAATCATAGATTACCGTCACGGTAAACGCAGCCGTATTCCCCTCCTCCACTTCATTTGCCCCGACATCGATTGTTATGTCTCCCCCGGCATCAGGGGTTACATCCACCGTGTACGTATTACCATCCACTGCTACAAAATTGCTCGTTGAAGCATTAGTCACTACAATATCTCCAATTTCGAACCCGGTAACAGTGCTGTACCATTCGAAAGTAACTGAGAATGGATTGGTATTACCTACAGCAGTAGGTGCATTAAGAATATTAATCTCCCGAAAACATGGAAAATTTTGACATATTGCAAAATCACCGTTTTCATTATCCGTGAAGGTACCATCTACATCCAGAGTTCCGCTTCCGTTAAGACCACTATCGGGAGTTGTGTCCGCAAAATCCACATCACCACCTACTGTTAATGCACCATCCAGCGTAATGGTGCCTTGAGAATCTCCGTCCGTTGCCCCATTGTTCTCCAGATCACCCGCCACATCGGCTGTAGCTCCGGATTGAATATCTAATGTTCCGCCGTCATCAATGTACAGGTCATCCAATGAATTAAGCGCACCACCGCTTAAAACAGTCACATCACCTCCATCAATTTCAAAAAAAGTTCCACTAGTCACCGAACCTGAAATATTAATGGTTCCTCCGGATTGTGCTTCAATGCTTGTTGCACTGGTTATGGTACCCCCGCTATTGACTGTCAATGTTCCGCCTACATCAATGTAGGATTCGGAAACCAACGTCCCGGAAACCGTGACGCTACCACCAGCGTTTATATCAAGTTCCTGCGCGGTTGTAAATATTGCACCCGCTCCAATAATCAGGTTTCCACCCGAATTTACATCGACATCACCATCATTATTGTCAAATTCAACCGCTCCCCCCTGGAGGTCAAATGTGGTGGATAAATTTATATCCCCATTATCTCCAACGATTGTTAGAGTTCCACTTGTCCATGTTACGGCGCCGGAAATGTTAATGCTAAATCCTACACTAACACTGCAGTCACCACTAAACGTTCCCCCATCAGCAAGATCCGCTTCGTCGGTAGGGCATTGGGCAAATGCATAATAGGTCAGAAGAACCATTAAAAGGCCTAGGAAATTTCTCATTTTGATGACTAGTCAATTGTAGAAATAATTCAAAAAATAATTTATATAGTACAAATAATGGCGCAAATATAATATTTATACCTTATTAGTGTACAATGTGACCCTCCGTAGGCACAAATTTGAAGGAGAATGTCAGGATTTTAGCAGTGTGTAATCTGTTTTAACCCCGTTTTCTTCAAAATATAGCTGACAGTTCTCCCAGGTGATTTCGTAGATTATCCAATATTCACCGTCTTCGAAAACCAGTGAATCCGTAAAAACCAGTCCTGCAGACGATGGAACTGCCGACCCGATATCCAAAGTATCAAAGCCTTCGACCTCCAAACAAAGCCTGGATAATGATTGAACGAAAAGAGAGTCGTCCGTAAAAGTGAATAACAAGAACAGGGAATCTTCGCAGTTTGCGAGAGATTGCAACTCCTTATCCCTGAAGATCTCTGTTACTGTCCACAACTTGTTACTGTCTGCACTCAGCAGTCTTGAAACCTGGTAATCGTAAAGCCCGTCAGGAACAAATTCCTCAGAACAGTTGATCAAGGTAATCACTGAAAAAAATACACCTGCAAGCAGGATTCCCCTATTTCGCCTCACCGTTCTGATCGATCACAATATACCCAAGCCTCCCGTCAGGTAAAGGATATGCTTCCTGAGGGTGCAAGAAGATCGTATGTTGCTTGATACCAGAGCTATATGTAGAGTACACGGGTTTCTGTTCGGCATTTACACTGACGCTCCAATTGGTATTACCTTCTAGGCTGAAACTCACAACCGTCATATTATGCCTTCCGCTTCCAATGGGGTCAAACAGGAAGAATGCAATGTCCTCCTCCCCGGCGATCAAGGTATCCTGCTCAAATCTTTGGTCTATACGACCTTCAAAGAGTGTGCTTTCAAACCTTGTTTCCCATTTCATTTTCCGGTCAGGGCCGAACCGGGCGATGAAACCCAGCAAGGAGTCTTTCTTTACGCCGTATGATATGACATCATAATCATCAACTACCCATTTCCCCAATGTAAAATAGTCACCTGTAAACGAGGTATCCACAGGATTCAGTGAGATGGTATCTGTTTCACTGATACCCCAGTTATTGCGCATATCCCAGAAAGCGCTTACCGTATCCCACTTCACGATCTGGTCATCGGTCCATTTTGCAAGGTCATTGACATAGGCAATTGCTCCGTCAAGGTTTTCATACCTGCTCGTGAAAAACTTCGAATAGTAAGTCGTGGAGTTGCTCAATTTGTCACCTAACCCGGAAAGGAGTGCGGTCATTTCACCGAGATGCCCTTTTATACTATCACAGGTCTCGACGTGATAAGCAATTTTCAGACTGTCAGTCCAGTCCTTGCTGATTACTGTATCAGAAAGGGCAATGATTATATTTTCATTTATTCGGGCTGCTACCAGATCTGTCGGACCATTGTCCGGGTCATATTTTTCTGATAACTGGATCATGTCCTCCGGAACCTCCGTTGGAAAGTTTGCGCGCCAATCTCCTTTAAGAAGGTCCTCTTTGCCTTTAACAAGCTGCTCGTCAGTGGTTTGAAACAACCTTTTCAGATAACTGATATCACCGTTAATGTCCAGTTTGGCTTTCCCAACCCACTCATCAATGTCGTACGTTTCAAGTGTTCCGTCCAGGGTAGTCATTATACCGATTACTCCGGTGAACTCGGACGCTAGCGGTTGGAATTCCAATGATTCGTACTGGCCCTCTAAACCGAGAGTAGTGGCCGTTTCCTTAATCTCCTTACTTTTTGTGATCATCAAAAACTGAAAGTCGGCCAAAGTACCCAAAGCACTTATTTCCTCAAAATCCGCTTTAAGAATAAAATCATAATACGACTCATAGGAAGTAACAAGGTTATTGTAAGCCATAATCATGGAATTTTCAGTTTCCTTAATACTGGCAAGTCGCTGATGCAATTCCCTGGTTTGCTGACGCCGCAATTCTACGGCCTCGATTCTCTTCTCAATATCCAAATGCACATCAGATATCTTGATCCCGAAATCTCCTGTTCTAAGATCCCTCCGGTAAAATGATTGGTAATACTGGTCATTTTTCTTTAGCTCCTTTTCTGTGATCAATCCCTTCGCCAGTCTGTAAAATGCAATAGTTGTATCCGCATACGCCGAGGTGGATGAGGTATCCAGCAAAATGTCTCCTTCCTGAAAGTATTTTTCCATCAGGAGGGCATACTGATAATGTGCATTTGCCTCATCCGCATTTTTCTCCTCGGATAAAAAAATCCGTAATTGAGGTTCAGCCTGATCATAGTTCTTAGCCTCTAATAAAGGAAACAGATCCTTATACTTGATTTTCTGGGCTTGGGTAGGCAGGACTAGTAAAACTGTGATGTAGATTAAAAACCACTTCTTCATTTTGCTAAAATTTCTACCGTAAAAGTACAAAAAATGGATTAAGCGTTAGGTCGGCCGGATATGTTACTTTTCAAGAATTAGTCTCAAAGTGGTGGTTTCTTCGTTTTGTTCCAACTTGAGCAAATAGATCCCCGCTGGTGTCGACGTATCCAGATCAATTGAGTAATTGCCTGCGACAGTTTCGATACCCTGCGAATGAACAATTCTACCTGAAAGGTCTACAATCGTCAATGTGATAGGATTCTTTTCTATGACATTTCTCAGGCTCAAATTGAGGTTCCATACACTCGCGGGATTTGGGAACACGGCATAGGAAATTTGAGTAGCAGCCCTGTTGAATGAAACGGCAATTGTCTTGTGTATCTCAAACTGACCGTCGTAATCATATTGAACCAGGCGATAGTAATTGATGCCATTGGAAGGATTAAAATCGTTGAAAGTATAATTTACCAAATCATCAGTGGAGCCGCTTCCAGGCACACTTCCTATTTCCCCGAAGAGCAGTCCGTCCAGGGATTTTTCCACGTTGAAGTGATCATTATTTATTTCCGTGGCAGTTTGCCATTCCAATCTGATATGGTCATGGACTTCCTCACCCGTGAAGTATACCAGTTCTACCGGTAGGGCACTTCCGCCAACTCCACCCAATGAAAATTCTTTCGAAGAAAAACTGGCTGTCGTTTGAGAGGTCACTGTCCCATTCGATGTAGTTCCGCTTGTGGTGCCACCAAGGTTAACCCATTCGTTTGCTGTAGGGCCGTCATAAATAGCCACACGTACATCGGCGAGATCCTGGACATCCATATGGGATTGAATACCCAATACAACAGTTGCTGTATTTGATCCGCTGGAAGTAATGGTCCATGATCCATTTGTAGTTATGGCTGTCATCTCTCCATACTGCGGATTTGTTGTAATGTCAATTGTTTGTCCGCTGTTGGCATTGGTTCCGGAGAATTCAGCGGTCCAATCCTGTCCCCCCGTTCCAACGTTTTCCACACCTGCCAGTGCATACTCCGTTGAATTTCCTACATGAAATGTAAAATCTTCCCCTGCTCCCAGGCCGGACTTGGTCAATGGACCACTTACGTAACTTCCGGAACTGCCGCCTGACACATCACCGGTAGATGTTATTATTAGGGTATTACTTGAGTTTGTTGTGATGTCACCGGATGTAAGCGTAAGCGTGCCATCAATTTCAACATCATTATTTCCGGCATCCACTATTGTCAATCCTCCTGACATATTGATGGTCATATTATTGAAGGAACTGGCCCCGGTAAAATCTCCGGTGATCACCTGTGATCCGGCACCGTCGAAAGTAACGGTAGTAGTAGTCCCGTCCACAGAAAATGTCCCTGATGTCAGTGTCAGATCATCACCGATATTGACAGATGCTGAATTCGCTCCATTCAAAGTACCTCCATCAATTGTGAAATCCGTATCGACGTCCAGCATACCATTTGTACCAAGGTTAATGGTTCCGCCATCCAGTGAGAGCGATCCATTGATGGTCAGTGAGTTGTTATCCAGATTTAGTGTCCCGGCGGTGATCGTACAATTCCCCTGTACAGTTATCGATGCACCTGATCCCATATTGAATGTGCCGTTAGTCAAAGTCAGGTCCCCCTGGATCACAATCGTCCGGTTCTGGGGATTTTCAAGCGTAGCTCCATTATCCAAAACCAGGTTTCCGCAAATTGTAACATCCACGTTCGGCAGACTTTTGGTACCTCCATCTGAGATTTCCAGATTCCTGATACTGGCTATTTCATCTGGCAAAGTATAGCTGCCGGTCCCACCAAAGTCAACACTACCGCCTGTAGAGCAGTTGAAAAAATCATCATAAATCCCGGCGGGTAAAGATCCCGTCTCTAATCTTATCGTTCCCGTTCCTGAAACATCACCCAGTCGCTGATTAATGGTAGACCCAAGTAATAATTCCCCGTCAACCTGTGTTCTGTATGCTATGAGGTTGTTGGCATCCATTGTGATGACATCTCCTGCGTCAATAACTACAATAACCCCGGAAGGTGCCGTTCCTGAACTCCATGAACTACCTGCTGTCCAGTTTCCTGAGCTGACAATGGAGGTTACGGTAGGTACCTGATCAGGCACAGCATCATCAATACCGGCAGTATATTCCCCTCCAATCTCGCTATCACCGGAGGCCGTTGAAATATTGAAAGTAATCGTATTCTCACCGTCAGCAGCCTGGTATTTGAATCCGGTGGAGAGTTTATTCCAATTGTCGGAATCATCCGGCAATAACCTGGCCGTACCGTAATCATCCAGTGTAAATGGTGAGGTCACATAGGCATCCGTTCCTTCATAGGTAAATTCCAAACTACCGGTGAAGTCAGTCATGCCTGAAGAGGTCACCTCCCAGTAATATTGAAGCACATTATCCTGGTCAACAAACTCCGGAACATCCGTATCTTCCTGAACATTCGGGTGAGGCTCGTCAGCAGCTCTTACTGCAATTGTGGGTGTCGTTTGACTGTTTTGAGTCAGCGTAACTATGATAGGCGTGTACTTACTCCCTGATCCAATTGGATAAGTAAAAGGAGATGCACCGGTACCATTAAAGGTCTTAATAACCCCGGCATCTGTAAACGATCGCCTCGTCTGGACCATATTGGTCGATGAGAAACCACTGCCAGTCCCGTCTACAAATGTGGCATCATCATCCATTGACAGCTCATTTCCCTGAATATCCAGGACTCCGCCATTTAATATTACCTGTTCAGTGATAGATATATCGGCATTGGTCGTGACGCCGGATGAGTTGTTAATCCTGATCCTGCTGTAGGTTCCTGAACCCGTAATATCCTGTTCATTACTGCCAGCCAGAATAATTCCATTATTTGTACTTGATCCGCTGTTGTTGGTGTGAGTGGCCGAATTGTTCAAAGTTCCGCTAACTGAAATGTCATTGTCATTATCATCCAGTGTTCCGGATGTTACGCTTAAGTTGTTAGAAACCGTGATATCCGTACTGCCGGCTAGTTGAAGGGTATTGGACGTATTCTTGGTAAGGTTATAAAAGGTTGTACCATTGCCGGTTATTACCTGGGTGGCTGATCCATTAAACGTCGTGGTATTAGAATTGGCTGTAAATCCGCTGGCGCCATCAGTATTATTGAAATCCCCTCCGATAGTAAGTGCAAGTCCATTGGCATCCAGATTTGTCCCGGTCTCTACCAAAAGGTCACCATTTAATGTCAGGCCAATGGTCATTAAAGTTAGTGTGGGACCATTTGTTGTGTTAATCTCAAGATCATCCAGGGTGACTGTAGCGTAGATTGACATATCTTCATTGCCATTGGTGGGTGTATTGGCATTACCGAATTTTACCAATGCCCCTGAACTCACAGTCGGTACGCCATCCGGGTCTAAATACAGTGACGGCGTTGCAGCACTCGAGTAATCCTGTACGATTTCAAGCGTCCCGCCGGAAAATGTAAATGAGCTTCCCACGTTCCTTACATCAAACATTGGCCGGATAGTTGCCGAAGAAGTGGCACTACCATTTCCCACTGTTACCGTACTGGTTCCTGCCTGAGTGTACTGAAGGACCCCGCTTTCCGTTTCAGGTGCCCTTCGAATTTGAGAACCTACGGTAAGTGTACCCGATCCACCAACAATGATAGTCGCGTTTCCGGATCCGGAATACTCAATATAATTGTTGTCACCCCCATCCATGTCCAAAGTACCCGTTCCATCAATTCTAAGCAAACCGTCCAGTGTTATTCCGATGTCCGTCCCACTTGGAATTACTGCTGTCCCTGCACTTATTCTTAAACCGGCAGTTCCGGGGATATTAAAATCACTTCCATTTGTTGAATTGGTCAGTTCCAAATCATTGCCCGCCCCAATTGCAGCGTCATTGAGGATCAATGTGCCGTTTTGCAGAACAATAGGTTGGAGACTGGCTGTTGGAGTACTAATGGTGAAATCGTCATTAAATGTAAATGTTGATGTGGTATCCGAGCCTTTGTTCATGACTACCTGATACAGGGTAGTTGTTAATCCATTACTATTTGTAAACGAATGGTCTCCCTCGCCCTGCAATTCAAGGATCACCTGTGCTCCCGACGCAGAGGTCAGGTCAAAGTCCACTCCCTGATCCAGGGTAATATCTTTGTTGACAATTAATGTATGAACGTCCGTGCCGGCATTTTCTACATTGATACTATTGGTCCCATCATCACTGTAAACCAGGTAATCACATTCAAATGTCAGATTAGACCCGGCATTCGGGAACTCTAAAATACCTCCCGAGTTCGAGCCGATTTGGACAAGACTATCAATTGTATAGTTTGTTGTAACGGACAACTCAGTATCACTATCAATTACCACACCATGGGCTGTCACATCCTGGGAAAAGTCGAGTGTCCCATTTGCGCCGAAAGTCCTGAAAATGGGAAACTCAAACCTGTCGGTTATCGTAACATTCTGAACACTTTGGAACCAGTAGAACCACCCATTATCATTTTCCTCAATAAAATCACCAAAGTCCCCGACTATCGTTCCTGTTTGAGCCCCGGTCCCAATATCTTGTACCATTTCTCCGGTACCTGACACCTTACCTACAGTTAAGGTCCTTCCGCCCCTGATCCTTAACCTTGACATATCCGTCACATTCAAAGCTGTTCCGCCACTTTGAGAGTCAAAGACCAACTCTGCAATCGTAATATCACTTCCGGTCGAAGTTCTGAACTGATGTCGTCCTGTGCCTCCTCCAATATAGGTACTCCCTATCACAGCGATGTCACCTGCCTGTGGATAATCGGACGCAGCTGCTCCCTGGTGACCGGTGGTTGACCAGTTGGAATTTGTGTCCCAATTTACCCATGTCCCACTGGAAACCCTTGAATAGTAAATCTCAAGACTTCCGGTAAACTTGGCGTTGGATCCGGCTGTATAATTGGCGTTTTCCACATCAAATGGAGTTCCCCCGTCATTGTTAAAAGTAATCGTGTTAGTTCCGGTATCGACACTTGTATCTCCGCCTGTTACATCGTCTTCACTTCTTGTGAATGGATCTTCATCCAATACTTTTCCAGCAACATACGTATTCTCATTTCCACTGATGTCTGAGTTGTCGTAAACAAAATCGTAGGTGACTCTTGGAGGAGTGGTAAAGTTGCTGTGATTGACCCGCCAATAGTAAGTCAGGATATTACTTCCCCCAGACAAGTTTAAGGTTTGTAGCTCACCATCCCCTAATGAAATTGTTACATAGCCATCGTCCGCAGTAGGGTAATTGGAAAACGTCGCAGTAGCAGGAGTATACCTTGGCGTCGCTGCCGCATCGGTTCCGATTGGATAGGTGATTGTCTCATTGGCATCGACATACATGCTCAATCCTTCATCCGAGGCATTCCCCGCCAGCTGTATATATCTTGTGGAAGAGGCACCTGATATAGACGCGGAAGCACCTTGCATGGTTAAGCCATTCGTGTTGATGTCCAGTAACTGATCCTGACTGAAAGTGAGCGTTCCGGTAATAGCCTGATCAGCCGTTAGGGTGACATCGTTTGAGGCATCGTTCAGGGTGACATTACCAAATACGCCATTATTGTCCCCTCCAACCGTGTAAGTACCAGACCCACCTGAAAATTCCAGTTCACCACCCGAACCGCTTTCATGAGTACCGGAATTATTGATTGTATTGTCAATAAAAATGGTCCGTCCCCCGTCATTTAAAGTGGCTCCACTCGATATCGTTAACGTATTTGTTGCCGTTAAATCCCCTGAAAAGAGCGTTTTGGTATCGGTCCCGCTGAATACCACGTCATAAAAATCTGACGTCAATGTTCCGGCAAGGGTAATGGCTTGATCAGAGTTGCCATCGAACGTTGTCGTATTATTGCCTCCCTGGGTGTAGGTACTACCTGAGGCAATATCCAGGTTCCTTCCGACATGGATGTTGTTACCATTCAATTCCATTGTGACACCGCTACTCACCGCAAGATCACCGAGCACAACGACATCCTGTCCCGAGGTGAAGGTGAAACTTCCTGCATCGTCATCAACAAGATTCAGGTTATAAAAACTTGGCGTGAAGTTTATTTCAAAAGATGCAGGTAATACATCAGCGTCGGCATCGTCCCCATCTAATTGACTTCCGTTCATGTCGATGTTGATGGTACCTCCGGTTGTTACGTTATTCTCCGGGTCGCTTAAAACTCTGATTCCATTGGGCAAAGTCGGGGCTGTGCCTGCGGAAATCTCCTTCTTTACACCGTTAATGTTAATAGTTCCACCGGACATATTAAAAACTGATTCGTCGGAAGGAATATCGAATAAGGCATAATCAGCTGCGGTGTAAACACCGTCCCCTTCCGAATCACCCAGTACATCCACCGTTCCACCCGATTGAATCCAAGAGAAAGTTCCTGTAAGAGCAGGTTCTCTCGGCCTCAAGCTGGATATTTTGAGGTTTCCGCCTTCTACCTGCACAATAGCTGATTGTTCACTGTCATAGAGGAGTAACCCGGTCTGGGCCATATCAAACAATCCATCGCTCACTTTAAGTGTTCCGTATACATAAGATCCCACCGTATTGGCAACAGTCCCTGCAACATCTGTTGTACCCGTGACACCATAAATAGCGTCCACAGCAGCATTGCTAACCGCATTTACTGATACCGTAACATTAGGCCCGTTTAACCAAAGTGCTCCCTGCCCAGGTATGAACCATGAGGAAAGGTTTTGCCCTCCTGTTCCGCTTTGTCTTCCTTCCGTAAGGGAGGGGATGTTGATATTCCCACTAAGTTTCAATGTTCCTCTTCGGATCCATAACGCCTTGTTCGTGGAAGTGATTTCACCCAATACTGTGGAGTTAAAATTAGGATATGATCTGTCGGTATTCCTGCCAAATATTCGAAAATAGGTTTCATCAGCAGAGGTAATTTCCAGAATATAAGTTTGATCGGTCCCTTTTTCAATCGCCAGATTGTAGAATTCGGTGGTATTCGAAATGGTGACTGTGTTATCAGAGGCTCCCTGAAATCGAACTGTCACTGCACCATTTGTAGGATAATCGTCGTAATCCGGTGCGGAAAGATTACTAAAACTTACTGCACCATTATTAGTGAAATCACCCATTAACAATAACTGATGATAAGTGTCATAATATGTAGTACTGCCAGGGGTTCCGGGATTACCGGTACCAACAGATACTTCTCCCGATGCTGAAATCGTCATGTCCCCATTAACCGTTATTGTGCGTTGCACAGCGGCAGTAGCATCATTGATCTGCAGATTGCCACTTGTCACCGTCAAATCCCCATTTGTAGTAATGTCAGTGGTAATGATCAATTCATCATCTGCAGCAGATGTGAGATTCACGACCATGTTGTAGAAAGTGGTTATGGTAGAAGATGAGGTGATATCAATATCTTCCGACCCATAGAACTCGATGGTCCCTGCTCCTGTACCTGCCGAAATAAAATTTGATGCATCGGTTACAGTGGGTAAATTGACTGTGTGCGGGGTAGTAGCATCGTTTCCGGCAAGTTGAATGGTTCCGCTGCCTATGAGTTCAGAAATGGTTCCCGTATGGGCAGTGTTTCCAAAATCAAGTGTACCATCCACCGTCAACTTGGTCAAGGTACTTGGAATGTCATCATCATTGGTTATGGTCACGGTCTTTCCGGAGCCAATGGTGATCTCATCTGTCGTTGATGATGGCGATGTAGAAGGCGTCAGACTTTCCGGGTTATTGTAAACGACTCCTGCCGGATCAAGAGTCCAGGTATTAGGATCATCCCAATCCCCAGAGTTGATCACGTACCATTTTTTTGCAGTAGAGGGCACGGCAAGTGTGTAATAGCCGGAAACAAGATTGGCATCGGTTACGTCAAACTGAATTCGATCTCCACTGATATTCCTACTTGAGAAAGTGACGGTGGCAAAATTACCTGATGTACCTGCTCGTGTAATCAATTCATAATCACCGGCAGCACCAACCGTTTGTCCTGCCTCCACAAGGTCGAATTCTACTCTAAGGCCAAGCGTACCCGTCTTCTCAAAATACCAGATCCGGTTAAAACGATCAGATCCGGAAATTGCAGACATATCGGCAGAAGTGACATCCAGATTATCATTGTTATGACCTGCCATGATGTGCTCAGCATCTGCAAGCGGATCAGATGTGTTTTCAGATAAGTATAATGTACCTCCGAGTCCATTGGAGGTATTATGCTCTTCAGTACCAACCCTGGAAATACCCGTCACCTCATAGCGATAGGTAGCCCCCGGTGTGGAATAGTGATCATTCGCCGTGGAGATACCATATTTTTCAGACAGGTAGTTATTCACCATGCGCAGCTCCCCGTCATTGAGTACCACATCATAATATATGATCTCAGCAATATGACCTGTGTAGTGATTGCCCGAAGCTCCATCGCTACCTACTTTGATTGTAGTATGGGAGGCGACCGAAGATGCTACTGAGCTAACGGTAGCTGACGCTGTCCCGTCCAATTGCAGATCAAGCGTTTGGGCAGTCCCATCATAGGTCAAAACAACAATATACTCAGTAGAAGCTACGATGGAGGAAACTGCCGAACTAATTGTGTAATTAGTGGAACTACTATGTATACCGGCACTTAATTGACCACCCTGGATGTAAAAGAATAAACCATTGGTGGTTCCCCCCTGCTCATATAAGTATTGTTGTGTTGTAACGTCACTTCCGGTTTGAAAGACAATATATACCGTACGTGCTGTTACCGATGTGGTGTTAATGCTGTTGTCATCGGCAATATCAAGGAATTCACTGTTCGAACCAGTGAAAAGTATGGCCGGCTCACCGTTTGTACCGACGCCCGCAGCATTGTCGTACATAGGATTCGTGGAAGAAGAGGCATTGGTAGCATCATGTGAATTGGCCTGATCCGTCCAGGTGGTGAGATTGTCACTTCCATCGAAAGTCACACCTTTGTCCGGGCGTAGCCAGAATATGTTATTGGTAGGTGTACTGACCCCACCGGGACCAGATTGTCCATAAATGGAAATTGGTGAAATAATTGCCAAAAACCAGGCAATTATTCCATAGCACGTATTAACCCTCATGTCGATGACTAGTCTGCTGCAAAATTAAAGGTTCAAAATTACCAAAAAAACCTATCTTTCTCAAATATGTACTAATTAATATTAGATAAAGACAATTTGTAACCACCATTGTTCCACTATTCCATCTTTCAAATTGCTTTGAAATTCCGGAATATTTTCTGGTGGTCTGTATGGAAAGCATCATATGAATAATCATTCATTTATCTATTATCGTTCATCAACCACATGTCATTTGTATGAACTGACCCAATCCTTCGATTTTTGAACTTTTGCCTTATGTTTTGGACAGGGGTTCGCTATCAGGACTCCTAATAGTTTTCGGCCCCGGAAGATCAAAATAAGGCTGTCATTTTTAATTTTTCAGTTCAAATTTGATTCCTGGAAATGCAAAAAACGAGCGTGATTTAGGGAGTTTGAAAAATCAGTGAATCACTTAGAGGACCATGATTAGTACAACTGCATACGGTCATTTGAGTGGAAGGGTCCGGCAAAACTGCAACTAATTCCTGTAATGTCCTTCATTGAATGGCTAAGATTAATCAATAGCTTTTTCAAACATGTCAATTCGGTAATGAGCCAAGTGAATTTTTATTTGCAGAAATTTGTAGTAGATGTAATCAATTTGATATACCGGGTGAACAGGAAATTGAAGAAAGAGTTAATTGAATGGGTTGTGTTCTTTTCCATTATAGGCATACTATTCATGACCGGCCTCCACACTACTGTTTTTGGGACATTGCAACGGGGATTGTTGGCCACAGGAATTCTACGTCCGAATTTGGAAGCAGAACCCATACCGGCAAATTATGATATGATCCTGTTGGATGAATATGGCAATGAGGTGGATGTGGGAGACTGGAAATCCAGAACGATCTTTATGAACTATTGGGCAACCTGGTGTGCGCCCTGTATTGCGGAGATGCCCGATATCAATAAACTGTATAATGAGGTTAGTCCGGATGTAACATTCGCCATTATTTCCGTTGATGACAACCGACAAAAAGCAATTGATTTTGTTCGAAAAAAAGAATTTGATTTTCCCATATATTTCCTCAAAACAAGACGTCCCGATGTTTACCAGTCCCAATCCATCCCTACAACTTACGTTATTTCACCGGACGGAAAAATTGTCGTTAAAAACAAAGGAATGGCACAATATTCAAATAATGAGTTTGTGGATTTCTTAAGAAATCTTTGATTGTAAAAGATTTCCCAATTGAATCGAGGTTTCAAGAAGATTTCTACGGGTATTTACCAGAGCCTGGCCCAATGATTCCAGTCTGCGGTTTATAGACCATACGGATGTGAAGTATGATGACGCACTATCGTAATCTTCTGAAACGATCCCGCATAATCCAATAACAGGTATACCTTTTTCTGACGCATACTTCGCAACTAAACCCGGTCCTTTACCCTGACCGGTTTGGGCATCGATTCTGCCCTCAGCCGTAATGACCACATCAGAATGCGACAGCAATTCATGAAACCCTGTCAGATCAAGTATCTCGTTTCCTCCGGACCTGATGTCAAGGTCAAGAAAAGGCCATAATCCAGCAGGAACGCCTCCACTCGCACCACCCCCGGTCAGTTTAGTAACGTCCCTGCCGTCCTGCGCCAGGAGCTTTGACCAATATTTCATAATCCCCTCAAATTCACTGATCTCATCCGGCTTTACGCCTTTTTGAGGACCGAAAACCGAAACTGCCCCATTTTTTCCCAGTAGTTTATTTTGCACATCCGTTAACAGGATGAATTTACATTTTCCGGTTTTCAGACCGGAAGCATCGATACGGGTGATCCTGAGAATGTCTTCCGTGACGGGTAATGTCAGTAATTCTTTACCGGCAAAAAAACGAGCGCCCAGGGCCGAAAGAATACCAATCCCACCATCCACAGAGGCACTCCCGCCAACAGTCAGGTATATTTTTTTACAACCTTCCAGCACAAGTTTGTTTACAATCTCTCCGGTACCGTATGTATTGGCTTTCCATGGATTCAATTCTTTTTCCGACAGATACCTGATACCACTTGCCTCTGCCAGTTCCACTATTCCTGTTGCTTCCTTCTTATTGATGGCATACCGGGCAAGAACGGGGCTTCCCAGTGGCCCGTTGACTTGCAAACTTTTTATTTCGGCCGAAAGTGCCCGGGCAAGTATTGTCAGTGAACCATCTCCTCCGTCAGCAATCGGCAGGACGCTGAATTTACCTTCAAGCCTGCTCCGGTCCAGGCCTTCCACGATAGCCCGGCCCACCTCGGTCGATGACAGGCTGTGCTTAAAGGCATTGGGCGCTATCAGAATGTTCATATGGATGTTGTGATTTTTCCATGGGAAAGTCCCGTATATGTACAGAGCCTATACAGGATCCTGGCTCCGACGTTGGCATCCCAATTGGTCTTTCCCGGGGCGACTTCACATAAGTCGAACCCGATGATCTTTCTACCTGATCTGGCAAGCTTCAACAACAAAAAATTTGCCTGCTCGAAAGACAGACCGCCCGGAACCGGTGTTCCCGTATTCGGACAAAGCGAAGGCTCAAGTCCGTCAATATCGAAACTGACATATACCTTTTCTGGAAGCATGGCAATAATGGATGATACCCAGTCCGACCAGCTGTCGCCAATTAGCATTCCTTCCTTGACGTGATCATCATAAAATACCTGGACCGGCTTGTCGCAGTTACTCGCAAATTCCCTTTCTGATTGTGAAAAGTCCCGTATACCGACCTGCATGAGTGATTGTACACCCTCTAACTGCAGAGCATTATACATGATAGATGCATGGGAATATTTGAACCCCTCATAGGATTCACGCAGATCCATATGGGCATCAACTTGCAAAATACCAAAAGCGTGTCGTTCGGCCAACGCCTCTATCAGGCCAAGAGGAGTGCTATGGTCGCCACCAAGCACGGCACATACCTTTCCGCTGTCAAGAATCCTCCCGGAAGATTCATAAACTTCATCAACCATTTCCCGGCAGCCGGAATTTATCATCTCGTACAAGGAGTTATCCTGAATTTGCCTGCCTAACTCCAAATCCCGTATGATCTGCTCTGAAATCTCCCGTAATTTATTGGATTTGGCTAATGTGGCTTCACTGACAGGCTCCATCGCCGTTTTGAATTTCCAGGGTTTTTTGAATGAGTACATTGAAAAATCCAGCTGAGCAGAAGCCTCCAGGATCGATTGAGGTCCTAAGGATGTCCCGCTGCCGTAAGAAACAGTAACTTCCCAGGGAACGGGAAGAACTATCAGATCAGCATCTTCCAAAGAATAAGGAAACCCAAACAGACTTCCCAGCAAACCCACCTGATCCGGATCAAACTTTTTCATCCTTATAAATTCGCAGGCATCTGGTAAGTGACTAGTGTGCCGGATTTTTCACTCACTTCACTCCATTTAAGATTTTCAAAACTGATAACTGCAGCACTCCCCGGCGCCATGCCGTTCAGGGGGGAGCCTGTCAGGTACTCCGCGAGGTAAGAAATACTTGGATTGTGACCTACCAGCAAAATATTTTGAAATTTGGGGTCAACGGCATTAACAGTCTCCAGGAGTGTTCTTACCGAGGCTTCATACACTTCTTCCGATGGTTTGATCACATGATTCTGCCGGAATTCTTCCGTTATGATCTCAGCCGTATTCATCGCTCGTTTGGCATTACTTGAAATGATGGTATCAAGGTGCTGAAATTGAGCGGTCATCCACCGACCAATATGTCTGGCATCTCTCTGACCTTCAGCAGTTAGCTCCCTGTCAAAATCCTGAACACCCGTAGTTTGCTCCGCCTGGGCATGTCTGACTAAAATCAAATTAATAGACATTTTGTAAAGAGGTGATTTTCCTCTTTCAATTAAGTGAAAAGGAATTTGATAGTCAAGCTCTTGTGCTGATTTCAAAAATTTTACATCATATTTGACATTTAATTTTTCAACATGAGTAAAAACCTGGTAATTGTTGAGTCGCCGGCGAAAGCCAAAACAATAGAGCGATATCTGGGAAAGGAGTACGAAGTAAAGTCATCTTACGGACACGTCCGTGACCTGCCAAAAGACGATTTTGCCATTGACGTTGAAAATGATTTCTCTCCAACATATGAAATTTCAGCTGATAAAAAAACGGTTGTAAAAGATCTGAAAAAGCTCGCAAAAGAAGCTGAAACTATCTTTCTGGCCTCTGATGATGACCGTGAAGGTGAGGCAATTTCATGGCATCTGAGTAAGGCTCTGGACTTGAATGATCAAAAAACACGTCGGATCGTCTTCCACGAAATAACCAAGAATGCCATCCAGAATGCCATCCAAAATCCCCGTGGAATTGATTTGAATCTGGTCAATGCGCAACAGGCAAGAAGAGTGTTAGACCGTTTAGTGGGATATGAACTCTCTCCCATTCTTTGGAAAAAGATAAAGACCGGTCTTTCCGCCGGGCGGGTTCAGTCGGTAGCTGTGAGACTGGTTGTTGACAGAGAACGGGAAATTGAAGCTTTTAGTCCAAAATCTTCATACAAGATCACGGCACTATTCAATCTGGAAGAAGGAAAAGTGCTTAAGGCTGAATTGCCAAAGAAATTTGATACGGAAGACGATGCCAGAGTATTTCTTGAGGAATGCAATGGCGCTACTTTTACTATTTCAAACCTCGAAATAAAACCGGCAAAGAAAAATCCGGCTCCTCCATTTACAACGTCAACATTGCAGCAAGAGGCAGCTCGAAAATTAAGTTTTCCAGTGTCTATGACCATGTCCGTGGCCCAGAAACTGTATGAATCGGGCAAAATTTCCTACATGAGGACGGATTCCGTCAACCTTTCGGAAGAAGCGATCCACGGCGCAAAGAACGAAGTTGAAAAGGCTTTCGGTGTAGCATACGCTAAAAGCCGCCGGTATAAAACAAAGAATCAAAGTGCCCAGGAAGCTCATGAAGCGATCAGGCCAACGGATTTTTCCCGGCATTCGGTTGATGGAGATTCTTCTCAAAAGCGACTTTATGACCTTATCTGGAAGAGAGCCATTGCATCTCAAATGGCCGAGGCACGTTTGGAAAAAACCATAGCTACCATTGATATTTCCACATCCAGCGAAAATCTCATCGCCCAGGGAGAAGTGGTGAAATTTGACGGTTTTTTGAAAGTGTATTCCGAATCCAGGGATGAGGGCGAGGACGAAGATCAGAAGGACATGCTGCCACCTTTAAGTATCGGTCAATATCTCGACCTGAAAAGTATGCTGGCCAAACAAGGGTTTACGCGCCACCCTCCGAGGTATACGGAGGCAAGCCTGGTTAAAAAGCTTGAGGAAATGGGTATAGGCAGACCTTCGACCTATGCGCCAACCATTTCCACGATATTGAAACGTAATTATATCGAAAAAGAAAACCGCGAAGGAACGGAAAGATCGTACAGGGAAATGGAGCTGGAAGACGGGCAGGTTGTTTCCAGTACCAAAACTGAGATTACCGGAGCGGAGAAGAATAAACTATTTCCCACAAACACGGCGATGGTGGTCAATGATTTCCTTGTGTCCTATTTTCCCAATGTTATTGACTTTCATTTTACGGCGAATGTCGAACAGGAGTTTGATGATATCGCTACCGGAAAGAAGGAATGGGTCAACATGATCAGAAACTTCTACACGGACTTCCATCCCAGAGTCGAAGAATCCAAGGCACTGAAGCGGTCCAAGGTCGAAAGCCGAAGTCGCCTGATCGGAACCGAACCCGAGTCAGGTAAACCTGTCATTGCAAAACTGGGGAAGTTTGGTGCATATGTCCAGATTGGTGATTCCGAAGGATTTCAGGGAGAGAATGGCGGGGAAAAACCACGTTTTGCCAGCTTAAGAAAGGGGCAATTCATTGAGAACATTTCCCTTGACGAAGCACTGGACCTGTTTAATTTGCCACGGGAGGTCGGAGAATTCGAAGGTGAATCGATCACGGCCAATGTCGGTCGTTACGGTCCTTATGTCAGGCATGGTAAAATGTTCGTATCTCTCAAAGCGGATCAGGATCCTCATTCCGTTACAGAAAAGGAGGCGGTGGAGTTGATCCTTGAAAAAAGAGAACAGGACGCCAACAAGTACATCAAGACATTTGACGAAGATGATAGTGTCTTTGTACTTAATGGAAGGTACGGCCCCTACATAAAATTCGGATCTAAAAACGTCAGGATACCGAAAGGTCAGAAGCCCGAAGAGCTAACCTACGAAATGTGCAAGGATCTTGCCGAAAAGACACCCGACAAAAAAGGCCGGAGACGAAAGAAATAAACTTTTATAGCTAACATGCGATACCGGCTATCCATCGTTTGTCTCATTGTAACATTCGCGGGATATTCTCAAACTAAATATGCTTTGGGAGGATCGCTGTATTACGGGGGGCTGGTAGAAGATGAGGTAATAATAGATTTCACGGGACTTTCCGGTTTCGAACTTCGACTGACTAAATACACGGACGGCAGTGATCCCTGGGAATCGTATCACAACTTTCCCAAACTGGAATTCGGACTTACCTATTTTGACTATGGTGTGCCTGATGAATTCGGCCAAATGATAACGGGCGTGGCAGGGTTGAATTATCCGCTACTGGGGGAAAACCTGAAATGGTCTCCCGGATTTGGCATAGGATATTCTACAAAGCAATATTCCGAAAACAACCGGGATAACAAGGAGGTCAGTACCAAAATTTCCTTCACCACTGAGTTTGATGTACTTTATGAAATTCCATTGAACAACAGATCCTTTTTGGAACTGGCCCTGGCCTTTCGTCATGCATCAAACGGCAATATCAAAAAACCTAACCAGGGCATGAACTTTCTGGTGGGTGGCATAGCCTATCACTATGATCTCAGATCCAGCGATCGGCATAAGGTAAATCACGAGTCACATCCGGATCATAAGACGTGGAATTATAATATGATTTATGCCATCGGCTGGAAGGATCCCAGGGTTTCTCCTGACAACGATCTTTATCGTGTTCATTCCGTTTCCTTTTTTGGCGCTTACAGGTTTTCCAATTTAAACAGTTTCACCCTTGGGCTGGACGGGTTTCTGGATACATCCCAGTACCAGGAATACATCTATCGCAAGAATGAAGACCCTCCATTTGGAGAAAACTTCGATCAGAAACAGCTGGCATTCAGTTTCGGAAATATTTTTCACTTTGACCGTCTTTCGCTTATCACGATGGCAGGGCTCTATTTATACCGTCCTTACAAGTTCATGCCCTTCTCCTACCAGCGATACGGGTTCAACTACCTTTTAGCTGACCGCATTATTCTGCACTCGGCGTTGAAAGCCTACTTTGGTTCGGCAGATGTAATTGAGTTTGGGGTTGGAGTCAAGTTGTAGTACTGCCCCCCCTTTACACGTAGTTATTCAACATCACAGGCATCACCAGCAACAGGATGTCCTCATTCTCATCCTTGTCAGAAGGTACAATGATACCGGCCCTGTTCGGTGCTGATAGTTGCAACGTGATACTATCAGATTCAAGGTTGCCCAGCATTTCAATGAGGAATCGTGCATTAAAACCGATCTCAATATCCTCTCCATCGTGTTCACAGGCAAGTCTTTCGTTGGCTTCATTGGAAAAATCAAGGTCCTCGGCCGAAATCATCAACTCACTCCCTGTGATTTTCAAACGTACCTGATGCGTAGTTTTATTTGCATAGATCGCAATCCTTTTCAGTGAACTCAGGAATTCCGCCCGGTTAATGGACATATTGTTGTTGTTGTCAGCAGGGATTACATTTTCATAGTCCGGATATCTTTCATCAATCAACCGGCAGATCATCTTGATGTTATTGAAATCAAAAAAAGCATTGGATGCATTAAACTCCATGGCAACATTGGTGTTCTCAGGCGGCATCGTGGTCTTGAGAAGGGTCAGTGCTTTCCTCGGTATGATCATGTTGTGAGACTGGTCGGCAGCTACGTCCACCCTTCGATACCTGATCAGTCTGTGGGAATCTGTCGCCACAAAGGTGGTATTGGTCTCATCAAGATTGATATAGACACCGGTCATCGCCGGCCTCAATTCATCGTTGCTGGTAGCAAAGATCGTATTGTTGATCGCCGTAGATAAGATGTCTGAGGAAATGTTGACAGAATAACCATCGGAAACTGTCGGTACTTTGGGAAAATCGGTGGCATTCTCTCCGGACAATTTATAACGTCCATTATCTGAGCTGATCTCAATGCTGTATGTCCCTTCATCTATTGAGAAGGTTACAGGCTGTTCGGGAAGATTTCTGAGCGTTTCCAGCAATATCTTTGCAGGTATGGCAATACTACCATCTTCCTTGGCCTCCACTTCCAATTCCGTGATCATGGACGTCTGAAGGTCAGATGCCGTCACTGTCAGGGTACCACCACTTATTTCAAAAAGAAAGTTTTCAAGAATGGGAACAACAGGATTCGTTGTAATGACACCATTGATAGCTGACAATTGCTTTAGCAGATAGGAAGATGATACAATAAACTTCATTCGGTGGAATATTATTTACTCTAAAAGGATGCCAAATTTAAAAACAAATATTGACATACAATCAGGCGGAAATCGATTGTTTCTTATTGAGATTGATAAACAAAATCAGACTTCACACGAAACAGATTTCTGATGCGATTTTCATCAAAAACCGTCAATTGGTTTTTTGTATCAAGTACCAGTCTGACATTGTCACCGTCCAATATTGGGAACAGCTTTATGGATTGTGTATCCTGGTATTTAATGTCCTCGACAGTAATTATGATCTCGGGAGAAGTCCTGCTCAAACTATCAAATCTTTCGAATTTACCCGGACTTAGACGTTCATTAGCCTGTAAAAACTCAAATTCATCCAGATATCCGACAACGGCATTTGAATCTATTTGATTCAGTCCATCAATCTCAAAAAATTGCCCTGCGAATGCTATCATGAAATCATTCTTATCCGCAGCGGTGTAATTGAAATCCAGTTTTTGGATGGTTCTCCAGTTCCCGTTGAAGATCAATCTGTCTTTCCACTGGTCTTTATCCAGTTGAAAGATTCCTCCAACGTAATCACGGTAGCCAGGTATTTCTACTTCATAACCATTATCATCACGAAAAAAGAATGTCTTTGTGGCGTTGAGGTCCCCGGTCACATCAAAGCTCATTTTTGAAACATCTGAAAAGTCGATCGACACTTTGATAAAGCTGCTACCGGAAAGTTGCTCCAGCTCCGTTTCACCCAATTCCCTCGACACCGTTACCCGGTTCATAACTGCAAATAGCAATCGCAGAACATTCGGATCAGCCGAATGCATGCTGTCCACCATCCAGTTGTCACTTCTCTTGATAATAATAAGACCTTTAGGACCATTGATTTCAATGGATTCTATCTGTGTTGTATCTGCAATGGAGAATAAATCCGGTTCAAAACCTAGCCTTGACATCCCCGGATCCCGGAGCAATAAGAACATGTTGCCTGTGGCCAGTATTATGAGGATTATGAAAAGACGAATATTCCTGGTTCTCATATTTTGCCAAATTTTCTTTTCCTCATTATTCCCTTGATAATCCCGAAGATGATTATCAGTACAACAGGCAAAATCATATTCACCCACTTCCAGGTGTTACCGGTAGTTTGGATCGCAACTTTGTTTAGCGGACGTATTTTCACTTCCCTGTTTCTTGCGAGCATAAGACCGTCTTCATCTACAAGGTAGTCCAATGCATTTATGAGGAAATCCTCGTTGGCATAGGTAGTCTGACTATAGGCATCCATACCCATTGGCAGCGGATTGTCATTCTCCGGGTTAAAATCATTGCGTATGAAATCCCCGTCGGATACCACGATGATCTTGGTATCTAAACTTTCTTCTCTGAATTCCTTGTGGTCAATCCCCCGCGGCGGGAACCTGTTTTTGTAGAGTGAAGTAAACTTTCCCTCCAGTAAGTATGCGAGTGCTTTAGGACCTGATTGAAAAGATTCCGGCCGCAGTTTATCCTGGAGATCATTGTAGCTGATGCGAACGGGGGGCGTGAAAACTTTAGTGTAATCGCTGGTGAACATCAGGGGGGTCTTAAGTATGCCACCAGCTTTTACCGTATCAATCGTGGATGTTCCCCGAAACCAGGTGGCATCAAGATTTCTTACGACGGGATGTTTTGCATAGTTGGTAATGACCGGCCAGTATGGCCATGGTAACATTTCAATCCTTGGTTGATTTCCAATATTTCCTGTGATCACAGGAGTATTTCCGCAGTTCACGTCGGCTACGTAATCCCTGTTAATTCTAACACCGTATTTAAAGAGCATATCCTCAATGTTCAATTCATAAGGAAATGCTATGGTACCCTCACCTTCCGCCTCATTCATATTTACGCTTAATGCATCAACAAAAACCATCAATCTACCTCCATTCATTATATACTGGTCCAAGAGGTACTTTTCCTTTTCATTGAACCGTGAAGCAGGCTTCCCGATGATGATCCCATCATACCCGATCAGCTTAGTCGATCTCTCCGGCAGTGATATCCGGAACAAATCGTACCGGGCAAGTATGGCATTTGTGAATCCGGCCAACTCCGATGTATCCGGCTCATCATGTCCGACAATAAAGCCTATTTTTTTCCTATTCGAGCTTTGTAACTGCTTTATGGCATTTGCCAGTTCATATTCAAGGCCTTCTACCGATTGATTCAGCATTTCCTCAATCGACATGGCACGATTTCCCTTGAGAAGGGTAACGCCCTGTTCATTGCCGCGATAAATCACACTTACTCCCGGGAATATGAGTTTTTCCGTTTTCTCGCCATCCCTGGTATATGCAATATTCGAAGGCTGTATGCCTTTATCTATCAGACTCCTGTAGAACTGATTGCGTGCCTGATTGCTGGCCGCTATCGAGGGATCCGTAAAGCTGAATTGAATGTTGTTGCCTGCATACAAAGAAAATTGTTCCAGGGTTCTGCGAATGGCCGTCTGAAACCTTCTGAAGTTTGCAGGCAATTCACCGTCAAGAAAAACTTCTATCGTCACGGGTTCCTGCAGATTTCGTAATACATTTTTGACGGAGGGATGTAATGTGTATCGCTTTTCTTCGGTGGTATCAAATTGCAGTGGAAACAGCGCCGATAATTGGTTTACCAGCAGGATACCAAGGAAGGCAACAATGAAGATCTGGATATGATATAGCTTTTTACTGCTAAAGTTTACCATTTCTTTGATTCAATAGCCAGTTTTGTCAACATCAAAAACACACCGATATAGCCCAGGAAGAAAACGATGTCTTCCAGGGCGAGCAATCCCTTACTTAAAGCATTATAATGGAAACTAATACCTAGCTGTTCGAGGTAATACGCCCATGTCCCCCAAACATCGAGCGTAGCCAGTCCTTCAAATCCCTGGTAAAACAAGAAACATGCAAAAGCTGACAGGACAAATGAAACGATTTGATTCTCGGTAATGGCTGAGGCAAAAATGCCAATGGCGGAGAACACAGCTCCCAGAAGTAAAAGCCCTATGTAGGATCCTATAATTCCTGAGGTATCCAGGTTACCGACAGGATTTCCAAGCTGATGCACCGAGTAGTAGTAGATCAATGTAGGTACCAAAGAAAGAATGGCAATGGCCCATGCAGCAATGAATTTTCCCGCGATGATTTCCCCTGAGCGAATCGGTAATGTATATAACAGTTCAATGGTACCGTTTCTTTTTTCTTCGGCGAAGGAGCGCATCGTTATCGCCGGTATCAAAAAGATGAAAACATAAGGTCCAAGGGTGAACAGCGGCTCCATAGTTGCATAGCCGTAATCGAGTATGCTGGTATCGGGAAATACCCACATGATCATGCCAATCCCCGTCAGGAATACCCCGATCGAAATATATGCAATCAGTGAATTCAGAAATTCATTGATCTCTTTTTTGAATATTGTGATCAAGATCCCACCTCCTTTGATTCTGTCAGGCTTTGGAAAATCTCCTCCAGCGACTGGCCTTCTTTGCGAACAGAGACCAGCGGCAACTGATGATCAGAAGCATGTTTGATGATCTCCTTTCTGAATTTTTCCGAAGAAGCTTCCACTCTTAATTGTCCCGGGTTGAGTGACTCGATAGCATTGACACTCTTGAGTTTCTCTATCAGCTCAACGTTCACGTCCTCTTCAAATGTCACGCTGTACACCGTGGAATCGGACTTTGATTCTTTGAGGTCAGCCAGCGAACTGTCAGTTACCAGTTTCCCCTTGTCAATGATCACCACTTTATCGCAAATTGCCTCCACTTCCTGCATGATATGTGTCGAAAGTATGACAGTTTTATCCTCACTGGCCGATTTGATCACCTGACGGATCTCCACGATCTGGTTAGGATCCAGTCCCGAAGTAGGCTCATCCAGGATCAGGATCTCAGGATCCGGAAGAAGCGCTTTGGCTAATCCGACACGTTGGCGAAATCCTTTTGACAGCATTTTAATTTTTTTATGAGCTTCCTCCTCCAGTCCGCATACACCTACCATCTCAGTGACTCTATCCCTGATCAGTTTTCTTCTGAGACCATAGGCCTTCGCGATGAATATCAAAAACTCACGAACATACATTTCCAGGTATAATGGATTGTGTTCCGGCAAGTAACCTATCAGTTTTTTGACTTTCACCGGATCACGTGATACCGGGATATCATTGACCCAGACTTCCCCCTGGGTTGCGTCCAGATAGCCGGTAGCAATCTTCATTGTTGTCGATTTGCCTGCTCCGTTTGGCCCCAGGAATCCGGTTACCTTGCCTTTTGGAGCATCGAATGTCAGATTGTCAACCGCCCGCTGCTGTCCGTAAATTTTAGTCAACCTGTCAACAGATACCCCCATTATTCAGCGGTTTACAATGTCACAAATGATTCGTTCATCTAACTGTATAATTCCCGTTTTAGTGTGAATAATTTTTGAGCCTGACAGAACTATCGCATTTTTGCTTTCCAACATGGTGAGAATGGATGAAAGCTAATTTTGGGTTACCGATTGCAATATTCACCTATTTTCTTTTTTTGACCAAACCCTGCGCCCAGGGGATTACCCCGGATCAATTCTACAAATATGAAGTAGGATTCAGCTCATTCAAAGGGTTTATCCTGCCCCACAGCGCTGACGTTCATCACCTGATGTATGGACGGCCCGGGGGAGTTGAACTGTTTGCCAGCAAATCAACAACAGGGTCCAGGCCGTGGCAAAAAAGGTATAACTATCCTGATTACGGCCTTTTGATTTCCTACTTCGATACGGAAATGAAACCAACCGGAAAACTCTATTACGGACTGGCCTTTATGAAGTTCTACCTCATTCGATGGAAAAACGGAGGTATGACACTTAGAGCCGGAACAGGTCTGACCTATGCGCCGACAAGGTATCATAAATCCGAAAACAATCTCAATAACATGATTTCAAGCATATTCACGTACAATATGCAGGGTCGGCTGGGGTTTGAAATTGGATTTCATAAGCAGTGGTACTTTCAACCTTCACTCACGTTAAGTCATGCCTCCAACGGATCGCTTAAACTTCCCAACGCAGGTATTAATATCATTACCGGAAACCTTGCACTCGGCTACCGCTTTAAGCCCATGGTCCTGTCAAGCCCGGCTGAAAACACTTCCAATAGTACGAGCAAGAGCTTTCATTACAACTTTCTGATCAGCGGAGCGCCAAAAGAAATTTATCCAACGGGCGGAAAGAAGTACGGTTTCTGGACGATCAGGAGCTATGTGGACAAACCATTGAATGAGGTCAGCCGACTGGTGGCAGGCGCCGAACTTTTCTTCAACAGGTCGTTGATCGAAGAGATCAGGAGGGATGAAACCACCCCCAACAGCACCGACTACAAAAGAGCTGCGGTTGTAGTCGGACATGAACTGGTTGTCTCCAATATAAGTGTAATGGTGCAGGCAGGACATTATTTCCTGCGGTCGTATAACAAGGACGGAGATCCTGATTTCTATCAGCGATATGGATTGAAATACTACTTCAATAAAAAATATTTCATCACCACAATGCTGAAAGCCCATGGAGGAAGAGCAGATAATTACGATTTCGGTCTCGGTATACGAATATGAAAGGATTCATATACATAATTGTGGTGTTCCTTCTGTTTTCCTGCGATCAGGAGGATGTCTGGGACTGTATCCAATCAGAAGGCGATCTGGTCCAAATCACAAAATCATTTGAAAATGATATCTACCATTTCAAAATACACGACGATATAAATATCGTCCTTCATGACTCGGAGTCTCAACGTATTGACCTGGTAGCGGGAAAGAATATGGTACCCGAAATAAAGTTTTCATTGATCGACGGCGTACTGACCGTGGAAAACCAGAACTCCTGTCGCTGGACAAGACCGTCCCAAAGGGTGGCATTGCACATTTACACGGATACGCTTGAGCTTCTTGAAAACAGGGGATATGGCCATATTCACAGCGTAGATACACTCACCTACTCGTTCAGGATCTGGAATTTCCAGCCCGGAGAAATTGATTTGAAACTAACCAGTGATGCCATAGGGTTTGAGTTACATGCCCTCACGAATGTTTATCTGGAAGGTACAATCGGACATTTGGGTATATTTATGGGTGAAAGAAATGATGGAATCGTCAGAGCAGAGAATCTAAATGCCATCACTTCTACGGTAAATCATAATGGATACAATGCAATCCACGTAAATGCTCAACAAGAAATTCAATACCTGCTTAATGGACCGGGTAACATTATCATCTACCGTGAACCGGAAAGGCTCATTGAAGTTGAGAGAAATGGTACAGGAAGGATAATCAGAAACTATTGATGGAGCGAATCACGATAATCTGCGGCACAAACCGAAAACATGCAATCTCCCGTCAACTTTCAGAAATATACCGGGACATATTACTGGAAAAAGGAGTGCAATGTGATATTCTGGATCTTGCTGACCTGCCTGATGATTTCACATCCTCCGCATTGTATGAAAACTCAGGCAAAAACGAGCTGTTCAATCCGTTTCGGCAAAAGATGAAGGAAACGCAAAAGATGATCTTTATCGTGCCTGAATATAATGGTTCGTTTCCGGGGATCCTTAAAGCATTCATAGATGGACTGGAGTACCCTGGTACATTTACAAACAAAAAATGTGCATTGGTTGGATTGTCATCCGGCGTACAGGGAGGAGGATTGGCATTGAGTCATCTGACAGATATTTTCAACTACTGCGGCATGCATGTGCTTGCCCAAAAACCTAAGCTGGGAAATATCGAGCGCAATATTCAGGATGGAAAGATCACAAATCCAAAGTATGTACAACAACTTGAAAAGCAGGCAGGTTTATTAATTGAGTTTTAGCACCATTATTGCACAAAAATCATATTTTACAGCTATAAAAATCATATTGAATTAGTACTCAACTTATATTGTAAAACAAGATAGTTTTATAGACTTGCTCTCAGAAAAATGGTTCAGACCAAATACCAACTATGTATACCGAAAATAAGTATGCAATAAGTACACTCGGACCTTCCACAGTCAAATCACCTTTGGGGTTGAGTAGTGTGAAGGGAGATAAAGTTTTCAACTTCATAGAGGAAGAAGAAAGAGTGCTGGAGAATATATCGCTGGATGAAGTCAATCGACAAATAACCGGGAAAGAAGCCCCTCCCTCCTATGAAAAAGCAGGTCCTCGTGAAAAAATCTATTTTCGACCGACTTATACCACTGCGGCAATCGTTACCTGTGGGGGTCTTTGTCCGGGCATCAACAATGTGATCAGAAGCATCGTATTGAGATTACATTATCTCTACGGTGTAAAAAAAGTGCTTGGAGTTCCTTACGGTTTTGAAGGACTTAATCCCGCACATGGCCATGAATTGATCGATCTTACTACGGACAAGGTAAAAGATATCCAGGAATTCGGGGGAACGATATTAGGTTCCTCAAGGGGAGCCCAGGATGTCTCTGTCATGGTGGATACCATTGAACAAAATGGAATTGATATTCTCTTTTGCATTGGAGGAGACGGTACATTAAAAGGGGCTGACGCGATTGGGGAAGAAATCGAAAGAAGAGACTTGCGGGTCTGCGTCATAGGAGTTCCAAAAACCATAGACAATGACATCAACCTGATCGATAAGTCGTTTGGATTCGAAACAGCCTTTGACATTGCGAGTCCGATAATCCGGAATGCGCATAATGAATCATTGGGAGTTTACAATGGAATTTCAATTGTCAAATTAATGGGGCGCGACAGTGGGTTCATAGCAGCCTCAGCCGCTCTGGCCATGCAGGTTGTCAATTTCGTTTTAATTCCCGAAATGAATTTTAAACTGGAAGGTGAAAATGGGTTTTTGTCCTCATTGAAAAAGAGACTGGATTCACGACATCATGCTGTCGTCGTTGTTGCCGAAGGAGCGGGGCAAAATCTTTTCACAAATGCGAAAAAGATCAAAGACGCTTCCGGAAATGTTCAGCATCAGGATATAGGACTTTATCTGAAGCAAAAGATCGACGAGTACTTTAAATCAATCGACTACAAGTTTACCATCAAATACATAGATCCCAGTTACATCATCAGGAGCGCCCCGGCCAATCCAATAGACAGCATCTTCTGCAGCAGGCTGGCTAATTATGCCGTGCACGGCGCAATGGCCGGTAAAACAAGGTTTGTAGTGGGTATGGTAAATAATCACTTTGTTTACATACCCATTTGCGAAGTGGTCAGGGAAAGAAAGAAAGTAGACCTTGAGGGAGAACTCTGGTTTGCTGTGATTGAAAGTACGGGACAGCCGACTTTTATGGAATAATACATTTTTTCACGTCTCCCATTCGAACTCAGCTGACTTCCGTGAGCCTCCAAGGTTTTTAGTTGAAAGCCGGTCAAATTATTGTCAGGGTGTTTCCGGGCACTTTGCAGGCCTTTTGACGTTATATTTCTATAGGTTACCTTTCCTGCCGACGCCTGACGCTTTGTTCAGATCATGACATCTGAAGATGAAGAACAATAAGTTAATTGAACGATATTATCATCAGCTTGCTTCCTTCCACAAACATTATGATAACACTGTTTTGAGGCAGGGGATCAGGGATACTCATCATCTGAGGGTGACCATTAAAAGGATCAGGGCCTTGCTTACGGTCATAGAGAACGCCAGCCAGCAGAAATTTGATAAAAAATCACATTTCAAACTGCTTTCTCCCCTTTTTAAGAAAGCTGGTGTCGTCCGGGAAGCGCAGGTGAACCTGAACCTGGTTTCGAAGCATAATGCCTCTTATTTGATTCCATATATAGCGTATTTGGTAAGAACCCAGCAGGTGGCAACCGAAGATTTGATTAAGGAAACAGAAGTTTTTAACAAGAGTAAGCTTACGAGGTTAAATGAGTCATTGTACAGTGAAGTGAAAGGGCTGTCGGATTTAACAATTGAGAGGGAAGCTGCAAATTATATCCTCAATAAACTGCGGAAAGTCAGTATCCTGAAAGAAATCAAAAATGACAGTAAACTACATAAAATCAGGATCCACCTCAGGCCCGCGGGTGAAATTTTGAAGCTTGCTGTCAAATTGAAAGCTTCGGCTGAAATGGATGAATTAAAATACGCCATCAAGACCCTGAACAAATTGATCGGAAAATGGCACGATTACAAAGTCCTGATTGATTCGTTAAAGCTGTTTATTGAACAGAACCCTCAGGAAAAGTGTATCGATCGGTTAAATAATCTGATTCCCCGGATCGGCCTTCGAAATGAAGCAACGCAGCAGGATATTTACGGACTGCTGCATGTTTACGCAGTCGCGCGAAATGTGGAACTTCTGGAGAAACGAATTGATCGTTACTACCGGTGAAAATGAAAGACACTTTAGTACCACATTTGCCTGTTCCAACCTTTTGCTTCCTGAAAGAGGAAGTTAGTAGCTTGGTGATCGCCAGCATCTTGAAAACAATAAAATAAATGTCAGAGACCTGGAGAAATATTGAAGTCAGCATTGATGATCCTGAAATAAAAGAGATCGATCAGTTTGAAAAACAATTGGGCAAATTATCCGAAAACGTAGTGAAGATCAGGGCGCTGATCACCCGGTTTGAAGTCTGTCATTTCAAATACCTATTACATCTCAATTATATCAAGGATTCGATTAAGGTACTTAACCCGGCAATGGAACCGGATATAATCGGATCCAACCACATCAAGGAAGGAAAGGACGCATGGCGAAGGGACAGTACTGGGAGAAGTGCCATAGGTCAGCAATACCTAAACGCAATCAGACAGTGGCTCGAGGAGACTAAACCCACTGACGACCCCAATGAACGGGATGAAAAACTGGAAAAACAGATATCACGCTGGCTGGGCACAAAAAACAGGGACAGGGAGAGGCTCGTGAAACTGCTAGTGGCGCGGTTAACCTGGGACTGGAAATCACTGGAGGAATTGCAAGAACATAAAAAGTTCAAGGAGGTGGAATACCAAATTCTAAGAACTGACATTTGCCACTACCATTTCCCGCAAAACCTTGACTTACTGATCCGTGGAATTGGGAATTTAGCGCCGGCCACAGGTTTTGCCGGCTGCGGTTCGTTCGACCCTGAACGTAAGGAAATCATAGAAGAGGAATTTGCAAATTTGAAAGATCAGATAAAATTACTGATAAATAATCCGGCAAAAGACCTGAAATCGCTGATTAAAACCTGGTTATTGGCTTGTCTGGCCAAAACGATAAAGGAACAAGTAAATCTTACCAAGCCAATGGTGCGGCTTACAAATTCCTTGAGTTGAAATATTTCAATCATCAAGATCATCACCAGGCTGTTTCAATGACAGATAGGAAATATTATTCCTGGTGATTTTTCCAATATCACAAAAAGATTTTTTAATCTAAATTCGGGATAAGAACTGTCAAAAGAAGCCAGCAAGAGCGTTTATTGCAGAATTTTTTGAACATATCGATGAGATTGAATGAGATTCCTGAACTCCGCTACGCTCCATCAGGCCTTGCCTGCCTGCTGGCAGGAATGATGGTTGATTATAATGCGTCATTCCTGTGAACCTCCGGAGAGGTATTGCGTGGGGGGTGATACAGGAATCTCACTATATTAACTTGAATTTCGGGATTAGTCCGATCAAAAGAATCCTGCAATCTCATGACGCTCGGATGAGATACCTGCCTGCTGCAGGCAGGCCTGCCGGACACAGAGCCGGCCGGACAAAATATCCCTTTCCTTAATTATAAGGACTATTTTTCCGGCTTGACGATTATGTATTATCCCGAACTCAGGCTTGTTTAGTAAATTATCTACTGAAGTGAAAGTTAAAGCGCATTTTCTGAAAACAATGGTCATTTGTTTTTGCCCGCTGATGCTATACGCTCAAAGCGCAAATGATCCTGAGATAATTACCTTCTCCGGTTATGGGCCGGTTGCGTTTGACAGTTTTTGGCGTATTCCTGATGATTTTTTACATGAATCCTTTCAAGTACGGTTAACTGGTCGATACAGTTCAGGTCCATCCACCAACAAATATTTCACTCAATACTTTGAGTCCAGCATTCCCCTGACAGGTCATAATGTATTATTCCTCCGCATGCCTGTCCACTACTTTTCAGTTAATCCTGAAATTAGCGAAAATATTGCCATGAAAGATGAAAGTGGATTGGAGGCAGGGGACATTGATATCGTTTTCAAGATCAGTTTCCTCGATCGTTATTCACAGAAAAAGTTTAACGAGAAGATATCATTTTATTTGACCGGGGAAATGCATACTGCGCCGACCAGTGATGCAAATCGCCAGTTTACCGATGCAATAAAACTACTTGGAACATTTAATACGATCTTCTCCCTGGGAAATGAAAAAATGAGGTCGACAAAAGTTGTCGTAAGTGTTGGCGGTGGCGGATGGAGTGATCGAATTCGACCATTTCAAAAGCACGCAATGAAAATATCAAGTATGATAAATCACCTTATGGTAATTACGGAGGATTACAGCATAGGTGCCTTCCTGGGTCAAACCTATCTTAAAACGGAACGAACAGTTGAAGACGGGTTCCTTTGGAAGACCGGTCTGTACTACCGGAAACCCACTGGTTTTCAAATAGCCATGAATTACGGAAATCTTGGGTATTCGGGCGTTTATGGTCACAGCATTTGGCAAATAGAGGCCGGGATTGACGTACCCTTTTGAAAAGCAACAGGCTTATATGACCTCTCCCTTGAAAACCGGACGGTTGTAAAGTAAAGAATTATGAATGGATTAAGTGTAGCTGTCCCCCACAATTGGAACAAGAAACGCCGTCGGATTAAGGTAGCACCAAATTTTAATTGTTAAGTTCGAATAACACCGTAAGGTTAAGCATCTTATATCATGGTCTGCACCAGGTTCTATAAGTTTAATTACCGGATTCATTTAATAACATTATCATTAATTCTCTCCGGATGTTTTTCAAATGAAGATCCGGAACCGCTGGAAACGGTATCGGATATTATCGTCAGCGATAATGGCAACCATGGCAATGGATCTGACATTGAGGTGAACTTCACAAAGCCTGTTGACGAAAAATACGTAGCTGAGTACAGGATATTGGTCTTGAAATCAGAAAATATCCAGAGCTTCACCGTTGGAGATGCTAATAACCTGGCTCCGGACAGGTTTACTGTAGTTGATCCTGACGAAATCTATCCTATACAGGGAAAGGTCCTCGAAGCGAGCGCTGTAGATGTCCATGGAGACCTTATCACTGAAGATGTCTCTTATGTAATCGGTGTACTCGCTGTAACCCGAAATAGCGAAAAAGCAAGCAATGCACTGGTATTTGACAACGAAGAGTTCACACTTGAGGTCAATAGCCTGATTGTGAACCACACTCCTGAATTTGCCGGAGGCGCCGGAAGTTTGGTGATCGATACGGAAGGTATCCTGTATATGGGAGACTATGATATCCAGGCGCATCTTCAAAATGACCGGGCTGCTTCATTCAGTATTTACATGATCTCGTCTGATGGTATTGTGAATGAGTTAAGCACTTCCCACAGACTGCTTTCGGGTAACGCATTTGACAGCAATCAAAATTTGTACCAGTCGAGTCTATTTGGAGGAAGGATAATCAAAAGGGATACCAATGGTAATTTGGATTATGTGTCTGTAACCGGATATTCGTTATCAGAACCCGATGGTATCTACATTGATCCTGCTGATACAATTTATGTCGTCGAGCAGGATTTTGAACGGATCATTAAAATATCACCTGATGGTGAAAGTAGTTTATTTGCCACTGTTAGAATGAACCCGAGAGGACTTGCTGCGGATGAGGAAGGAAATCTGTATGTAAGTCATAATCATGAATCCGGAACCATAAGCAGGATAACAAAGGACGGACAGGTTACCACTTTTGCCACCATACCCACAAGCCGGCCACAAAACTACATGTTGGAATTTATCATGTGGGTTGGATATATCGTCTACCATCAGGGTGAATTGTACGTTGCAGGTATGAGTACCGACAGGATCTACAGAATAACTCCGGATGGGGAAGTTGAGGTTTTTGCCGGTTCCGGCAAACGCGGGATCCCAAGAGGTGGTGCCCTGACCGCCAATCTCAACCGGCCGGTTGGTCTGGCCTTCAGCAAGAATGGTAAAAGTCTTTTTGTCAGTGGCTGTACTGATATAACTCCTCAGCATACCCAGTATTCAAGACCGGCAAGGATCTGGGAAATTCAAATACCTGACTGAGAAATAATTCAAAAAACAATTTCTACCTTTCCCCATAATTAATATCAAGGATGCTGGTTTTCCTGGACTATTTCTATACCCTGCTACACACAGTGATCGTCCTTTTCATCCTGTTTGGCTGGATAAGCCGGCGAACCAGAAAAGCCCACTTCATTTTGCTGGCGTTAACGGTCATATCCTGGTTGATCATTGGGTGGATATTAGGCACTTTCGGTTATTGTTTCATAACAGATTGGCACTGGGATGTAAAACGGGAACTGGGGGAAAGAAACCTTCCCAGCTCCTTTATCCAGTACGGCGTGGACAAACTGTTCAATACCACGTTCAACAAGCAGTTGGTTGATCTTTTCACTGCCCTGGGATTGATTTTCGGAGTAGTAATGGCGATAATCAAAAAATGGGGTCATGTCTTTTCAAAATAGAAGGCCCACGGACTTTGAACTCAACATAGCGCATTATCCCGGTTCCAAGTTACGGGTTGCGAGTTGCTAACTGGCAACATAACTCGCAACCAGAGCTCATTACACTTTCAGGATGATCTTACCAATATTCCTGTTAGACTCCATATGCTCATGAGCTTTCTCAACTTCCTCCAGGGGATATGTACTGTCAATAACAGGCTTCAATTCACCTGTCCCAAAAAGCGGCAAAAATGATTCACTAAATCCCGCTATCAATTCAGATTTGTATTCGTTCGACCGGGCTCTTAATGTCGACCCCATTATTTTCAGGCGTTTGATCAGAATCTTGCCAAGATTTATTTCATTCGTTTTCCTTCCACCCATCAACGCCAGTATTATCCATCTACCGTCCGGATTCATTATCGACATATTTTTGTCAAAATACGAGGCTCCGACAAAATCGATCAGAACATCCACTCCGTCATATCCCCGTGTTCTTATTTCTTCATCAAAATGAGGGGTGAACTTATAATTGATACCGACTTTAGCACCAAGATCCATGCAGAAATCCAATTTTTCTTTCGATCCTGCAGTCACTATTATATCCGTCTCCATACGTTTTGCCAGTTGAATGGCCGCGGTTCCCACCCCACTCGCTCCGGCATGGACGAGGACCGTTTCTTCTTTCTTTAGATCGGCGAGCGGAAATAGTGCCTGATAAGCAGTAAGAAATGCCTCTGCAATCCCAGCTCCTTTCCCATATTCAAGGTTTTCCGGCAATGGCATTGCAAGCCTTTCATCAACAGCAACATATTCCGCGTATCCGCCGCCGGCCAGTAGTGCAAATACCCGGTCTCCTATCTGAAATCGCTTGCTATTGATGCCAAGCTCACACACTTCTCCGGCAACTTCCAGTCCTAAGATATCAGATACACCAGTTGGAGGAGGATATAACCCTTTCTTTTGAAGTGTATCCGCCCTGTTTACACCAATAGCTTTTACCCTGATTTTAATCTCCGTAGCCCCTACGTCAGGTTCGTCCACATTGCCCGGAATCAGTTTGTATTTGTCATCTACCAGAATGGCTTGCATGGATCGCAAAATTAAAAAAGGCCCCAAAGATGCCGAACTAAATATAGCTCATTATCCAGGGACCCTCGTCTGTATTTCTAGTTACGGGTTAGGAGTTGCGGGTTGCGGGTCAACCGGCAATCTACAACCGGCAACCCGCAACCCGCAACTCTTTTAATCCACATTATCGTGCAGGAACTTATTATTACCTATGATCTCATTGTCATCCGTGAGGTTAAATTTCGAAATGTTGCGTTCCGACGAGTGAGGCACCTGCTGAAAAGTTATTTTCTTTCTCTCATAAGCCGGGACATCCCACTTTTCTTTAAATGATTCGGGATTGATCACATCTGCTTTAGCATTTGATTTTTCCAGGAGTTCTTCTCTTTTCCTCCTGGCTTCAATCAATTGTAATCTTCTTGAAGGCGGATGTGCCATGTCTTCCAGATCTTCGAGTTCAAAATCTTTTTCACTTTCACTTTCGTCCTCATTCGTGATCTCAAAATCTTCGTCAAAGTCGAAAACGATCTCTTCTTTATCCTGCTCCTGGTCGTCCTCTTTTTCAGGAAAGTCAAAATCAAAATCAAAGGATGTGTCGGATTGATCTTCACCGGCATCAAATTCATCGGTAACTTCCACCTCCACCTGCTTTTCATCTGGGGTTTCATCATTGAACAAACTCGGCTGCTCAATTTCTTTGGAAGACTCCAGATCATACACTTTGCGCAATTCCTCGTTAGGATGATCCGTATCAATATGGCCCTCGGCCTCACCGGTTGCTTCAAGCTTTTCTTCCCGGTTTTTAAGGACCATTTCCGGCTCTTTCATTTCAAAGCCCGTGGCGATTACGGTTACCCTGATATTTTCACCGAGATTAGGATCCACACCATGGCCGAAGATCACTTCGGCATCAACCCCTGCAAACTCTTCAATGTAATCGGTAATATCCGTTAACTCATCCATCTGAAGTTCAGCATCTTCTCCTGATATAATACTCAGCAGGATCTTCTCCGCTCCCATTATGCTCTCATTGTTAAGAAGCGGCGAATTCAATGCAGCCTCTGCCGCTCTCCTTGCCCTGTTTTCACCGGAGGTCTCTGAAGATCCCATCACGGCCGCACCCGCATCGAGCATCACCGTTTTCACATCCTCAAAATCAACGTTGACATATCCGGGCACAGTTATGATCTCGGCTATGCCCTTCGCCGCTGTAGTCAATACACTGTCAGCCTCCGCAAAAGCCTCCCGGATTGGAAGATTCCCAAAGATCTCCTTGATACGGTCATTGGATATCACGATTACCGTATCGCAGTTTTCCTTCAGCTCATTGATGCCTTGTTCTGCCTGGCCCATTTTTTTCTTTCCCTCAAAAGAGAAAGGAGCCGTGACAATGCCTACAGTCAGTATATCCAGTTCTTTTGCCACCTGCGCGATAATGGGTGCTCCCCCTGTTCCGGTTCCACCGCCCATTCCTGCCGTTACAAAAACCATTTTGGTATTATCTGCAAGAAGTTCCTTTATATCCTCCTTGCTTTCAATAGCTGCATTGCGCCCCTTTTCAGGATTAGCGCCTGCCCCCAGACCGCCAGTCAGATTGATACCTATTTGCAGCTTATTCGGTACCGGACTGCTTTGCAAAGCCTGAAGATCCGTGTTACAAACCACAAATTCGACATCTTTAATGCCCAGGTTGAACATATGGTTTACCGCGTTACTACCTCCACCCCCTACACCAATTACTTTGATGATGGATTTATGATGGGTGGGTAAATCAAATGCATATGTATTATCAGCCATAATTCTCTTTTATTAAATCAATAATCTTGGTGGTCATCTATGTCATCAATCAAAAGTCCCTTTGTCTTTTCCAGTATGTTCTGAAAGAACTTTGCGCTCTGCTTTTCTTTCTTCCTGGACCCCTTTCCTTCCATTTCCGCATATTGGGCATCCCGAATATCCAATGCTTTGAAACCGGATAGCACCAGTCCCACGGAAGTTGCAAACATCGGACTCTTAGCCGTGTCGATCTTTCCTTTTCCCAGGTGTTCATTGGGATATCCGATCCTGGTATCAAGACCGGTCATATACTCAAATAACTGTCTCAAATTAGCCAGTTGAGCACCACCTCCGGTAACAACTATTCCCGCGGCCAGTTTTTTATGAAAATTGGAAGATATGATTTCTGTGTGGACCATTTCAATGATCTCCTCCATTCTGGCTTCAATAATGTGGGCAAGGTTTTTCACGGATATCTCCTTAGGCGGACGGTTTCTCAATCCCGGAATAGATACGATCTCATTCGGACTTGCCTCTTCAGATATAGCTCTTCCAAATTTCGTTTTTAATTGTTCGGCCTGTTGCTCCATGACCATACATCCCTGCTTGATGTCAGCGGTAATGATATTCCCGCCAAATGGGATTACCGCGGTATGCCGGATGATGTTGTCGTAAAAAACCGCGATATCGGTGGTGCCGCCACCTATGTCAACCAGGCAAACACCGGCCTCTTTTTCCTCGTCACTTAATACGGAGAGGCTGGATGCCAGTGGCTCCAGGATCAGGTTTTCGATCTCCAGCCCCGCCCGCCTAACACATTTATTGATGTTGTTGATAGCATTGTTCTGGGCAGTGATGATGTGGAAATCAGCTTCCAGCTTTACACCTGACATCCCCACCGGGTCTTTGATGCCATCCTCATAATCCACAATGTAATCCTGCGGCATCACATGAATGATCTCACTGCCGGGAGGAATGACAATCCGGTACATGTCGTTAGCCAGCCTGTTTACATCTTCCACATTGATCTCATCATCCGACTCCCTCGTTATGGAGCCATGATGGACGGAGCTCTTGATGTGTTGACCGGCAATGCCCACATTTACAATCCGAATGTCAATACCCGATTGGTCACTGGCTTCTTTGATTGCCTTTTCAATGGCATGAACTGTTTTGTCGATGTTGGTGACGATACCCCGAATCACACCATCAGATACTGCCTTGCCCATCCCCAGAATTTCGAGTTTACCAAACTCATTTTTACGACCCACAATCGCACAGATCTTGGTAGTTCCGATATCCAGTCCAACGATGATTTTGTCCTCTTGCATTTTCTTATTATTTACAGACGATTTGATTTTTGAATTTTAGATCCACATATTCATATGTATTCCACCCTTTTACAGGCAGCACTTCTTTATAAAAGACTTTTAGTTTTTTGAACTTCTCATCGAAATCAGTCAGGGTTCCGAAATGTATCTCCTGCTTTGTGACCTGTGGTAGCATGGTCACGATTCCTTCCTCATCTATCATTACCTGCGCTATCTGAGCCTCCCAGAATCGATCTCCCTCAATAAAGGTCAGTAACTCCCAAAGACGTTCTCCAAGCTCGCTTTCCCTGATATTTTTCTCCCAGTCGTTGTTGCCGGCGAGTTCCACAATCGGTACCCTGGCAGTGTGTTTTGCATTTAGCGGCAACAAATATCCCTGCGAATCTATGTATCGTGATTCACCTTTCAGATCCAGTATCCTCGCGATGGGCTGTGCCTGGAAAAGTTTTACCTTCAGATTCCCTTTTATATCATGGAAGACCTGCGCGTCGGCAACGAAAGCATTTACTTCTATTCTTCTTTCTAACGCTTTCAAATCAATCTCACCCAGCGTCAGACCAAGAACATAATCGGGATACCCGGAGTTAATCAATTCGCTTACTTCTAACTGATCAATAAAAAAATTACCTTTCTCATCTAAAATATCTATGCTAACCTGATCAATCTGCCGATCCGATTGTTTCCTGGATGAAAAAGCGATCAACGTCAGTGTCAATACACCACCGGTCAGGAAGGTCAATATGGTTTTGATCTTAAATTTCAATTTCTTCTGTTTTTGAGTAAAACTTCCTGATTTTGGGGACCAGTGTATCGATATCTCCCGCTCCCACGGTTAAAAGTACCTCCGGCTTAAGTTCTTCCAGGATCAAAGGAAAATTCGCTTTGCTCAGACGATGCTTGTTACCATGTTTGATCTTCTCAAAGATCACCTGACTGGTAATGCCTTCGATCGGTAATTCCCTGGCCGGGTATATGTCCAGCAGGATGACCTCATCTGCCGCGGAAAGGCTTTCGGCAAAACCGTCTTGAAAATCCCGGGTCCTGGTAAATAAATGGGGCTGAAATATTGCCGTGATCCTTTTTTTCGGATAGAGTCGTTTTACAGATCCCAGTAAGGCCTCGATTTCAGCAGGATGATGCGCATAATCATCGATATATACCAGGTCATCGCGTTTTATAATATACTCAAATCTTCGCTTTACTCCTGCATAACTTTCCATCCTGGTTCTGATGGAAGATTCATTCATGCCCTGATGCAGGGCCACCGTAATAGCCGCCACAGCATTATTCACATTGTGAAAACCAGGTAGATTCAACTTCAGGGCCTCAATCACCTTTTCTCCGCGATAATCAAATACAAAGCTCGTATCCTCCACCCGCAGGTTGAGTCCGCTGATGTTGGAGGTCTTCAGGCCATAGGTCGAAAAAGCCCGGGCCAGGCGGCCGCTCACCTTATCGGCTACTGTTTCATGAAGTAATATTTTGCCATTTTCATCCGTAAGCTTCATAAACTCCAGGTAAGATTCCTCCATATGCCCGGATTCTCCATAAATGTCAAGATGATCGGGATCCAGGGACGTCACCACTGAAAAATCCGGGTGCAGCTTCAAAAATGACCGGTCAAACTCATCCGCCTCCACAACTACCGGGGCATCTTCGTTTCCAATGATAAGATTTGAATCGTAGTTGGTCATTATACCACCAACAAAAGCAGAGCAACCCTGTTTACTTTCATTTAGTAAATGAGCTATCATGGAGGAAGTTGTGGTCTTGCCATGGGTACCTGCAACAGCAATCGTAAAATGATCCGCTGTTATTAGCCCAAGGACCTCCGAACGCTTCTTAATATCAAAGTCCTTTGATCTGAAGAACATAAGTTCTTTGTGATCATCAGGAATTGCCGGAGTATAGATTATCAATGTGGATGACCTGTCTTGGAAGTCGCCTGGGACAAGGTCTATGTCATCTTCGTAGTGAATTGAAATGCCTTCGGCTTCCAGTCTGGTTGTCAGGGGAGTTTTTACCCTGTCATACCCTGCGACACGTGTCCCGCGTATGAAAAACCACCTGGCTAACGCCGACATGCCTATGCCACCGATTCCCACAAAATACACGCTATTTACATCACTGATTTTCACGCTACGAGTTTGATAATTTCATTTGCTATATCCTTTGCTGCATTCGGACGGGCCATCCCGGCAATGTTTTCACTTAGTTCTTCCTGTTTCCCCGGTGATTCCAAAAGTTCAATTGCCCTATCGATCATATCCTCCCTGGCATGCTTATCCGGGACCATGATTGCGGCATTCCTTTCCACAAGGTTTTTTGCATTCTTGGTTTGGTGATCCTCGGCAACATTAGGACTCGGGATCAGAATGCTGGGCTTGCCGGTAAGCATCAATTCGGCGATCGACAGTGCTCCGGCCCTGCTTATCACTACATTTGCCAGGGAATAGGCATGCTGCATCTCACGGATGAAGTCCACTATCCGGACGTATTTAAGGTTTATTCCCGTCGTTCTCCTCTTCATCTCTTCAAAGTAAAATCCTCCTGTTTGCCAGATAACCTGCACATTCTTCCCGTCCAATTTTTTCAGCCCATGCATGACACCTTCATTGATCGTTCGTGCACCAAGACTACCTCCCAGGATCAGGAGAGTAGGTCTTCCAGGTTCCAAATCAAAATATTCCAGTGCCGCGGGAATATGATCTTTCGAAACTCGCAAGCCACTTCTCACCGGATTTCCCGAAACTACCAACTTGGATTTCGGAAAGTACTTTTCCATTCCATCATGGGCTACGCATATCTTGTTAACCCTGCCCGACAACCATTTATTGGTCAATCCTGCATAGGAATTCTGTTCCTGAATGATTGTAGGGATCCTTCTGGTGCTGGCGGCATAAAGCAGCGGACCACTGGCGTATCCGCCAACTCCCACCACGGCATCAGGTTTAAACTTCCTCAAAAGTTTGAACGACCTGAGAATGCTCGAAAGAAGCTTTATAGGAAATAAAAGATTTGAGAAAGACAATTTTCTCTGGATCCCGCTCATCCATAGTCCGACGATCTCAAATCCGGCTTCCGGTACCTTCTGCATTTCCATTTTCCCTTTCGCACCGACAAACAATATTTCTACATCACTCAATATTTCTTTCAACGCCTGGGCGATCGATATAGCGGGATAAATGTGACCGCCTGTTCCGCCGCCGCTAATCATGATACGATATGTTCTTTGCGCTCCCAATTATGCAGCTTCTTTAAATTCATTTGTAATGGAGGTGCCCATATCTTCAATCTCTCCCCTACTCACGCTCAGGATAATTCCGAGTGAGATTCCCATGAACAACTGGCTGGTGCCTCCCATACTGATCAGTGGTAAGGGCAAACCTGTAATTGGCCCCAGCCCAACGGCAACACCCATATTTACCATAGCCTGCAATACAAGCGCAAAACTCAGCCCGGCGGACAGTAAACCTCCGTATGCGCGGTCGCTTTCCATGGTCGTTTTCATACCCCTGTACAAAAGCGCCAGGTACAGGAACAAAATGACAACTCCACCTATTAGCCCATATTCTTCCAGAATTATGGCGTAAATAAAATCCGAATATGGATGCGGCAGATAGTTTCTCTGATCGCTCTGTCCCGGACCTTTGCCAAATATGCCGCCGGTTGCGATCGCTACGTAGGCCTGCCTGGCCTGAAAGGGAGGATCACCTTGGATAAAACTTTCTATCCTGCTTATGGCTGTTTCACCTCGCTGGCCTATCTCCAGGGAGGTATACCCTGCAACACCCCCGATCAATAGCAGAAGGAATATGTACTGAACGGGTACCCTGCCGATGAACAACACCAACATACAGGTAATAAAAAGTAATACTGCCGTAGAGATATTGGTCATTGCAATCAAACCGCAGATCAACCCGATCCAAAGTAGCATTGGAATTATTGCCTTCTGGAAATCCGCAATATTATGTTGCCGCTTCGATAGCATACTGGCCAGCGTGATCAATAGTGCAAGCTTGGCAAGGTCCGAAGGCTGGAAGACCTGGTTGATCACCGGTATTGTCAGCCACCTGCTTGCATCATTTATATTGACGCCAAACTTCCACGTGAACACCAGTAAAGGAACCGAGATCCAAAGTAGTAGCCGGGAGATCCTGGAATAATATCGATAATCTATTCTGTGCGCGATCCACATCGCAAACAGACTCAGTAAGACGAGTGCGGCATGCTTTATGAGGTAATATTCGGTATATCCGTCCATCAATTTGTACGCCAGGCTTCCGGTTGCACTGTAAACCACCATCATACTAAACAGAGAAAGTAGTATTACAATGAACCAGATGACCGGATCACCTTTCAAATTCCTGTATATCCAAGTTTTTACTTCATTCATGCCGTTTCCAAGATGTTTTTTCCAATGGACCTGACTTCTGTTTTGAACTGATCTCCCCTGTCTTCGTAATTGCTGAACAGGTCAAAACTGGCGCACGCCGGAGAAAGCAATACAACGTCTCCTGGTTTTGACCAGTTAAGTGAGACCCGAATGGCTTCCTTCATGCTTTTTGTTTCGGAAATGTCAATGGAAGAAGGGGAAAAGAAATCAACAATGGCCCTGTTATCCTTTCCAAGGCACACAATTCCCTTTACCTTTTCACCAACCAACTCCCGTATCCGGCTGTAATCATTTCCTTTATCTATCCCTCCTGCAATCCAGATAATGGGTTTGCTGATTCCATCCAGGGCATAGTAAACTGACTCAACATTGGTCGCTTTCGAGTCGTTTATGAACTCTACCCCGTTGATCTCTTCCACAAACTCCAGTCGATGGGGGGCATTCTTGAATGACTTTAATCCTTTTATGATCCTGTCAATTGAAACATCGAAAACAAGGGCAGACAATACCCCTGCCATAATATTGATCATATTGTGTCGCCCGATCAGTTTAATTTCCGAAATCGGGATCCTATGCTGCCTCTCTGTGTTTTTAAAGTTGAAATTGAAGATCAGATGCTCCTGATCTATGAATGCCCCATTTTCCTTTATATTTCGCATGGTGGCTGAAATCGCGAAAAGGCACGATTCAACTTTTCTTCGCGAAAGTTCGTCGGAAATAACCAGATCATCCGAGCAGTAAATAAAACACTCATCACTGGTCAGGTTTTCAGTGATCCGGAATTTTGAAGCCACATAGGCGTTAAAGTCATTTTGATACCTGTCCAGGTGATCGGGAGTAATATTCAGCAGTATCGCTACATCGGGTTTGAACCTTACAATACCGTCTAACTGAAAACTACTGACCTCCACAACGTAGTAATCATAATCCTTTTCCGCCACTTTTTTTGCAAAACTGTATCCTACATTACCCGCCAGGGCAGCATTAAGTCCCGCAGTTTTTAACAGGTGGTGGATGATAAGCGTTGTCGTAGTTTTCCCATTTGTGCCGGTAATAGCTATGACCCGTGCCTTGTCACTCACATGCCTGAATGCAAATTCAATCTCGGAAATAACCGGAATTCCTTTTCCGATGGCCTGCTGAATAACCGGAACACTTTCAGGAATGCCCGGGCTTTTAACAATTAATCCGGCCGCAAGAATTTTATCCGGACTATGTTTTCCTTCTTCGCAAGAAATTCCCAGGCTTTTCAATTCTTTCTTATCCGGCGGTGAGATCTTACCATTGTCAGACAGGAAGGTTTCGTAACCCCTCTTTGCCGCCAGGCTGGCTGCCCCCATGCCGCTTTCTCCTGAACCCAATATGACAATGTTATCACTCATTACACTTCTTCGGTTATCCGTTTTTCTATGATGCTATCGCATGCTGCAGAGTAAAGGGACAGTAGATTGTAGCCGATCTTCACAAACTCATTCATTGGCCTGAGATTGTCTTTCCCCACCATTTCCGTCAACCTGTCCATTGCGTAGATCACTTCATCGATCTCTTCTTCCAATTTATCCATGATCGCAGTAAATCTCATCTCGGTTTTTGCTTCCAGCAACTTTGGAAACAACCGGTCGATCTGTCTGGCGCTTCTAATGATGACGGAAGTGGATTCCATCAGGTTTTTTTCGGGCATAAATTGCGTGATCCTGGCTGCCAGGTTCTGAAATTTGATGTTACGGGCGTGTATTTCTGTCAGATTCATACTTTTGGTGACTTTATCTAAGTTTAAGTGTTGCTAATGTTCCTATGGCAAGCAGGATGCCGACAATCCAAAATCTTGTGACAATCTTAGCTTCCGGTAATCCTCCTTTTTGGTAATGATGATGAAGAGGTGACATTTTGAATATCCTCCTTCCTTCACCGTATTTTTTCCTGGTGTATTTAAAATATGATACCTGCATGATGACCGATAAATTCTCCACGAGGAATATCCCGCATAGAATTGGAATCAGCAGTTCTTTTCGTATTACGATCGCCAACACGGCAATTATCCCCCCAAGTGACAGGCTCCCGGTATCCCCCATAAAGACCTGGGCAGGATAGGAATTGAACCAGAGAAATCCGATACAGGCACCAACAAATGCGGAACAGAATATCACCATCTCCCCCGAAAACGGGATGTACATGATATTCAGATAATCGGCGAATATCACGTTACCTGACAGATACGCGAAAATGGCCAGTGTCAAACCGATAATGGCTGACGTTCCCGCAGCCAGGCCATCCAACCCATCTGTTATATTCGCGCCGTTGGAAACCGCGGTGACAATTATAATGATGAGCATTACATAGAGGATCCATGTGAATCCTTCCAGGGTCTCCGGCAATAACCAGTCGTATTGAAATTCATTGTTGGCAACAAATGGAATAGTAGTAATAATGGATTTCACGTCCTGAAATACACCCGGATCCTCCACAGAAAACTCCCGCACAACAACCTCATCATGAAATATCACCACCAGCCCAACCACCAATCCCAACACGACCTGACCCACTATTTTAAATTTCCCTCTTAGACCTTCTTTATTCTTTTTCCTAACCTTCAGATAGTCATCTATGAAACCGATGGTGCCCATCCACACGGCAGATATCAGCAACAGTATGATATAGACATTGAATATCCTGGCAAACAACAGGGTGGGTATGACAATCGCACTGATGATGATGATACCCCCCATTGTCGGGGTACCCTGTTTCTCCATTTGTCCTTCCAGTCCGAGGTCTCTGATGGTTTCACCCATCTGAAAGCTTCGGAGCCTGTCTATCAGGTATTTTCCGAATGCGATCGTGATCAGTAAAGACAGGAAAGCCGCCATCCCCGCCCTGAATGAAATGTACTTGAATACACCCGCCCCGATCAGGTCGAATTGATTATCCAGATATTCAAACAGGTAGAATAACATTATGCTTCGGTCAGGATTTCGTTCAACAATTCCTTATCATCAAAATGATGACGTTCACCCTTTATCTCCTGGTAGTTCTCATGGCCTTTACCTGCCACCAGGATAATATCATTTTCTCTTGCCAGGTTACATGCAGTTCGTATGGCTTCCTTTCGGTCCACAATACGCATCGTCTTTTTCTCAGCCGTCTTGGATACTCCCATGTACATGTCGTCAATGATCGCTTCAGGATCTTCATCTCTGGGATTGTCAGATGTAAGGATGATCTTGTCACTGTATTTTATAGCAATCCGGGCCATTTTGGGCCGCTTTTCCGAATCCCGGTTGCCACCGCATCCCACAACCGTGATCACCAGCTCATTCCCGGTTCTTAGCCCGGTGATGGTCCGGAGTACATTTTCCAATGCGTCGGGAGTATGGGCATAGTCTACAATCGCAAGAACATTCGTTGGATTTTCCACGTACTCGAACCTGCCCCTGGCGGCTTCCAGTTGAGATAGCTGGGTTAGTATTTCATCTTTCTCCTCATTTAAAAGACTGGCAACGGCGTAGGCAGTCAATAGATTATAGGCATTGAAAAAACCTATAAGCTTGAACCAAACAGGGGTTCCGTCCAGCTCCATTTCCAATCCCTGGAAAGTATTATGAAGCACCTTTGCTTTGAAATTAGCCATGCTTTTGATGGCTAAAGTTTTTTTATCAGCACTGGAGTTTTGAAGCATGATACCGGCTCTCCGGTCATCTGCATTTACAAGGGCAAAGGCATCCGCAGGGAGATCATCAAACAGAATTTTCTTTGCCCTGATGTACTCATCAAAGGTTTTGTGGTAGTCAAGGTGTTCGTGGGTGATGTTGGTGAAAACACCCCCGCTGAACTTTATGCCGGCAACCCTGTTTTGGACCAGGGCATGGCTGCTTACTTCCATAAATACATGTGAACAACCTGATTCGACCATGTCATGCAAGAGCCTGTTTATCTGAATGGCATCCGGTGTGGTGTAATCGGCAGCGATTGAATTTTCACCTATCCTGTTGGCAACAGTGGAAATCAGTCCTGCCTTGTAGCCAAGCATACGGAACAGATCATGCAGCAATGTTGCCGTGGTTGTTTTTCCATTGGTTCCAGTGATCCCTATCAATTTGAGTTTTTCGGAGGGATTGTTGTAAAAATTGGTAGCCACTATTCCCAGTGACTTCTGTGAATTGTCTGTCTGAACGTATGTGACCTCCGGATCCTGATCCGGGGGAAGGTCTTCGCATAATACGGCAACTGCTCCTGCCGAGATAGCTTCGGAGATGTATTGATGCCCATCGACCGTCAATCCTTTCACCGCAATGAACAGGTCTCCCTGGCTAACGTTTCTGGAGTCAAATGTTATCCCGGTAACATGCTTATCCCGCTCACCCTGAATGGCTACCAAAGTCACCCCGAATAATATGTCTTTGAGATTAGCCAAGGGTAAGTTTGATTTTGTGGTCACTAAACATTCTGGTTCCCGGATGCAGGGATTGCTCTTTGACTCTCCCTCTGCCCTCTATCTCCACCCTTAGACCGGAGTTTTCCAAAACATACAATGCATCCCTCAAAGTCATTCCCCTCACATCCGGTACAAGTTGACTTGAAACGTTATTTTGCTTCCATAGAATGGAATTGCCTACTATCCTGGTTTTCACCCATTCCAGGTCACTGCTCTCGGCGTGATTGGATATGCCCAATTCGTTGCACAGGTAGATAAGGTCTTCCTGGTATCCGGATTTGACCAAAGGGAAAATACCTGTGAAATCTTCTGTCCGGGCAATGTAATGGTCATGGATCTCAATTTCCGTGGCGTAGATCCTGTCTGCGATCTCCTTGAAAACGGGGGCCGCAACATCGCTGCCATAGATATGATAACCCTTCGGATTGTCAATAACAACAATGCAGGAGTACTTTGGTGATTCCGCAGGAAAGTATCCGGCAAACGAAGTGTAGTACTCGTTCGTATATCTTCCATTCTTAACCTTTTTGGCGGTTCCTGTCTTACCGGCAACCTTGTACTTGGCATCATTGATATTTTTGGCCGTTCCCCGCTCAATGACACCCTCCATCATTATCTTCAGCTTTTCGAGTGTCTTATGGGAGCATACTTTCCCGTTCAGGGTTATGGTTTCAAAATCTTCCAGGACCTTTTCCGCCTTCCGTATGGATTTCACAATGACCGGCCGGATCATTTTCCCGTCGTTCGCGATAGCATTGTAAAGTGTGAGGGTATGAAGTGGTGTCATCCTCAGCTCATAACCATGCGACATCCAGGGCAGCGTGGTACCGCTCCAGGTGGAATCAGACGGTTCTTTGATATAGGGCTTACCTTCTCCAACCATCTGAAAACCAAGCGGTTGTGACAATTCCAGGTCTTTCAGGTAGTTGACAAATCTCTGGGGATCTCTTCCGAAATGATTGGTGATCAGTTTTGCAATGCCAATGTTTGAAGAGTACTCGAAAACCTCTTTTACAGTCAATACGCCGTATCCACCGGGCTTGTGATCTTTCATCACCTCGGTAAAGAATTTCAGCTCACCTTCACCGGTATCTACGGTATCGGACAATTCAATATTACTGTCCTCCAGCAGTGCCATCATACTTGCCAACTTGAAGGTCGAACCGGGCTCTCTGGACCCCTGGCTGCCCACTGCATAATTGTATCGCTCATAGTATCTGCCTTCCGGGTTTCGGCTCAAATTTGAGATCGCTTTGATTTCACCGGTCTTCACCTCCATCACAATAGCCACGCCGTAATCCGCCTGATGCCGGTCCAGGGCTTTCAATAATGCCGTTTCCGTAATGTCCTGAAGGTTTACATTGATGGTCGTTTCAATATCATATCCGTCCACAGGCCGTATTTCAGTGCCGTCATAAACAGGTTTCCAACCTCCTCCCGCCATCTTCTGGTGGATCGCCTGGCCATCCTTCCCTGCCAGTTGTCTATTGAAACTGTATTCCAAACCCACAACTCCCCTATTGTCTGCATTGACCGTACCAATGGTCCTGTACCCTAAATGCGAAAAAGGCAGAAATCGCTCTTCCGCCTTTTCAAAGATGATACCCCCTTTGAGTCGTCCTTCCCGGAAGATGGGCCACCTCTCCATCATCTTTTTATCCTGGTAATCAATCTTTTGCCTGTTGAGGAAAATGTACCGGCGTTTGGCCTTTCTGGCGCCATGTATCTTCCTTTTATATTGCTGGGGTGAAAGATCCTTGTAGAAGTTTGACAGCAGGTAGCATAAGGAATCAATACCTGAATAGTACAATCCATCGGAAGGCAGGTACGGATCAAAGGCCACCTGGTAAAAAGGTAGAGAGGTAGCCAGAAGACTGCCATTATCAGAATATATGTTCCCCCTGGTGGCGGGCGTTTCCATTACTTTCAGTCCTATGGTCTGTGCCAGCTCTCTCCATTGTTCACCTTCCACAAATTGTACAACACTGACCCGGTATATAATTCCGAGTGAGAATATAAGAACCGCCAAAAAAGCAAGCCTGACCCTGAGCAATATCGATTTCCGGATATTCATTCGGTGATCAGGATCTTTTCAGGTGGGTCTTTTGATTCAATGAGGCCAAGCTTTTCGGCCTTCCTGGCGACCTCGGATTGCTTGCTGGCAAACATGTAGTCAGCCTTCAGTGTGGTATAATCCGCCCGGAGGTCATTGACTTCCTGCTCGAGGATCGTGATGCTCCGTGTTTTTTTCTCGGCGTAATGCCGGTTGCCGATATAAATAAGGCATAACAGCGATGCAAATAATATCTGTGGAAGAAATTTAACATGGATCACCTCCGCAACTGTCTGATCGATCCGTATAAAGCGTTCCACAAGAGAAAAGAAGCTTCCTCTTTTGTTCTCTTTGCCCGGTAATCTGTAAGTGTTTACTGCCATTATGTTTTTTCTGCTATCCTAAGTTTTGCGCTTCTTGCTCTTTTATTGATCGCAACTTCATTTTCATCGGGTGTGACAGGCTTTCGATTGATCGGATTAAACGGTCGTATCAGGTTTCCGTAAAAGTCCTTTTCATGTTCACCTTTGAAGTTTCCGGTATTCATGAAATTTTTTACCAACCGGTCCTCCAGGGAGTGGTAACTGATCACAACCAGCCGTCCTCCGGACCTCAGACAATCGGAACACTGCCCCAATAATTCTTTCAATGCCTCAAATTCTTCGTTCACTTCAATACGGACTGCCTGAAAAAGCCGGGCCAGGTATTTTTCAAGCCTGGCTTTGGGTGCCACCTGCCCGGCTATTGCCTTGAGCTCTGCAGTGGTTTCAATCGACCTGTTTTCCCGGCTTTCGACGATCTTTCGCGCCAGTGTCCTGGCGTTTCTGATCTCACCGTAAAAGCTGAAAATATGGATCAGGTCATCTTCCGTGTACCCATTGATGATCTCTTTGGCAGTATGCGAATCATTCCGATCCATTCGCATATTCAGTTTACCATCGTACCGGGTGCTGAATCCCCTCTCAGCCTCGTCAAACTGATGAGACGAAACTCCAAGGTCAGCCAGCAATCCATCAACCTCTTCCACTTTGTGGAATTTGAGGTACTTTTTCAGATGTCTGAAATTGGAAGCCACAAAAATGAAAGAACGATCCTCATCCGATCCAAATCCTTCAGCGTTTTGACGGGCATCCGGATCCTGATCAAATGCAATGAGCTTTCCGGCCGAAAGCTTATTATATATTTCCCTGGAATGCCCCCCTCCGCCAAACGTCACGTCCACATATACCCCACCTTTACGGATGTCAAGTCCTTCGACACTCTTATCCAGCAGGACCGGCACATGGTAATCCATCGACCTGTCTATTCGTCCAGGTATTTCTGAGCTAAGTCTGAGAATTCACCGCCGTCTGCATTCAGGCTCTCTTCAAAGACCTCCGGATTCCAGATCTCTACGTAGTTGCCCATCCCGATCAGGACGGCATCCTTTTCGATATTGGAATGAGCGAGCATGCCTTTAGGTACCAGCAATCTTCCTGCATTGTCCAACTCGACCTGCGCGATGCTCCTGAAAAATATTCTCTTAAGTCTTCGTTGTTCCGGATTAAATTCACTTAATGCCGAAATCTTGTGGTGGATCTTCTTGTACTCCAGCATTGGGTACAATATCAGATTGGGTTCGAATCCCTTCCGAAGTACCAACTCGTTTGTGGAAACCTCGGGTAGGTTAGCCTTGATCTTTGCAGGCAAAACCAACCTACCCTTAGTGTCCAACTTACACTCATATTCGCTTGTAAAAAAAGCCATTTGAGCCTTGAAAAATATAAACCACCGTAACAAATCTATAAAAAACTTCCACATATTCAACCACTTTCTCCCACTTTGTGACACTTTTAAATGAAAACTTCAGATAAAATGCCATAAATGCCTTTTTTATTCACTACAGGTGGTATTTGTTAAGTAATGGAGAATGAGTGAGTTATGAGAATAATTCTATTTTTTAGGAAAAATTTTAAATTTTTTCACGTTTTTAAGTTTTGGTGGGGGGAAGTGGGAAGGATTGGGCGACAGCCGGGCTCTCGGCTTTACTCCGTGGCCTTAACCAGCTACCCTCCCTACCACGGGGTACCGCCTCGATCCCTGTCGCGGGGTTAGCGCTGATATTACTGGCTGCGGAGAAAATTATCGCAGGTTTTGAGTTTTACAGCTCAGCAATGTACAGGGGAATATGGTCTTCATTGCTATTGGCTTAAGTCGCTCCTACACTACATGCATGTGCAGGAAGACTTAAGCCGGCAAGGATGAAAAGGACAGATGGCACCACAGTCGAATATGATGCTGAAAACATGGATGCCGCATACTGCCTGATCCGGGTGATCTACAAGTATATCTGTTGGTGAATCCGCCTTGTGTCCTGACTGAAGTCATAGGAAATGGCACCTGATGTATGGAACTTTATATTATCATAAACCAGGTCAAAAAGGAGGTAGAAATGGTCAAAACCTATTTATTCATTTCAGGAATACTTTTCGGGGCGCTTGCCCTTGGTCAACTATTCAGATTAGTTCAAAGGATCCCGATCCAGGTGGGCACATCTACTGTCCCTGTCTGGGTATCCATGGTTGGGTTGATCGCAGCGCTGTTATTATGTCTTTGGGCATTCCAGTTGACCAGGAAGGTCAGTACCTGAAGCGGCAATTATAGTTAGGCTGGAAAGCAACATTAAAAGGAACCGTCATAGAAGTCCCGATTTCTGACCCCGGTATTAACCGGGGGAAGGATCTCCCCATATGTATGATACTCTGGTTCCTGGATTGAGATCCAGTAGACAACTTTCAGGGAAGCTTACAGTGTCTCAAAAGTCAAAAATTAGCGAATTCCTGACCCCGATATTCATCGGGGGAAGGATCTTAGCATACTGATAATCAGCATAACATAACAAGGAGATTATTCGGTTGGATCGGAAAACGGGATTTTTGAGATGGCGTCATAATTATATCCTGCAGTCCGGAAACAAGAGGTCTGTTTTACCCCAGGCCTAATGCATTTTTTTGATTATATTCCTTAAAAAACCAGTTACTATGACAAACAATATTTACTGGCTACTCGAGCTGGCCATCAAAGACGGACACGTCCATGACTTCAAAGCATTGATGAGTGAAATGTCCGCGGCAACCGAAAATGATGAACCCGGCACATTGAACTACGAATGGTGGGTCAGTGCTGATGATCACTAGCCTGATAAATTTGATGAAAAGATGTCTAATGAAAAACAAATCTTAATCGATCATACTTCTCTGCATTCTCTACGCAGGAGACCAATATCTAATGAGGAACTTGGTTTAAGAGCAAGGGAAATATTACAATTGATTGACTATTTATTACTTTCGGATATCATATGGATATCAAATACTGAACCTAAGGATATTTGGGACACAAGTGATCTTATTATTCAAAGGTTTATTGATAATGGCTTGGCTAGAAATGATAACCAAGGGATTCTCCGTGTTGCCAATATTACACCAAAACAATATCATAATCTATGTAAAACGGCTGCCCCATTTATTTATGAGAATCTTAGTTCTTTTAATCTATCAGATCTCCGAAAGTGTATAATAAACAATGAATATGAATTAAGTCCATCTAAAGTAGCTCCTAGTAGGTTTTTTGAATTACTTGATTACGAGTTTGGAGATTCGAAATCTGATAAGTTTATCAATCTTGGGACCAATACATTTGATTGGAGGGGTACGGCATGTCCTGCATTAATGAATTCTTCATTATTTCGTTGGATTAAAAATCACATTACAAAAAGAATAAGAAAAAATGATCTTTCACTTTGTCAATTAAATACGTTATTCAGATGGCAAATTAATACTCAAATTGCCAGAACTATAGATGAAAACATAATCTATTATCCTGCAGTAGGTAGGGCATTGAGTTTGGATCAGCATAATAACTTACTATGGAATAAAAAAATAAATTTCATCGAACAAAGTCTTACTAGAACATTAAAACAAAATGAGTCTGATAATGAATTAAAACTTTTGTTGTCTGAAATTGGGCCATCCTTGCACTCGGAATTACCGATATTTGGATTACTTGTAATCCTTTCATTGAATGATGACTGTAATCTTGAAGATCTGCTAAAAAAGATTTATGAGTTCAAATCAGATGAAAGATTGGTTTATACTAGTAATTGGATAAACGAAACTGATTTTAGTAAAATAGTCTCAATCTGTGCAAATGTTGAAAAAGAAGTTAAAAAGCGTGTCACTTATGTAAAATCAACTAAATTTAAGTCAGGCATCAAAGCTCGAAATGTAATTAAAATTCCTCTCATTCCTCACATTTGGCAAATTCAAATTGAGGGCGAATTTGGTCATGAGAAGGATTATACATTACACAATTTGCTTCCTTGGTTTAGAAAAAGAATTAGGCCAACTACTGTTCTAAGTGGATTTATATCAGAGATTTTTCAACATAAAGATGTGTACAATTTGGTGATGCGAAGAATCTCCTCAATTATCAAAGAATAGAATATAGATTATGACAGAGGCCACTTATTCATTTTCGGGGAAGGCTACACGGGGAAGGCTACAAAAGTATACATAATCATAATATCGAAGCAAAGCTTGAAGTCATGGTGGGTGAAATCAATTGATTTTTAAATTATTTTAAGAGAAAGAATACTTTTTCCTCTTCAACAAAATTACTTCTTGGCGAATTAAACAATTCATTGGCATAAGAATAGCAATTTTTGTTATTAAGGGTAAGATATCTTAATGAATCAAAGTTTTTAATAAAATCCTGTTTATCAAATATATATTTGAATAAAAGCGACTTATATTTCAAGTTATGCTTATTTAAAAAGTTTTCAAGGTGAATATCGTCTTTTGAAATTGTTTGGCTTCTACAAGTTAATTGTCTAAAAATTCCATTTCTAGTATTTATCGTCAATATCATCAAACCATTTTGGTCCAGATTGTTATAATACAACTTAAGTAAATTAGTAAAATCAAAACCATATATTGAATTCATTATTAAAATAAGATCGTACTGCTCTTTGCTTATAAAATTTTCTATGTTTTTATTAGATAAAACGTTATTGGTATCTCCGTAACGGAAACAACTCATTTTCAAAACTTCTTTATTACAATCTATTCCATGATAATCAAATTCTATTATCGAAAGCGTATCTAATAAATATTTTGTTAATCTTCCATCTCCACAACCCACATCAAGTACACCAATGCTGGATTTTTCAATTAGTCTTCTAATTTGATTGCTTTTTGAGATTTGTGTTACAAATTTCCTTTCTAAAGGGTATATATAATCTTTAAACCTAAAATAATTTTCTAAGTGAATATTATTTTTCCAACATGCAAAGTAGATATTATGTTTTCTGGAATCATTATCACTAATACTCATGAGCGTTTTCTAAGGGCTTTCCTATAAGCCACTTTGTTAGATAAATGAATGGTGTATCAATAATTGCCAAAAGCCATTTAACAATTATTTGACCAGTTATCATGGCAAAAATCTGAGAATATTCTAAAGAAAATCCAAAAGCAACAATTATGAATATTATGGTATCAATCGTTTGGGATGTAATTGTTGAAAGAATATTTCTTAACCATAATTTTTCGCCTTTTGTCCTTTTCCTCCAAAAATCAAACGCCCAAACATCATGAAGTTGACTCACTAAATAGGCAATCATGGATGCTAGAACAATAACCCCAACACTTCCTAAAGTATTAGCATATGATTCCTGATTTTGTATCCAGTAAGGCGCTGGATCAGCCTTGATTGCCACATAAATAAATATTAACATCATTAGATTTGCTACAAATCCAAGCAATACTCCGTATTGCGCTGTTCTTTTTCCCCAAATCTCGCCAAGTATATCAGTTGCTAAAAATACCATTGCATAGGTGATAACACCTGCCGTGAAATCAAATCCCCACAGGGTCATGATTTTTGTCCCAATAATGTTTGTAACCACTACACTTGCAATTAAAATGGAAAATATAACTAATAATGGTACTGGTTTATATTTTTTGTCGATTACAGAGTTGCCAGCGAAAAGATCATTAAATAAACTAATCATCATTATTAAGTTTGAGTAGTATGTGTGAAATAATTAAATAACAATATACTAAATGCTAGAATTACTATCGTTGCCACTAAACCTGCCCAGAAAATATTATCTTTTATTGAGTCATATTCATCATCTCTCAACAACCATGCCTCTTTGAATTTATTAACCTTAATTTGTGAAGAACTTATCTTGTAGTTATCATTTTGATTATCAGAATATATTTCCAAGTTAAATTCTTCATTTCTTTGAAATATATCTAACTCACCTAAATCATTAAATTCTAATAAAGTTGAATCTTTTAATAAAAATTGATCCCCTCTATTCTTATCTATCCAATATATTCTTTCAAAATCAGTATAATAATCTATTGTATCGTCGAATTCGATTTTAAGTGCAACATTATGGGCTGATGAAAATCCTATATTTGATAAATATACAAATTTCAATTGTCCTCTATCTTTTACATCATAAATAATCAAAGGTGTGGTAAATAAAGAGGTAGTCCCAAATGTTATGACAGCAGTTATTAAGCTTACGATTAGATTAATCAGAAAATTCTTCATTGTAAAATTGGAGATTAAATAGTTTCAGAAGTACTAGAGATTGTATATGGAAAGTGTTTAAATAATCTATGATTGATATTATTAAAAATAATGGTTCCACATTTTGTATACAACATAATATGTAATTCCCTCTCTCAATTATCAGAAAAAAAAGGAATTTGGATTCTAATTTGTCCCCACCTCTTTTTACAAAAAATGAAGGCTTCTTTTGAAATTGATAAACATCTAAAGGGTATTTAGCAATCTCTTTGCCTCCATGAATAAACGGTTCCCGTACTCTCTTTTGATACTTCCGCGTCGCATACTTATCATCTAATGCATCTTTAAAAATGTCTTCAATCTTCTTCTTACTCGGTTGTGAGGAGACCGTGTAGAAGTAAGCATTTTCATTAAGTGGTAAGTTGTCTAAATCAATGGGCAATAATGCTCTTGAACTCATAACATCTGTTGTGTTCAAGCTATATAAAATTTTAGTTAGATGAAATACCCAATTTCTGGCAAATCAGTACCTATTTTCAGGTAGTTTCAATTTGTTTGGTTGAAAATTCTAAGAAAGTTATTCACCTATTCTCAGTACACGCAGTAAGGCCGCCCATGACCATTGAGATCCATCAACTACTTCCAATAATGCGTTGATAGAACAACTCAATCACTTCTTTATTTTCACCTTTCTCAAGTATCTCCTTTTCATCTGTGGTTTCTGGAACCAATGACCTCCCCCCGAAAAATCGAGTCAATCTAAATTAGAGAAACGGGGCAATTATCCATAACTTAAACGAACGGATAGTTGCTTATGAAAAGATCAAAATTTACCGAATCTCAGATTGTTTTTGCCTTACGCCAGGCCGAGACAGGAACCCGGGTTGAAGAGGTGTGCCGGAAGATGGGGATCAGCGAGGCCACGTTTTACAACTGGAAGAAAAAATATGGTGGAGTTGGTGTAGCCGAGTTA
>JANQEU010000018.1 GCA_028278225.1 Cyclobacteriaceae bacterium
AAGTATGGAAGAATTATTGCTCAAATAATGTATCATTACCAACAGTAAATCAATAGGAGGATTATCCTCGAACCTGTAAACTTATTTTAGGACGATACAACCCCCCCTCTAGCGCAAGTGTCCGCTTGTGCTTTTGACGGATTCTCACGCCCCGGTCTGTTTCAACATAAACCATGGAGACAAGTCATTTGAAATTAAATAGCGATTAAATATATTCCGTTCTGAAGTATTGGTAACGAGACCTGATTTCCTGTGCGCAGATGCTTACAAACGCCTTGGGTTTGGTTATCAATAAGTCATGCAAAGAATACCATAAGGGAAATAAGCGCAATCGCGCTTATTTATAGTTAGCGGCTATTTAACCAAGGCATTCTATTCTAAATCAAATAATGAAGTTATGAGTAGGCTTTTTTATGAAGAAAGAGATGAGCTTCCCAGACTCAATTTCGAAGTGGATGACTCAAACCATGGAAAAAGTTATTTCGAGAAGGTTGCAAAACTTGTCCCAACAGAAATAATTGCAGGTTACATAGCCTTGATAAACTTAGTGCCTTTGATCCAACTTCAAATTACAAAAGAATGGGTCTATTTAATCATTTTCTTTCTATGCTTGATTTTAACTCCTATCTATTTGAACTCTTTTGCGATAAAAGGAAAATCGAAGAAAATTCATTTGGTAGTTTCGAGTTTTGGTTTCATTTTTTGGGCTTATTCCATATCAGGAAGTGTCGTTCTTCCCAGTATTTATGACTCAGCACTAAGTTCAATATTTCTAATCGCCTTTAGTCTCATAAGTGGCATAATTCCTCTAAAGAAATGAATACGTGAAAACTCAAGGCCACAATATTTATTTCGACCAAGTTAGTGGGTACTATTCGCATCAAACCGGAGCCAGGTATTTGAATCCACTTGAATCAGGAAGTAGGTTCCCAGAATTAACAGAGTTGCATGAATCCTATCATCGTGAACTAGCACATTTCAACTTTGTTGATGGTATTGGAAGGATTTTCACCACTATTTATTTGATTGGGAAAAAGTCCTTGAAAAAGAGTCACCTTAAAAGTATTGAAGTACTTCTTGAGACTATTCATATAAATACGAACTACGTCCATGAATTAACAGCTACTTATTTAAGTTTTTATGTATTTCAATCTCACAACCCAAAGGATTACGCATCGGCAAGAAAACAATTGCCTCGTTTGTACTCTGAAGTATTAGAAGCAGGCGAATTGGCGTTTGGTGATATCGGAGACAATCGTGTACCCGATTCAATCGCTACAATTGTTTATGCATGTGCAGTTTGTTCTATGAACCTTGATTGCCGTTTCGACCAAATTAAATTTGACAATATCTCAAAGCTGTCGGATTTTATTAGTCTTGAAAATCCAAACTTACGTTTCAAAAGTGTCCTAAAAAGATTAACCCCCTACTGGAATGAAGATAGTTTACTAGCAGGCATCAATTTCAAAGAGAAAAACCTAAGAACATTGCAATCGGTTGTTTTTGAAGTCTTAAGAAAACAATTCCCAGAATTTCCTTTTTTCACAAGACATGAAAAACCAGGTTTTATTAGGGAACCTGTAAATTCTTTGAAGATTGATGGGATCGCACATGGGTACAAATTTATGAATATGATCAGTGTTGACCCACCAATGCAAGACTTAGTAGAAGAAAAGTTTGGAACTCAAATAGAGTACGCGAACCTAGAGAGCTGGGAGCCCATAGATCTATCAATCAAAATCAAATATGAGGATGTGGAGTTCTCGGATTTAGATCAGATTTATGATCAAGTTCTATCGCAAGAGGGAGATATTTATTGTCATGTGCTTTTACCTCCAGAATCAAATGAGGTAACTCTCCTCTGTTTACCGTATGCAGGTCCCAAGAGAAAAATAAGAGTTAAACCTTTTGCTGTTACTTGTATCTCACAAGACCTCATAAGTTATTTTACTCGAAGCCCAAAAACTTCAATGTTTTTCAAAATTGATGAGAGATTGTCCATGAATATTGGAAAACAATTATCCAATGCTGGGAATTTTGTATTCCGACTTCTTAAGGATACTTCTCCGAAAAACATTCTGAATATCCTTAGAAAAGAATCTATGGATCAAATAGTTTCAGTGATAAGATTAAATTTGTTAGGAGACAATTTCTCCATCTTACTTGCTTTACTCTCAAAATCGGGATACGCGATACTAACTCCAATTACAAAACTTGGTACTAGAATATTATCAAAAGAAATAGAGAATAATTTAAATATTATAGCATATAAAAATGATCGGGAGTTCTTTTATGATTTTAAAATCAGTCCTCAAAGTCTTAGGGGACTTATTTATACGACTTATGTAGCTGTTAACATGCGCTAAAATCCTGGCTCGGTCGCAATTGCATTGCGACCGTAATATTTTTCCGGGCATTTGCAATGCCCAAAATGCTAATTCCCCACGCCCCGGTTCGTTTCGACATAAACCATGGCGACAGGTCATTTGAAATTAAATAGCGATTAACTATATTCCGTTCTGAAGTATTAATTACGAGACCTGATTACCGTGGACGGATGCTTACAAACGGCTCCAGGTTTGGTTATCAATAAGTTGTGTAAAGAATACTATAAGGGAAATAAGCGTAATTGCGCTTATTTGTTGTTAGCGACAATACCTACAGAGCCAAATTATTTTTGTGTAAAACAGGCTTTCAGGTTTAACTTAATTGCTCTGCAATCATGAAAATCGAGACTGTTCGAACTGATGAAAACCTGATTAGTCAGGTTGTCAAGTTAGGAACTAAAAACAGCAAAACACTGGGGCATTTTCCTGAGGGGGCGTACATTGAACATGCACGAAGAGGATTTCTAATTTGCGCCTACGAAAAAGAACAACTCCTTGGCTACTTACTTTTTTCCATAACTCAAAGTAAAAATTCAATCAGGATAATTCAGCTATGTATTTCTGAGAGTGCCAGAAATCAAGGAATAGCTAAGGCATTGCTTAATTCATTGAAACTCAAATATCGGGAATCATTTAAGGGAATAGCGTTGAGCTGTCGGACAGACTACGTTGCTGCATCAACTCTATGGGAAAGTTATGGATTTAAGGCTATGGACAAAGTAAGGAGTAGGAGCAAAAAAGAGAACTGGCTATTTAAATGGTGGTATGATTTTGGAAATCATGACCTATTCTCATTAACACGAGCTAGTTCCTCCAAACTAAAAGCAATATTGGATGCTAACATCATAATCAAGCTTAGAAGCAATAAAGCGGATGAAAAATCTGGCACTCGTTTCTTACTCGAGGATTGGCTTGTGGATGTGATTGACTTCTATTATTCCCCGGAAATCTTTAATGAGATCAAAAGGGACAAGAATGATGAACGAGCTAAAAAGACTAGGTCATTCCTTACGAATTTTATTGAGGCGAAATTCAATCCTGACACCCGAGACCAAGTTTTCAATCAGGTCAATAAAATCATTTCAGGAAATTCGCCAAATGATTTATCCGACAAGAGACAACTATCTGAATGTGTAGCCAGCGAAATCCCATATTTCATCACATCAGACGAGAAAATATTAGATTCAGATGATCAAATAAATAATTTGTTCGGCGTTCAAGTATTAAGACCTATTGACATCATCCTATTGATCGATGAGAATAATAATAAATCTGATTATGTCTCCACTAGGATAGCCGGTGTTAACTACAACTATAGCCATCTTAAGTCTAGGGAAATTGACCAACTTGTGGATAACATCCTTGCGAAAGATAAAAGTGAAAAGAAACATGAACTTCGCGCAATTTTTACTCGATCCGCATCGAATGTCAAAAAATGCAAAACCAGGGTTTTAAGGGATAAAGAGGACACAATTCTCGGTGTTTGGATTTGTGATTTAACGTCAAATGAAGTTTCCGTTCCCCTGCTTAGAACTACCAAAACCAAGCTGTCAAATACACTTTTTACTCAATTGACTTTTGAAGCAATTGAATTCGCAGTCACAAATGAGAGAAATCTGATTGCCATATCCGATAAATACATTGATCCGCAAGATCAAGAGACATTGGAATCAATGGGATTCACATTGAAGGAAGGTTCGTGGTGGAAGATTACTGCAAAAAGTGTTATTGATAGTTCAGAATTATTCAAGATTACTGGTGTCAGTCGACTTTTTGATGAGACTAAATTGAGAGATCGACTGCTAGGAACTGACTTCAATGAATTCAGAGTTAGTCTTGAACGAAAATTATGGCCACTGAAATTTAAGAATGTCGAATTACCTACATATATAGTCCCAATTAGACCACACTGGGCAAGTGAATTATTTGACCATTACGCTGCAAATGATTCGATGTTTGGAGCGAATGCCTCTCTGGCATGGAGCAGAGAAAATGTTTACTATCGGAGCATCAAACCTGTCTCGGAAAAGGTACCAGGTCGATTACTTTGGTATTCAAGTAGCACAAAAGATAAGGGCGCGATCAGGGTCAATTCAATTGTTGCTTGCTCGTACCTTGATGAGGTTCACGTTGGTAAGGCAAAGGAACTTTTCCGACGATTCAGACATTACGGGATTTACGAATGGAAAAACATTCTTGATCTCGCAAAAGGGAATCCCGATAATCTAGTGAAAGCCTTAAAATTTAGGGATACTGAGGTCTTCAGAAATGCTGTTCCATTTCAGAAAGTCGTTGATGTTTTACAATCTCATGGTCGAAAAAGAAATACATTCACTGCGCCTCTAGAAATAACAAACAAAATTTTTCTGGAAATCTATAAATTGGGAGGAATAATATGAGCAAAATTGTAGTAGTTTCTATCAAACCCGAATTTGCAAATAAGATTTTTGATGGTTCTAAGAAAATTGAACTTCGAAAAGCTTCCCCCAATGCTAGACCTGGAGACCTTATGATTGTTTACAGTACTTCACCAGAAATGGCAGTAATTGGTGTTTGTAAAATTCAAGAAGTAATCAAGACATCGCCCCGAGAAATTTGGGAAAAGCATTCGGACATTCTAGGAATAGATGAAGATAGATTTAATGACTATTTTTCTGAATCGACTATCGCAGTGGGAATAGTCATAGAGAATGCTAGAAGGTTAAAGTCCAAAATTCCACTGAGAAGCATAAGAGATAAGTTTCCGGAATTTGCACCGCCTCAAACCTTCAAATATTTCAGCAGAGATTTGATATCTAACTCTCTAGCACAAGCTTAAAATCGCTGACGGTCCCACCGAGCCCAAATACCCCTTGTGCTTTTCTCACATAAAGACATTTTCCGGGCGCTGATCGTCGATATCACAACAAAAAAAGCGCCGAAAGGCGCTTTCCTGTTCAAGACATCGGCTTGTGCCGATCCCACTGTAAAGTATTAAGCTGCAAGTTCCTCTGTGCTTTCGGAACGGGTCTTGCGGGCCCGGGATGAGGACACAATCTGTGAAGTGATAGCATTCATGTTTTCCACCAGGTCCGTGTACTTTCCCGGCTCGGTCTCGTCCAGCACCCCAATGGCATCTATCAGGGTATTGACATGGGGTACGATCTTTCGCTTGGCCTCCTTGAGCGTGGGATAGTTCATCTCCGTTTCGGCCTTCAGTCGCTGATCATAGATCGAAGTGAAATTGGACTGTGCCTGCTTCAGTTCATTGTAGATGCCGTGAGCATTCAGCATGTCAAGCGCTCCCTGATATTCGGGTTTGTCGAGCTCGGCAAAGAGCGCCTCCAGTTTACCTGACTGCTCTGTGTAGCCATGCGCATACAATCTTGTTCCTGCCCGGGCAATCACGTCCCATACTTTTTCGTAAGCATCTATCAGGGCGGAATTTCTGCGACGCTTATAAGCATCTACCAGGTCCCTGAAACCGATGAAGAGGTCATCCCGGATAGCGTCTGCTTCCGCCACATCATCGACCAGCTTATTGATCCGGACGGCAGTAATAGCCTGGTTAAGGTTGTCCAGGTCATCTTTCAACATGCCTAAGATCCTGTTGATAAACGAATTGTCCAATTGGGCTTCTTCGATCGATTTCAAATAGGCATTGACTGTTTCTGTCAGCTCCGCAGGGAGCAGCAGACTTGTTCTTAACTTTTTGATCATAGTAATAGTTTATTTAAAGTGTTACAATTATTTGCAATGAAAATGGTCATTGTCGTGAGGATGAACGGCGTTCTGATCGGATTGTTCTTCCTATTCCCATTATGTGATACTTTGTCTATGGATGATGGCCGAAATAACTTTTTTTGGAGTGCGACAGGTGAATTATCCCGGGAAATTTCTGGCCCGGAGTTTTTCACGTGGATTATTGCAGGAAATTTCTGGCCCGGAGTTTTTCACGTGGATTATTGCAGGAAATTTCTGACCCGGAGTTTTTCACATGGATTATTGCAAAAAAATTTTTTCCCCGGCATTCTACAGCCGTTTTGATGCAAAAAAGATCTTTTACAGCATTCTAGGAGTATTTTGTTGAAAAAGGGATTTATAACTGCTGTAAGCGATGTATAGAAAATTAAATATGGAAGAGACAGGTCAGCTCAACTCTTGAAGGAAGTCTTCCACCCTGGTGTCCAAAGAATTCAAGATCCTGACAAGCGTATTCAGAGTCAAATTCACCTCTCCCTGCTCAATTTTCCAATAGTGAGCCCTGCTGAAATTATTCTGAATTGCAAACTTCTCATAGTTCCTGATCCCTTTGGATTCCCTGATTGATCGAATTCGAGCTCCTATTTTCTTTTGTAGTTCAATTGTATTATTCGGTGACTCTGAATTCATGGTAGTTCAAAGGTCACGTGGTTGCACTTTTTAAAGTACTCTTTATAAAGAGTGTTTCATGTATTTTAATTACTTTTGTAGACTTCTTACTGAAACAGGATGATCGAATCAGACAAAGTTTTCACAGTGCCGGGAAGTGCCCGGGCAACGGAAAAGATAGTCAATGAATTTGTGGAACTGATCGATTTCATTGACGTCCGGAGACTAAGGAAGAACCTGCGCCTGCTGACGCTTCATTTCATATCATCAGAGCGCGACGATATAACTGAAGACTTCCGGGAATTCCTGGAGGAGCTTCCCGTTTTTTTCGATTTTCTGGACTTTGTCGAGGAAGAGCTGCTCAAACAGGAGTCAGTATAGCGCAAAGAGATTTTCCCGGCGCTGTCAGGTCGGAAGACCGACAGCGGCCAGGACGCATGCAATTGCGGCCAAGTCGAATCAAACTATGGATTAGCTTAGCGAACAAATCTGAGGCGTGTTGGCCGGAAAATGCCTGCGGATGCGCGATCAGGGCCGTGTTGGAGGAGAGCCGTTTGGCCAGCCAGCCGGCGGATGGGCAGGCCAACCGGGAAGGCCGTGGGTTTTTCATTCTCCGAAGGCTTTTTGCAAACTTTTTGGCCTCAAAAAGTTTGAGCCCGCCTGGCTTGAAGGCAAAGGATAACAGGGAGCAAAACAGGATGTAACGGAGAGGTAACAAGTGCTATGAGGTCATTCCCCAGCCTAGCTGCAGCTGGCAGGTATCTCATACTGAGCATTATGAGATTGCGGAAATTTCTGCCCCTACATCTTAAATATTGGACCAGAAATTCCGCAATGACGCTCCTGTTGGCTTCTTTTGACTGTTCCTCCCCGGCAGCAGGTCATTTGAAATTAAATAGCACTCCCATCCGTTACCTTTCAGCGATCCAGGAACTTTGACAGGGAATGGAGAACAACAAACCGCTCCTCTTTCGTTAACTTAGTAACATGGATTCTAAGCTTAAGGAACATTTAATTCAAATAGCCGACCGGCTTACCCCTGATTCAACATTGGAAGATGTTTATGATCAGCTTTCGCTTTTGGCTGATATTGAAGAATCCGAACGTCAGGAACAGAATGGCGAGACCCTAACTCAAAAGGAAGTCGAGGAAGAAGCGAAAGAATGGTTAAAATAATTTGGACCAGGAAAGCTTTTGGTCAATTAGAAAGAGCCATTAAACACATTCAAGAGGAGCAAGGAAATTCCCCAGCAGAGACAGTTCTCAATTACAAAGTGACCAAGGACACTGTTGTGATCTCAAGAGTCTTTCATACCTCCAGGAACCCTAAGAAGCTAAGGGGAATTTAAGATGGGTCGCCGAAAAGGTAACACCCCGGCTCAGTCGCAATTGCATTGCGACCGGAATATTCTTCCGGCATTTGCAATGTCCCTAAAACCTCCGGCCTGGCTGCAGCTGGCAGGCATCTCATACTGAGCGCTATGAGATTGCGGAAATTTCTACCCCTGCGTCTTAAATATTGGGCTGGAAATTCCGCAATGACGCTCTTGCTGGCTTCTTTTGACTGTTCCTCCCCGGCAGCAGGTCAATTTTGCCGAAATAAATCAACTTCCTATTCATCAAGGACCTCAATCAGCTCACTAACTTTAGCTATTCTGGGATCGAATGCCTGATCAATTACTTTCTTACTAATCAGATGAACCCCTAAAACTACCGTCCCGGTAATTAGTCCCGCGATAATTAAATCAGTTTGATTACCAGAGCCTTCGGTCCGGAATCCGAACAAAAACATAGCACAAAGAACCAGCGCAATGAGAACATATTTTGAATTCAATGTTGTCGCCAATTTTTTTTGTGACTGCAAATATTTCTTTGTCCGCTTTAGATACTCAAAATAAGATTCCGATATATCTTCCGACTTGTTCCGCCTGCTTTGGAATAAATGAATTGTTCTGACAATAAACCATAGAATAATCAGACCGGAAGCGACTTTTGTCAGAATAAAGGGAATTGTAAATACATAATACCCAAATATTAGAATCCCAAGAATTGAAGCTACATAATCCCTCAAATGACTGCGACGAACAAACTTATGAATTCGATCCAGGTTGTTCTGAACATCGATTATCAATCTGGATTTTTGAAATTTCAATCGCTCCACCTCCGGTGAGGACTGCCAAATTTTGAATAATTCTTCTTCTATCATAGTTCTCTATTTAAACACTTCAATAATTTCTCTTTGATTCGCTTGATCTTGACTGCCACATTGTTTTCCGACAATCCCGTAATGTCGGATATCTCTTTGTAAGGCAGTTCTTCAAGAAAGAGCGTTATGATGGCTTTATCTGCTTCATTTAAATTCTTAATACATTCTCTCAGTTCGAATAATTGGTTATTGGCATCAGGAGATTCCGTACCTAAATTTTGAATGGATACCGTATCAAGCTTTACAATTCGGGATCTGCTTTTTTCCTGCCTGGATCTTAACCTCATACATACATTTAAGGTGATCCTGAACATCCATGTATTAATTGAAGAATGTTCATTAAATGTTGGCATTGACTTCCAGATATTCATTAACACTTCCTGAAACAAATCTTTTTTGTCTTCTTCATTTCTGGCATAAGCAGAACATACTCTAAGTAGCTTTTCCTGATTATTTTCCAAGCCAGTCAAAAAGGATCTTTCTAACTCCGGATTCATATTCATCAATGAATTTCTATCTACTTAGTTACATCAGATTGTAAATTATGACAGGATCAAATGATTTTATTAAAGTAGAAACTGAAGATAACACCCGCTCATCGGGCATGTGTCACTATCGCCTTCTGAAACTCCTTGCCTCATTGGCGTTCACCCTAATCATTGGAAACTGTAATGCACGTTGGGGAGCGTTATGTTGAGACGGGATTGTGGATACGGTCATTCCTCAATCCGGATCTCCCGGGCTTAGATGAAGGCCTGCCTGCCGCCGCGATGGCTTGTGCCCGGCAGGCAGGTTCACTATCTTTAATGGAGTTTATCAGCTTAGGGACACACGACCCGGTAGCTTTGTTTGTTAGCAGCAAGCATGTATAAGTTAATAACACTCTCTTTTTTTTTGATTTCGATTAACTCGGCTTTCAGTCAAGAGGGACAGATAATCCAAGAAAAAGCCACTCTATTTCAACTCCAAAATGGTGAAGATACAATTGAGTTTATTGTTGTCGATACAGAACTGAACCAAAGAAAACCAATCTTTTTATGGTGCCAAGGCTCGTTACCACAACCATTATTTGGTGAAATATTTGGTCGGGATGGCGAGTGGGTCTATTATTTTCAAGGTGGGGGAATTGCGAATTTCAACTATTCAAAAATTATAGAGAACTATCATCTTGTTGTAATCTCCATGCCCCACACTCCTACGGTTGTTTCTAAGGAAAACTTGAGCAAGCAATTTTTATATGTTCCTGATTTAACCAAACCAAGAGAACTATCGAAAAAATACATAGAGAAAGATTATCTGGAAAACTATGTATCCAGAGGAACTAAAGTTCTTGATTTTTTGGCAACAAAAGATTGGATTAACACTGACGAACTAATAGTTGCAGGAGCATCACAAGGTTCTAAAGTTGCGACCAAAATAGCGACAAGCAACCCATTGGTAACGCATCTAGGACTATTCAGCCCCAACCCCTTTGGAAGAATAGATCAATTTGTAAGACAACCTAGACTTGACGCTGAATTAGGAAGAATTACCTGGGAGAAAGCTGATTCATTAATGCAACAACAATACGATTTTTTTAAAAAGGCCAACAATCCGGACTCACTAAAAGCTGAACCCAGATTAAAAGCATGGAAAACATTCTCCGAACCCTTTTATGACGACTGGCTTGCATTGGATATCCCAATATATCTCGCATACGGAACTGAAGATAGAGCTTCTGACCTATGTGATATTGTCCCTCTGTTCTTTATTGCCGCTAACAAAGACAATTTAACTCTGAAAAGACATTTGCACCTGGAACATAACTTTTTTGAAGCTGAAGACGGACGGACTAACTATGAAAAAGGGCATTGGCATGAGGTGATGATGGGATTTCTTGACTGGTTAGATAATGCTGCTAACAGATGATAAGCTCAATGAGCAAACCCTCTCTATCTTTAATGGAGTTTATCAGCTTTAGGACACACGACCGATAGCTTTGTTCGTTACCTGTCAGCCTGGATTTGCATCTTAAAGATTGAGTTTTCGTAACTTTACGACATGGATACTAATTTGAATTTAACCTTTTCTCAAATCCTGAAACTGGTTCGCAGATTGCCTGCTGAACAAAAGATCAAACTATCCAGGGAACTGGAAAAAGAGACAATTCAATCTAAATTGACGGAACTTCTAACTTCTTTTCGAACGGATGAACTGTCTGAGGATGAAATAACAAAGGAAGTCGAAAAAGTTAGGCAAGATGTCTATGACCGTCGAACATCCAACTAAGGTAATTTTTGACACCAATATCTGGATTAGTTACTTGATAGGCAAGAGGCTATCAGGACTAACTGAATATTTAATTCACAGAAGGATTGAGATTATTACAACTCCGCAACTACGGGACGAATTGCTGATAACTACATCCAACAAAAAGTTCAGAAAATACTTCAAGAAACGGAAAGTCAGTGAACTCCTTGACCTAATTGACATAATCGGTAATGTGTTCGAGATAACCGAATATCCGGAGATTTGCCGAGACCCTAAGGATAACTTTTTACTTGGATTGATTCGGAGTTCCAGGTCTAACTTTCTAGTAACTGGAGACAAGGATTTACTGGAACTTAATCCTTTCGAAGGGACGGAAATTATAACTCCAGCTGAGTTCGAAAGGAGAGTCTTAAGGAGTGGGGCCGACAGGTAACACACCTTTAGATTCACGACATTGAACTATTCCAAAATTCCCAGCTCGGTCGCGATTGCCTTGCGACCGGAATATTCTTCCGGCATTTGCAATGCCCTTAAAACCATGATAATTTTCTCTTATGGTAAACTCCCACTATATAAGACACAAGCGGACTGGGACGCATAGACGCTTCCACCATATGTGAGGCATCTCATACAGAGCGCTATGAGATTGCGGAAATTTCTACCCCTACGTCTTAAATATTGGGCTAGAAATTCCGCAATGACGCTCTTGGTTGGTTTCTTTTGACTGTTCTTTTCCCGAATTCAGGTTAGTTACGTCCGCTTGTACTTTTTTGCAGACCGTCTGTTATAGTTTTATTATATTTTCCGAATGAGCAGGAAATACAATTCAGGGATGAGGAAAAGCTGTGCCTCATCATTATAAAAATTATTCAAACATTCAATTTATGATACTTTTAAAGCTAACGGATACAAAGCGAATTTTACCAATTCATCATTTCATAACCATTGGTTTGAGGATTGCAGCATCAATTCCATAGGCCAAAGCATTTGGTTATCAGGAAAAATAACTAAGTTAAGAGGTAATAAGAGCGGAATTAATGATTTTAAAATTAATAGGTAAAATAGTAGGTAAACTAAGGACCTCTTTTTTGGATCTGTTACCCATTATACTGGTGGTATCCTTCTTTCAAATAGTAATATTACAGCAGCCTTTTCCTAATCTGATTGAAATTCTTATAGGGTTGGTTTTTGTAGTATTAGGACTTATGCTGTTTGTGGAAGGGCTTGAGATAGGGTTGTTTCCTATTGGAGAGAATATATCTTACGCACTGGTCAAAAAAGGAAGTATGTTGTGGCTTTTGTCATTTTCTTTTCTATTAGGATTTTCCACGACGATTGCAGAACCTACATTAATTGCTGTTGCAAAAGAAGCCGGGGAAATAGCCGTGAAATCAGATCTGATAAAATCCGAAATTGAATCAAGCTACGCCTTTGGTTTACGGTTATCTGTTGCGATTTCCGTTGGATTGGCTATACTCATTGGAATGTGGCGAATTATTAAAGGCTGGCCAATTTATTACTTAATTATCGGGGGATATATAATCGTAATCGTAATGACCTTGTTTGCACCAAAAGAAATCATTGGGATTGCTTACGATGCCGGCGGCGTTACAACATCTACGATAACAGTACCCCTGGTTACTGCCCTCGGAGTTGGTTTGGCAACGGTAATCGAAGGTAGAAGTCCCCTGGCAGACGGTTTTGGATTAATAGCATTTGCATCGCTTTTGCCAATGATATTTGTAATGGGTTATGGTATGTTAATCTTCTAAGTTCATCAGGATGTTAAAAGAACTTGGAATTACTTTTTTAAACACAATCAGAGATGTAGCGCCTATTGTATTTCTGATTGCCGCATTCCAAATATTTGTAAAAAAAAAACAATTCCAAATCTAAAAAAAGTTGTTTTTGGAGTTGTACTGGTTATTGTAGGCTTAACCTTTTTCCTTGTGGGATTAGAACAAGCGTTATTTCCCATAGGAGAGTTTATGGCGAGGCAACTTTCCGATCCGGAGTTTATCGGGAAAAATTATTCGGGCACCTTAACGGACTGGCAGGCCTATTACTGGATATACATTTTTGCGGCATTAATAGGTTTTTCCACAACCATTGCCGAACCGGCTTTATATGCAGTAGCGGTAAAGGCTAATCAAGTATCCGGAGGTACGATCGGCACATTTCATCTTCGTTTTGTCGTGGCCTTAGGTGTGGCCTTTTCATTGGTAGTCGGTACATATCGTATTGTGGTAGGTGATTCCCTGGCTGCCTATATTACGGTAGGCTATATTATAGTGGTTATTCAAACGATATTTGTAAAAAAAGATCTTGTGGCTTTGGCTTACGATTCAGGAGGTGTTACTACCTCTACCGTTACCGTGCCAATCGTGGCAGCTTTGGGGTTGGGACTGGCATCGGTTGTCCCGGGTCGAAACCCCGCATTAGATGGATTCGGATTGATTGCCTTTGCCAGCGTTTTTCCTATGATCACGGTTTTAGGATATGCACAAATAATTGAATTAATAACTTATTTAAATAAATTCAAAAAATTAAAATCATGAGATTTGATTTAATAGTAGGCTTTGTAAACCCAAACATTACTGAAAAAGTTGTCAAAACGGCAAAAAAATCAGGAGCAACCGGCGATGTAATTATTCAGGGAAAAGGTATCGGTATAGAACAATCCAACTTTTTGGGATTGTCCATACAAGATAAAACGGATATTATTCTGTTTGTGGTGGAAGAACACTGCACCAACAAAATAATAGAATCTGTATCAGAGGAATGTAATATTGAAGATCACGGAAACGGAATTATGATCGTTCTGAATATAGATAAAGTCGCAGGTTTATCCAGGCAGATCAAGAAGATTAGAGAGAATCTCAACACAGAACAATTGTGAATAAAAGAATATGGAAACTTTCAAAAAAGCAAAGGAGATAGCTTCTGATAAACTATTTTTTATTGATGGCCTGGCAAGTGTAAGAGATGCTGTTCAATTAATGAAAGAAAAAAATGTTCAGGCGCTCATAATTCAGAAAAGAAATAGTGCTGACGCTAACGGAATTGTTACAGTAAATGACATAATAAAAGGTGTAATAATTCCGGACAAAACCCTCGATGAAGTGAGTGTGTATGAAATCATGACCAAACCGGCCTTTTCAATCTCCGCTCACCTGAATGTCAAGTACGTGCCGAGGTTGATGTATAATTACAATGTGAAAATTGCACCCGTTGAAGAAAACGGGGAATATATCGGGATCATTGACTATACGCAATTCTTATTTACTGAACTTCAGTGATGAGTACAGAAAACTCAAAAAAGTAACAAATAAACAACGAAGGCACAGCAATGTATAAACGCAATAGCTGCAAACTGCGTTTATGCCAGGCTACTGGTACCAATAAATGAAAACTGCCTGGTACAAGTATGACGATAGGCCTCTCTAGCTCAATAAGACACAAACGGACTGGGCTTGCGCCATGTGTGTATCTCATACTGAGCGCTATGAGATTGCGGAAATTTCTACCCCTACGTCTTAAATATTAGGCTGGAAATTCCGCAATGACGCTCTTGTTGGCTTCTTTTGACTATTCTCCCCGCAGCAGGTCATTCGAAATTAAATAGCGATACTATATTCCGTTCTGAAATGAATTAATCATTGAGAGTTATGGCAACATTAAAGAAGTAAAAAAATGAATTGAATATTGCATGACATATGATTGAATATATGATTCCTGCATTCATTCTAACAAAGCTATAAATCAAAGCCCTGAGAAAGTATGGTAATAGAATCATAGAATACAGTAAAAAATACTCGGGCTCCCCAATTACCTTAAGATGAAAAACAGCAAATGAAATACTTGTGAAATAAACAACATAAATCGGGGAAATTAGATGAGTTTTTAGCTTGAGTTCTGTAAGTATTACTCCTATGACTAAAGATACACTGACAAGAGATATTGAATGTAGAAAAAAGTTCAAATTCAAACCTGAGTAGTGAAAAAAATGCGCTGATAAGAAGAAACTGATCCCAAAAACAGAGGACCAGTGATTAGTGGTGTTTTGTACCAGCCTGAATGACAATTCCTCAAGGATAGGTGTCAATATCACTATGGCAATAAATAGAGAAAAATAATCACTGAAATTGTCGGAATCTCCAATAGCGATTGCCATAGGATGGCTTTTGCTTTGGTAAAGACCAGTGAGATCTAAAATCGTCCCGGGAATTATTGTTATCAAAGTAATCAACAATGCAATCACCGCGGCGTGAACAGTAAAGGTTAGCTTGTTATCGACGCTGATCAGTGCCCCTTCTTTTGCAAAAGAATAGATTTTCCCAAGCATACTTTTAGGGTATATGCTGTAACTTATTATTGTAATACCACCTCGATTTTATGTTATCGAGGTGATATTAACCTCATATGTTTACTTTGAATCCATTCCGGTGTAAGCATCTAAAACATCGGCAAATTTGCCAACTACATAGCCTACAAAGTAGCCTACATCTTCTCCAAGTTCTTTGGCGGAATAACCTCCCTGGATCTCAAGTAATTCGTTATTGCCAAGTTCTTTCATGGTAATTATTTGTTACGTTGATTTTTACTCGTTTCTGGCTTCATTGTATCCTTCTGTGAATCCCTTCGCGAATCCTTCGACGAAGTCATTCACAACAGCTGCAACATATACTGCCGCGTGAAATAGTTTTGATTCGCACCCTCCATCTATGGTTCGCAACTCTTCACTTTTAAGTTCTATTAAATCACTCATCCCTTAAAATATTATCAATTAATCAACACTTCCAGGCAGTTGACATCTCCTGCATATGCCGGTCATATGATCCGGCCAAAATACGTTTGTTCCGTTCAGAAAAAAGTACGGAAGGAAAAAAGTGAGTTCCTCCTGCAATTTTTTTACTTCCTCATCCAGCCCGGTCGCAATTGCATTGCGACCGGAATATTCTTCCGACATTTGCAATGCCCTTAAACCTCCGACCTGGCTGCAGCTGGCTGGTATCTAATACTGAGCGCTATGAGATTGCGGAAATTTCTACCCCTACGTCTTAAATATTGGGCTGGAAATTTCGCAATGACGTTCTTGTTGGCTTCTTTTGACTGTCCCCCCGGCAGCAGGTCATTCGAAATTAAATAGCGATCGACAATATTCTGTTCTGAAGTATTGATATCAAGACCTGATTATCAGATGCTTGGGCCATGTGTAGGTTTCCAAATCGATTCAATCACTCTCCTCAAATACGTATGTTCCCCCAGAGGCAAGGTTCACATATTTGCTTGTGTCACCGGAGGTGGGCCAGTAAACGAAGATACTGTCTGCTTTGTCCCGGTCACCAAGACCAAAAATAAGTGTGCTCACATCGGATTGGGTCAGGTAGGAGGACCCTGTGCGGACCATTTGCTGCTGCCTCACGCTGTCAGCCCATACATAGACCATGGCGCCGATGGCCTGCAGGTTAGGCGGATCACCGGAAAGCTTGATTTGGATCTGATTGCCCCTGGCTTCCGTATCATTTCTAAAAAGCCTGGGAGGACCCCCGTTTACGGTTATTAACAGATCATTGTCACCATCTTTATCAATATCCCCGGTCGCAACCCCGCGGCCGACTATAGGCTCTGCGAAAGACTCTCCGACCTGGTCACTTATGTCAATGTACTGACCCTTATTGTTATGGAAAACCTGCAGGTTTTGCTCAAAAGTGATGTGCTTTTCTACTGCATTTATTTCAGGCTCAATATGCCCGTTCGCTACCACCAGGTCCAGATACCCGTCCAGGTCCAGGTCGGTAAATTTCAAGCCGAATGACAACTGGAGAAGTGACGGCCTGTTGAGCCGGGCTGCTCCTGCCTGATCCTGAAAAACCGCTCCTTTCCTCACCTGGGTATAAAGTGACAAAGGCTCGTGGCTGAAATTCCCGATTGCAATGGCCAGCTTGTTATCATTCCAGACATCCGCCACGTCAATACCCATGCCTGCCCTGGCTCTGCCCCTCTCGTCATAACCTATACCCATTCTCACTGCCATATCCGAAAAAGTGCCGTCACCATTATTCATGTAAAGGAAATTGGGCTGCGTATCATTAGATACCACAATATCCGGCCAGGAATCGCGATTGAAGTCGGAAATTGCCACTCCAAGGGATTTGCCTTCATTATTCAATACCCCGGCTTCTTCAGTAATATCCCTAAACCGCGTACCTCCTATATTTTGATATAACCGGCATGAGACCCCTTCATACACCTGGGGGGTGGCATAGGATTTTGTCTTCCCATCCCTTGTTACATAAATGTCCGTCTCAGGGGTCCAGTCCACATAATTCGCAACAAACAGATCAAGCCATCCGTCACGGTCCACATCCACCCATGCCGATCCTGTGGACCACACCGGCTCCTTATTTTCGTCAATACCGGTCTTCTTAGTAATATCCGAGAATCGTCCATTGTCATTTTGTAGCAACACATTTTTACCAACAGCAGTAATGAAAATATCCATGTCTCCATCCGCATCAAAATCAGCGAAGCTGGACCCCATGCCGTACAATGTAAATGACAATCCTGCTTCTTTAGTAACATCCTCAAAGTAACCATTGCCCCTGTTGCGAAACAGCCCGGGGGTTGGTTTGATCTTTTTTGATTCGTGACCTTCCCATTCAGCGCTGTTTACTAAAAAAATATCCGGCCATCCGTCATTGTCGTAATCCAGGAAGCCTCCCCCACTTCCCAATGTCTCCGGCATCCATTTTTCCCCAAACGCCCCATTCGTGTGAACGAAGTCTATGCCCGCCTCCCTGGTTATGTCTGCAAAGCGTATTGGATTAGACCGGTTGACGGATCGATCGGTTGTGTATCCGGGACTCTCCTTTGCAAATTCCGGCGAGCTTTCCTTTTGTTCCTTCTTTTCGCAAGCCGGCAACAGCGACAGTAAAAAAATAAATGATAAAAGATCCTTTCTCATTGATTTATTCACAACATGATTTTTTGAAATTAAAAATGGAACTTTCTCACCTGAGCTGAAGCCTGTGAACCCTAATGTCCTGAGCCATGAGATTATCCCCCGGGTTTTCCATCCTGTATTTCTGGGCCGCTTTGGCGGCCGATTCATCAATGCTATAATACCTGAATGCCTCTTCCATTTTATTTGCTTCTTTTTCATTTCCAAGCATCCTGTAATTTAATGACAGATGGTAGAAGGCCTCGCGATCTTCAGGATCAATATTCAGTACATTTTGATAGGCTTCCACAGATGCATTATACTGCTGATCGAGATAATAAGTTCTTCCCAGTTGACGCCAGGCTGCCCGGTCATCCGGAAAATAATTGAGTACATGATTATATGCTGCTATCGCATCCTGGTACTGTCCATCTTCCTGTTTGACCCTTCCCCAAACCCATGCGACCTGGGGATCTCCTGCTTTCACATCTTCACACTCACGCAAATATTGATACGCCACCTCAATATTCCCGTCCCGGAGAGCCGTCTTTGCCAAATTCAAATATCCGTCCAGGCGCGCGGGCTGCAACTCAGTTACTGCTTCAAAGGCTATAGAAGCTTTTCTTGTATCATTCTCGAGTAAGAGTCCAATGCCATAATCATTGTATCTGATCCAGTCCGATGGGTTGCCTGGATGGTCTGCCACTCCCAGCCCGCCCGGGCCGGTATCTGATGCCGAAACTACCAGTGTTACCTCGTCCCGGGCTATTTCAGATATGGGTAGCTCCGGCACATCATCAAACTGCCGGAAACCCCCGGGATTAGAATTATAAGCAAACTCCGTATAATCCCTGTCAAACTTTCTCCATAATAATCGTGCCCCCAAGGTAATGGTGTCTCCCTCCAGTTCTTTTGGAAATGCAAAACTGTAATGCGCGATGTCTGAAGTACCGGGAGTGATGACATTGGAATATACCGTGGCATGTATATCCTGGGCATTGCGTTTTTTAATAGGAATGCTGTTCCTGTCCACAAAAACTGCTTTGTAAGTATGGGCCATTTTATCCAGCTGCCCCTTTTCGTCGATATAGCCGGAAATAGCCAGTACCTCCCCATCTTCCCGTTTAATTGTAAATTCAAGCCATCCTTCGTTTGAATCGACGGTGCCCCCGGGAAAATTATGTCCCACACCCATATTCCTCACCACAACATCCACTGTAATCTCCTCTTCCGGAGGTAAGGAAAGGGTATTATGATCAATAGCCATTGTCGGATTTTCTTCACGGCCGGTTGAAACAGCGAAAATGTCCACACTGAGTTTATCAGCCCTCAGAAATTGCACGATTTTCTCAATGGTAGCCGAATCCTGTCGGATGAATGGTAAGGCCGTGTTTGCCGCCAGGAACCGGTGCGATTTAACCATGCCATTCTTAGCTGCAAGATCACCCAGGAAAGCCTGTTCCGGAGGCATGTGGCAGTCCTGGCACTCACGATTGAATGCCGGCAAATAAAACGTGCGGGAAGCATTCAAAGCAACACCGCTATCGTGCCAGCTATCGTATTCATCCTGCCCCCTCAACCACCGGTAGTTGTTCACCGGCTCCGGAAGGCTGACCTTATGACAGGTCATACAGTACTCGCTTTCTTTAAAAAAAGGTTTTAGCATCTGCCGCATATGCACACTCGGTTTGGCTTTCAGTGCAGCATCATGAAGAAATGCACCGGTAGTTCCCTCCCTGCTGGTGGCAAACAAATACGGATCCTCCTCTTCATCAGCTATATTGTAGTTGCCATTGCCGGTGAGATCGTGAATTCTGTCTATGGCATGACATGAAAGACATGTCAGTCCTGCCTGGGCTTCCGGAGAACGGCGATCAACCGGTTTGTTCATTTTTCCGGCCAGCATCAGGGCGGGATCGTGACAGCCACTGCACCATTTGCTTTTGGCTATCCCTATCCCGTCCTTCCCGTGATCCTTATATTTATCCAGATGGCTGTCAATCCACTCATTTGATCCCGTAGTGTCCCCCCTGAGGAAATTGATCGTAGCTTCATAAAAGGGATTATTGAAGGAAGCAAAACGATGGGCGGAGGCCTCCCATTGCAAAACGATATCCTGATGACACCTTTGGCATGTTGTTGCCCCTATCAATGAATTTTTCACAAAACCATACTCCTCAATATCCTTTTGGATCTCATCCTCTGTTCCCAGATCACCCTTCGTAATTATCCGCGAAGGCAAATATCCGCCGGTTGTGGTGGTGGAAGCCGAGGGGAAAAACGGACTATCAGGAGACACAAAGCCGGCCGGAGTAAAATCCCCTCCATTGGCCTCCTCCCTTACTGCCGGTATCTCATTTTGAGCCTCGATCTTGCCGGTATGATCAGTTGCCGGAGTAGTCAATCCATGTAAGACCGCAAGAACGAAGAAAACGCCAACGGTAGCCAAAGCGAACCGTTTGAATTCAGGTCTGGCGGGTCTGTTGACACGGCTACTCAGGCGATGTAATATATAACCGGCCGGAACCAATAAGGCACAGATCACATGGATCCACCAGACCCAGTTATTATCCCTGCTCGCGGAAGCCGTCAGTATAAACAATCCCGAGATCCCCAGGGTAAGGCCGGCTATCACATATGCAACTCCGGTTACCGCACTTCTGGGTTTATACATGCTCCAGACTTTTGGCAGATGCGCTATCCCGAACGTTAACATCAATGCCAGAAGTAGCAATCCCACACCTGTATGGGATAATATCATCACCTGAAATAAGACCGAAATGGAAGTTTCCCCCGTTGCCAGAAACTCCAGGTTGATCCCATTTGCCATCCGGTTGAGGAGAAGATAAAGGGTATTTGCAAACATGTAAACAGCGAGCACAATCGCCGCATGGAGTAACCATTTGAGATATTTTGATACTACCCACTTATTTCTGTAATCCTCCTTCATAGTCCATTTAAAAAAGTCAGCGCGACCATATCACGCTAATATATGAAGCTATCTTCATACATTGCCAATAATACAGGAGGTAAATGAAGTTCTGTATCTTATGCGGAGAAATTGAACGTACTATGAACTAATTGAGATCGATGCTCAGTTGATAGAAAAATGACTTGACACCAGATCGCGATAATTATGATCAACTGGAATGATGTAATAAACTACGCCAACAACGGAAACCCTGAACCGGGCCGCAGAGTCGAGAAGACGGATGAGGAATGGAGGGCTCAACTGACCCCGGAGCAATACCGGATCACCAGAAAAAAAGGTACGGAACCTGCGTTTTCCGGGGAGCTGTGTCATATTTATGATGAGGGGAAATACGCCTGCATTTGCTGCGAAACCGAACTATTTGATTCTTCCATTAAATATGAATCAAAATCCGGATGGCCAAGTTTTACTCAACCCATTCGGGAAAATGTAATTAAATATGAAAAGGACACATCGCTCGGAATGATCAGGGTGGAAGTGATGTGCAATACCTGCGATTGTCACCTGGGTCACGTTTTCCCTGATGGTCCTGCTCCCGGCGGACTTAGATATTGCATCAATTCAGAATCCATCAAACTGATCAGGGAATAAAGAGGGTTTCAAATAATGCTCCTGAACACTGTTCGTAAAATCCTGCTTGGAAATTCCGGGGTTTAATGGTTTATTGGCACCCTTAAACCCATTAATGATGAGGAACATAGTAGCCAGAACCATTTTTCTTTTTTCTCTATCCATTTCATTTTGCCTGTACAGCCAGGTTCCGAAACCTGAAGATGTTTTCGGATTCAGGGTTGGTGACGATTTCAAACTTGCCGATTATGGTCAGATCCTCGATTACCTGGATCAACTGGCGGAGGCTTCACCAAGGGTGATCAGCGCCGAGATCGGAGAATCCGTCCTGGGCCGGCCCATGCTCCTGTTGTTTATCTCGAGTGAAGAAAATCTTGCCAGGCTGGAGGAGTACCGTCAAATGAATGAGGCCATTGCCCGTGCAAAAATTGATGAGGCTACTGCCAGAGAATATACCAAAGACAGTAAGGCAGTTATCTGGATCGATGGCGGAATGCACGCAAGTGAGAAGGCTCACGGGCAAATGACATCCGAACTGGCGTGGAGGGTAGCGACGGAGGAATCGGATGAAATGAAAAAGATCAGGGATAATGTTATTTTTCTGCTGATGCCTGTTATGAATCCCGACGGGCTGGACATTGTAGTTGACTGGTATCGGCAACAATTCGGGACACCCTTTGAAACCACCAATCCACCATGGCTGTACCATCATTATGTGGGACATGACAACAACAGGGACTGGTTTATGAACAACATGCCTGAAACCTACCACGTGAATGAGGTGCTTTATAATCAATGGTATCCGCAGATTGTTTACAACCAGCATCAAACCGGTCCCAGTTGGACGCGTATCTTTGTTCCCCCTTTCTCAGACCCCGTAAATCCCAGGATCCATCCCGGCGTAACGACTGGCACCAATCTCATAGGTACTGCCATGTCCAATCGATTTGCGATGGAAAACATGTCGGGAGTTGTATCACATCTCCAGTACAGTATGTGGTGGAATGGCGGTGGCAGAACCACGCCGTATTATCACAATATGATCGGTATCCTGACGGAGACAAGCCATGCTACGCCAACACCAAGGTTTTATCCTCCCGATTCCGTTCCAAAGATCGTAGGTCACAGGCGTGGAAATATTACAACGGATGGCACAAAAATATTTTACCCCTACCCCTGGGAAGCTGGTGAATCCAAATTCCGGCAGGCGGTGGATTACATGATCACCGGATCCATTGCCATCCTCGACTATGCCGCGGATCGCAAGGAAGAACTATTGTATAATTTCTACAAGATGGGCAGGGATGCCATCGAAAGTAAAGTACTGGAGGAATTTTATGCTTATGTGATCCCTTATGACCAATGGGATAGAGGAGAAGCGGTCAACATGGTGAACATCCTGCGAGGCGGTGGAATTGAGATCCACCGTGCCACGAAGGACTTCTCCGTGAGAGATAAAAAATATCAGGCAGGATCATTTATTGCTTATGCGGCACAATCTTTCAGACCATACCTTGAAGACCTGATGGAAACGCAGAAATATCCCAGCAGAAACGAATATCCCGGCGGCCCTCCCATTCCACCCTATGATCTGGCGGGGTGGACGCTTCCCATGCAAATGGGGGTCACGGTGGATAAGATCACGGATCCTTTTGACGCCACTACCGAGGAGATCTCCGTCCGGGCGGAAATCGAACCGGGCGATGTGAAAAAAGGAAGCTACGGTTATATTGTCAGTGGCAGGGAAAATGGTGCTTACAATGCGATCAATCAATTACTGACCGCCGGTGTAACGGTGTACAGGGCTACAGAATCGGCAGGCAAGATTGTCATGGGTGATTTCATTGTAGCAGGCGGACATGAGAAAGTGCAGGACCTGGCGAGGTTGACCGGTGTGGACTTCACTGGAGTCAATGCTGAACCGGATGTATCAAAACTCCAGTTTGAAAAACCGAAGGTAGGGTTATATAAGTCCTGGGTCTCTAACATGGATGAAGGCTGGACGCGCTGGTTTCTGACGGAGTATAATTTTGACTGGGACACGCTGCATGACAATGACATCCAAACACGCGATCTCTCGGAATTTGACGCGATCATCATCCCGGACCAATCTTCGGACAGAATCCTCAACGGGCATCACAAGGGATTTATGCCGGAACAATACACCGGCGGTATGGGCCTGGAAGGAGCTTTGAAAATAAAACAGTATGCCCAGGAAGGTGGTACACTTATTACATTTGACAGGGCCAGTGATTTTGTGACCGATCAATTGGGGCTACCTGTCAGAAACAATGTCCGCAATTTATCCGACAAGCAATTTTTCATACCGGGCTCACTGATAAGAACTGACGTGGATAATACCAATCCCCTGGCCTATGGCATGCAGGAACAGGTGGCAGCTTCGTTCAATCGAAGCAGGGCATATTCAGTCCTGGTCAAGCGCAACAAAGGGGAAGGTGGCAATGAAACAACAGTACAAAAAGGTCCCGGACCTGACGCGAAGGTGGTAGCATCTTATGCAAAAGACGATTTGCTGATGTCCGGCTGGGCCCTGAATGAGAAAAGATATATCGGAGGTAAAGGCGCCATGATGAGGGTAGGTTACGGAAAAGGCAATGTCATTTTGTTCGGATTCCGCCCTCAATTCAGAGGTCAGCCGCGGGCAACCTACAAGTTGATCTTTAATTCGATCTACGCCGGTTCAATAAGCGGGGACGTTGAGAGATGATCAGACACCGGTAGCCCCATTCCGGCACTCCCGGGAAATTAGATTATTCTTAGATAGAATATTACTTTTCATACGATAACCCAGTTATTCTCAGGAAGTTACAGGCGGTTCATTCCATCAATGGAAGAATTGAACCGGTAATATTCCGGCTCATTCAAAATCCTTATTCCCCGTTTGTCCCTGTTTCTACTTTTGACTCGGCCAACTATGGAAAAATATGAAAACATCAAGAGTTCTTTTGGTGATGGCCGGATTGACCATCACTGCGATGCATTCACCGGCGCAAAACCTTGAAAAGTTAATTGGCGATGCCGATTACACCTTGTACAAGGAAGATTTCGGGTCCGCACTAAAACAATATGATTACATTCAGCTCCTCCACCCGGAAGAGGAAAGCATTATTTACCACCGGGAAATAGCCCGCCACCTGACAACCGGAAGGGGGTCTTCCATGGAGAAATTGCTCACCTATGAGGAGACTAAAGGTTACTCTGACAAATTCTATAATTACTGGTTAGGGCGTGTACATTTTGGCAGGTATGAATTTGATAAGGCCAAAGAACATTTTGAGGCTTTTCTGAAACTCAAAGCCTATAAGAGTAAGGAAATCATTGAGGAGACAAAGTTCTTCGTTAGATGGATTGACATTGCAAAAGGGTACTACAATGATCCTGATTACTATGAAATTGAACCGATATCGGGCCCTGTAAATTCCATCTACGCAGATATATCACCTACTTTTTTCAAAGAAAATAATGAATTGCTCTACGCTTCCGCCAGACCGGGATTTGAAAATCCCGAAGAGATGACATATCAGATCTATCATTCGAAAAAAGACGGATACAATTGGTCCATCCCTTCGGTTATTAAGGAGCTTGGAACATTCGCCGAAAAAAATGCCAAAGTTGAAGTGGTCAACCAGGACGGGAAACTGTTTATATACCGTGAAAACAACGGTGGTGACTTGTATTATAGCGAGCCCACTTCACAGGGCTGGACAGAACCGGCGGAGTTTGACACAAAGGTCAGGAAAAGCCTTGTGGAGTCCCACTTCTTCATTAATGATAACGAAGACTATATCTTGTTCGCCTCGGATAAAGGCGGAAATGGTCTGGACCTGCTGGAATCAAGATTTGACAAAGATCTTGACGAATGGACTGACCCCTCGCCACTAAAGGGCGGTGTTAATACCATATCTAACGAGGATTTCCCATACCTTTCCAGCGATGGAAAATATCTTTATTTCAGCTCCGACCGGCCGGGCGGGGTTGGTGGTTTCGACATCTATCGATCAGTTTTAGAACCCGGGTCAGGGGTATGGTCAGAACCCGAAAATCTCGGATTTCCGGTAAATACGATCGACGACGAAATAAATTTTGTCCTGAATCCTGATCGCAAAACGGGGTATTTCAGCTCCAACCGTCTCCACGGAAAAGGTGACTATGACATTTACTTCTTCCACGAAATCCAAAAATTGGTAACAAAAGGTTTGATCTCCGATCTGTCCACAGGGGCTCCGCTGTCAAACGTAACCGTAAAATTTCATCCTAAGAGATACCAGGACGAATCTTTTAAGGCAACAACCGATGACCAGGGAAGATATGAGGTAAGCCTCATCGCCAAAGAAGAATTTAATGTGGAAGTATTGTTTTCGGATCAACTGATCTTTGAAGGTTCCTTTGCAAGTGTAACAGATGATTTTAATGCCCCGATCAAAAAGGATTTTCAGATAACATTACCCGTTACTTTAGAAGACCATCCGGACTATGTCAGCCTGTTTGGGGGTGAAAACTCAGCAAGAGTGTCTACCCTGGACATGTTGGGTAACAAATTCCGCATAGGCCAGAAGGCGGTGATCAATAATATCTACTTTGCTTTTGAATCAGACGAGATCATTGTAGATAATGATCATGTTGTTGATCATATCTATGACATGCTAAACAAAAACAAAGCCCTGAAAATCGAGATCGGCGGGCATACGGATAATGTGGGAACGGAGGAATTCAACAAATCCCTCTCACTCAAACGAGCTGAGCGAATTGCCGGGATTTTGATAAGCAAGGGCATCGAGCCGGCGCGGCTGAAGGCGGTGGGTTACGGCGAAACGCAGCCTTTGGCGTCCAATGATGATGAGGTTGACGGCCGGGAGCTTAACAGACGGATCGAAATAAAAGTAATAGAAATTACCGATGACATGATTTCAAGCATCTAGACGGGACCTTCTCTTGCCAGCTGAGCAGGTAGTCGTCTTACAATTACTTGAAGCTGTCTCAAAAGTCAAAAATTAACGAATTCCTGACCCCGATATTTATCGGGGGAAGGATCTCAATCTACTGATAACCAGTATCAACTATAAGGAGATTCTTCGCCCCGATGTATCGGGACTCAGAAATCGGGACTTTTGAAACAGCTTCTTATTTTTTGCTTGTGAACTATTTCAGATTGAGTGTGAATTTTTTATGGGAATGGATAAATCCTTCACGCTCATAAAATTTATGTGTCAGTATCCGTTTATTTCCGGACGTTACTTCCAGTTGAACGATCCCCTGATTGTTTGCCCATTCCCTGAGTTCAGCAATGAGTTTCTTACCGATACCAAGCCCCCTGCTTTGCGGCCTGACATACATTTCCTGGATCTCCCCTATCTTTTGACCACCATGATGAAGTAATCGCTGCGAGTGACAGCTTAAATACCCAACAGAAATGTGATCCGTTTCCGCGATCAGATAATTGAATTCAGGGTTGTTTATATTCCGGATAAACGCTTCTTTCAGAACTTCCACATCGAAAACCGTTTCTTCCAAATGATTCATGAAATCATAGACCGCTTTGAAATCATCTTCAACAGCTGTTCTTATGATTAACTCGCTATTCGCTTTCATAGTCGCATTGCTGTATCCGTGGATTCAGGTTAAACCCTGTTGTAATGTCAGCCAGGTCCGGTTTCAGGCAATTAGTTTCCTCTTTACTTTTTTGGCCCATGTCCTGATACCGGCTTTTTTGTCTGATTCATATTGAGTGACATACTCCAGGAGTGTATTCTTTTGACTCTTATCGAGTAAATGAATCATCTTTTCAAAGCTCTCGAATACCCTGGTTATCCTGTCAGGATGTTGTGAGAAAGCCTCAATCAGTCGCGGGAAGCAACGGTCACAATCCGCCTTTGAGACTGCGCCCATGTACCCAAGGTAGGTGATGGCTCTGTCCCGGAGGACCGTACCACACGTTGGATCCAGATACTTTATCACCGTCTCAAAAACATCCCGGGCCAGTTGTGGCTGAAGCTGAGCGCACAAGCCGAATGTATGGATCATCATCCACCTGGTCTGCGGCTCACTGTAATCAAGGGCCGAGGTCAGTTCGCCTAATTGACCGGCCACCAACCCGGGTGATTCTTCAGCAACTTTTTCGATGATCTTGGCTGCTCCGCTTCTCACATTTTTACTATCAAAATGAATAAGCTTAATAGCCTCACGGAGAAGATCTTCGTTGCCCTCCAGAACTTCCACAGCCAGCTGCTTCCCCAGGGCAGATGACACCGTGCCCTTGTTTTCTTTCAGTTGGTCAAGTAAGGTCATATTTGATTAATGTGCATTGGACAAAAGTCAGAAGTTCGATCTGATGTAGTTTACACATTTGTTAACAACTGCTCTTCCTGTTACTCATCTTCGGGCAGTGCGTCAAATTCTTTTCTTTTATTTCCAAACCACTCGTTCATAGCTTCCGGTGATTTCATAAGTTCACGCATTTCTTCCATGGCCTTCAGATGCGGCTCATCTCCTTTTTGAAACATCTCGGTACCATGATTTTTACTCATTTCCGCTATTTCTTCAAATGTTTCAGCCTGGAATACCGTGTCACAGGCGCCACCTAGTTGTTTACAGGTCATTGATTTCATATTTCTCTTTTTTAATTGATTGTAAGTTTAAAAGTTTGCTTGATCTATGTTTTCCCGGATGTAGTCACCGAGTCCGTCAAATACAGATCCCCATCCATTTTGTACTCCCATTTTTTCCTGCTGTATCTTATACGCTTCCGTCGGATGGACTATGTTGAACGTAAAATTGGTTTTATCTCCGTCTGGTTCAAACAATGCCTGTATTTCAACACCCTCGGTCATCGGTTTGAAATCAGCTGATGAAATGATCTTTTCAAATTCCACAATTTCCTTATACACCCCTTCGGAAATGAATTCTTTACCCTTCTCCGTAAGCATGCTGAACCTCCAGGAGCCACCAACCCTGAAGTCATGTTCAAGTACTTCTGTCTTCATACCACGAGGAGCCCACCAGTGGGAGATGTGTTCCGGTTGTGTCCATGCTTCCCAGACTACCTCAATGGGAGCATCAAAAGTTCGCTTTATTGTTATGGTGCAATTCTTATTTGGGTCCGTGTTCACCATCTTTGTTGCTTTTAGATTGCAATTGCATTAAATACTCTTCAAAAGAATCCAATCGTTCTTCCCAGAGATCTTTGTACTGTTCCATCCACAGGAAAGCAGGCACCAAACCGGACGGGTTTATGTTACAATGGCGTTCCCTCCCTTTTTGATCGATCGTTATCAATCCACATTCATTTAAGATCTTGACGTGCTTTGAAATCGCCGGCCGGCTGATCGCAAATTTTTCTGCGATTTCATTGACCGTGAGTATTTCTCTTGAAAGCACATCAATGATATCCCGTCTCACGGGGTCAGCTATAGCCTGAAATACATCTCGTCTCATTGTAATGAGTAACCAATCGATTACGAATATATATGTAACCGTTTAATTACGCAAATGCCAGCTGTTTTTTAATTGGACAGTGCCGGAAGAATGTGTCGGGATACAAATTATTAAGGATAAAGATTGGGCTGTTTTCTCTATCGTTCGTCAAGGTGATCAGAAAAGTAATGGCTTCGAACAATGTCGCTTCACAGAGTGTTCAGTTTTCGTTATGTGCCGTTTCACTGTTTAGTCTGTAGAACAAGGTTGGTCTACCTTCGATCTCTTTTCTTCTACCAAATACATGTTTAATCGTTTGCAGACATTTTCAGATGCGCTGTTAGGCTTATCCATCGCTGCGGTGACATGATCAAAATGCAAATGGTCAAAAGCATAATCTATCAGGCTTTCGGAAGCTTCGGTTGCATATCCTTTGCCGGTATATTCGGGTAACAATGCGTAAAGAAGTTGTGGTTGATTTTCACCAAAAAAATACCAAAAGCCCGCATACCCCATATATTCATTGTTTTGGGAATTTGTAATTTTCCACAAGCCCCATTTTTCTTTCCGGAATCTTTCTTCTACTTCCTGAAGAATTTCTGCCGATAATGTTTCAGGGATTTCCCGGTTGTCCCAAAGGAATTGTTTTACGTGAGCATTGATATTGCACCTGTGAAAAACCTCCAGGTCTCTTTTCCCCATTGGGAGTAAATTCAATCTCTCCGTCTGTAGTTTCATGGGCTTCAAATTTATTGGATCTTCCTTTCTGACAACACCTGTTTTCACTTTGACTATGAAATTATGGGATTTAACAGGCTACAGCTTTTTTTACCAGCCCCAGGGACTAATTGCCTGACCCGGATCGTATGTGAGTTCTTCAGGTTATCGGGATTAGTTATCGCTTATTTCAATGTACCATTTCTTCAATTCACTTCCTATCGTATGTGGATTGTCTTCCTGAACAAAATGAATTCCTTTTCCTATGTCCACCATGGTAATATTTGGAAAATTTTCTTTTATCCACGGCACTTCGTTGATTGGAATAAGCATACCAGGACTGGCGTAGAAACAGATTTTGGGAATCTCTGTCTCCTGTAACCACCGGTTATAATTATCCACTGCCTTGGCCGTGTGTAATGGTCGTCCCCTCAAAGGCACATCTCTTGGAAATACATAGGAAGGTTTTCGGCTTTTTAAAGTCCTGAAGGGGGCGGCATAAGCTTCCATCTCTTCAGCGGTCAGTTTTCTGTGAACACCATCCGGTAGCATCTTCCTGACAAACTGATTGCCGACACCAAGCATTAACCAGCTGAAAAACTTTGACCGGATCAATCTAAAAGCCATCTTAAGGCTGAATGTCAACTTATTCCAATCTTTTTGTTCGTACATCGCCTCCATAAAAGCAATGCCCTTGATGTTGTTCCGGTGTGTGTTGGCGTAGTGGAAACCCAGCCCTGAACCCCAGTCCTGAACCACAATTGTAATATTTTTTAGATCGAGCTTTTCAATGAATGCTTCCAAATATTGGTATGTAGCCCTAAATCCGTAATCGATATCCGGCTTATCTGACTTACCGAATCCAATCAGGTCCACAGCAATAGCCCTTGCATTTTCGGTAACATATGGGATAATATTTCGCCATATGTATGAAGATGTTGGATTACCATGGATAAACAGAACAGGGTCTCCCTTTCCTTCGTCTACGTAGTGGATTTTGCTTCCCTTTATGTCTAAATATTTAGATTCAAATGGGAATTCTGATGATATGTCGTTTCTCATTTCTGACAAATTTTTCGGATATGCTGACGATAGCTCCATTTTACCTGGAACCACCGTTCCCCGGTGTGTCGCGGGGCTGTGTTTTCGTGACAATCTTTAATCTGTTAATTCACCCATTTGGTAATGTTTTTTACAAGAGCTGAGGCCTGATCTTCCTGCAGGAAGTGAGAGGCATTGGTTATCGTTATGTGAGGCTGGTCTTTTGCTCCTTTAAAGTTTTTCCTGAACTTTTCATCATAACCTTTCCCGGCCAGAAAGGGATCTTTATCACTGAACAAGGTCAATACAGGTTTTTCCCATTGTCTTAATTTTTCCCAGGCCTCATTTACCTCATCCAGGTCAGTGGCGATTATTTGAGGCATCGTTCGGGGAGCAGCATAAAACCGGTCATCCGGGAAAGGAGCATCATAAGCCTGCATTTCCTCAGGTTTCAGGCTTTTAGTGGTTAACACCTGCATGATTTTACCTATTTCAAGTTTCTCGGATCTTGAAAAGTATCCTGCCCAATTACCAAAGTTTTGTTTGTGTGCAAATTTCTCAACAGAAGGTTTTCCGCTCGATTTGGCCATCCACTTCATCACTTTTGGGAAGATGAATTTTGCCAGCCCTTTTACTTCAGCCAGGGCCGTATTGGCGACAATGAGATGGTCCAGCCAATCGGGATTGTTTGCCAGAACACGCAAACCAATCATACCACCCCAATCCTGCATGAAGGCACTGGCATGTTTGATACCGAGCTGCCTCACAAATTGACTTACCCAATTGACATGATTGGTAAAGGTGTGGTCTTTCGGGTCCATGGGTTTATCCGATTTCCCAAAACCAATCAGGTCAGGCGCAATGACACGATAGCCGGCATCTGCCAACGGTGGTATCATGTGTCGATACAAATAACTCCACGAAGGTTGCCCGTGAAACAGAAATATCACTTTCTGATTTTCTTTCCCTTCATCCAGGTAGTGCATCCGCATCTGCTCCAACTGCATGTAGTTGGCTTTGAAAGGATAATCTTTTAAATCTTCAAAAGCTGATTCCGGGGTTCTGAGTACGGTTTCCATCTTTCTATGTGTTTTGATTTATCAATTTTTTGCTAAAGTAGAATTATGAGTATATATTTGCAACTAAGTATACAAAATATACTGGTATCCTTGAGTATACTAACTCTACGGTTTAGAAATGGAAAAGAAGAATAAAACGCCCAAAGAATGCCTCGGAAAGCTCCTGCCGGTCAGGGATGCGCTTGATGTATTTCAGGGCAAGTGGAAAATTCAAATCATCAGCGTAATGATTTATTATGAGCAGTGCAGTTTCAAGTTGCTGAAAGAATCGGTAAAAGGGATAACACCAAAAATGCTATCGAAAGAGTTGAAGGACCTGGAAATAAACCTGCTTGTGGATAGGAAGGTAACAAACACTCGTCCTGTTAGTATTACCTACTCCATCACGGACTATGGAAAAACGTGCACACCTGTTATTCTCGCTTTGTACCAGTGGGGACAAGAACACAGGAAGACGATTATGGGCTGATTCGCAGTTTAGCAGAAATTGATCCGACGATCCCGGTAAAGCGCCTGGCTTGAGCGGTGATCTCAACAGGAGGTTGCCTCCAACAATCACTTCAACAAGGCATAAGAGTTTCCAAAGACGAGGGTGAATGGCAGATTGCTCACAAAGATTTAAACTGCTCAGTGCTACATGCATTCTGTAGGGGTGTGTTGTATCTTGTTATTAGCCTATTGTCAGGTTCACGCGTTTACCCAGTCCTATTTCCATTAGTTTGTATAACGTGGATAATTGGATATCACTTTTGCCATTTTCGATTCGGGAAATGAAGCTTTTTTTTGTTCCCGCTCTTTCAGTGAGCTGTTCTTGCGTCATCTTCGCCTCCTTCCTCGCATCGCGAATGATCTCACCAATCGCAAAGGCTTTCGCTTTGATTTCAAAGTTCGTTCGTTTAGGGGATCCATGAGGACCATATTTTTTGTCAAGGTGTTCGTCGAATGTAGTCAAGTGTTCTTTCATTTTGATTTCTGTTTTAATTCAAAATATTCATCCCTGATCTTTAGACATCCGTTTTAACCTTTCTCTTAATTCATTCGGATCTTGTTTGTTCGCCCAAACCAATACAATGTAGATGCGTTCTTCCTTTACGACATAATACAGAGCTACTAAAGAGTGAATTAACAATCTGCGAAAAACTGTTTGCTTGTAAACAGGGCCTAGCTTGGGATTGGTCTTTAGTTGTTCGATCCGTTCATCAATCCTCTCTAGAAAAGCATCAACGATCTTTTCATTCCACCGTTCCTCGATAAATCTTGTTGTTTCGTTAAGTGACTCCAGGCCCATTGGAGTCCATACCGTTCTCATATCAACGACCTAGAAGTTCGCGGGCACTTGTGTGTTCAATACAATCCTCGGGCTTAGCAGAATATGACTTCTCCAGGAGCTCCAGAATCACCTCAGGAATCTCTGAATCAGGGTCATTCCGAAAATCTTCAATTCGCTCCAATAAAGCTTCGTTCTGAATATTCATTATCCAATTAATCAGCTCAAGTTTTCGTTGTTCGATTGTCACAATGTAAAGATAATCAATCCAATTCTGCAGTCCAATGGAAGCCAACAACCTAATATGTTGCACCCGTGCAACATACTAGCCTTTTATCCTGGTAAATCTAAAGTATTTAAATAATGGTTAACCTAATTGACCACAATACCTGCACAAATTCCCGTTGTTTTGGAAGAATTGTGTTAAGGCAATATCCGACAGTACCTTAAAATCAGTCAAATGCGTGACAAACAAACACATTAAATCAAGAGTGTGTTGATTATTGCCACACAGCACCCACTGTAAACTCCCTACAATCCCTTTGCCTCTACTATCATCTCAGCCAAGTCCAGCACTTCCACTTCCTCTTCCTTTTCCTTCGCTTTCATCCCATCACTCATCATGGTCATGCAAAAAGGGCAGGCTACAGCCACCGTATTTGCCCCTGTCGCCAGGGCTTCCTCCGTGCGTTCGACATTGATATCTTTCTTCCCGGGTTCCGCATCCTTAAACATCTGGGCGCCCCCTGCACCGCAGCACAATCCGTTTACCCCGCACCTTTTCATTTCCACCAGCTCCACGTCGAGCGCTTCCAGTACCTTCCTGGGCGCTTCATACACATTGTTGGCTCTCCCCAGGAAACATGAATCATGATAGGTTATGCGCTTCCCCCTAAACGTTCCGCCATCTTTCAGCTTCACCCGGCCATCATCGATCAGTTGCTGCAGAAACTCCGAATGATGGATCACATCATAATTACCGCCCAGCTCGGGGTATTCATTTTTCAGGGTATTGAAGCAGTGCGGACAGGCCGTAACGATCTTTTTGATCTCATATCCGTTCAGTGTCTGGATATTGGCCATGGCCTGCATCTGAAAGAGGAATTCATTTCCGGCCCTCCGGGCTGGATCTCCCGTGCAGGACTCTTCCGGACCGAGAACGGCAAAGTTGATCCCGACCTCATGCAGTATTTTCACAAAGGCCAGGGTCACTTTTTTATACCGGTCGTCATAGGATCCGGCGCATCCTACCCAAAACAGAATGTCAGGTGATTTGCCATTTGCCGCCAGTTCGGCTACGGTCGGAACTTTAATATCGGACATATTATGTTTTATTTTTTAAGGTATCTGCCCAGGCAAAACGGTCCTGCGCTGAAAATTTCCATGGTGCAAAATTTGTTTCAATGTTGGAGAACATGGCGTTCCATGCAGCCGGCGACCCCGACTCCTCCATAGATACATACCTCCTCAACTGAAGGATTACGTCGAGCGGATTGATGCCTACGGGACACGCTTCCACGCACGCATTACAGTTGGTACAGGCATTGATCTCTTCTTTTGTGATGTAATCCCCTAACAGGGATCTGCCGTCCTCCAGCCCCTTCCCTCCTTTCTGAATGGAATATCCCACTTCTTCCATCCGGTCCCTTGTGTCCATGATGATCTTCCGCGGCGAAAGCTTCTTACCGGTCAGGTTAGCAGGGCATTCCGCCGTACAGCGCCCGCACTCCGTGCAGGAATAGGCGTCCATAAGGTTCTTCCTGGTCAGATCATTGATATCCTTCGCACCGAACCGCATGCCCTCCGGGGGGGGACTCGCCTCCCCATCCACCGGCATTCCCAGCATGATTTTCACTTCGTTGGTGATCTCAGGCATATTGTCCATCTGACCCTGTGGCGTCAGGCGACTGTAATAAGTATTGGGGAATGACATGAATATGTGCAAATGCTTTGAATAAGTCACATAAATGGCAAATGCGAAAATGCCGATGATGTGGAACCACCAGGCTGTGCGCTCCACCAGCATCAGTGGTCCGGCCGCCAGACCGTCAAAAACAGGTTTTAAAAACGATGTGAAGGCGAATGAGCCCGTGAGTACGTAATGCCCGATCCCCCGGTCCTGCAAAACCTGGTCCGCTGCATTCATGGAAAGGATGGCAGCCATCAGTACAATCTCGATGATCAGGATCAGGTTGGCATCCAGTGCGGGCCATCCTTTCATCTCGGGCTTTACAAATCGCGGCGTCTTCAGAATATTTCGCCTGATCAGGAAGATCACACAGGCAACGATCACCAGCCAGGCAAGCAGCTCAAAAAAAGATATGAGAATGGCATAGAAGCCGCCGAGGAAAGGAGCAAACAACCGGTGCGTACCCAGCAGGCCATCCAATATGATCTCCAGCACCTCAATATTGATCAGGATAAATCCCGCGTAAATGAAAAAGTGAAAAACCGCCGGGACTATTTTTTTAAACATTTTCTTTTGCCCGAATGCCAGTAATATGACATTGCTCCATCTTTTCCCCTTGTCTCCCACCGGACCCCCAGATCTTCCCAGTTGGATGTTGCTTTTGATCCTTCTTATTCGCATGGTAAGTATTACCAGAAAAACAAGTAGTAATACCGCAAAAACAATCTGTGAAATGATAGCCATGTGGGTTATTTATTAATCATTAATTTGTACCAAAACGATATTTTCATACTTTTGCATCCTCTTTTTAAGGTGCTGTAGCTCAGGTGGTAGAGCATCGGACTGAAAATCCGTGAGTCGGTGGTTCGAATCCACTCAGCACCACAATGAAGAACTCTGATAAAGTCAGAGTTTTTTTGTTTTATGGGAGTGAAGACAAGCTTGCCTGGCTATATCGCATAAAACAAAAAGCTCCGAACAAAGTGAGGGGTTCTTCATTGAAACACCCTACACCAGGATCATCACAGATAATCCCTGCCTTGCCAGCGGGCAGGCACTCAGCACCACCCAACCCTGACGTTTACCGTCAGGTTTTTTATTGCCCCGAAGTTACTACAACTTTCAAAATTTAGTATGCATGCATACTAAATTATTAAGATCGTCCGCCAGGTGTCGCCGGAATCCGTGATTTACATTTTGTTCTAAATTCTCCCCATTCCGGTATCCTCTTGTACCACTATATTCATTAATTTTCATCTTCGTTCACCTACCGACTCCAGACGTGAAGTATTATTGTTTTTCAACCTGCTTATTTATCGCCTTCTCCGGACTATGTCAGGAATGGCTGACCAACTACCAGCAATCTGTAGATTACTACAATAACTTTCAACTAAAAGAAGCCAGGGCGTACGCTGAAACCGCACTCAATCTGTTCAGATCGGAAGTAGCCGAACCACACAAGAACGTCGCCTCAATCACCCGTCAGCTTTCGCTTATTTGTTATGAGCAGGGAGACCTTGATGCGGCTACGGGATATGGAAAGGAAGAAATTGAAACACTTCGGACCCTGGGTTTGGACAATGATCCAAATTTCATTGACGCATTAAGTAATCTTAGCCTGATCCACTCAGCTAAAAGCGAGTACCTGGCAGCAGAACCTTTGAGCCGGATGGCGCTCGATATCGGGAAAGAGCACTATGACGAACAAAGTCCCGAGCTGGCAGTGGTTAAGGGAAATTACGCTACTGTAATTTTTCACCTGAAGCGTGATGAAGAGGCGGTTCAACTGTTCGAGGAGTCCATTTCCGTATTACAAAAGCAGGAAGAGGTACCTTATGACTATTACAACATCCTCTACAACTATGCATCATTAAAAGCGGCAAATGGTGATTATCGAACAGCATTAAGTGGTTACCGGGTTCTGGAGGACGGTTACGCCTACGACGCACCGAATTTTGATTACGGGGCAATTCTGATCAAGGTGGGGGATGCGCTTGACAACCTTGGAGAATTCGAAAAAGCAGTTGAAAAATATAAGACCGCCATTTCAAACTTTGATCAGATCGGCGAACAGGAAAGTGAGGAATACATCGTTGCGCAAAACAATCTTTCACTTGATCTGCAAAAAACAGGAGCATTCGATGAAGCCATGACACTCATGGAGTCCATCTTGCAAAAGCGAAACCTGACAAAGGAGGATAATCCTTCTTCATATGCGATCACGGCAACGAACTATGCCACATTACTCCTGAGAAGCGGGGAAATATCAAAGGCATCCGAAATACTTACGGAAGCCGTCACTTTTTACACGACCTCCGGCCTGAGAAAAGATCTGACCTATGTGAATGCCCTCGAAAATAAAAGTAGCATCGAACTCATCCTTGGAAATTATAATCTCGCTTTGGAGCATATTGACGAAGCGATCGAAATCAGTAAAACAGAGAAGCTCACCGGGCGCCAATATTCGCTTTACAACCAAAAATCCAAAGTACTGGCCCGGAGTGGTAAATTCGAAGAAGCCCGGCAAATGGGAGATCTGGCACTCGAAATGGCCTATACAAACTTCGGAGAGGGATCCATTCAGGCAGGCTTTGTCCAAAACTCACTGGCCGGTATTTATACGGAGTTGGGTAAGTATTATGAAGCACAGGAGCTGTACCTTTCCTCGCTCCCGATATTCGAATCCATCTATGGTCGTGAACACCCGGAATACGCTACAAATGCCGCCAACTATTCTTCGCTCCTGCAGTTGATCGGAAATTACGCCGCTGCGGAGACTTACCTCAATGAAGCGGTCGAAACCAAGCGCAGGTCCCTGGGATCTCAAAATCTGGATTTCCTTACTACGTATGAGAATTTGGCACTGCTTTATCTGGCAACGGCACGATATACCGGGGCGATGCAAATCCTTGAAGAGATCAGGACATCAAAAGAGGCGATCCTGGATCAAAATGATCAGGCGCTTGCATATACCTACAGCAACCTTGCTAACGCCAAAAAACTGGTCGCGGAATATACCGAGGCTGAAAATTACTTCTCAGCCGCAAGAAAAATCTACGAAAACACAGGAGGCAGGCAGCATATACTGTACGCTTCTACCATAAATAATCTGGCACTTCTCTACCAGAAAATGGGCAATACAAAAGCGGCAAGACCGCTCTTCGAAGAGGCCCTGGAAATCTACAAGCAGCAAATAGGTACGCTGTCGCCGGATTACGCTACTGCACTGGAAAACCTGGCAACCCTGCATCAAATGGAGAATAACCGGGATAAAGCCAGGGAATTACTTGAAGAAGCGCTTGAAATAGATGAACAAATTCTGGGTACCGAACACCCGTTGTACTCAAAAACCCTCCACAATCTTGCATCCATCTATGAAGAGGATGAAGCGTACGACAGATCGAAATCACTATACGAAAAATCGCTTGCTATCGATGAAAAAGTCTTTGGGAAGAATCACCCCTCCTACGCAAGCACCCTTTACAATCTCGCAGTTCTGGAGCAGGCTTTGGAAAATTTGGACAGGGCACAGGACCTTTATGAGCAGGTTGCACGGATCCGGTTGAATATTCTGGGTGAAAACCACCCGGACTATGCCTATTCCGTTTATGGGCTGGCTTCCATTGCTCAGAAGACCGGTGATTTTGAAACGGCCAGAGAAAATTACGAGATCGTAATCAATAAATATCTCCAGAGTATCCGCGAGTATTTTCCGGCACTGAGCGAAAGTGAAAAGAGTGCATTTTACGGCAGGATACGACCGGTATTTGAAGCTTTTATGGATTTTGCAGTAGAGTACGTAGTGCTTGAAAAGGGTACCGAACAGGATCGCCGGAATGTACTTGGACAGCTTTACAACCTGCAGCTTTCGACAAAAGCTCTTTTATTGAGCGCTTCTAACAAAGTGCGGAACAGGATATTAAGCAGTGGCAATGAAGAGCTGATCGCATTGTTCCAGGAATGGATCGGACTGAAAGAAAACATTGTAAAATCCCTCTCTTTGTCTAAGGAGGAGATCGAACAGAACAATATCAACATTGCCGAGCTGGAAACGAAAGCCAACGATCTTGAAAAGGAACTTTCCGTAAGGTCTACCGCATTTGCCAGGGAGTTTGAAAAAGAGCAGGTGACATGGGAGGATGTGAAATCATCCCTGAAGGAGGATGAGGCTGCCATTGAGATCATAAGGATACGAAAAAACCTGAAAAACGATTCAATTCTCTATGCTACGTTGATCCTTCGGAATCTACCGGATGCCAGACCGGAAATGATCCTGATCTCGAACGGAGATGTGCTGGAGGACAGGGGTTTCAAAATATACAAGAATTCCATTGTCTATAAAGTCGCGGATAAAAAGTCGTACGATGTATTCTGGAAATCTATAGATGAAAAACTTCCGAAGGACCTATCGAATATTTACTTATCGGCCGATGGCATTTACAACAAAGTCAATATCGCCACTTTGCTTGATAGCGAGACCAATCAGTATGTGGTGGAGAAGTATGATATCCGTCTTCTCTCCAACACAAAGGAACTTGTAGAGACAATTCCTGAAGAAAGTTCTGCCCTGGACGCTCAGATCTTCGGATTTCCGAAATATAACCTGGAGCAGATAACTGCCGAAGAAGGATCAGGGCTGATCGATGAGGGTGGCATGCGGTATACTTTTGGAGATAAAGTTTCCGAATTACCAGGTACCCTTGAGGAAATCAACAACATTTCAGCCATACTTGATCAAAAGGCCTGGAATTATAACACCTATACTGAAATCAACGCTTCCGAAGAAAATATCAAGAAACTTGATAACCCCAGGATCTTTCATGTCGCAACACATGGCTTTTTCCTCGAGGACATTAAGGTCACGGAAGATGAAAATGAAGGATTGGCCAGCAGGAGCCAGCGATTTAACCCCCTTATGCGGTCCGGATTATTGTTTGCCGGTGCCGAAAACACTTTTCGGGATGAAGACATGCCCGGTGAGGAAGACGGAATCCTGACCGCATATGAGGCCATGAATCTTAACCTGGACAACACTGACCTCGTAGTGATGTCAGCGTGTGAAACAGGTTTGGGAGAGGTAAAAAACGGGGAAGGTGTGTACGGGTTACAACGCGCATTCATAGTAGCCGGAGCTGATAACCTGATCATGAGCCTCTGGAAAGTAAATGATGCGACAACCCAGCTACTAATGTCCACATTCTACAATGAATGGTTTTCCGGAAAGACGCAAACGGATGCATTCAATGCGGCAATACAAACCGTGAAAAAAGATTATGCCAATCCATATTATTGGGGAGCTTTCGTAATGCTTGGAAAATGAAAATCGTAAAGACCATCCGACTTCTTGTTGTTCTACTCCCGGCGTGGTTGGCTTATCACAATATCCAGGCCCAACCGGATACGCTAAGAACATTGCGGGATACCATCATTTACTACAGGTCAACTGCCAAACCCATTGACGCCTTCAATAGCCCGGCCATCGACTATGCCCCCTCAATCTCCGCCGACGGCAAGACCATGATCATTGAATCGAACAAGGATGGAAATTACCGCCTGTATGAATCAAGAAAGTCCCGTGATCAATGGGAAGCCCCTATTCCCATTGATGCGATAAACAATTACGGTGACAGCACCGACCTGATTGGCGGACCGAGCGTCAGCTTTGACGGCAACTATCTCTACTTCTTCGCTTCATTCAGGGACGGCCTGGGCAGTGAGGATATTTATTTCTCCACAAGAGAATCGGGAGGAACCTGGTCCACTCCGCAAAATGTAGGGCCTCCTGTCAACTCTGCCGGTTATGAAGGCTTCCCTTCGATATCCGCAGACGGTGAAACGCTCTATTTTGTGAAGCAAAATTTTGACGGGCCAAGTGACAGGGATCTCCAGAAGATCTGGGGAACAAGGGCCTGCTATAGCATTTATAGTTCCGCCCGGAATCCGGACGGCTCCTGGTCAGAGCCTCAAAAGCTCCCCTATCCCATCAACCAGGACTGTGAAAAGGCCCCGAGAATAATGGCCGATAATAAAAGCCTGATCTTTGCATCAAACCGGCTGGGAGGTCTCGGGGAATACGACCTGTATCAAACACAATTGGATGCCACCGGTGACTGGCAGTTCCCCAAAGCTTTCGAATTCATAAATACGGAAAAGACTGACCAGTTTGCCAGTATCTCGGCAGAAGGAGACATTTTATATTACGTTTATGACTCCCGTGACATCTATTCGGTCGAGATACCTCCTCACCTGCGCCAGTTCAAAAACAACATTATCGAAGGGTATATTACCAACGGTGACAATGGTCAGGGAATTTCGGCGGAGATCATAGTAAGTGATGCTTTTACCTCACAGGAGGTGATGAAAGTGGGTAATAACCCGAACGATGGCTTTTATTCAATAGTGCTGGCCGTCGGGAGCAACTACAATGTGGAAGTGAAAAGTGATGGCTTTACGTCACAGTCGTTCTTTTACGATCTCAGTGACCAGGATGAATATCGTGAACTTGACCAGAATATCGTCTTGTATCCGTCGGCCATACTCCATCTCAATGTTTATGATATCGACATTTTCGAGCCGATCATTGCAAACATCCAAGTCAGGGCGCAGGGACAATCCGGTGCTATGCAGAATGTGGAGAGCAGGGCGGATGGCAAAATTGAGGTCGACCTGCCCCTGGGAAACATTTATGAGATCAGTATAGAAAAGGAAAATTTTCAAAGGGAAGTGTTCACCTTTGATGTATCCGGTCTGGTGGTATATCGCGACTTTGAGCGCGATGTCGAAATGTTCCCTACCAAACGTGATGTGGATATCAAAATTGCAGACCTTACCAACAACGGACGCATAAGGTCCCGGGTACGGATCCGGAATCAAAACCGGGATGAGGTAATAGTCACGGATGGCAATGAAACGGTGGCGCTCCGTGTAGGGGACAGGTACGAAATAGAAGCTACAAGCGATCAGGGCTATGCATTCAATAGTACGGTGATCGATGTGACGCCACCCGGGCAGCCCATACTGGTTGCCGCAGGGGATTCCGGAGACGGAGGGGGGTTGCAGGACCTGAATGTCGGAATCCAACTGAATCTCCAGCCCCTGATAGTAGGAGCTGATCTGACGCTCAAAGACATACTGTTTGCCAGTAATTCCGATTTGCTTGACGAAATTTCCTATGCGGAATTACAACGGGTAATTGACCTGATGAGAGAAAATCCGACCCTCCAGGTGGAAATAAATGCACATACCGATGATGTGGGATCAGCTGAGTATAATCAATTCCTTTCGGAACGTAGGGCCGAAAGTGTGGTTAAATTCCTGATTGAAAGTAAGATCGATGACCAGAGATTCGTGGCAAACGGTCTTGGTGAGAGTGATCCTGTGGTACCGAATGATACCGAGGAAAACAGGGCAAAGAACAGAAGGGTTGTATTAAAAATATTGTCCATCTAACATGAAAAAGTTGCTGATAATATCACTTTCTCTGATTCTGGCAGGGCAAATCACAGCCCAAAGAAGAGAGAGATATGAAGATGAACTCCCGAAGATCCTGGCACTTCCATCTTCGGGGATCCCGCCGATGCTGAAAAGATGGCAGGCTATCGATCCAGAAAATACCAGTATCAATTTTCAGCTGGGGGTCGTGTACTGGAGCCGGTTCAATGAAAGTGACATACTGACCGAATTCGAGTATAAAAACGGAAATGCGCGTAAGGCGCTAGAACATTTCAGGAAAGCCAGGATACAGGTCACGCAAAGAGATGTCGATAAGAATCCCGAGTATTATGTGAATTTCGGAACTTACGATAGTCGCGGCAGGGTCGTCGTTACTTTAGATACCCTGCAGAACATGATGGACATGGCAACCCCTGTGCTGGAAGAATTCATTGAGAAGGCGCCGCCCATATACGATAGTTTCACCAGGAGCTTCAGTCATTACGACAAGGCCCATAAGCTTTTCTCGGGTCTTGTGGGACGATATCGAACATTCAATGACCTCATCCTATTGTACAATGACCAGCTTGACCAGGAATTTGAACAGATCAGAACCGAATATGACAATGCACTAAGGTATTTCTCGGAATACAAGTCACTGACAGACTCCTTTCCTATCAACTATGACCAGGAGTTGGAAATTGAGGTAATTGAAGTCTACAGGCTGGATGGATTTTCCGCGCAGATCAATTTTCTGGAAAACAGGATCCGTATCTGGAATTATGCAAAGTGGATCGACGATACCCGGGCTTATATCAATGCCAATATCAACAGTTTGCGCGATGATCTGATCGCTGAAGACAGGCGGGTGAACGGGATATTGGCCGCTGCCGAATCAGACTATATCCGGGAATCATTTGAGCCACTGGATATTTCAAAGGAACTGCTCTTTACACTGAGAAAATATGATCTGCAATCCGTTATCGAGCCCATTTTGCTTTATAAGGAAGTCAAGCATGACCTGATGTATCAGAAACTCCTGAGCCAAACCATGGATACTTCATCCACGATCGAGTTTGACAGAAAGCTGTATCTCTATGGTCAGATGCTGAACAAGATCGCCAATGCGGACACTATTTTGTCAGATGTGATGATACGAAATACGCTACTGACCCATGCCAAGTACGGGAGTGTCCTGGATCAACAGTACAATGGTCAGCCCGGCATTGCGGAATACGTGGATTCGGAACGAAGTGAGAATCAAAGTGATTTCAGCAGTTATGTTAGTAACATAAGATCCGTGCTGTTTGACCAGTTCAGCGCTGATTCAGCAGCGATCACGGAAGCCAGATACCGGGGAGGTAATATACCAATGGAAATTTCCTTTCCTGTGGACGACGAATCACTTACTCCCGAACACCTGACTACACACAAGATTGTAAATTTTGACGGATCCGCTTTTGTTGCCGGGATTAAGAAAAATGAAGCTGAGGGTAAAACACAGGCCTATTTTGCCGGCATCTCCCCGGAAGGAAACGTAGGTTGGTACAAGGAATACCTGTTGCAAATTGACAGCGCAGGATTTGACGCTCATACCAGGATAGCCGCCATTCAGGTTGTCCCGGGCGGCTGTGCCTTTATACTGAACGGAGTGAACCCCGATACCGGCGACAGGATCAACCACCTCATGATGCTGGATGAGGCCGGGGAAGAAAAACTGAGCCAGCGATTGAACATCAGAGATTATCCACGTACCATCACTTATGTGGAGCGGTCAAATTCATTGCTCGTCACCTTCAAGGGGTCTGATTACGTGAATGATATTTTCCAAAATTCCGGACTTATCATCGTCAGCTACAACATTCTTGGAGATTTCGGATGGCAACAGCGCATTAATTTCAAAGGAGACATTGTTAATGTCGATATCCTTTCAGACGGATACCTGGTAACCGGAAATTTCAATGAAATAACTGATTTCAATGGCCGGGTCATTTCTGCGGGCGGTTCAAACACCGACACCAATCTTTATATTTTAAAACTCACTCCCGATGGTGACCCGGACAGACTCCGCACCTTTGGCGGCACAGGTCCGTACTTTACAAATAAGACTTACAAGGTCAGTGACAACTGCATCAACTTCTTCGGGAGCAGCGGCCCGTACAATCCCGGTCTTGACGTTGATACTTCACCGGATGCGGTACATCTGATCATAAATAAAGATCTGACATTGTTAAGTTCAACTTTGAACTGAAAGGTCATGTACTGAGGATCACTGGCCTGATCTGAGTAAGATTCTTATTTCTTTTTCAGTTAAATGACGCCATTTGCCACGTGGCAGGTCCTTTTTTGTCAGCGGCCCAAACATAACCCGGTCAAGCCTGACCACGCCGTATCCGAGGTGCTCGAATACCCTCCTGACGACCCGGTTCCTGCCTACATGTAATTCAATGCCCAGCCCCTTTTTGTCCTCCTGAATGATTGCCAGTTCATCAATCATTACCACCCCGTCATCAAGTGTGACCCCTTTTAAGATCGCCTCGAAATCTGCATGGGTGATGGGCCTGTCCAACTCCACCCTGTAGATCTTTTTCACCTTATGCGAGGGATGCGTCAGTCGTTTTGCCAGATCACCATCGTTGGTAAATAACAATAGTCCTGTCGTATGCCGGTCCAGTCTCCCCACCGGGAAAATCCGCTCGTCACAGGCTTTTTCCACCAGCCTCATGACGGTTTTCCGGTTTTGGGGATCGTCCACAGTCGTTATAAAATCCTTCGGTTTATTCAGCAGTACATAGCGAAGTTTTTCAGCCCGTAATAGCTTCCCCTCGTAGAACACTTTGTCCCCGGGCCTCACTTTTGTTCCAAGTTCCCGGACGACCTTCCCGTTTACTTTGATCTTACCCTGCCTGATAAGTTCATCAGCATCACGACGGGAACATACACCGGCATTGGCTATGAATTTATTTAACCTCGATGCTTTTGGTGAGGACACAGCACTTTCGGAAGTCGCCGTTTTCCTCCCGGGGCGGGTGGGTTTTTTATTCATCAGTCGTTGGAATCACCGATGGTGTTGTCCTCCATGGCAAAGTCCTTGGGCGTCGGCAGCTCTTTCAGGTCATTGATCCCGAAATAATCCATGAACTTCCGGTTTGTACCGTAAATAATGGGTCGCCCGACCGTGTCAGCCTTTCCCTGGATCTCGACCAGTTCCTTGTCCAGCAGTTTTTGGATCGCATAGTCACAATTCACCCCCCGGATCTGTTCTACTTCGGATTTGGTGACGGGCTGTTTGTAGGCGATGATAGCCAGTGTTTCAAGCGAAGAGGTTGAGAGCCTTTTTTTGGATTGCTGTTTTAGCAGTATACTAATACTGGTCTGGTAGGCCGGTTTTGTCAGGAACTGATACCCTCCTCCGCTTTTGACCAGGCTAAATGAATATTGTTCGTCGTCAAATTTCTCCTTCACTTTTTTCAGGCTGCTTTCGATATCTTCAATAGGCACATCAGCCTCAAACATCTCCTTCAGGCAGCTTTGCAGGTCCTTCTCATTGATGGGTTTTGGTGAGCAAAACACCAAAGCCTCGACATGATTGGAGAGAAAATCCACTACTTCTTGCCCAGCTTCGCCTCTATGGAATGCATCGTATGCGGAACGGCCCGCAAGCGTTCTTTACTGATCAGTTTTCCCGTATCCACACAAATGCCATAAGTCCCGTTTTTAATCCTGACCAGGGCATTTTCAAGGTTATTGATAAACTTTTGCTGTCGTGCGGCCAGTTGCGAAAGCTGTTCTTTTTCCGCCGTATCTGCTCCGTCTTCCAGCGTTTTCACATTTCCGAATGTATCATCTGTTCCCTCATCCGCACTTCTCGTGAGTGAGCCCCTCAATGCCTGCAGTTCATTCTTCGCATTCTCAAGCTTCTCGTGGATCAGATCCTCGAATTCCTTGAGTTCATCAGGGGAGTATTTTGTTTTTTCTGTCATAATCCAACAATTTTAAGAGCCGGTACGAAATTTCCGCTAATCTAATTCAATTGCTAAAAATTAAAAATTAACCCGATGAGCAAGTCTGCAATATTTTCCCTGATTTTAGTCATCCTGTTTTCGTTCTCCTGCACAAAAACCGGGAAGAACTCTGCCTCGATGGCGCCATCGACAAGCCAGGCACAAAAGGTCGTCCTGGTGATCCATGGCGGTGCGGGTACCATTAAGAAGGAAAATATGACGGACGAGCGGGAGAAAGCCTACCGTAACAAACTCTCGGAGGCGCTGCAAGCCGGTTATGAAATATTAAAAAATGGTGGCGAAAGCTGTGAAGCTGTCATAAAAACCATAAACGTGATGGAAGACTCACCCCTGTTTAATGCCGGTAAAGGTGCTGTCTTCACGGCCGATGAGGAAAACGAGCTGGATGCCTCGATCATGAGGGGATCCGATCGCAATGCCGGCTCCGTAGCAGGTGTAAGGACGATAAAAAACCCTATCGACGCAGCATTTGAGGTGATGGAAAATTCGGTGCACGTGATGCTGACAGGCACGGGAGCGGAGGAATTTGCCGAAGGTCAGGGCATGGAGATCGTGGACCCGGACTACTTTAAAACCGACTGGAGACTGGAGCAACTCAGGGCGAGGAAGGAGTACGGCACCGTAGGCGCTGTGGCACTGGATGATAATGGAAATTTGTGTGCCGGCACCTCTACAGGCGGTATGACCAATAAAAAATGGGGAAGGGTAGGCGACGCCCCCATCATCGGCGCAGGAACCTACTGTGACAACGCTACAGCCGGCATTTCGGCCACAGGGCACGGTGAGTTTTTCATCAGGTCCGTTTCAGCATATGAAGTTTCGGCCCTGATGAAATATAAGGGATACACTGTAGATGAAGCGGCGACAGCGTCAATCGATCAAACTGCAGATCTGGGCGGAACAGGCGGATTGATCGCACTGGATAAGGATGGAAATGTATCCATGCCTTTCAGTTCGGCCGGAATGTACAGGGGATACGTGACTGAGAATGGCGAGATAGTGGTCCGGATCTACAAAGGAGAATAACAGGATCACTTCACAGTCCGACCGGAAACAATTCAGGGTGGGGCTACAATGCATGAAAAAGCCGGAAATACTATTGACGTTGTTTCTGTTTCTGATGGGCGCTGCCGGATCGGTTACAGCCCAGGACCGCTTAAATAGCAATACAGAAGGCAATGAGGCATCCGGCCGGATAGAAATTACGCCGCTATTCGAGTTTAAGGACGGTTCTACAGGCGTCCTGAATGAAGGGGAAGCGACATTATTCAAAATTGCCGGACCCGGTCCTTTTGATACGATCAGGGTCATGCAAATTGAAAATGATAAGATCGTGTTTGACGATCTTGAGTCAGGCGCGTATATCGTACATGTAAGTCCTGCCCCCGGCTATATCGCCATCAAAGATCCGGGGACTGAGGACATGGACAGCGTCAGACTGATACCCACCTTTTTCAAAAACGCAATCGACTGGCAGGATGCGGACACTTTGCAGTTGACAGACATTATTTCAGATACTATTTGGATGCAAAGGGCGACGAAGCAGGCCATGACCGGAGAGGCCGTGGTCATGGTGAGTGTCGAATTTCATAATCCTGATACAAAGTCTAAAGTCAGCGGTGCAGGCTGTACGTTACGAAGGAAGGAAACGACGGGAGGTGGCAGGAGCTCGGAGCAGGAATATGTCCTGTTCTCATACAAGGAGACTGATGATAACGGGGAGGTATTTTTCGAGGGCATTCCCTCCGGCTGGTACAAGCTAAACATCCACATTCCGGGGATCCCACTCGATCCCAATGCATTTCAGGAATTCGAGATCAGCGAAAGCGACGGTGTCAACCGGTATGACTTTTTTGCATTTGCAAAGGATGACATCATCACCATAGGCCGTATCCTGGCCACTGCGACGGACGACCTCCGTCACCCGCGGGTTTATCCCAATCCTGCCGGTGAGGAGATAATCGTTGATTTTGGCCGGCCAGCCGGTAAAAATATCAAAGTCCGGCTTCTCGATCTTACCGGTAAGGTCATCACAGAAAAAACCTTGATGGCCGGCGGCGGCAAAAAGTCAAAGATCAGAACAAACGGGCTGAATGGCGTCTACATCCTGGAAATTCTAGACGAAACCGAGGATATTTCCGGAAGGCTCAAGGTAGTAGTAAGGAATTGAGTTGGAGTGGTCAAAAGCACAAATCGGACGCCTGCGCCGGGAGAGGTCTGATGTATCGTTGTCAGGTAGGAAGATCCGGCAGCAACGAGAAAAGGTGCTTTCACATTTATTTATTGTTATGGGTTTTTGTTCCCAACATAAGCATACGGAAGTGCTCAAATCTTAACCGAAATTTGGTCCAGTAACTTTCTCTTCCGGTAATGTAGCCTAATTCTTTCAGGCGCTTGAAGTCAACCCAGGTTCGGAAACTAAATGCGTAAATGGTCATTAAAATACCAAATGCTAAATTGGATAATATATGATATCCGTATAACACACTTAAAATCACAATTGGTGTAAGTGTGATTAAATGATATCTCCAAAGTGTTTTCACATTCATTCCATTTTCCACTTTTTATTCTTCTATAGATCGTCCGGTTGCTACGCCTGCACATACAACCAGCGAGAGCGGAGTATACAAACCAACCGTTGCAGCAATAACCTAACATGTTGCTGTTTGCAATAAAAATAAGGCAGTGTTTCTGAAAAGAAACGGTATTACGTATGGATCACATCCTTCCGTCACATTTTGTCTATGATTTCCGGTGAAAAAAATGATTTTTTATAGTTCGACATGTGAATTATTCCCGCTTGGCCGCAATTGCATTGCTGTCAGGTTGGAGAACCCGGAAGCACAGGGAAAGGCCTTATAGCACTTGTTACCTCTTCGTTACATCCTGCTTTGCTCCCTGTTATCCTTTTGCCTTCAAGCCAGGCGGGCTCAAACTTTTTGAGGCCAAAAAGTTGGCAAAAAGCCTTCGGAAAATGAAAAACCCACGGCCTTCCCGGTTGGCCTGCCCATCCGCCGGATGGCGGACCAAACGGCTCTCCTCCAACACGGCCCTA
>JANQEU010000083.1 GCA_028278225.1 Cyclobacteriaceae bacterium
ACTGCCGATGTGGATGGGGACGGAGATGTAGATATCCTTTCGGCTTCGCTCAATGATGATAAGATTGCCTGGTACGAAGGTGTGGCTAATTCCGCTCCCTCGGCGCTGTCTCTTTCGGCCGATGCATTTAGTGAGCATGTGACTATCGGCACGCTGATCGGCACTTTTAGTACTACCGATGCAGATGAAGGAGATACCCATACCTATGCCCTGGTGAGCGGCGAGGGGGATGCCGACAATGCCGGTTTCACCATTACCGGGGATGAGTTGTACACAGCCGTCACTTTTGACTATGAAACCCAAAGCAGCTACAGCATCCGGGTGCAGGTCACCGACTGGGCCGGGGCTACGCTGGAGCAAATTTTTACGCTTACCGTGATAGACGGAATTACAAGCATGATCATATTCACTTCTCCTGGGAATCATGAAAATCATGTGTCCCGCGACGCGAATATCGAGATCACTTTTGATGTAGCCCCCCATGCTGATCATGTGACATCTAACAATATCATGGTGAGGGGCTCACAGACCGGCCTGATCGACGGAGCATTCACCGGACAGGGTATAACCACGATCACATTTGACCCTGCGGTTGATTTCTGGGCGGGAGAAGTGATCGACGTGACGGTCACGACCGGTGTGGCAATGGTTTCGTACAGTTTTCGCTTTACGGCAGCCACAGGATCGGTTTCATTCCCTTCTGGCATCGGTTATGATAGTCACACGGTTAGTACCAATGCACAGGGCGCCTATAGCGTCACTGCTGCCGATGTGGATGGGGATGGAGATATGGATATCCTTTCAGCTTCTTCGAGCGACAATAAGATTGCCTGGTATGAAAACGATGGTAATGAGGATTTTACGGAATGGGAAGTAAGCGCAAATGCACAAGGCGCCTACAGTGTCACTGTTGCCGATGTAGATGGAGATGGGGATGTAGACATTCTCTCGGCTTCTGAGCATGACGATAAAATTGCCTGGTATGAAAATGATGGCAATGAGAACTTTACCGAACGGATAGTAAGCGACAATGCAAATGGCGCTTGGGAAGTCGCTACTGCCGATGTGGATGGAGATGGGGATGTGGACGTTCTCTCGGCTTCTGCGTTTGATGATAAGGTTGCCTGGTACGAAAACGATGGCAGTGGAAACTTTAACGAAAAAATAGTGAGTACCTATACGCCTTTTGTTATAAGTGTTGCCACCGCTGATGTGGATGGGGATGGGGATGTGGACGTTCTGTCCGCTTCCTGGTTTAATGACAAGATTGCCTGGTATGAAAACAATGGTAGTGGGAGCTTTACCGAACGGGTAGTAAGTACCAATGCGGACGGCGCTCAAAGCGTCGCCATTGCTGATATAGATGGAGATGGAGATGTGGACATTCTCTCGACTTCTAACGATGATGATAAGATTGCCTGGTATGAAAATAATGGCAGCGAGAGCTTTACTGAAAGAATTGTGACTTTTGAAGCAGATAATGCTCAAAGCGTTATCACTGCGGATGTGGATGGAGACGGGGATGTGGACATTCTTTCGGCTTCATACGGTGATGACAAGATCGCCTGGTATGAACTAGTGGATGATCTGGCTCCAACTGCCAGGGCGTACAAAAATGAGACCCTGGAATTCAGCTCCGTTTTCTTGATCAGTATCCCGGAAAACACTACCCCGGCCCTGACCCTGGGCGACACCAATGCGGTCGGAAGAGCTGAACTGACTTACGCTATTGAGGGGGGCGCCGATCAGGATATGTTCAGTCTTTCCGGAAGGGATCTGTCCTTCTTCATGCCCCCGGATTTTGAAAATCCCGCAGATGCGGACATTGACAACCAATATGAAGTAGAGATAGAGATCAGCAATGGGATCGATATTACCCGTCAGACCATTGTTGTGAATGTGACAGATGTACCGGAGACCGGGGATGATTACATGCAGCTACCTGTCATTGCGATGTATCCCAATCCTGTCGAAAATGTATTGACGATAGCCACAACGAACCTTGACATGGAGTCGCTGAAAGTAGCGGTGTTTGATCTTTCCGGTGCGGAGATGAAAAGTGAGATCACGACGAAAGGATCGAAGATCCTGATCAGGACCGATCGATTAGTTCGCGGGTCTTATCTTGTGGTGATTGCCGATACGACCAAAGAATTCAGGCGCTTGTTTGTGAAGCAGTGAGGTTCTTATCTTATTTACAATCCCGAAAAATCCCGATCCGCATGATCGGGATTTTTTTGAAATCCGGTGTTTCCGTGCTTCCGTATGTAATAGTTAAGTGGGTTGATTTTGAAGTGGTTTAAGCCTGGAATAGAATGGCTAATGACAACTATGGGTCAAATACTTGTCTCTTTTTCCGTAGAAATACAATTCCTCAACGATGCCGGAATAATGGCTCAGTGATATATTAAAAAAAACACCTCTCAATAGCTGAATGAGTCCACCATGAGCTTTAGGCATGCCACGCACAAATCCTTCAATCCCGTTTAATATATAATCCTCTCCTATCTTTTCCTGAATTGTCATGAAGATCCCCTCTTCA